>NZ_JAIHLQ010000044.1 GCF_019733355.1 Pseudomonas baetica | reverse complement strand
CCTATAGGACAGGTGCGTCCGCAGTATGGAAATTAAGGATTAATAAGTGCTTAAAACAGGCTTATTCATCGAAAAAAGTCGATATTTCTAGAGTTTCAGCGAAGTGCTCTCTTTTTTACAGCCTGACGCCCGATTTGCTGGAAAAAGAAGGTCTTACTTCAGACCTTCCCTTACTTTGCAAATTGCAATGTCCTGAGAAGTTCATCTTTTGTAAGTGATTGAAAATAACGAATTTATTTGTTGTTGGTGAATGGCACGGTCACTGCAGTTCCCGTTGTGACCAGTTGTAACACCATTTTTCATGCCTGGAGCAGAACAACAATGAATAGATCCTCTGATGGGCTTTATCCTGCCTACGAACAGTCCAGCAGCGTTTCAGGTGTGTCCTGGGGCGCCATTTTCGCAGGTGCCGCGGCAGCCGCGGCACTGTCGATGATTCTGGTGCTGCTGGGCTTTGGTTTGGGCTTCTCTGCCGTTTCACCGTGGGCCGGGGAGGGCGTCAGCGCCAAGGGCTTGGGCATTTCGACCATCATCTGGTTGGCGGTGACGCAAATCATCGCTTCCGGCATGGGCGGTTATATTGCCGGTCGTCTGCGGGTGAAGTGGGCAAACATGCACGGTGACGAGGTTTACTTTCGTGACACCGCCCATGGTTTCCTCGCCTGGTGTGTGGCAACGCTGGTGACGGCGATCCTCGTGGTCGGTTCGGTCAGCAGCGTCATCAGTGGCGGCGTGCAGGCCGGTGCCAGTGTGGCCAGTGGCGCCGCCAGCGCCATGACCCAAGCGGCCGGTACTGCGGCAACGAACACCAACAGCAATCAATATGGCTACTTCATTGACAGCCTGTTCCGTGATGATCGCCCAGCCTCCGTCAGCGATGACGCCGCTCATGGTGCGGTGGCGCGGATCTTCGCGCAAAGCCTGGCCAATGGTCAGCTCAGCGCCGAAGACCGTACCTACCTTGCCCAACTGGTCGCACAACGGACCAACCTGACTCAGGCCGATGCTGAGCGTCGTGTCGATGAGGTCTACGCTCGAACCCAGAAAGCCATCGCCGACGCCAAGCTCAAAGCCCAGCAAGCTGCCGACACCGCCGCCAAAGTCGCTGCCTGGACGTCGCTGTGGATGTTCATCGCGCTGCTGGCCGGTGCCTTCTTCGCCAGCCTCGCGGCCACGTTCGGCGGTCGCCGCCGGGATGCGGTCGAGTACGTCGAAATCGATACCTACGCCACCACCACACTGCCTCCAGTCCGTTAAAAAGGGAGAATCACCATGCGCTCACTTCTGCTGTTTTTCCTCGGTGTACCGATCCCGATCATCATCCTGATCGCGCTGTTCGTGCACTGATTGCTTTATTGAGGCTTATGCCTCGGCCGCTTCCACCTTCGGGTGGAAGCGGCTTTTTGCTTTCTGGACGGCCAACGGCGAGAATCGCCGGCGGAGGTGGATTGGCCGCTTTCACTGTTAGTTAAGGATGAGCACGTTGGACAAGAAGGAAATCAAGCGGCAACTGGTCGAGATGCTCGACGCTGGCCGCTCTAAAACCGAAATCTTCAAGGCGCTCTCGGGTGGGAACGTCAAGGATCGGGTGTTGGCTGCATGGATTGGCGGCCGGCCTGACCCCGCTCTCAGAGAGCGTCATTCACTCAAGGTCACGATTCTGGTGGTGCTGACCTGCATTCAGGCATTGATCGGCGCCTTTGCCGGGTTCTTCCTGTTTTATGAAGTCAGTGCGGGCATGGCCCTGATAGTCATGCTGTTGGCGGGCGGCATTCCCTTGTTGTTCGCCTGGGGCTTCTACAAGAACATTGCTGCGGTTTACACCGTCTACGTGATCCTGACGATCAGCCAGTTGTCGCGCATGTTCAAAGGCTTCGATGAAGACCCGGTGTCTACCCTGATCGGCGTTGGCATCACCCTGGCGATAGTGGGCTACGCGGCCTGGCTGAAAACTCTGCTGTTTCCGGACCTGGGGTTCATCGGCGCGAAAAAGATCAAAGGGCAGTTCGTCTTCTCCAACTGATCGTTGAACAATCCGACTGCTTTCACTGGCCTGGATCAATGTTTTTCCTGGCGATTTCGCCTAACTTAAATGATCCAGGCCTTTGCTGAGGAATGAACTACATTGCTTGTCGCGCACCTCGCTGTGCTGACGAAGTATCCGCGTCGACGCCCTAATCACAGCAAAAAATGCGTCGACAAGGTGTAGTGCAGCAAGGAGCTGACACAACCTCAACCGAACCTTCACGGATGAACACCGCAATGCACTGCCTAGAACGAACCTTTGATATCCAGCCCTTGGCCCAGACGGATATGACCGTCCACATCAACGGTCAACCGATCTCCGCCGCCATCGGCGAAACCGTCCTCAGCGTTATTCAATCCCTCGGTGTGCGTCAGATTGCACGCAACGATCATGACCAGATCACCGGCGCCTACTGCGGCATGGGCGTGTGCCAGTGCTGCCTGGTGAAAATCAATGGCCGGCACAAACGCCGCGCCTGCCAGACCGTCGTGCGTGACGGTATGCAGATCGAAACCCAGGTCAACCGCATCGCCGGGCAGGAGGTCGTATGAGCCTGCAACCGGTCATCGTCGGCGGTGGGCCGGCGGGAATGGCAGCGGCCATCGAACTGGCGCGCCACGGGGTGCGCTGCACGTTGCTCGAAGAAGCTTCGCGCCTGGGCGGTGTGGTCTATCGCGGCCCGCTGCGTGATGGCGTGCAACTGGATTATCTGGGGCCGCGTTACGCTGAAGCGTTGGGCAAACTGCACGGCGACTTCCAGGAGCAAGCCGGCCTGATCGACGTGCGCCTTAACCATCGTGTGGTCGGCGCCGAGGGCACCCGTGCACTGGTAGTGCTGGATGGCGACGAGCAACTGCACGAGATCCACTACCCGCAATTGCTGCTCGCTGCGGGTTGCCATGAACGCAGCGTGCCGTTTCCCGGTTGGACGCTGCCGGGGGTGATCATGCTTGGCGGTCTGCAACTGCAAATCAAGAGTGGCGTGGTCAAGCCGCAGGGGCCGGTGGTAATCGCCGGCACCGGGCCGTTGCTGCCGCTGGTGGCGACTCAGTTGCACGCTTCTGGCGTGAAGGTCGCGGGGGTGTATGAGGCCTGTGCATTCGGCAAGATCGCCCGCGAGAGCCTGGCGCTGCTGAACAAGCCGCAACTGTTCCTCGACGGCTTGAGCATGCTCGCTTACCTGAAACTGCACGGCATCGCGATGAATTACGGTTGGGGCGTGGTCGAAGCCCACGGCGAGGGCGAACTGAAAAGCGTCAGCGTCGCCCCGTACTCGGCCACTTGGGAACCGGACATGTCCCGCGTCGAGCGCTTTGAAGCCAAGACCCTGGCGGTCGGCTACGGATTCATTCCTCGCACCCAACTCAGCCAGCAAATGGGCCTGGATCACGGCTTTAGCGACGACGGTTACCTGCGCGCCAACGCGAACATCTGGCAGCAAAGCAACGAACCTCATGTGCATCTGGCCGGCGACATGGGCGGCATTCGCGGTGGTGAAGCGGCAATGCTCGCCGGCAAGATCGCCGCGACGTCGATCCTGCTGCAACGCGGTGTTCTCGACGAGGAACTGGCCCGCGTTCGCCGTGATCGTTATCTGGGCAAACTCAAAGCCATCGTGCGTTTCCGTGCGGCGGTGGATCGTTATACCGAACGAGGCGTCGGCCAGACCGCGCTACCGGCTCCAGACACGGTGATCTGCCGTTGCGAGCACGCCACCCGTGCCGACATTGATCGTGCGCTGGAGCAGGGTGTTCAAGACATCGCCAGCCTGAAAATGCGTACCCGCGTAAGCATGGGCGATTGCCAGGGGCGCATGTGCGTCGGCTATTGCAGTGACAGACTGCGCCAGGCCACCGGGCGCAAGGACGTCGGTTGGCTGCGCCCGCGCTTCCCGATTGATCCGATCCCTTTTTCCGCGTTTCAGAATATCGGCACGGAGGCCGCTTCCCATGAGTAAGTTCTATGACGTGGTCATTGCGGGTGGCGGCGTAATCGGGGCGTCCTGCGCCTATCAATTGTCCAAACGCAAAAACCTCAAGGTCGCGCTGATCGATGCCAAGCGTCCGGGCAACGCGACCCGCGCTTCGGCCGGCGGTTTGTGGGCCATCGGTGAGTCGGTAGGGCTTGGCTGCGGGGTGATTTTCTTCCGCATGATGTCGGCCAACCGCAAGCGCGAAACCCAGGGCGCGGCGGTGGCGGTGGACGCCAGCACGCCGCACATCCTGCCGGAATCGTTCTTCGATTTCGCCTTGCAATCCAACGCGCTTTACCCGGCGTTGCACCGCGAGTTGAAGGACAACCACGGCATGGATTTCAAGTTCGAAAAGACCGGCCTGAAATTCGTGATTTATGACGACGAGGATCGGCTCTACGCCGAACACATCGTCGGCTGCATTGCGCATCTGGCCGATCAGGTGCGCTGGCTTGATCAAGCCGCACTGCGCGAAGCGGAACCGAGCGTCAGCCATGAAGCGCGCGGGGCGCTGGAGTTTCTCTGCGATCACCAGGTCAGCCCGTTCCGCCTCGCCGATGCCTACATGGAAGGCGCGCGGCAGAATGGCGTCGACATCTTCGTCAACACCAACGTCACAGGCGTGTTGCACCACGGCACCCGCGTGACCGGCGTGCAGACGACCGAGGCGGGTGTGTTCCACTGCAAGACGCTGATCAACGCGGGCGGCGCCTGGGCGGCGGATTTGAGTGAGTGGGCGACCGGCATCCGCATCCCGGTGAAGCCGGTAAAAGGCCAGATTCTGCTGACCGAGCGCATGCCGAAGATCCTCAACGGTTGCCTGACCACCAGTGACTGCTATGTGGCGCAAAAGGACAACGGCGAGATCCTGATCGGTAGCACCACCGAAGACAAAGGCTTCGATGTCACCACCACCTACCCGGAAATCGCCGGGCTGGTGCAGGGCGCGGTGCGCTGCCTGCCGGAGATCAAGGACGTCAATCTCAAACGCACCTGGGCGGGGTTGCGTCCGGGGTCGCCGGATGAGTTGCCGATCCTTGGGCCGATGCGCGGGGTGGAGGGCTATCTGAATGCCTGCGGACATTTCCGCACCGGCATTCTGACTTCGGCGATTACCGGTGTACTGCTGGACAAACTGGTCAACGATGAGCCATTGCCGTTGGACATCACGCCGTTTCTGGCGGATCGGTTTGAAGTGGCACCGGTCGAGCCAGCGCTCGAATTAGAGATGGCCTGACCTAAGCAAGCCAGTTCCCACAGTGATCGAGTCGTAGCAGCATTCTGTACACGACGCGAAACCCTGTGGGAGCGGGCTTGTCCGCGATGGCGGCCCGCGCGGCGCCTGATTCTCAGGCCTGGCGCGATTCCTCTTCCAACTGATCCGACTCAAACAAACGCGCCAGTTCTGCCCGGGCTTCCTGGGCGGTTTGCAGGACTTTGGCCGCGTCGTCGTAGACCGCGTGTTGCGCCTCCAGCACCTGTTCGTCGTGGTGCTTGAAGCGCTTGATCCGCGCATCGGCCTGAGCGTGTGTCAGCCCAAGACCGACCAACGTGCGCCGGCTCATTTCCAGGCTCGAATAGTACGTCTCTCGAATCGCTTCAGCGCCGATATCCACCAAGCGGTGCACATGCTGACGGTTACGCGCCCGGGCGATGATCTTCATGTGCGGGTAGAGCTTGCGCACGATCTCCGCGGTCTTGATGTTGGTGTCCGGATCATCCGTGGCAATCACAAAATATTCCGCCTCGCCGACCTTGGCGGCGTTGAGGATTTCCGGGCGCATCGGGTCGCCATAAAACACCGGCACGCCACCGAAACTGCGCGACAGTTCGATGGTTTCCACCGAGGTGTCCAATGCCACGAACTTGATGTTCTGTGCCCGCAGAATCCGCGCCACGATCTGGCCCATCCGGCCCATGCCCGCAATCACCACGCGCGGTGCATCGGTTTGGATTTCACGGAATTTTTCCGGCACCTCCACCGGTTGCACTTTGGGGCTGACCAGTCGTGCGCAGACCAACAGCAGCAACGGCGTCACCGCCATCGACAGGGTGATGGTCAGCACCAGCAAGTCGTAAAGGCGCGGCTCGAACAGGCCCTGATCGCGGCCGATCTTGAACACCACAAAGGCGAACTCCCCTCCGGCAGCCAGGACGATACCGAGGCGAATGGCACTGACTCTATTCAACCCACCCGCCAGACGCCCCACCACAAACAGCAACGGCAGCTTCAGGCCGATCAGCAGCAGCGTCAGCCCCAATACCGTGAATGGCGCATTCAGCAGCAGGCTAAGGTTGGCGCCCATGCCCACACTGATGAAAAACAGCCCGAGCAGCAGGCCTTTGAACGGTTCGATCTGCGCTTCCAGCTCATGGCGATACTCCGAATCCGCCAGCAGCAGACCGGCAAGAAATGCCCCCAACGCCATCGACACACCGACCAGATCCATCAACCACGCCGTGCCGATCACCACCAGCAATGCCGTGGCGGTGGACACCTCCGGCAAGCCGGTTTTCGCCACCACTCGGAACACCGGACGCAGCAGATAGCGCCCGCCCACCACCACCACAGCGATCCCGCCGAGTACCTGTAACGCGTGATTCAGACTTTCGGCGCTACTGGTGTTCTCAGCGCTGCCGGCGAGCATGGGCACCAGCGCAATCAACGGGATCGCGGCGATGTCCTGAAACAGCAAAATCGCAAACGCCAAGCGCCCGTGAGGGCTGGTCAGTTCCTTGCGTTCAGCAAGGCTTTGCAGGCCGAACGCGGTGGACGACAGCGCGAGGCCAAGGCCCAGCACAATCGCGCTGTTGAGCGGTTGGCCGAAGACCGAGAGCGCCAGTACGCCGATTACCGAGGCGGTCAGCAGCACCTGCGCCAGACCAACGCCGAACACCGATTTGCGCATCACCCACAACCGTCGTGGCGACAACTCAAGGCCGATGATGAATAGGAGCAACACCACGCCCAGTTCCGAGATATGCGCAACGCTTTGCGGATTGCCGATCAGGCCCAGCACCGACGGGCCGATGATCACCCCGGCAAGCAGATAACCGATCACCGCGCCCAGTTGCAGGCGCTTGGCCAGTGGCACGGTGAGTACGGCCGCGAACAGAAACACGACAGCGGCTTGCAACAGATTGCCTTCATGGGGCATTGATTGACTCCTGACAGCGGTACGGCGGGGGCGACAAGGATAAGGTCTAGGCAGACCTCCAATCCACTGAAGATCCACTGTGGGAGCGGGCTTGCTCGCGAATGCGGCGGGTCGGTTGAAATAGATGTCACCTGACACATCACCTTCGCGAGCAAGCCCGCTCCCGCGGCGAGATCTTCGTGAAGCCTGTAATAATTTGCATCAATTGGTTACATTAATAATCTTTGTGAATCAATCCGCCGAGTCCTGCCATGGCCATCAACTTCGATCTCAACGACTTGCAAGCCTTTCGCGCCGTGGTCGAACAGGGCAGTTTCCGCAAGGCCGCCGACACCGTACGTCTGTCGCAACCGGCGCTGAGCCGGCGCATCGAAAAACTCGAAGACGCGCTTGGCGTAAAGCTGTTCGAACGCACCACCCGAAAAGTCAGCCTGACCCAGGCCGGGCGCGGTTTCATGCCCAGTGTCGAGCGTTTGCTGGATGATCTCGACGTGGCGTTGCTGGGGATCAGCGAAGTTGCCTCGACCCGATTGGGCCATGTCACTGTCGCCTGCGTGCCGTCCGCCGCTTACTACTTCATGCCGCGGGTGGTTGCCCGTTATCACCAGCAGTTCCCGCGGATCAAAGTCAAAGTGCTCGATTCCAGCGCTCACGACGTCCTCAGCGCAGTGGTCAACGGCGAGGCGGATTTCGGTTTGAGTTTTATGGGCACACAGGATGCCAAAGTCGATTTTGAACCGCTTGTGCAGGAGTGCTATGTGGTTGCCTGCCGGCGTGATCATCCGTTGGCCGGACGCAACAGCGTGACGTGGGATGAGTTCTATCAGCAGGACTACATCTCGCTGGACAAGACGTCCGGCAATCGTTTTCTGCTCGATCAGGCGTTGAGCGGTGTGGTGCCGCAGCGCCAAAGCATCTGCGAAACCCGGCATGTGACGACAATGATTGGTCTGGTGGAGGCCGGTCTAGGTGTGGCGGCGGTACCGATGATGGCGCTTCCGGGGCCGGATCATCCGATCCTGACGCGGGTGCCATTGACCGACCCGCAAGTGATGCGCAGTGTCGGTATCCTCAAGCGCCGGGGTCGCACATTGACCCCGGCGGCGTTGGAACTGGAGCGGCTGGTGGTGGAAATGAAAGTCCAGCCGCCAACGATCAAGGCTTGACCGAATCCATCCCGGTGGCCTGCACGTCAGCCTGGGCGGCCGGTGCAGCGAGGTAGGCGAGTAGCGCCTTGGCTTCTTGCGGATGCTGTGCGCCAACTGGAATCCCGGCAGCAAACCGCGTGACCGACTGCACCGACTCAGGAATCTTTGCCACAAAACTCACCCCCGGCACCGGCAGCAACTCGCTGACCTGCTGAAAGCCCAACTGATAATCGCCCGTGGCAACGACCGAGCCCACGGGGATTTTCGTGATCATCTTCGCTTTTGGTTTCAGTTGATCTTCGATGCCCAGTTTCTTGAACAACTGCTGCTCGATGTATACACCGCTGGCGCTGTCGGAGTAGGCCACCGATTGTGCGTCGAGCAGGGTTTTCTTCAGGCCTTCGACGCTGCTGATGTCCGGTTTCGGCGCGCCTTGGCGCACCGCCAGGCCGATCCGCGAATCCGCCAGTTCAACGCGTGAGGCCGGGTCGACTTTGCCCTGTTTGATCAAGTCGTCGAGCGCGTAGCCGACCATGATCACCACGTCGGCCTGTTCGCCGCGCGCCAGGCGATTAGGGATCGCTTCCGGGGACTTGCCCATCGACGGGCCAAGGGTGGTGTCGAGCGTGTTGCCCGTCGCGGCGGCAAATTTTGGCCCGAGGATTTTGTAGGCGGCGGTGAAGCCGCCCGAGGTCATCACCCGTACCTCTTCGGCGTGTGCCAGTGCGCTGAAAGCGAGGAGGGCGAGGACAGTCAGGTTGAACAGTTTTTTCATGGCGATACGTTCCTTAAGCAACGGCAGGTTGCAGACGGCCGCCGGCGCGGCGATACAGATAGAGGGTGGCGCACAACGCGCACAGTGCACCGATGCTCATCCAGTAACCCGGCGCGGCTTTGTCGCCGGTGTACTGGATCAGGAAGGTGGACATCGCTGGGGTGAAACCGCCAAAAATCGCGGTGGCCAGGCTGTAGGCGAGCGAGAAACCGGCGACGCGCACCTCCACGGGCATGATCTCGGTGAGGGCTGGAATCATGGCGCCGTTGTACATCCCGTAGATAAACGACAGCCACAACAGCGACAGCAACATGTGGCTGAAACTCGGTGCCTGCACCAGGTAGGACAGCGCCGGATAAGTCGTGGCCAGCGCCAGCAGCGACATGGCGATCAGCAACGGGCGACGGCCAATGCGGTCGGACAGCATGCCGCCAATCGGCAACCAGAAGAAGTTCGACACGCCCACCAGCAAGGTCACCAACAGTGCGTCGGAGGTGCTCAGGTGCAGCACGGTTTTGCCGAAAGTACGGCGCGTACACCGTGATCAGATAGAACGCGGTGGTGGTCAGGGCGACCATCAGCATCCCACCGAGCACTACGCCCCAGTTTTGGCCGAGAGTGCGGAACACTTCTTTCATGCTAGGGCGGTGTTTGCGCGCCGCAAACGCTTCGGTTTCCGCCAGGTTACGGCGCAGCACAAAGATGAACGGCACGATCATGCAGCCCACTAAAAACGGAATGCGCCAGCCCCAATCGGCAATCACGTCCGGCGCCATCCACGCGTTCAGCGCGTAGCCCAGCGCGGCGGCAACGATGATTGCCACTTGCTGGCTGGCCGACTGCCAAGCGGTGAAAAAGCCTTTGCGACCGAGCGTGGCGATTTCGGACAAATAAACCGAAACCCCGCCCAATTCGGCACCGGCCGAGAAGCCTTGCAGCAGCCGTCCGATCAACACCAGTGCGGGGGCGAACAGGCCAATGGTTTCGTATCCGGGCACCAGCACGATCAATATCGTGCCGCTGGCCATGATCGATAGCGTAACGATCAACCCTTTGCGACGACCGACGTCATCGATGTACGCACCGAGCACGATGGCCCCCAGTGGGCGCATCAAAAAGCCTGCGCCGAACACCGCAAAGGTCATCATCAGAGAGGCGAATTCACTGCTCGCCGGAAAGAACACCGCCGCGATCTGGGTGGCGTAGAAACCGAACAGAAAGAAGTCGAACTGTTCGAGGAAGTTGCCCGAGGTCACCCGGAAAATGGCGCCGGCCCGCGAGCCGCCGTGTGGGATTGAGGCTGTCATGACAAAGTACTCCACCGCTTTTATGACGTGCGCTACGGGGAAGCGGCGCACGGTTTTTATTGGGGTGGATAGTGGCGCAGGTGTAACAATCTGTTAATTGCATTGTTGGTATGGATTGATGCGCAAAGCGGATCAGTGAGGGGCGCTGAACCGCTCTGGGATCTGGCTTGCAGCGATGGCATAAGTTTTGCCAATCAATCCATTGAACCTGTCGGCCTCTACTGCTGACCGTTTGCTTGCTCAGCGGCATTGCGAACGGTGAAGCTGCCATCCCAGTGCGGATCAATCCGCCGGATGCGCTCGTTCAGCTCAGGGTGGGTAGCGAACAGGCGACTCAGCGGGTTCGAGACGCCCGCGCTGAAATACAAGTGACTGTACTCACCGGCTCGGGCAGCACTGATAGATGAACCTTGCGCACCGATTTTTTTCAGGGCGCCGACGATGCTCTGCGGATTGCGCGTGAATTGCACCGCGCTGGCATCCGCCAGGAACTCGCGTTGGCGACTCACTGCTGCCCTGATCAGGCTGCCGAAAACATTACCGATAAATCCGGCAACGCAGAGCACCAGACCGAAAACCCCCAGCAGAATCATGATCCCCGAATCACGTTTTTCACCTTTATTACTTTTGAGTTGATTGGCGAGAATATAGGCGCCCGCAATCCCGAGGATCAGCAGGCCGTAGACAACCGCTACAAGTTGAGTGTTTAGCCGCATGTCACCGTTATAGATGTGGCTGAACTCATGGGCGATCACTCCTTGCAGCTCGTCTCGGGACAACAGTGAAATTGCGCCCTGGGTCACGCCGATCACCGCATCTTGGGGGGTGAACCCCGCCGCGAAGGCGTTGATGCTTTCTTCCGGCAACACATACACCGCAGGCACGACGGTACCTGAGGCAATCGCCATTTCCTCGACGATGTTCATCAGTCGTTGCTCATCCAATGTGTTGCCGTTGTCGCTGATCAATCGTCCGCCGAGTTTCTGGGCGACCACTTTTCCGCCCGCCCGCAGTTCGTGGTATTTCAGCAGGCCGCCGATCAGAACGATGCCGCTGACCACTGATGCAATGACGGCCATCGCCATGAGCGCATCCAGCAGGCTGCCGGTGCCGCTCAGGTAATTTTCGAATCCATGGAAGACGAAAGGCAGGCTGGTGAGGACTGTCAGAGCCAGCAGCGACAAGATCATCAGGTTCACCAAGCGTGTCGTCTGGCGTCTGGCCCTGCGTTGATTTTCAAAAAAATTCATGGGCCGTCCTTGGGTAACGAGGGTTAGAAAGAGACTTTCGGGGCGACCTTGATGGCCAGCGTGTCAGCAAATTTCAGCGGAGCCGCATCGGTACCATGACCGAAACCGGTTGCCAGCAGCACCGCAGGGAAACCCTGTTTGAGGGTGTTGTAGGTCATCACCGCATCGTTGTAAGCCTGCCGCGCAAAGCTCACTTTGTTTTCGGTGCTGCTCAGCTCTTCACTGAGTTGCTGCATGTTCTGCGAGGCCTTGAGATCGGGATAGGCCTCCAGCGTCAGGTGCAACCGACCCACCGCGCTGCTGAGCGTGCTGTCCGCTTGGCCCAACTGCTCGATGTTTTTTGCGTTGCCCGGTTGCGCTTGCGTGGCCTCAAGTACGGCCACTGCAGCGTTGCGCGCAGCGATGACCGCTTCGAGGGTTTCGCGTTCGTGGGCCATATAACCCTTGGCAACGGCCACCAGATTGGGGATCAAGTCGTAACGGCGCTTGAGCTGGACTTCGACTTGGGCGAAAGCATTCTTGATTTCATTGCGCCGCGCCACCAGCGAGTTGAAAAGGCTGACGGCATAGAGGGCGCAGAGTCCGAGCAAAACCAGACTGACGACGAGATAGGTTTTCACGGTGATGTCCTTGTTCACGCGGTGCGATTTTGCGCGGCATGGTAGCGCAAAAAAATCACGCTGACAGTGGATCGAGCTGATTACACATCGTTTGAACATCGCGCCATCCTGTGGGAGCCTGGTTTGCCTGCGATCGCGTCCCGACGGACAACTACAATCCCCCAGCCAGCCCCGAAAAAAACAAGGAATGATTCCAGCACCGCGCAGTCGGAGTTCAGGTATCAGACATCTCAGGAGGTTCACCGATGAACAGCAAAACCCTAATCGCCAGCCTGGCCCTCGTCGCCGGCATCGCCGGGATCAGCCCACTCGTTCAAGCGGCGCAAACCTCAAGCGAACCCGCCGTGCAATCTCCGGTCAGTGACCGCGAGTTGAAGGTCAATGACCGCGCACCAGACGTTTATCAGCGCAGCGAGAAAGCCCTCGACTGGAAAGCCAAGGGCCTGAAAAAACCGGTCGACCAGGCCCAGTGGGTGCAGATCAATGACCAGTACGTCATGGTAATGATCACCAACGGGACCATTGTCGAGATGAAACCGGTTCCGCGTTAAACCCAGGATTCAAAAGCCCTGCGCCTTTAGACGCGCAGGGCTTTCCTCACCCAACCGATACTGATTATTCCCGCTGCGCTTGGCCTCATACATCGCCAGATCGGCAATGTGCAGCAACCGATCCATCGCCGTCGCATGATCGGGAAAAACCGCCACGCCAAGGCTGGTACCGATATGGCGCTGGTCGTTGCCGATGCTGATCGGTGGAGACAGTTCGATGAAGATCTTTTGGCAGATGCTGCGGGCTTCGTCCTGCAGGTTGATGCCGGGTGCGAGGTCTTGCAGGATCACTACGAACTCGTCGCCGCCGATGCGCGCGACGGTGTCGCTGGCGCGCAGGATGCGTTTCAGGCGAGTGGCGGTGGTGATCAGAACCCGGTCGCCGGCAGCGTGGCCGTACTGGTCGTTGATGGTTTTGAAACCGTTGAGGTCGACGAAGACCAGCGCCACCCGCGTGCAGCTCTGGCGCGCATGGTCCAGCGCTTCGCAGAGCCGTTCTTCAAGCACCAGCCGATTGGGCAGACCGGTCAACGGGTCGAAGTGGGCGAGGTGTTTGAGGTAACTGGCCGAGGCTTTTTCTTCGGTAATGTCGCGCACTACGCCCATCATTTTGATCATCGCGTCGTGTTCATTGCGCACCACATTGCCGGTTTCCCGTAGCCAGCGAATCGTGCCGTCAGGCCAGACCACGCGATATTCCTCGTCGTGGTTTTCACCGGTTTCCAGGCAACGCAGTTCGCCGGCGCGCACCCTGACGCGGTCGTCCGGATGCACGCAGGAACAGAACAACGCATAGGAAGGTGTCACTTCGCCGATGTTGAAACCGAACATGCCGTAGATCGCGTCTGACCAGTACAGCCGGTCAGTGTCGACTTCCCAATCCCATGTGCCGATCCGCGCGAAATACTGGCTGCGCTTGAAACGCTCGGCGTCGCCGTCCTGATGAATGTTCCGGCCTTCGGCGGCGCGCGTCAGCAGATCACGGTATTGGGCAAGCTGCTGGCGCAAACCACGCTCGCGCCAGATCAACAGGGCGATGACGGCAAGCATCACCGCGCCGATGGCAAGGCTGATCAATAGCTGAGTCATTTGGGCGCTGCCAGCATGGCAAGTCGATCCGGGAAGTAATGGCGGTTGGCTATGTTAAGGGTTCATCACTCGGTTCGGATACCACGTTGATCGTCGCTGACGGCTTGCCAATACCCGGCAATTCTGGGAAAACGGCGGCCAGTTGAACAATAGAGTGAATGTCATGAATGATGAACTGCAGGTCATCGATCTTCAGGTAGGCGAGGGCAAAGCCGCCGTCAAAGGCGCGCTGATCACTACCCAATACACCGGCTGGCTGGAAGACGGCACGGAGTTCGATTCGTCCCACACCCGGGGCAAACCTTTTCAGTGCGTGATCGGCACTGGCCGGGTGATCAAGGGTTGGGATCAAGGATTGATGGGCATGCAGGTCGGCGGCAAACGCAAACTGCTGGTGCCGGCGCATTTGGGGTACGGCGAGCGGACGATGGGCAAGATCCCGCCGCATTCGAATCTGGTGTTTGAGATCGAGTTGCTGGAGGTTTTGACGCGGGAGGATTGAGGCTCGCACCCGTCTGTTACTCCAGCAGTCATGTGCCGATGCTTTCGCGAGCAAGCTCACTCCCACAGGTTTGTAGGGTGTTCACAAAATCCGCAAACCCCACCGATTCCTGTGGCAGCGAGCTTGCGAAGAGCCCTTCAAGGCCATCTCAAGAAATCGCCTTGCTCCCACGCCCAAACCGCTCCCGATACACCGACGGCGGCACCCCGACCACGCCACGAAATGCCACGCGAAAGCTCTCCACCGACCGATAGCCACAGCGCTCGGCGATTTGCTCGTTCTGTTGATCGGTGCTTTCCAGCAACTCCCGTGCTCGGGCCAGACGTTCGTGCTGCAACCACGCCTTGGGCGACTGACCGTTGGCCTCGCTGAAGCGCCGCAAAAACGTGCGCTCACTCATCGCCGCTTCACTCGCCAGATCGCGCACTTCCAACGGCTCATGCAAACGCTCGCGTGCCCAATGCATAACACGCGAAAGATCGTTGCGTGGCGTCGCGCTCACCGGGGTTGGAATGAACTGCGCCTGCCCGCCGGTACGCTGCGGCGACATCACCAGGCGTCGCGCCACCGAGTTGGCGACTTGAGTGCCGCAGTCCCGCGCCACCAGGTGCAGGCAGGCGTCGATGCCGGCTGCGCTGCCTGCCGAGGTAATCAACTGGCCGGCGTCGACGTAGAGCACATCCGGATCAACCGCAATCGCCGGATAGCGTTGCGCTAATTCCGTGGTGTAGCGCCAATGGGTGGTGGCGCCGTGGCCGTCGAGCAGGCCGGTGGCTGCCAGGACAAATACCCCGGAACAAATCGACAACAAGCGAGCGCCACGCTCATGGGCTTGCCGTAACGCATCGATCAAGGCTGGAGGCACCGCCGCATTTCGGTCGCGCCAGCCGGGAATGATGATGGTGCGTGCCTCGGCGAGCAGTTCCAGACCACCGTCGGCCAACACCTGAATCCCGCCCATGGCGCGCATCGGCCCTTGATCGACCGCAGCAATCGCATGCTCGTACCAAGGAAAATCGAACTCCGGCCGGGCCAGGCCGAAGATCTCCACGGCGATGCCGAACTCGAAAGTGCAGAGGCCGTCGTAGGCCAGAATCGCGACCAGACCTGGTGATGTTGGCATTTGGCGGAAAATTCCCGATGAGTGTCTTGTCCGCCACTGTAGCGGCAGGCTGCGGCTCGATAAAGTCTGTTCATACCCGATCAGATGAAGGAGCAATACCCGATGCCCAGCCTTGTTCGCGAAATTCCTGCCGCTCCCTCGGCGATTGCCCTGATGCATTTCAGCAACCGTCTGACCTTCGAAACCGATTGTTCCGACGTATTCAGCAGCCAAGAGGCCGGTGAGGTCGACTTTGTATTGGTTGATGTGCGCGGACCGTTGGCTTTCGAGCGTGGCCATGTGCCGGGCGCGATCAATATGCCGGGGCGTTTGCTGACGGCTCAAGGGTTGGCGAGTTACTCGAAAAACACGCTGTTCGTGGTCTATTGCGCGGGACCACATTGCAACGGCGCCAACAAGGCAGCGGTGAAACTGGCGGCGCTGGGTTACCCGGTCAAGGAAATGATCGGCGGCGTGACCGGCTGGCTGGATGAGGGATTTTCGCTCAGTGATTCGTCTGTTGCCGCAGTGTCACTCGGTTGCGAATGCTGACGCTTTTCAAGATTTTTTGAACGAAAGCAGCGCTTGTCCTACAGCCTTTGCACCACGACGGCGCACCTGTTGACCCCGGTCAGCCGGTGCGCCGATCTTCTGTAAGTATTTGTCGCTTAAAAACAATTTGCCCTGTGCGCGCCGCCATAGACTGCCGGCCACTTCGGTTTTTTGCCGTTAACTGGCCATGACCGAACGTTGAATCGAAGCTGCCAATAAAAGCCTCCGCACACAGGAGTTATAAATGAAGAAGCTAGTGATGTTTGGTGCCTTGGCACTGTCGATGTTGTCCCTGACCGCTGTGGCCGAAGACGCCAAGCCGATCCGCATCGGTATCGAAGCCGGTTACCCGCCATTCTCGATGAAAACCCCTGACGGCAAACTCGCCGGCTTCGACGTGGATATCGGCGATGCGCTGTGTGAGCAGATGAAAGTCAAATGTACCTGGGTCGAGCAGGAATTCGACGGCCTGATCCCGGCGCTGAAAGTGAAGAAAATCGACGCGATCCTGTCCTCGATGACCATCACTGACGATCGCAAGAAAAACGTCGATTTCACCATCAAGTACTACCACACGCCTGCACGTTTCGTGATGAAGGAAGGTTCAGGTGTCAAAGACCCGCTGACCGAGCTCAAAGGCAAGAAAGTCGGCGTACTGCGTGCCAGTACCCACGACCGCTACGCCACCGAAGTGCTGGTCCCGGCCGGTATTGATCTGGTGCGCTACGGCTCGCAGCAGGAAGCCAACCTCGATATGGTCTCCGGTCGCCTCGACGCGATGCTGGCCGACTCGGTCAACCTGAGCGACGGTTTCCTGAAAACCGACGCCGGCAAAGGCTTCGAATTCGTCGGCCCGACCTATGAAGACGCCAAATACTTCGGCGGCGGCGCCGGTATTGCAGTGCGCAAGGGCGATACCGCGCTGGCTGAGCAATTCAACAAGGCCATCACCGAAATCCGCGCCAACGGCAAGTACAAGCAAGTGCAGGACAAGTACTTCGACTTTGACGTGTACGGCCATTAATACGCCGTAGAAAAAAGTGGCCCCGTTAACGCGGTGGCCACTTTTTTACGCTCTGATCAACACGAGAACGTTGTGGGAGCGGGCTTGCTCGCGAATACGGTTTGACATTCAACCGCTTCGTTGGCTGATACACCGTATTGGCGAGCAAGCCCGCTCCCACAGGGGATCTCAGTGATCCGTTATTCAGGAGTTACCCATGCAACGCATCGACCATGTTCTGCCCTGGAGCCACCTGGGCAGCGAACGTTCCCTCAGCGTGTTTCGTTACGGTGCCGGCACCCGCAAGGTTTACATCCAGGCCAGCCTGCACGCCGATGAACTGCCAGGCATGCGCACCGCGTGGGAGCTCAAACAACGCCTGAACGAACTCGAAGCCCAAGGCCGTTTGCAAGGTGTGGTTGAGCTGGTGCCGGTGGCCAACCCGATCGGCCTGGATCAACACCTGCAAGGCGCGCACATGGGCCGTTTCGAACTGGGCAGCGGCAAGAATTTCAACCGTGCCTTCGTCGAGCTCAGCGCCCCGGTGGCGGCGTTGATCGGTGATCAATTGGGCGCCGATGCTGACGCCAACATCGCGCTGATTCGCCAGGCCATGGGCCAGGTCTTCGATGACCTGCCGGCACCGGCCTCGCCACTGGAAGCGCTGCACCGGTTGTTGCTGCGCCATGCCTGTGATGCCGACATCACCCTCGACCTGCATTGCGATTTTGAAGCCTCGATTCACCTCTACGCGTTGCCGCAACACTGGCCGCGGTGGCAATCGCTGGCGGCGCGGTTGAAGGCTGGCGTGGCGTTGCTGTGTGAGGACTCCGGCGGCAGTTCGTTCGATGAGTCCTGCTCGACGCCCTGGTTGCGCCTGGCGCGGGCGTTCCCCAACGCGGCGATTCCACCGGCCAACCTCGCGACAACGCTGGAGTTGGGCAGCATGGGCGATACGCGCGTCGATCAGGCTCAGGCCAATTGCGAGGCCATTCTCGGGTTTCTCGCCGAACAAGGGTTCATCAGCGGCGAATGGCCGGCAACGCCGAAAGAGTGCTGTGAAGGCATGCCGTTCGAAGGCACCGAATACCTGTTCGCGCCGCACCACGGTGTGGTGAGTTTCCTGCGCAATGCGGGCGAGTGGGTAGAGAAGGGCGATGCGTTGTTTGAAGTGGTTGATCCGTTGCAGGATCGTGTGACCACGATCCACGCCGGCACCAGCGGGGTATTGTTTGCGATTGATCGCGGGCGCTATACCGAGCCGGGCATCTGGCAGGCGAAAGTGGCGGGGCGAGTGCCGTTTCGCACGGGCAAACTGACGAACGACTGACAGATTTTTGCTGTGTTCAAGGTCCTCTTCGCGAGCAAGCCCGCTCCCACGGGTTTTGTGAGTGGCACAGATTATTGTGCGAGCTGGCTTGCCAGTGAAGGCGACATCAGCAACCCCCCGTCATTTGGACCCTCGCTTCAGGGTGTTAGGCTCACCCCAAACCCTGCACCCCGTGAAGGAAAACTCATGTTGAAGGTGTTTGCTCTGTTGACCCTGCTGGCGTCCAGCGCTGTTCAGGCTCAAACCACTCTGCAAAGCGATCTGCCGCTCAAGTACATCGAACAAGTTCACCCAGACGCCGATCCGCGTCCGCTGGTGATATTCCTGCACGGCTACGGCAGTAACGAGGCCGATCTGATCGGCATGAAATTCCAGCTGCCGGCGCAGTACAACTACCTCTCCGTGCAGGCTCCGTTGGCGTTGGGTGAAGGGCGATTCCAGTGGTTTCGCAAAAAAGGCGAAGGCGCCTACAACGGCGAGACTGATGATCTGAAGGTCAGCGGTCAGAAGCTAAGGGATTTTGTCGCGCAAGCGGCGAAGAAATATCACACCACGCCGGACAAGGTGTACCTGATCGGTTTCAGTCAGGGCGCCATGATGACCTACGAGGTGGGACTGCGCCCACCCGTGGCCGTGGGCGGCATCGCGGCGTTGAGCGGGCGTTTATTGCCGGTGTTGAAAACCGAGCTCAAGCCTGAACAACAACCGCTGCCGCTGAGCATCTTCATCGGCCATGGCACCGCCGATGATCGCGTGCCGTATCGCGACGGCACTGCCGCCAACGAGCGGCTGCAGAAGCTCAAGTACACACCGCAGTTTCACGCTTATCCCGGGGTCGGCCACAGCATCAGCGCGGCCGAACTGCGGGATCTGAATGGCTGGTTGCAGCAGCTCAATCCTTGAGGATGGTTTTCACCAGCGCATCGTGACCTTGCTTGTCGCTGACCCGCGAGATCACCTGGACCAGTGCCATCTTCGTACCGGAACCGGCCATCAACGTGGTGTTGAGCGTCTGGCCGCCGCCCTGGGTGGCGGTGCTGTCGACCTGACGCAGGCCCAGACCAGTGCCTTTGCGGGTCAGGCTTTTTTCGCTGAGTTTGTTGA
This sequence comes from Pseudomonas baetica, assembly GCF_019733355.1. Lineage (GTDB taxonomy): Bacteria > Pseudomonadota > Gammaproteobacteria > Pseudomonadales > Pseudomonadaceae > Aquipseudomonas > Aquipseudomonas baetica_A. The sequence continues at coordinate 32,825 of NZ_JAIHLQ010000044.1, read as the reverse complement.
AGTCCGGCAAGGCTTTGCGCTGGGCGTCGATGAAGTCAGAGACGCTACCGTCGAGGAACTCGCTGTCGTTGTCCTTGACGTTGTTGCCTTCGGGAATCTGGTTTTCGGCGGCGATGACCACGGTTTTAGTCGCCTGGTTGGTGTACATGGTGCCCTTGGCGCCGGTCGGGCTAGCGGGTAGCGGGTCGGCAACGAAGCCTTTGGGCAGCACGAAGGTGAACTTGCCGCCCAGCATCGAGACCTTCTCGGTGGCGGCTTTTTCCTTGGGCTTGGCCGCCTGAGCGTTGATGGCGCCGAGACCGGCGACAGCCGCGACTAACAGGACGACGGCTTTTTTGCTCAGCAATGACATGGGAATCTCCGGTGAATGGTCGCGCGAGGCGGGCGATCATCCCACGGAGCATGCAGGGCATTCCAGCGCGATTCGTCTGACGGGTTATTGCGTCTGTTGCCTGGGGGCGGGGCGGGCCAGTAGCCGCTTGGTGACGCCCAGCATTGCCACCGACACCGCCACTCCCAAGGCAAATCCACCAAGGCCCAGGCTCGGCAATGTCAGTGCCGAGACCAGACAAAACGCCGAAAACGAATACATCCCCGTCGCGGTCGCCCGTAGCAGCGCGGCGGTAAATTCAGGGCCACGGGTTTGCTGGGAAAACACCGCCATCACACTGCCAAGCACCGGGAACACCGCAAGCAGGCCGCTCCAGCGTTCGCCGACGGTACTTGCGAGCATGGTCACCACCAGCGTCAGCGCAGCGCCGGCGAGCATCCGCCAGATCAATCTGTCCGACTTCGGAACCGGACTGCTGAGCGGCGGCTGCACGTTGGGAAACAGGTAGGGCGCCGCCAGTAGGGCAACCGCCGCCGCCAGCACCGAAAACGGCATTGATGCCGGAATCAGTGACAGTACCAGCGCCAGCAAGGCCCAGACCGTCAGGGAAATGCTCAACGCCCAAGGCCAGTTGGCCCGCTGCGCGACCTGCGCGTAGGTGATGCAGAACGCAATCATCGCGAACATCGCTGACAAAGCGGCCACCGCTGATTGCGCGGCAAACGGCGCGCCCTGTTCGATGGCGAGGAAAAACAGGATCGGCCCAACGACCACCGGCAACCCCGACAGCCACCCGGCCACGCTCGGCCCCCAGCGTTTACCCGCCAAAGATATCAGCAGCAGAAAACCGGGAATCAACAGCAACTTGAGGATCAGCACGCAGGTGTCTCCGTCCGGTGAGAGGCGGTCACGGTAGCATCGCTGTCAGTGGATTGCTGCACACGTGGGTATTTTTTGTATACAAAGTCTCGGAGGCATACAGGCTATGCTTCGTCTATCAGGGTTTGCCGGAGTCGATGACGTGATGAGCAGAACACAGAATGTCTGGCGTGGGTGCTGCGCCATCGGCTTGTGGGCCTTGCTGGTGGCACCTGCCTGGGCCAACTGGCAGGACGAAGTGCCTGGCGCCAAAATCATCGGCACCGGTGATTTCAGTGTGTTTGGATTCGACGTTTATAACGCGCGGCTGTGGAGCGCCGCGCAGCCTCTGGTGGACGGGCAGCCCTTTGCCCTGGAGCTGATCTACCTGCGCAAGATTTCTCGCGACGATCTGGTCGAGGCCAGTGTTGATGAGATCAAACGTCTGGCGGGTTCTTCCATCAGCCCGGCGCAACTGGCCGTCTGGCAGACGCAGATGCAGCAGGCGTTCGTCGACGTCCGCGCAGGCACCCGCATTACCGGGGTTTATTTGCCGGGGCAGGGGGCGCGGTTTTTTGTTGGCCAACAGTTGCAGCACGAAATCGACGACCCGCAGTTCGCCCGCGCATTTTTTGATATCTGGTTGAGTCCACGTACACGCAGTCCCGAATTGCGTCAGCAACTACTGGGTGTGGCCGGATCTTGAGCTTTCATCACAGGGGGCGAAACGTCTAAGCTGCGTCTTTCGACTTGTTTCTGGATGTGTGCGTGAAATTCAGCTTGCCCAAAATCGCCACCGCGCCGTTTTGCCCGCCGGAAGTGGCTGGCAGCGTTGCGGTAGATCCCAATGCCTCGTTTTTCAAGCGCGTGCTGCGCTTCGCCGGCCCTGGCTTGCTGGTGTCGATCGGCTATATGGATCCGGGCAACTGGGCGACGGCAATCGAAGCGGGTTCGCGGTTTGGCTACAGCCTGCTGTTTGTCGTGCTGCTGGCGAGTCTGGCAGGCATGGTCGTGCAATGCCTGTGTTCGCGTCTGGGCATCGCCACCGGCCGCGATCTGGCGCAATTGTCCCGCGAGCGCTACAGCACCCCGACGGCGCGGCTGCAATGGGTGTTGGCGGAGATCTCGATTATTGCCACTGACCTTGCCGAAGTCCTTGGTTGCGCGCTGGCGTTTCACTTGTTGCTTGGTTGTTCGCTGACTTTCGGTATCGCGCTGACAGCGTTCGATACGTTGCTGGTGTTGGCCCTGCAGAATCGCGGGTTCCGCCGCCTCGAAGCGATCATGCTGGTGTTGGTCACCACCATTGGCGTGTGTTTTTTCGTTGAATTGTTGCTGATCAAGCCGTACTGGCCGGACGTGGCTCAGGGCTTCAAACCGTCACTGGCCGCCATCAGCGACGCCGCGCCGTTGTACCTGGCAATCGGCATTCTTGGTGCCACCGTCATGCCGCATAACCTTTATTTGCACACGTCCATCGTGCAGACACGAATGATCGGTAAGGATCTGGCGAGCAAACAGGACGCGGTGAAACTTGCGCGCATCGACACCATCGGTTCGCTGGCGTTGGCGTTGTTGGTCAACGCGGCGATTCTGATCCTCGCGGCGGCCGCTTTTCACCAGTCCGGTCATACCGACGTAGTAGAGATTCAGGATGCCTATCACTTGCTGGACCCACTGGTTGGCGGCGCGCTGGCCAGCGTGCTGTTCGGTGTGGCGTTGCTCGCGTCTGGGCAGAGTTCGACCTTTACCGGCACCATCGCCGGCCAGGTGATCATGGAGGGATACCTGAATCTGCGGATTCCCTGCTGGCAACGGCGGCTGATCACTCGAGGACTGGCGCTGATTCCGGCGTTCATCGGTGTTTGGCTCATGGGTGACGGCGCAGTGGGCAAACTGCTGGTGCTCAGCCAGGTGGTGTTGAGCCTGCAACTGCCGTTTGCCTTGTATCCGCTGATTCGCATGACCAACGACAAGAAACTGATGGGGCCATTCGTGAACCGCTGGCCGACCCGTGTGCTGGCGTGGGGCTTGTTTGTGCTGATCAGCGGGGCCAATAGCTGGCTGATTTTGCAGTTGGCGGTCTGAGCGTCTGACTGAGTAATCAATTCGAACACCTTCGCGAGCAAGCCCGCCCATGCGATGTAGGGGGGCGTTTGAGGCTTGCCGTGAGGTCCATTCGTCTTCTCTTTCCACAACCACCTTGCCCCTGCCGATGCAATCGGTGAATATGCCCGTCATATAGGGGTAGGGGGTATAGGTATGTCGCACATCCACGAACACAAAGACGAACTGCTTAACCGCGTAAGGCGCATTGCCGGACAGGTTCAAGCGGTGGAGAAGGCGCTGGAAGGGGACGCCGACTGCGCCAAGACGTTGCACCTGGTGGCGGCGATTCGCGGCGCGGTCAATGGCTTGATGGAGCAATTTATCGAAGCCCACACCCGCGAACATGTGGCCCATCCTGATCTCAGCGACGAGGCGCGTGCCCAAGGCGCAGAAGACCTGTTGCAAGCCATCCGTCGCTACTCCAAATAGAGCGCCATATCATGACCCTGACCTCCAAGGCTGACCCGTTCAGCCACGATCACCAGTTTCTTGGCGCCTCCCACGACGACAATGCCCGTCGCACGTTATGGGTGGTGGTGCTGACCTTTGTGATGATGATTGGCGAAATCGCCGCAGGTTACATCACCGGTTCCATGGCGCTGTTGGCCGACGGTTTCCACATGGCGACCCATGCCGGCGCGTTGGGCATTGCGGCGGCGGCCTACGGTTTTGCCCGGCGTAATGCCAACAACCGCCGCTACAGTTTCGGTACCGGCAAGGTCGGTGACCTGGCAGGATTCGCCTCGGCCATGGTGCTCGGTCTGGTGTCACTGGCGATTGCCGGTGAGTCCATTGTGCGGCTGTTCCAGCCCACCAGCGTGGCATTTGGCGAGGCGACGGTGATTGCAGTGGTGGGGCTGGCGGTGAATCTGGTCAGCGCTTTTTTGCTGATGGGGCACCACGGTCATGACCATGGGCATCATCACGACCACGGTCACGATCATCATCACCATCACGACAACAACCTGCGTTCGGCTTACGTCCATGTGCTGGCCGACGCCCTGACGTCGGTGCTGGCGATTGCCGCGTTGCTGGCCGGGCGCTATCTCGGCTGGGTGTGGCTGGACCCGGCCATGGGTATTGTCGGCGCCATTGTCATCGCCAAATGGGCCTACAACCTGATGCGTGACAGCGCTGCCGTATTGCTCGACGCCACCGATGAGCCGGTGGCCGCCGAAATCCGGGAGTTGTTGGAAACCTCGGGCGATATGCGGATCAGCGATCTGCACGTCTGGCAGGTCGGCCCGCAGGCGCGGGCGGCGATTGTCAGCGTGGTGGCAAGTGCAGGTATCACCGCTGAGGCCGTTCGCGAACGGCTGGCGCCGGTGCATGAGCTATCGCACCTGACCATCGAATTGCACAGCGCCTAACGCTGTACCTCGCTGAACAGTGGAATGCGCCCGTTAAGAGAAGGGCGGTAGTGCCAGCTCAGGCGATCAAGATCGATGCCGAGATCGACGATTGCCTTGACCGTTGCGCTGGCAATCGTCATCGCCAGCGCTTGCCCCGGACACTGATGGCGACCGCTGCCAAAACTGAAACTGCGGCGGTTGGGGCGATCCAGTGCAAACCGGTCGGGGTTTTCATTGAGTGCAGGATCACGGTTGGCCGAGGCCAGTAGCAGCACAATCACCTCGCCCGCCTCAAGGCGAATCCCGTCGATGTCGCAGGAGGTCGCGACAAATCGCCGGGTGTTCTGCACCGCAGGGTCGAAGCGCTGCACTTCAGCCAGTAGCGCCTCAATGGAGGCTGTGCGTAGCGCTGGCGCTCGCCGCAAAGCCACCAGCGCATTGCCGATCAATCCTGCGCACGCTTCAAACGTCTGTGAACAGAGACCGATCAGGTTGGCGATCAGGGTTTGCTCGCTCCCCTCGAATCGCTGCGTGATGCCGGCAAGCAAAGTCGTTTGCTCCCGCGGGCCGGCGAGCAACTCAGTGAAATATCCGTGCAACTGCTGCGCCGCTGCGTGGGCGGCCGCCAGTTGCACGTCATTGCTCAACGGTGACAGGCACGCGACAAAATCCCCGGTCAACTCACTGATTGCCCGAGCCTGTGCGGGAGCGAACCCGAGCAACACCGCGACCACACAGACCGGCCCCCTGAACATGGCTTTGTGTACGCCATCGGCGTTCGCGCAGATCAGGCGTGCGTTCACCAACGCCTGAACTTCACCGCTGTTGATCAGCGTCAATGCCGGCTCGATGGCCGAACGTGGACAGCGCTGGTGTTCGTCCTCGTTCATCCGCATCAACTGGCCGAAGACTTTACCGGCCATGCCCTCGGCAATCGCTTTGGGCACCGGCTCGTGTGCCGGACGCACCCGACACTCGGCATGAGCCAGTACCGCACAAACTGCACGGGCTGTGCTGGCGACCCACAATTTCAGTTCGGGATGAAACATCAGCCCACCCTCGGCGCGCAGTGTTTCGTAATACGGGTAGGGGTCGGCATGAGTCGCAGCGATGATCGGGTCCATGTTTGTAGCCTTGTCGGAGGGGAAAGTGTTGCTACTATCTCCAGTCCGTAACGGCGATGATTCGTCGGGGAGCGAAATATGCACGCAGAACATCAAGACATCGGCGTCTCGCAAGTGGCCGCCGCCATCGCGGAACCGGCCCGGACGAAAATCCTCTGCGCGCTGATGGACGGTCACGCCCGCACCAGCACGGAGCTGGCGGCTATCGGCGAAGTCAGTGCGTCCACCGCCAGCGCGCACCTGAGCAAACTGAAGGATCTGGCGTTGGTGCGACTGCATGTGCAGGGCCGCCATCGTTATTACAGCCTCGCCGACAAACGCGTCGCCCGGGCGTTGGAAGCCCTGATGGTGATTGGCCAGAGCGCCGCGCCGACCTTCAAGCCGGACACGCCGGATCGCCTGCAATTTGCCCGCACCTGTTACGACCACATGGCCGGAACGTTGGCGGTGTTGCTGCATGACCGTTTGATCGATGCCGGGTGGCTGGTGGATACCGACGAGCAGGCGTATCGCTTGAGTGACAGTGGCGCGGCGTTATTTGCAGGGTTGGGTATTGAAGTGCAGAACTTGAATGCACTGCGCCGCAAGTTTGCCTGCCCGTGCCTGGACTGGAGCATGCGCCGGCCGCACTTGGGGGGTTCGCTGGGCGCTGCGCTGCTGCAAACAGCGTTGGAGCGCAAATGGGTGACGCAGGATCTGGACAGTCGGGCATTGGCGCTGACAGCAGCGGGGCACAGAGCGCTCAGTGCGCGATTCGGTATCGAGTTGGCGGCGCAAGCAAAGATCAAAAAATCGCAAGTCGCGGCAACGCCTGCAGATCACAGCGTTCCCCTTTAGCTGCCGTAGGCTGCGATCTTTTGATCTGTTTTTGCAGCTTGTGCCAATCCAATAGACTCGATACTGTATATGCAACCAGTAAAGAGCCTTCGCCATGCAAATCATCGACAAGCTCAGCATCCTCGCCGACGCCGCCAAGTACGACGCATCCTGCGCGAGCAGCGGTGCGCCCAAGCGCAGTTCCGAGGGCAAGAGCGGATTAGGCTCGACCGATGGCATGGGCATTTGCCACAGCTACACGCCGGACGGGCGCTGCGTCTCGCTGCTGAAGATTCTGCTGACCAATTTCTGTCTTTATGACTGCCAATACTGCGTCAACCGCCGTTCCAGCGACGTGCCGCGTGCCCGTTTCACGCCGGAAGAAGTCGTGGCGTTGACCCTGGATTTCTATCGGCGCAACTGTGTCAGCGGGCTGTTTCTCAGCTCCGGGATCATCCGTTCGGCGGACTACACCATGGAGCAACTGGTGCGGGTTGCGAAGCTTCTGCGTGAAGAGCACGAGTTTCGCGGTTACATCCACCTCAAGACCATTCCCGAAGCCGACCCGGCGCTGATCGAGGAGGCCGGACGTTACGCTGATCGCTTGAGCGTCAACATCGAGTTGCCCACCGATGCCAGCCTGCAAACCCTGGCGCCGGAGAAACAGATTGTCTCGATCAAACAGGCGATGCAGACCATCTACACCGGTGAGCAGACCGTGCGCAACGAACCACGCGCGCCTAAATTCGCGCCGGCCGGACAAAGCACCCAGATGATCGTCGGGGCCGATGACACCGACGACAGCACCATCCTCCACAGTGCGCAGGCGTTGTACGGCAACTTCCGGCTGCGCCGGGTTTACTATTCGGCGTTCAGTCCGATCCCCGACAGCCCGAAAAGCGTACCGCTTGCTGCGCCCCCCTTGATGCGTGAGCATCGGTTGTATCAGGCCGATTTTCTCTTGCGCAGCTATGGCTATAGCGCCGGTGAGCTGCTCAAGGGGCCGGGGAATCTGGCGCTGGATATCGATCCGAAACTGGCGTGGGCGTTGCAGAATCGCGAGGTGTTTCCGCTGGACCTCAATCGTGCTGAACCGGCCCTGATCGCCCGTATTCCCGGCATTGGCCTGCGCACCACCGAACGCCTGGTGGAGCTGCGCCGACAGCGGCGGATTCGCTACGAGGACGTGGCGCGCATGCGGTGCGTACTGGCCAAAGCCAAGCCGTTCATCATCACCAGCGATTACCATCCGCAGCAAGCCGAGGTCACCAGTCATATGCTGTATCAGCAATTGCGCGACCGGCCGATGCCGCAACAGATGGGGTTGTGGGGATGATCGATCTGGATTGCGATGACCTGTTCGACACCTGGCGGCAACAGGCTCGCTGGTTACTGAGCCATGAAATCGATCCGAGCCTGGTGAGCTGGGCCTCGGAAGGGGTGGGCGATCTGTTTGCCGGCGACCAGTCTGTGCCTAAAGGCCAAGGGCCGTTTCAGGCACGCATCCCGCGTACCTTGCTCGACACCCTGGAGCGTGCGGCCAGTTATCGGGGCGATCAGCGCTGGAGCCTGCTGTATGAAGTGTTGTGGCGCGTCAGTCATGGCGACCGCACGGCGATGATGGCGGGCGACAAACTGGGCAGTGAATTGCAGCGACGGATCAAGCAAGTACAGCGCGAAGCGCATCACCTCCATGCATTCGTGCGCTTCATCGAGCGACCGAAAGATCTGCCAGGGCCGCAATACGTGGCGTGGCATGAACCGGCCCACGACATCCTGCACCGCGCCAGTGAGCATTTCGTCGCACGCATGGGCCGCCATCGCTGGTTGATTGCCACACCCCGTGATGGGGTGTATTACGACGGCGAACAATTGATTCATCAGCGCCGGTGCCCCGTGGAGTGGCAGCAATTGGCGCAGAACGTCGATGATCCGCATGGCGATCTCTGGTTGACCTATTACAGCCACATCTTCAACCCGGCGCGGTTGAATCCAAAAGTCATGCAAGGGCATTTGCCGGTGCGCTTCTGGAAGAACCTGCCGGAGGGGGAGTTGATTCCCGGGCTTATTACTCAGGCGCGCATGGGCAAGCAACAGGATGGGCAAGCGAGCGGGATTGCTGGTCGGTCGGGTAAACGTATTGCGCATAAATAAAAGATCAAATAAAAAGCCCCCACGGATCACTCCGCGGGGGCTTTCGTACATCAGCGGTTAGATCAAACCTTGACGATCCAGCCCGCTGGCGCTTCGATGTCGCCGGTTTGCACGCCGGTCAGCTCTTTGTAGAGCTTCTGGGTCACCGGGCCGACTTCGGTTTCGCTGTGGAATACGTGCAGATGGTCGTTGTAGCTGATGCCACCGATCGGGGTGATCACGGCAGCAGTGCCGCAAGCGCCGGCTTCCTTGAAGTCGGAGAGCTTGTCGATCAGCACATCACCTTCAACCACTTCCAGGCCCAGACGCGATTTGGCCAGTTCGATCAGCGACAGACGAGTGATGCCCGGCAGTACCGATGGCGACTTCGGGGTCACGAATTTGTTGTCCTGGGTGATCCCGAAGAAGTTGGCCGAACCGACTTCCTCGATCTTGGTGTGGGTCATCGGATCCAGATAGATAGCGTCGGCGAAGTGGGCCTGCTTCGCTTTGGAACCGGGCATCAGGCTGGCCGCGTAGTTACCGCCGACCTTGGCTGCACCGGTGCCTTGTGGGGCGGCGCGGTCGTAGCTGGAAATCTGGAAGTTGTGCGGGGTCAGGCCGCCTTTGAAGTAGGCGCCAACGGGGATGCAGAAGATCGAGAAGATGAACTCGGGAGCAGTACGCACGCCGATGTTGTCACCCACACCGATCACGAACGGACGCAGGTACAGCGCGCCGCCAGTGCCGTACGGCGGGATGAAACGCTCGTTGGCGCGAACCACAGCCTTACAGGCTTCGATGAACTGCTCGGTTTCCACCATTGGCATCAGCAGACGCGCGCAGCTGCGTTGCATACGCAGGGCATTCTGGTCCGGGCGGAACAGGTTGATCGAACCGTCCTTGCAACGATAGGCCTTCATGCCTTCGAAGCACTGCTGGCCATAGTGAAGGGCCGTCGAGCCTTCGCTGATGTGCAGCACGTTATCTTCGGTCAGGGTGCCTTTGTCCCACTCGCCATCGCGAAAGTACGACAGATAGCGTTTGTCGGTCTTGATGTAGTCAAAACCCAGCTTGTCCCAATTGATGCTTTCGTTACCCATGACACCCTCTATCACTGAACAACCGTCGAAACGGTTCAAGGCTTCTGACGTTTTTTGGATGGGCACAACAATACTTCATTCTTGAGCGGTTTCGCAGCCCGGACTATCGGATGACAGACAGATAAATCGTGTTGGCCTCAAGAATTCGCCACCAAGCCCGCACACATTTGAAATGCATTCCCCCAGTGGGAGCGGGCTTGCTCGCGAAGAGGCCATCACTGCCACCCTCCTTTACAGATGCAACGCATGTCCAAGGGCACGCAACGCCGCTTCCTGCACCGCTTCACCCAGTGTCGGATGCGCGTGAATCGTGCCACCAATGTCTTCCAGGCGCGCGCCCATTTCCAGGCTCTGCGCAAACGCAGTCGACAATTCGGAAACGCCGACACCCACCGCCTGCCAGCCGACAATTACATGATTGTCCCGACGAGCGACCACCCGCACAAAGCCGCTTTTCGACTCCAGAGTCATCGCCCGGCCATTGGCGGCGAACGGGAAGCTGGCAACGATGCAGTCCAGCCCGGCTGTCTTGGCCTCGTCCGGCGTCTTGCCGACCACCACCAGTTCCGGGTCGGTGAAGCACACGGCAGCGATGGCGGTCGGGTTGAATTCGCGGGTTTTGCCGCTGATCAGCTCGGCGACCATTTCGCCTTGAGCCATGGCGCGGTGAGCCAGCATTGGCTCGCCGCTCAGGTCCCCGATGGCGTAGACGTTGCGCATGCTGGTCTGGCAGCGGCTGTCGATCTTGATCGCCGAGCCGTTCATCTGCAGATTCAGCGCTTCGAGGTTCCAGCCCTGAGTGTTGGGTTTGCGACCGACTGCGACCAGCACCTGATCGGTTTCCAGATTCAGGGTGTCGCCGTTCGGATCACGCACCTGCAAAGTGCCGTCGAAACCCAGAACACTGTGCTTGAGATACAGTTTTACGCCCAGTTGCTTCAGCGCTTCGTGCACCGGTTGCGTCAGTTCGGCGTCGTAGGCCGGCAGGATGCGATCCTGTGCTTCGACCACACTGACCTCGGCACCGAGCTTGCGATAAGCAATACCCAACTCCAGACCGATGTAACCGCCACCGACCACCACCAAACGCTTGGGCACTGACTTTGGCGCCAGTGCTTCGGTGGAGGAAATGATCGGACCGCCAATGGGCAGGATCGGCAAGTTAACGCTGGTGGAACCGGTGGCGAGCACCAAGTGTTCGCACTGGATGCGAGTGCCAGCCACTTCGACGGTTTTGCCGTCGATGACGTCGGCCCAGCCTTGGATGACTTGAACCTTGTTCTTTTTCAGCAGGGCGGCGACGCCTGTGGTCAGGCGATCAACAATGCCATCCTTCCACTCGACGCTCTTGTTAATGTCCAGCGTCGGTGCCGAAACGCTGATGCCCAGCGCCGAATGCTGATGGTGATGCTGAGTCTGATGAAACTGCTCAGCCACATGGATCAGTGCCTTCGACGGAATGCAGCCGATGTTCAGGCAGGTGCCGCCCAGCGATTGGCCTTCGACCAGTATCGTCGCTATACCCAGTTGTCCGGCGCGAATCGCCGTCACATAACCGCCGGGGCCGCCGCCGATGATCAGCAGCGTGGTGTTCAAAGTTTGCATGCGCGCCTTACTCCACAAACAAAGTGGCGGGTTGTTCGAGCAAGCCACGGATGGCCTGGATGAAGAGCGCCGCGTCCATGCCATCGACCACACGGTGATCGAAGGAGCTGGAGAGGTTCATCATCTTGCGGATCACCACCTGGCCTTTGACGACCATTGGCCGCTCGACGATTTTGTTGACGCCGACGATTGCCACTTCCGGCAGGTTCAGCACCGGCGTGCTGACGATGCCACCCAGCGCCCCGAGGCTGGTCAGGGTGATGGTCGAACCTGACAGTTCATCACGGCTGGCCTTGCCATGGCGTGCCGCGTTGGCCAGGCGCGAAATTTCAGCGGCGCTGTCCCACAGGCTGCGCGCCTCGGCGTGACGCACCACCGGCACCATCAGGCCGACATCGCTTTGCGTGGCGACGCCGACATGCACTGCGCCGAGGCGGTTGATGACCTGGGCTTCGTCATCGTAACGGGCGTTCATCTGCGGGAAGTCGCGCAGGGCAACCACCAGAGCGCGTACCAGAAATGGCAGCAAGGTCAACTTGCCACGGTTCGCCCCGTGCTTTTCATTCAGATGCACGCGCAGTTCTTCGATCGCGGTGACGTCGATTTCTTCGACATAGCTGAAGTGCGCGGCACGCTGAGTGGCGTCCTGCATGCGCTGGGCGATCTTGCGGCGCATGCCGATCACTTGAATCTGCTCTTCGTCGTGACGCTGGGCGTAGGCCGCCGATGCAGGCGCCGAGGCGTTGGATTGACCTTGCGCCAGATAGGCTTCGAGGTCGTCGTGCAAGACGCGGCCGGCCGGGCCAGTGCCGCGTACCAGACGCAATTGAATACCCAGATCCAGTGCATGTTTACGCACGGCCGGTGAGGCCAGCGGGCGTTCATCGGCCTCACGGGCGACCATCGGGCCTTGGCAGGCAGGGGCTGGACGCGCTGCGGCGGCGGATTTGTTTTCAACGGGAGTTTCGGCTTTCGCAGGTACGGCAACCGCTGCCTCTTTGACGGGGGCAGGGGGTGCGGACTCTTTCAAGTTACCCGCGCCTTCCACTTCAATGCTGATCAGCACACTGCCGACTGCCATCACTTCGCCCGGCTGACCGCCGAGCGCAATGACCTTACCGTGTACCGGCGACGGAATATCGACCATCGCCTTGTCGGTCATCACATCGGCCAGCACCTGATCTTCAACGACCAGATCGCCCACCTTGACGTGCCATTGCGACAGTTCTACTTCTGCGATGCCTTCGCCGATGTCCGGCATCTTGATAACGTGCGTGCCCATTCAGACCTCCATGACCCGTTTCAGCGCCGCACCCACTCGGGACGGCCCAGGGAAATACGCCCACTCTTGCGCGTGCGGGTAGGGGGTGTCCCAACCGGTGACGCGTTCGATTGGCGCTTCCAGGTGATGGAAGCAATGCTCTTGCACCAGCGACACCAGCTCGGCGCCGAAACCGCAGGTGCGGGTGGCTTCGTGGACCACCACGCAGCGCCCGGTTTTCTTCACCGACTTGACGATGGTTTCCAGATCCAGCGGCCACAGGCTGCGCAGGTCGATGACTTCGGCGTCGACACCGCTCTCTTCAGCGGCGACTTGCGACACATAAACGGTGGTGCCGTAGGTCAGCACGGTCACATCCTTGCCCGGACGGGTGATCGCGGCGACGTCCAGCGGCACGGTGTAGTAGCCGTCCGGCACTTGTGCGGCGGGATGTTTTGACCACGGCGTGACCGGGCGGTCGTGGTGCCCATCGAACGGGCCGTTGTACAGGCGCTTTGGCTCAAGAAAGATCACCGGGTCATCGTTTTCGATGGAGGCGATCAGCAGGCCCTTGGCGTCATACGGGTTGGATGGCATGACGGTGCGCAGGCCGCAGACTTGAGTGAACATCGCCTCGATGCTCTGGCTGTGGGTCTGGCCGCCGTAGATGCCGCCACCGCAAGGCATGCGCAGGGTCATCGGTGCGGTGAACTCGCCAGCCGAGCGGTAACGCAGGCGCGCCGCTTCGGAAATGATCTGGTCGGAAGCCGGGTAGACATAGTCGGCGAACTGGATCTCGGCCACCGGGCGCAGACCGTAAGCGCCCATGCCGACGGCGACGCCGACGATGCCGCTTTCGGAGATCGGCGCGTCGAATACTCGCGAGGTGCCGTACTTGGTTTGCAAGCCTTCGGTGCAACGGAACACACCACCGAAATAGCCGACGTCCTGACCGAACACGACGACGTTGTCATCACGCTCAAGCATCACATCCATGGCCGAGCGCAGGGCCTGGATCATGGTCATGGTGGTCGTGGTCATGGCGGTTTCCAACTGAATATTGTTGTTGTGATCGTTCATGTCAGATCCCCAACTGCTGACGCTGGCGCTTCAAGTGCTCCGGCATCTCTTTGTAGACGTCTTCGAACATGGTTGCGGCGCTCGGGATCTGGCCGCCGGCGAGGGTGCCGTACTGTTCGGCCTGTTTCTGTGCGGCAATCACTTCAGCTTCGAGTTCGGCACTGACGGCGGCATGTTCTTCGTCCGACCAGTGGCCGACTTTGATCAGGTGCTGTTTCAGGCGGGCAATCGGGTCGCCCAGCGGGAAGTGGCTCCAGTCATCGGCAGGGCGATATTTGGAAGGATCGTCGGAGGTCGAGTGCGGGCCGGCGCGGTAGGTGACCCACTCGATCATGGTCGGACCAAGGTTGCGGCGGGCGCGTTCGGCAGCCCAGGCAGAGGCGGCGTAGACCGCGTAGAAATCGTTGCCATCGACGCGCAACGAGGCAATGCCGCAACCGACGCCGCGTCCAGCGAAGGTGGTGGCTTCGCCCCCGGCGATGGCCTGGAAGGTCGAAATGGCCCACTGATTGTTGACCACGTTAAGAATCACTGGCGCTCGATAAACGTGAGCGAAAGTCAGGGCGGTGTGGAAGTCCGATTCGGCGGTGGCGCCGTCGCCGATCCACGCCGAGGCGATTTTGGTGTCGCCCTTGATTGCCGAAGCCATGCCCCAGCCTACGGCCTGAATGAACTGGGTCGCGAGGTTGCCGGAAATAGTGAAGAACCCGGCGTCTTTCACCGAGTACATGATCGGCAACTGACGGCCCTTGAGCGGATCGCGCTCGTTGGACAGCAGTTGGCAGATCAAGTCGACCAGCGGTACCTCGCGAGCCATCAGGATGCTTTGCTGGCGGTAGGTCGGGAAGCACATGTCGTCGATATTCAGCGCCAGGGCCTGAGCGCTACCGATGGCTTCTTCGCCGAGGCTCTGCATGTAGAAGGACATCTTTTTCTGACGCTGGGCGACGACCATGCGGTTGTCATAGATCCGCGTCTTGAGCATGGCGCGCATGCCCTTGCGGAGAATCTCCACCGGCACGTTTTCAGCCCAAGGGCCAAGAGCGTTGCCTTGATCGTCGAGCACGCGAATCAGGCCACGGGCCAAGTCGGCGGTGTCGGCAGGTTCTACGTCGATGGGAGGTTTGCGCACCGTACCGGCATCGGTCAGATGCAGGTAGGAAAAGTCGGTTTTGCAGCCTGGGCGGCCTGAAGGTTCAGGGACGTGCAGACGCAGCGGTTCATACGCTTGGGTCATGGCTTCTACGCTCGATCTTGTGAATTTCTTGTAGTGAGCTGGCAGTCATTCTTCGATAAAAGAAATCTTGTCCTACAACAATCATAGGCCCGGCCAAGAAGAATATTTATCTCTGTTTTATTGCACCGAAGATCATTTGCAGATAAATATTCTGCATAAACATAAAAAACAGGTGGTTTTGTCTCATGCGCAAACTGGACCGTACCGACATCGGCATTCTCAACAGCCTTCAGGAGAATGCGCGTATCACCAACGCCGACCTCGCACGCTCGGTGAATCTGTCGCCAACCCCGTGCTTCAACCGGGTCAAAGCAATGGAAGAATTGGGGCTGATTCGTGAGCAGGTCACTTTGCTGGACGCCGATCTGCTCGGCCTGCACGTCAATGTGTTCATTCATGTCAGCCTGGAAAAGCAGGTCGAGGAAGCGCTGCAGCATTTCGAGGAAGCGATTTCCGACCGCCCCGAGGTAATGGAGTGCTACCTGATGGCCGGCGACCCGGATTACCTGATCAGGGTCCTGGTGCCGACCATTCAGTCGCTGGAGCGGTTCATGATGGATTTTCTGACCAAGGTGCCGGGAGTGGCGAACATCCGGTCGAGCTTTGCACTCAAGCAAGTGCGCTACAAAACCGCGTTGCCATTGCCGGCGAACGGTTTGACCTTGGGCAACTGAGCGTCAGGTACCGTCAGACGTATTCGTAGCGGTAATCGAGTTCATCAGTGAACAGCGTCTGCTGCACGGTGTAGGTTTGCGTCCAGGGCGCAGGCTCGTTGGCGGGGTGAAACACCAGTATCGATCCGCTCACTTCATCCGATGGAAAGGAAGGGGTGTTGGGGTGCTGGTGCTTCCAGCGCTCCCACAGCAGGTCAAGGTAGCAGTGGTGCAGGAAAAAGATCGGGTCGTTGGGCGAGGAGGCTTCGGCCATGCTGCCACCGATCCAGGCATGCACCGGATTGTGAAGCTCGCGTTCAGCGAAGTTTTCCCAGCCTGCTTGATCGGTGGCTTGCCAATAGGGCGTTCTGTTCAAGGCAGAAATAACCGTTTCGGGTAAGGGCAAGGTGTCGACTGCTCCCAGATTGCGGCGGATTCCCGGATTGCCGGTGCCTTCGTCCCAAACGGCGACGTTGAATTGGGATTGCTCACTGGAAAATGGGCCGCTTGTTACGCGCTGATCTTGTGTGTTGTCACCGTTCCCGCCCATGAAACCTGAGGTGAAGGGATTGTCCGCCCCTGTGATTTGCCAGTTCCAATAAGGGAGGGTAATGCCTGGGTTGTTGGCGGCAACCTGCAACGCCCGTTCAAACTGGCGGATCAGAATTCGGTGCCAAGGGAAGAACAAGGGGCTGCGATGTGGGGCAGGCGTCAGTGGGTTGCCTCGCCCCATCGAGTTTTTGTGGATTTGTACAAAGTCATCGTAGCGACTTTGTTGCCCGGGGCGCAGGACGCTGTCGACGTTGTTTTTAAGTAGCAGAACCGCATCGATGAAGGCGGATTTTTGCGCCGTTGTCATGTCACGGTGGTTTTGACGAATATCCATGTTGTAAAGACTCCATTGAATGTATGCCCAATGAAGTCTGGCTGCCTGCGGGATTTTCTCCAGTTCATCTCTATCGCCAGAGAATGTAGGAAAGTCTGTTACTTCAGATAGTTAGGAGAATATTCCTACAACAGATTTAGGGGGATCTTGAGGTAAACCGCGCCATTGTCCTCTGGCGCCGGAAAATTCCCAGCTCGCACATTCACCTGGATCGCCGGCAGCAGTAGCGTCGGCATGCCCAACCCGGCATCGCGTTTTGTGCGCATGTCTACAAACGCCGCTTCATCGATGCCGTCATGCACATGGATATTGCTTTTGCGCTGCTCGCCGACGGTTGTCTGGCAGTGTGCCTGGCGACTTTCAGGCGGGTAATCGTGGCAAACGTAAAGTTTCACACTCGCCGGGAAGGCCAGGAGTTTATGGATCGAGTTGAACAACTGATGAGCATTGCCGCCGGGGAAGTCGCAGCGCGCAGTGCCAACGTCGGGCATGAACAACGTGTCGCCGACCAGAATCTGTTCGCCGTCGATCAGGTAAGCCATGTCAGCTGGGGTGTGACCGGGGACATGCAGGGCGGTGGCCTTGAGGTTGCCGATTCTGAATGACTCGTTCGGCGCGAACAGATGATCGAACTGTGAGCCGTCGACGCAGAACTCCGGCTCCAGATTGAACAATGCCTTGAACACGTTCTGCACTTTGCTGATTGATTCGCCAATGGCGATCTTCCCGCCCAGTTCCCGACGCAGATACGGTGCGGCGGACAGATGATCGGCATGGGCGTGGGTTTCCAGCAGCCATTGCACTTGCAGGTTGTGCGCGCGGACAAAGGTGATGATTTTGTCGGCCTGAGCGGTGCAGGTGCGCCCGGCGGCGCCGTCGTAATCGAGCACCGGGTCGACGATCGCGCATTGCCCGCCATCCGCCTCATAGACCACATAGGTGTAGGTGCAGGAGGTGGGGTCGAGGAAAGCTTCAATCAGCGCGGGCATGGGCATGAACCTGTGCAGAGGGGAGAAAAGTCAGGCGGCGAAAAGTCGCTTGCAACACTTTATGTAAAAACATAATGTTCGCAGCTTAAGTGACGTTGAGGGCTTCCTGCAAATGCAATCCAGTTTGAGCGAATGTGAAGTTGCGCAATTGCGCGCCTCGGCCTCCAAGGCCTGCGCCTTGCTCAAGGCCCTGGCCAACGAGGACCGCTTGTTGATCCTGTGCCAGTTGACTCAGGGCGAGCGCAACGTCGGCGAACTGGAAAAAATGACCGGCGTGCGTCAACCGACCTTGTCTCAGCAACTCGGCATCCTGCGTGATGAAGGTTTGGTCGCGACGCGCCGCGAAGGCAAATACATTTTTTACGGCCTGGCCAGTCCTGAAGTCATTCAGGTGATGAAAACCCTCTCCGGTTTGTATTGCGGGGCGGTAGTCAAAAGCTGGGGCCACTCATAAATGTCAGCCATCCCACAAACTCAGTGTGGGGGATGGCTTGCTCGCGAAAGCGGTGGATCAGTCGACCTCTCGATTGACTGACGCAACCCCTTCGCGAGCAAGCCCGCTGCCATATCTGGATTTGCGTCAAGGCGACACCATTCTTGCGTGCAGCAAAAGGAACAAGCAATGAACGATCAACACGGTGGCCCATCCATCAGTGCAGATATCGTGGTCATCGGCGGCGGTACGGCCGGCATCGCTTTCGTCGCCAGTTTGCTCAAGCGCGATCCGCACTTGAACGTTACCGTGATTGAACCGAGCGCCCAGCACTACTACCAACCGGCGTGGACGCTGGTCGGCGCTGGCGCCTACGACGTAAAAGACACTCTAAGACCGATGACCAAGGTGCTACCGCGTCAAGTCAACTGGGTGCAGGCAGCGGTGACCAACGTCGATCCGGAGACTCGCCAACTCACCCTCAACGATCAACGTATCGTCAGCTATCAAAACCTGATCGTTTGCCCCGGCCTGCGTCTGGCCTGGGAAAAAATCGAAGGCTTGCAGCAAAGCCTTGGTCAGCACGGCGTGACCTCCAACTACAGCTATCAGCACGCGCAATACACGTGGGACCAGGTGCAAAAATTGCGGGGTGGCAAAGCGCTGTTCACGCAACCGGCGATGCCGATCAAATGCGCCGGGGCGCCGCAAAAGGCGCTGTACCTGTCCTGTGATCACTGGCGCAAAACCGGCGTGCTGAATAACGTCAATGTTGAATTCAACCTCGCTGGCGCCGCATTGTTCGGCGTAGCGACGTTCGTGCCGCCACTGATGAAGTACATCGACAAGTACAACGCCCGACTGGCCTTCAATTCCAATCTGGTCAAGGTCGACGGCCCCGGGAAAACGGCATGGTTCGAGATCAAGGACGCTGACGGCAACGTCACCCGTGAGGCAAAAACCTTCGATCTGCTGCACGTCGTGCCGCCGCAGGTCTCCCCGGATTTCATCGCACAAAGTGCGTTGGCCGACGCCGTCGGCTGGTGCGAGGTCAATCAGCACAGCCTGCAGCACCCGCGTTATCCCGAGGTGTTCGCACTGGGTGATATCTGCGGCACAACCAATGCGAAAACCGCGGCGGCGGTGCGCAAGCAAGTCGTGGTGGTGGCGCAAAATCTGTTGGCCCAACGCAAGCAACAGCCGCTGCCGCTGAAATACGACGGTTATGGCTCATGCCCACTGACGGTGGAGAAGGGCAAGGTGATCCTCGCCGAGTTCGGTTATGCCGGGAAGTTGTTGCCGACCTTTCCCCTTGACCCAACGGTACCGCGTCGTTCGGCGTGGTTACTCAAGGCAACGTTGCTGCCGTGGTTCTACTGGCACGGCATGCTCAAGGGACGCGAGTGGCTAACTTCCCTGTCCAAAGTTGACTGAGGACTCCTTATGTTGCTGGCAAGTCTGTTTGGTGTGCTGATGGGGTTGGTTCTTGGGCTGACGGGTGCGGGCGGCGGGATTCTCGCGGTGCCGGCGCTGGTACTCGGGCTTGGCTGGACGATGACCCAGGCAGCGCCGGTGGCGTTGTTTGCGGTCGGCAGTGCGGCGGCGGTCGGTGCCATCGACGGCTTGCGCCATGGCCTGGTGCGTTATCGTGCGGCGCTGCTGATTGCCGCACTGGGCGCCGTGTTTTCGCCGCTGGGGATCTACTTCGCGCATCAATTGTCGGAAAAGATCCTGATGATTCTGTTCAGCCTGCTGATGGTCATGGTGGCCTGGCGCATGCTGCGCCGTGAGCGTCAGGAGCAGGGCCCCAGCGATCATGGCCACGCCAGTTGGGGCCAGAAGAATTGCATGCTCAATGAACAAACCGGGCGCTTGGACTGGACGGCCAAATGCACCGCCACGCTTGCGGCGCTGGGCGCGATTACCGGTGTGGTGTCAGGGTTGCTTGGTGTGGGGGGCGGCTTCCTGATCGTGCCGGCATTCAAGCAACTGACCGATGTGCAGATGCGCGGGATTGTCGCGACGTCGTTGATGGTGATCAGTCTGATTTCCGCCATCGGTGTGATCGGCGCGCTTCATGCCGGCGTTCGAATCGACAGTCAGGGCGTAGCGTTTATCGTCGCCAGCATTGTCGGCATGATCATCGGCCGCAAGCTCAGCGCGCGGGTGCCGGCGCGGGCCTTGCAGGTGGGGTTTGCCAGTGTGTGTGTGGTGGTGGCCGCTTATATGTTGCTGCGGGCTTGAGTTGAAACTTGTGGTGAGGGGCGCACGCTCCCTCACCACCGTTACGGTTTACAGCACCAAATGCGGCAACCACAGCGAAATCGCCGGAACATACGTCACCAGCAGCAATACCAGAAACAGCACCGCATAAAACGGCATAAGCGCTTTCACGGTGCTCTCGATACTCACCTTGCCCACCGCCGAACCGACAAACAGCACCGCGCCCACCGGCGGCGTTATCAGCCCGATCCCCAGATTGACCAGCATGATCATGCCGAACTGCACCGGGTCAACGCCAATGCCCAGAATCACCGGCATCAGGATCGGCGTCAGGATCAGGATCAGCGGCGCCATGTCCATCACCGTGCCCAGTAACAGCAGCATGGCGTTGATGCACATCAGGATCACGTAGCGGTTGTCCGACAGGGTCAGGAACATCGTGGTGATCTTCGCCGGGATCTGCATCAGGGTCATGATGTAGCCGAAGCTGGCGGCAAAGCCGATCAGGATCATCACGATCGAAATGGTCCGCACGGTGCGGTGCATCAGTTTCGGCAGTTCGCTCCATTTGTAGTCGCGATAGATGAACATCGTCACGAAGAATGACCACAGCACGGCGATGGCCGCCGACTCGGTGGCGGTAAAAATCCCCGAGAGAATCCCGCCCAGGATGATCACCATCGCCATCATGCCCCACATCGCCTCGCCGCAGATCTTCAGGGCCTCACGCAGCGGTATGACTTCACCTTTGGGGTAGTTGCGTTTTTTCGCGAAGATCAAGCACAGCGCCATCAGGCACGCGCTCATCATCAGGCCGGGCACGACGCCGGCCATGAACAGCGAGCCGATAGACACAGTGCCGCCAGCCGCCAGGGAATAAAGCACCGAGTTATGGCTGGGCGGCGTCAGCAACGCCTGCACCGAACCACTGACGGTGACCGCCGTGGAGAACTCGCGCGGATAGCCTTTGCGCTCCATTTCCGGGATCAGCACCGAACCGACCGAAGCGGTATCGGCCACCGAGGAGCCGGAGATCGCGCCAAAAAACGTCGAGGCCATGATGTTGACCAGCGACAGGCCGCCGCGCACGAATCCCACCAGCACCCCGGCAAACGCCACCAGCCGCCGCGACATGCCACCTTCGGCCATGATCGCGCCAGCGAGGACGAAGAATGGGATCGCCAACAGCGAAAACTTGTTCACCCCGCCGGCCACCTGAATCATCAGGGCCTGGAACGGGATGTCGATCCACCACGCGCCGATCAACGCCGACAGCCCGAGGGCGTAGGCCACTGGCATGCCGATCAGGATCAAGACAATAAAACTGCCCAACAGAATCAACGCGTCCATCAGGCAGCCCCTTCGTTTTCTTCAACCAGATCGAACCGCACCACGCGGCGGTTGCTCTGGTCACCCAGAAACAATTTTTCCAGCACGAAAATCATGGTCAGCGCACCACCGATCGGGATGGGCATGTAGGTGATACCCACGCGCAAAGTGGGCAGGGCGCTCATGAACTGGTTCCAGGTCGACAGGCACAGTTTGGCGCCCCAAATGGTCATGAACAGGCAAATGGTGGCCATCAGCAATTGCGACACGATGCCCATGCATTTGCGCAGTGGCGCTGGCATGCGGTCGGTCAGCATGGCCACGGCCATGTGTGCGCCAGCGCGATAACTGGCGGCGGCGCCGACGAAGGTAAAGACCATCATCAGCAGGATTGACGTCGGCTCCGGCCAACTCGAACCGGTACCGAGGACGTAACGGGCAAACACACCCCAAGGGATGATCAGGGAAATCGTCAGCACCGACAGACCGGCGACCCATATGCAGGCCATGTAGATCCGGTCGTTGATGCCCAGCAGCAGATTCTTCATCGGGTTCCACCGTAACCGGGCAGGCGCAGACATCCATCAAGGTCTGCGCTGCCGGGCCTTTCGTTGAGGGCAGGGAGGGTTACTGAACGGCTTCGATACGCTTGATCAGATCGGCGTAAGGCGCGCCGTATTTCTCGCGGATCGAAGCGGTGGCCTCGTAGAAGGGTTTTTTGTCGACGGTAATGAACTCGACACCGGCAGCCTTGAGTTTTTCTTCACTGCTCACCGTCTTGGCGTCCCACAGCGTGCGCTCCTGGGCTTGCGCGGCCTTGGCCGCTTTTTTCACCAGGGTCTGTTGATCCGGGGTGAGTTTGTTCCAGGTGGTTTTCGACATCACGATTGGCTCGGGCAGGATCAAGTGCCCGGTCAGGCTGTAGAACTTGGCGTTCTGATAGTGGTTGTGTTCAAGCATGGTCGGCGGGTTGTTTTCTGCACCGTCGATCACGCCGGTTTGCAAGGCGCTGAAGATCTCGCCGGTGTCCATCGCAATGCCATTGCCGCCCATCGCGTTGATGGTTTCAATGAACATCGGGTTGCCCTGCACACGAATCTTCATGCCCTTGAGGTCTTCAAGTTTGCGCACTGGTTTTTTGGTGTAGAGGTTACGGGTGCCGCCGTCCATCCAGGCCAGGGCGACCAGGTTGAATTCGGAATTGGTGATTTTGTCGAGAATCTCGTCGCCGATTTCACCGTCGATGATCTTGCGCATGTGGGCCTGGTCGCGAAACACGAACGGCATGTTGAACACGTTCACGTCTGGCACCACCGGGCCGACGATGCCGAGGCTGACGCGGGCCATCTGGATCGCACCGACTTGAGCCTGTTCGACCACTTCTTTTTCCGAGCCGAGCACGCCACCGGCGAACATCTTGAAGGTCAGTTTGCCGTCGCTCTCGGCGACCAGGGTTTTGCCCAGTTGCTCTTCGGCGACCACGGTCGGGTATCCGGCCGGGTGGACATCGGCGAACTTGATTTCCAGCGCCTGAACGGCGCTGCTGAGGGTGAACGCGAGGG
The DNA here is from genome assembly GCF_019733355.1 of Pseudomonas baetica. Lineage (GTDB taxonomy): Bacteria > Pseudomonadota > Gammaproteobacteria > Pseudomonadales > Pseudomonadaceae > Aquipseudomonas > Aquipseudomonas baetica_A. The sequence continues at coordinate 9,741 of NZ_JAIHLQ010000044.1, read as the reverse complement.
GAAATGCGGCGACGAGCAAGGTGCGTTTGAAGTCCATGAGGGTGTCTCCAGTCTTGTTATTTTTGTGTTCAAGGCAAAGCGGTGCAGCAGAGGCGGGTTACAGCAAATTGTCGAAAATCGGTTCCGGCAAGCCTTTGACGCCGGTATTCAAAGCGAACAAGCCCCCGGCCAGAGACTGCGGGTCGTGATCGTCGCCGGGGCGGATCGAGGCGACGAACAGGGTGTCCATCCGGCTACCGCCGAAGGCGCACATGGTCGGTTTTTTCACCGGCACGGGCAGTGAGTAATCGAGTCGCCCGTCGGGGGTGAAACGATGAACGAGTCCGGCGTCGTTGGCGCAGATCCAGTAGCAACCGTCGGCGTCAACGGCGGCGCCATCGGGGCGACCGCTGTAGTGATTCATGTCGACGAACATGCGGCGGTTCGACGGCGTGCCGCTGGCGGTGTCGTAGTCAAATGCCCAGATCCGTTGCACGTTGGGGTGCGAGTCGGACAGGTACATCGTCTTGCCGTCCGGGCTGAAGCCCAGGCCGTTGGGCACGATAAAGCCATCGAGTTGCGCTTCGATCACTCCAGACTGGCCGGCGCCGTAGCGATAGAGCCGGCCTTCGGGGGCGTTCAAACCCATGTTCAGCACCATGCTGCCCGCCCAAAAACGGCCCTGACGGTCGCAGCGACCATCGTTGAGGCGCATGTCTCCACGGCTGTGTTCGACTTGGGCGAGTAATTCGCTGTCGAGGCTGCCATCGCTATGCGGGTGCAAGTGAAAGAAACCGCTCTCCATGCCCGCCACCCAGCCGCCACGGCTGTGACGGGCGATGCAGGCGAGCATTTCGGGGGCTTTCCACGCGTGGACATGCCCGCTGTCAGCGCTCCAGCGTTGCAGCCCGCCATTGGGAATATCCACCCAGTAAAGAGCGTTTTCCTGCGCGACCCAGACCGGGCTTTCGCCGACCGCGTTGCGGGCGTCGACGATCAATTCGGCTTGCATACTCATTCCCTTGGTTTTTATTGGAGGGGGATCAAGTGGACAGCAGAGTGGTTAGTCACCGAAGGGGCCGGCCGCGACGAAAGCGCCGCCCTGATAGATCCGCGCCGGGTCATCGGCCGCCGGCATTGGCTGCGCTTCGACCTTGTCGCGGAACACTTCGGAGCTGTCCCGGGCTTCGAAACCCAAGTGGCTGGCCAAGTGGTTGTCCCACCAGACGTCCTTGTTATCGGACATGCCGTACACCACGGTGTGGCCGACGTTCGGGGTATACAGCGAGTGTTCGAGCAGTTGGGTGAGGTCGTCGAAGCTCAACCAGGTGTGCATCATTCGACGGTTCTGTGGCTCAGGGAACGAAGATCCGATGCGGATGCTGACGGTTTCAATGCCGTAGCGATCGAAATAGAAACTGGCCATGTCTTCGCCGTAGGACTTGGACAATCCGTAGTAGCTGTCGGGGCGGCGAGCAGAACCGGCGTCGAGGTGCTCGTCCTGCTGGTAGAAGCCGATGACGTGGTTGGAGCTGGCGAAGATTACGCGTTTCACACCATGGCGACGTGCCGCTTCATAGATGTGGAAGACGCCGCAGATGTTGGCGCCAAGGATCTCTTCGAACGAGCGCTCGACGGAGACACCGCCGAAATGCAGGATCGCGTCCACGCCTTCGACCAGTTGGTGAACCGCCTGTTTGTCGGCCAGATCGCAGAGCACGACTTCCTCGCGATCATCAGCGGCCGGGGTGAGGGCGGCGATGTCCGACAGCCGCAGGACATGGGCGTACGGGCGCAGGCGTTCACGCAGAACTTTGCCCAGACCACCAGCGGCGCCGGTCAGCAGCAGGCGGTTGAAGGGGGCGCGGGAATCAGAATCAGACGTCATGGCAATCCCTGAACACATTGTTATTAGGTTTGTTGTAGGTTGTCGTATGACTGCGTCGAAGTATCGGTAGGGTTTCCCGGTCTTGTCAACGCGACTTTTGGTGTAAATGACGCAAGGGCCAAATCAAAAAAACTGCCTCGTCATGCGATCTACTGTGGGAGCGACCAATCCCGGTCCCACAGGGGATTTGATGAGGCTTCAGTGGTTCACAGCAACGAAATCGGATAGTTGATAAAAATCCGGTTCTCATCGAACTCGTTGTTGCTGAAGTCCCGGCGAATCGTCGCGTTGCGCCATTTGACGTTGAGATTTTTCAGCGGCCCGCTCTGTACGGTGTAGGCCAGTTCAGACTCGCGACCCCATTCCTTACCGTCGGTAATTGTCCCGGTGTGCACGTTATCGCCGCTGATGTAGCGGTTCATCAGGGTCAGGCCGGGGATGCCGAGGGCGACGAAGTTGTAGTCGTGGCGGACCTGCCAGGAGCGTTCTTTGGCGTTGTCGTAACTGGCGTTGTAACTGTCGTTGGCCAGGGTGCCGCCGCTGGTACCGTTGACCCGCATCCAGCCGTTATCGCCACTGAGCTTTTGCAGGCCGACATAGAAAGTGTTGCCACCGTATTTGGCCGAGAGCAGGGCGAATGCGGTTTTGTTGTCCAGATCGCCGGCCAGCGCGCTGCCATTCTCCTTGCCGTTGAAGAAGCCGAGATTGGCGCCCAGGGTCCAGTCGCCCATAGGCTGGCTGTGGCTGAGGTTGAAGTACTGCTGCTGATAGATGTCGCTGAGTTCGGCGTACCATACGCCGACCAGCGTGCGCTTGTCATTGAAGGTGTATTCGCCACCGCCGAAGTTGAAACGGTCTGAGGTGAACGCACCTTTGCCGTTCATCGACATGTCTTCCATGCTCGCATCGTTACGCGGGCTGTTGGCGCGGAACTGGCCGCCGTACAGGCTCAGGCCGTTGATTTCGGTGGAGGTGATCTGGCCCCCGCGGAAGGTCTGCGGCAGGGAGCGACCATCGTCGGAGCGCAGGATCGGCAGCACCGGCATCCACTCGCCGACCTTCAATTCGGTCTTCGATACCTTGGCTTTGAGTGCCACACCCAGGCGACCGAAATTGTCGGCCGGACGCCCATCATCGTGGATCGGCAATAGCTGCGTGCCGCCGGTGCCTTTGCCGCCATCGAGCTTCTGCGAATACAGTCCCAGCACGTCCAGGCCGAAACCGACGGTGCCTTGAGTGAAGCCGGACTTGGCGTCGAGGATGAAGCTTTGCGTCCACTCCTCAGCCTTGCCTTGTGCGTTGTTGGGGTTGGTGAAGTTGCGGTTGAAGTAGGCGTTGCGCAGGTTCAGCGTGGCTTTGGCATCATCGGCGAAGCCTTCAGCGCTGGCGCTCAGCGGCGCCAACAAGACGAGGCTGCTGCAGCCAATCAGGCTCAGGGGAGAGCGGATGAAAGTCGTGCGGGAATGACGAACGGATTTGCGGACGTATGTGCTCACTATGGCGCTCCCTTGTTTCTTGTTTTTATTTATGTTGTGCGTTGTCGTACAACATTAGGAGGCGATATTTGCGGAGCTTCAGGGGAATGTCAACAGGAAGTTATACGATGACTCTCAAAGTGCGGGCAGCCCTGATCATGGACTGAGCAGGGCTGTTTTCGGCGCAATCAATTGTTGTAGAGCGCTTCGCTGTTATCTATCAGCGGATTTTTCTCTGTCAGCACGATCTGCGCAATTTGATCCTTGCGCATGAAGCTGACTTTCGTATGAGACTGCGCGTAACGGATGAACCGCTCCATGGCTTCGACCATCGCGGGTGTGCCGCCAATCCGGTCATGCAGACTCACCGACATCATCCGTCGCTTGCTGGCGCCCTCGGCGTAGAGGCGATCGAATTCCAGCACCAGTTGCCGGTAGAACTGGTCTGCGGAAAAATGGCGACCTTCGACCAGGACGATGTCGTTGTTGCGCAGGGTGTAGGGCACCACGGCGAATTTGTGCCCACGCACCATCGTCACGAAAGGTTCGTCGCGGCTGACGTCATCGATGTGATACGTGAAGTTCAGATCCTGCAGCACCTTCAACGTGTTCGGGCTGCGCCGCAGCCAATTGGCGTTGTAGCCGACCGAGCGCTGGCCGGTGAGTTTTTCCACCGCGCTCACACCGTCGCCGATGAACTGCTTTTCCTGCTCGTAACTCATGTTGTAGGAGTCGGCCCAACGCATGCCATGGGCGGCCAGTTCATGCCCGCGCTGGGCTATTGCCTTGGCCAATTCCGGGTGCTTGAGCGCCGCTTCGCCGACCACATGGGAGGTGACTTTGATTCCGGTGCGATCCCACAGGTCAAGCATGCGCCACAGGCCTTCCTTGTAGCCATAATCAAACCAGGTCTGCGCCGGAAGGTCGGGGTAGCCCTTGGGCAGCGGGCTACCTGAGAACGGGCTTTCGGCACCCTCGGGCTGGCCGCCGGTTTCGAATTGCATCGACACCGAGATCACCAGTTGCGAACCGTCCGGCCACGGGCGTTCCTGAGCAAAGGTGAGGGGGGGGATTAGCAGGGCGGCTGCCAGAAGGCTTTTCAGCAAGCCGTGTGAGCGTTGTGGGTGGGGCGTGTTCATAACGAGCACCTTGCAGATTGAGAAGGGTTGCAAGGATGGCAGTCGTCCGACGCGGGAAAAATCCGCTGTCGGCGAGAGGACCTTTAAACAAATTTTACGAATCCGGCTTCACATGATTGCTGTGTAGGCGTGAGCCTGCTCCTTCAAGGGAGATGGGTTTGCCGGACGATTTACGGCACACTCAAGCCAAATCAGCACAAGGTCTTTCAATGGGTCGATGCGCCCCGCGCAACTGGCAACCGGTGCGGATCGCAATTGATGAGGGCAGCAAGACGAGGAACGGTTGCGGCCCGGGATGTCGGTGGTGGTGAGCATTGATACGGCGGCGCGCGACACGCAGCCTCATTGATCAATACAACGCCTACAAAGGCTTTGCGGTGGTGTTCAGGCAGCAATCATCGGCGGCAGGGTGCCGAGTAGTGAGACGGCCGCCACAGCACCAATTCCCAACAACCACTCCAGCATCACACTGCGTTTGAGCGCGCCCATGCGCGGCTCGCAATGGTTGATCTGCATGCGGTTGAACAGCGCCAATCCCAACATGCACACCACCAGCGTGGATTTGATCAGCAGAATCAAGGCAAACCCGTTCAGCAGCGGCGTTGGCCACCACTGGCCCGTCAATACACGCACGCTGATCAACCCGGTGATCAGCAAGCCCGCCACCATTGCATAACCGACACCGCTGAAACGCCGCAGGATGTGGCTCATCGGTTCGCTCGGTTGGCGCAGTATCAGCACCAGCAGTAACAAACCGCCGAGCCACACGGCCACGCAGGTCAGGTGAATGATCTGGTTGAGGATCAGCAACTGCCCACTGAGGCCATCAAGCATCGCGCCATGGCCCACCGGCGCCAGTGTCCACAACAGCATAATGCTCAAGCCCTGGCGCAACGGCAGGCTGGAGCGCCACGGCGTGAACAACAATGCGAGCAACAACGCGTTGATCATCAGATGCCAGCGCCAGACCTGACCGAAAAATGTATCGCCCAGCACGACGCCAATGGTGTCCCGATCGAACGCTGCCGCCGCCGACCCGGCCATGCTCGCGGTGATCAACAATGCCCAGGCGACACCGCTCAACAGTGCAATGCTCGTCAGCCAGCGTGCCAGTCGCGTCAGTTGCCGATCCAGCTCCGGCACTGGCGCCTTGAGCAGCCTCGGCCTGAACAACCAGACGCCAGGCAGCATCAACACCGCACTGAAATGTACAAAGCGGCACAGCACCAGCGCTTCACTCATGAATTACTGACCAACCTTGAACTGATAGGCGCCTTCGCTGTTGTGCGTGTCGACCGACACCGCGTGCCATTCGACTTTGTACTCACCGCCAGTCAGCGGTGCAGCTGGGGTGACGATCAGGGTTTTCTTGTCTTTGTCCTGGGTGGTCAGCGCTTTGACCGCGACCGGTACGCCATTCTTGGTCAGAGTGACTTTGGTGAAACTGGCTTCCACACCCTCGGAGAACGTCAGGCGCAGATCCGCAGGTGCGGCGACGGTGCTGTCGGCAGCCGGGGTCTGGCTTTTCAGGTGGGCGTGGGCCCATACCGAAGAGGCGGCGAACAGCGAGGCGAGCAGGGCCGTGGTGGTCAGAACGTTCTTGAACAGCATCGAAGGTACCTCTGGGGCAGGATCGAAGAAGGGGGCAGTTTAGCCATGCGACTGCGTGTATACGAAGTTTTGTTTTCAGCGGTCGCCCCAGTGGCAGAGCGGGTGCTAGTCTGCAACAACGTTGTTGTCAGGGAGCCCACATGGGCAATCACAAGATCGAGATTCGTCGCAGTAACGTCGAGAAAATTCTCTTGGCGGCGGAAAAGGTTTTCGCCGAAAAAGGTTTCGGTGGCACCGCCATGGCCGACATCGCCGCCGAAGTGCAACTGCCGCGCTCCAACCTGCATTACTACTTCAGTACCAAGAGTGAGTTGTACAGCGCCGTGCTGTTCGACCTGCTGGAAGTGTGGAAGCAGGATGCGTTGTGCTTCGAGATGTTCGACGACCCGCGTGTGGTGCTCAGCAGCTATATCCGCGCCAAGATGAACCACTCGCGCAGCCGGCCGTACGGTTCGAAAGTCTGGGCCAACGAAATCATCCACGGCGCGCCGACGCTGGGCGAAGCGCTGGACGCCAGCCTGTACGACTGGGCGAAGATGAAAGAAGCGAAGATTCGGCAGTGGGTCGAGGACAAGCGGATTTTGCCGGTGGAACCGTCGAGCCTGCTGTACATGATCTGGGCTTCGACCCAGCACTACGCCGACTTCGACCATCAGGTGAACATTCTCAACGATCACCAGCCGCTGTCGGACATGCAGTTCGAGCGGGCCGTGCAGACGGTGACCAGCGTGATCTTGCGCGGGATCGGGTTGGAGCCTTGAGACGTGTGGCGTGGCTGCCAGCCTCTTCGCAAGCAAACCCGCTCCCACAGGAAAATACATTCCAACTGTGGGAGCGGGCTTGCTCGCGAAGGCGTCAGATCAGACGCCTCAAGCCTCAAGCCGAAACGTGATACGGATTGCGCGGATCATGATTCCAGTCCAGAAATGGCTTGCCTGTTTCCATCGGCACCATCTCGATGCAATCAGCCACCGGACAGGTGATCTGACACAGATTGCAGCCCACACATTCGTCATCAATCACTTCGTATTTATGCGTCCCGTCAGCCTGCTTCAGGCTGCTGATTGCCTGATGTGACGTGTCCTCGCAAGCAATGTGGCAACGCCCACAACCAATGCACGCCTCCTGATCAATTTTCGCGATGACCTGATAGTTGATATCCAGGTACTTCCAGTCGGTGGTATTGGCCACCGCACGCCCGGAAAACTCGGCGATGTTGGCGTAACCCTGACTGTCCATCCACCGCGACAAGCCGTCCTTCATCTCCTCGACGATCCGGAAACCATGCAGCATGGCCGCCGTACACACCTGTACCGCGCCGCTGCCCAGCGCCATGAATTCCGCCGCATCGCGCCAACTGCCGATGCCCCCGATCCCGCAGATCGGCAGGCCTTGAGTCTGCGGATCGCGGGCGATTTCCGCGACCATATTCAGCGCAATCGGCTTGACCGCTGAGCCGCAGTAACCACCGTGGGTGCTTTTGCTGCCGACGGTCGGCAGGGCGACCATGTGTTCCAGATCGACGCTGGTGATTGAATTGATGGTGTTGATCAGCGACACCGCATCGGCGCCACCGCGATGGGCGGCGCGGGCGGCGACGCGGATGTCGGTGATGTTCGGGGTCAGTTTGACGATCACCGGCAACGAGCTATACGTCTTGCACCAGCGGGTTACTTGCTCGACATATTCCGGCACCTGACCGACCGCCGCGCCCATGCCACGCTCGGGCATGCCGTGAGGGCAGCCGAAATTCAGCTCGATGCCATCGGCGCCGGTGGCTTCCACCAGTGGCAGGATGTGTTTCCACGACTCCTCCACGCACGGCACCATCAACGAGACGATCAGTGCGCGATCCGGCCAGTCCTTTTTCACCTGGGTAATTTCGCGCAGATTAATTTCCAGCGAGCGATCGGTGATCAGCTCGATGTTGTTGATGCCCAGCACTTCGCGGTTGTTGCCGTAATGGGCTGAATACCGTGACGACACGTTGACCGCCGCCGGGTCTTCCCCCAGGGTTTTCCAGACCACGCCGCCCCAGCCTGCCTCGAAGGCGCGCACCACGTTATAGGCCTTGTCGGTCGGCGGCGCGGAGGCCAGCCAGAAAGGGTTGGGGGCTTTGATGCCGGCGAAGACAATCGAGAGATCGGCCATTTAAGCAGCCTCCACATTGAGCATCAGTTGAGCGTTGATGGCCTCGGCGGCCCGTTTGCCGTGCTGCACGGCTTGCACGGTCAGATCCTGGTCGAGGCTGGTGCAGTCGCCACCGGCATACACGCCGGGAATGCTGGTGCGCAGATTGGCGTCGACCTGAATCCGTTCACCCTGACGCTTGAGTTCGCGAGCCAGCGGGTCAGTGAGGGCGCTGCTGTCGAAGGCCTGGCCGATGGCTTTGAAGATTGCATCAGCGGCCAGTTCGAAGGTTTCGCCCGTGGTTTGCAGGCGACCGTCGACCAGATCGGTACGGGCGAAACGCATGCCGCGTACCTTGCCCTGATCGTCGAGCAAGACTTCTTCCGGCTGTGCCCAGGTCAGCAGGCGTACCTGATTGGCTTTGGCGATGTCCTGTTCGTGACCGGTCGCGCCCATGTCCGCGACGCCACGGCGATACACCAGATTGACGTCGCGAGCACCGAGACGGGCCATTTGCACGGCCATGTCGATGGCGGTGTTGCCAGCGCCGAGGACGATGCAGCGCTCAGCCAATGGCAGTTGTGTGAGGTCATCGGCCTGGCGCAGTTCGCGGATGTAATCGGTGGCGGCGAGCAGGCCAGGCGCATCTTCGTGGTGCAGGCCGAGTTGTTTGCTGGCATTGAGGCCGAGGCCAAGGAACACCGCATCGAACTGTTGATGCAGTTCGCTCAGAGTCAGGTTGTCGCCGAGTTTCTGCCCGTGACGGATTTCGATGCCGCCGATCTGCAGGAGGAAATCCAATTCCTTTTGCGCGTAGTCGTCGACCAGTTTGTACTTGGCGATCCCGTACTCGTTGAGGCCACCTGCCTTCTCCCGCGCTTCGAAAATCACCACGTCATGGCCGTGCATCGCGCTGCGGTGCGCGCAGGACAACCCGGCCGGGCCGGCACCGACCACGGCAATGCGTTTGCCGGTGGTGGCGGCGCGCTGGAACGGGTGTTCGCTGAAGTGTGCGTTGTCCACGGCGTAACGTTGCAGCAGGCCGATCAGCACCGGCGCGCATTCCTGAGCGTTGTTGCGCACGCAGGCTTGCTGGCAAAGGATCTCGGTCGGGCAAACCCGCGCACAACTGCCGCCGAGGATGTTCGCCGAGAGGATTTTCTGCGCCGCGCCGGGCACGTTGTCCTGATGGATATTGCGGATGAACGACGGGATGTCGATTTCGCTCGGGCACGCATTGACGCAGGGCGCGTCGTAGCAATACAGGCAGCGCGACGCTTCCAGATGCGCCTGCCGGGCATTGAGCGGCGGCGCCAGATCGGTGAAGTGGCCGGCGAGGGCGGCTGCGCTTTCGTGCGGATGCGGAAGATGGTTCAGGGTCTCGATCACGGTTTTTTGCCTCACGGTTATTGAGGTGCTCTGCCTCTGATGGGCAGTGGTTTTTGTGGTGTCTGGACCAGCCCCTTCGCGAGCAAGCCCGCTCCCACATTTGGAATGCGTTCCCCTGTGGGAGCGGGCT
>NZ_JAIHLQ010000043.1 GCF_019733355.1 Pseudomonas baetica | reverse complement strand
GTGATTATTTTCAGAAGCTTTCGAAGAATTCTTCAACAACTTCAACCACTTGCGCCTCCGATCTCTCGTCAGCGGGAGGCGAATTCTACAGCGTTACACGCTGCTGTCAACACCTCTTTTTCAACTTCTTTCTGGCTTCGATAACCTGAAGCAACCCACCGCCGAAAACATCATAACTCATTGAATCTCAAGGAGTTTTCCGTTTCGACTGCGCCGGAAGTGGGGCGAATTATAGACGTCTGGAATTCGCCGTCAACCGTTAATTTCGTTTTTCTTTCAGAATCTGCTTTCTAGCCAATAAACGCGGGACTCGACGAGCAACAGGAGGAACGCGCAGCAACAGAAGCAGAGCACCTATAAAAGCATAGACAGCCCACTCCTTGAGATCAGCCCGCACGATCCACAGCATATGCAGCAATCCCAGCCCCAGAATCAGGTACACCAGCCGATGTAACTTCTTCCATCGAACACCCAAACGGCGTTGACTGTAGCGATTGGAAGTCACCGCCAAAGCCAGCAATCCGAGGAATCCCAGCGTCCCGACAATAATGTACGGCCGCTTACGCAGCTCTACCCCTAGCTGGGACCAATCGAAACCCAGAATAAATGCCATGTAGCTACTTAGATGTAGAACCACATAGGCAAAACACCAAAGCCCCAACTGCCGACGAACTGCGATCCACCCCGCCCAACCGGTCAGCTTCTGCAAAGGCGTCATGCTCAAGGTGATCAGCAACAACACCAACGTACCAAGCCCTAACCGATCAACCAGCACCTTGCCGGGATCGGGACCAAGCAAATCCGCAAAAGCCTGATAGAACCAAAGCAAGGGCAAAACCGCCGCCGCCATGAAAACGCCTATACGCCAAAACGGGAATCGCATCAGTAGTTCTTCCGCAAATCGAGCCCTGTATATAAAGAAGCGACTTCATCCGCGTAGCCGTTGAACATCTGCGTATCGCGCACGTTCGGCTTGAACAGGCTATTGGGCAAGCGCCGCTCCCGAGCTTGCGTCCAACGCGGGTGATCAACCGTCGGGTTCACGTTCGCATAAAATCCATACTCATCGGCGGCGATACTTTGCCAGGTTGTCTTCGGCTGCTCACTGACCAGACTAATACGCACAATGGATTTAACACTCTTGAACCCATACTTCCATGGCACTACCAAGCGCAGTGGAGCACCGTTTTGATTGGGCAACTCACGGCCATACATGCCAACCGCCAGAATAGCCAAAGGATTCATCGCCTCATCCAGACGCAAACCTTCTACATAAGGCCAGTCGATCAGGGCAAAACCAGAGCGCTGCCCGGGCATGCTCTTGGGATCCTGTAGAGTTTCAAAGCGAATGTACTTGGCATTGGAGGTCGGCTCGACCTGTTTGAGCAACGCCGAAATAGGGAAACCGATCCACGGAATGACCATCGACCAAGCCTCAACACAGCGCAGACGATAGATGCGCTCCTCCAACTGATACGGCTTCATGAAGTCTTCGAGCGCGTAACGGCCGGGCTTAGCCACCTCCCCATCAACGACCACACTCCACGGCTCGGTTTTCAGCGAACCGGCATTTGCAGCCGGATCCCCCTTGCCGGTACCAAACTCATAGAAGTTGTTGTAATGGGTCGCGTCTTTGTAAGGCGTAATCGCCTCATCCTTGACGTTGACCGCTCCCCATTTAGTAGAAGGAAGCTTTTCAGCAAACCAGGCAGGCGCTTTACTCGCCTCGACATCAGCATAGCGAGCGGCATCGTCGGCACTCGCCCAGCGCGGCAGGCTACTGACGGCGATACCGGCAGCAGTGGCCCCAAGCAATTGGCGGCGAGAGAGGTAAATGGATTCAGGCGTGACATCCGACTCATGGCAGTCAGACGTTTGAGGGACTTTGATCAGCATGGCAACTCCGCAGCTTTGGAGGACAGATGCACCCATAGACTGCGGAGTATGCGGGAAATTACATCACTCGGCCTTTTTGTGCCGACGAAGATGCAACAGGTATTGCACTGGGCCGGACGCCGCATAAGCGAGGAAAACCAGCAGCAGAATGCGCGGTGGATCGCTGAAGACCACGGCAAACACCAGCACCACCGCGAGAATCGCCACGAAAGGCACGCGCCCTTTCAAGTCCAGCTCCTTGAAGCTGTTGTACTTGATGTTGCTGACCATCAGCATGCCGGCAGCCGCCACCATCAACGCGACCAGAAACGACATCTTCGAGCCCTGAATGCCGTAATCGCTGAACGCCCAGACAATGCCCGCCACCACGCCAGCGGCTGCCGGGCTGGCCAAACCGATGAAATAGCGTTTATCCGCGGTACCGACCTGGGTGTTGAAGCGCGCCAGACGCAAGGCCGCGCCCGCCACATAGATGAAGGCGACCATCCAGCCGACTTTACCCATGTCGCCCAGCGCCCAGCCGAACGCCAGCAAGGCCGGCGCAACACCGAACGCAACCATGTCCGACAGCGAGTCGTACTCGGCACCGAACGCACTTTGCGTATTGGTCATGCGCGCGACACGACCATCAAGGCCGTCGAGCACCATGGCGACGAAAATGGCAATCGCTGCGAAGGCGAAATACTTGCTCGCGTTCACTGAATCGCCGGCGCTCAACGCAGCCTGGGCGCTCATCGAATTGATGATGGAATAAAAACCTGCGAACAGGTTTGCAGTGGTGAACAGGTTCGGCAGCAGATAGATACCACGATGCCGGACTTTACGACCTTCTGCGTCGTGCCCTTCTTCGATGTGTTCATCGATGGGCAGCAGGCTTTCGGCGTCAGAAGCCTTGTTCGGCTCTTCGGGACGTTCGCTCATGGACATTACCTTGCAACGGTTTGGAAAAAATCGACTGTGTCTGTGACGACGGTTCGGCCACAAACGATGCAGCTTTATACCAGAACCACCGCCTCAAACGAAAAAACGCGGCCGAGGCCGCGTTTTTCGTACAAGAGACGAGGACTTAGTTTTTGGCTTTGTCGACGATCTTGTTGGCACCGATCCACGGCATCATGGAGCGCAGTTGCTCGCCGATGATTTCGATACCGTGAGCGGCGTTGTTACGACGCTTGGCGGTCATCGAAGGGTAGCCGGTTGCGCCTTCGCTGATGAACATTTTGGCGTATTCGCCGTCCTGAATACGTTTCAGGGCGTTGCGCATGGCCTGACGGGATTCGGCGTTGATCACTTCAGGACCAGTCACGTACTCGCCGTACTCAGCGTTGTTGGAGATCGAGTAGTTCATGTTGGCGATACCGCCTTCGTACATGAGGTCAACGATCAGTTTCAGTTCGTGCAGGCACTCGAAGTAAGCCATTTCCGGCGCATAGCCAGCTTCAACCAGCGTTTCGAAACCGGCTTTCACCAGCTCAACGGTACCGCCGCACAGAACGGCTTGTTCGCCGAACAGGTCAGTTTCAGTCTCGTCCTTGAAGGTGGTTTCGATGATGCCGGTACGACCGCCACCCACACCAGCCGCGTAGGACAGCGCTACGTTTTTGGCGTTGCCCGAAGCGTCCTGGTAGATCGCGATCAGGTCAGGGATACCGCCGCCTTTCACGAATTCGGAACGTACGGTGTGGCCCGGAGCTTTCGGCGCGATCATGATCACGTCGAGGTCGGCACGCGGAACAACCTGATTGTAGTGGATCGCGAAACCGTGGGAGAAGGCCAGAGTGGCGCCTTTCTTGATGTTCGGTTCGATTTCGTTTTTGTACAGGGAGGACTGGAACTCGTCTGGGGTCAGGATCATGACCAGGTCGGCAGCAGCAACAGCGGAAGCAACGTCGGTCACTTTCAGGCCGTGAGCTTCGGCTTTGGCAACAGTGGCCGAACCTTTACGCAGACCAACGGTAACGTCGACACCGGAGTCTTTCAGGTTGCACGCTTGAGCGTGGCCCTGGGAACCGTAACCGATGATGGCAACTTTCTTGCCCTGGATGATCGACAGGTCGCAGTCTTTTTCGTAATAAACTTTCATGAAATTCCCCTATATATCCTGGCCGTTCAGGCCCTTCGCTAATTTGGTTAGATGCTGAGTACTTTGTCGCCGCGAGCAATACCGGTCACGCCGCTACGGACGGTTTCCAGAATCGATGCGGTGCCGATGGACTGAATGAAGCTGTCGAGCTTGTCGCTGGTACCGGTCAATTGAACGGTATACACGCTCGCGCTGACATCGACGATCTGTCCACGGTAAATATCGGTAGTGCGTTTGATCTCGGCGCGCTGGGCGCCAGTGGCCTTGACCTTGACCAGCATCAGCTCGCGCTCGATGTGAGCACTTTCCGACAGGTCCACCAGCTTGACCACTTCGATCAGCTTGTTCAGGTTTTTGGTGATCTGCTCGATGACTTCATCGTGACCAACAGTGGTCAGCGTCAGACGCGACAGTGTCGGGTCTTCGGTTGGGGCCACGGTCAGGCTTTCGATGTTGTAGTTGCGCTGCGAGAACAGGCCGACTACACGAGACAAAGCACCGGGTTCGTTTTCCAGAAGCAAGGAAATAATGTGACGCATGATTAGGTACGCTCCGTCTTGCTCAGCCACATATCGCGCATGGAGCCGTCTTTGATCTGCATCGGGTAGACGTGCTCGCTGGTGTCGACCGAAATATCGATTATCACCAGGCGATCTTTCATGGCGAACGCCTCTTCCATCTTCGACTTCAAATCCTTCGAATCGGTGATGCGCACGCCAACGTGACCATATGCTTCAGCCAATTTGACGAAGTCAGGCAGCGATTCCATGTAGGAGTGCGAGTGACGGCTGCCGTAGCTCATGTCCTGCCACTGACGAACCATCCCCAGAACGCCGTTGTTCAGGATGACGATCTTCACCGGCAAGCCATATTGCAGGCAGGTCGACAGTTCCTGGATGTTCATCTGGATGCTGCCTTCACCGGTGACGCAGGCAACGTCGTCTTCCGGGAAGCTCAACTTGATACCCATGGCCGCCGGGAAACCGAAGCCCATGGTGCCCAGGCCACCGGAGTTGATCCAGCGATTAGGCTTGTTGAACGTGTAGTACTGCGCAGCGAACATCTGATGCTGACCCACGTCAGAGGTGATAAAGGCATCGCCCTTGGTCACTTCGCACAGGGTTTCGATCACGGTCTGCGGCTTGATCTTGCTGCCGTCACCCTTATCGTAAGGGAACAGGCCGCGATCACCGCGCCACTCATCAACCTGCTTCCACCAACTGGCCACGGACTCCTTGTTCGGGGTCTCGCCGATTTCCTTGAGAATCGCGACCATTTCGGTCAGGACGCTCTCTACCGGACCCACAATAGGCACGTCGGCCTTGATGGTTTTGGAAATCGAAGCCGGGTCGATATCAATGTGAATGATCTTGGCATTCGGGCAGAACTTCGCCGCGCCGTTGATCACGCGATCGTCGAAACGCGCGCCGACAGCCAGGATCACGTCAGCATGGTGCATCGCCAGGTTAGCGGTGTAGCTGCCGTGCATGCCGAGCATGCCGATGAACTGACGATCGGTACCAGGGAACCCGCCCAGGCCCATCAGTGTGTTAGTCACTGGCAGGTTAAGCATTTTCGCCAATTCGGTCAGCGGTGCGGAACCGTTGCCCAAAATCACGCCGCCGCCGGAGTACAGCACTGGGCGCTTGGCCGCCAGGAGCATTTCTGCTGCCTTGCGGATTTGCCCGGAATGACCGCGAACGGCTGGACTGTAGGAGCGCAGCTTGGCTTTCTTCGGGAAGACGTATTCGAACTTCTCGGCCGGGTTGGTCATGTCTTTCGGGATATCGACCACGACCGGGCCCGGACGACCGGATTGCGCCAGGTAGAAGGCTTTCTTCATGACTTCCGGGATTTCCGAGGCGTGCTTGATCATGAAGCTGTGCTTCACGATCGGCCGGGAGATACCGATCATGTCGGTTTCCTGGAACGCATCGGTACCGACCATGGTGCTTGGCACCTGACCGGAAATGATCACCATTGGAATCGAATCCATATAGGCCGTGGCGATACCGGTGATGGCGTTTGTGGCGCCTGGACCGGAAGTTACCAATACCACGCCGGCTTTACCGGTGGCACGAGCATAGCCGTCAGCCATATGGGTAGCCGCTTGTTCGTGACGAACCAGGATGTGGGTCACTTCCGGTTCTTTGAACAGGGCATCGTAAACATGCAGGAGAGCACCACCCGGGTACCCGTAAATATATTTGACGCCTTCGTCACGCAAAAAGCGGACGAGCATCTCACCGCCAGATAAAAGCTCCACGTTGTTCACCTCTAAAACGCCAGAATACCGTCCACAAAATAGGGGCGGGTCTTAATAGGTTTACTTCTCGGCAGAGCATGAGCGACGGTGGTCGCCGACTACGTCAGCACTGACTGAGCAAGTATTGGGATCGTCCCAAGTGTTGCGGGCCTTTCCCACCCAGCGCGAGGTAACGCGTTGCGGGTGTAACAGGTCGGCGCGGATGTGCGCCTCATGATCTACCGAGAGGGTCTGCTTCTGGCAGTCCCTCTACAGCGGACTTTGGATTCTTCTGTTTCGCCCTCTCCAAGTCAAGTCGTCTGTGTGCTTAATTGTGGGTAAGCACATGAGAACGCAAGAAAAAACCTGAAAACCGCTACTCTGTTAGCGTCAATTGCGCAATTTTGCCAAGGAATCAGCATGCGAACGCTCCTCCTCACACTGCTGATCGGCCTCAGCCCCTGGTGCTCGGCCGCTCAGATCTACAAATGGGTCGACGCCCAAGGTGTCACGCATTTCGATGCACAACCTCCCCAAGGCCAGCCGTCCACCTCTGTGCAGACACCCTCCTCGCCCGCGCCGAAACCTGCGGCAATGCCCGGTAACGGCGTACTCGGCGATCAGAAAGCCATCGATGCCAAGGTCAAGAAACAGGTCGCCGACCAGCAAGCGCAGCTCAAAGCATTTTGTGAACAGGCACGCACCAACCTTGCGCAATTGCAGAACAATCCGCGCTTGCGGGAGGAAGTAGAGGGACAATTGCGGCGGCTTGATGATGCGCAACGTCAGGAACGCATCAGCGAAGCGCAGAAGCAGATAGCGCAAAACTGCCAGTAATGACTGGCAGCTTCCGGTTCAGCGCGAAGCAGTAATCAGCAAGTCGAACTCTTTGAGCAATACCTGAAGCTGCCGATCCTTGCCCTGCAGATTGCGCTGGGCGAAGACCATTTCAGCCATTTCCTGAATGCCCGAGGCATTAGGTAACGGCAGATCCTGTTCGAGGATCATCTTCATGCGTGGCAGGAAAATCCATTGCAACCACTGCTCGAAGTCGAGCGTGTCGACCGAAAACGGCTCGACACTGCTCAAGGCTTCGGCGGACGGCGAGACTTCATCCCACATGCCCTGCGTACGCAGTTCACGCTCGATCAGCAAAAGCTGATCGGCGATTTTCGGAAAACGACTATCCATCACAGCGAAACCTTGGCCTTTTGACGGGCCAGAGCGGCGCCAGCGGAGTCACCCTGCTTCTCACGGGACTGAGCGATCAGCTCCCACAGACTGGCCTGCAAATCCGGACGACCGTTGGCCAGCGTCAAGGCACGACGGGCGAACTGTTCGGCCTGCGGCGCATCGCCTTGAGCCATGCGCACCTGCGCCAGGCGATAAAGCACTTGCGGTTCACGCGGGGCCACACGTTGCGCGCGCTCCAGGCTGGAAGACGCGCCGTTGAGGTCGCCACCGGCCTGTTGCTGTTGAGCGGTGGTCAGCAAGGCGAGAACCGGACCGTCCAGTTGCTCATCCGCAGACAAGCCACCGCCACTGTTGGCCGAAGGAATGCCACTTGGCGTCGAAGGCATGCTGTAGCTGCCGGAGTTGATCGGCGCCGATTCCACTGGCGAAGGGTTGTACGGCCCCGGCGTGATGCCACCGGACGCCGGACCCGGCACGATCGGTGAAGTGCTGATCGGCGTCGAGGTGGTCGCGCCGCCACCCGGCACCATCACAACTACGCCAGAGTCACCTTGTGGAATGGCCTGAGTCTGGCCCTGAACAGGACGCTTGACCGTGGTTTGGCGGAAGCCGCCATTGGCCGAAATACGTTCGCTGTTGGACACGGCCGTACCGGAATCAACCACCGGGATCGAACCACGCTGTACGGTAGAGCAGCCGCTGAGCAAAGCTACGGCGGTCACCGCTGGAATCAACCACTTGTTCACTTGAAACCCTCTTCGCTTAATTCATCCAGCCCTTGACCCAATCCATCACCGACTCGCCTGTAGCAGGCGTTTCGCCCGCACACGAGGCGCCGGGTGGCGGTTCGCTGCCGCGAATATACGGCATCTGCACCGCACCCGGGCAGTTGGCATCGGAGCCTTGCCCGGTATGGGAGTCGACCCACGCCTGCACGATGTTGTCCGGTTGCGGCATGTCCAGCGGCAGCGGATCGGCTTTGCGCATGAAACTGGTCCAGACCTGCAACGCACCGGTGGCGCCGGTGAACGGCGTCTTGCCGTTGTCATCACGCCCCAGCCACACCACCGCCAGCAAGTCCTGACTGAAGCCTGCGAACCAACTGTCGCGAGAATCGTTACTGGTGCCGGTCTTGCCGGCCAGGGTCAGGGTTTTCGGCAGCACGTTGTAAACCGATCTGCCGGTACCTTCACGCATCACGCGCTGCATGGCGTTCTGAATCAGATAGATGGAAGCCGGATCAAAACGCTGCTGAATCTGGAACGGATAACGCTTGAGCGGCTCGCCTTCGGCGGTCAGTACGCTGCGAATCCCGCGCATTGGCGTGTTGAAACCGCCGTTGGCCAGCGTCTGGTACATGGTCGCCACTTCGATCGGGGTCATGCCGCCGGCGCCCAGCAACATGGACGGGTATGCCGGGAACTCACGCGTCACACCCAGACGCGCCAAGGTCTTGAGCACATTGGGCACACCCACTTCCAGACCGAGACGCGAGGTCGACAGATTGTAGGAATGCGCCAGGCCCTGATAGAGGAACACGGTGCCATGGGAGCGGCGATCATAGTTCTGCGGTTTCCACACCTGACCGTCGGCTCCTTTGACCGATAGCGGTTCATCAGACAACCAACTGGTCAGTGTGTACTGACTCGGTTTCTCCAGCGCGGTCAAATACACCGCCGGCTTGATCAACGAACCCACCGGACGCACGGCATCGAGTGCCCGGTTGAACCCGGCAAAACTTGCCTGCCGGCTACCGATCATCGCCTGCACTTCACCGGTTTCCGGGTTGGTCACGACCATGGCCGCTTCCACATCATCGGAGCCTTTGCGCCCTGACAGGCGTTTAAAGGTGTCATTGACCGAAGCCTCGGCCTTCATCTGCAGAATCGGGTCGAAACTGGTGAAGATCCGCAGGCCTTCTTCGGTCAAGTCTTCGTCGCGATAGTCTTCGCGCAACTGGCGTTTGACCAGATCCATAAAGCCTGGAAACGAGCTGTCCGCCAATTTGCCGCGAGTGGTCACACCCAATGGCATTTTCTTCGCAGCTTCGACCTGCTCCGCCGTTGCCACGCCTTGTTGCTCAAGCACGTCGAGCACAAGGTTGCGACGCTCAAGCGCACGCTCGGGGTTGCGACGCGGGTTGTAATAGGACGGGCCTTTGACCATGCCGACCAGCAACGCTACTTGATGCAGTTTCAGCTCGGACAAGGGTTGGCCGAAGAAAAACTGGCTCGCCAGACCGAAACCATGCACCGCACGCTGGCCATCCTGACCGACGAAGACTTCGTTGAGGTACGCCTCAAGGATGTCTTTCTTGTCGTAATGCAATTCCAGCAACATCGCCATCATTGCTTCGGTGAGCTTACGGGTCAGGCTGCGTTCATTGGTCAGGTAGAAGTTCTTGACCAACTGCTGGGTCAGCGTACTGCCGCCCTGAGTCATCTTGCCGCCGGAGGTGTTGACCCAAATGGCGCGGGCAATCGACTTCGGCGATACGCCCCAGTGACTGTAGAAATCGCGATCTTCTACAGCAACGAGGGTTTCCAGCAGATACGGCGGCACCTGATCGATCTTGATCAGAATGCGGTCTTCAAGGTTTTTCGGGTAAATCCCGCCGATCAGCAGCGGCTCCAGGCGAACCACGGACAATTTCGAACCGTTGATTGCCGAAAGCTCAGCAACGTAGTCACCGGAGAAGCGCACATGCACCGGCTGCGGTTTCTCCATACCTTCATAAAACTGGAAGCCACGGGTATTCAGATCGACGGTATTGCCGTTGACCGCTGCGGAACCCGGACCATTGCTCACGGCTTCGCGGCGATAGCCCAGGGCATCGAGTTCGGTGAGGAAATCGTCTTTGCTGAGCTTTTGTCCGACGAACAGCTCAAGCGGACGCGCGTAGACCTTGGCCGGGATGGTCCAGCGCTTGCCGGAGAACTTCTCCTGCACCACGGCATCGAGGTAAACGGCGAATCCGGCCAGCACCACAAGGCCGACCAGACTGAGTTTAATGGCCCAACCCAGCCAAGGGCGCAGGCCCTTGGAAGGTGGTTTTTTCTTGGTACGGGGAGATCGAGTTCGAGTCATGGCGGCGGATTATACGCACTTTATTCATACTCAACAGAAGCGCTCCGAGGTTTGCGTCGGGCTGGCGAGCGGCCATAATGGCGACCTCGAATTTCCCCCAGTCTCTGAAGGATCGCCCGTGAGCCAGTCACTGATCGCTGCCCTGCAAAACCCGGCCCTCTACCCGCACCCCGTCGAAGGGTTTCAGGTCATCGAAACCCATATCTCGTGGGTGATCCTCACCGGCCCCTTTGCATATAAAGTGAAGAAACCGGTGAATTTCGGCTTCCTCGACTTCACCAACCTCCAAGCGCGTGAACATTTCTGCGCTGAAGAACTGCGTCTGAACCAGCGTCTGACCAACGATTTGTACCTGGAAGTGTTGCCCGTCACTGGCAGCGTCGAAGCGCCACAACTGGGCGGCGATGGCCCGGCTATCGAATACCTGCTGAAAATGCGCCAGTTCCCGCAAACCGGTTTGCTCAGCACCCTGCAAGCCAACGGCGAGCTGACCACTCAGCACATCGATGAAATGGCCGAGCAGATCGCCAAATTCCACCTCGCCGCCCCGAAAGTCCCGGCCGAGCATGATGCCGGCACCCCGGACAGCGTGATGGCACCGGTATCGCAAAACTTCGAACAGATTCTGCCGTTCCTCAGTGACAAAAACGATCTGCTGCAACTCGAGGCACTTAAAGCCTGGGCCGAAAGCAGCTTCGCCCGCCTCAAGCCACTGTTCGCCCAGCGCAAGGCCGAAGGCTTCACTCGCGAGTGCCACGGCGATATCCACTTGGGCAACGCCACTGTCATCGACGGCAAAGTGGTGATCTTCGACTGCATCGAGTTCAACGAACCGTTTCGTTTCACCGACGTCTGGGCTGACACCGGTTTCCTGGCGATGGACCTCGAAGACCGTGGCCTGAAATCGTTGGCCCGCCGCTTCATCAGCCAGTACCTGGAACTGACCGGCGACTATCAAGGCATGGAAGTGCTGAACTTCTATAAAGCCTACCGTGCACTGGTTCGCGCAAAAGTAGCACTGTTCAGCATGCCGGCAGACGCGACCCCGGTGCAGCGCGCCACCACCCTGCGCCAGTACCGCAACTACGCCAACCTGGCGGAAAGCTACAGCACCATTCCTTCACGTTTCATGGCAATTACCCACGGTGTTTCCGCCGTTGGCAAAAGCCACGTAGCCATGCGCCTGGTCGAAGCACTGGGGGCAATTCGTCTGCGCTCCGATGTTGAGCGCAAGCGTTTGTTCGGTGAGCAGACCGTCGCCAATGATGTGCAGGCCGGCATTTATAGTGCCGACGCCAGCACCGCGACCTACTCACGCCTGCATGAAATCGCTGAAGTGATCCTGCACGCCGGTTATCCAGTGGTGATCGATGCCACTTACCTCAAGCGCGAGCAACGTGACAACGCTGCAAAAATCGCCGAAGCCACTGGCACGCCGTTCCTGATCCTCGACTGCAATGCGCCGCAAGCGGTGATCGAGAGCTGGCTGGCCATTCGTCAGGCAGACAAACAGGATCCGTCCGACGCTACGCTGGCCGTGATCGAAGCTCAACAAGCCAATCGCGAAGCGCTGACGCCGGAGGAGATCCTGCGTAGCAAACGCGTGCAGACCAATGAATCCGGCACGCTGGACACCGTGGTGGCGCAGATCCGCCAACGCCTGCCAGGCCTGTAAGAAACTATTTCGGCCGTGAAGCCCTCGCTCGCTTCACGGCCGTCAAATAGTGGCACTATACTGGCGTCATAAAACCAACAGGTGATGTGACATGAGCCAACCCAAACTTCTCGACACCCCGCTGTATGCCTTACTGCACAAAGATGACATCACGGGTTTCAACAAGGAACGCCCGAAAGACGGGCCGATCGACATGGTCGGCGGCGACTTCCGCGGTCTCGACCTGCGTGAACTGAACGCCGATGGCGTGGATTTCCGGGACGCGTATTTCCGTTCCGCCGATCTGCGTGGCATCGATTTCCGGCACGCTTCGCTGGAGGGTGCAAGCCTGGCCCACGCACAGATTTCCGGTGCGTACTTCCCGCCGGAGCTCAGCGCTGACGAGATTCTGATGTCGATGAATTTCGGGACGCGCCTGCGTTATCGCACCCGCTGATATCTCTGACACGACGCCCACTCTGTGGGAGCGAGCCTGCTCGCGAAGACGGAGTGTCAGTTACCCTGATCGTGAAAGTCAGACCGCTTTCGCGAGCAGGTTCGCTCCCACATTTGATATTTGTTTGCACCCTTCTTTCTGCGTTCGCAGGCCTTTCACCCCGTCCGATTGTCGTTTCTTAGAAGCGTTTGCGTTGATTGCGACCAAACAACCACGCTTTTCCTACTGATGGCTACACTCCTGAGAAGCTCGCCCACGCACCATTCGGCCGTCGCAAGGAGGCTTGATGAATGATGAACTGCAACACCTGAAGAATCTTGGCAAGACGTCGGCGCAATGGCTGCATGCCGTGGGCATCCACAGCGCCTCGGACTTGCGTCGCCTGGGCGCGGTGGACGCCTACCGGGCCGTGCGTACCCGCGGGTTTCGCGCATCGAAGGTGTTGTTGTATGCGATCGAGGGCGCGCTCATGGATGTGCATTGGAACGACATCCCAGCCGAGCGCAAGGACGCCCTGAACAAGCAACTTGAAGCCATTTCCTCGCGTCACAAGAATTGAACAGGCGCTGACCGTTATGTACCTGCTAGGGGAACAATCGGCGTTTGCCGACGCACTGATCAATCGTTTGCAGAACTTGCCGGCGCAATGGCTGGAAGGTCTAGCGCCGTGCGCAGAAACCTTGGAGTTGGGCGCGACGGATGACCTGATGGCGCAATTACCCGGCGATCAGATGTTTCTGCTGACCGATGGCGTGATCAACGGCTGCATAGGCAACCGGGCGTTGTTTTACTGGCAGGAAGGTGACTTGATCGGCCTGCAGCGCGGTAACGATTGGGCCGATTGCCGTTTGCGCAACGATGGACCAGTGCGTTTGCTGCCCTATCGGCGCCGTGATGTGTTCCAGCATTTGTATACAGAACCGGGCCGGGCGGATCAGTTTCTCGAGTATTTGCTGGGACAAATGGCGATCCTGGCTCACGCGGTGGCTGAGTTGAAACCTCGGGAGTTTCGTAGCACCAATGGTTTTAAACGGGTCGACGCTGGAGAAACCTTGATTCAGCAAGGCGATGCCGCCGATCACGTGTTTGTGATCATCGACGGGCATGCCGAAGCCTTTGTCGATGGGCACAAGGTCGGCGAGGTGCCCAAGGACGAGATTTTCGGTGCCATGGCGGTGTTCACCGGCGAGCCACGCAATGCCACGGTCATCGCCCGCGAACCGAGTACGGTGATGTTGATTCCCGGTGATCAGTTTTTGAGCCTGACCCGCACCAATCCGAAGATCGCCCACAGCCTGATCGAAAGCATGGCGCGGCGCATCGATCAACTGAACAAGCAGATTACCCAATTGAGCTCGAACCGAAATTAACGCCAAGCCCACTTTTCTCTGGGCTTGGCGCCCATTGACGAGATGAAATCAGGCAAATGGAAAAACAGTGGTTGACTCGGTAATGAGAATCGCTATGATTATCACAACTGATCGCGAGATCGGTCGATATTCTGAAAAGCCCTTGGTTCGGACTCTCAGATTATCTCCTCATCAGGCTAATCACGGTTATTTGACCCGGTTTTTACCGGGTCTTTTTTTGCCTGTGGAAAAGTCATTTACCGAACTGTTTGCGCATCTCTTCGCAATAATCGCGCTTCGCCGTAGCGGGTGTGTACCAGACGAAATCGGCCATCGCGGCTGTGACTTCAGCGCCCTGCTCCGCCAGCATCAGCACGATGGGCGTCTCAGTCGCGCCCAGATCCAGCAGATGCAGCGGCACGCCCACATCGTTTCGTGCATGCCATGCCCCCGCCAGCAACAACGAGGGTGTCGGTGCAGCCAACAGACGTTCTGCCATGCGTCGATCCCGCTGTTGCTGAACCGCCAACATCGCCGGCGTCTGCGACTCGGGTAGCAGGCCACAATGGGAATCGCTGATCTGCTCCAGCAAAGTCGTCTTCACCGATTCAGCCATGCTGCGCTCTCCGCTCAACACCGGCCGATTGCGATAGAGGCTGCGAATTTCCCCGTTATCAAGATTGGCAGCCAATAACGGATATGGCTGTGTAAGGGCGAAGCGGACAATCGGCCCGTAGAGATTCCAGTCCCAGCCATCCTGCCAGGCCAGCGCTCTGGGAAGATCGGCGGATGGCGACGCAGACTGGCGCTGCGCGTCGATTTTCGGCTGCTGATCCGGCGTAAGCATTTCCAGCAAGAGGCTGCCCTGTGGCCGCCGTTTGCCGAGAGACTTCAGAAGCCATAACTGCGCGGCGTGGTGATCGGCGTTGTCATGCTGCTCGCCGATGATCACTCGCTGCGGTTCAGCAAGACGGCTGAGCAATTGCTGCGCCGTCAGCGTCTGGCCGCTGTGCAGGTCGCGAATCTCGCCACCGACCGGCGGCGGTGCGACAACATGCTGGCAACCCACTAGCAACAACACGGCCAACAGCCACATCCCACGCATGCAATCACCTCAATGAGAACGTCAGCGGGCGATGATCAGCGGATGCCCACGCTCCGGGTGCGGTTGCACCAATACTTCAAGACCGAACACGGCTTTGAGCATATCCGGACGCAAAACCTGTTCAGGCGTATCCAGTGCGACCGGACGCCCACCTTCGAGCAGCAACACGCGGTCACAATAACGCGCCGCCAGATTCAGATCATGCAGGATCACCAGCACGGCTGCGCCGCGATCGGCAAACTCGCGCACAGCCTGCAAGGTTGTGTGCTGATGCAGTGGGTCAAGCATCGAGGTCGGTTCGTCCAGCAGCAACGTTTGTCCGGCCTGCCCGGGCCAGAGTTGCGCCAGCACCCGCGCCAGATGCACCCGCTGGCGCTCACCGCCCGACAACGCCAGGTAGCTGCGACCGCTCAGATGCCTGGCATCAGCGGCTGCCAGCGCCGCAGCAACAATCTCGTCATCACGCACCCGACCACTTTGATAAGGCAAACGGCCCATGCCGACCACTTCTTCAACGCGAAAGGCAAAATCCAGCGTCGACACCTGCGGCAACACAGCCAAGCGCTGAGCGCGTTGCGTACCGCTCCAATGGCTCAAGGCTTCGCAGTCGAGGGAAACTTCGCCCTCACTGGCCGTCAACTCGCCGCATAGAGCGCCGAGCAAGGTACTTTTACCGGCGCCATTGGGACCCAGCACGCCGAGCACTTCGCCCGGTTTGAGCTCCACGCTGACCCCGCTCAGGACAGTCTTGCGGCCGCGAAGGATATGCAGGTTGTGCGCACGCAACATCAGGCACGCCCTCGCAACAACAGATAAAGAAAGAACGGCGCACCGATAAACGCCGTGACAATACCGATTGGCAACTCCGCCGGCGCCAGCGCCAGACGCCAGATCCGCCAGTAACAACAGACTCGCCCCGGCCAGCACGGAGGCTGGCAGCAACACTCGATGATCGGGACCTGCCAACAGCCGCACCAGATGCGGCACCACCAACCCGACAAAACCGATCATCCCTGCCGCCGCCACTGCCGCGCCGACACCCAGCGCCGTGCAGAACACCAATTGGCGCTTGAGCCGCTCGACATCAATGCCCAAATGCCCCGCCTCGGATTCACCGAGCAGCAAGGCATTCAACGCTTTCGCCCGACGCGGCAGCCACAGCGCAACGCCGGCGCTGATGATCAACAACGGCCACAACCGCGCATAACTGGCGCCGTTGAGGCTGCCCAGGTTCCAGAACGTCAGCGTGCGCAGGGTTGCGTCGTCCGCAAGATAAGTGAACAGTCCGACCGCCGAACCGGCGAGCGCCGTCAGTGCGATCCCCGCCAGCAACAGGGTCGCGACATGGGTTTGTCCGTCGCGCCGGCCAAGTCGGTAGACCAGCGCCGTCACCCCGAGCCCGCCGAGGAACGCACACACCGATAACAGATAAGGCCCGACCGATTCAGGCAAACCGCCAAAAAAAGAGCCGCCGACAATCGCTATCGCCGCCCCCAACGCCGCGCCACTGGAAACACCGACCAGCCCTGGGTCCGCCAGCGGATTACGAAACAGCCCCTGCATCGCCACGCCAGTCAACGCCAGTACACCGCCAACCGCCAGCCCGAGCAACGTTCGCGGCAGACGAATCTGCCCGAGAATCAGTTCGGCCTGCTCCAGCCCCTCCGGCGCCAGCGGCACACCGATCAGGCGCAAAGCCGCGCGTAACGTATCGAACAGCGGCAGACTGACCGGGCCGAGCGCCAATGACAGCCAGATCGCCAGCACACACAGGAGCGTCAGGCCAATGAACAAGCCTCGGGGTTTGACCCGTGTGGTCATGGGTTGCTCTTGGCCGGGTAGAAACCGTCAGACAGGGTTTTCACAACGCGGGGACTCAGGCGCATACACAGCTTCCTTTAACAAGGTTTCCCGGGCGTCTGGGTGGCAGGCCAAGTATCCTCGGCATCTGGCAAACGCCTGTGGGCGAAGGCCGCCATTTGATAATTGCTTGCATTTAAACGTCAAGCTCGAACATATCCGAACACGAGCCAACATTAGAGGATAGTCATGAAGTTTCTCTGCGCGGGTGCCGATCTGGCCGAGGCCGGCAGTCGCGGTTTTGATGTCGACGGGAAAAAACTGTTTGCCGTGCGCCGCAACGGCCAGGTCTATGTCTACCTCAATCGTTGCCCGCATCGAGGCGTTGGCCTGGAATGGCAGCCGGACCAATTTCTCGACCCCAGCAACAGCCTGATCCAGTGCGCCACCCATGGCGCACTGTTTCTGATTGAGGACGGTGAGTGCGTCGCAGGGCCCTGCGCCGGGCAATCGTTGACCCACATCCCTTGCCGGGAAGACGTACAGGGTGTGTGGATCACCCTTTAGCCGTTGAGCAGTACCTCCAACCGACGATCAATGACCATTTCCTCATGGTTCAACCGCACGCCGTACGCCAGTACTTCAACGCCACTGGCGAGCGCTTCACGCAACGCCTCGGCATAGGCCGGGTCGATTTCCACGGCCGGACGCACCGCCTCAATCCCGGTGAGATTCACGCAGTACAACTGCACCGCACGAATCCCGTCCCGCGCCAGATGCGCCAGTTCACGCAAATGCTTGGCGCCACGCTGGGTCACGGCATCGGGAAACGCCGCCACATTCGTGCCATCAAAGCCCAGGGTGACGCTTTTCACTTCGACATACGCCGGGCCGCTCGGGTATTCGAGGCGAAAGTCGATGCGGCTTTTTTCCTGTCCGTAAGCCACTTCGCGCTTCAACGCGGTAAACCCGTTCAACTCGGTGATGACGCCAGCCTGCAAGGCTTCTTCGACCAGCCCGTTGGCGCGCGCGGTATTGACACAAAACAAACGGCCCTGCGGGGTTTCGCCGATTTCCCAAGTGCCAGGCAATTTGCGTTTCGGGTCATTCGAGCGACTGAACCAGACCTGCCCGCCCTCGACCTGACAATTGAGCATCGAGCCGGTGTTTGGGCAGTGAATCGTCAGCAACTCGCCGCCAACGGTTTCGATATCGGTGAGAAAACGCTTGTAACGGCGGATTAGCCGCGCCTCTTCCAGAGGAGGATCAAAGCGCATCAGCCTTGCCAGCTCTTCAAGCCACGCGCGATCCGCTCCACCGCTTCTTGTAAGCGAGGTAGGTTTTGCGTGTAGGCAAAACGCACATGGTGACTGGCCTGATAGCGTCCAAAATCCAGCCCCGGGGTAAACGCAACGTGCTCGGTTTCGAGGAAATGTTGGCAGAACGCGAAGGCATCGCCGCCGAACTGGCTGATATCAGCATAGAGATAGAACGCGCCTTCGGGCTCCACGACGATGTTGAAACCCAGTTCACGCAACGCCGGCAGGAGGAAGTCGCGGCGACGGCCAAATTCGGCGCGGCGCTCTTCCAGAATCGCGATCGTGTCCGCTTCAAAACAGGCCAGCGCCGCGTATTGCGCCATGCTCGGTGCGCTGATGTAGAGGTTCTGTGCGAGCTTCTCCAACTCGCTGACCGCTGCATCCGGCGCCACCAGCCAACCGAGGCGCCAACCGGTCATGCCGAAATATTTCGAGAAGCTGTTGAGGACAAATGCGCTGTCATCGACTTCCAGCACGCTCGCCGCATCGGTGCCATACGTCAGGCCGTGATAGATCTCGTCTACCACCAGATGGCCGTGCCGGGCCTTGATGGCTGTGGATAAACCGGCCAATTCATCGCGCGTCAGAATAGTCCCCGTCGGGTTGGCTGGTGAAGCAACCAGCGCACCAACGCTATCGTGGTCCCAATGCCGTTCGACCAGATCCGGAGTCAGTTGATAACGCACGTCCGGCCCGACAGGCACTAGCTGCGCAGCGCCTTCGACCAGGCGCAGAAAGTGGCGGTTACACGGGTATCCGGGGTCCGCCAGGAGCCAGTGCTTGCCGGGATCGACCAGCAAGGCGCTGGCCAGCAAAAGCGCGCCGGAGCCGCCCGGGGTGATCAGAATGCGCCGCGGATCGATGTTCAAGCCATAACGCGATTGGTAGAAACCGGAAATTGCTTCGCGCAGTTCAGGAATACCACGGGCAGCGGTGTAACGCGTTTTGCCCGCCGTCAGCGCGGCTTGGCCGGCACGGATGATTGGCTCTGCGGTAGTGAAGTCCGGTTCGCCAATCTCCAGGTGAATGACATCGTGCCCCTCGGCCTGCAATTCATTGGCCCGCGCCAGCAGTGCCATCACATGGAACGGTTCGATCGCACGACTGCGCGCACTGTAGGGCTGAGCCATTGGCCTTCCTTCGACGAGGGAAAAGAAACGATTCTACCCATCTGCCGGAACGAGCGAGAACCCACAGAGGTCACAGCCTCAAGAACACTGGATTGTAACGACACAAGCGTACGCTCCAGGATTGACTAAAATCAGTGATTGAACAGGTCTTCCACACCGCCAGACACGGCTTGCCAAACATTTGCAAGCGCCACCCGCCGGGGCCTCGACATCCGGGAGTAGCGCAGGCCGAATTGATCTGGTAAGTTCGCCCGCTTGCAGCCGCAGGGCCGGCAGGTGTCGGTGATGGAGCAATCCTGCGCAATGGATTACAAGAGTAGAGGCGGTCCATTTCATGCCCACCCAAGCAAAGCAACAGCAGCAAGCGACGATCAGCAGCTTCGAACCTTATGTTCCGAAGGCCGGCGAAGAGTACATGGGCGCCCCGATGCGCGCGCACTTCATCAAGATCCTGAACAAGTGGAAACAGGACTTGATGCAGGAAGTCGACCGTACTGTTGATCACATGAAAGACGAAGCGGCCAACTTCCCTGACCCGGCAGATCGTGCCAGCCAGGAAGAAGAATTTGCCCTCGAACTGCGCGCCCGCGATCGCGAGCGCAAGTTGATCAAGAAGATCGACAAGACGCTTGAGCTGATTCAGGACGAAGAATACGGCTGGTGCGAGTCCTGCGGCATCGAGATCGGCGTCAAGCGCCTCGAAGCCCGTCCTACCGCGGATCTGTGCATCGACTGCAAGACCCTGGCAGAAATCAAGGAAAAGCAGGTCGGCAAGTAATCTCGACCTGAACGAAAAACGGAGCGTGCGAACGCTCCGTTTTTGTTTCTGCCTTTTGCCTGCCTTCTCTGCCTCTGTGGGAGGGGGCTTGCTCCCGAATACGGTGTGTCATAAACAGAGATGTTGACTAATAAACCGCATGCGGCAGCAAGCCCCCTCACGCAAAGGTAATGTGCGCGAAACCTGAAAAGTTATATTGCTCCCATGACTGCCACAACCTCCCCTGCCTACATCGGCCGCTTCGCCCCAACCCCCAGTGGCCACCTGCATTTCGGCTCGCTGGTCGCAGCGCTTGCCTCCTATCTCGATGCCCGCTCTGTGGGCGGTCGCTGGCTGGTGCGCATGGAAGATCTCGATCCGCCCCGTGAAGAGCCGGGTGCGCAAAGCGCGATTCTCAAGGCGCTGGAAAGCTATGGTTTCGAATGGGACGGCGAGACGGTGCGCCAGAGTGATCGGCACGATGCCTATGCCGAAGTCCTCAACAGCCTGTTCAACCATGGCCTGGCCTACGCCTGCACCTGCTCGCGCAAACAACTGGAGCCGTATCACGGGATTTATCCGGGGTTGTGCCGCAATGCCGGCCACGACCAGCAGGATGCGGCGATACGCCTGCGTGTGCCGGAGCTGGCATATCACTTCATCGACCGGGTGCAAGGCGAATACCGCCAGCATCTGGGCCGCGATGTCGGCGATTTCGTCATTCGCCGTCGCGATGGCCTCTATGCCTATCAACTGGCGGTGGTGCTCGACGATGCCTGGCAGGGCATCACCGACATCGTGCGCGGCGCCGATCTGCTCGACTCCACACCGCGCCAGCTCTATCTGCAGGAACTGTTGGGGCTGCGTCAGCCGCGTTATCTGCACCTGCCGCTGATCACCCAGCCGGACGGCAACAAACTGGGCAAGTCCTACCGCTCGCCGCCACTGCAAGCTGATCAAGCCACGCCGTTGCTGCTAAGGGCCCTGCGCGCACTGGGGCAAAACCCCGGCGCCGAACTCGAACATGCAACGCCGCAGGAACTGCTCAACTGGGGCAGCGCCCACTGGGACGCCACGAAGATCCCGCGCACACTGACCCTGCCCGAGGCGCAACTGCGATGACGACACTTGCAGTCGCGCCGCCATCCGTTACCATCGCCGCACGTTTTCGGGCACGCGCATAAAAAAGAGAGGCCGGGATGTACATCTATCGCTTGGTCCTGCTTTTGGTCGTGGGGATCTATCTGTTTTCTCCCGCCATCATGGATTGGTGGATCGACGCTACGGGCGCCTGGTATCGCCCCTATCTGCTCTGGCTGATCCTGATTGTCGTGACCTTCATCCTGCAGAGCCAAAAAGATGCCGATGAGCTTTAGCCTGACCCAGATGATCCTGATCAGCGCCGCGTACCTGGCGGTGCTGTTCGGTGTTGCCTGGATCAGCGAACGGGGCATGATCCCGCGGGCGATCATTCGCCATCCGTTGACTTACACCCTGTCACTGGGGGTTTACGCCAGTGCGTGGGCGTTCTACGGCACGGTGGGCCTGGCCTATCAGTACGGCTACGGCTTTCTTTCCAGCTATCTCGGGGTGTCTGGCGCGTTTTTGCTGGCGCCGGTGTTGCTGTATCCGATCCTGAAAATAACCCGCACCTATCAACTGTCGTCGCTGGCGGATCTGTTTGCCTTCCGCTTCCGCAGCACCTGGGCAGGCGCGCTGACTACGATTTTCATGTTGATCGGTGTGCTGCCGTTGCTGGCGTTACAGATTCAGGCAGTAGCCGACTCCATCGGCATTCTCACTGGCGAGCCGATTCAGAGCCGTGTGGCGCTGGCGTTCTGTGCGCTGATCATTTTGTTCACGATTTTCTTTGGTTCACGCCACATCGCCACCCGCGAGAAGCACGAAGGCCTGGTGTTCGCGATTGCCTTCGAGTCGGTGATCAAACTGATCGCTCTCGGCGGCGTTGGCCTGTATGCGCTGTACGGCGTGTTCGACGGCCCGCAACAGCTTGAACTGTGGCTGCTGCAAAACCAGACCGCCCTCGCCGCTTTGCACACGCCGCTGCAAGAAGGCCCGTGGCGTACGCTGCTGCTGGTGTTCTTCGCGTCGGCCATCGTGATGCCGCACATGTATCACATGACCTTTACCGAGAACCTCAATCCGCGCTCACTTGTCAGCGCCAGTTGGGGCTTGCCACTGTTCCTGCTGTTGATGAGCCTAGCGGTGCCGCTGATCCTGTGGGCCGGCCTCAAGCTCGGTGCCACCACCGACCCGGAATACTTCACCCTCGGCATCGGCATTGCCGCCAACAGCAAACCCTTGGCCTTGCTTGCTTATGTCGGCGGCCTGTCGGCCGCCAGCGGACTGATCATCGTCACCACCCTGGCGTTGTCAGGCATGGCGTTGAACCATTTAGTGCTGCCGCTCTATCAGCCGCCCGCCGAAGGCAATATCTACCGCTGGCTGAAATGGACCCGCCGCGCACTGATCGTCGCGATCATCATGGCCGGTTTCGGCTTCTATCTGATGCTCGGCGCCGGGCAGGATCTGGCCAACCTCGGCATCGTCGCGTTTGTGGCCACCCTGCAATTCCTGCCGGGCGTGTTGTCGGTGCTGTACTGGCCGACCGCCAACCGGCGCGGCTTTATCGCCGGGCTGCTGGCCGGGATTCTGGTCTGGGTCATCACCATGCTCTTGCCGCTGGTCGGCAATCTGCAGGGTTTCTACATTCCGCTGCTGAACATGATTTACGTGCTGGACGACACCAGTTGGCACATGGCGGCCATCGCGTCGCTGGCCGCTAACGTGCTGATGTTCACCTTGATTTCGCTGTTCACCAATGCCAGCCCCGAAGAGGCCAGCGCCGCGGAAGCCTGCGCGGTGGATAACGTACGCCGTCCGCAACGCCGCGAGCTGCACGCCGCCTCGCCGCAGGAATTCGCCACACAACTGGCCAAACCGCTCGGCGCCAAAGCGGCGCAGAAAGAAGTCGAACAGGCCTTGCGCGACCTTTACCTACCCTTCGATGAGCGTCGGCCTTACGCCTTGCGCCGATTACGCGACCGTATTGAAGCCAACCTCTCCGGGCTGATGGGTCCGAGTGTGGCGCAGGACATGGTCGAAACCTTCCTGCCGTACAAGGCCGGCGGCGAAAATTACGTCACCGAAGACATCCACTTCATCGAAAGCCGCCTTGAGGATTACCACTCGCGCCTCACGGGCCTGGCCGCCGAACTCGACGCACTGCGCCGCTACCACCGCCAGACCCTTCAGGAACTGCCAATGGGCGTCTGCTCGCTGGCCAAGGACCAAGAGATCCTGATGTGGAACAAGGCTATGGAAGAGCTGACCGGGATCGCCGCGCAGCGCGTGGTCGGCTCGCGCTTGAGCACCATTGGCAATCCATGGAAAGAATTGCTCCAGGGCTTTATCAACTTGCCGGACGAACACTTGCACAAACAGCATCTGGCACTCGACGGACAGACTCGCTGGCTGAACCTGCACAAAGCGGCAATCGATGAGCCGTTGGCCCCGGGTAACAGCGGTTTGGTGTTGCTGGTAGAAGATCTGACCGAAACCCAGATGCTTGAAGACAAATTGGTCCACTCCGAGCGTCTGGCCAGCATCGGTCGCCTCGCCGCAGGTGTCGCCCACGAAATCGGCAACCCGATCACCGGCATCGCTTGCCTGGCGCAGAACCTGCGCGAAGAACGCGAAGAGGACGACGAGCTGACTGAGATCAGCGGACAGATTCTCGAACAGACCAAGCGCGTGTCACGCATCGTTCAGTCGCTGATGAGTTTTGCCCATGCCGGTGGTCATCAGCATAACGACGAGCCCGTTTGTCTGGCCGAAGTGGCCCAGGATGCCATCGGGCTATTGGCGCTGAACCGGCGCAATTTCGAAGTGCAGTTCTACAACCTGTGCGACCCGGATCACTGGGTCGAAGGTGACCCACAACGCCTTGCCCAAGTGCTGATCAATCTGCTCTCCAACGCTCGTGACGCCTCGCCTGCCGGCAGTGCCGTGCGGGTCAAGAGCGAAGCCGGCGAACATACGGTCGACCTGATCGTTGAGGACGAAGGCAGTGGTATTCCGAAGAACATCATGGACAGATTGTTCGAACCTTTCTTCACCACCAAGGATCCTGGTGAAGGTACCGGTCTGGGCCTTGCACTGGTCTATTCCATCGTTGAAGAGCATTATGGACAAATCACCATCGACAGCCCGGCTGATGTACAAAGCCAGCGCGGCACCCGTATCCGGGTGACCTTACCGCGTCATGTCGAAGCGACGTCCGCTGTGAACTGAGACCGTCGAGAGTATCGAATCAATGCCGCACATTTTGATCGTCGAAGACGAAACCATTATCCGCTCCGCCTTGCGCCGCCTGCTGGAACGCAACCAGTACCAGGTCAGCGAAGCCGGTTCAGTGCAGGAAGCACAAGAACGCTTCACCATTCCTACGTTCGATCTGATCGTGAGCGATCTGCGCCTGCCGGGCGCTCCAGGTACCGAGCTGATCAAGCTCGGCCAGGGCACGCCGGTGCTGATCATGACCAGTTACGCCAGCCTGCGCTCGGCGGTCGACTCGATGAAGATGGGCGCGGTGGATTACATCGCCAAGCCTTTCGACCACGATGAAATGCTTCAGGCCGTTGCGCGGATCCTGCGTGATCGCCAATCGGCGCCGGCAGCGGGCGAAGCCGTTGCCAGCAAACCTGCCAATGGCAGCGGGAAAACCGCCACCGACAACAGCAACGGCGAAATCGGCATCATCGGCTCCTGCCCACCGATGCAGGATCTGTACAGCAAGATCCGTAAAGTCGCGCCGACCGATTCCAATGTGCTGATTCAGGGCGAGTCCGGCACCGGTAAAGAACTGGTGGCCCGCGCCCTGCACAACCTGTCGAAACGCGCCAAGGCACCGATGATCTCGGTGAACTGCGCCGCCATCCCGGAAAGCCTGATCGAATCCGAACTGTTCGGCCACGAAAAAGGCGCGTTCACTGGCGCCAGCGCCGGGCGTGCCGGTCTGGTGGAAGCGGCGGACGGCGGTACGCTGTTCCTCGATGAAATCGGCGAGCTGCCGCTGGAAGCCCAGGCCCGCCTGCTGCGCGTGTTGCAGGAAGGTGAAATTCGCCGTGTGGGCTCGGTGCAATCGCAGAAGGTCGATGTCCGTCTGATCGCGGCGACTCACCGAGACCTCAAGAGCCTGGCGAAAGTCGGCCAGTTCCGGGAAGACCTTTATTACCGTCTGCATGTGATCGCGTTGAAACTGCCAGCCCTGCGCGAGCGCGGTGCCGACGTCAACGAGATCGCCAATGCTTTCCTCGCTCGCCAGAGTGCGCGGATCAACCGTACCGACCTGAAATTTGCTGCGGATGCCGAGCAGGCCATCCGTCACTATTCCTGGCCGGGTAACGTCCGTGAACTTGAAAACGCGGTCGAGCGCGCGGTGATCCTCAGCGAGAGCCCGGAAATCTCTGCTGAACTGCTGGGTATCGACATCGAGCTGAGCGACCTGGACGACGACGAATTCATTGGTCTGCCGCCGCAAACCTCAGGTAACGCCAGCAACAGCAGCCACGAACCCACCGAAGACTTGTCGCTGGAAGACTACTTCCAGCATTTCGTCCTCGAGCATCAGGACCACATGACCGAGACCGAACTGGCGCGCAAACTGGGCGTCAGCCGTAAATGCCTGTGGGAGCGGCGTCAGCGCCTGGGCATTCCACGGCGCAAGACCGGGGTCGCCAGCGAGAGCTGAACGTTACCTGTCGAGTGTGCGGGTAACGCTTGAAGATGTGAAAAAACTGTTACCTCAGTCTTTCCACGTAACAGAAGCCGGGGTTATCGGTAACGAAACCCCGGCTTTTTTTCGCCCTGACAAAAGGCTCAGATCGACCTAACCCCTTGTTTTGTTGGGCTTCGCAAAAGTTGGCACGGCACCTGCTATATGTTTGGTACAAGAACAATAACAAGCAATGCACAAGACAATAAAAATAAGACGAATCGACTCACGCACAATAAAAACAAGACGGCGAGAGGCGCAGCTAACTGATTCTTTTGGAGAGGCGTTGTATTTGGGGCTTGCCCCACGACCAGGCCGAGAACAACAAAAACTGTCCTAAGACAGAGCCTGTACTGGTTGGATCGAGAGATCACTGCAATTCAGCGACCAAAGCAATCCGTTTGCTCTTGGCTCCCGATTGGGAGGGTCACGAAGCAAAAGCTTCGTGACGAGGGCACTCAACAAAAACAAGAAGCCCGAATCAATAATAAAAAGAGCACGCAACTACTTCTTGGGGAGCTTCGGCTCCCCTTGTAGTTTCTCCCATCCGGGAAATCCTGCTGTTTTGCCCTCCTCGACCCTTGCAGCTTGCGGCTTACAGCTCAAATCTGCCGTGTCCTACACCATCCCCCGACTAAATGCTAGAATCTGCGCCCATCATGCGGTCATTCTTTGGTATGGCCGAACATTCCTTCAAACAGTGCATCCCATGCTGAAGAAGTTGTTCCAGTCATTCCGAACTCCCGTGCGTCGTACGCAACACATCCGCAGCACCCCTGAAGTGCTTAACAGCGGCCAACATTCGCTGCAGAAAACGCAATTCAGCCGCTATGCGGTCAATATCGTCGAACGCTTGCAGGGCGCCGGTTACCAGGCCTATCTGGTCGGTGGCTGCGTGCGTGACATGCTTTTGGGCATTACGCCCAAGGATTTCGACGTCGCCACCAGCGCCACGCCCGAGCAAGTGCGCGCCGAATTCCGCAATGCGCGGATCATCGGTCGTCGCTTCAAACTGGTGCATATTCATTTCGGTCGCGAAATCATCGAAGTCGCGACCTTCCGCGCCAACCACCCGATAAATGAAGACGATGAAGACAGCAATCAGTCTTCGCGTAACGAAAGCGGGCGGATTCTGCGCGACAACGTCTACGGCACCCTGGAAGAAGACGCGCAACGCCGCGACTTCACCATCAACGCCCTGTATTACGATCCGGTCAGCGAGCGCATCCTCGACTACGCCAACGGCGTGCACGACATCCGCAATCACCTGATCCGCCTGATCGGCGATCCAAAGCAGCGTTACCAGGAAGACCCGGTGCGCATGCTGCGGGCCGTGCGTTTCGCGGCCAAGCTCAATTTCGGCATCGAGAAACACACGGTTCAGCCAATCCGCGAACTGGCGCCGATGTTGCGCGAGATCCCTTCGGCACGCTTGTTTGAAGAAGTGCTCAAGCTGTTCCTCTCCGGCCACGGCGCGATCACCTTCGAAATGCTGGTCGATCTGCAACTGTTCGCCCCGCTGTTCCCGGCCAGCGCCGACGCACTGGATCACAACCCGGATTACACCCACACGCTGATCAGCGAAGCGCTGACAAACACCGACTTGCGCATCAAGCAGAACAAACCGGTGACCCCGGCGTTCCTGTTTGCCGCAATGCTCTGGCCTGCCCTGCCGGCCCGTGTGCTGCGTCTGCAAGAGCGTGGCATGCCGCCGATCCCGGCGATGCAGGAAGCGGCGCACGAGCTGATCGCCGAGCAGTGCCAGCGCATCGCGATTCCGAAACGCTTCACCATGCCGATCCGCGAGATCTGGGACATGCAGGAACGCCTGCCACGTCGCAGCGGCAAACGTGCCGATCTGTTGCTGGACAATGCACGTTTCCGCGCCGGTTACGACTTCCTGCTGCTGCGTGAAAGCGCGGGCGAGCAGACGGATGGCCTGGGCGAATGGTGGACGGACTATCAGGACGCCAACGACAGCGAGCGTCGTGACATGATCCGCGATCTCAGTGGCAAAGGTGATGACGCCAGCGGCGCGCCGCGCAAACGTCGTCGCAGCGGCGGTTCCAAGCGCAAACGTGCCGGTGCACCGAGCACAACAGGCGAATAAACATGGAACGGATCTACATCGGCATGGGCAGCAACCTCGCTGACCCGGCCGAACAATTGCGCAGCGCCGTCGGGGCGCTGGGGCAATTGCCGCACACCATGGTCGCCGGTGTTTCCGCCTTCTATCAAAGCGACTCATTGCTGCCGGGCCAACCGCGCTACACCAACGCCGTGGCGGCGCTCGACAGCGATCTTGCGCCGCTGGATCTGCTCGATTCGCTGCAAGCGATTGAAAACGATCAAGGCCGCGAACGCCTGGAACGTTGGGGTCCGCGTACACTGGATCTGGATATTCTGCTGTTCGGTGATCGGTTGATCGACGAACCACGGCTGAAAGTCCCGCATTACCAGATTCAGGAAAGAGCGTTCGTCCTGTATCCACTCGCAGAACTGGCCCCGCAAGATCTGCGGTTGGCCGATGGCCGCATTCTCTCCGACCTGCTGGCCGCGTGCCCGTTCGTCGGCCTGGAACGCCTCTCCAAAACTTAAAATCAATTCCCCCTTGTGGGAGCGGGCTTGCTCGCGAAAGCGCTGTATCAGTTGACTCAAATGCTGACGAACACGACGCCTTCGCGAGCAAGCCGACTCGCACATTGCCGATTCCTCATTCGGTTTTTGTCGGACAATAAAGCCTCGAGTCAGCCCCACCACGCCGCTGAATCGGATCAGTAACGCCGGTAACACTCCCCTCGTAACAACGCGGTAACACACGCAATTGACTTCCTGTTGGCTCATCACGACTATAGGCGTCCCGCTGCCGCCAACCCGGCACATACGGGCGCCATCCAGGCCTTATAAGCACGACAAAAGACCGTGCGCCTGAGTAAATGAAGAATCACGCGCGTTACTCGCAGTAGTTTCCATAGCGCCTGAACGAGGATTTTTTACATGCCAGCCATCACCCTGACCACGCTCCAGAGCCTCAAGCAAAAAGGTGAAAAGATCACCATGCTGACCTGCTATGACGCGACCTTCGCCCACGCCTGCAACGAGGCCGGTGTCGAAGTGCTGCTGGTGGGCGACTCCCTCGGTATGGTCCTGCAAGGTCACGACAGCACATTGCCAGTGACCACTGCGGAAATGGCCTACCACACCGCCTGCGTCAAACGCGGCAACACCGATGCCCTGATCCTGGCCGACTTGCCCTTCATGGCCAACGCGACTCTCGAACAAACCATGACCAACAGCGCCCTGCTGATGCAGGCCGGTGCGCACATGGTCAAGGTTGAAGGTGCGCTGTGGCTGGCGGAGTCGATCCGCCTGCTGGCCGAACGTGGTGTGCCGGTCTGCGCCCACATGGGCCTGACCCCGCAAGCCGTGAACATTCTCGGTGGCTATAAAGTGCAGGGCCGTAACGAGAACCAGGCGCGGCAGATGCGTGCCGACGCGATCTCGCTGGAACAGGCGGGTGCGGCGATGCTGCTGCTTGAATGCGTGCCGAGTGAACTGGCTGCAGAAATCAGCCAGGCCGTGAAGATTCCAGTCATTGGTATCGGCGCCGGTAACGCCACCGACGGCCAGGTTCTGGTGCTGCACGACATGCTCGGCCTGTCGATCACCGGCCGCGTGCCGAAATTCGTCAAGAACTTCATGAACGGTCAGGACAGCATCCAGTCGGCCTTGAAGGCTTACGTCAGCGAAGTCAAAGCCACCACGTTTCCTGGTATCGAACACGGATTCTCTGCATGAACACCGTAAAAACCGTACGCGAACTGCGCGCCGCCGTAGCCCGCGCCCGCAGTGAAGGCAAGCGCATCGGCTTCGTGCCGACCATGGGCAACCTGCACAGCGGCCACGTCGCACTGATCACCAAAGCCACGCAACGGGTCGATTTCGTGGTCGCGAGCATTTTCGTCAACCCGCTGCAGTTCGGCGCCGGCGAAGACCTCGACAAGTACCCGCGCACCCTCGCTGCGGATCAGGAACAACTGCTGGAAGCCGGTTGCGATCTGCTCTTCGCTCCGACCGTCGAAGAAATGTACCCCGACGGCATGGCCGGGCAGACCCGGGTCAGCGTGCCGCAACTTTCCGAAGGCCTGTGCGGCGCCAGCCGTCCGGGGCACTTCGAAGGCGTGGCCACGGTGGTCAGCAAGTTGTTCAACATGGTCCAGCCGGATCTGGCGATTTTTGGCCAGAAGGATTACCAGCAACTGGCGGTAATACGCGCACTGGTGCATGACTTGAACATGCCGATCCAGATCATCGGCGAGCCGACGGTTCGCGCCGCCGATGGCTTGGCGCTGTCCTCGCGCAACGGTTTCCTCAGCGAAGAACAACGTGCCGTAGCGCCAGTGGTCTATCGCATCCTG
The DNA here is from genome assembly GCF_019733355.1 of Pseudomonas baetica. Lineage (GTDB taxonomy): Bacteria > Pseudomonadota > Gammaproteobacteria > Pseudomonadales > Pseudomonadaceae > Aquipseudomonas > Aquipseudomonas baetica_A. The sequence continues at coordinate 22,467 of NZ_JAIHLQ010000043.1, read as the reverse complement.
AGCACGATTGCCGAGTCGATCAAACAAGGTAATCGCGACTTCCCGGCGTTGATCACTGCTCAATTGCAACAATTGGAAGCCGCTGGCCTGCGCCCGGATTACCTGGACATTCGCCATGCGCTGACCTTACGCCCAGCGTCGGCTGAAGACCGCGATCTGGTGATTCTGGTGGCGGCGTTCCTTGGCACCACACGGTTGATCGACAACCTGCACCTGAATCTCGATAGCCCGACCTGAAAACACTGCAATACAACCTGTGGGAGCGAGCCTGCTCGCGAATGCAATCTGTCAGATGACCAAGATGTCGACTGGCATGACGCCTTCGCGAGCAAGCTCGCTCCCACAGTCGTGTGTGCCCAATTCGGCCTCACTACTCTCCGTTTGTCGCCTCATTCCCGGTATCAATGTTAAAAAAGTACAGGGAATGGGTCAGACAAAGTCAAGACAGAACGCAGCGCGAGGTTTACTGTATTCGCCCTGTGTCCAAAAACCGTGTTGACGCAGTTGGCCTGCGCCCACCAAGGCGTTATGGCCTGATCAGTGTTCAAAAGGCCGTTCAAGTAAAAAGGAAAACCGCAGCGATGGCGTACTACCGCACTCCTCACGACGTTACCGCTCTGCCTGCCTGGCAAGCGTTGAAAGATCACCGCCAAGCCATGCAGGATTTCAGCATGCGCGAAGCCTTCAACGCCGATCCGCAGCGCTTCAATCAGTTCACCCTCAGCAGCTGCGGACTGTTTCTCGACTATTCAAAGAATTTGATCAACGCCCAGACCCGCAATCTGTTGGTGAATCTGGCCAATGAAGTCGATCTGAAGGGCGCGATCAAAGCGCTGTTCGACGGCGAAATGGTGAACTCATCCGAAGGCCGCCCGGCGTTGCACACTGCCCTGCGCCGCCCGGTGGGCGACAAGTTGTCGGTCAATGGCGTCAACGTGATGCCCGAAGTTCACAAGGTACTGAACCAGATCACCGATCTGGTCGGCCGCATCCACGACGGTCTGTGGCGCGGTTACACCGAGAAGCCAATCACCGACGTGGTGAACATCGGCATCGGTGGCTCGTTCCTCGGCCCTGAGCTGGTCTCCGAAGCCTTGCTGTCGTACGCGCAGAAAGGCGTGCGTTGCCACTATCTGGCGAACATCGACGGCAGTGAGTTCCACGAACTGACGCAAAAGCTGCGCGCCGAAACCACGCTGTTCATCGTTTCGTCGAAATCGTTCAACACCCTCGAAACCCTCAAGAACGCTCAGGCCGCACGCGCCTGGTACCTGGCTCAGGGTGGTTCGGAAGCCGAGTTGTATCGTCACTTCATTGCCGTATCGAGCAACAATGCGGCAGCCGTGGCGTTCGGTATCCGTGAAGAAAATATCTTCCCGATGTGGGACTGGGTCGGCGGCCGTTACTCGCTGTGGTCGGCCATCGGTTTGCCGATCGCCCTGGCCATCGGCATGTCCAACTTCAAGGAACTGCTGTCCGGTGCCTACACCATGGACCAGCACTTCCAGACCGCACCGTTCGAACAGAACATGCCGGTATTGCTGGCCCTGCTCGGCGTGTGGTACGGCAACTTCTGGGGCGCGCAAAGCCACGCGATCCTGCCGTACGATCACTACCTGCGTAACATCACCAAGCACTTGCAGCAATTGGACATGGAATCCAACGGCAAGAGCGTTCGTCAGGACGGCACCCCGGTGTCGACTGACACGGGCCCGGTGATCTGGGGTGGCGTCGGCTGCAACGGTCAGCACGCTTACCACCAGTTGCTGCACCAAGGCACCCAACTGATCCCGGCCGACTTCATCGTGCCGATCGTCAGCTTCAACCCGGTCGCCGACCACCATCAGTGGCTGTACGCCAACTGCCTGTCGCAGAGTCAGGCGCTGATGCTCGGCAAAACCTTGCCGGAAGCCGAAGCTGAACTGCGCGACAAAGGCATGAGCGAGCAAGAGGTGCACAAACTCGCACCGCACAAGGTGATCCCGGGTAACCGTCCAAGCAACACGCTTGTGGTTGAACGCATCAGCCCTCGTCGCCTCGGCGCTCTGGTGGCGATGTATGAACACAAAGTGTTCGTGCAAAGCGTGGTCTGGGGCATCAACGCCTTCGACCAGTGGGGTGTGGAGTTGGGCAAAGAACTGGGCAAAGGCGTTTACAACCGTCTGGTCGGCAGCGATGAAACCGCCGCTGACGATCCATCCACCCAAGGCCTGATCAACTACTTCCGCGGTCGTCACCGCGGTTGATTTGAACGCACCGCTGTAACCCTGTGGGAGGGGGCAAGCCCCCTCCCACAGTTGTTTCCGGTGCATTCAAAATCAGATTCCGAATCTGGCTTGAACCTGTTGACCGCTCGGCGCATCTTTATTCTTCGCACAACAAGAATAAGGAACCGTCATGTTCGATATCAGCACGTTCCCCAAAGCCGATGCCGTCCGCCGGGCTGCGCAGTTGAGTCAGGACGACTACCGACGCCTGTACCGCGAATCCATTGAACACCCCAGCGCCTTCTGGGCCGAACAGGCCACGCGGTTCCTCGAATGGAGCACGCCGTGGCAGACCGTTCAGCGTTATGACCTGAAAACAGGCGAAGCCTCCTGGTTTAGCGGCGGCCAACTGAACGTCAGTTACAACTGCATCGACCGCCATCTCGAACAACGCGGCGATCAGACAGCCCTGCTCTGGGAAGGCGATGACCCCGCCGAATCGGCGCAAATCACCTACAAAAAGCTCCATCACCATGTCTGCCGACTGGCCAACGTGTTGAAAAGCCGTGGCGTCAAGAAAGGCGATCGGGTGTGCATTTACATGCCGATGATCCCCGAAGCCGCGTACGCCATGCTCGCCTGCGCGCGGATCGGTGCGATTCATTCGGTGGTGTTTGGCGGCTTCTCCCCGGACTCCCTGCGTGACCGCATCCTCGATGCTGATTGCCGCACGGTGATCACCGCCGATGAAGGCGTGCGCGGCGGCAAGTTCGTCCCCCTGAAAAACAACGTCGACAAAGCCCTGCAAAGTTGCCCCGACGTCAGCACCGTCGTCGTGGTCGAGCGCACTCAGGGCAAAGTCGATTGGGTCGAAGGCCGCGATCTCTGGTATCACCAGGCCGTGCGCGAGGTCAGCGACGATTGTCCGCCGCAGGCGATGGACGCCGAGGATCCGCTGTTCATCCTCTACACCTCCGGCAGCACCGGCAAACCCAAAGGCGTGCTGCACACCACCGGCGGCTACCTGCTGCAAGCGGCGATGACCTTCAAGTACGTGCTCGATTACCGCGACGGCGAAGTGTTCTGGTGTACCGCCGACGTCGGCTGGGTGACCGGTCACAGCTACATCGTCTACGGCCCGCTGGCCAACGGCGCAACGACGTTGATGTTCGAAGGCGTGCCGAGCTATCCGAACAGTTCGCGCTTCTGGCAGGTGATCGATAAGCACAAAGTCAACATCTTCTACACCGCCCCCACCGCCCTGCGTGCGTTGATGCGCGAGGGTGCCGAACCGTTGAAGGACACTTCTCGCCAGAGCCTCAGATTACTCGGCAGCGTCGGTGAGCCAATCAACCCGGAAGCGTGGGAATGGTATTTCAATGTGGTCGGCGAACAGCGCTGCCCCATCGTCGACACCTGGTGGCAGACCGAAACCGGCGGCATCATGCTCAGCCCGTTGGTCAGCGCACAACGAATCAAACCCGGCTGCGCCTCGCAACCCATGTTCGGCGTACAACCGGTGCTGCTCAATGAGCACGGCAAGGAAATCAAAGGCGCCGGCAGTGGCGTGCTTGCCATCAAATCGAGCTGGCCGGCGCAGATCCGCAGCGTCTACGGCGACCCGCAACGGATGGTCGACACTTATTTCAAACCCTACCCCGGCTACTACTTCACCGGCGACGGCGCCCGTCGCGACGAGGATGGCGATTACTGGATCACCGGGCGTATCGACGACGTGATCAACGTTTCCGGCCACCGCATCGGCACCGCCGAAGTGGAAAGTGCGCTGGTGTTGCACGACAGCATCGCCGAAGCCGCGGTGGTCGGGTATCCCCACGACGTCAAAGGTCAGGGTATCTACGCCTTCGTCACGCCAATGAACGGCACCGAGCCGACTGATGACCTGAAGAAAGAACTGCTGGCCCACGTCAGCAAGGAAATCGGCAGCTTCGCCAAACCGGACCTGATCCAGTGGGCGCCGGCCTTGCCGAAAACCCGCTCAGGCAAGATCATGCGACGAATCCTGCGCAAGATCGCTTGCAACGAACTCGACAGCCTCGGTGACACCTCGACCCTGGCCGACCCGAGCGTAGTGCAAGGCCTGATCGACAAGCGCCTCAACCAGTAACATCCCGGGCGCGGTCAACCGAGCGCGCCCGCCCTTCACTAATGAGTGGTCATGGAATTCATCCGCCGCCGTATCGAAAACCAACTCATGAGCCTGACCGGTCTGTCTCTCGGTCAGCTCGATCTGGAAAACCCCAAGGGCGATCCCGGCCTGTTCGGTCCCGACTCAATCAGTTGGCAGGTGCACGGCGACTTCAGCAGCATGCTGATCGGTGGCATCAGCGCGTTGTTACTGCAAGCACTGCATCCGCTGGCACTGGCCGGAGTGTGGGATCACTCGAACTTTCGTGAAGACATGCTCGGAAGGTTGCGCCGCACCAGTCAATTCGTTTCCGGCACGACCTTCGGTTCGCGCCGGGACGCCGACTGGTTGATCGAGAAAGTGCGCACCATTCACCTGCAAGTGGTCGGTACCGCGCCAGATGGCCGGCCTTACGCGGCCAGCGATCCCGATCTGCTGACGTGGGTGCATGTGGCAGAAGTCAGCAACTTCCTTGCCGCGCATGTGCGTTACCGCAATCCGCAATTGTCGCTGGCGGATCAGGACCGTTATTACGCCGAAATCGCGGTGATTGCTGAACGCCTTGGCGCCCGGGATGTACCGAAATCGCGAGCAGCTGTGGCCCACTACCTGCAACGCATGCGCCCGCAGTTGTTGTGTGATGAACGCAGCCGTGAAGTCCTGCGCCTGCTGCTTGAAGCGCCAGCGCCGAGCGCTCTGGCCCGCCCGTTTGGCGATCTGATGATGAAGGCCGGTATCGACCTGCTGCCGGACTGGGCCAGCGACATGCTCAATGTCCGGCAGAACACGCTGCAACGGCAACTGATCCGCGCCAGCGTCAAGCGCAGCGCGCCGATGCTGCGCTGGGCGATGCGCAATGGTTCTGTACAACGGGCCAAGCGGCGGATGGGGCTGAGCTGACGCTCAGAGCAGTAAGCTGCAAGCTCGTAGCTCGTAGCTTCCCCCCAGTAACTGCTAAACTCCCGCGCCCCAATCCCCTCCAGCAAGGCGCCCGCATGTCTTCCTTGAATCAGGCGCTGCGCGCCGCCCTCGATCAACGCCAGGACTTGCTCGCTGAGTTGCACAGCCAGGGCACCGATTGCTATCGCCTGTTCCACGGCAGCCAGGAAGGCGCCGGCGGCCTGACCATCGACCGCTACGGCCCACAATTGCTGGTGCAAAGCTTCCACCAGACGCTGGAGCGTGACGATCTGCTGCAACTGCACGCCATGGTCAATCAAACCCTCGGCCTTGAGACGCTGCTGGTCTACAACGACCGCTCCCGTGGCAACTCGCGTATCGACCGCGAAGATCACGTCTACCGCGCCGATGACGCTGCGCTGATCGATCTGGTCGGTCATGAATGGGGCCTGAACTATCGCGTTCGCGGACGTCACGCCGGACAGGATCCGCTGCTGTTCCTCGACCTGCGCAACACCCGCGGCTGGGTCAAGGATCACGCCAAAGGCAAATCCGTACTCAACCTGTTTGCCTACACCTGTGGCGTTGGCCTCAGTGCCGCTGCCGGTGGCGCGAGTGAGGTATGCAATCTGGACTTCGCCGAAGGCAATCTGGCGGTCGGTCGCGAAAACGGCCTGCTCAACCCGACATTGCCGACGATGCAATTCATCCAGTCCGATTACTTCCCGGCGATCCGTCAACTCGCTGGCCTGCCAATCAGTCAGCGCCGAGGGCAGAAACTGCCCAGCTATCAGCGCCTCGAACAGCGCCAATACGATCTGGTGCTGCTCGATCCACCGGCCTGGGCCAAGAGCGCGTTCGGCACCGTCGACCTGCTGCGCGACTACCAAAGCCTGCTCAAACCGGCCCTGCTGACTACCGCCGACAACGGCGTGCTGATCTGCTGCAACAACCTGGCAAAAGTCAGCATGGATGACTGGCGCGAACAGGTTTTGCGCTGCGCCGAAAAGGCCGGACGCCCGGTGCGCGAATGGAGCGTGATGACCCCGGGCCGGGACTTTCCGTCGCAGGATCAACAGCCACCATTGAAAACCCTGATCCTGCAGCTCTGAGCCTCACTCACAACTTTCAGACACTTGCTGCAAGGTGTGAGCACTTCGGAACCAGAATCGCGTGCCATACTCCAAGGCACTCCGATTCAGACAGATGAAGCCGCACATGCACAAAGGATTGATTCGCGCGATTGGCGCCTTGTTGACCGCCCTGGCCCTCTACAGCCTGCTGGGGTTTCTGATTTTGCCGGGCATCGCCCTGCGCGTGGCCAATCAGCAACTGGCCAACTACGCGACGGTGCCTGCGCATATTCAGCGCATCGAACTCAATCCGTTCAGCCTTGAGGTCACCCTGTGGGGGTTGGGCATCGGCGAACCGGGCAAGGAACAAGTCGGCTTCGAGCGCCTGTATGCCAACCTGCAACTCGACAGCCTGTGGACAAAAGCGCTGCACCTGTCCGACATCGAACTCGACAAGCCCAAGACCGAAATCCTCTTCGCCAAGGACGGCAAGCTCAATCTGCTTGGGTTATTCAACATTCCCGCCAGCGAACCGACCCCGGCAGATCCAGATGCCAAGCCGTTTCCGTTGCGCATAGAACGGATCAAGCTGGCCGACGGCTATGTCCACTTTGAAGACGCGCGGCCCAGCGAGCCCATCGAATTCCTCTACGACAAACTCGACTTCGAACTGAAAAACCTCAGCACCCTTCCCGAAGACAACGCCGACATGACGCTGGTGGCCGCTGGCCCGGCCGGTGGGCAAATCGACTGGAAAGGCAACCTCAGCCTGATTCCATTCACCTCCGAAGGCACATTGAAAGTCACCGATGGCCAGATGAAATCCTTCTGGCCCTATGTGCGAGACGCGGTGCCGTTGGTGCTGGAAAACGGCGTGGTCAGCCTCAGTACCGACTACAAACTCAATCTGTCGAAAGAAACCGAATTGCTGCTCAACAATGTCGCGGTGAGCATTGCGCCATTCGCGATCAAAGCGCCGGACGGACGCCCGCTGGCGAAACTCGAACGCCTCGATGTCAGCGAAACCACGGTCGATCTGGCCAAACAGCAGGTCGTGGTCGGCAAGATCCGCAGCCAGAAACTCGAAACCTGGGCAGCCCTTGAAGCCGACGGCCAACTGGACTGGCAGAAACTGTTTGCCAGTCAACCGTCGAAACCTGCCGCCCAAGCCGCCGCCGAACCCAAGGCTACCCCGGCCGCCGCCGACTCGCCGAAACCCGAGTCCACCGCACCGAGCAAGCCGTGGCAAGTGCTGCTCAAAGACGTGCAATTGCGCAACTATCAAGTGCACCTGGCTGACCGCTCGGCCAATCCGCCCGTGGCGCTGGATGTCGGCCCCCTGAACGCGGATCTGCAGGATTTCGACAGCCTCAACGGCTCACCCTTCAAGGTCAAACTCGACACCGGACTGGGCAAGCAAGGCAAGGTCATGGCCGACGGCGTGGTCAACCTCGCCCCGGTTACTGCCCAGCTCAACGTGAAAACCCGGGACATCGACCTGCGTGTCGCGCAGTCCTACATCAACCCGTTCATTCGCCTGGAACTGCGTAGCGGCATGCTCGGCAGTGACTTGAAGGTCAACCTCAAGAGCACCGAGCCTTTGGCACTCAGCGTCACGGGGCGCGCCCAGATCGATCAACTGCACACCCTGGACACCCTGAAAACCCGCGATTTCCTCAAGTGGCAGCAAGTAGTGGTCGAGGGCCTGAACTATCAGCACGGCGACAGCTTGTCGATCGACAAGGTCAATCTGCTCCAACCGTATGTGCGGTTCATGATCAACGATGACCGCACCACCAACATCGATGACTTGCTGATCCCGCAGCCTGCCGACAGTGGCGCCAAAACCGCAGCAGCCAAACCGGCCAGCAAAGACAAACCGCTGGGTATTCACATCGGCGGCATCGCCATCAATGACGGCTCGGCCAACTTCGCCGACTTCAGCCTGACCCCGAACTTCGCCACCGCCGTCCAGCAACTCAACGGCCAGATCGGCACCATCGACAGTCGTGAGGCGAAACCAGCCAGCGTCGACATCAAGGGCAAGGTCGACCGCTATGCGCCAGTGACCATCAAGGGCGCGGTCAACCCATTCGATCCGATGGCCAGCCTCGACATCGCCACCAGTTTCAAACGGGTCGAACTGACCACGCTGACGCCCTACTCCGGCAAGTTCGCCGGTTACCGCATCCGCAAGGGCCGCCTCAATCTCGACCTGCATTACATGATCACCAAAGGCCAGTTGAAAGCCGAGAACAAAGTGGTGGTCGAACAGTTGCAGCTAGGCGAGAAAGTCGACAGTCCGGACGCCGTTAGCCTGCCGCTGAAACTGGCGATTGCCTTGCTCAAGGACGTCGACGGCAAGATCTCCATTGAATTGCCGGTAACGGGCGACTTGAACAACCCGCAGTTCAGCGTGATGCCGATTGTCTGGCAGACCCTGCGCAACCTGGTCGTCAAAGCCGCCGCTGCGCCGTTCAAACTGATTGGCGGGCTGGTCAGCGGTGGTGGTTCGCAAGACCTCGGCACCGTGTCCTTTGCCCCCGGTTCCAGCGAGCTGAACAAGGACGCCGAAGCGGCGCTGGTCAAGTTGTCCCAGGCACTCAAAGAGCGCCCGGCCCTGCGCTTGGAAATCGAAGGCACTGCCGCGAAAAGCAGCGATGGCCCATTGCTGGCCGAACAGCGTCTGGAGCGTGAATACCAGTACAACTACTACAAGATGCTCCAGCGTCGCGGCGACAAAGTCCCGGCTCAGGCGTCCTTGATCAACGTCCCCGATGGCGAGAAAGGTCCGCTGCTTGAAGGCATCTACCGCACCCGTCTGAAAACCCAGCCACCGGCTCAATGGAAGGATCTGGGCAAGGAAGAGCGCACCGCGAAAATGCGCGAGGGCGTGATCAACTTCTGGAGCGGCAGCGACGTGCTGCTGCGCCAGTTGGGCCAGGATCGCGCCAGCAGCATCAAGGATTATCTGGTGGACAAGGGCCAGTTGGCGGACGACCGCGTGTACTTCATCGACGCCAACCTTGGCGAGGCTGAAAGCGACGGTCGAGTGGTCACGCAAATGCACCTGGATGCTGAGTGATGAAGCGACAATGGCTGGCCGCGATGGCCCTGACACTCATTGCCGGAAACACTTGGGCGTCCGATACGCTGCGCTGCGGCAGCCAACTGGTCAGCGTCGGTGACCGCGCAAGCGAAGTGCTTCAGAAGTGCGGTGAGCCGGTCAGTCGTGACCTGTTGGGCTACAAGCGCAGCGCCGATGGCCGAGAAGAGTTTCAGATCGAGGAATGGACTTACGGCCCGAACAACGGCATGTACCAATACCTGCACTTTGAGGGCAACCGCCTGCGCCAGATCAACAGCAACCGCGGGAATTAATCCACAGCCCCCCGCAGTTTTTTTCTGGCACCCTGAAATAGAACAGGCCCCGACACAAGTGTCGGGGCCTGTAATGGTCACATCCATGTGACCAGTCGCATGAACTCTAAAGTGGCGACAGACGTATGGCTCGGCCCGTCTGTCGCGCCTTCTCCCGGTCCAGGCGAGAAGCCATTGCCTTACTCGGCTTTCAGGCCGTCAGCGGACACCGCTTTAACGCCTTTGATTTTCTTGGTGATGCTCACAGCCATTTCTTTTTGAGCATCGGTCACTGCAACAGTGGAGGACAGGGAAACGACGCCTTTGTTGGTTTCAACTTTGATGTCGGTGCCTGGGATGCCTTTTTCGGTCACCAAATCGCTTTTCACTTTGGTAGTGATCCAAGTGTCGGAAGTAGCTTCTTTAGCCTTGGTCATTTCACCGGCAGCCAGCGTCATGGGTGCCTGAGTAGCCTGGGTGGATTGTGCGAATGCACCGAAAGACATGGTCAGGGTCAGCGCGGTAGCAGCAGCGGCAGTGATAGCGAACTTCTTCATACGAGTAACTCCTGTTTTTCTGGAAAGTCTGCTGGATGTCTTGTCAGCAGGGTTACTGAAGATATTGCGAACGCTGTGCCAACTTTTATGACGCAATAAAAACGATATAAATCAACAACTTATAAATAAATCAAATTTTCGGATTCATGCAAATTGCATGACTTGCGCAATATGCACATGCAAGTTGCGGCTTTTGGAAAAGTTCCTAAGATGCTGAAATTATTGAGGCTTTTATAAAGCGCCGCGCCATGAAAAATGCCCCGCTGTGCGGGGCATTCCGTGACGCCGTTGAACGCCTCAGGCACCGCTGCCCGGGCAACCTTTAGGCGCGTAGTCGGGATTGACCGTGGACGCACAACTCCAAGTGCCAGAGGTACTGCCCGTTGCAGCGCCAGTGCGGGTCAATGTGATGATTTTACCCAACACGGGCCCCGGCGCGTTCACCAAAGTACAGGTGATGGTGCCAGCGCCTGTGGACGCTGTACCCGAAGCGGCCAGCGTGCAGTTGGAGGTGGTGGCCGTGGCACTGCCGGCGACGTTCGTCAGTGACGGATCAGTACCTTGATTGATGGTGTCTTCGAAAGGGACTTTCAGAGCACTGATTTCCGCCAACCCCGCCGTCACTTTCGACCGTGCCTGATATTTCGAATACTGCGGCAACGCGATGGTCGCCAGAATGCCGATGATCGCCACCACGATCAGCAGTTCGATCAGCGTAAAACCTTGTTGTTTTTTCATAGACACGCTCCATGCATGAGTCGAAATCTCATGATCTGAGAAGGACTGAGCATAGCCCATGCCAATCGCCATAAAGCCCTGCTGACTGGGCGCGAGCAGCGGGCGGCGCGGTTTCCTACAACCTGTAACCGCACTATCTGACACTTTTTGTCACCTGCATGGGCCGTGTTTGGCGCTGTCACTTGACTAGGCTATAAGTCATGAACGGCAAGTGCGCGGAATCCCCATGAATGACATCGCTCTGAGCGGTCTGGCCAAGCAATTGGTGCAGGCCGAACTGCTGACGGAAAAAAGCGCCCAGCAAGCCTGGCAACAGGCCCAGCGCGATAGGCTGTCGCTGGTCACTTATCTGGTACAGAACAAACTGCTGAAAAGCGCTCAGGTGGCCGAGATCGCCTCGGAGCACTTCGGCATGGCGTTCCTTGATCTCAATTGCCTGGACAAGGAAACCCAGCCCAAAGACCTGGTCAGTGAAAAACTGGTGCGCCAGCACCACGCCCTGCCCTTGTGGCGTCGCGGCAACAAACTGTTCGTGGGCATTTCTGACCCGAGCAATCATCAAGCGATCAATGACATCCAGTTCAGCACTGGCCTGAGCACCGAAGCCATTCTGGTGGAGGACGACAAGCTCACCGACGCCATCGAAAAATTCTTCGACACCCACACCTCAGGCCTTGAAGACATGGCCGATGTCGATCTCGACGGTCTCGATGTCGAAGCCATCGATGACAGCAATCAGGACGCCATCGGCGGACTCGATGTCGACGATGCGCCAGTGGTGCGTTTCGTCCACAAGATGCTGCTCGATGCGATCAAGAGCGGCTCTTCCGACTTGCACTTCGAGCCCTACGAGAAAAACTATCGGGTACGGGTACGCACCGACGGCATTCTGCGCGAAGTGGCCAAACCACCCATTCAACTGGCCGGGCGCATCGCCGCACGCCTGAAAGTCATGGCCAGCCTCGATATCTCGGAGCGCCGTAAACCCCAGGACGGGCGAATCAAAATGCGCCTGTCGAAGAGCAAGTCGATCGATTTCCGGGTCAACACCCTGCCCACTCTGTGGGGCGAAAAAGTGGTGATCCGGATTCTCGACCCGTCCAGCGCGCAGATCGGGATCGATGCCCTCGGCTACGAGCCGGCGCAAAAAGACCTGTACATGGCCGCGCTCAAACAGCCGCAAGGGATGATTCTGGTCACCGGCCCTACCGGCTCGGGTAAAACCGTATCGCTGTATACCGGCCTGAACATCCTCAACACCGTCGACATCAATATTTCCACCGCCGAAGACCCGGTGGAGATCAACATGGAAGGCATCAATCAGGTCAACGTCAATCCGAAACAAGGGCTGGATTTCGCCCAGGCCCTGCGTTCGTTTCTGCGTCAGGACCCGGACGTGATCATGGTCGGCGAGATCCGCGATTTGGAAACCGCCGAAATCGCGATCAAGGCTGCGCAGACCGGCCACCTCGTGCTGTCCACGCTGCACACCAACAGCGCAGCCGAAACCCTGACCCGCCTGCACAACATGGGCATCCCCGGTTTCAACATCGCCACCTCGGTCAGCCTGATCATTGCGCAACGGCTGGCGCGCAAGTTGTGCAGCCACTGCAAGAAACCCATCGAGATCCCGCGCGAAACGCTGATCAAGGAAGGCTTCCCCGAGGAACGCATTGGCAGTTTCACGATCTACGAGCCGGTCGGTTGCGATCATTGCAACGGCGGTTACAAGGGGCGTGTGGGGATTTATGAAGTGGTGAAAAACACACCGGAGCTGCAACGGCTGATCATGGCCGAAGGCAACTCGCTGGAAATCGACAGCCAGATGCGCCGTGACGGCTTCGACGACCTGCGCACCTCAGGCTTGCACAAGGCCATGCAAGGCATCACCAGCCTTGAAGAAATCAACCGGGTCACCAAGGACTGAACATGGCGGGCAAGGCAGCGAAAATCAGCGTCTACGCCTGGGAAGGCACGGACAGGAAAGGCAGCAAGATCACCGGCGAATTGAGTGGACAGAATCCCGCGCTGATCAAGGCACAATTGCGCAAGCAAGGTATCAACCCCGGGAAGGTGCGCAAGAAATCAGCTGTCCTGCTGAGTTTCGGCAACCGCATCAAGGCCCGGGACATCGCCCTGTTCACCCGGCAAATGGCAACCATGATGAAGGCCGGCGTCCCTCTGCTGCAATCGTTCGACATCATCGGCGAGGGCTTTGAAAACCCGGCCATGCGCAAACTGGTCGACGACGTGAAACAGGAAGTCGCTGCGGGCAACAGTTTCGCCAACGCCCTGCGCAAAAAGCCGCAATATTTTGACGAGTTGTATTGCAACCTGGTGGACGCCGGCGAGCAGTCCGGCGCCCTCGACACCTTGCTCGAACGCGTCGCGACCTATAAAGAAAAAAGCGAAAGCCTGAAAGCCAAGATCAAGAAGGCCATGACCTATCCGACCGCCGTGGTGTTGGTGGCTGGGGTCGTGACCGGGATCCTGCTGGTGAAGGTGGTACCGCAATTTCAGTCGGTGTTCGCAGGCTTCGGCGCCGAACTGCCGGCCTTCACCCTGATGGTGATCAACCTCTCGGAATTCATGCAGCAGTGGTGGTGGGCGGTACTCGGCGCACTGGTGGCGGCGGTGTTCGGCACCCGCCATGCGCTGAAAAAATCCCAGGGGTTGCGTGACCGTCGAGACACCTGGCTGCTGAAGCTGCCCTTGGTCGGCACGATGATGTACAAATCCGCCGTTGCGCGTTTCGCCCGAACACTGTCAACCACATTTGCTGCCGGCGTGCCGCTGGTGGAAGCCCTCGAATCGGTTGCAGGCGCCACCGGCAACGTGGTGTTCAAGCGTGCGGTGCTGCGGATCCGTCAGGACGTTTCTACCGGCATGCAGCTGAATTTTTCGATGCGCGCCACGGGCGTCTTTCCAAGCATGGCGGTGCAGATGACCGCGATCGGCGAAGAGTCCGGCGCACTGGACGACATGCTCGCCAAGGTCGCGGGGTTTTACGAGGACGAAGTGGACAACATGGTCGACAACCTCACCAGCCTCATGGAGCCGTTCATCATGGTGGTGCTCGGGGTAATCGTCGGCGGTCTGGTGGTGGCCATGTACTTGCCAATTTTCCAACTCGGCTCAGCGATCTGACATGCCTATCGACGAACTGTTTGCCCTGTATCCGCTGGCCTTTGTTTTCACTGCGCTGCTGCTCGGGCTGGTGGTCGGCAGCTTCCTCAATGTGCTGATCTGGCGCCTGCCGAAAATGCTCGAGCGTGATTGGCGCCAGCAGGCTCAGGATGTACTCGGCCTGCCCGGCGAAACGTCGCTGTCGACTTACAACCTGATGCTGCCTCACTCCGAGTGCCCGCATTGCGCTCATCGAATTCGCCCGTGGGAGAACATTCCGCTGCTCAGCTATCTGTGGCTGCGCGGACGCTGCTCTGCGTGCGCCGCGCCGATCAGCAAACGCTATCCGCTGACCGAACTGGCCTGCGGCCTGCTCTCGGCGTTCATCGCTTTGCATCTGGGTTTTGGCTGGCCGGCGTGCCTGTTGATCTTTCTGACCTGGGGCTTGCTGGCGATGAGTCTGATCGACACCGAGCATCAACTGCTCCCCGATGTACTGGTTTTGCCGCTGCTGTGGCTTGGGTTGATCGTCAACAGCTTCGGGCTGTTCGTGCCGTTGCACGATGCACTGTGGGGGGCGGTGGCCGGGTATATGGCGTTGTGGTCGGTGTTCTGGCTGTTCAAGCTGATCACCGGCAAGGACGGTATCGGTCACGGTGATTTCAAGCTATTGGCGTTGCTCGGAGCGTGGGGTGGCTGGCAGATTCTGCCGTTGACGATTCTGTTGTCATCGCTGGTGGGCGCAATCATCGGCGTGATTTTGCTGCGTCTGCGTCAGCAGAAAACCTCGACGCCGATCCCCTTTGGACCCTATCTGGCAATTGCCGGCTGGATTGCCTTGCTCTGGGGTGGTCAAATAACCGACTTCTATTGGCAGTTTGTCGGTTTGAAATGAATACCCCTGTGGAAAAAACCTGGATTCTCGGCCTGACCGGTGGCATCGGCAGCGGCAAAAGCGCCGCGGCCCAGCACTTCATCGACCTCGGCATCCATGTGGTCGACGCCGATCACGCGGCGCGCTGGGTGGTTGAACCAGGGCGCCCGGCGCTGGCGAAGATTGCCGAGCACTTCGGTGCTGGCGTGCTACAGGCTGATGGAACGCTGGATCGCGCCGCCCTGCGCAAGCTGATCTTCGAAGTCCCCGAAGAACGCCGCTGGCTCGAAGCCCTGCTCCATCCGTTGATCGCCGAGGAAATCGCCCATCATCTAGCGCTGGCAAAATCGCCCTACGCGATTCTGGTTTCGCCGTTGTTGATCGAATCCGGGCAATACGCGATGACACAGCGCATTCTGGTGATCGACGCTCCGCAACAACTGCAAATCGAACGCACCTTGCAGCGTGACCAGACCAGCGAACAGCAGGTTCAGGCGATCCTCAAGGCCCAGTCGAGCCGCGAAGACCGCGTGAGCCGTGCCGACGACGTGGTGGTCAACGACCGCGACCTCGCCTGGCTGCACAGCGAGGTCGAGCGTCTGCATGACTTTTACCTGACTTTAAGTGGAGGCCAATCATGAGCCAGATCCCAACCGTAGAATGCCCAACTTGCGGCGCGCCCGTTGAATTCACGCCTGAGAACACGTTTCGGCCGTTCTGTTCCGATCGCTGCAAACTGATCGACCTCGGCGCCTGGGCATCCGAAGAACACAAGATTCCGGTCGCCCCGGATGCCGAAGATGAACTGTTTTCCGGTGACTTCGACCCGCGTCACTGATCCCGTTCAGGGCCGCATGAAACCGTAGTCCTGATCGTCGTCGAGGTTCTGCGCCAAAAAGCGCAACTCGTCGGCCAGGTCTTCGGCGTTGCGCACGGTCCTGCTCTGTTGCACCACTGCGCTGAGCAAGGCGCGCAGGCTCAAACCCGGATCGAACCCCACCTCCTGCGCCATCTCCAGACTCTGCCGGGTCTCATGTCTTGCCCACTCGTAAACACTCATGCTGCTGCTCCTGAAGGGATTTGCACGAGCATGAAATTTCCCGCGTGTGGCGGGTTTGATATGGATCAAGATTTGGGATCGTCGTCCTTCCACGGCGCCGAAAGGTAGCGGGTGCGGTTGAATGTCTCCAGCCATTCCGGGCAGAACACCACCAGCGCACTGATGACCATGCCGTTGATGAATGCTTCGGGAAAGATGATCAGCCACACGTAGCCAATGAAGTCCTCCAGCCACTCTGGCATGGCAAAGAGGCCGTCGTACCAGAGCAACGTCAGACTGAACAGCAGGCACATCAACGCCGACAATGCCGCCGCCAGAAACCCGGAACAGAAGATGTAAACAAATGGATTACGCGGTTGCGCACGCTCGACGAGGATCGCCACGCACTCAGTGACCAGCACGGGCAGCACTATGAACAGTGAGCCGTTGACCCCAAGCGCTGCGAGGTCCTGACGTCCGAGCAGCACCAGGCCGACTTGCGCCACTAGCCCGCCAACAACCGCCAGCGGCCAGTCCAGCAGCAACGTCACTGCCGTCATGCCGATGAAGTGATAAGACACTCCCGTGTCAAAATCCCTGCGCACCAGCCACAACAGAAACAGCGCGAACACCGTGCCGAACAGCAAATGCTGACGGCGGCGGTCGCTGAACAATTCGACCCAAGGTGCGCGAAAGATCGCCCAGAGCAGCACCGGCGAATAAATCAGCCAGCCCAGTACCAGGCTTTCAGTCGACAGCACCTCGGCGCCGATCATGGCCGCGCGTTCTCCAGTGCCTCGCGCAGTCCGGCGGCGTTGGCATATTCATGCTGTTCAAGCAATCGGCCATCTTTCAGTTGCAGCCACAACACCTGACCTTCTGCGCCGGGGTAGCGCGACGTGACGCGACCCTCGCGGTCGAGCATGACCCGATAGCTGTAGTCACGCATGGCGGGCACAGCGAACATCTTGGCAATCAACGTCGGCATGCGCTGGATGTCGGCAACGAACACCGCGTGACGCGCCTCCAGATAGCCCTTGGGCTGATCCTTCAGCGCTTCCTTGATCAGCTTGGCGCCCTCCATGTCACGGGCCACCAGCAGCGTCGTGGTCGTGCTGTCGAGTGTGTATGCCTGATCGTTCTGATCCAGCAACGTCCAGGGGGCGAGTTGCTCGCCGGTATCGAGCGCATGAGCCAACAGCGGAACAAGAGCGAACAACAGTAACCAGCGTGATTTCACGTTCAATCCCCTCGGTTTACGTTCAATGGACGATTTCCGTCAGTCTACACCGCCCATCCAGACTGCCCACTGACGCACTTTGCCACGCAAGGCTTTCTGCTTGTCGCATTTGAACGCTAAGCTTGGGCCTATGGATGACTCAGATTATTTACGCCTGCTGACCATCGCGGCCGAGCAAGCCAACGCGTTCCTGTCCAATGCCCGCAAATGGGAGCGTGAGCGTTGGGTCTGCCAGCGCCTGCTGCAAGGCCTCAACATTCCCTACCGCGCCGACGAGTTCGCCCCGGCCGGCGAGCCGCCGGACGTGTTGTTTCGTGATGCCAATTTCGAGGTGTTCTTCGTTCTGGATGAAGGGCGGCGACTCAACGATGAATGGCGCGACGAATTGCAGCGCCGGCGCAGTGCATTCTCCCTCAGCCAACTGGTGCGCCGCGAAGCCAAGCCGCGACGGATTCCGGCCAATGAATTTCTGCTCAGACTGGCGCCGACCTTGCGCAAGAAAGCCCACAACTACAAGGAGCGCGGCATGGATCTGGGCGAACTGGACATCATCGCTTTCGCCAGCCTCAAGCGTGAGGTTCTGGATCTCAACAGCCACTTTCCGCCCCCCACCGAATATTTGCGCCAAGGCTGGCGCTCGCTGTCCCTCGTCGGCCCGACGTTCGCCCGCGTGTTGTTCGCGCACCCCGATGCACCGGATTTTCTGCGCAGCAACCTGGGCCGTAGCATCGTTTTCGACGTAGGAATCAGCCTGTGACGCCACTTCAACAATTGATCGCCGACGTACCGCAAACCGGCCGTGTGCGCTGGATCGGCGTGCGACCAGAATCCCGTGGGCCGATGATCGAACTCGATGCCGTGGAAGCGCGGCTGGAAGCCGGACTGACTGGCGATCACGCTCGCCCCGGCATCCGCAACGCGCGGCAGGTGACGCTGATCCAGTGGGAGCATCTCGCCGTGATCAGCGCCTTGATGGGGCGCTCGCACGATCAACCGGTCAAGCCTGAGGATCTGCGGCGTAATCTCGTTATCAGCGGCATCAACCTGTTCAGCCTCAAGGGCCGACGCTTTCGCATCGGTCAGGCGATTTTCGAGACAACGGGCTGGTGTCAGCCTTGCGCCCGCCTGCAAAACAACCTCGGCCCCGGCACCTTTCAAGCGGTGCGCGGGCATGGCGGAATCACCGCACGAGTGTTACAAAGCGGGATCATTCGCCTCGACGACGGTGTGTCCGTCGAACCTGTTCCGGACAGCGGCTATGCTGCGTTCAACCCCGGTTGAAAACCGCTGTAGCTTCTGCACATTCAGCAACGTCTACCTGACGAGGCCATTATGACCAGCCGCCTGAACCCCGAAGATCAGAAACATGTCGAAGAGTACCTGCAACTGTCCCAACACCGAGTCGAGCGCCGGCCTTTCCGGCCGTGGATGCTCCTGGTGCTGGTGCTGGCAGTGACCATTGGTCTGGGCCTGCTGAGCCGATTTATCAGTTACCTGACGCTATGAGCTGCATCGCGCTCGCTCGGGTAACCGCACCGATTTCCTTTAAAAACCTTGCGAGTTATCCCCATGTCCCATCGTATTGTTATTGTCGGCGGCGGCGCCGGCGGTCTGGAGTTGGCTACCCGTCTGGGTAAGACTCTGGGCAAGCGCGGCACGGCCAGTGTGATGCTGGTCGACGCTAACCTGACGCACATCTGGAAACCGCTGTTGCACGAAGTGGCCGCCGGATCGCTGAACTCTTCCGAAGACGAACTCAACTATGTCGCCCAAGCCAAATGGAACCACTTCGAGTTCCAGTTGGGCCGCATGAGCGGGCTGGATCGCACACAGAAGAAAATCCAGCTGGCCGCGACCTATGACGAAAACGGCATCGAACTCGTGCCTGCGCGCGAAGTGCAGTACGACTCGCTGGTGATCAGCGTCGGCAGCACCACCAACGATTTCGGCACTGAGGGCGCAGCGCAGCACTGCCTGTTCCTCGACACCCGCAAACAAGCCGAGCGTTTCCACCAGCAACTGCTCAACCACTATCTGCGTGCGCACGCCGGGCAAACCGATGTGGTCGAGCAGATCAGCGTGGCCATCGTCGGCGCTGGCGCCACGGGCGTCGAACTGGCAGCGGAACTGCACAACGCCGCCCATGAACTGGCGGCTTACGGGCTGGACCGGATCAAACCGGAAAACATGCACATCACCCTGATCGAGGCCGGGCCACGGGTGTTGCCTGCCCTGCCAGAACGCATCAGCGGGCCAGTGCACAAGACCCTGGAGAAACTCGGGGTCAATGTGATGACCAACGCCGCAGTCAGCGAAGTGACGGCGGACAGCCTGATCACCGCCGACGGCAACGTGATCAACGCCAGCCTGAAAGTCTGGGCAGCCGGCATTCGTGCACCGGGCTTCCTCAAGGACATCGACGGACTGGAAACCAATCGCATCAATCAACTGCAGGTGCTGCCAACCCTGCAGACCACCCGCGACGAGAACATCTTCGCCTTCGGTGACTGCGCCGCGTGCCCGCAACCGGGCTCCGACCGCAACGTACCGCCACGCGCGCAAGCCGCGCACCAACAAGCGTCGCTGCTGGCCAAATCGCTGAAACTGCGCATCGAAGGCAAGACCCTGCCGGAGTACAAATACACCGACTACGGCTCGCTGATCTCGCTGTCGCGTTTTTCGGCTGTGGGTAACTTGATGGGCAATCTGACCGGCAGCGTGATGCTCGAAGGCTGGCTGGCGCGGATGTTTTACGTGTCGCTGTATCGCATGCACCAGATGGCGCTGTACGGGCCGTTCCGCACGGCGATGCTGATGCTGGGCAGCAAGATTGGCCGCGGGACTGAGCCTCGCCTGAAACTGCATTGATGTAAAAACCTGTGGGAGCGGGCATGCTCGCGAAGGCAGTGGATCAGTCGGCCAATGTGCTGGCTAATAGACCGCTTTCGCGAGCAAGCACGCTCCCACGGGGTTTGTGTTGAGCGAAAGACGAGGTGCCTGACTGAGCTCACCACCGTTCTTTGCGCCGGCCAACTTACAACTGGAATCGCCGCACCATGCCCTGCAAGGCATTGGCCAGTTGCGACAACTCATGACTGGCAGCGCTGGTCTGGTCGGCTCCGGCAGCGGAACGCACAGAAAGGTCGCGAATATTCAACAGGTTGCGATCCACCTCCCGCGCCACCTGAGCCTGTTCTTCGGCGGCACTGGCAATCACCAGGTTGCGCTCATGGATCTCATGCACCGAAGACGTGATGGTTTGTAGCGCCTCACCCGCACGCTCAGCCAATTTCAGCGTGGTCGTGGCTCGCGCGGCACTGGCCTGCATCGAATCGAGCGCCAGGCTCGAACCGTTGCGCATGCCTTGCACCATCTGCTCGATCTCTTGGGTCGATTGCTGCGTACGATAAGCCAGCGCTCGCACCTCATCGGCGACGACAGCAAAACCTCTACCGCTCTCGCCTGCCCGTGCCGCCTCAATGGCCGCATTGAGCGCCAGCAGGTTGGTCTGCTCGGCAATCGCCCGGATCACGTCCAGCACTTTGCCAATGTCCTGCGATTGGTTGGCCAACGACTGCACCAGATCCCCCGTGTGTTGCACATCGCCGACCAGCGCATTGATGGCACTGGCAGTTTCACTGACCCGCTCTTGCCCCAGATGCGCCGATTCACTGGATTGCCGGGTGGCGTCAGACGTCGACACCGCGTTGCGTGCAACCTCTTCCACGGCCGTGGTCATCTCATTCACAGCCGTCGCTGCCTGCTCAATTTCGTTGTTTTGCTGTTGCAGGCCTTGTGTGCTGTCGAGCGTCACCGCACTGAGCTCGTCAGCAGCGGTCGCTAACTGCGTGGCCGAACCGCTGATCCCTTGCAGGGTTTCGCGCAGGTTCTGCTGCATGGTCGCCAACGCTTTGAGCAAGCGGCTGACTTCGTCGTTGCCGTGGGTCTCGATGGGGCGGGTCAGGTCCCCTTGCGCCACACTCTCCGCGGCGCTGACAGCGCTACTTAGCGGGCGCACGATGCTGCGGGTGAGCAACATCGCCAAAGCGACAGTCGCCAGCGCTGCCAGAGCGATGAACACGCTAACGATCATTCGCGACGTTTCATAGTGCGCTGCAGAGTTCTGGCTTTCGACGGCAACCTGTCTGGCGAACAGATCCGCCAGATCATTGAGCTGTTTACCGGAGCCGTCGACCACGGTTTTCATATCGACCAGCAGCAGCTTGGTCAGCTCACCCCGCTTGCCCTGCTCTGCAAAGGTGAAGGATTGCGCAATGCCGGTACGGTAAGCCGCGAAGGTCTTTTTGAACTGATCATAAATCTGCCGGCCTTCGGGGGTGGTGACCAGTTTGTCGTAAGCGGCGATTTTCTCGCTCAACTCTTTGTCACGGATGTCCATCTGGCTGCGGTAAGTGGCGATGTTCTTCGGATCCTGATCCAGCGCCATGCGCAAAGAAATGGTGCGAATACGCAACATCAGTTCGCGAATTTCGTCTCCGCCGCGAATGCTCGGCAACCACTGATTTTCTACCGCAACCTCACTGTCGCGAATACTCGACATCTGTCCGAGCGCAAACACCCCAAGCAATGCCACCAGTACCGCGATCAGGGCAAAGCCCAATGCTGCTCGAGGAGCAATATTCAACTGACGAAGCAACATGACGAGCGCCCTTATTCTTGTAGTGGTCAGAATCAAGGGGCAAAGCAATGGCAGCCCCCTCTTGTTAGCGGGCTATCGGCAAGTTGTACGATGACTTGAAGGGATTTGTCTTTCGTGAGGACAAAAAAAATCCCCGTATCTTTCGATACGAGGATTTTTAATATGGTCGGGGTAAGGGGATTCGAACTCCTGACATCCTGCTCCCAAAGCAGGCGCGCTACCGGACTGCGCTATACCCCGGTAAAAAAAAGGCGATCCTTTCAAAGATCGCCTTCTTCGATCAGCGCTTTTGGCCTCTGATCTTAAGATTCGATCCCAGCGCTAACTGGTTTCAAAAATGGTGGGTCGTGTGGGATTCGAACCTACGACCAATTGGTTAAAAGCCAACTGCTCTACCAACTGAGCTAACGACCCAAAAATGGTCGGGGTAAGGGGATTCGAACTCCTGACATCCTGCTCCCAAAGCAGGCGCGCTACCGGACTGCGCTATACCCCGGTTTGAAATTGGCTCCGTGACCAGGACTCGAACCTGGGACCCAATGAT
>NZ_JAIHLQ010000042.1 GCF_019733355.1 Pseudomonas baetica | reverse complement strand
GTTCGGAGGCAGCGGAGACTGGGAAAAATTGGAGAAAGCTCTGCGCGATGAGGTGCATCATCAGGCGCAGAGCCTGGAGTAGATTTGTGGGGATCCCTCAGAGTCTGTCCCCGTTTTACTAGCAGTGAGCATTGGTGGTTTTTTATGGGTGCTATGTTGTTTTTAGCTCGATATTAGATTCCCCAACAGGCTGTTTTAGAACGGTTGATCAAATGTGAACACGCTGTAATTGGCAAGTAATGTAACAAGTTTTGGTTAGAGCAGTAATGTGGATGGCTCTGAGGAGATTCCGCATTTTCCCAGTCCCGAGGGTTGAAGAGTGATTACTGAAGATATCAAAATCGTCGAGGAAATTTTCCAGGTGGTCGAAGCAGGCATCGTCCATGGCTATGACGCGTTCCGATATGGTGTGGAGCTGGGAGAGGGTTATATAGAAACGGAGTTGGCCGTCGAGAAAGACGGGGTTGAGGACTGGAATGTTGAAACCGACATAAACGTGGCGAAAATTCTTCGTCTGGTGGACCAGTTACAGGCAAACGCCGTCAGCCGCGGTGAGCCCTGGAAATCTTTCGTTCTCTCCTACCGCGAAGGCGAACAAGTGAAAACGAAATTCAACTATTGATTCCGAATGTCTTCAGCCTTTTTTACCTAAAGCAAAATCAAGAGATCGCAGCCTGCGGCAGCTCCTACACATATCTCTGTAGGAGCTGCCGCAGGCTGCGATCTTTTGCTTTTTACTTCGGATAAAGCGGCGGCAACCCACTGTCACCGACCGGGTCCTGCACCCGTTCCGCCGCCGGAATCGTGCGGATCGCCCGCCACAGATCTTCACCCTGCCAATGCTGCCCGGTCTCGCTGTAGAGCGCGCCGTTGAGGCCGTCGAGGGCGTCGGAAAGCGGCACAAACCGCGCCGCCATATCGGCTAGCGTTTCCGGCTGCTGCCGCGCCCACGCATCCAGTGCCTGCCGCGTTGCTTGCGGGTCATTCGCCTGGCTCGCCCGTTTGATGTCATCCAGCAACGTGCGTGGGCTCGGGCCGGTTTGTGCGGCGCGGTGGATTGCCGGTTGCCAGCGCGCACGCCACCACAGGCCGAAGCCGAGGAGGGTGGTGCAGGCCAGAATCAGGGTGCTGAGTTTCCACCACCACAACACATCGTTATCGACGGTGCCCGGTTGCAGGCTGCCGGTCGGGGTGTCGACTTGCAGGCTCGGGTTGTTGGCCACTTGCAGGTTGCGCGCCGGCAGGCTGCTGTGTTCCAGATGATCTTCGAAGGTGTTCCACCAGACCACGTCCACGGTCGGCAATTCGATAGCGCCGCTACGGCTCGGCACCAGGGCTTCGCGCTCCTCGCGGTTGCCGACAATGCCCCGGTCGGTACTCTGGTTGCTTAGCACCGGTTGATCGGGGTAGCGGCGCAGGCCGTTGACTTCGGTGGCGGGCAGTGCGGGCAATTGCGAGCTGGCGAGGCCTTCGACTTTGAGGGTCAGGCTGCGCGTCAGGGAGTCGCCGACCTGGGTGTGTTCCGGCTCCGGATTCCAGCTTTCGCTCAGGCTCAGGCTGCGTGCGGGCAGCCAGGGCGCGTCGGCGGGATAGGTCAGCGGTTTCGGTTTGACCGTGAGCGGGATTTCGGCGGAGCTGACCCGCAGCAGCTTGCCCGGTTTCGGCCCTTGTGCGCTCGAGTCCTGCGTGGGTTGGGTGTCGACCAGCGTGGCGCTGAAGGTTTGCGGGGCGATGCTCAGCAAACCGCTGTGTTGCGGATAGATCGCGTAGCGCATCTCGATCACGCCGTGGCGCACGCCGTTGATGTCTTTTTCGTAGGTGCGGGTGTCGCCGAGTTGCTCGATGCGCGCGTCGGCGATTTTCAGCGGGGTCAGGCTGCTGTCGTCGTACAGCGACACTGAATGGTAGATGCGCAGGGTCAGGATGGCCTGGGCCTGCACATAGACGCTGGACTGATCGAGGCTGGCTTCGATAAACACCGGGTCGAGGCTTTTCTTGTCTTCGCGGGTGTCGCTTTCGACCACTTGCACGCTGATCGGTTGGCTCTGCACATCGCCCATCTGCAACGCTGGAATCACCACGCTGCCGTTCTCTTTCGGCAGCAGGGTAATGATCCAGCGTGTGGTGGCGCGGTTGTCGCCATTGAGGGTGTTCAACTGGTTGACCTGCCGCGTACCGCGCACTTCGAACAGGGGCTCCAGCGGAGTCAGGTCGGGTTTGCCGAATTGGGTGACATCGCTGGTTTCTAGGGTGAGTTCGACCGTCTCGCCGGAGTTCAGGCGACTGCGATCCACGCTGGCCGTCAGCTCGGCCGCGTGGGCAGTGGCCGTGCAGATCAGCAGGGGCAGCAAGAGAGCGGTGAAGCGGGTCATCGAGTATTTTCCTGATCCTGATGTTGTTGCTGTTCGTACCAGAATTTGCGTCGCAGCAATTCGCCCGGGTCATCCGGGATCTTGCCCAGCCATTGTTCCAGTGCCTGACGTTGCTCGCCTGCGAGGTTGTCCTCGCTTGGCTGCAGTGTCGGCGTCGTGTCTCGTTGCTCTTCCGGCTCGTCGCCCGGCACTTCATTGGGGCCCGGCTGCGGTGGGGTGGTCGGCGGCGGCTCGTTGGCCGACTCGGCAGGCTGGGCCTCGCTCTGGGATTCACTTTTCACCGCCGCCGGTGGTGCGGTGGCGGTCGACTGTTCTTCGCCCGGCGAGTTTTGCTCGGTGGGTTTACTGTCCGGTTCGACGGGCGGCGGCGTGTTTTTCTGCTTGAGCAGATTTTCCACCAACGCCTTGTTGATCTGCGCCGGGCGCAAATCGGGTTGCAACTCCAGCGCCTGCTCATAGGCGTCAATAGCCGCTTCCAGCTCACCGCTTTTGGCCAAAGCGTTGCCACGATTGTAGTGGTCGCGAGCATCACCGCCTTCGGCGAAACGCTGGGCGGCGCCACTGTAGTCGCCGGCCTCGTACAGCGCCACCCCTTGCCACTGGCGATCGTCAAAATGTTGCGCTGCTTCGGCCGGGCGCTTTTGATTGAGCAAGTGCAGACCCTGTTGATCAGGGCGCAGCCACAGGTCTTTGAAGTCAAAAGCGTAGCTCGGCTGTGGCAGGCAGAACAGCAGCGGCAGGCAAAACAGCCAGCCGCGTCGTCCGGCACTCGCGGCCAGTAGCAACAATGGCAACAGCAGCCAGTAACCCTGATCGGCCCACGTATCCAGGCGCACGGTCTGACCGTCGTCGCGTAAGCTGCGCGGGCCATCCAGCAGGCCGAGGGCACGCAGGTCGGTTTCGTCCAGTCGGGCAGGGTGATACTCGCCGCCAACGCTGTTGAGGAAAGCACCAAGCCCCGGACTGTCGAGTTGCGGTACGCGAATCGCGCCTTGCTCGTCCTTGAGGAAACTGCCGTCCTCCTGAGCAATCGGTGCGCCTTCAGCGGTGCCAATGCCGAGCATCAACAACTGCGCCGAATGCCCGTTCAGCGCGCGGCGAATGCCTTGGCGTTCCTCTTCGCTCAGCGATGAGCCGATCAGCAGAATCCGGCCCTGACCGAGTGCGCCCTGCTTGAGCAATGCCAACGCTTTGCCCACGGCAAGGTCAGCACGATGACCGCTTTGTGGCATCAATGACGGTTTAAGCGCGTCGACCAGGTTTCGGCTGGTTGCCAGGTCATCCGACAGCGGCACCAGCGTGTGGGCGCTGCCGGCGTAGACGACGATGGCGGTCTGCGCGTCGCTGCGTGCCTGGAGCAGATCGAACAGCTTGCGCCGCGCTTGTTCCAGTCGCGTCGGCGGTGAATCGGTGGCGAGCATTTCCGGCGTCAGTTCAAGCACCACCACCAACGGATCGGCGGGTTTCTGGCTGGTCTGTTCGACGCGCTCCCAACTCGGCCCGAGCAGCGCCAGAAGGCCCAGCAACCATGCCCCGCCTAGGACGATCCACGGCAGTTTGCTGTTGCGACCGTTACCGCCGCTGAGCAGGGTGCCGTGGAATGCGGGCGGCAGAATCATCTGCCAGCGCCCGGCACGCTTTTGTCGGTGCCAGAGTTGCCAGATCAGCCAGCCGAGCAGCGGCAACAACAACAGCCACCAAGGGCGGAACCAGTGTGGCCAGAGGGCGATCATCGGCGCCTCCGCAGACGCAGGCGCTTGAGGCGTTCGCGCCAGTCAGGCAGTGGACTTTGCAGATACAGTTCCTTGGTGAACAGGCGTTGCAGCGGGTTGTCCGGCCACAGTTCGCGGGCGACCAGTAACAGGCTCAGCCACAAGGCCAGCGCCAGCGGCCATTGATACAAGGCTTGCGCCGGGCGCGCCTGGGTCGGTTGCTGGGTCACCGGTTCGAGTTGATCGAGAGTTTCTTTGATCGCTTGCAGCTCTTTGCCATCGTGGGCGCGGAAATACTGGCCACCGGTCACTTCAGCGATAGCCTTGAGTGCCGGCTCGTCGAGGTCCAGGCTCGGATTGACCCCGAGCAAACCGGTCGAACCGCTGTCTTCAGGATTGGCGCCGATGCCGATCGGGTAAATCTTCACGCCCTCGCTGGCGGCGAGTTTCGCTGCGGTCAGTGGATCGATTTCGCCGCCATTGTTGGCGCCGTCGGTGACCAGAATCAGCACGCGGCTCTGCGCCGGGCGCATGCGCAGGCGTTTGAGGGCCAGACCGATGGCGTCGCCGATGGCGGTGTTCTTGCCGGCGATGCCGATCCGCGCTTCATCAAGCCACACGCGTACGGTGTGGCGGTCGAAGGTCAGCGGTGCTTGCAGGTAAGCCTGACTGCCGAACAGGATCAAGCCTACGCGGTCGCCGTCGCGGCTTTCGAGGAAATCGCCGAGCAGGTGCTGTACCAGATTCAGACGGCTGACTTCTTCGTCCTGCCATTGCATGTCCGGGAAATCCATCGAACCGGACACGTCCACCGCCACCAACAGATCACGACCGCTGGCGGCAATCGGCAACGGTTCACCAAGCCATTGCGGGCGTGCAGCGGCGATCAACAGCAACAACCACAGCAGCATGAACGGTGCCTGCTGGCGCCACGCCGGCAGGTTAGCCCGGGCGCGGCGGCGGGCAAGACCTTCCAGATCAGACAGGAAACTGACTTTAAGCGCCGGCTCGCCGCTGTCGGCCACCGGCAGCACCAGGCGCATCAACCACGGCAGTGGCAACAAGACAAAAATCCACGGCCAGGCGAATTCAAACATGCTTGCGAATCCAGGTGTCGACCGCTTGGGTCAGGCCGGCGATGGCTTTGTCGTCGAGTTTGCACTCCGGTTTGTAAGCACCTTCGACCAACACCATCCAGCGCGTCAGGCCCGCTGCCGGGCAGCGGTTGTCGAGGAATGCCAGCCACTTGCGGCCATTGAGCGTATGACTCTGGCTGTAGGGGTAATGGTTGCGGCACAGTCGTTTGAGCAGGCCGTTGAGTTGTTGCAGCCACGCCCCGGCCGGCGCACCGTCATAGGGTTTGGGCATCTGTGCCAGTTCGGCGAGGGCGGCGATGCGCACCGGGTCGAGCGGTTGTTCAGCACGCACGATCGGGCGTTTCTTGATCGGGATGAAACGCCGCAGCCGCCACACAGCAAAACCGAGCAGCGGCAATAACAGAAGCAGCAGCCACCAGCCCGGCGCCGGTGGCCAGAAGGCGATCGGTGGCGGCGAAATCAGCGGTTGTAGCTGATCAAGGTCGTTCATCGACCTTTCCCCGGACGCTGCGGGTTGAGGAATTCACGCATTTGCTCGACTAACTCGCTTTGCGTGCTCAACGGCATCAGCAGCACGCGCAGCTTTTGGGCGAGCAGTTCCCAGCGGGCGATCCGTGCTTCGGCCTGGGCGCGATAGGTCTGACGCAGTTCAAAGTTCAACGTATCAAGTTCAAGCTGTGCACCACGCTCGGCGAATCTCAGCAATCCCGCGGCGGGCAGGGCGTGATCGAGCGGATCGGACAGTGGCAACATCAACAGATCGCAGTGGCGCGAAAGCAGGCTCAGTTGTTGTTCGGCGCTGTCGGACAAGGCGCGCTCATCGCAGATCACGATCACCAGACTGCCCGGGCGCAGCACCTCACGGGCGCGCCGCAGGGCCACGCCAAAGGCATCGCGATCCGGTTCACGTTCGCTGTGCAGCGATTGATTGACCTTGACCAAGCGATTGAGCAATTGCAGCAAACTTTGCTTGCTGCGCCGAGGCTTGATCTCGTAATGCTCGTTGTCGCCGAACACCAGTCCGCCGACCCGGTCGTTATGGCCGAGCGCCGCCCAGCCAATCAACGCCGCCGCTTGCGCCGCCAGCACCGACTTGAACATCAGGCCTGAGCCGAAAAACAGCCGCGTGCTCTGCTCGACCATGATGAAAATCGGTCGCTCGCGCTCTTCATGAAACAGTTTGGTGTGCGGTTCTTGCGTTCGCGCCGTCACGCGCCAGTCGATGGTGCGTACGTCGTCGCCGGCCTGATAGACCCGCACCTGATCGAAGTCGACGCCGCGACCACGGAATTTCGAGTGATGCAGACCGATCAGCGGGCTGCGCTGACTCGGCGTGGAAAACAGCTGCACTTCGCGCACGCGATGACGCATCTCGATCAGCTCGGCGAGGCTGACGCGGATGCCCGGTTCGGATGGCAGAGGGGCGTTCATGGGGGTCAAGCGACGGCTACGACGTCGAGAATCCGCTGCACCACACGATCCTGATCGATGCCAGCGGCTTCGGCTTCAAACGACAAAATGATGCGGTGGCGCAGCACGTCGAACAGCACCGCCTGAATGTCTTCGGGGCTGACGAAGTCGCGCCCGGCGAGCCAGGCATGGGCGCGGGCGCAGCGGTCGAGGGCAATCGAGCCACGCGGGCTGGCGCCGTAAGCGATCCACTCGGCCATCTCCGGATCGAACTTGGCCGGCGTGCGCGTGGCCATGACCAGTTGCACCAGATATTCCTCCACGGCATCGGCCATGTACAAACCGAGGATTTCCTTGCGCGCGGCGAAGATCGCCTGCTGGCTGACCCGGCGTTCGGGCTTGGTCTCGCCGTTCAGCGCTTCGCCACGGGCTTGCTGGAGGATGCGGCGTTCGACGGCGGCGTCGGGGAAGCCGATTTTTACATGCATCAGGAAACGGTCGAGCTGCGCTTCCGGCAGCGGATAGGTGCCTTCCTGCTCGATCGGGTTCTGCGTGGCCATTACCAGAAACAGCGGCGACAGCTCATAGGTGCTGCGCCCGACACTGACCTGGCGCTCGGCCATGGCTTCGAGCAGCGCCGATTGCACCTTGGCCGGGGCACGGTTGATTTCGTCCGCCAGCACCAGGTTGTGGAAGATCGGCCCTTGCTGGAACACGAAACTGCCGGTTTCCGGGCGATAGATCTCGGTACCAGTGATGTCGGCGGGTAACAGGTCGGGTGTGAACTGGATACGATGGAACTGGGCTTCGATGCCCTCGGCGAGTTCTTTGATCGCTTTGGTCTTGGCCAGCCCCGGAGCGCCCTCGACCAGCATGTGGCCGTCGGCGAGCAGGGCGATGAGCAAACGCTCGATGAGTTTTTCCTGGCCGAGAATCTGCGTTGAAAGAAAGGTTCGCAGCGCCAGCAGCGCTTCACGATGTTCCATCGATGACTGTTCCTGGAAAGGGGTGGCCACGGGCGTCTGGATAACACCGGGGCTGGGGGCGTTACTTTAATCCATCGCGGGGGGTGGCGACTAACGGCATTTTGCAGAAAAGACCTTTTGACGCCCTTTTATCGTTTAACTGTTTGAAGGTCACTTAGCAGCCGTTTGATCGCTGCCCTGTCGACCAGATCATGCCAAGGGCCATCTTCAATGATTTCGCCGTTATGCATAACGATGACACGGTCGAATCGGTGTAGATGGCTGACATCGTGCGTAACACAAATCAAACCTTGCCCGGCAAACGTCTCGAACAGCAAATCCCAAACCGGTGAGGCGAGCCTCGGCTCGATTGAAGCGCTCGGCTCGTCAAACAGATTAAATTTACCCGGCCGATTAATCAGCCGCAGCAGCGAGAGGCGCTTGGCTTCACCGCCGGAAATATTGGCAGCATTTTCGCTGATGTCGCGTTGACTGACGATCTCTTCAAGCTGTAAGCATTGGATCGCTCTGCGCAAATGCAGCGCAGGATTAACGCCGAACAGGACTGACCTGTCGAAGCTTCCCTCAAGGAATTGCGGGGATTGAGGGCAGTAACGCAGTATTTGCAGATGGCTTTGAGCGTTCAAACGATCAACGGGTATGTCATCAATGTTCAGTTGACTCCTCACTGAAGTGTTCAGTCCAGCCAGTGCTTCCAGCAGGGTGGACTTGCCAGCGCCACTGTGGCCGGTGATTGCAACGGATTGCCCCTGTTTAAAATCGATCGGGTTTGCGAGTGATAGCCGGACGGCACCATTGTCGGTGATCACGCAGGGTTCCAGGCGTAGCGTTGATTCTTCGTGTTCGGTCAGTTCGCTTTCACGGCCTTCGTGATCAAAATCGGCTGATTTGAGCAACTGCTGGAGGCGGCGTTGATCCGCTAAAAACTGATCCAGCACTCGATAGCCTTCGGTCAGGGCTGAGATGTTGAGCAGGAAGGTCCCTGCGATGGAAAAAATCGCGACTAATTGCCCGACGCTGATGCTCGCTGACCCCGACAACTGATCGACAACTCCCCAACTTAGCAACCCTCCTGTGGAAAGGCTGATAAACAAGACTTTTGCCCCGCTTAACAAACCGCCGGATCCAGCGACGGTCACTGCCGTTTCGGCATATTGGTTAAAGGCCTTGTTCAATGGTTGCAGTGCAGTGTGCTCAGCGCGCTCCAGTTTTATCGATTTTCCTGCCTTCAGTGTGTTGAACAGGATCGCGCTCAGTTCATCTTCCTGCTCATTCACGGCATCAATATGTTTTCTGCGCCACCTGATGATTCGATGGGTGGCAAACAGGTAAAGGACACCCAGGCTCGCCATCGCTAGAAAAATCCAGGTGCCGCCCATGTACCAAAATGCGGCGGCAACGATCAGAAACTCCAGGCACAGTGGAAATCCCACGGTGACGAAGAATGTCAGCAGTTGTTCGTGGGCGGTGATTCCGCGCTCTACCGATTTGATGAAGTGACCGATACGCCAGGTGCTAAATCGAGAGAACTCCTTTCCCATCAATTGCGCCAACCATGTAATCGACGCGTTCATTACAATCCGTTGGACGAGTTTTGAAAGAAGCAGTGTCTGCAGGGGCGCAATAATCGACTGAGCACATCCGGCCAAGGTAAAGGCCGCCGTAAAGATAAGCAGTGTGTTGAGCGTGGTGTGGTCTGCGTTACTCAGCGAATCGACAATGGCACCCAGTAGCAAAGGCGGCGCAAGGGCCAGAAGCTTTAGGGAAATAATGGTGGTGATTGTTGTGATTAATAGCAGTCGATGCTTTTTGCAAGCGGTTCTAATTAATGTCCGCACGGAGAAGTTGCCTGTGGGTCGTTTTAATTAATTACCAAGGCCTGGAGTCTTGGCGTTATTTAGCAGGATGTGCTGTGGTGCTACCAGTTGGCCGTTCCTGATTATGTTGAACCTGTCGAGACCAGGTATGTATGTCTGAGTGACAATGTTTGTGTTGGTGTACTGTGCGACAGTTCTATGAAAAATGGCTTTGTTGATGGTTTTCAGGTTTCGTTGCAGTAATGCTATTTGCTCTGCAACCGTACTTGTCAGGCCTTTTGATGTGGGTTCAAGTGTTCGAAGCTTCAAGTTTTTCAATGGGGAGAAATCTATTAAATTTTTTAAAGCGTCAGACGTTGAAAGCACGTCAAAAGCCTTGCGGTCAGCAGTTTCTTCACTGGTGCCATATAGCGTGCTTGACTGGAATTGTTCCGTAACAGCTCTTTGTACAGCGATGCAGATATCCAATGAGCAACCCGAGCCGATGGGGGAGATATGCAGGTCACCTGGCCCTGTCTTGGGGAAGGCAACCGAAAAATAGACACCGGAGTCATCTCTGAAAATGATGATTTGCAACTTGCTTGCAGCCTCTAAAGCATATGGGCGATGCAGCAATGCTTCAGCAAGTAAAGCTTTTGAAGGTGTGTAAAGATCCATTGCGGGCCGTATTGCGCAAACGGCGAGAAAAAACTGTGATAACAAGTGTCTTTCTATTACTTCAAGGGTGCCGTGCAGCAGCGCTTCGGCCTTGGTACAGCCGAAAGCAATCCCGGAGTTTGAAGCGTAGCGGCTTAAAAATCGGGTTTCCTGAGAACCTATGTTGTTATTGTCGGCAGATGGATGCAGGAGAACACATGGCACAAATAGTTCGCGCGTGCCATCAAAGGCTGTAAGCCTAAAGCACTCCAGAGATTCGTTGGTGCTTGGCAAACTTGTAAGTATGCCGTCGCATTGAGCATCGCGCTGAACTGCAATCGCATCGCAGCCAAGGCGTGATCGCTGCGACTGTTGGCAGTGGAAGGTGCCATAGTGTTCAAGGCTCTCGGCCAGCGCTCCGATAAGGGCGTCAGGTCCTTTGCCTGCTCCAGACTCAATCATTGTTTCGTCTTTGTCGTAAAGTTCAGCGATTGCAACCAGATCGTCTGCGCCGACATAGCGAACAATTGCTCTAAGTCCTAGCGCCTGGATGGAACAGGTTATTTCATTCAGAGCTCTACTGGGTGTTATTTCACGTTCGAACATAGCTTGCCTCATCGAATTTAAATGCCGAAAGACAAGCTTTCGGCATTTATTTTGAGCCGGTTGGTAGCTCCAATCAGCGGGTTAACGAAGCAAAAAAGTTTAACTCGATTGCAAGGAGATCTTCTGAATGATCTGTAATCTGCGGCAAGTCATTAAGAGTGTTTATTTCAGAGCGTTTTTTACCCATGCCATTAACTCCATTTAATATTTGATTTTCGATGCTGTTCTGTCAGCGCCGAACTTGCGGGATTGTCCGCAAGTGGGATTATTAATAGCAGTGAGCGCGCGGCCAAACAATCAGATGTCGGTGTAGGACTTCCGATGGTTGCGTAGGGCAGTTCTTGTTGGAAAGTAGGATGGAACTTTGCGGGAGTAAACGTGAAGGGTAGTGCGCCGACGCACTTGGTGAGGTTGATGGTTTCTGAGTGTTTAAGGTTTTTAGCGAAGGTTGGTGCGAGATGTTCGTTACAGGATTGACGATGGCGCGGGGCAATTTACTTGGGCGCCATCTCCTTTCATTTTTCGAGGGGGGCAGTTGGCCTGATCAACTGAGCTCACTGATATAGGTGCCAGTGCCGTCAAGGATGTTCTTCAGGGTTTGCTCGACCTCCGCCAGATCCACCATATCCGGGTTAAAGGTGATTTCCAGCACATCATCCCCATTCAACACATCGGCATCTGTCGCGGCGATTTCGATCTTCAGCAGGGTCGATGTCAGTGTGACTTTAACGCCGTCCAGCGTCGAAGGCTCGCCATCCAGGGTGATCTCCAGCTCGTCCTCGTCCGGATAGCGGCTCATCAGGAACATGTCGCCCTTGTCGCTGTGGCAGCAGAGCATGGCCATGTTGTCTTCTTCGTCGTCGCACGGGTTGACGATCAGTAGGGCGGTAGTCATTTGCATTGGGGTTATTCCTGGTTGAACGGGCGCAAGAGGTTCGAAACCGCGATTTTGCCAGTTTGGATTTTTTTTTGCAGGCTTGCGTTTCAAGGAAAGTACAGGACGTTCATTTTGAGTGGCTCTGTCTTTTCTTTTCCTGCGATTTTTTAATCATGAGACGTGGGAAGTAAAAAAAAAGGCGATGGAAGGAAAAGGGAATCAGGAAAAAAAGAATCAGCATTCCTGAAGAGTATATGGAATAGAAAAGTACGTTGCGGCCGAATAAATTGCCAAACCTTCCAGTGCTCTGCCCCAAGTCAGTGTTGGTTAAATAAAATGCGAGCGTGCAAAATAGAGTAATGAAAGTGGTGAAGAATATACCGACGATAATTCTTGCGAAAAGGTGTGTTTGGTACTGTGTCGGGTCAATATTCATTGTTTTATATACCTTGCAGAAGATCGTGCTGGCAAATATTGGTCCTGTGATTGCGATATAGTTTGCGGTTACTTTTGAACTGAAAGGGAATGCAGAGGACCAGAATCCAATCAGGCCAAATAGTTTTTCGTCCACGAATTCGTTGAGTGCGAAGTCCCAACTGTTTTGTGGCGCTGCGGGGAGTAGGAGGTTTATAAGAAAAATCGGAATGCAGAAAATCCCGACTGCCAATAGTGGTACCGTTATTTCCGGTGTCTTTTTAATCACAAGGCATTCTCCAATGTGTCGTGCTTATATGGGTTCTGTAGCAGGCTTGGGCCGAGCCAATGGCCTCAATCCTGCTAGAGCGGGTTTCTTATGTTTCTGGCAGTGCCCTATCTAGTTTTTCGAGGATGAATATATTTATTTTTTCTACGTTGCCAGCATTCAAGTAGGCTGCTACTGCGGCTATCAGCAAGCCGACCGCCACGATACCGGGTGTGCTCACTGCAAGCGTCGGAAAGAAAAACGCAGCACCGATAGCCAGAATCGCACCTGCCCCGATTCCGGCAGCGATACTTTCAAACTCCAACATCAAGGGCTTCCAGTTGCCATCCTGAAAACCAATAACTGCCTTGGTGACAACGGAGTGCGCCTGAACGATTTTTCCGGTCACGCCAAACCCCTTGGCGAGCTTATTGACGCTGTCCATATAGGTCGCTTTATCCAGCGCATTGAGCGCGTCCACAATCGCGCGAGTATCCTGCGGACTGAGCCGCGCATTGGGATTGGTCCGCACTTTCTCGAAAGTCTGCATCGCCTCCGTATAGCTTCTGATCTTCTTCCCCGAAATGTCCTTTTGCAGATCCATGACGACCTGATGCAGGTTCTTGCCATAGGTATCAAGGATGTATTTGTTCGCGTCTGCGACATAAGCTACGGCACGTTTGTAATCATCGATCTGCCTGGTTTGCTCTTCTGCGGCGATTCTCGCCTTCTCTTCAGCGATGCGGTGGGCCTCGGCAATGGCGGCCAGACGTGCTTGCTCGTGCGCCTGTTTACGAGCCTCCTGCGCTTGGCGTGCGGCTTCGGCAGCCTGTTGCATGGCCAGAGCCTCCGCTTGGCGACGATTCATTTGCGCGTACAAGTTGGTTTGTTTGACCTGAAGGTTTGCAATTTGATCGTTGAGGATCATCGCATTGTAAGTGGCCTCCAACTTGGCATGTTGTTTTGCGATTTTTACGGTTTGCAATTGTTGTTGGAGCTCAGTGTTTTCTGGAATAACAATTCATTGACTATGTTTCGGGTGCGAGACAGCCATGCGTCGGGCGTCATGTTCGCAATGGGTGGATGTCTGCTATCGACCTGGCTTAATTCAAATTGCAGGTTGGCTTCAAGATTTTACTGGCGTGCATGGTAGTCATTCTGAAGCGCGAGGGTGAATCCATGCATTGGATTCCCCAAGGGGTAATTTTTGCGGATATCACCGCGAATCTTGTCGGGATTCAAGTTGATGATTTCCCATGAGTCGTCGCCATAGATAATCATTCCTGGGAGTTTCAGTTGAGACATGTGCAAGTTCCTTGTGCATTTAAGGCCCGATCCGTCGGGCGGTAGGTGTTTGTATTGTTAGCATTGAGTTGCGCTTCGGCCAAGTCGGGACCCGCGAATATGTTCCGAGATGTTTGTGGGTTATTTCTTTACAGATTGTAAGAAAAGATGAAGGGTGGTTATCTTGTTGTTTTAGTTTGACTTGTAGTGGGGTGCACAGGTGGATATGGAAATGCTCAGTGCATTGAAGAGACTGAGCGGGAACGTTCTTCGCTCAGGTAGTAACTTCAGGTTCAAATGGATCTGCGTCAGGCACCTGTGCTGAACCCGATGCCACGCTCAAGGTCGATAGTGCGGCGTTTTCGTTTCTGGATATGTAGCGGCAAATGGTCTGCACCTGGCACGAATGTCCCGTAAATACGGGCATTCAGACCGACGTTCTGTGGCACAAATGCTAGTGTTGAACGGTGCGAATGCCTTTGTTTGCGTGCCATTGACCGAATATGTCGCAGCACCGCAAGCAGACACATTGTCGCACCCATTAAGCTGCGCAACGGATGAGCACCCGTAAAGGCATTGTCGGCAGCCCTGACAGTCGCTTTTGCAGATGCCCATTCATGGAAGGTGAATGTGACCTGAGTGTCTCGTCCAGCTTCACCCACCTGTCACCCTGTTTCCTCTGCCCGAGAATCAGGAGCAGGGCGATACAAACCCCGAAAGGGGTGTTGCACGCGACGCTTTCCATCAATAACAAGCTTAAGCGGAGTACCACAGATGGCGTTCTTCACCGCAGCCAGCAAAGCCGATTTTCAGCACCAACTGCAAGCGGCACTGGCGCAGCACATCAGTGAACAGGCACTGCCACAAGTGGCGCTGTTCGCTGAACAATTTTTCGGCATCATTTCTCTGGACGAGCTGACCCAGCGTCGCCTCTCCGACCTCGCTGGCTGTACTCTTTCCGCGTGGCGCCTGCTTGAGCGCTTCGATCACGCGCAACCGCAAGTACGCGTCTACAACCCTGATTACGAACGTCACGGCTGGCAGTCGACCCACACAGCGGTCGAAGTGCTGCACCACGACCTGCCATTCCTGGTCGACTCGGTCCGCACTGAACTGAACCGCCGCGGCTACAGCATCCATACCCTGCAAACCACCGTGCTGAGCGTGCGTCGTGGCAGCAAGGGCGAGTTGCTGGAAATCCTGCCAAAAGGCACCCAGGGCGACGACATTCTGCAAGAGTCGCTGATGTACCTGGAAATCGACCGTTGCGCCAACGCGGCCGAACTGAATGTGCTGAGCAAAGAGCTGGAGCAGGTGCTCGGTGAAGTCCGCGTCGCGGTCGCCGATTTCGAGCCGATGAAAGCCAAGGTGCAGGAAATCCTCACCAAGCTCGACAACAGCGCATTCGCCGTCGATGCCGACGAAAAGAACGAAATCAAAAGTTTCCTGGAATGGCTGGTGGGCAACCACTTCACCTTCCTCGGCTACGAAGAGTTCGTGGTGACCGATCAGGCCGATGGCGGCCACATCGAGTACGACCAGAACGCCTTCCTCGGCCTGACCAAACTGCTGCGCACCGGCCTGACCTACGATGACCTGCGCATCGAAGAATACGCCGTGAGCTACCTGCGTGAACCGACCCTGCTGTCGTTCGCCAAGGCTGCGCACCCAAGCCGTGTACACCGTCCGGCCTACCCGGACTACGTGTCGATCCGTGAAATCGACGCCGACGGCAAAGTCATCAAGGAACACCGTTTCATGGGCCTGTACACCTCCTCGGTGTATGGCGAGAGCGTGCGGGTCATCCCGTTCATCCGCCGCAAGGTCGAAGAAATCGAACACCGCTCAGGCTTCCAGTCCAAGGCTCACTTGGGCAAAGAACTGGCCCAGGTGCTCGAAGTGCTGCCGCGTGATGACCTGTTCCAGACCCCGGTCGATGAACTGTTCACCACCGTGATGTCGATCGTGCAGATTCAGGAGCGCAACAAGATTCGCGTGTTCCTGCGCAAAGACCCGTACGGTCGTTTCTGCTACTGCCTGGCCTACGTGCCGCGCGACATCTATTCCACCGAAGTTCGCCAGAAGATCCAGCAAGTGCTGATGGAGCGCCTGAAGGCTTCCGATTGCGAATTCTGGACATTCTTCTCCGAGTCCGTGCTGGCTCGTGTGCAGTTGATCCTGCGTGTCGATCCGAAGAACCGTCTCGACATCGACACCGTACTGCTGGAAAAAGAAGTGGTTCAGGCTTGCCGCAGCTGGCAGGACGACTACGCCGCACTGACCGTCGAAAGCTTCGGCGAAGCCCACGGCACCAACGTGCTGGCCGACTTCCCGAAAGGCTTCCCGGCCGGTTATCGCGAGCGTTTCGCGGCGCATTCGGCCGTGGTCGACATGCAGCACCTGCTGAGCCTGAACGAAAAAAATCCTCTGGTGATGAGCTTCTATCAGCCGCTGGGCCAGGTTTCTGGCCAGCGCGAGCTGCATTGCAAGCTGTATCACGCTGATACGCCGCTGGCGCTGTCCGACGTCCTGCCGATCCTGGAAAACCTGGGCCTGCGTGTGCTGGGTGAATTCCCGTATCGCCTGCGCCACACCAAGGGCC
Source organism: Pseudomonas baetica (assembly GCF_019733355.1). Classification (GTDB taxonomy): domain Bacteria; phylum Pseudomonadota; class Gammaproteobacteria; order Pseudomonadales; family Pseudomonadaceae; genus Aquipseudomonas; species Aquipseudomonas baetica_A. The sequence goes on along the minus strand of NZ_JAIHLQ010000042.1, from coordinate 38,411 downwards.
GCGAGTTCTGGATTCACGACTTCGCGTTCACCGCCGCTGAAGGCCTGGACCTCGACATCCAGCAACTCAACGACACCCTGCAGGACGCTTTCGTCCACATCGTTCGTGGCGACGCCGAGAACGATGCATTCAACCGTCTGGTGCTGACCGCCGGCCTGCCATGGCGCGACGTAGCGCTGCTGCGTGCCTATGCCCGTTACCTGAAGCAGATTCGTCTGGGCTTCGATCTGGGTTACATCGCCAGCACCCTGAACAACCACACCGACATCGCTCGCGAGCTGACCCGGTTGTTCAAGACCCGTTTCTACCTGGCCCGCAAGCTCGGCAGCGACGATCTGGAAGACAAGCAACAGCGCCTGGAACAAGCGATTCTGACTGCACTGGACGATGTTCAGGTACTCAACGAAGACCGCATTCTGCGTCGTTACCTGGACCTGATCAAAGCCACGCTGCGCACCAACTTCTATCAGACTGATGCCAACGGCCAGAACAAGTCGTACTTCAGCTTCAAGTTCAACCCGCATGCGATTCCAGAACTGCCGAAGCCAGTACCGAAGTTTGAAATCTTCGTTTACTCGCCACGCGTTGAAGGCGTTCACCTGCGCTTCGGTAACGTTGCTCGCGGTGGCCTGCGCTGGTCCGACCGTGAAGAAGACTTCCGTACCGAAGTCCTCGGCCTGGTAAAAGCCCAGCAAGTGAAGAACTCGGTCATCGTGCCGGTGGGTGCGAAGGGCGGCTTCCTGCCGCGTCGCTTGCCACTGGGCGGCAGCCGTGACGAGATCGCGGCCGAGGGCATCGCCTGCTACCGCATCTTCATTTCCGGTCTGCTGGACATCACCGACAACCTGAAAGACGGCGCACTGGTGCCGCCGGCCAACGTCGTGCGTCATGACGACGATGACCCGTACCTAGTGGTCGCGGCGGACAAGGGCACTGCTACCTTCTCCGACATCGCCAACGGTATCGCCATCGACTACGGCTTCTGGCTGGGTGACGCGTTCGCGTCCGGTGGTTCTGCCGGTTACGACCACAAGAAAATGGGCATCACCGCCAAAGGCGCGTGGGTGGGCGTACAACGTCACTTCCGCGAACGCGGCATCAATGTTCAGGAAGACAGCATCACTGTGGTGGGCGTCGGCGATATGGCCGGTGACGTGTTCGGTAACGGCTTGCTGATGTCAGACAAGCTGCAACTGGTTGCCGCGTTCAACCACCTGCACATCTTCATCGATCCGAACCCGAACCCGGCGACCAGCTTCGTCGAGCGTCAGCGTTTGTTCGATCTGCCGCGTTCGGCCTGGACCGACTACGACACCAGCATCATGTCCGAAGGTGGCGGTATCTTCTCGCGCAGTGCGAAGAGCATCGCGATTTCCCCGCAGATGCAAGAACGCTTCGACATCAAGGCTAACAAGCTGACCCCGACCGAACTGCTCAATGCCTTGCTCAAGGCGCCGGTAGACCTGTTGTGGAACGGCGGTATCGGCACTTACGTCAAGGCCAGCACCGAAAGCCACGCCGATGTCGGCGACAAGGCCAACGATGCGCTGCGCGTGAACGGCAACGAACTGCGCTGCAAAGTGGTGGGCGAGGGCGGTAACCTCGGCATGACCCAACTGGGTCGTGTGGAATTCGGCCTCAATGGCGGCGGTTCCAACACCGACTTCATCGACAACGCCGGTGGTGTGGACTGCTCCGACCACGAAGTGAACATCAAGATCCTGCTGAACGAAGTGGTTCAGGCCGGCGACATGACCGACAAACAACGCAACCTGTTGCTGGCGAGCATGACCGAAGAAGTCGGTGGTCTGGTGCTGGGCAACAACTACAAGCAGACTCAGGCCCTGTCCCTGGCGGCGCGTCGCGCCTACGCACGCATCGCTGAGTACAAGCGTCTGATGGGTGATCTGGAAGGCCGTGGCAAGCTGGACCGTGCCATCGAGTTCCTGCCGACCGAAGAACAGATCAACGAGCGAGTGGCAGCAGGCCATGGCCTGACCCGCCCCGAGCTGTCGGTGCTGATCTCGTACAGCAAGATCGACCTCAAGGAGCAGTTGCTGGGCTCTCAGGTGCCGGACGACGATTACCTGACCCGCGACATGGAAACGGCTTTCCCGCCGACGTTGGTCAGCAAGTTCTCCGAAGCCATGCGTCGTCACCGTCTCAAGCGTGAAATCGTCAGCACCCAGATCGCCAACGATCTGGTCAACCACATGGGCATCACCTTCGTTCAGCGACTCAAAGAGTCGACCGGGATGAGCCCGGCGAACGTGGCGGGCGCTTATGTGATTGTGCGTGACATCTTCCATCTCCCGCACTGGTTCCGTCAGATCGAAGCCCTGGACTACCAGGTTTCCGCTGATGTGCAATTGGAGTTGATGGACGAGCTGATGCGTCTGGGCCGTCGCGCTACGCGCTGGTTCCTGCGTGCCCGCCGCAACGAGCAGAACGCTGCCCGTGACGTCGCGCATTTCGGTCCTCACTTGAAAGAGCTGGGTCTCAAGCTCGATGAACTGCTGAGCGGCGAGATCCACGAAAACTGGCAGGCGCGTTATCAGGCTTACGTCGAAGCCGGTGTGCCGGAGTTGCTGGCGCGTATGGTGGCGGGCACCTCGCACCTGTACACCCTGCTGCCGATCATCGAAGCCTCCGACGTGACTGGCCAGAACCCGGCAGAAGTGGCCAAGGCCTACTTCGCCGTGGGCAGTGCGCTGGACATCACCTGGTACCTGCAACAGATCAGCGCGCTGCCGGTTGAAAACAACTGGCAGGCCCTGGCCCGTGAAGCGTTCCGCGATGACGTCGACTGGCAGCAACGTGCGATCACCATCTCCGTCCTGCAACAGGGCGACGGCACTCAGGACGTGGAAGCACGCCTGGCGCTGTGGATGGAACAGCACGAAAGCATGATCTCGCGCTGGCGCGCCATGCTGGTGGAAATCCGTGCTGCGAGCGGCACTGACTACGCCATGTATGCAGTGGCCAACCGTGAACTGCTTGACCTGGCGTTGAGCGGGCAAGCGGTTGTTATGCCGGCCACGACCAATGCCGAGCTTGAACTGGCTTAAGCAGACGTTGAATGAGAAAGCCCCGGTATCGTGAGATGCCGGGGCTTTTTTTATGTCTGCCGCTGTCGGCTATTTGTGATAGCGCAATACTGCGGCGATTCTGGAACCATTCGGCGATACGGCTCCGCCGGCAATAATGCGACCGTCTTTTTGCAGTGTCACAAGCCTGGCCGTTCCGCCGCTTGGGAGAAACCTGATGCCGCCTTCGCCAAAATCAGTATCGAGACTTCCATCCGATTTGTAGCGTCCCAGCATGCCGGCGCCTGCAACAAAGCGTGTGCCTGCCAAAACCATGTTCCCGTTATTTTGGAGAGCGCCTGCTATCCACTCGTCATCAAGTCCCGCGGGCGTTAGCACCGGATGACCGTGGTTGAATGTTGTGTCGACATGGCCATCCTTGCTCAGTCTGGTCAGGAAACCTCGTGTGGGCGGGATATCAGAGCCCAGGTGAGGTGGGGTGGTTCTTCCTATTGCCCATATCTGCTGACCTGACCCCTGTTGCAAATCCCATATTTCCGAGCCCACATCGACCGGCTCTTCGAGGAGCGCATATCCGTCTTTGCCGAATGTACGGTCGAGCGTTCCGTTCAAGTCGTATCCTGCCAGCAGTCCAAAGTGAAGATCGTTTTTACGCACAGAGGCACCGATGATAAGTCGTTCTCCCTGGATGGCGCTCCGCAAACTTGGGTATAGGTCTCGGCCCTCATAAGAGACCTCAACATAACCTGTGTTGTTGAATGTCTTATCCAGAGTTCCATTTTCTTCAAGTCGTATTAGATGAAGATTAGAGGCATTTCTGTCAAAACGGATAAGAAACAGAATCTTGCCGTCACTGAGGAGTGTGCATGAGCACGATTGCGAGCTTGAGCTATCAGATCGGATAGGCTCGGTTGAGAGGCGTTTTAATCCCGGGGGAGGAGGCACCAAAAGTTTACCCCCGTCACCAAACGTCTCGTCCAACTTGCCGTCTGGGGTGAAGCGAGCCAAACCCGCTGAGAAAGCCGCCTCACCGATGATCAGACACCGACCTTGCAGATCGACATTTACCGTCAATGCTTGTGAATGATAGCCATTACTGAAGTTTCCGGTGACATATCCGGTGCCACCAAAGTTTGGATCAAATCGTCCATCGGGTGTGAGGCGGGCAACATAGAATTTATTGTCCAGAGTTCTTCCCGCTGCGTAGATGTTGTCATTCGTATCTGTGGCTAGTGCAAAAAGATAGTCTACGCCGTTAAAAATTGCGGCGCCGTTGTCACCGAATGTTTGATCAAGGTCTCCTGCTCTGTATTCTTCAGTCTTCATTGTCTGCTCCCTGAGTCTAGGCCCCGTGGGACAACAGTCAATTTCACGGGGCGGCATATGCATTACGAGGTGTGGAGGCAGGGCCGTCTACTGTAAATCCTGACAGTAGACAGACGCTTGAAAGAGTGGTGAGAAAAATTTTGTAGACGAGCGGGGTAAGTCAGGAGGCTGTACCTTTTGATTTTTAAGATCAAATTAAAAAAATCACAGCGTTCGGCAACGGCTATAGCGATTGGGTATCTGATATCAATACAGTTGATGTGCTTGTTTGTTATGGAGTATCGATACATTGTCTGTCGATCTGTTCAATACATTACTGAACGACTGGTCAGATTTCTTCAGTGCCCTTACTTGCAGATCCTGTTGCTGATTAATATCCGCCACCATCGCCTCTGACCGTTTGAAGTGCGCCGAGATCGGCGCCAGTTCTTTAGCCTCCAAACCGTTCGCTGTACCGATATCGTTGAACTTCGCACTGTAGAGAAGCGTTGACCCCTTCCACTGCCATATCCGGTTTTGACGTCGCGGCGCAGGCGTCACGGATCGGCTGCACCAGCAGACTCTGGTCGAAACCGGTGCCGGCGTTGGCCTGATAGTCGCGCAGATATTCGCGGTTGGTCTGGGTGCCAGGGCTTTAGACGATTTCAAGCGAGACGCCGGGGCCAATTTTCGCTTGGATGGCGCTGCTACGGCCGGTCGGATGGGGAAACAGGGTATCAAGAGATGAGACCGTTTTCGGCGCGCTCGGTACTGGCCAGGCGGACAAGATTAAAACCGATATCGCCGGCGTACTGGTCAACGCAAACTTCATGGTGTGTCTCCCGTGACTTAACTTTAGTCGGAAAGTCAGGGTTGCCGGGCGCTTTGTTGTAGGGGGCGGCAGTTAACTCAGAATAAACCAGGGAAGCTGTAAATAAGCTGACAGTTTTTCGAGTTGTCAGATGCCCTGGTTTTATTGGCTTTAACACGATGCTGTTAATTGTGCCGGTAAATAAATAGGCCCAAATCAGTGATTTGAGCCTTTTTATTTATGTTTGATCAAACACCCATCAGTTTTGCAGCGGGACCAACACTTGTTCGTTCGGAGCCAGCACCATGAACACCAGCAACTTGGCCGGTTTGGTGGTACTGGCGTTTTTCGACACCAGATGTTCGGAACCGGCGGGTTCGTACCAGAACTGACCTTTCTTGTAGGTGATTGCCTGTTCGCCCTTGACCTGGGAAATCACTTCGCCTTCCAGCACATAGGCCATGGCGGTGCCGTCGTGTTTGTGGGCAATCGAGGATTGGCCGGGCTTGTAGTCGACTTCGATCATCATGGCTTTTTTACCCGGTGCGTTTTTCAGCATCTGGTCTTGCAGCACAGTGACTTTCTCGGACGGGTCATGGGCCAAGGCCGAGGCGGAAATCGTCAAGGCGAGGGCGGCGGCGAAGAAGTGCAGGGCTTTCATGGCGGATCACCTGTTGAAGTGGGGATGTCGGTGATCACAGTAGTCCGCGGGGTCGCGCATTCAAACGGCCAATATTCAGGAAGATCGGGTGACCAATACCGTGGCATTCCAGAAAAAATCGGTGTGCAGCAAACGCCTTCGCGAGCAAGCCCGTTCACACAGTGGGTCGCATTCCGTTGTGGGGGCGGGTTTGCTCGCGAAGGCGTCGGGTCAAACGATAGGGAAACTGTTGAAATCCACACTGTTGGCCAAGCGGCTGTCGATCAGGTCAATAAAACCCTGCGCCTCGGGCCGGTTGAAATGCGCCTGCATCGCCGCTTCCGACTGCCAGTGAGCACTGACCATCCAGCGGTGATTGTCCTCGGGGCAGCGGTCGACCAGGTAGGAATCGCAGCCCGGCGTTTCGCGCAGGGTGTCTACGATCTTCTGCAGTTGCCTGCCCAGTTCGTCCGAGCGGCCGGCGGCAGCTTTCACCTGTACCGTATTGATCACTTCGTTGGACATTGCTCACACTCCTGAATCAGGCCGGACGAATCCTGCTCATTGAGGGATAACGCCTGTGCAGAATAGGCCTGCACCCCCCGGATCACCAATAACCAATCGGCGGTTAATCCGTTAGGCCAATCACTCAGGCGACTTGCTGGAGTATGTCGCGTAGGCGATCGAGGGCGATATCGATGTCCAGGGTTTCAATGGCGCCGAAGCCGAAGTACAAGCCATTTTTTGGCGGTTGCTGATAATAGAAACCGTTGATTGAGTACAGGCCCACTTCAACTTTTTTCGCCAGTTCGATCACCAACGGCAAGTCGATCGGCACCTTGCAGAACACCGCCATGTGGAAGCCTGCGCTGGCCGGCACCACGTCCAGCCATGGCGCGAGGTCGGTGGCCATGCGCGCCAGAATCCGCTCGCGGCGCTGGGCGTAAACGGCGTGGCAGCGGCGAATATGCTTGAGCAGACAGCCCTCGGCGATGAACTTGGCCAGCGCCCATTGCGGCAGGGTCGAGACATGCAGATCGGTGAGCTGCTTGGCGCGGATCACCGCTTCGAGAATCGCTGGCGGCAGGATCCCATAGCCCAGTCGCAGTTCGGGCAGCAGGGTTTTGGAGAAGGTCCCGACATAGGCGACGATGCCGCGTTGGTCGAGGTTGAACAGCGAATCAGTGGGCCGGCCTTCGTAGCGGAATTCGCTGTCATAGTCGTCCTCGATGATGATTGCGCCCAGTTCATGGGCGCGGGCCAGCAAGGCTTCGCGGCGCGCCTGGCTCATCGGCATGCCCAGCGGGAACTGGTGCGACGGCGTGACATAGATCAGCCGCGTGCCTTCAGGAATGTGTTCAACCTGAATCCCTTCGGCATCCACCGGAATTGCGACCACCTCGGCACCATGGGTGGCGAACAGCAGGCGTGCCGGCGGGTAACCCGGATCCTCCATCGCCACCCGATTGCCCGGGCGTATCAGTACGCGCGTGATCAGATCCAGCGCCTGTTGCGCGCCGTTGCACACCACAACGTCTTCGTCCTGACAGTTGACCCCGCGAGAAAACGCGATATGCCGGGCAATCGCATTGCGCAGCGCCGGCAGGCCTTCGGGCAGGCTGTAAAACCCCTTGGATTGCCCCATCTGCCGCATCGCGTGGGCAACGCAGCGGCGCCAGTCGTCCTGCGGGAATTGGCCCTTGCTGGTGGCGCCGCCGATAAAGTCGTAACGCAGCGAGCCCTCCAGGGTCGGATGGCGCAGGAACACTGGCAGGTTGCGCCAGCTCTCGATGACCTCGGAACTGGCCAGTTCAGTGTGGCTTTGCTTGCGCTGAATCGAAGCCGGGCGGGCATTGACGTAGGTGCCTTTGCCGATCACGCCGGTGAGGAAGTTTTCGTAGGTCAACTGCGCGTAGGTGTCGGAAATGGTCTTGCGCGAGATCCCCAGTTGCTCGGCCAACAAGCGGCTGGGCGGCAATTGTGTGCCAGCGGCCAGACGCCCGGATTCGATGGCACCACGCAGTTGCTGATACAACTGACCGGCCAGATCCTTGCGGCCGTTGATCACAACGTGAAGTTCCATACCGACGAGGCTCCCGAGGCTATTTGGCGTGCCCGTCAGATTACCGCTGTTGTGTGATCGGCAATAGTTGCGCACCCCAAAAAACCGAAATTGGCCACCGTCCTACTGTGGGCTTGCTCCCACAAGGGAGATTTGTGTGTGGCCGGGATTTCAGTGGTGTAGCGATATTCCGTGGAATTGGGGCTGTAACGCCGGCAGCTCTGCGCTTACCGTGAACTCATCATTCCGCTTCCCGAGACCTGCCATGTCCCCGCGCCTGGACTACTACAACGCTTCGCCCAAGGCGATGAAAGCGATGATTGCCATGGAGGCACTGACCAGTGGCTTGAGCATCGAGCAGCCGCTGCTGCAACTGATCAGGATCCGCGCCTCTCAGCTCAATGGCTGCGCGTTCTGCACCGACATGCATTCGGTAGACGCGCGGCGGGCCGGGGAGAGTGATCGGCGCTTGTATGCGATTGCGGTGTGGCGCGACAGCAACTTCTTCAATCCCCGCGAGCGTGCGGCGCTGGGGTGGGCCGAGGCGGTGACGCTGCTGGCCGAAAGTCATGTGCCCGATGACGTCTATCAGCAGGCGCGCGAGCAGTTCAGCGAAGGGGAAATGGTCGACCTGACCATGGCCGTCACCACCATCAACAGCTGGAATCGCCTGGCCGTGAGCTTTCGCCAGACCCCACGCGACTGAAGATCAAAAGATCGCAGCCTTTGATGTTTCCCTAATTCGGTGGCCGCTGCGGTTTCACCGATGTGCCAAAGGTATTGCCCATCCGCGTACTGGTGCCGGCGGGCGTCGCCAATCCCATCTGATTGGGCGGGCGCTTATTCACCGGCACATTCAGCGCCTCACGGTTTTTCTCGGCGGCCGCTGCGCCTTCAGGGTTGTTGCCCATCTGCTGGGTCAGGCAATCGTAATTCGGTGCCTTGTAGCCGCCGACCGTCACCTCTACGCAGCCCAGCGGTTGCTCGGCATGGGCGTTGACCAATGCGCTCAGCAACAGCCCGCCAAGGGTGATCCTCCAGAGTGTTTTCATGCCTGCCTCCTGGCCAGCCCGAAGGGGCTGCTCTAGGGCTTGAGTCTAGTGCAAGGCCGATACAAAACCCGTGATGGTTTTTTTGCATCGCCCGTCACACCAGATTCATAAACAGCCCTCAGGATGACGAATTTCAGGGATACGTCAGCCGTGCAGCGAGGCAGTTCCAGGGGCGGTCTTCAGCGTTCAACGACTCTTGTTCGCCGGCTGGGTCTGGGGGTGTTGCTTGCCTGGCTGACGGGCACTGCGACAGCGGACCCGGTGCCGGCGGACTTGCGCATGACGCTGCACATTCCGGCGCAGGATCTGGCCCGGGCACTGGATCAATACAGCCATGCCACGGGCGTTGCAGTGCTGGTCGACAGCCAGTTGAGTCGCGGCAGACGTTCGCTGGCGGTGGAGGGTGAGTACACCGCCGCTGATGCCTTGCGTCGTTTGCTCGGCGGCAGCGGCTTGATGGCGCGCTATGCGCGTGATGATGCGTTCACCTTGCAAGTGGCACAGGTCGAGGACGTGCCATCGACCGGGGGCAAGTCATCGCCAGCCAGCATCGCGGTGAACCGCAGTTACGCCACGGCGGTACAAGCGGCGATTGAGCGCAACCTGTGCCGTTCACCGTTGACCCGACCGGGCAGTTATCGCGCGGTGTTGCAGGTCTGGGTCGGGCGCGATGGCCGGGTGCAACACAACCGGTTGGTCACCTCCACCGGTGATGTACAGCGCGATACCGCGTTGGTAGAGAGTTTTCGCAGTCTCAGGATCGACCGGCCGACGCCCAGTGCCTTGCGTCAGCCGGTCACGTTGCTGTTGTTACCGCAGTCGTCAGGGAAACGCATGGAATGCACCAAATGGGAAGGAGTTTCCGGGGGATGAAAGACACCGGACAAGGTTCGATGGTCCAACTGTTCCTGACCTCTTACGAGGATTTTCGGGTGCGCCTGCGTCGGCGTTTGGGCTCAGAGGATCTGGCTAACGACGTGCTGCACGAAACTTACCTGCGGGTCGACCGGATGGAGACGCCGCCGAACCTCTTGCGGCCCAACGCCTACCTCTATCGCATGGCCCTGAACATCGCTGCGGACCGGCGCCAGGCCGACGCGCGTTTGCTCACCGGAAGCGAAGTCGAAGAGTTGCTGCAAATCGGCGACGAGGCGCTCGATCCGGCACGGGTGGTGGGCGGGCAAAAGGAAATCCAGTCACTGCTCAGCGCGTTGTACGAACTGCCGGCGCGGCGCCGCAAGATCTTCATTGCCGCGCGCCTGGAGGAGGCTCCCCACCTGGAAATTTCCCAGCGTTTCGGCATTTCCACGCGCATGGTCGAGAAGGAAATCAAAGCCGCACTGGGGCATTGCGCCGCAAAACTGCAAAGAAAAGTGTTTCAGCGGTTCGGTCGCGGGGCCGGAAAACCGTCTTGAGAGAGAAGCTGGGTAAAAAGTCCCGATTAATCCGTTGAGAATCTGCGAGTTTTGAACATCTTCCGACTGACACCTGCCGAGCCGACGGCCGCCGAGCGTCTACAAAGCGAAGCCCGTGACTGGCTGATTCTGTTGACCTCTGGTCGCGCCACCGTCGCCGACGCCCGGGCGTTGCGTGAGTGGTGCGCGCAGAGTCCCGAACATGCGCGTGCCTTCGAGGAAACCAAAGCGCTTTGGCACCTGTTGCAACCGGCGGCGGAGGGTTTGCAGGCGCCGCGAGGGTTTGGCCGGCGTGCCTTTCTGGGGGGCGCAATCGCCGCGTCGGCGGCGTTTTTGCTGGTGCGTGGGACGATTCCTGGAGGGTTCGAAGGGCTGGGCGCCGATTACATCACCGAGGTCGGCCAGCAGCGGCGAGTGGAGCCTGCGGATGGCGTGAGCCTGGAACTCAACACGCAGACCCGCATCAATCAGCGTTCTGTGGATGACGGCGTACAAGGTTTTGAACTGGTCAGCGGCGAAGTCGAAGTGCAGACCGCGCGGTTGCCGCTGGCGATGCAGGCGGGAGGCGGGTGGTTGCGGGCCAGTCAGGCGCGATTCAATTTGCGTAATACCGATCAGCAGGTGTGTGTGACTTGCCTTGATGGTGCTGTGGAGGTGGACGTTGAAGGGCGCAGTTTGCGTCTGGAGCCGGGGCAGCAAGTGACTTATGACGCGCGGCAAGTTGGCGCGGTACAGAACGTTGACACGGCGGCGGTGATGAATTGGCGGCAGCAGGTGTTGGTGTTTAATGGGGCGACGTTGAGTCAGATGATTGATGAGATTAATCGCTATCGGCCGGGGATGCTTTTGCTGCTCAACCGTGAGCTTGGGCAGCGTCGGGTGCAGGCGCGGTTTAGTCTTGATCAACTGGCGGGTGTGGCGTTGTTGATTCGCGATGCCTATGGCGTCAAATGCACTGAGTTGCCTGGGGGGGTCGTCGTTCTCAGCTAGTGGGGGGGGCGGGTACATATCCGTTGCTGCGGTAACGGCGGCTTAGGGTTCCGCCCTGACGGCGGGTCACTTTTGACAAACGCCTCAAAAGTAACCAAAAAGGCTTTGCCCTGACGTTCGGCCCTCGCTGTGGCTCGGGTTCCTTCGCTCCGGGTTTGATCCGGGCGCATCGCCTCCGGTTTGCTTCGCTGCACCTCCTCTCGATGTGTTCGACTTCGTCGAACGGTCGCTGCGCTCCCAACCTCGGATCAATCCCTCCACTCAGCCTGCCGACGGGCGCTTTAAGATCAAAAGCGGTACTCGAGCTAACGCTCATTGTGTTGAGTGGGGCGGCATGCGCCGCGTGCGGGGTGTACTCAATTCCTTGTGGGAGCAAGCCTGTCAGCGATGGCGGCCTGACAGCCGACCAATTTGTAACTGACCTCACCCAATCCCACTGTGGAAGCGGGCTTGCTCGCGAAGACGGCCTGCCAGCCAATCAATCCCTAACTGCCTGCACCCAATCCAACGGTAGGAGCCAGCCTGCTGGCGATAACACCCTGCCAGCCAACCAATCACCAACTGACCCCACCCAATACCCCTGTGGGAGCGGGCTTGCTCGCGAAGGCGGCCTGCCAGCCAACCAATCCCTAACTGCCTGCACCCAATCCAACGGTAGGAGCCAGCCTGCCGGCGATAACAACCTGCCAGCCAACCAATCACCAACGACCCCACCCAATCCCCCTGTGGGAGCGGGCTTGCTCGCGAAGACGGCCTGCCAGCCAACCAATCCCTAACTGCCTGCACCCAATCCAATTGTGGGAGCTGGCTTGCCAGCGATGGCAGCCTGAAAACCGCCCATTCTCTAACTGCCTGCACCCAATCCAACTGTAGGAGCTGCCGAAGGCTCGGGCCGCGTTCGGACGATCTTTTGATTTTCAAGAGCAGATCAAAAGATCGCAGCCTTCGGCAACTCCTACAGAGATCTCCGACGGTAAGGGGGATATCTGCATAGCAGGCACGTGTCAGTCCAACGGCCCAATCACCTGCCGATATTTCTCCACCCCCTGCGGCGTCTGCCGAGTCAACCGAATCTCCAGCCCTTGCGGATCCTCGCGCCGATTACCACTCAACTGCCGCCAGCCCTTATCCGTTTCCCAAACCCGAATCTGTGCATCACTAACATCCTTCAACACAGCAACCCCATCAGTAGGCGCCGGCAACGGATACCGACTCCGCGCCGCCGCTACCGCCCGATACAACGTATCCCCCTTGACCCACCACCGCACCCGCTGCAACGCCCCCGGCTGATCCGCCGCCGTGCGAATGATGTCCAGGCGAAAGCCCTTGCTATCACTGCTGCGCACAGTAATCGCAGGCGGGGCGCTAGGCGGCTCATCATCCACACCAACTTTCTTCGGTTCAGTCAACTCAATCCCCGCACGCATATCGACATCCCGCTGCAACTGATTCAACGCCCGCAACAAACTGTCACTCTGCTCACTGCTGGCCTGCAAATGGCTGTCAGCCCGAGTCACGCTGTCGAGCCCACGCCAGGCAATCAAACTCACCACCGCCATCAGCAGAATCGCGACCATCACCTCGATCAGGGTAAAACCTTGTTGGTCTTTCATTGCACGCTGATCCGGCCGGCGCCATCGCGCAGCACGCTCAGGCGATTGAAACCATCAGACAAGGTCAATTGCAGCGGCGGGTTGATCCATTCGGCGTTGAGCACGACTTTCTGTTTCGGCTCCACGCGAACCTCCACCTTCGGGCTCTGCCATGGCCGTGGGCGCAATTGCGGGTCCTGGCTGAAATGCTCGAAACCCTTGCCGCTGTCACTGCGCCGACTAAACCGAAACCCCTTGGCATCACTCACCCACACAATCGGCCGGCCATCCGCCCGCGCTTCGGCCTGCGCCACTTGCAGCAACTGCGCCACACGCTCGGCATCCTTGCGCAGCAATTGCAACGGATCGGGCTTGATACTCAGGCTGATCGCCGCACTGGCGATACCGATGATCACCAGCACCACCATCAACTCGATCAGGGTAAAGCCCTGTTGCCTGTTCATCGATTGCGCGCTCCTTTGCGTTGAGGATCATCCTGCACGGCCAACATGTAAGGCGTGTGAAATAAAACCGTGAGAATTGCCGCGTAGTCTGTGGGCAGGGACTAAAAGGAGATTCAGCCCATGACGTTCACCGCACGCTTTTCCCCACCGCAAATGGTTCAGGCCGTGGCGCTGCTCGCCGCGCTGGTCGGCGTGGCGACGTGGTCGTCGCTGCTACTGACCTCCGCCGAATCCCACACCCCGCCGGCAGCCCCGCAATTGCTCGCGTCACGCAGTGATAGCCCGGCGTTGCAGTGGTTTTCCAATCAAACGGCGCCGGTGGATATCAAGGTGAGTGGGGTGATGGCGAGTAGTCGGGGGGCGGTGGCGATACTGAGCCTGAACGATGGGCCGCCGCGTAGTTTTTTGCAGGGGGAGAAGGTGGGGCCTGGGGTGAAGTTGTTGGCGGTGGAGGGGGATGGGGTGGTGATTGAGCAGGGTGGGGAGAGGGTGCGATTAGCATTGGACAAACTCCCCGAGACTCCCATTCTGCCTAGTCTCATCCGACCTTGAGGTTGGAGAATCTTTTATCTCGGATGAGAATTGAGTGAGTGATTATTTTTAATAAGGCGGTAAAAATGACAATTCTTGTATTCCGAAAAATTTGGCTTCCAAGGACTAAAAGTCTTCTCGGTATTTCTCGCAAGCCAAATCGTCGGCCCATAATTTGTAAATACAGCTCAATTCCTCAGTGGAAATTAGATCGTAGTTGCTTTTTTCTTGCGCTTCTAAAAGTTTTTCAAGAATAATTTTCCTAGCGCTTAGTCTGAATGGTCCTAAACCTTTTCCTCCATTTCTTCGTATGTTGCATCTGAAGCTAGGCAGGTCTCTCACATCTAACAACCATTGCCTAAAATCATATAAGGGTCTAAGTGCATAAAATCCATTGTCTATCATGTTTTTTGTTGCTTTGTCTTTTCGTATTACCGTGCATGTCCAACAACCGAAGCGACCTTTACTGCAAGGGTTTGAATCTGGCATTCTAATTATAGGGCATTCGCCTGAGATGAGCTTGTAGATAGTAGATAGTTGGTGGATGTTAATTGACTTTATTTCATTAAGCTCATAAAGAGCCTCCCAAACATCGTCTGTGCTAAAGTCGGCAATAGGGCAAAATAATATTGTGTTTTTGTGCCCTGTCTGATTGAAAAAATATTCAGTGTCTGTTGCGTGACGCTCAAGGGTCCTGGTTCTTTCTTCGCTTTCTTCGTAGCGTGTTCCCAAGACTACTATGCAGTTCGAATTACCCACGCTTTCTTTGATGGCTACTTGAATCGGATCTATTCGCAAGCGGTCAGTACACCACCTGAATTTATTAGATGGTGGGGGATATCCTCTTCCTATCACCTTCACAAAAAAATGATTGCTTAGAGGTGGTCTGACAGCTTTTACAGAAATTTCGATTCCCAGAGAAATACCCTCTGTTTGAATGGCTTCAAGGCTTTCTTTTATATAATTTCTTAATACCGGAATTTCAACACCGGTGTCGCAGTAAAAAACCTGCACTGGTCTTCTTAGTTCTTTAGGTATAAGCGAAATGGCTTTTAATATAATTTTTATTATTAGAGAGGAATCCTTTCCTCCGCTGTATCCGATAATCCAAGGTTTATCGTTTGAGAGAAAAAAATTCTTGGTTAGTATTAAAGCTGAATTTAGTTTTTTCATATCAAATAAACAATCCCATAACTTTGGTCTGTAATTCATTTTTTTTATTTTGTGTGATGTAGTCTAGTTGTTCGTTGCTTAGTATTATATGTGACTCAAGAGCTTTTGAATGCACCGATACCCATGAAATTATTGCCATTGCTCCTATTGCTAGTCCGGAGAATAAAAAGAGTGCGTTTATGTCGTAAAAGTATGAAAGGAATAGATAAAGTAGTGAGAAGAATGACCCGATTAAAGCTATGTCAGCTGAGGATGACAATACAAGTCCGTTTTCTCTTACTAGCTTCGCTTTCTCTTTTAAACTCTCCTCCGTATCCGTGAAGTAGTAAAAAATGTTCATGAGTTTTTTGGATTTTTTAATTTCCTCTATTTTTGTGGGCGTCTGCGATGCTGTGAGGCCTTCTTGAAGGAGTTTGTTTTTGATGTTGTTATCTATTTCATCTAGGGATTTTTTTAGTATTAATTTTCTAAGGCTGTAGGTGTTAAACAAGGTTCCAATAACAAATGTCAGTACGGCTCCGTAACTTTCTATTGGGAATTTCAGGGCTGAGTCGGTTTCAATGATTTTTGGGGAAAAATATATGTATATAGGCATCATAAAAAATACGAAAGTTGTTCCTGGAATGATGACTCTCATGCGCTTTAATGTTGATAAATCCACTATCGTTCTTCCTTTAAGGGGTTTCGTATAAATGAATCGTTATAGTTGAATAATTTTTTGAAGAATTTATTGGCGGGAAATGTGGCGTATTCATTGTCTGGGTATAAGCCAGTCCCTTTTTTTATAGTCGCCACCATGTACTTATTGCCTCTGTTTTATCGATACAGGACGCCGATAATGGATACAGCATGCATAACTCTCCTAATTCCATTGTGCTCACATTCGATAGCAAGGATATCCGCAACACCCAGTCCTCCAATAGATTCAAATTGGCGAAGGTGTTGCAGTGGTGCAGGTAGTTTGGCTCCAACCCGCTTAAATAGACTGGTGCCATCGTCGAGGTGCAATGCAACATATTCGTCGAGATGCGCATCGAACTCGTCCAAAGCAATAGCTGCACCACCCAATGCGATCTGACCAGGAAGCGCAAGGGGGACGGCGCTATCTTCTTTAATACGGTAAGCGGACTGGACTTTTTGGATCTGCGGAACTGCCGGTATCTGCACTGCCTCATTTTTGGAACTAGGCACGAACTCAAGGCTGCCGAAGAACATCCCCACAATTGAATGCAGCAGCACTTGATTCTCGTGAAGTAACTGCGTTGGAGGACTTCTTCGTGGATCAGGGGATTCGGCTGCCAGTGCAACAAGTTCTGAATGCTGCGGCTTCAGCAATCGGCGAGCAAAAACATCTTTTCCTGTACGTGCGATGACAATTTGGTGATCCGCTGGGGCGGATGCCTCTATCTCTACGATTGCCACGCTGCCCTGTGGACCTGCGAATCCTAATGTGTTCGACCTGATATAGAAGAAAGCTTTGGACTGGAACCAGTCGGAAGTAATTTCTTCAAATTCGACTTCCTGGGAGTCGCCGACCGAGGCACCTCGTACAAACGCTTTCAGGGAGGCTCGGATAAAAACCTGAAATTCCGGAACTTCGGCGGGGCATAAAACGGGCAATTTTGTGGAAGGTATAGCTAATGGCTCGCGGCGGTTGAAAGTGCGGAACTCTTCATGCGCACGTTCTACACCCTTACGTAGCCGCTCGAGATGCTCTTTGATTTCGGACACGTCCTGTGGGCGAATTCTTTCCTTGTCCCTGTGATGGGATTTGTTTAGCAGCGCCAGTACTGGAGAGCCATCGTTTAGAGCGTGGTCGCCTACGAAGGCCCTGATGACCGGGCTCTTGAACAACTCATTTGGAGGATTCTTGATCAAGCCGCGCAGTCGGCCCAGATGGTCGCTGAGTGTGGGCGCGAAGCTTACCGTCGCGGCAGCAGGATACGCACGGTCATCGAAAAGATCTCCCATTCGACCCTCCAGAAATATACGACATTCTGAGAGATAATCTTGGGCCGTTCTTGCATCGTCGGGGTGAGCCTTGAACTGTTCAAATGCCGCTTGAACGGTGGTGATGCTGGGTGTCAAAAAAATGGTGCCGCGGGTGGCTGTAGCTGGATGTATATATTGATGGTTAAAAGGGACTGGCTTGCCTTGTAGGCGCCTAGCTACTGCCAGGGCGAAGCGAGTGTCATGTGTTGTGATGATTAATTGCGCGTTGGCTTTGTAGATTTCATATATAGCTTCAGCGAACTTATCGCGGTTATCTCCGTCAAGCAGCTCTTGGGGGTCATCCAGCAGAAGTAACTGCAAGCCTCCTCGTTCGCTGAGCATGTACTGCCAGTAAGCAAGGTAGAAGCCCAAGAGGCTTGCGCGTAGAGCTGAAGCGTTCGATACGTGCTGTGCTGGTGCGGCGAGCGTGTTAGAACCTACTAGCAGTTGCAACTCACCGCCGCCGCTCATTCGGGTATCCACTAGCTCCAAGCTGGTAGAAGGAAAAGCGCTGGAATAGATCTTTTTCCTCCAGGCTGTAGCGCTGCTATGTAGTCTCTTTTGTAACAGCAGAACCTGCTGCTCTGCCAACTCACCTATTGTGATGCACTCTTTCAGCGCTTGGCTTGCTTCGCCGTAGGCCTTCAAGCGTTGCTCAAAACTCCGACGTCTCTTGAGTTCCACAACCAGCCGCTTTTGCTTCACGGCGGCATCATCAACAGGCGCTATCGCAGCGACCACGGCTTCCAGCTTTTGTAGCAGTCCCATGAGTGAGCTTGGTACTGTCTCACGCTCGGCGGTAGCTTCTTGGCCAATGACTTTCGCCATGAAGCTGTTCCTCGCGGACGTGGTACTCCTGCGCCATTCGGGATAGGCCAAAGCACGCTCAACGCGATAGATGAGTTTATTGAGCACTTTAAGCTCAGCGCGTCCGTCTCCCAGCTCTGGCGACGCAGTAAAGTTAAATCCAGGAAAGGACTCTAAGCCGTGGTCGCATGCCTCGGTAACGCTCCATTTAAGCGGCGCCAAGCTTCCGATGAAGGCTGGATCTAGAAATAACTCGTCTACCACCGCCTGTCGTAGCAGCGAAGTCGGGTTTTCTGGAAGGTCGCGCCTTGCCTCGGCAGCAATAGCAGATGGGAGTCGTGTCGTTATTTCACCTACGACGTGATTTGCCCAGGTAGTGAATGTTTGCCCTGCGTAGTCCCCCTCCTTAGCCGCCCCACTTATATGGTCTTTAATTTTCTCTCCTGTGACGTCATCTACAACTTCGTCCAGACTTTGGCCACAGACCGCACAGTTGTTTTCGTCGTGTAGGCCCGGATGTTCCCGTATCCAGGCCGCAACCCGCGCGTAAAGACGCACACGAGCGGCTTTATTTGGCTCAGCGGCAATTTCAACAAGTTCTTCTGCTTCCTTCCGCACTGCAGAGATGAAATCCCGAATGGGTGCCACTTCATCATTCGTGAGCTTGGTCAATCCTCCCAGTCGCGCAATTGAAGGAAGGGTACTCAGTTTGCCAACTGCGCTAAGTGCCGGTGCGATGCTCTTCACCAAGTCGCTTCTTTGCTTTTCATCCTGAGCATCGAATGCGTTACCTAATACAAGTTTCGCGTGCTCAAGTCCTGACGACTTGAGCGTTTCGAGCTGAGCCGCAAGGTCATCAAGCTTGGTCTCAAGGGTCGTATCGTCTGAAGGAAGTGGTACGGCTTCTTCTTCAATAGGTAACGTGTTGCTATGGATCAGATCCATCAGGTCGCCGTGAGTGACTATGTAGGCTTCGTCCGATCCCTCTAGCTCGATTCTTTTGTTTTTTGAAAGGTCGCCATCAATTTTCTTCTTGGCTTTTTGGGCGTGGTTTGCCAATTGAACCAAAGGTGCCATGCCAGTGAGTTCTGATACCGCCTTGCCTAGTGCTGAGGTAGAGCCGACCTGCACATAGGGCAGAATACCGGGAATCGTCGTCCCAACCCGCGTGCTGATGGGATCAAGACCCATTTCGGCCAAACCGGAAACTTCCTCCTTCAAGGCGTTGCGCACGGCGCGCTTCAGGCTTCGACGAACTTGGTAGCGCTGGCTATCTTGATCCTCAAATACCAACTCCACCCATGTATCGACGGGGATCGCCTGGGTAGTCAGCGGCTCAAGCGTCGGGTCGGGCAGAGGTACTACTGGTGGAGCTGTATGGGTAGCGTTTTCATTAACTTCAAAATCAAAATCCTTGCTGCCGGACTCTGGGGCACGCTGTGGTCGTAAGACCTCCCCAGTTAACGCCCAGATGATGGCATTAATAAGGGATGTCTTGCCGCAACCGTTGTATCCCTCGAAGAGAGTCACACCACTTTTGACCTCAAAGGTGAAGTCGTTTGGCTTGGCTTGGGAGGTTCCAGCATGATGGAGGCCGGCGAACTGGTGCGCTCGGATCGACACGAGGGAAAATCTGTGAAGAGAGTCTGATTGGCTGGCATCGGCAGACGTGTGCTGGAGAGAGGGGGCTTCAAGAGCGGCATCGACTATAGCCTCCACATCTGCGGTTTGAACGTTGGCAGCCCATCGCATTTTATTTTTTGTGTACCACCAAAGTACACCACGTGACGCGCTGGATTTAAGCTGAAAGGTATCTCCATCATCGCCCACGCTAACGGATAAACCTGCCACTAGGTCTGCGCAAAGGCTGTCCAGTGTATGAAGGTGGAGTGGGCGATTTGCTGTCGTCATGTCCTATTCTCATTTTTAAGTACGCTGAGCATAGGCTTGGCAGTAACCATGCGCCACTTGCGACCTGTCTACGCGCTCTCAGTCGTCTCTTGCACCGAAGTACCACTAGAGCGGCCTGAGCGGACGGATCTGTTTTAGGGAGGCGTTACGAAACGAGGTCTCGATAAACACCAACGTTTAAAAAGACATCTCCAGACACTCTCTCAGGCTACACATCCTTGCGCCTTTGCCTACAGCTACGCCAGAATCCGCCGGCTTGTGCGCTTTGGGGGCGGGTTCTATTGTGGTTCGGTCGCTGACGAATCAGCGATCGGGTTTGGTAGCCCGGTTTTGACTTGGCGCAGAGCGTCACCCGATACAGGCCTTTTTGGGGCTGTGTATTTATGGTGGCCATGCGCAGGGCGTCTTCGGGCGCGCCGGTTTTCCAAGTCACCGGTCTACCAACCTTCGTATGGCCACCACCCCTTCGTTTGGTAGCGAAAGATGATGGCTCCTTTTCTATGATTTGGAGATTCACTCATGATCAAACCAACACCCAACCCGCCCGAAACCGACTCGGTTTCTCCTTACGAATCCCTCGATTCCAGAAAACTCCACGAAGCCGCCGACCGCGCGCTCGACCATTACCTCTGTCCGCCCGGTTCCACGCCGCCTCCCCGTAAAAACCGTGGGATGTACGCCGTGACGGCGGACAACAAAAATGAAGAACTGCTGCTCGATGCCAGTGAAACACTCGCTTCGGCGCAAACCATCGCCCAGAACGTCGCCAGCCTGTTGCCGGCATCGCAGCGCCGGGCGTTGTTGGGGATTGCGCAGTTGATCATGCTCGGGGAGTTGGCGGTGAATCGGGCGTTGGATAATCTGCAAGTGCCGGGGTGATTCGGCTGTCGGGATCGCCTGTTGATTGATCTGGCGGTCGTTCTGGCGCCTTCGCGGGCAAGCCCGCTCCCACAGGGTTTTGTGTTGGTCACGGGCATCGTGTTCGGCGCTGAAACCTGTGGGGGGCGGTAAGTACGAGGATTGAAGGCTTCATTTGACAGTCGCTCCAGCCGGGGCTGTCTACCTTTTTGCTGCTTTCGGCATCGCGCTTGGAAAAATTGGCGGCGGATCTATTTGAGCAGGGAGATGATCGACCATCACCCTCACGGGTGATGGGCTCGATGCATGAAGCGGTTTAGATATTCGGGGTGTAAGAGAAACTTTGCGAAGCTTCGGTATCGGAGAACGGCGTCACACGCGTTTTCTTGTTGAACAGGCCATTGACGAGCGAGCCTGGGAACATTTCGATGGAGTTGTTGAACAGTTCGACGTTGCGGTTGTAAATGGTGATGGCCGCGCCGACGTTCTCTTGTTGTTCGGCGATTTCACGCATCATGTTGTTCGCCGCTTCGGATGCTTTCAGATCAGGGTAAGCCTCAAAGGTAACGCGCAAGCCACCCATCAGCTCCCTCGAGGCGGTTTCAACTTTCGTGAGGGCGTTGCCGTCTGCTCCAGCAGGAAGGGCATTGACCGCGCTGCGAAGGCCGGCGATTTTTTCGAGGAGGCTGGACTCAAAGACCATGAAGTCTGAGAGCACTTTTTGAAGCTGATCGAGCACCTTGGTCTTCTGGCGTTCGTAAACGAGCACGTCTGACCAGGCACGTTGTACTCGGTTGTGCCCCCCAATGATGCCGTTGTAGAGGCTGAAGCCCGCTACGATGATGGCGACAGCGATAACAGCGGAAAGGATGAGTGCAATGTCCATGGCTTACTTCTCTTGGCGGCTTGTTAGGGGAGAGGAGGCAAAGTTGTCATCGTGCAGTTCGCTGAGTGCATGGCTCCATTGGAGCGCAGACATCAGGCGCGGCAGTTCGATACCGGCAGAAATTTCTGCGTAAAAATTGTTGGGCGAAGCCAGCGAATACTGAGCACCGTACGCGAACAGGTCGCTGCTCGCGAAACTGAGGCAGAGCTCTCCACTATTGGAGAACTCCAGGTTCGGACGATCGAGGATGTCGAACAGCTTCAGCAAGTGGAGCACCGTCGAAGGCTTGATGAATTTCGCACAGAGCATCTCGCTGCGACCGGTCAAACGGAACGCTTTATTGAAATCCGGAGAAGCCGTGTCCATGGGCCACGGATAGTCGTTCTCCGATTGGTCATCAGATCTAACCGATATCCCGCTGACCCATGGAAAGTCGATGACCAGGCTGTACCGGTCGTAGTGGTCGTAAACCACTCGAGTCTCCGTTTTGGTTTTTCCATCTTTGTCGGTCACCGTGGTTTGCACTGTTCGCCTGTTAACGTAGTGCAACTGGCGATAGTGGTAAGGGAGGTTGCGCAACGTGCCGGGGAATACACCCTGTATCGACTCGACCAACTCGCGGCTGTAGTCGCCCCGGCGGTAATCACCAAATTCTGTGTCCAGCTTCTTGAGGGTCGTGGCCGAGTCTTCTTTCAGCAAAGTCAGTCCGTTGTGGAAGTAGGATGACAGTCGAGCAATTCTTTTACTGAGCGACGGCAACCGATTAGATTTGGATTTCATCCATGTCAGACTCCAAGCGGCAATCACGATGCCAAGAAAACCAGTGCCCATGCCGAACGAGTCGGGATCAATTTTCAATCGATAAAAGAACAGAGCGACGCTAGAGATGTTCCCAATCCAATAAAGGGCCACAGCACTCGCAAGCAATAACAGGCCAGTGCCGAAAAACCACCATGCGCGTGTGCGATCGAATTCGAGCGGGCCATCGTACGAGGCGAACTCATGGATCACCTTCAATAAGTCGGTGTTGGACTCAGTCCTGTCAATACTGGCTTCGCTCACAGCCAGCAACTCATTTAATCTCGCGTTCTGCGATGGGTTGGCCATGTCAGGTATCCATTGATTCAGGGATGCCTGGCGCGGGATTAATGACCCGTATTGAAGATTCGGCTGTATTCATAATCTGTCAGGAATTTTGAAAAGGAGTGGACGATAGCATTGTCAATGCAATGAGCGTTTTGGATACAGGGTGTGTAAAAAAGCGCTCCAGTTTAACCAAGTTGAGTTCGCCGACAAAAACGTCGAATCGCTCCCTCACGGCGCTTTAGGACTGACAGGATTTTTCAGGGTTATCACCGATAGTGTTCCCCGTTCAATTTCATAAATTGGAGGTTTTTTTTGAAGTCCGATCCTGGCGTTCACAAACGAGTGCTTGGCGCCTTGCCGGAGCTACCGCTCGATTGTAGGGTACATGGCCGTTACGATCTGCAGGGGAGCCAACTACCCGTGACGCTCTCTATTGGCAATGCCAAAGCGTTTTGGATCGACTGGCCACTTTCAAAATCGGCAGTGGTTGAAGTTAGCTCGAACCGTATGGCTACTTCAGACCATCCCTAGTGCGTGATAAATCAAAGGTCGTCATGTAGCATAGACCCATCAGCAGTTCTACAGTCATCCCGTCACTACGCGCTACTGAATCAACTCTAGAAGGTTTGTGAATGATAAGAACTATCCCGGTGTGGAAAATGATGATGATCGCCAAAGGTAAGATATTGGGACTTTTAATCCTGGCAAGCCTACCTGTTTTTATTTTTGGCGGTGCGAGGGCATTTCTTGAAGGGTTGCAGAATGGGCAAATTCGCCAGGCTGCAATGGGGTTTATCACTCTGATTTTTTTTGGTGTGGGTGTCCTGCTATTTGCACCTTCAAAAAAATATATTCCCGGTAAAACATTTCAGGCTTATAGAAATAAAAAATTCAATACAAAGGCGGGTATAAATTACGGTTATGCAATCATTATTCTGTCGGGGGTAATTATTGCAGTTCTTGCACCGGAAACGGCGATGACAACACTGTACTATGGAATAGGTGGCATTGTTTGTCTTTATTTTTATTCAAAAACATTAAAATTTCACGAGGATGTCGATTTTTCGACAAATGAATATTTGGAAACCGCTCTGGGATTTCCTGCCGGGGAGAAAATTCTGGTCAGCTACCAGAATTTTGATGCCGGTGAGGTTAAAAATGGTTGCAATGCTTTTGCCGCAACAGCGACCAAGTTAATTGTTGCGTCGTTTGACGGGAGTGTTTGGAGAAAGCTGTCACGGGACCTGAATCAGATCTCGCGCATTGGCATCGCTGGCGATGCATCCCAAAATCATTTTGTTAAATTGCAATTCAATGATGGAGCCGATGCTTTGTTGCGCATTGAACTATATGAAAAGCTCACATCAAATCCAACCCTGATAATAAGACGGCTGTTAGAAGCGATTGATGCAAGTCTTCTGAGCGATAGTGGTGCATCACAGGCAGTACAAAGACGTCGAGTGGTTGTCAACTCCGAAACTCCAGCCCCGGCTTTAAAAAATGTTGCGCCTGAAGCGACGCTTGTACCCATGGCGCCTGTGCGTAACATCGAGGTTGCCCCTGATGTGTTAATTGCTATCCAGGCCGCCGAAGAAGTTGTTCCCGGTCGCAGGCTGGAGCTTTAATAATGTCGCATTGTACAAAGTTTGAATTTTCTTATGTTAATGAAGAAGCGATTGCCAAAGCTTTCGGCAAGATGGGCCTTAGCCCGACGACGAGTCTGGTTTCCACGTTTGCCAGCGATTTCAGTAAAAAAGTGTTGAGCAAGTTAGGTTATTTGGGCACGCAGCAATACAGGGCTATTTGTGGCCAAACCGCTGATGGGTTCAATCTATTTGTTTGCCAAATTGAGGCGGGCTCATACAAACTCCTCATCGAACGGCAAAGTATTTCGGTCAACGATGAAGCGATAATGGATGATTTGGCTTTAAGCTTTCAGAAAGCATACATCAGCGTAGCCATCGATGAAACCATCAAGCGCATAGAAGCATCAGGGGTTCCAGCAAGGGTGAAAGAAACGCTTCAAGGGTTCGAGATTGAATTTGGACCTCGCTATGAATACGGTATTCATGTCACTTTTACGGGCGATGCAATTACGGAGGAAGTGCATGGCGTGAAAGGCGATATTTGCACAAAACTTACTGAAGAGCTTGAGGCTCTACTTTCTAGCCCTATGGCGGAGCTTGTAACAGAGTGGAAGCCGGAATATACCGTAGTTCATGAAGAGCAAACCCTTCAAATTCTCAGTGCGAACTTCTAAATGGAAATCAATTTACACCATATGGAGTTAAGCCGCGTTAACGGCCCTGGATTACGCTTGACATTATGGGTGCAGGGTTGTGTGCTGAATTGTAAGGGATGTTTCAACCAGACGACGCATGATGGCGAAGCGAATACGCTGATGTCTGTTTATGAATTGGCTCAGAAGATAAATGCAATGGACATCGCTGGGGTTACCCTCTCCGGGGGGGAACCGCTCGACCAGGCGCCAGCCTTGGAACAATTAATACATGCCGTCAATGGCGAGAAAAACTGGATACTCTATACAGGCTATACGCCAAAAGAGATATTCCAGAATGAAGGCATGATTCGAGTTGTTAAAGCCGTAGACTTGACGCTGGCCGGTCGGTATCGGCATAACGCTAAACATCCCTATCAGCACAAGCAAATTATCAAAACCAGCGACAGAGTCGATATTGACTTTTTCCGTACTGGAAGAGTTGTCGAGTTTATTGTTTCAAGTTCTGGCGTTACCAAAACCGGTCTTCCGATGCATGTATAACTCAGTTCAAGCGCAGGGATAATAAGCATGAGCCGTACCAAGCAGATAACAGATTACCTAAAAGCGCGTTATGCGATTTTGGTCATTGAAACTTTTGAGGAAGAGCGTGCACTCAATGAGATTTCTGAAATCGCCAAGGCGCTCAGCCATCGTTTGTTCGTTTGGAACTCGACGCTAGGCGTGCAGATAAATGGCGTCGTGGCTGGGGATAAAACCTTTGATCTGAAAATGGCCTTGGATTTTTGCGAAGAAAAGGCGAAGGAGGAGGGCAGCAAAAACATTTTTGTTTTTTGTGATGCTCATAACTACCTTGCCTCAAGCTCAAACCCTGTCTACCGCCGTCGACTTCGAGATTTAGCCATCAATATCCGTTCGCGTGGTTATCGAAGTAACTGCATTGTCGTGGCACCCAGCTTTGAAGTTGCCAATGATCTGCAAAAGGAAATAACGTTAATTGATTTTCCACTCCCGTCAAGAGAAGAAGTTAAGGCTCAGATAAATAACTTTGTTAATTCATGGCAGGGTAATGGCAGCGTTAAGATTGATCTTTCTAGTGAGGCAAAAGATAAACTCATTGATGCCGCTTTGGGTCTCACGGGGTTGGAAATTGACAATAGCTTGTCTCGTTCATTGGTATCCAGTCTGAATATAAATGAAAACACCGTAAAGGATCTGCTTTCCGAGAAAAAACAAATTATACGGAAAACAGGCATCTTGGAATACATTGACTCAAAGGTAAGTCTTGAAGATGTTGGAGGGCTGGCAACTCTTAAGAAATGGCTCCATTTGCGTAGCCAGTGTTTTGGGCAGTTGGCTCAGGAGTTTGGTGTCAGAACCCCGAAGGGTTTGCTCTTAACGGGAGTTCCCGGTTGTGGCAAGTCGTTAACGGCGAAATGCATATCGTCGTCATGGAACATGCCCTTATTGCGTTTGGATATGGGAAAAATCTTCCAAGGGGTGGTCGGCTCTTCAGAATCCAATATTCGTTCCGCACTACGTACTGCCGAAGCTATCTCGCCCTGCATCCTATGGATCGATGAAATTGAAAAAGGACTTTCTGGCTCTTCCGGAGGGGCATCTGATGGTGGCACTGCTACACGCGTATTCGGCACGCTGTTGACTTGGATGCAAGAAAAAACGGCACCTGTTTTTGTGTTTGCTACCGCTAACAATATCAACAGCTTACCGCCGGAGTTGTTGAGGAAGGGGCGATTCGACGAAATATTTTTCGTTGACTTCCCGTCGACATTGGAAAGAAAGAAGATTCTTGAAATACATCTGAAGAAATTGAAGCGTGATCCAGAAAAATTCGATTTGGATCGATTGTCTGCTCTAGGCGGCGAGTCGAATTTTGGTAAAGACATTGTGCTTTCTGGTGCTGAAATCGAAGCTTGGGTTGGGGACTCGCTGATTGAAGCGTTCTCACGGCGGATGAATGGCTCTGGTGATTTAAGCGACTTGACGATGGTGGATTTTGAAACGACTATTTCGCGTTTTGTACCCATGAGCAAAATGCGTAAAGACGAGTTCACGAAACTTCGTGATTGGGCGAATCAAAATGCAATTAGCGCTTCGGCTATGGTTGCCGGTCAGAATGATAAGGAAACTCAAATCGGCGGTAGGCAAATTGATTTTTAATTTTCGGTGATTTGGCAGCCTAACCGCTTAATCCCTGGCGACACGCCCATGGGCCGGTTCCACGCCGCCTCTACGCAAAAGCCGTGGGATGTACGCCGTGACGGCGGACAACAAAAATGAAGAACTGCTGCTCGATGCCAGTGAAACACTCGCTTCGGCGCAAACCATCGCCCAGAACGTCGCCAGTCTGTTGCCGGCGTCGCAGCGTCGGGCGTTGTTGGGGATTGCGCAGTTGATCATGCTGGGGGAACTGGCGGTGAATCGGGCGTTGGATAATCTGCAATTGCCGGGGTGATGCGGGTGTCGGGATCACCTGATGATTGATTGGGTGTCCGTTCTGGCGCCTTCGCGGGCAAGCCCGCTCCCACAGGGTTTTATGCTGATTGCAGATGTTGTGTACGACGCTGAAAGCTGTGGGAGCGGGTCGGGTACTGTCCTGCGCCGTTTTCGTGTGGTTATTGAGGCGCCTCGGGACATTCACGGGTCCATCGCGTCACCGTCATGTCATTGAATTGCTCACCGATGGTATCGACGCGCAGGCAAGTTCCTTTCTTCGTGTAGTACAAGATGCAGCGCGAGCTATCAAACGAGCAGGTATCCAGTTCGAAGAACTTGCGTGCAGCCAGCTCCCGTTCCACGCCACTGTATTCATAGCCGTCGGTGGTGTGCATCTGCGTCGGCTTCCATCCTTGTTTGACTAGCTTGGACTTGGCTGCCACCAAACGCTCACCGACGGCGATGCCTGCTGGCCCGTGTTTGTCGCTTATCGCCTGTGAGCCGTCGGCAAATGCTGTGCTGATGCCCATGCAATAAAGTGCGGCAAGTACGAGGGGCGAAGCCTTCATTGGACAGTTCCTCCGCAGATTTGTAGGTCGATGAAAAGTCCGGATACTCGGCGTAAGGTTGCGGAGGATAGTGATTCTTCTTGCCTGGACCTTCGGGAAGCGCCGTCCACCTTGTTGCTGCTTTAGGCATCGCGCCCGGAATGTCACCGGCCTTGATCTTGTCGATCACGCCTAGCAAAAAAACGGGACTGATTTATTTCCATAAAATAAATCAGTCCCCTTTGTCATCACTTTGTTGTCGATTTCTGGTTTCAATCCTTTTCAGGACATTTGAAGTTCCAGGAATAAACTTTCATGTCTTTGACTTCTTCGCCGACAGTTCCTACACCTAAACAATCTCCGTTCTTGATGTAGTTGAAGCTGCAGAAACGGACGCCTTCCGTGCAAGACTCGATTTCATTGAAGCCTTTTCTTTGGATGACGTTTTCAACCCCGAACTCACTTGAGTAGGACGGATTCGGCTTCCAGCCATTTTTGATCAAAGCTTTTCGGGCTTTCGAAAATGGCATTCCCTCTTTGATAGGAACGTCTGCTGCGCTAGAAAATAAACTGACGCAACATAAAAGGCTGATGGCTAATATTTTTAGTTTCATTTAACAGTTCCGCCAAAAATCTACCGTCCATGTACATTTGCGTCGCACAGAATGCCTGAGGCAAAAGTTGCGCTCAATATTTCTTACAGATCTTTGATTGACTGTTGGTGAGTGGCTTCTGTCGAGTCGCTCGCAATGCCTTTACGCCCCGACTGGGTTCACGCGTTGTGCGCGGTAAAAATTGCCGGTAATGGGGCAGATTTGTTTAAACGGGAAGGTGCCGCAGTAAGGTCTCGATAAACACCAGCGTTTAAAAAGACATCTCCAAACACTCTCCCAGGCTACACATCCTTGCGCCATTGCCTACAGCTACGCCAGAATCCGCCGGCTTGTGCGCCTTGGGGGCGGGTTCTATTGTGGTTCGGTCGCTGACGAATCAGCGATCGGGTTTCGCAGCCCGGATCAATCAAGGCGCACAGCGCTACCAATCTCGTTGCCATTTTCGGCAATGGTGCTTTATGGCGGCTGTGCGCGGGATACCTTCGGGTATGCCGGGTGCCTTGATTCCCGGTCTGCGAACCTGCGTACAGCTGCCACCTCCCTTCGTTTCGCAGCGAAATGTGGCGGCTCCAACAATCAAGGAGCTTCACCATGATCAAACCAACACCCAACCCACCCGAAACCGACTCGGTTTCCCCTTACGAATCCCTCGATTCCAGAAAACTTCACGAAGCCGCCGACCGCGCCCTCGACCATTACCTCTGTCCACCCGGTTCCACGCCGCCTCCGCGTAAAAAACGTGGGATGTATGCCGTAACGGCGGACAACAAAAATGAAGAACTGCTGATCGATGCCAGTGAAACACTCGCTTCGGCCCAAACCATCGCGCAGAACGTTGCCAGTCTGTTGCCGGCGTCGCAGCGTCGGGCATTGTTGGGGATTGCGCAGTTGATCATGCTCGGGGAATTGGCAGTGAATCGGGCGTTGGATAATTTGCAGTTGCCGGGGTGATGCGCGTATCGGGATCACCTGCTGATTGATTGGGTGTCCGTTCTGGCGCCTTCGCGGGCAAGCCCGCTCCCACAGGGTTTTGGGTTGGTCAGGGATGTTTAGTCTGGCTGTGAAACCTTTGGGCGCTGGGCTGGCAGCGATGGTGATGACACATGCGCTGTTTCTGCTGCCTGAGATATCTGTGTAGGAGCTGCCGCAGGCTGCGATCTTTTGATTTTGATCCTGAAAAACAAGATCAAAAGATCGCAGCCTGCGGCAGCTCCTACAGGGGGCGGGTGAGTAGGGTTTCGAGTTTTGCCAGTGGCGGCGCGTCCTGGTTGCGGTCGAATACTTGAATCCCAACCTTGAGCAACCGCCCATTCTCCACCGTTGCGATCACTTGCTCACACCGCAACAACAACCGCCCCTGATCACACTCCTGCGCTTTCATCCCCATCGGCAACTTGCCTTCAAGCCGCAACTCCGCCAAACGACTTTGCCCGGCCAGTAAAGCAATCGACCGATCCCGCAACACCCCGTTGCTCTGCGTCATCAACCCCGCCACGCGCACAGCCGCTGACATCGCCACGGCAATAATCGCTAGCGCCACCAGCACTTCTATCAGGGTGAATCCGCTTTCTCGGGAACGCGCACGCATAAATGGCCCAAAACCAAAGCACAGCCCTCGACGCTAACCCCCGTCCTTGACGGCTTGACGACGAAAACTCCCGAGGATTTTCAACATCCCTGACATATCTTCTTGCAACACTGCGCGTCGAATCGAATCAAGCCAAAGGAATGTCGAGATGGATATCGCACCGTGCAAACCGCCTGAGCAGTCGCCGCGCAAGCCCCGTGGGCAGCAGGGTTTTACCCTGATCGAGATCATGGTGGTGGTGGTGATTTTGGGGATTCTGGCGGCGATGGTGGTGCCCAAGGTGCTCGACCGGCCGGATCAGGCGCGGGCGACGGCGGCGAAGCAGGACATTGGCGGTTTGATGCAGGCTTTGAAGTTGTATCGCCTCGACCACGGCACTTACCCGAGCATGAATCAGGGCTTGAAAGTGCTGGTGGAGCGGCCGGCGGATGCGAAGAACAGCAACTGGCGTTCGTACCTGGAGCGTTTGCCGAATGATCCGTGGGGCCGTCCTTATCAGTACCTCAACCCGGGCGCCAACGGCGAGATCGACATTTTCTCGCTCGGTGCCGACGGTCAGCCGGACGGCGACGGCGTGAATGCCGATATCGGTTCCTGGCAGCTGTAAGGCCGGCCATGAACAGACGTTCGCCTGACGGGGCGAAGCAACAAGGAATGGCGATTATCAGCGCGTTGCTGATTGCGGCCGTGGTGGCGGTGATTGCGGCGGGCATGTTGACGCGCCAGAGCGTGTCGACCCGTGCGCTGGAGGCCGATCAGCAGCGCGTGCAGGGGCGCTGGATTGTGCAGGGCGGCGTGGAGATCAGCCGCCAAATTCTCTGGGATGCTCGCCAGCGCGATCCGCTGACCCGGCTCGATCAGCCGTGGGCGCAGCGCTGGGTGGCTCAGGGTTTCGAGGGGCGACTGGAAGACGAGCAGGGCAAGTTCAATCTGCGCAATCTGGTGGCCAATGAGCGTGTCGATGAGGCGCAGGTGCAGGCGTTTCAGCGCTTGTGCGAGTTGATCGGGATCAGCGCCGGTTTGAATCAGCGCATCCGTCAGCGGGTCATCGAGTCGTACCCGCGACTGTTGAATCCGCAGATGGCCGAGAACAACAACGGCGTCGACAGCGGTCGGGCGACATCGCCTAACGCCTCGCGCAAACCACAAAATCCGACGTTGCCGATGCTGCGCAGCATCGATGATTTGCGCAGTGTTGACGGTGTGAATGACGCGGTGATCGGCAAACTGGCGCCTTACATGACGGTGATTCCCGCGACGACCTGGCTCAACGGCAATACCGCCACTGCACCGGTACTGGCGGCGTATGTGCCGGGGTTGTCGCTGGAGCGCGCGCAGGCGTTGATCAATGAGCGTGACGCCGGACGCTGGTTCATCAACCGGGGCGACTTCGTTAACCGCTTGCGCATGCCGAATCTGGAAGTCAGCAGCGTCAAGGTCGGCATCACCAGCGACTGGTTTCGCCTGCGCGGTGAAGCGCGACGCGAGCAGCGCCGGGTCAGCCTCGAGGCGTTGTTGCATCGTAGCCAGGACCGGTTGCCGCAAGTGATCTGGTCGCGGGTGGGCGTATGACTCAGATAAGGGTTGCGCTGCCGCCATTGGCGGAACTGGACTTGGACTGCACGGTGAATTGCGCATGGCTGGATCGTCAGGGCCAGGTCAGCCGTGAAGACTGGCTGACATTGGCGCAGTTGATTCAGCTGCCGAAACTGCCGCCACTGCTGTGTTTTCTGCACCCGGCGGACAGCCTCGTGGCGAGTATCGATCTGCCGCCGCTGCCGGCCAACAAAACGGCAGCGGCGGTGCAATGCGCGGCGCAGGCGCTGATGCTCGGCGACAGCCGTGAGATGCACATCGCCCACAGTCCGCGTGACGAGGCGGGGCGGGTGCAAATCGCGTGGGCGCCGCGTCAACGCCTGCTGCACCTTGCGCATCTCCTCAAGCAGTCCGGCCTGAACCTGCGCGGTTTGTACCCGGCGGCGTACAGCTTGCCGGTGCTGCCGGGCCTTGTCGCGTGTGTGCAGGACGGCCATCTGTTGCTGCGCGAAAGTCTGCAATCGGCGCGGGTGCAACCGTTGTTTGATGAAGGCGTCGACAACACGCTGTGGGAGCCGGGCGTCACGCTGCACTGGATCGGCGCAGCGCCGCCACCCGGTGCCGAACTGCCCATGAGCGAAGCCCTGCGCTGGACCGGGCCGGTACCGGGTTGGGGCTTGCACGGTGTGCTGCAACAGCAAGTCACTGAACATCGTGGTTGGGGGCGGGCGCTTGGCTTGTCGGCGCTGGCCGTGGCGGTATGGGTGATCGGTTTGAACCTGTATGCCGCGCGCGAAGCCAGTCAGGGGCAGCAGCTCAAGACGCAGATGAATGTGCGGGTGAAGCAGGCCTTCCCCGAATTGCCGGTGATCCTCAATCCGCTGCAGCAGGCCCGCCAGCAATTGGCGGCGCGGCAAAAAGGCGCGGTCGATGACCCGGCGCAGAACTTCAGTCGCCTGGTGTTGCAGGCGGGCACGGGCATGCCGTTCATGGCCGGCAGCGTTGAACGTCTGGCCTATGTCGACGGGACGTTGCAACTGAGCCTGTTGAGCGACGCCCGTCGCAGCGGCAATGACAAGGATTGGCAAAGCGCCCTGGCCCAGGCCGGGATCAGCGTGACGGCCGACGACGAGGGCTGGACGTTGCGCCCGGCCGCTGAAGCCAGCACCAATGAAACCGAAGACAACAGCAGCGAGGCAGACGATGAATAAGGCTGCGTTGGCGATTCACCGCGCCCGCTGGCAGGGCTTCAATCGTCAGTTGCAGGCGCGTTGGCAGCCGTTGGCATTGCGCGAGAAACGCATGGTCGCGGGCATGGCCATCGCGCTGTTCGGTCTGCTGCTCTGGGTGGCACTGATTCAGCCACCGCTGAAAAAAATCAGCTATTGGCAAAACGAAACGCCGAAGTTGCGCGCGCAGACCGAAGCGCTGGAAGTGCTGCTGCGCGAGGTCAATGTGCGCCCGGACGGGCAAGGCGTCGGCCAGTCGCTGGAGCAAACCCTGCAGGCCAGAGGTCTGGCCGGGCACTATCAATTGCAGGCGGCGGATTCGGCTTCGTGGCAACTGACCTTCGACGCCGCGCCGGCCGACGCGGTGCTCGACTGGTTGCTGAGCCAGCCGTCGCAACTTTCTCTGCAAGTGGTCGAGGCCCGTTTGCAACGCGCGGAAAACGCTTCGACCGAAGTTACTGCCGGCACTTTGTCAGGCACCGTTCGCATGGATCAGGCGCTGGGCGCTAAGGAAGCTTCATGAAGGGGTCAGGATCCAAACTGGCACTGCCGATGCTGCTGATGGCGTTGAGCGCGTGCAGCAACACCAGCACACCGCCGAATCAGCCGCCGCTGCTGGTCGACAGCGAACTCGGCCGGCCGTTGGCCAACACTCAGCGCAGCGGTGATGCGGTGCTTGATCGCGAGCGGGCTCAGGCGCAAGTCAGGCCCGCGCCCAAGCAATTGCACAACATCACCCAGCGCGCTCGTGGTAGCGCCGCCTCACGGGGCAGCGCCGTGCCGAGCAATCCGCTGGGTAATCAACCGGTGACGCTGAATTTTGTCGACGCGGATATTCAAGCGGTGGTGCGCGCCTTGTCACGTTCGACCGGTCAGCAGTTTCTGGTCGATCCACGGGTCAAGGGTAGCCTGACGCTGGTTTCGGAAGGTCAGGTGCCGGCGCACCAGGCCTACGACATGCTGCTGTCGGCTCTGCGCATGCAAGGCTTTGCCGTGGTCGATGTCGGCGGGGTCGCCCACGTCGTGCCTGAGGCCGATGCCAAACTGCTCGGCGGGCCGATCTACAGCGCCGACAAACCTGCCGGCAACGGCATGCTCACCCGCACGTTTCGACTGCAATACGAGAACGCGGTGAACCTGATTCCGGTGTTGCGGCCGATTGTGTCGCCGAACAATCCGATCAACGCCTATCCCGGCAACAACACCGTTGTCATCACCGATTACGCCGACAACCTGACCCGCGTCGCGCAGTTGATCGCCAGCATCGACACGCCAAGCGCCATCGACACCGACGTGGTGCAGATCCAGAACGGCATCGCTGCCGACATCGCGCCGATGGTCGCTGATTTACTCGACACGCCGGGCAATGATCCGACGCAGAAAATCGCGGTGATTGGCGATCCACGCTCGAACACCATCATCATTCGCGCTGGCAGTCCGGAGCGCACGGAACTGGCGCGGAATCTGATCTACAAACTGGATAACGCGCAAAGCAATCCGAGCAATCTGCATGTGGTTTATTTGCGTAACGCGCAAGCGGCGAAACTGGCGCAGGCGTTACGCGGTTTGCTTACCGGCGAAAGCGACAGCGGCACCAGTGACAGCGCGCGTTCGGTGCTCAGTGCCATGGGCAGCAGCGGCAATAATGGTGGTTCGAATGCTCAGAGTGGTACGCAAACCAGCGGCACTACTTCGACCACTTCCAGCAACGGCAGCACTGGCGGCAGTTATGCCCAGGGCAGCAGCGCCACCAGTGGCAGCGCCCAAAGCACCGAGCAAAACGTTGCGTTCAGCGCTGGTGGCGTGACGATTCAGGCTGACGCGACCACTAACACCTTGCTGATTTCCGCGCCGGAGCCGCTCTACCGCAACCTGCGCGAAGTCATTGATCTGCTCGATCAGCGCCGCGCGCAAGTGGTGATCGAAAGCCTGATTGTCGAAGTCGGCGAGGACGATGCCAGTGAGTTCGGCGTGCAGTGGCAGACCGGCAACCTGGGCGGCGATGGCGTGATTGGTGGCGCGAATCTGGGTGGTTCCGGCTTCAATCTCAGCGGCAAGACCAGCATTGATGCGCTGCCGCAGGGTTTGAACCTCGGCTACGTCAACGGCACGGTCGATATTCCCGGCATCGGCAAGATTCTTGATCTGAAAGTGTTGGCGCGAGCGCTGAAGAGCAAGGGCGGCACCAACGTGCTGTCGACGCCGAACCTGCTGACGCTGGACAACGAAGCGGCGAGCATTTTCGTCGGCCAGACCATCCCGTTTGTCAGCGGCAGCTACGTCACCGGCGGCGGGGGCACCAGCAACAACCCGTTCCAGACCGTGACGCGTGAAGAAGTGGGGTTGAAACTCAATGTGCGCCCGCAGATTTCCGAGGGCGGTACGGTCAAACTCGACATCTATCAGGAAGTCAGCAGCATTGACGAGCGCGCGTCCAACAGCGCGAGAGCGGCGGGCATTGTCACCAACAAACGTGCGATCGACACCAGCATCCTGCTCGATGACGGGCAGATCATGGTGCTCGGCGGCTTGCTGCAGGATGGCTACAGCCAGAGCAATGACGCGGTGCCGTGGCTGTCGACCATCCCCGGAATTGGCGCGCTGTTTCGCAACGAGCGCCGGGCGATCAGCAAGACCAACCTGATGGTGTTCCTGCGCCCGTACATCATTCGCGACAGCGAAGCGGGGCGCAGCATCACACTGAACCGCTATGACTTCATGCGCCGTGCACAGGGCGGTTTGCAACCGGAGCGCAGTTGGGCGATGCCGGACATGCAGGCGCCGCAATTACCCACGGCGTCGCAAGGCGTGCCGGTGAGCAGGCCGACGTCGGGGCCGCGCGCCACGATTAAAGCAGTGCCCTTGCAATGAGCGTCTTGCCATACGCCTGGGCCAAGGCTCAACGCATCTTGCTGCGCGACGGGGTGTTGACGGTGTGCCCGGCGACGCCCGGCTGGTCGATCAGCGAGGTGCGACGCCAGTTCGGCGAGGCCAAAGTCACGCGGGTGCGCGATGACGAACTCGACGGTTTGCTCGCCGCCGCCTACGCCGACACGGGCAGCGCCGCGGCGGTGGTCGGCGCTGCTGAAAACGAAGTCGACCTTGATCGTCTGATGCAGGACATGCCGGAAATCACCGATCTGCTGGATACCCAGGACGGCGCCCCGGTGATCCGCATGATCAACGCGCTGCTCACCCAGGCCGCTCGCGATGAGGCCAGCGATATTCACATCGAGCCGTTCGAAACCCATTCGGTGGTGCGCTACCGCGTCGACGGCACCCTGCGTGACGTGGTCTCGCCCCGCAAGGCGTTGCACGGTGCATTGGTGTCGCGGATCAAGATCATGGCCCAGCTCGACATCGCCGAAAAACGCCTGCCGCAGGATGGGCGGATTGCTTTGCGTGTGGCGGGCCGGCCGATCGATATTCGCGTCTCGACCGTGCCCACCGGCCATGGCGAACGGGTGGTGATGCGTCTGCTCGACAAGCAGGCCGGGCGCTTGCACCTGGAAACCCTCGGCATGGACGCGCAGGTGCTGGCCAAGCTCGATCACCTGATCCGCCAGCCCCACGGCATCGTGCTGGTCACCGGCCCCACCGGCAGTGGCAAGACCACCAGCCTTTACGCGGCGCTGGCGCGGCTGGACGCGAGCACCAGCAACATCCTCACCGTCGAAGACCCGGTGGAATACGACCTGCCGGGGATCAGCCAGATTCAGGTCAACGCCAAAATCGACATGACCTTTGCCCTCGCACTGCGGGCAATTCTGCGCCAGGACCCGGACATCATCATGATCGGCGAGATCCGCGATCTGGAAACTGCGCAAATCGCCGTACAGGCTTCGCTGACCGGTCACCTGGTGCTGGCGACCCTGCACACCAACGACGCGGTGTCGGCGGTCAATCGCTTGATCGACATGGGTGTGGAGCCGTTTCTGCTGGCCTCGTCGATGCTCGGCGTGCTGGCGCAACGGCTGGTGCGCAGGTTGTGTAATCAATGCAAACAGGAAGATCCGGCGACCCCCGGGACTTGGCGCCCGGTGGGTTGCGCCGTCTGCAACAACACGGGTTACAGCGGCCGAACCGGCATTCACGAATTGTTCTGCATCGACGATGACATTCGCACCTTGATTCACCAAGGCGCGGGGGAGCAAGCCTTGCGCGCGGCTGCCGCCAAGGCCGGGATGTTCAGCCTGCGCGAGGACGGTGAACGCTGGATTCGCAGCGGTGCCACCGCCCCCGAAGAAATCCTGCGTGTGACACGGGACGCCTGATGAATCGCTATCGCTTTGAAGCCGCCGACGCCAGCGGAAAAATCGAATCCGGGCATCTGGAGGCTGACAGTCAAACCGCCGCGTTCAGTGCCTTGCGTGGGCGCGGCTTGACCGCGTTGTCGGTGCAAAAGGAAAGCAACGTCGCCAGCCACGGTGGCGGCGGATTGTTCAGCGCCAAGCTCTCGGACAACGACCTGGCCTGGGCCACCCGGCAACTGGCGAGCCTGCTCGGCGCCAGTCTGCCACTGGAAGCGGCGTTGAGTGCCACGGTCGAGCAGGCCGAGAAAAAGCACATCGCCCACACCCTCAGCGCCGTGCGTGCCGACGTGCGCAGCGGCATGCGTCTGGCCGAGTCCCTGGCGGCGCGACCACGGGATTTTCCCGAGATCTACCGCGCGTTGATCGCGGCGGGGGAAGAGTCCGGCGATCTGGCGCAGGTGATGGAACGACTGGCCGATTACATCGAAGAACGCAACAACCTGCGCGGCAAGATTCTCACGGCGTTTATCTACCCCGGTGTGGTCGGGTTGGTGTCGATCGGCATTGTGATTTTCCTGCTCAGCTACGTGGTGCCGCAGGTGGTCAGTGCGTTTTCCCAGGCGCGGCAAGATCTGCCGGGGCTGACGCTGGCGATGCTCAATGCCAGTGATTTCATTCGCAGTTGGGGCTGGTTGTGCGCGGCATTCATGGCCGGCGGATTCTGGAGTTGGCGTTTGTATCTGCGTAATCCGGCGGCGCGCTTGAGTTGGCATCATCGGGTGCTGAAGTTGCCGCTGATCGGGCGCTTCATCCTTGGGCTGAACACCGCGCGTTTTGCCTCGACGCTGGCGATTCTCGGTGGCGCCGGGGTGCCGTTGTTGCGAGCACTGGAGGCAGCGCGGCAGACCTTGTCCAACGACCGCTTGAGCCTGAGCGTCAGCGATGCCACGGCCAAGGTGCGCGAAGGTGTCAACCTGGCGGCGGCGCTGCGGGTGGAGAATGTGTTTCCGCCGGTGCTGATTCACCTGATCGCCAGCGGCGAGAAAACCGGTTCGCTGCCACCGATGCTAGAGCGGGCGGCGCTGACCCTGTCCCGGGATATCGAGCGCCGGGCGATGGGCATGACCGCGCTGCTTGAGCCCTTGATGATTGTGGTGATGGGTGGGGTGGTGCTGGTGATTGTGATGGCGGTGTTGTTGCCGATCATTGAGATCAACCAGTTGGTGCAGTAGCGGGTTTTGCGGTTGTCTGATCGGGCCCGTTCGCGAGCAAGCCCGCTCCCACAGGGGAACGCATTTCAACTGTGGGAGCGGGCTTGCTCGCGA
>NZ_JAIHLQ010000041.1 GCF_019733355.1 Pseudomonas baetica | reverse complement strand
GTCTTTAACCGATCCACTTCCTTCATGGTAAACACTCTCTCACGATGGGGCACAGGCAGTCTCCTTAGTGATGGCGGGTATCCTTCCATCAGACCGATTGTGCAATTTCAAATCAACCCAATCGTGAAATTACAACTCAACGCTTACAAATAACTGCGCAACTCCATTTTTTATGTTAAATAGCAGCCCAAGAAGTGAGCTATGGCGCGGCTTGCAGCTAGGTATCAGATGGCGACAATCTCGCCAATGCTGCGTTTAAAGTCGGCCTAGACACACCAAAGTGTTTTGCAACTTCGGCTTTCGTTATCTCTACATCCGACAGCATGGCCCTTGCCTTCCTGGCGTTGTCATCTGACATGGCCAAGGGCCGCCCACCGCGCCGCCCTCTTGCCCTTGCCGCCTCTAACCCGGCCCGTGTGCGCTCTTGCAGCCGTGCGCGTTCGTATTCAGCCAAGGCTGCAAACACATGGAACACTAGAGCCCCGTTCGCCGTTGTGGTGTCTATGTCGGGGTCGTCTCAGAAAACGGAAAATAAAGCACGCTAAGCGTGCGTGGAGGCTGGCACCCAGCGGTACAGCGTCGGAATGGACACGCCGAGGTTCTTGGCCACGTCCTTGGGCGGCACCCCGCTGGCCAGCAGCTTCTTGGCCGACTCGATCTTGCTGTCGGTCATCTTCGGCTTGCGGCCGCCTTTGCGGCCGAGCTGCTTGGCGACTTCCAGCCCGGCGCGGGTGCGCTCGACGGTCAGCTCGCGCTCCATTTCGGCAAGGCTCGCCATGACGTGGAAGAAGAACCGCCCGGATGGTGTGCCGGTGTCGATGGAGTCGGTGAGGCTCCTGAACTGGACACCGTGCTTGTGCAGATCGCCGACCAGATCGACCAGTTGCTTGACCGACCGGCCCAGCCGGTCGAGCTTCCAGACGACCAAAGTATCGCCTTCGCGCAGCATTTCGAGCGTCTTGGCCAAGCCAGGCCGGTCTGCCCGCGTGCCACTCACCTTGTCCTCGAAGACCTTTTTACATCCGGCCTTGCTCAAGGCTTCGCGTTGCAGCTCCAGGTTCTGATCCTGCGTCGAGACGCGCGCATAGCCAATCAACATGGCTTGTCTCGCGCCCGGTCGATGCGTTCCTGCATCGCCTGCATCACTTCTTCGTGGGTGTACGATCTGGCGTTGGCGTCGGTGGCTTGCCGCAGGGCTTCCTCAACCTCGCGCGTCATCCGCTCGTAATCCTCCGGCCACAGCGCTTGCTCCATGCGCAGCGACGCCTGACCCAGCAGGTGCAGCAGGCTGAACAGCCGCATGTCGTTGGTGGCGACGATGCGCTCCCGAATCTGCTCCTGAATAGCTTCGCTAGCCCGATGCGCTTGTGGTGTGGCAGTCCCCTCGTAGTCAGCGGGGAATTCCGCTTCCTCGGCAATCCTTGCCCAGGCGCTGGCCAGCGCCTCGA
This sequence comes from Pseudomonas baetica, assembly GCF_019733355.1. Taxonomy (GTDB): domain Bacteria; phylum Pseudomonadota; class Gammaproteobacteria; order Pseudomonadales; family Pseudomonadaceae; genus Aquipseudomonas; species Aquipseudomonas baetica_A. The sequence goes on along the minus strand of NZ_JAIHLQ010000041.1, from coordinate 54,905 downwards.
TGGTTGACGTGCTCATTTCCGCCGCTCCTGTGCTCTTTGGCGAATCAACCGGCCAAGGGGCCTCGACGCGAAAACCAGCAGCATCACGCCTATCGGATACCAGGTCGAGAAGACCACCAAGGCATCGAAGGCTGGCCGTCCGGTGTTGGTAGGCAGTACGGCGGTCACAGCCATCAACCCGCCGACCGTCCAGATGATGCGCCACACGTAGGGCATCACGCGGGGCACGTAGCCGTCATCGAAAGCGGTCTGGTAGTAGCGGCGCAGGCCGCGCTCGGCAAGCGCCTGGCGCTGCCGCTCCGACAGCGCATCCGTCCGGCCATACCAGCGCCGGAATGGTGGACAGCGCAGCAGCAAAGGGGTGAAGAGGATCATCACCGCCACGATCGCGACACCCCACGCCATGACGGCGCCGGCATCGGGCCGCTTGGCGTTCTCGATCACGGGCGCGAAGACGCCCGGAGCACCGATCATCCAGAACAGCGCAATGTGCTGATGGAAGGAGAGCTTCATTTGCTCATCCACTTGCGCAGCAGGCGCTTTTTCAGGGAGGCGCGTTCTTGCGGGTTGCGTCCCTTGTGATTGGCGATGCGATCCGCCGTGGCGGCCTGGCGCTTGACGGGCCAGTAGGAGCGGCCATCCTTGCCCATCGACCAGACGCTGCTGGCCTGGTTTTCCAGCAGGGGCAGATGGGCGCTCAGGGCTTCGGGCGACGCGCTGGTCAGCGCCGTGCGCTCACGGGTGCGCCAGCGCTGATGCCAGAGCTTCTTGTCCTCGCGCTCGCTGCCGCAGGTCGTGTGCCCGACGATGGGTGTTTTGCGGCGGCTGCGGCTCATAACGTAGTGGTCTCCAAGAACATTCAGGACTGATCCCAGGCGTCGATGGTCAAGACCTGATCGGCAGGACAGGCGGCTACGCGGTCGGGAACTGGATGGTGTTCAGTCTCATGCCGACCCCATTCGATTGATCGCGTCGCTTGCGGCACGCTGCGACGCAAGGAGGTTTGCGACCTGGTTTAGCAGCCGTGTCCGCTGCATGTCTGTTACCTATCTCCCCGACCGCTCATTGGACCAACTCCAGAGATTGGGCTCTATCGCTCAGCCAATACGAAACCGGCATTGGCTGATGCCACAACCGAGACGAACACAAATGGCTCGGTACCTGTATTTCGCGCCCCGTGCACTTGGCCCGGTCTTGCCACGGCTATCTCACCTTCCCTGAGGGCACGAACAATCCCATTGCCCTGAAAGTAATCAGCCATTCCCGACAAAACAGTCCACGTGTCTTGGCCGTGAGGATGAATGTGAGCCGCAATTTCCTGCCCGGGATGGACATGCCAAACCACGATAATTGAGTCTCGGGTTTCAAGCACAACGGAACGAATAGGCTCGCCTTCGGACGGCTGAACATACTCGGCTACAGAAAATATTCTCGATTCAACAGTCATCGGAGATCCCTCTTTCACAGTGCCCCCAGACAGGCTGGATATGAGTTCTAACTCGAATTTGAACGGGAGGCTGGTCGTGCGGTCGTGCAGTTGCCGATGAGCGTGTCGGCTGCTGCCTCCTTGCCCACCAGCGAACTCACGTCCGTTGCGGCCATCCAGAAGGTCTTGCCCGAGCGCGGCTCATAGGTCGCGGGATCGAACACGCCAGAGGGGCCGAACATCGGCGGCTTGATTGGTCATGGCTCCATGCCTTTGTCGTTACGGTCTTCATCGTCGGCATCCTGACGCACGGCGGGCAATTGCTGGAGCAACGCCGGCAGCCATTCCTGTACCGTCTCCCACACCACATCGAGGTTGATGTCGAAATAGCCGTGAGCCATGCGATTACGCATATTGCGCATGCTGCGCCACGGCACGTCGGCATGCGCCTGGGTGAACTCGACGTAGCCATCCATCACCTTTGTGGCCGCCTCGCCGATGACGATCAGGCTCATGATGACGGCCTGCTGGGTGCGCTTGTCGGCCAAGAAGTCGTCCTTGGCCATCCCTTCCACGAAGCTGCGCGCATCGGTTGCGGCCTGCTGAATGTGGTCGAGGTAATCGGGCAGGCGGTTCTCGCTCATATCGGTTGCGCCTCCGCGAGCACCTTGGCCCGGAACTTCGGCGGCAGGTCGCCGGGAGTCAGCAGATCGACGTCAACGCCGAGCAGCGATTTCAGTTCTTCTTCCAAATCGCCCAAGTCCAACAACGTGGCACCGGGCAGCGCATCGACCAACAGGTCGAGGTCGCTGCCATCCCGGTCGGTGCCATGCAGCACCGAGCCGAAGACGCGCGGGTTCGCGGCGCGAAAGCGGCCTACCGCTTCACGCACTGCGCTTCGCTTCATGTCAAGCACAACAGACGGTCGCATGGGCATCCTTTCTTATCGAAACTCGTTGAGATGATATGCAATCAAGAATAGAATTTCAAGAACTATTTTCGAGAATCGCAATGCCTTGATTCCCGTGCCGCGCTGTCATTTTCAGAAGACGACTGCACGGAATATCAGGAGTCGGCTGCACTGGTGGATTGCAGCGCGGTGTACAGGGCCGTCTTGCTCACCTTGAGCCGTGTAGCGGCCTCTCGGACATTAAGCCCGTTGGCGATGTGCTCCCGCGCTCGCTGCAACTTGTCGGCGGTGACAACCGGCTTTCGCCCGCCCTTCCTCCCACGAGCGGCGGCGGCAGTCAACCCGGCCTTGGTGCGCTCGCGGATCAAGTCGCGCTCGAACTGGCCCAGCGCGCCGAACACGTGGAAGATGAGCCGCCCGCCTGGCGTGGTGGTGTCGATGGCTTCCGTCAGAGAACGGAAGCCGACGCCTCGCGCTTCCAGCGCGCCTATCGTTTCGATTAGGTGCGGCATAGAGCGCCCGAGCCGATCCAGCCGCCAGACGGCCAGCACGTCGCCGTCGCGCAGGTAGGCCAGCGCATCAGCCAAGCCGGGGCGGTCGGCCTTGGCCCCGGAAGCCGTGTCCTCGAAAACGCGCTCGCAGCCTGCCTTGCGTAGCGCATCCGTCTGCAAGGCGGTGTCCTGTTCCGCCGTCGATACCCGCGCATAGCCGATCAGTGCCATTTGCCGCCTCTCTTGTCCGTCATTCCGTCCGCCTATCTTAATGTCCGACAACCCGTTGTGCAATAACTTTGCTGGACAGTGTCCGGCATGGCCGACTAATGATCGTTTGACGGACATTGACGGTAAGGCATTTTTGCATTACTATGTGAAGCATCAACCTTGATTGCGAGGGCAAACCACCATGACCACATTGACCGTTACCGCACGGGGACAAGTGACGTTTCGGAAGGACGTACTGCAACACCTCGGCATCAGGCCAGGCGACAAGATCGAGCTGGACTTGTTGCCAGACGGTCGGGGCGTGCTCAAGGCGGCACGGCCCGCAGGGACGATAGCCAGCTTTGTCGGCCTGCTCGCGGGCAAGACGCAGAAGGTTGCCACCATCGAAGAAATCAACGAGGCGGCGGCGCAAGGCTGGGCAGGTAAGCAATGAAGGTCGCAGTCGATACCAACGTCCTTGTGCGTGCGGTTGTGCGTGACGATCCCGCACAAGCGGACGTTGCCGCCGCAGTCTTGACCGACGCCGAGTTGATCGCGGTCGCGCTGCCGTGCCTATGCGAATTTGTTTGGGTGCTGCTGCGTGTCTACGGCTTCCAGCAAGCCGACGCGGCCAGCGCGATCCGGGCACTACTGGCCGCCGCGAATGTGGAAGTGAACCGGCCTGCCGTGGAGGCTGGCTTGCTGGTGCTCGACGCGGGCGGAGACTTTGCCGATGGCGTCATTGCCTACGAAGGCAACTGGCTTGGCGGGGAAACCTTCGTTTCCTTCGATAAGAAGGCGGTGGCACTTCTCACGGCGCAAGGGCAATCAACGCGCCTTTTGTGACGGACATGAGCATGAACGAATTCCGCCGACTGGCCGCGAAGATCGACCAACACATGCAGCAGCTTGCCGCCCAGGGTGTCAGCGAGGCCCATGCCATCATCAATCGCATGATGGGGTACGGGCCTGACCTGCACAGGATTTGGGTCGGCACATCCGATCAGCAGCTCATGGCGCTGTCCCGCGAGTTCCCAGGGTTCTACCGCTACGCCCGCATCATGGAAGAGGCATCCGAAGCCGAGCGCCGCAAGGCTTCGCGGCCCTATGACGGCATGGCCGAGTTCTCCGAACAGCACAAGCAAATGGGCGCGCAACTGCTGACCACGGCGGCCACGCTTGAGCGTGGCTACCAGGCGTTTCGTGCGAGCGGCAGTCTCCAAGACTTCCGGCCTCAGCTCGACGAGCTGGGCCGCCTGCATCGGCAATGGCTGTCCGACCTGGAAGCCTTCAAAGACTCGCTGCGCACGCAGGGCGCAGAACCCAAGGTGCTGGAATACGTGAACGAGGCTTTCGGCCGCCTGGCCGAGCGCATCAAGCAGCTTGCCGGTTGATCGCCGGAATTTTCGGCGGTTCCGGCTTTGTCGCGCCGTGCACAAGAGTTCTGAGCAATTCCGATCTCTCGCGGCGCTTCGTGCATAGAACTTCTGACCGTTCCCGGTCAGAAGTTCTATGCACACACGGCGGCCAGCCCAGTGAACTGGTGCAGTCGCCTTCTGAAAACGACACGCGCCGGTTGCCTTGGCGGGCTTGTCACAAACCTACGTTTTCAAGAAGAAGGAAACCGCATGCCCCGCCGTTCGATCCTCTCCGCCGCCGAGCGCGAAAGCCTGCTGGCGTTGCCGGACACCAAGGATGAGTTGATCCGTCACTACACGTTCAGCGAAAGCGACCTCTCCATCATCCGGCAGCGGCGCGGCCCGGCCAATCGGCTGGGCTTCGCGGTGCAGCTCTGCTACCTGCGCTTTCCCGGCGTCATCCTTGGCGCTGATGAGCCACCGTTCCCGCCATTGCTGAGACTGGTCGCCAACCAGCTCAAGGTCGGCATCGAAAGCTGGGACGAGTACGGGCAGCGTGAGCAGACCCGACGCGAGCACCTGGTCGAGCTGCAAACGGTGTTCGGCTTCCAGCCGTTCACGATTGGCCACTACCGGCAGGCTGTCCAGTTGCTGACCGAGCTGGCCATGCAAACCGACAAGGGCATCGTGCTGGCCAGAGCCTTGATGGGGACGATAGAGAAAACGGAAAAAATCGTACGTTAAGCGTACGGCCTGTCAGGTTGAGGCCCTAGAGGTTGCCGGCGAGGCGTCAGAAAATGCTGGAATCGGCCCTATCCTGACGCGGCCCAAGGTTCCGGCCTGACGCCTAGTTAGGGCGTACCGATACGGTACAATTAATTTTTGAAATGGCGACAAACGGCTATTTTCTGGCGGTCGTATCACAGACCAATTCGATGCTATATTTACAATTTAACTGGGGGCGCTGGTAAGCGTAATGCAATACTACGCTAAGCGAGGCGAGACGATGATGCACAAGCATGGGATGGGCAGATAGGTTTTTTGAGGCTGTAAAAAAGTTAACACACTCACATGAAGGGGGTGAAATGGATACACGATTATTTGCATTCGTCGGCGGAGACAGCGGTCTTTGGCGGATCGTTGGAACCGAAACCATAGTTGGCAAGTCACTGCCTGAAGCCAAAAGGCTCAACGTAATATCTGCCTCAGAGTTGCAGCCCGAAACCAATGCACCCTGGGTACTTCGCGGAATAACAAGCAATGAACGGTATGTCATGCGCGAAGAGAAGAACGAAATTGTGGTGAAGCAGCAAGGGCTAGCGCGCCCAGAAGCAACTTGCGCTGCGTTGATACCGATCCGAAAAAACGCAGCTTGGTGGGAATTCACGCAAGACGAGCGCCGGAGCGTTTTCGAAAAGTCAAAGCACATCCAAATCGGGCTCAACTACTTGCCTGCAGTAGCGCGCAAGCTCCACCACTGCCGCGACCTCTCTGAAAATGAACCGTTCGATTTTCTCAATTGGTTCGAGTTCGCGCCAACCCATGAGGCTGAGTTCAACGCATTGCTTTCCGAACTGCGTGCAACAGAGGAATGGAAGTACGTTGACAGAGAAGTCGATATCCGTCTCGTGCGAGAGGCGGCGTAGGTCAATCCCCGTCTGACCGCTCAGAGGCGTTAGCGGGCAGCCGGCACTGCATCTATTGATTTTGGATAGCTTGGAACCCGGCATTTCACTTGCAATTAATTCGAGCACGCCGCCATGAAATGCGAGCCGCCGCCGTCGATTGCAAGCTCGTTTGCAGATAGCGTGAGCATCAGCGCGCCGTCAGTTGCAGTTAATTCGAGCCGAAAGCGGCGTCGAATGCGAGCACGCCCGTTTTCAAACGCGAGCCGCTACAACTACCTGGTGCCGCCCGCGAAATTCGCCAGCCTCAAGCAGGCCAGCGAATTGCCGCTGGCCGTGGCCACCGATTGCGACCAGTACCTGCATGACCGGCTGACGCTGCTGGAAACGCAGCTCGCCACCGTCAACCGCATGGCGCTGGCCAACGAGCTGCCGGACGCCATCATCACGGAGTCGGGCCTGAAGATCACGCCGCTCGATGCGGCGGTGCCCGATACCGCACAGGCCCTGATCGACCAGACGGCGATGATCCTACCGCACGTCAAGATCACCGAATTGCTGCTGGAGGTAGACGAATGGACGGGCTTCACCCGGCACTTCGCCCACCTGAAGTCAGGCGACCTGGCCAAGGACAAAAACCTGTTGCTGACCACGATCCTCGCCGACGCGATCAACCTGGGCCTGACCAAGATGGCGGAATCGTGCCCCGGCACGACCTACGCCAAGCTGGCCTGGCTGCAAGCCTGGCACATCCGCGACGAAACCTACGGGGCGGCACTGGCCGAGCTGGTCAACGCGCAGTTCCGACATCCCTTCGCCGAGCATTGGGGCGACGGCACCACGTCATCGTCGGACGGCCAGAACTTCCGCACCGGCAGCAAGGCCGAGAGCACCGGCCACATCAATCCGAAATACGGCAGCAGCCCAGGGCGGACGTTCTACACCCATATCTCCGACCAGTACGCGCCGTTCCACACCAAGGTCGTGAACGTCGGCGTGCGCGACTCGACCTACGTGCTCGACGGCCTGCTGTATCACGAATCCGACCTGCGGATCGAGGAGCACTACACCGACACGGCAGGGTTCACGGACCACGTCTTCGCGTTGATGCACCTGCTGGGCTTCCGCTTCGCCCCGCGCATTCGTGACCTGGGCGACACCAAGCTCTACATCCCGAAGGGCGATGCCACCTACGAGGCGTTGAAACCGATGATCGGCGGCACGCTCAACATCAAGCACGTCCGCGCCCATTGGGATGAAATCCTGCGGATGGCCACCTCGATCAAGCAGGGCACGGCGACGGCCTCGCTGATGCTCAGGAAGCTTGGCAGCTACCCGCGCCAGAACGGCCTGGCCGTCGCCCTGCGTGAGCTGGGACGCATCGAGCGCACACTGTTCATCCTGGACTGGCTGCAAAGCGTCGAGCTGCGCCGCCGCGTGCATGCCGGGCTGAACAAAGGCGAGGCGCGCAACGCGCTGGCCCGCGCCGTGTTCTTCAACCGCCTGGGGGAAATCCGCGACCGCAGCTTCGAGCAGCAGCGCTACCGGGCCAGCGGCCTCAACCTGGTGACGGCGGCCATCGTGCTATGGAACACGGTCTATCTGGAGCGGGCCGCGAACGCCTTGCGTGGCCACGGTCAAGCCGTCGATGACGGCCTGTTGCAGTACCTGTCGCCGCTCGGCTGGGAGCACATCAACCTGACCGGCGATTACCTCTGGCGCAGCAGCGCCAAGATCGGCGCGGGCAAGTTCAGGCCGCTACGGCCGCTGCAACCGGCTTAGCGTGCTTTATTTTCCGTTTTCTGAGACGACCCCTTTACTGTTCCATTGCTCCCCGAACCCCTATCTCAAGCCCTGCCCATCACGTCAACTATTTGTAAAATATTAGTTTACTTTAAATATGCATTCTCGCGTGCGAGAAACATCACTCAATGACCCGAAACTGTGCCCGCTTCTGCCTGGCCCGCGATTCGCTACTTGAGCAAGCAAGGGTAACTTTCCCAGCTAAGTCGCCGCCCTGGTCGGTGATTCTGAAGCCAGACCGACCAAGCAGGCGAAGTGCTGCGGCCAGCTCCTGGTCTTCAACGTCCAGATCCGGCGCGTCCTTACGCTTGCTCATTTCTTGCTGACCTTCCCCTTGACTGCTGGCTGGTCATAAGGCGCTGCCATTTTCCGAACCTGCTCGGCCAGTTCAGGCGGGAGCCAGACCATCACCGGCACCAACTCTTGCGCCTGGTGTTCCTCCAGGATCTTGCGAACCCGTTGCACGGCGGCATAGACAAGCTGGCGGGACACGTCAGATTGTCGCGCCAGATCCGAAGGTCGCACACCGTCAACCAATACCGCCTTGGCCATCTCAACAGTGCCGACAGCCAAACCGCGAAAGGCCGGGGAAACCTGTTCCCATTGGGCGGCTGTGTACTTTGGCTGCATTCGTTTTCTCCATAGGTGAAGCGCCCGCAGATCTGCCAGGCGCTTTTAGCGTTTTAGTGTGGTGGTGAACCGCGGGGCTGTCGATCAGCGAACACGGTTCCTGTAGCGCTCATGGTGATGCGCTCGACAATCATCTGATGCGTGAGGGTGGCCAACCCCAAGAAAGCCCAGTAGCGGCCATTACAGAGCGCATATATGCGCGTCAGATTTCCAACCTCGCACTTTTCGAGCTTGAACGAGTAAGTTTTGCCGTCAGCGGCGAAGTCCAGTACCGGCAGACGGGTTAGCGCGTAGTCATACCGCGCCTCTGTGATTTCTTGGGGCTGCGTACCTAACGCGGCTTCCTGGGCGATCAAAAACGCTTCTTCATCCCCCAGCACTACGCCGGGGTGGCAGACGCGCAACTCGGGCAGCATCAGCATTCGGCAACGGCTAGCCCACAAATTCGGCGCGATCTCCCGGGCGTAGTCAATGATCGAAGTTTGGCCGGGCACATAGAAAACTTTGGACATGGCTGTATCTCCTACCGCACAAGAACCGGGCGCACTCGGCGCCCGGTTGGGTGATTAAGCGGCCTGCTGAGTGCGCAGGGCCTGGGCCAGAACCCACAGGGCGCGATTCAGTTTCACGTCCTGGTCAATGCCACCAACGGCGCGGGTAGTCGCCCGGCGCCCTTGCTTGTTACGGCCACGCAAGCCCCCCTTGATCGAGTTTTCTTGAATGCGGTTGAAGGTAGTCCACAAATCGTTGTCGTAGTCCTGGACACGGCGCGGGCTGAGCAACTGGCTGGACGTCACCGGCGCCGGTCCCTCTTTCGGGTCGTAGCGGTAGGCCAGCGCGGCCATGGCGAAGGCTTCTTGCTCGTCCGGGCGCAGCTTGATTTGCTTCATGCACTCGCGCTGATCGTTCACGGCGTCGAACTGATTGAGCACTTCATAGGCTCCCTCGATCACGTCGCTGATTACGTCACCGCGACCGCTGTGCCGTACTTTCTGATCAATCGAGCAATCGCCGATTACCAGGCCATTGGCACAAACAAACCGGAACATACCCGCCATCATCTGGTAGCTGCTGGTGCCGTCATGGCTGTTCAGCAGAATGATTTCGTTCGCTTCCTTGTCCATGATGGTGTTGGCATGGCGCAGGCGCAGCATGTGTTTAGTGTGTTCGCGCTTGTCGGTGTTACGGACGCGAGTTTGGCACGCCATGAATGGCTGGAAGCCTTCGGCGCGCAGTGCGTCGAGCACCTTGATCGTTGGGATGTACAGGTAACGATCGGAGCGGCTGTCGTGCGCTTCCTCGGCAAAGATCGAAGGTGCAACGCTGGCAATCTGTTCATTGCTCAAGGCTGCATCGCTGCGGATCATGCAAGGGTTACGGAAGTTACTGGATAGACGCATTTTTGAATCTCCTTCGCAGAATTCCCGGAGCGGTTGCCGCCGCTATGTCCGGGTGTCGAGTCGTGATTGCTTCGACGGGGTTAGTATCTCAAACCCTGCGCACAACGTCAACTATTTGTAAAATATGATTGTACATATAATGCTTGTATTTGCGTGATTTATAAACTACAATTGGTCAATGAAAACGATCAAACAAACCGCCACGTTCATGACGTGGGAACGCAAGCTCAAAGATCACCGCGCAAAGGCGATCATTGCGGCGCGGGTCTTCCGGGTAGCTAACGGTCTTTTGGGTGACATTGAGCCGGTTGGCCAAGGCGTAAGCGAGTTGCGTATTCACTACGGCCCAGGCTACCGGGTCTATTTTCAGCAACGCGGCAATGAGCTTGTGCTGTTGTTGTGCGGTGGCGACAAAAGCAGCCAGGCACGCGATATAGAAACCGCCAAGATGCTTGCCAGTCAGTGGAGTGAGGACGAATGAAAGAGCCAATCTATGAATATGATCCAGCGGCAGCGCTGACCGATCCTGAAAGCATTGCCATTTTTATGAGTGATGCTTTTGAAACCGGTGACGCTGGCTACATTGCCAAGGCGCTAGGCGTTGTTGCCCGCGCAAAAGGCATGACAGAGCTGGCCAAAGAGTCCGGTTTGTCCCGTGAGCAGCTTTACCGCTCATTCAGCGATAAGGGCAATCCAACCCTAAAAACCATGCTGGCCGTCATGCGTGCTGTCGGCCTCGATCTGACAACCCGGCAACACGCACACCCTTGATTCTCGCGTGCGAGAAAAGCGGCGATTTGCTTGACGCCGCCGCTCTCGCGGGCTGCTTCGAGGCCGAGTGTTAGAGCGGTAAACAAACGCTTTTCAGCCGTCCGCGAAGCGGGCGCAGCAAACCCCCTCGATCTGGAACGCGCTGCCGCTGGTGGTCTGCTCGTCAGCGTCGGTCGGTCGCGGTAAGCCCGGACTATCCAGAGCCTGGCCGCGTGCAATGGGACCGTGGAATACCGCAGGCCCAGCTTCACCGGGCCGAGGATATGCCGCGAAAGCCCGTTGCAGGCAAGGCCTGGCGGCGGATAGGCCATTGGGGCGATCCGCTACCAACCGATGTTGATGAGCCACCTGGTGAACGTGGAAGGTCGGGCAAGCCGTCCTGCAGGACGGCGCGCAGGCGAAGGCCGGAGGCAAGCGGAGCGCGCAGCCCGGAACGGGCGAAGGCGTGAGGATTGAAGCCCGAAGGGGCAAGACCTGGCAGCTCCATCGCCAGGGCTTGATTCACGAAAGCCGCCTCCAAAGGGGCACGCACGATCAGTTCAATCCGCGTTGTTGTTTCGGGCTATCAAACGATTGGGCCATGCATTCCCGTGTAGATCAGACCATCCCTAACGGTTGTACCGGCGTCGGTGTGCGAAACATAGAGAATGGCTACCTACAAGCCCTGTATATCTGTACACTAACGCAAATGCACAGACATCTGCGGGGCGCACTTCATGCGATTCACTGACACTAAGAGCGAAACCTTGAACCTACGAGTATCCCCAGCCTTCAAGCTGGCCTTGAAGGAAGCCGCCGACCACGAGCAACGGAGTATGGTTAACATGCTGGAAGTACTACTCGGGGAGTATTGCGACCGCAAGGGCATCATACCCGCAGTCCAGCCGGACTCGACGTCTCCCGCCCATACGCGAGCACGTGCTGGCAGTAAGGGCCATGTTGGAGCCGCAACATGACTTTCCGCTACATCGGTTCGAAGTCCAGGCTCATCGACCAAATCATCGGCTACATCGGCCCGCCAAAAAAGGGTGCCTTTTTTGTGGACGCCTTCTGCGGAACGGGTGTGGTGGCAGAGGCCGCCGCAGCACTAGGCTGGAACGTGCGCATCAACGATAACCTGCACTCGGCGGTGATCTCCGCCGGAGCACGGCTGATCAGCCAAGAGCAAGCTGCGTTCAAGAAGCTAGGTGGTTACTCCAAGGCCATATCCACACTCAACGCGGCTACGCCTAGACATGGCTTTATGTGGCGTGAATACAGTCCAGCTTCGCTTGAATCGTGCGGCATTGAGCGTCGGTACTTCACCGAAGAGAATGCGGCGCGGATCGATGCCATGCGGTCCCAGATCGGAGATTGGAGCCAGGCGGGCACCATCGATGAAGCCGAACAACGGCTATTGATCGCAGACCTCTTTGGCGCCCTTAACCGTGTTGCCAATATTGCAGGCACGTTTGGTTGCTTCCTCTCTAAATGGACCAATCAATCCCAAGATAAGATCGCTATGCGGTGCAGAGAGCTAAAATCCAGCAGCGTTTGCGTTGAGGCGACGGTGGGTGATGTGTTCGACGTATCCAATTGCGCCCAAGACCTAGTGTACTTGGACCCTCCATACACTAAGCGTCAGTACGCCAGCTACTACCACATTCTTGAAACTGTGGCCCTCGGAGATGAACCCGAGGTGGAGGGCGTTGCGGGCCTGCGGCCTTGGAAGGACCGAGCTTCGGACTTCTGCTACAAGACCCGCGCTCTCCAAACGCTTTCGCGTCTAGTGCATGGTTTGAAAGCTGAGAAAGTGCTGCTCTCATATAGTAGTGAAGGGCATATATCTATGCCGGACATGAAAGCCGAACTCTCCAAGATCGGGAAGTCCACAATGCACCCCCTGGGAGCTATCGGTCGCTATCGACCCAATAAGGTAGCAAGTAGCGCGGCATCTGATGTTAACGAATTCTTAGTGGTGGTGGAGCGACCATTCATGCAACCGTCTAAGGTCGAAAGTAAGTTTGTCAAAGCTACTGAGTCCCTCCTCGTCGAGGGCTATGCATGAGTGCTCCTCGGCCCGTGGAAGCGGAATACCTAGCCCCAGCAGAGGCGGCCCTCACTAGGGCTGTGGGCGGTGCACATGGTCCTGCGAGCTTTGAGCTCAGACTCCAAGTGTTGGAGGCGGCCTCGGCGCGCTTTGGCGGGTTCGACCTAGGGGACTTTCAGGAAGCCTTTGGGGTGCACAGCAAGAAGCCAACAGCTGAGCTCTTGGAGCTAGCGGCTCCTGTGGTAAGCGCTATTGAGTCTTCGCCGATCCACCATGCTTTGGCCCTAAGTGCTTTGGCGCGTGAGGCTTTGCATGAACAGGATAGAAAGAATACGGGGGCTTATCACACTGACTTTCGCTTGGCGACAAGACTGGCGCAGCTTGCAGCGCCCAAGCTGACACACAACAGCAGAGTGATTGATCCCGCAAGTGGGGCGGGGATTTTGCTTGCTGCATTGACCCATACCGTCTGCGGAATGGATCGAGCAAAGGCTGCGCATTGGCTCGCTCATGGTGTATGTGCTGCGGATCTATCGGTCAACTCCCTGCGTGCGGCCTTGTTGAGTCTGGCGTCGTTCACGGACGATGTTGCGGCACTCAAAGCGATGCGGGCCCGTTGGTATTGCGGCGACAGCCTGATGGCGGACTCTAAGGTCTGGGCTAGCATGGCTCCCGGAGGCTTCGATGCGGTCATTGGCAATCCGCCCTGGGAGAAGGTCAAGCTCTCTCGACACGAATTCTTGAAGTCCTCGGGCACCCAGCGACATTACGGTGCCCAGATTCATGGGCTCGATGAAGAGCGTTTTGCGGCTCAGCGTGATGAGGTCGTTAACTACTCTCGGCGGCTACTGGCACGGTACCCCGACTTGGGCAATGGCGAGCCAGACCTCTACATTGCCTTTACGGACCTTTTCTTTGAGCTATGCAAAGAGCAAGGCATCGTAGCCGCACTCATCCCTGGGGGCCTCATACGCTCGCAGGGCACCCAAGCTATGCGTCAGAAGATCTTCCACGCCAGCCAGAGCGTTTCCTTGTCGATCATAGACAATCGCGCTCGGTTCTTCGCTATCGATACGCGCTTTAAGTTCTTAGCCATCGTCTTAGTGAAGGCGGGTATCGAAAAGAGTAAGCGCGAGCCAATCCAACTGCTGCACGAGCGTGGTACGCCTACAGCCTTGGAGACGACCGGCAGCACAACCATCGGTCGTGCTGCACTGGCAGCCGTAAGGCCTGACCTCAGTCTGCCTGAAGTCCGTAGCGTTGCCGAGTGGAAGCTCTTTTCCAAGATCTCTGAAGCTGGCACTTCATGGGACGAGCCGGGTTGCGGCTGGACCCCGAAGTTCTGCCGGGAGGTCGACATGACCAAGGAGCGGCCTAAGTTCATGGGGCGTGCGACGGCTGGGGCACTGCCTCTGGTTGAGGGCCGGATGGTTCAGACTCACCGCTTTGGCGTGAAGGGGCATATCTCGGGAACCGGCCGCAGCGCTGTGTGGGAAGCCTACCCCATTGGTGGCTCACGCCTCTCACCGCAGTTTTGGATTCGTCCCGAGGACATGCCTCTAGGCAACCAGCATCGAACAGACTTGCTGCGGGTGGGTTTTTGCGACATCGCGGGCCAGACCAACGAGCGTTCCCTTATGGCCGCCTTGATCCCACCAGGCGTAATCTGTGGCAACAAGGTGCCCACAATCCTCTTTCCTGAGGATACTTCCGAAGAACGGCTTCAAGTCTGGACGGCTATTGCCAACAGCTTCGCCTTTGATTGGATGCTAAGGCGAGTTCTCACTACGACGGTGAACTATTTCCTGCTACAAAGCGTTCCGCTGCCCAAACTGGCGAAGAATGGACTTCCTTGGATGAAGCTAGTAAGCGCAACACGCGAACTGCAAACGCTAGATAAAGCAGGGAGTACAAGTGCGACCTATGAGCGCATGGCGCAACTCCGAGGCGAGATTGATACCGAGGTTGCGGTGGCTTATGGGCTCGATTTGAACGACATGGAGTTGGTGCTCCACGATTTTCCGATTTTGGATCGGGGCCAAATCGCATTGCCTACGGAGTCTAAATCCACGATCACCCGAGATAGCGTCTTGGCAGCGATGGCAAAGCGCACGGGAATTCGATCTACTGAGTGGCAGCGCCGTGCGGTTGAGGCACGTGCGTTGGGGGCGAGAGCTTACGTGCCCTCAGAGCTCGCCCTAGGTGGCGAAGTAACCGAAGAAAAAGGAACCAGAAGTAATGGCTAACGAGGCAGGGCAGGTAGCCCGCATCCTCTATAAGGAACTTGTAGAAGGCGATTTGCGAAAACTTCAAGCGAAGTCCAATGACGCAGATACGGGCGGTGGGGCTCGGGATTTCCGTTTTGGCTCTTACAAAACGCTGCTGCCTGTTATTAAGCAGATGTTCCCGCAAATCGTCAAAGAGAACCGTAAGCGCGGCGGACAGATCGTGCAAATCGACGTGTTCAAGGGGGCCTTCTATTGGCTCGACGCAAACGGGGTTGCCCAGAACAAGGACGCCTTCTTCGAGCCGCCTACTGATGTGCGACCCCAAGAAGGACGCATTTCCAGGGTGCACGAGTACCCTTGTTTTGACGCGAGCAATGTCAAGATCGGCGTGGGGAATCGAGTACTGCTTTTGCTAATCCAACTGGATGACGGCTCTGTGTGGCCGTACTACGCAGAAGAAAGGTCCTTGCGGACACCTCTTGCTTGGCACGCCGTGGTTGCCAAGGAGCTTCTGAACTGCATGGACGCCGAACGCCCTGTGAATCAAGCGGTGATCGGGTATCGAGACTTCGTCAACCCGGGCAGATACTGCAATGGCAAGTGAAGAATGCAAACAGGCCTTAAAGCTTCTGGCCCGTTCTCGAAACGTCCTAATCTCTGGGCCGCCTGGCACAGGCAAATCGAAACTGCTCTCAGAGGTTGCGTTGGCCTTTGAGACGGCCTTTGGAGTTGTAACCGCAGGCGGGCTGCCCAAGCTAAACCCCAAGGGGGGTATACCAATTCCACCTGCGGTAGGAAGAGCCGAAAAGGACATACCCGCGCCTACCATGACCGACCGCAAGGTCTTTCGCACGGTGTTCCACCAGAACTCAAAATACCGCGATTTCTTATCGGGCATCACGCCAGCGGTCAATAAGGGGGCGGGGGGGCCTGATTTCGTCATAGTCAAGGGCACGCTCTACCGTGCCAGTGAGCATGCTAAGTCTGCCAATGGAGCAGCCTTGCTCATCATCGATGAGATCAACCGTGGGCCTGCCGTACAGGTATTTGGCGGTGCCATCGTGGCGATTGAGTCTGACAAACGTCTAGCACCTGATGGGTCTAAACGAGCCGAGACCCAATACTTTGAAGTACTCGATCCGAGCTCTGGCGATGTGGTCGAATACGCATTACCGCACGACCTATACATCCTGGCTGCGATGAACCAAGCAGATGCCTCGGTGGAGCCACTGGATGTGGCCTTCTTACGGCGCTGGGAGCCGCTGCGACTAGAGCCGGATGAAGAGGCTCTAAGAAGCTATTACGAGCTAGGAGCGAAGGATGCCAACGTTTTACTCAATGCACCTGCCGCTGTGTCTGATGCCTTGGAGACTTCCGTAAGGGCGTGGGTTGCGGTTAACGAGCAAATTGCTCTGGGCCGTGGCCCTGAATTTCAAATCGGCCACGGGGTGCTCATGTCGCACATTAAGCCGCAGACACTGCCCTTGTCTGAGGCATTAAGCACGCTATGTGTGGGCTGGGCCAAGGTGCGAGCGCACGTCGAGGAGGTCTTCTTCGGGGACACCCGTGGGATCGCCGCAGCACTGAATGCGTTGGATGGGCCCGCTTTTAACCCTTTCAAACTCACAGAAACAACCTTTGCGGATGATCTTCGGTTCAGG
This sequence comes from Pseudomonas baetica, assembly GCF_019733355.1. Classification (GTDB taxonomy): domain Bacteria; phylum Pseudomonadota; class Gammaproteobacteria; order Pseudomonadales; family Pseudomonadaceae; genus Aquipseudomonas; species Aquipseudomonas baetica_A. Next base: position 38,363 of record NZ_JAIHLQ010000041.1, on the reverse strand, counting down.
CTTGAGGGTCCGACGAACTTCAATGAAACCAACATCTATCCCGCCTTAAGGGCCTTTGCTAGGGAGTAGCGTGTGGCTCACAACCGAATACGGTTTTCGCTTGTCGAGTACGGCGCGCCAGTTGATCTGAGCCGCGAAATTAGTGCGGCCATTGGGATGGATCGCACTAAGGCCAACAGTCTCTTGACGGATGCAGGCAACCGCGCTGCTTCGAGCTTAGGGCTTAAGTACAATCCTATCAGCGTGGACGCCAAGGGGGTACGCGCCATCGATTTTGCAGGTCTTATCAGGCTAGCCCCCTCATTGGAACTAGAAGTGGCGCCCAAGTTCTTAGGACTCGATGACGCCGACGCCGCCTGGCGAGAAGACTTCTTCTTTCTGTCCACCCTCTCACGACACGGGCGGCTGCTCGCTGCCGAGAGCCTGTCGGCCTCTGGTGGCACTCCTCGTGACCTCTCCACTTTGGTAGCCCGATCGATCACGAGCATGTACGAGGCACGCCAGCGCCGGCCATTGCGCAGCTATCGCAGAGTTAAGGAGGTGGACTTCTTCATCGATGGAGATCCCGATCCTGTAGATCTCATCTTTCCATCGCCCGATGGCTTCGAACAAGATCTCATCCGATTTGATCGACGCAACGGATGGAATGCAGACATCGTGGCTGCAGCCAGGGAGTTATTGCCCGAAGTAAGCGATCCTTCGGCTGCAAGCTCTCTAGTCCGCCTGATCGAGGACCTTTCGCCGCAAAGCGCCCCAGCTAATCGTCGAAAGGCCATCCCCGCGAGGCACAGGGCTTGGAAGCCTCTACACGAGCTCTCTCTCGACGTACTTGCAGGCCTAGGGATGAACTACAAGCAGGGTCAGGCTCATGCACCTGGATACCTTGTGGCAACTTGGCGCGTGTGGGAAGACTTGCTGACTGTAGCTGCGCGACTTGCCTTTGGTCGCTCTGCCGTGGTTACGCAAAAGGGCTTCACCCTAGGCTCCAAAACCAAGATAAGTACCGGAACCGTGAGCAAGATGTCAGTCTTTCCTGACATTGTAATCGAGGCTTATGGTGCGATACCCAGGATGATTTTGGACGCCAAATACAAAGGTCATGTGGAGCGCGGGCAACTTCGCATTTCCGAAGCGGATATCTACGAGGCTATGGCCTTTTCTAAAGCCACGGGCTGCAATCTGGTAGTGCTCGCTTACCCTGCCCTACCCGGCGACGAGCCGCAACCTGTGGGCACTTGTACTGTATTTGAAAGGGCCCAAGTAGATATGGTGGAAATAGTGGGAATTCAGATCGAGACCCGGCTCATTTCCAAGACTGGGGCGCTAAGAAAATTTGCCACCAATCTGGCCGCTGGGGTATCTGCCGCCTTCGCCTAACGTCGTGGGAAAATTGCGGGTGCCGGGGTAGAATGTCAGAACGGTCTTTTGCTCCTTCGCAGAAACCTAGAAACCCGCAAGCATTGCCGTGCTGCGGGTTTCGTCGTTTCAGGCTGGATAATTGCAAGGACTTGGGTCGCGGTAGGGATGGCAGTTACCCTTGTTACTTCGGGCAGCTTTACGTACACGGGGTTCGGGGAGCAATGGAACAGTAAACGCACTTAAGCCCAGTACCTGCCCGCAAACCAGCGCTCTGTCTGGGGAGTACGATAAAACCACCGTTTTATGAAACCGCTTTAACGAACATCAGGAAGGACCGTAAACATCCGAAAAGCGGTTCGATAAACTCGTTTCGACAATCAGAGTTCTCCAATCAACAGTCACATACGAGTAAAGCGAACTCTAATTCGTGCTTACGTTGGTTTTCGGTTCCATTGCTCCCCAAACCCCATCTTGGCGGCGCCGTGGCCACCACCTGGTCACGCCCGATATTGCAGCATGAAAGCGCCGACTGTGTGCGCCTGGCCAGGGTTATCAATCACCTGCTGAATCGCGGCATTGACCTGTGCGTCGTCGAGAGTTTTTCCGCTCAACATGGCCAACACCTTGCGCACGTTCTGCTCTGTCATGGTCGGAGCATCTGCGGCAGTGCCAAGGTGAAATTCTCGATTGCTCATGGCTTGGAATCTCCATACGAATAACGGATAAGGCCCGCTGTAGCGGGCCTTATCGAAGGTTTACGCGGCTTGGCGGATACCAGCAGCGAAGGTCAGGAAGTCACCAGTAGAAAGCCAATTCAGATTGGCCAAATTGAACACCTGGTCTTCGGCGTGTTGCTCATCACGATCAGTTTCAAAAACGTGATCGTATTCACCATCTTCGCCCGTATCACCTTTGAAGAAATTGCAGTGGGTGCAATGGGTGTTGGTGTACACATTGATCGCGCCGGTTTCGCAAGCCTCCCAGCGCCGCGCAATCGCCGTGCGTTTGCAGGCGGGACATTCAACAGCTTCGCGGGTGTCGTCCAGCTCGCCAGGTTCTACACAAGATTCAAATACGTGAGTCATGATGTTGCTCCTTCGCATTTTCCCGGAGCGGTTGCCGCCGCTGGTTCCGGGTATCGAGGCGGTATTGCTTCGACGTGGTAAGTATCTCAAATGCAGCAGATAAAGTCAACTAAATGTAAAATATAATTTTACTTTATATTGTCTTTTATCGCACGCGAGAAATACCGCTATGTCAAAAGTCGCCCTTCACCTTTGTATCCGTTATGAAGTCCGATTTCGGTAAGCCGTGGTAAGCGCACAGCCCATCGCGAAGGGCTATTGAGCTGCTGCCATACGCCCATGGTCGAGACTTAGTGCAGCGGCCTACCCTTCGGCGTCGAACTTGGCGCGCACCTGCTCCAGCTCGGCGGTCAGTTGTTCATACATCGCGTTACTGATCAGTCCATGCATCAGCAGCGCCGCCAGATAGCCGGCCTCATGCATGGCGCTGCCGTATTGTAACGGCGAGTTATCGGCGAACCGGCGCAGTTGGCTGGTCATGTGGTCATGGCGCGCACGCGCCTTGGCAAGCGTCTCGGGGCTGTCGCGTTCAATTTGCATCATCGGCATGGCGGGGGTTCCTTTCAGTTCGATTCGTTAGGGGTTTCAAAATAGGCGCCGGGATGGCCCGCGCCCAGCTCGCCGGGCGCCCAGGAATCGGGCACCATCGTTACGAGTTAGACGCGAAACCCGTATCCTGATACCGCCAAAGGCCCAATCAAGGGCCGGTTGTGTGCAGCGTTTTCCATCATGCAAGCCCATTTTTCTTTAAAAGAGTGAGTCGGTTGTGGCTCCGCGCAAAACGCCGCGAGTTCGGCGGCACGTTCGCGGCTCGCCACCTGGTCATACCAAATGGCGCCGATGACCACCAATATTCCCACGATAAGCAACACGTCCCCGAGCTTTGACGCTTCCTGTTTCACTTTCACCGGGTTACTCCTTTTTCCCTTTGGGTTGTTCATACGGTGCGGCCATCTGCTTGACCTGCTCGGCCAGCTCAGGCGGAAGCCAGACCATCACCGGCACCAGTTCTTGCACCTGGTGTTCATCCATGATTTTGCGAACCCGTTGCACGGCGGCATAAATCAACTGACGGGACACGTCCAATTGCCGCGCCAGATCCGCAGGCCGCACGCCGTCAACCAATACCGACTTGGCCATGTCTACCGTGCTGATAGCCAAACCGCGAAAAGCCGGGGAAACCTGTTCCCATTGGGCGGCTGTGTACTTGGGCTGCACTCGCTGCATTCGTTTTCTCCAAAAGTAAGCGCCTGCTGATCGGCTAGGCGCTTTTAGCGTTTTAGTGTGGTGGTGAACCTCGGGCCTGTCGATCATCAAACAGAGCTCCTGTAGCGCTCATAGTGACGCGCTCGACAATCATCTGATGCGTGAGGGTGGCCAACCCTAGGAAAACCCAATAGCGGCCATCACAGAGCGCATATATGCGCGTCAGGTTTCCAACCTCGTATTTTTCGAGCTTGAACGAGTAAGTTTTTCCGTCAGCGGCGAAGTCCAGCACCGGCAAACGGGTTAGCGCGTAGTCGTACTGTGCCGCTTTGATTTCCTGGGGCTGCGTTCCTAACGCGGCTTCCTGGGCGATTAAAAACGCTTCTTCATCCCCCAGCACTGCGCCGGGGTGGCTGACGCGCAGCTCGGGCAGCATCAGCATTCGGCAGCGGCTGGCCCACACTTGCGGCGCAATCTCTCGGGCGTAGTCAATGATCGAGGTTTGGCCGGGTACATAGAAAACTTTGGACATGGCTGTATCTCCTACCGCACAAGAACCGGGCGCACTCGGCGCCCGGTTGGGTGATTAAGCGGCCTGCAAGGTGCGCATTTCCTGGGCCAGAACCCACAGGGCGCGATTCAGTTTCACGTCCTGGTCAATGCCGCCGACGGCACGGGTAGTCGCCCGGCGCCCTTGCTTGTTGCGGCCACGCAAGCCTCCCTTGAGTGAGTTTTCTTGAATGCGGTTGAAGGTGGTCCACAAATCGTTGTCGTAGTCTTGCACGCGGCGCGGGCTAAGCAACTGGCTGGAAGTCACCGGCGCCGGTCCTTCCTTCGGGTCGTAGCGGTAGGCCAACGCGGCCATGGCGAAGGCTTCTTGCTCATCCGGGCGCAGCTTGATTTGCTTCATGCACTCGCGTTGATCGTTCACGGTGTCGAACTGATTGAGCACTTCATAGGCTCCCTCGATTACGTCTCTGATCACGTCGCCGCGACCGCTGTGACGTACCTTCTGGTCAATCGAGCAATCGCCGATCACCAGGCCATTGGCGCAAACAAAGCGGAACATACCGGCCATCATCTGGTAGCTGCTGGTTCCGTCATGGCTGTTCAGCAAAATGATTTCGTTCGCTTCCTTGTCCATGATGGTGTTGGCATGGCGCAGGCGCAGCATGTGTTTAGTGTGCTCGCGCTTGTCGGAGTTACGAACGCGGGTTTGGCACGCCATGAACGGCTGGAAGCCTTCGGCGCGCAGTGCATCGAGCACCTTGATTGTCGGGATGTACAGGTAACGATCGGAGCGGCTTTCGTGAGCTTCCTCGGCGAAGATCGAAGGCGCAACGCTGGCAATCTGTTCGTTGCTCAAGACTGCATCGCTGCGGATCATGCAAGGGTTACGGAAGTTGCTGGATAGACGCATTTTTAAATCTCCTTCGCAGAATTCCCGGAGCGGTTGCCGCCGCTGATTCCGGGCTATCGAAGCGGTATTGCTTCGACGGAATAAGTATCTCAAATGCCGCAAACCATGTCAACTATTTGTAAAATATAATTGTACATAAAGCACTTGCCTATATGTATTTTATAAAATACAATTGACCTATGAAAACGATCAAACAAACCGCCACGTTCATGACGTGGGAACGCAAGCTAAAAGATCACCGCGCAAAGGCGATCATTGCGGCGCGGGTCTTCCGGGTAGCCAACGGCCTATTGGGTGACGTTGAGCCGGTCGGCCAAGGCGTTAGCGAGTTGCGTATTCACTACGGCCCCGGCTACCGGGTCTATTTTCAGCAACGCGGCAATGAGTTTGTGCTGTTGTTGTGCGGCGGCGATAAAAGCAGCCAGGCACGCGACATAGAAACCGCCAAGATGCTTGCCAATCAGTGGAGTGAGGACGAATGAAAGAGCCAATCTACGAATATGATCCAGCGGCTGCGCTGGCTGATCCCGAAAGCATTGCCATTTTTATGAGCGATGCTTTTGAAACCGGTGACGCTGGCTACATTGCCAAAGCGGTCGGGGTTGTTGCCCGCGCTAAAGGCATGACCCAGCTGGCCAAAGAAACCGGGTTGACCCGTAACCAGCTTTACAACACGTTCAGCGAGAAGGGAAATCCAACCCTAAAAACCATGCTGGCCGTCATGCACGCGATGGGCCTCGAACTGACAACCCGGCAACACGTACACCCTTGATTCTCGCGTGCGAGAAAAGCGGCAAATGGCTTGACGCCGCCGCTTTTCCGGGCTGCTCAGAGGCTGAGTGTTAGAGCGGTAAATAAACGCTTTTAAGCCGTCCGCGAAGCGGGCGCAGCAAAGCTCCTCGAATCTGGAACGCGCTGCCGCTGGTGGTCTGCTCGTCAGCGTCGGTTGGTCGCGGTAAGCCCGGACTATCCAGAGCCTGGCCGCGTGCAATGGGACCGTGGAATACCGAAGGCAGCTTCATCGCCTGAGGATATGCCGCGAAAGCCCATTGCAGGCAAGGACTGGCGGCGGATAGGCCATGGGGGCGATCCGCTACCAACCGATGATGATGAGCCACCTGGTGAACGTGGAAGGTCGGGCAAGTCGTCCTGCAGGACGACGCGCAGGCCGAAGGCCGGAGGCAAGCGGAGCGCGCAGCCCGGAACGGGCGAAGGCGTGAGGATTGAAGCCCGAAGGGGCAAGACCTGGAAGCTTCACCGCCAGGGCTTGATTCACGAAAGCCGACCCCGAAGGGGCACGCTCTATCAGCGTTTTTTCTTCTTCCCGGCCTTGGGTTTCATTGGCCGTTTTAGCTCCCACACAAACCCCAACATTTTGGTTTTGCCCAGCTGATAGGTGATGATTCCCTTCGTCTGGGCCAGCGCGAAAGTGATCACCTCTGTAAATTCAACACCGTCACGAGCCATCCGCTGCCCTCTGTACGGCCCATCAACAACGAGAAGCGGCAACGTTATGTCTCGCTCTGCAACATCCTGATCTGTCGTCACGGTGATTCTCCTGCAACACTAGATGTAGTGCCAAAATCAGCTGCCGGCGACACAACATCTAGTGCTTTGAACGTGCAACGCATTGCACTAGTTGAGCTTGAGTTTCGCCCAGCCGCCGTTATCCAGTCGGAAGCCAGCGCGCTTGACGTTCGTCAGCTCACTGATCAACAGCTCGCGTTGCGCCGGGGTAATTTCGCCCAGGTACTGCAGCTTTGCGATGCACCCCAGCACCTGGCCATATCCTTTCAGCGGATAGGACGGGTTTTGCACCCGTAGGTTCAGCGACTCCGCTAACAGATCCATGGCTTTGGCCAGCGGCGAATGATGTTCACGTAAGTCAACGAGGCTAACGCGATTCGTCACCAGCTCAGGGAAGTAAAGCGCCAAGCCAGGGCGATCCGAATCAATCATGCACTGCACAGCCATGATCAAGTCGGCTTTGGTCACGCCAGTGGCCAACGATATAGCACCGTGAATCTCGGCCTCTGATGCCGTTTCCGTCCAGAACAACAGATTTAGGTACTCGTTCAATTCACTGCCTTTGTAGTCGTCCATGCTGCAGATCCTCAAATGTCCATTTCGTCTGGTGTGTTCACGTGGGCCAGCGAGCGGCACAAGTCCGCTTTGCGTAAAAGCCCGGCACCGTTACCAGTCGGCCAGATCGAGGCGGCAGCTTCGTAAAGTTCTGCGGCTGAATACCACTTCCGATGATGTTCTGCCAGCCGTGCGGCTGAATGAAGTGCGACGCTGGAACGTTGGGCCTTGCTTGGGGTGAGGTCACGGAATTGCATCGGTCTATCTCCTTCGCAGTTTCCCGGGGCGGTTGCCGCCGCTGGTTCCGGGTGGGTGTGCGCCCTGGTCAAAGGGCGCGGTTTGTCATTGCACTTGGGCTTCCATCGTCAGGCCGACCGCAATCGGTCGAACCCATACCGGCATGTTGCTGAGCAAGAAGGTTTCGCCCTGCTTGGCCAGCAGTAGTGTGCGAGCCATAACACCGGCAATCGCCTCAGCCGCATAGGGTGGTACAGCGTTCCCGATTCGCTCGCGCCAAGCCTGATCACTCAACCCGTCCAGCTCTAGCTGTTCTTCAGGGTCTACCAGACTTTGCAGCGCGGCTATTTCAAGCGTGGTGAATGGGCGGTGCCAAGTACCGTCTAGGCTCTCGATGACACACGCAAGCCGGTCATTTGCGGCGGGTAGCCGTGGATCGGCAACGCTCCATCGCCCGTTGTCCTGGCGCGCACTGGCGGACACAGCACCGGCTGGGTTGTCCCAGCCGATGACGCCGTAATGGCCCCCGGTCAGGTACGCATCACCTTTCCCCCGGCGTAATCCTGGCCGTGGATCCTGTACCGCGAAAGCGCCTTGGCCAGTGGTGCTACCAGCGATCACCGTTCGCGAAGATCCGCTCCAGGGCGTAACGCTGTATTTGCCATGGCCCATGGCCGAACCGCGCGGATCGGCAACACTGAATGTCCCTTGACCTGGTGACTTCACGCCGATGATTGCGCCGCTGGTGTCTTCCCAGCGCCTGACGCCGTACTGCTGGTATTGCTGGGCACCGGCTTTGCTGCGTGGGTCTGCGACCGAAAACGCGCCGTTGGTTGGGCCGGACTGTCCGGTGACAGTGCCCATGGAATCCCCCCAGCAATTGACGCCCAAGTAACCGGAATACGCTTGGGGCACAATCATGAAGTCGCGCAGATAGCCGTCCTCGATGGCCAGGCGGTCAAGGCTGCGCCAGTCCTTACCGGCCTCGACCAGAGCGAGGCGTACCCACGTTTTCCATTGCAGCGAGGGAATGCGGTGCATCGGCCCTGCTCGCTCAATGTCGCCAGGCATCGGCATGCGGCCTAGCACAGCCCCGACCGGCTGCAGCGATTTCTTGCTGGGTTCGTAGAGGAACGGCGGCACCTTCTCCATGTGGCGAGCGACCAACAAGAAGCGTTTGCGGCTTTGCGCCAGTCCGCCCAGCTCGCCGCAGTCGTGCGTAGTTTCCGCAACGGCGTAGCCGTAGAACTGCAGGATCTGCGCAATCTGATCGAGCAAGTGACGGCCACGGCTGGCCAGCCTCGGCACGTTCTCGAAGACGATCAACGACACGGGGTTATGCCGCCAGGCTTCGCACATGAGCCACACGCAACGCAGTGTCAGTTCGTTCAACGCCTGATACTTGGGGGTCAGGCTCTTGGCTTCGGAAAGAAGCCCGCTTGCCCCTTTGCATGGGCTGCTGATGAACACGGTGTCTGGATCTTGAAAGCCAGCGGCGCGCCGAATGTCTTCCGGCAACGCCTCCCGCCATCCTGCAGGCGGCTCCTTACCGTGGAAGCGGATGTATTGCTCGCGGGTGAAAAGATCCATTTGCGTACCTGGTACACCGGCCAGCCGGTGAAAGTCGCGCAACGCGCCCGCGTCAACGTCCACGCCGCCAATACAGCGCCAATCCGCCTGCAGGTGGCCAACGATCTCTTTGTTACGGTTGAAGCCCTTGGCACCGCCACCCAACCCGCAGCAGAAGTGAAAGTGCTTGAGCACAAACCTTTTAGGCATGTTCATGTGGTGTTCCCTTCACAGAAGGCCAGGACGCCGAGGCATCCTGGCCTTGAGGGTCAGACGCGGGAGGCAGTTGCCTCGGCCATGTCGCGGAAGATCTGCGTGTGCAGCTCAAGCGGGAATTCCGCAATAACTTCGCGCTGCCCGCTTTCGCGGTGCTGACCTACGACCATGTAAAGGGTGACGGTGGCCGGATCTTGACCTGGGCGAGCCTGGTGGGTTGGCTCGACATTGAAGGCGCAGTAGCGGCGCAGTTCTGCTGCGTTGCTGAAGTACAGGATATGGGGCTCAAAGACCATGATTTGAATCTCCTCCGCATTTTCCCGGAGCGGTTGCCGCCGCTGGTTCCGGGTGTCGAAGCGGTATTGCTTCGACGGAAGAAGTATCTCAAATCCCACATGGAAAGTCAACTATTTGTAAAATTATATTGTACTTTAAGTGTTCTTTTTCGCATGCGAGAAATGCCGCCGATGTATCTCAGGTCAAGGGACGCGACCCCGGCTTGTCGTGACAGCGTTTCACCGTCGCGACAAACGGAGTCCCGTGCGAAGCGCACCCTTGAACAGCCCCGATTAAAACAAGTCTCGCCTTGGGAGTGTGGGGTAGCTTCACCACCCCGCGCTCCCGAGGTCAACGCGACCGTTGCCCGTGGTAGGGCGGAGCCCTACGACTTTGCTTTTCATGTTGTTCAATTTGCGGTGCCAAGGGGGCACCCCTTTGGTCGCCGAAGGCATTCCGATGTGATGGCCAGCGCGTGAAAAATTGCCCAGCGAGCGGGCCCGTCAGAGGCCAGAGCGAGCGGTGCAGTTATCCACGGGCCGGGAGGCTTCTTGCCCGGACGGTGGGTAACTGCAGGGTGATTTCCTGAGCCGTGCGCAGATCCAGGACGCAGGGCATTGCATCGCCCGGACGGGTCCGGGCCATCAGCATTTCATCTGTATCGTACGATATAAGTCCGTGGTAGAACTGGTGGGAAATTTACGGGGGGACGGGTAGAATGTCGGTACGGTCTTTTGCTCCTTCGCAGAAACCTAGAAACCCGCAAGCATTGCCGTGCTGCGGGTTTCGTCGTTTTAGGCTTCCGGGTCATCAGAGATCGAAGGCAAGTTTGGCAGCATCCCTTCAAAGGTTTCTTGTACTGGTGGGGCCATGCCTTCACCAGTTGGTAACTGCAAATCACCTGGTGCCATGACCGGGGCTTTCAAGAGGTTGCCGGTGCCTAGGTCGTCTTGATCTTCCGACGATACGAGCACCCTCGCATTGAAGCGTGCAAAACGAATATTGTCACGGCTATCAGCCCAAGCGATCCTGCTGTTCACCACGTAGGCCAGCGCACCGCCTCGATCACTACCCAGCCTGATTGTCTGAATCCAAGCCTGATCGATCAGTACCGACAAAGCTCGCTTTGTCGTGGCAGTAGAGGTTTGCATCAGCTTGGCCAAGGTGGCCTGGCTGGCAATGAGTGCACCGCTCTTGTCCATGTTGGCAACGAGTAAGTGCAGCAGCTGGGCAGCACGTGGAGCATGCGCTATCAGTTGCGCCCATGCTTCATGGCCAGAGCGTTCTGTCTGAACCCAAGTCCCGCGTGGTGCGGGCTGGTGTAGATTGCGGATTTCCTCAGACATTGACCCTCCTGTCAGGTAGTCCCAAAGTTTTGTTTGCTATCTCTCAAACTTGTCAGATAGCGAGCAAGAATGAGCCAAGGGTAGCTCACGCCGTGCTCTATGGATAGATCAAATTTGTTCGCTATCTGACAAGATTGTCGGATACCGCGCAAAAAATGAGCTACCCCTAGCTCATACTGTGAGCTAGGGGTAGCTCACCAATGTTTGTTATCGAGCACCGATGAGCTAGGGGTAGCTCATCCAGGGGGTAGCTCACTATGTGAGCTAGGTTAGGTCATGGACTATGACCGAGGTTGGTGCATAGTCCATGAACGAAGGTTCGCTCATATCATGAGCTATCTACTGCTCTGGAGCCCCCGTAAATCAAGGGGTTAGAACTTCCGCCTCTTATGATCTCTAACTGTCGTCCTCTGCCTTGCTGTTGCCCTTGGGGTTGATAAGGCAAAGTCGCCTGCGGCAGCGGCCACTCGTAAGCGCCTGACAGACTCCGGCTTTGCCTCCGCTAGTCAGTCACTTCCGACCGGCTCAATTAACTGACTCGTTGCATCTGGTCACGGATTTTGAGGACGGTCGTTGTTGAACAACCGGCGTGACGGGCAGTTGCTCGAATTCCCAAATTGGCAGCAAGCAGCTCACGTACACGGGCGTGCAGATCGGCATCAATTGGACGGCCTTTGTACGCACCTGAGTTTTTGGCTTTGGCGATTCCCTGGGCCTGCCGCTCACGTCGTTGTTGATAATCTTTTCGAGCAATAGCCGCCATCATTTCGATCATCATGTTATTGATCGCTCCAAGCATGCGACTGGTGAATTCATCCCCAGGGATGATGTTCAGAGCAATATGACTGGTGGGCAGGTCGAGGGCGACGATTCGGAGCCCTTTCGAGTCGATAGCTGCCTTGAGCCTCCGCCAATCTGGATCTTCCATCCGCGACAGTCGGTCGATGCTTTCAACCAGCAGCACGTCACCTTTGCGCGAATCCTTGAGCAAACGGGTAAGTTCTGGTCGGTTAGTGTCGGTGCCGCTCGCGTTTTCGGTGTAGGTACTGGCAACAACCTGGCCATGATCAGCTGCAAATTGTTCTAGCGAGGCGTTGGCTCTGTTCGCGTCCTGCTCGATGGTCGAGGCTCGCAGGTAAGAACGGATGAACATGGCGGGCTTTACTCCTTCGTATCATTTTGAGTGTTCACATTACAGCGTATCAAATTGAACGTATCAGTAATTGAAGTAAAACCCTGCCCGATATTCTGCGAGCTGTCTCAGTTCATGTATGCCCAAAAAAAACGTGGTTAATCGTCCCGAGCATCGGCGTCGGTCGTACCTACCTTGATCCGCGCATAGAAAGCCTTAACAGCGCCCAAATGTTCATGGGCGCGCTCTATGATGGTTTGCTCAAGCTTGGTCATGCCGTTAACCGTGTTCTGACTGGATATTGATTTCCCTGATTACGAGTTACGGCGTCGGTGAATACGATCAAGAGCAGGGAAAGCCTCTCTCATTTTCTGTATGTTCCGGCCTATCTCTCCGCGAGCGTCTAATGCCGCCATCAACGGAGCAAATGCCTTGTCTGCAAATTCCTTTCCTTTCAGCTTCACCAGATCCTCATGGCTGCCAGGATTTTCCGCTTCACGTTCATCCCGTGCTTTGTTGATCGCTTCGCAAGCTGTGGCATCAGCTGCTACTGCCACGTTGATCGCTGCATATCGTTCCTGCCGCTTCGCTGGAACTGGTTCAAATTCTTTAGCCAATTCAAGGTCAGCCAGCAGTGAGAGTGAGCGGTCAATGCCGCTGAGCGACTTGGCCAGGGGCTCCAGCAGTTTGGCGAATGCTTCGAGAGTCGATTTGTCGGTCATGCGTTCTGATCCTTCTTGGTGGATGATTTGTTCTGCCAATACTTCAATCGTTCGGTGTCGGCCTCTTTAACGAAACGATCGATCATTTCCTCGGGTGCGCAGATCTGCGCGTAGGTCCAGCCTTCCGGCGCTTGAAGTAGATAGGCTGAGTAGATCTTGTCGCGAATGGCCAAGGCGCGTTGTTTGGTGAGTCCGTGTGCGGTGGCCACTGCAACCAACTTTTTGCCTTCTACAAGGATTTCAAAGGCCACGTCGAGGCTGCGGCTGTGCATCTTTGAGTTACTGCGGATCCGCTCGAAATCTTCGGGCGGTATCCGTAGATCCTGGTCAGCAAGCCGCGTAGTCATTCTTCGGGCTTCCACTGGTCAGCGACTTTTTGCCGTGCCTTCTCCAGTTCTTCGGTGAGATACGTTTTTTCAGACTCCAGGGCTTTCACCTGTTCGGTCAGTACAGCGACCTGTTCTTTCAATAGGTCGATTTCTGACGTTTTGGGTTTGGCTTTGCCACCGCCGATCCTGAGCGTTTTGGTAGTTTTGAGTTGGGTGCGAACTTCGTTGCGCACGTTCAAGTCAGGATCTGCCTCGGCGCGCTGGACTACTTCGGCAGCGGCGGCAGGGTCAAGGCGTTCGAGGCGGGCAAGATCGTTAACCACGGATACATCAGCGGTTACGCCGTTTTGAACCGCTGTACGGGTTGCTCCACCGGCCTCGATTGCGTCGAGATAGGACAACCGTTCGGCCACCCAACTGACGCTTTTTTTCCACTCGTCAGCGACTGCCTGCAGGGTGCCCAATTCTTCCTTGTCGGCTTTCAGCGACAGCGCTATTTCGATTTGCATCAGCCCTTCACGTTGGACGTTCTCTGAACGTTGAATCCGTTTGGCCTGGGCGTCAGTGAGGTCACGCACGACGGCTTCAAGCAAAAGCCCTTTGAGTGCGCAAGACCGCAACCGCCGCTCGCCCGCGACCATCAGGTACTTGAAGCCACTTTCAGGGTTTGGGTGGGGCCGGAGAACGGCAGCCTCGGCCTGTCCGTTCTGTTCAATATCGTCGCCCAGCTCCATCAGTGACTCTTGCGTGAATCCTGGGTTGTTCTTGCCACGGATTTGAGGCCTGCATTCAACCTCGCCGGGGCTGACTTTGATGATGCGCTCGCCTTCCATAACCGCCGTCTTTTGCGTCTGAAAGTCAGAAAGCTTTTTGACCGAACCACCGAATGCGTTGGGTTTCTTCGTTGTCATGACATGCCCCTTATTCAGCCCAAACCTTTTCGAGAACGGCCTTACAAGCCCGTTTCATTTCCTTGCCTGCTTCGCGCTGGCTACCGTTTCGGGCCTTCCACCAGACCGGATTACCAGCGGCCAATGACTTGTTGATGCAAGGCCGATAGATGATCTGTTCTGCAAACATGGCGTCACCGTAGCTCTCGCGCAGGCTCGGGAGCGCGTCGATTTCCTCGGGGGAACGGCTGTTCACCAGGTTCGGCAAGTAGCCTAAGAAACGTAGCCCCGGGTTGTACCTGTCCTGCACCGTTTCAATGGTGTTCATCAGTTTCGGGAGTCGAGCGAGGGTAAAGGCACTGATATTGAACGGCGCTACCACCGCATGGGAGGCCGTCAGGGCCGCAATCATGCGGCGCTGTAGGTTCGGCGGGGTGTCGATCATGCAGAGATCAAAGTCGTTAGCAAATCGTTCCAGTGCAGGCCGTAGAGCGTGGATCACATCAAGATCCATATCGTCCACGTCGAGCAGGGCTACATCGGCCTCAATCAACCAGGTGTTGGGGCCAACTTGGCGTGGCTGACGCCCTTCATGCTCGCCATTAAACAACTGGCTGGACATAAGGTAAGGCGTATCATCGCCATCCTCTGTTGGGGGAAAGAACTGCGAAAGGTCGCCTTCATCGAGGTCTACGACCAGGACACGCTTACCGTCTTCCGCCGCGCACGCTGCTAGGTGAATTTCTAGTGTGGTCTTCCCTACGCCGCCTTTCTGATTGGCTACTGTTGTGATCTTCATCATGATCTCCGGCCTGTCCGATAGTGGACTGTGACTCAAGTTTGCATATGGTAAACCCTATGGTCAACCCTTTTTAGGGTTTACTTTGTGTATTTCTCGCGTCCGAGAAATACACCTCCGTGCGTCGAGTTCTCGCACGCGAGAATTCGTTGCACGGCTGCTAGACTCCGCGCCACGTCGCTCTAGGTAGCGCGGGGTCAGTTTCCTTGCGCGCTCCAGAGCTGGCCAGAGGGTTGATCAGGGCGGCTCCTGATCAACCCTCGACCTCTCCCTATCCTCTCCGCTGATTTTCAGTTCAACTCAATACAAAACCATTCATCGGATTTCACACAGTTTTTTGGGAAATCTCCTATATCCGATGTCATAGGCGCGTGGAAGGCTTTGTCAAATTGCCTTGCCAACTACACGACATGAAGCCGCCAGGTTTCAAGGAATAGATCGTGAAACGCCTTACGTCTCAATCACTTAAAACCCAACACGCACACGCAGGCTCATTCCTGGGGCTTTCGTTCGTCTCCAGGTTTCGCTGGATCAAAAAAACGCATGACGAAATGTTGATTTCATGAAACAAAAAACATATAGTGAGTCACGAAACACGGAAAACGTTAATCAAAACGCCAAAGAGGAAGAAAATGCGAGGTGGGAGCTAGAAGAAAAATGTCGGGGGCGACAGTATCCCCTCTGTTTTTAGCGTTGAGCTATTCAGAGGACATGATGCAATCCCTAGACAAAAAAGACCTGGTGGTTTTCACCAACGCCCAACCGGATTACCGAGTTCATTTACAAGAGAGGTACTTAGGCAATGAGCGGAAGTGGGCACTCATTATCGAAAGTCCGTCAACTGGACAAGTATTTTCGGTTGTTACAGCGTTAGGGAAGACCAGACTTTTTAAAAACGCTGATACCGCTATCGACTTTATAAAAGAGACCTGTCCCAACAACCCGAACAAAGCAATAACCATAACGTACGGGGGTTCCCCGTCATGACTATCAAGAGGCAAAGGTATGCAACTCAACAATGGAAAATCGACTTTCCGTAAGTCAGTAACTCTTAACCAATCCTGGGTAAAAAAGCTCAAAGAAAGCAATACTGTAACAACCATCTGTAATATCTTCACTCCGAAAAACGGAATGAACCACGCGGCCCTGATGCGTAAAGACTGGACTGCCAAGGCAGAAAAGATTGTTGTTTTCGGGTCGCTGTTCTCCCTAAGTGTCCTCCCTGAGATTGCCAACGCGGCGATGGACTTCAGCTCGGTCAAGAACCTGCTGAAAGACATTGTTAGCTTCCTGATCTTCGATATCGGTTACTACCTGGGCATCCTGGCCATTGTGGTGCAGGGCTTCCGGGCTAAGTCGGGCCGTGTCGAGTGGTCCACCTTCGGTTGGACTGTCGCTGGTGTGTTCCTGGTGTTCTTCGCACCGAACATAGTCACCGAGATCAAGTCCGGCGCTGCAACCTCACTGCAATGAGTGCGGTCGAGCACGCACTCGATGAGGGTGAGGTGCTCGTCTTAGCGATGGCTCGGCCATCTATGGTCGGCGCCTTCACGCTATCGAGCATTCTTATCAGCATCTTTGGGCCGCTCATAACAGCATTGGTAATTCGCTCGTTATGGCCGGTTGGGGCAGTACCACTACTGTTTGGCATTTCGTATTACATCTGCAGCAAAGACGTTTACTTGTTTGGTGTCTTGCAGTCTGCATTTCGTTTACGGGCCTCTCGGAATCGGAATTTGTGGGGGTATCGGAGTTATGCGCCTCGTTGATAAAGCGTTTAAGAAATTGACGCGCAATCTTGACCTGACGCTGGGCGTTCAACAGCCAGCAGGATCTGAACAGGACCTGCTGGAGTTGGAAGTCAGCGCAATGGTGCCGTATGACTATCATTACGATAATCAAACGGTAATGACCAAGGAAAACGCCTTAGTCCAAGTTATCAAGATTGATGGATTGCTCTTTGATTCGCTGACCGATGAACAGGTCAAACAATTTGAAGTTCGCCGTAACACGCTGCTGCGTACTATCTCGTCCAGTAATTTGGGCCTGTACGTCCATACCATTCGCCGTAAGGTTTTTGACTTTCCAGAAGGTGAGGGCGGCACCTGGTTCTCCAGGCAACTCAACGCTGCTTGGCGAGCCCGCTACCTGCACAAAGGTTTCTACGTCAACGAGATCTATATCTCGCTGGTACGCAACCGTTTCCGGTCTGGTGTACCGGGGCTGATGGATCGTGGCATTGCGCTGATTACAGGGACCAGCCCGACTAAGCAGGATGCCGAATCCAGTGACGACATGGCTGATGATCTGTACAAGGCCGCGAATATGCTGCTGGGTGGATTGAGCGAGTACGGTGCGACTCGCCTGAAAGTACAGCGGCATCCGAAAACCGATTCCAAGTGGATCGACCGTGACCGTGTGCACGACGCTGTGCGCCGGTTCCGTTTGAGCTGGATGGAGTTCAAAGAGCATTGCGGCGATCACGAGCAATACCCCGCTGAGATCGTGTATGACTTCCTGGGAGAAGAATTCTCTGAACTCAGTACGTTCTTCCACTACCTGATCAACCTTGAGGATCGCAAGATCCCGCTGAGCGATCAGAAACTCTGCGAATCGTTGCCATACGCTCGCCTTAACTTTCGCGTGTTGGCAACCATGTGTGAAGTACGCGGCAGCACCAGTTCCCGTATTGGTGCGATGTTGAGCATGGCTGAATGGCCGCGCAGAACTCCGTCGCGGATGATGAACAAGTTCCTGCAACAGCCGGTGGAATACATCATTACGCAATCGTTTTTCTTCTCTAACCGAATCGATGCTGAATCGGCGATGACGCAAGAACAACGACGCCTGACTGTCTCGGACACCCACGGTATTTCCGACGATGACAGCAAGGAACTGACTGAGGGGATTCGTGCGCTGCGTCGTGGTGATACCGTCAATGGGCTGCACCATCTGACCATCTTTGTTCATGTGCCTTCACTGCCTATGGACTCGGAGGCGAACCGGAAACAGAACGCTGCCGAACTCGATAAGGCCGTGGGTCTGGTTGAAAACTGTTTTGTCGATCTGAACGTCAAATCAGTGCGCGAGTGGATGGGGCTGGAGACTTTCTACTGGTCGCAACTGCCTGGCCAAGCTGAAAACCTGATTGGCCGTCGCGGCAAGATCAAATCGACCAACTTCGCGGGTTTTGCTTCGTTGCACAACTTCGCCAAGGGGCGTCGGGACGGCAACTTATGGGGGCCAGCCATTACCGCTTTTGAAACTGAAAGCGGGACTCAATACAACTTCAACTTCCACCGCGAAATGGAAGGGATGGTTGCGGGGCATTTAGCAATGTCCGCTGATACGGGGTCGGGTAAGACCACTGCAATTAGCTTGATGGTCAGTGAGGCCGACAAGGCCAGGCCACGGGTGTTCTGGTTCGACAACCGCTACGGCGCCAAGGTGTTCATGAAAGCTATGGGTGGGGTGCATACCACGCTTTCCCCACATAGCGGCATGAACTGGAACCCCTTCAAGTTGCCCGATTCGGCTGAAAACCGGGCGTTCCTGGTAGATCTGCAAAAGCTGATGCGTGAGTGCTACGCATCGACCCCAACGTCTGCAGATGACATCAAGCGTTTCAAGACGTTGGTGGACGAAAACTATGCCCTGCCGCTTGAAGATCGCCGGTTCCGCAATGTTGTGTGGACGTATGGCCAAGGCGAGCTGGCTGACGTTATGGCCATCTGGCACGGCGCCAAGGGCGTTACCGGCGCGAACGCGGGCGTCTTTGACAACGTGAATGACTCCATCGACCTGAGCACGTCGCGGCACTACTGCTTTGAAATGATGGAACTGCTCAAGGGCGGTGAAGCGCGGCCAGAACTTCCGGTTGTGTTGAGCTACCCCCTGCACCGCATCGAGCAAGCAATGGATGGCACGCCTTTTATCCTGGTACTGGAAGAAGGGCAAAACCTGGTGAAGAACGAGTATTGGAAGAAGCGAATCGACAATTTCATCATGCAGATCCGCCGTAAAAACGGCCTGCTGATTTTTGTCACGCCCGATACGAAGTACTTCCGCAGTGAAACCGATTCAATCGACAAACAGAGTGCCACCAAGATTTACATGTCAAATGACTCGGCCAGTGATGAGGATCATCAAAACCTGACCGTGGCTGAACGCAAATGGATTCGCGAAATTGGCCAAGCCTCTCGCAAGTTTCTTATCCGTCGAGGCAGAGAGTCGATCAAGGTCGTATTCGATCTGACCTCGGAAGATCCGCAGGCCGATCTGTCCGACTTCATCCCTGTGTTGTCCTCGAACGATGTTGGTGTGGCTCTGATGGAAACGATCATTAAGCGCCTGGGCACTGACGATCCTGAGCAATGGGTTCCGGTCTTCATGGCCGAAGCTAAAGCGAAAAACACTCATAACTTGAAGGCGGTCAAATGATGACGACTATCAAAAAACTTAGCCTCGCTACGGCGGTGGTTATGGCTATCAGTGGCCAGGCGCACGCTGCTGGAGTTCCAACGGGGGACGCTGGCACCTGGGCCGCGCTGGCTCAGCAATATCTGATATTGAAAGAACAGTTCGACACGCTGAAGAAGTCCTATGAGACACAAGGCCGAACCCTGGACAGCCTCAAAGGTTCGTACGGACGTGGCGCTATAGGTCTGAATGACGCCATCAACTCTGCGTCGGTCGTGCCTGGATCGTGGCAGGAAGTTGTTTCTCGTCAAAGCACGGGGGCTTACGGCAGTAAGCAGTCGTATTACGAACAACTGATCAAGACCATGCCGCAGGAGCTGTTCAACAACCCGCAGGGCCAACGTGCGCAGAACTATCAGCTCAGTTCCGACTCTGTGCGCGCCGCAATGTCTGGGGGGGATGCGCTGTATAGCGAAGTGCAAGTCCACCTGAACAACCTGGCCACGCTCTCCGCGCAAGTGGATCACACCACTAACGCCAAGGATGCCGCCGACCTGCAAAACCGTATTGCCGCTGAAAACGGCATGTTGTCCTCAGCTCAGTCGAAGCTGTCAGCGTTGAACATGAATCTGCAAGCAAACCTGAACAACGCTGAAAACCAGGCCACATCGGACAACGAAAAATTCTTCAAGTGGAAAGAACAGTAATTCTCGCGTGCGAGAAAAGGAGCAACCCTAATGAAAGCAATCGTGTTCATCTTCAAAGCCGTCACCCTGCCGATCTGGCTTCCGCTGTGGGTGATCTTCAAGCTCTGGAAAGTCGTGCTGCTGGCCGTGGTGGTTAGCGCGGCCTCGGGCTGTGTCACCAACACCGGGAAGATTGATAAATCGCCGTGTGCCTGCCAGTTCACCCCGTTTGTCACTGCCGACCAGGAGCGCAGCAATGTTTAAACTCAAACTGCATCACATTCTCTCGGTATTCGTGGCTGTGATCGTTGTCGGTAGCGTGGTCTACATCAACACAGCGTCGTACTTCTCGACTGAACCCGCCGAGCCAGGTGCCCCAACAGCGCCAATCAGCTCCGGCAAAAACCCGCTGTTGAGTGCGAGCAAGCGCGACGTTGGCAACTGGTTCCCCGGCACCTGCTTCGCTGAGATCTATATGAAGTCGTCGTCTTACGGTGGCGCGCTGGTTCAAGGCTGCATCGAGCAGACTTCCAGGGAGATCAAAGCGCAAACCGGTGTGCAGCTGAGTGCCAGTGACTTCCGCGACCCCGAAGTGCTCTCCCACTTCAAGGGTGTGTACGGAGCATCGAACCCATGGCGCAGCTGACCCTTGAGGGCTTAATTGGCGCGACTGACGAAGTAACTACCAGCTTCGTCAGTCAGGTATTCCCTGATCTGGCGTCACTGGTTTCCCCTGCTGCGTACCTGGTCGCCGTCGCTTATTGGGCAGCACTGGGATTCAAGGTCTACAACGGCCAGGCCGTCCAGTATTGGGATCTGGCGCAGAGGATGTTCCTCACTGCCATGGTGTTTCTGACGCTGAACTGGTCAACGGGCGGGCTTGTGTTTTACCAGGCATGGGGTGGCTACACAGAATCCATTGCCTCGACGATCATGAGCGGGGGAGTTAACTCGACGTCGATGCTCGACGCCTTGTATGTGAATGTCGGGAAGGTGGCCAGTGTACTGATGAACGTAAGTTGGCGGCAGTTTGCAATGATCATGATGGGCTATGGCTTGTTCCTGATTAACTGCATTTTGTTCGTGGTCGCGATCTTGAACATGTTGATTGCAAAGTTTGGTGCAGCTATCAGCATGTCGATTTTGCCGATTTTGGTCGCCTTCTTCTTCTTTCCGCAAACACGGGGTTGGGGAATGAATTGGTTAAGCAAGATGTTGAACTTCTCGCTTATCTACATTCTGTCCATCGCCATTATCAGGTTCGGTTACTCTGTCTTTGGAGACGCCATTGAAGAAGTCGCACAAACCGCGACTATCAGTGATGCCGCGCTGATGACCGCTCAACAGTACGGCACATTATTGATCGTGGAAGGGGTCTTGATTATCTGCATGTTGCAAGTTCGCGGTTGGGCCGCTGCGTTGTCCTCTGGTGCAACTGTCGGAGGTTCGTCGTTGGTGATGATGGCTGTTAGAACTTTGGGAGCGAAAGTGTAATGGACAAGACATTTAAGAATGATGAGGCCTTGCGCCGTAAAACCTTACGCGAAGGGCAGAAGGTCAAACAGGAACGTAATCGCAGCCTGTTTCTCAATGGGGCTCAAGCGATCTCCATCGTAGCGCTGGCTTGTGCGGTCTACGTCCTGTCGGATTTGCATACCGTCATTCCCGTGGTGGCCACCATCGGCGCAGATGGTGAAGTCCTGAGAATGCGCGTCATTGACAAGGAAAACGTTTCGGCAGAACAAGCGTTGATTGAGGGCGATCTGTACTCCTTTGTCGAGGCGTGCAACACCTTCGACCCACGCAGAAAGCAAGCGCTGTCTGACACGTGCCATCTGTACACAACGCCTGATGTTGCTCGCCAGTATGAGCAAGAGATCAATCCAGATAATCCAAGAAACCCTTACGGGATTTTGGGTGAAAAGGAGTGGATTGAAGCGAAGGCGTTCGGCATTAACAAGGTCGGTGATACCTATCAAGTTTCATTTGTTTCTAACTTCCATCAAGCGGGGAAGCAAGATCCAGTACCAACCACTTACACCGCGAACCTGAAAATAGCGAACACAGTTGTACCGCGCTCACTCGGTGAACGATGGGTTAACCCGCTGGGTACTGTGATTACTCTTTATCGCAAAAGTGAAGAACTGAGCCGCCGGTAATTCACTCCATTCAAGGAAACTGAATCATGAAAAAAAATTGCATTTTGCCGACCGCTATCGCCCTGAGTTTGTGTTTCTTGGGTGGTTTCGCACACGCCGCTAAGTTGCCAACCTCTCTCTTGACCGACAAACGGGTTAAACAAGTTGCCTATGACCCGAATCAGGTTTACGAATTGATCGGCACATATAACTATCAAACTTCGCTAGAATTTGAAGCGGATGAAATGGTGAAAGTGGTTGCCTTGGGCGACACCATTGCCTGGCAAACCATCCCGTTTCGCAATCGCCTGTTCCTCAAGCCGGTCGAGGAAAACGCGGATACCAACCTGACCGTAATCACCAGCAAGCGCACCTACTATTTCCAGCTTGGTAGTTCCAAGAAGAACTCCGGCCAGTCGTACCTGGTCCGCTTTATCTACCCAAGCAACCGCGTGTCCTCCTTCACTGAGGTCAAGAGCCATGAGCCTGCGCCCGTGGTCAGCACCGGCACGCCAGGCTCTCCAAACATCAACTACGGCTTTGCGGGTGACAAAGACGCCATTGGTCTGCAGTCGGTGATGGACGATGGCCAGTTCACCAAGTTCCTGCTGAAAAAAGGCGCGGACATGCCGCAGTTCTACCGCGTGTTGCCGGATGGCACTGAGGCCATGGTCAACAAACGCCGCGAGGGTGATTACGTGGTCGTTGAGCGCCTGGACAGTATGTTTGTTCTGCGTGACGGCAACGCCCATGTCTGCGTGGAGAACTTGGCCAACCCATACAAGCGCACCGTAACTCGGGGCGCCCGTGATGGCGGGGGAGCGTAAGCATGAAAAGTGATGATAATAAACCCGTTCCAGAGAAAACCCGCGAAGACGAACTTCGCGAGTGGAACGAATCACAATCCAACTCGATGCTGAAAGCTAAGCCGGGTTCAAACAAGACTGCCGGTGTCGTTATGGCTCTGACGGCAATTGCGCTCTGTGGCTTTGTCTATTGGTTGAAAGAGGGCAATACCCCAGCTGCCAGCAACAGTGCTGGTAATAACACGATCACCGCTGCACAGCCGCGCCGTGTACAAGATCCGACTCCCAAGCGCCAAGCGGCGTCGGTTGCTCCCGTCAGTAATGACGCCAGCGCTGCTCCCGCTGACACGCCGCGCACGGTGGTAGACCGTCAAAACCAAGCGGGCATGAGCGAAGACGAAAAGCGCCGCCAAGCCATTGAGCTGCAGCGCGAGCTGGAAGAACAGAAGATGCTGGCCGCACGTCAACGCTCGGCCATTATCGCCACCGCGAAAGACGAGGGCTTCACGGATGAGGCGCCAGACCAGAAGGGTGGGTCTGGATCCTTGGGCGGGAGCGGCGATAGAAACGCTCCCGTCTCGTCAAATGCCAATAGCGCTTACGCATCCTCGACGTTCACCGATGGGGTTGCGGTCTCCAAGGTGCGCAAGATGGAAAACTTGGAATACAAGATTCTGCAGGGTGCTGAGATCGAGGCGGTTATGCAGCCCCGGGCTCAAAGTCAGTTGCCGGGTCAGGTCTGTGTAGACGTTCAACAAGACGTTTACGCGGCAGTCGGTCGCCGGGTTTTGATTCCGTGGGGGTCGCGGGTTTGCGGCAGCTATAACGCCAGTCTTCGCCCTGGCCAGGAACGCTTGTTCACCATCTGGAATTGGTTGCGTACGCCTAAATTACCGGGACGCCCAGCAATGGAAATCGCGATCAACAGCGCGGGCACTGACCAGTTGGGCACCGCTGGCCAAGGTGGTGTAGTTGATAACCATTGGGGGCAAATCTTCGGTGTTGCTGCAGCGGTTTCGATCATCGGCGCGGGTGCATCGAATACCGGCGTGTCATCCGGTGATCGGGAAAACTCGGCGTCACGTTATCGCACGGAAGTACAGGAAGCCGCTTCCGAGTCAGCCAATACGATCCTGGGCCGTTACGCCAGTATCCAGCCGACTTTGACCGTTCCCCATGGCTCGCGGGTGGTGATCTACCTGCAGCGCGATTTGGATTTCACCTCGCAGTTTGAGGCCGAGATCGAGCACGCCAAAACTGGCGGCGTCACCTTCATCCAGTGAGGAAGCGGTATGTCTGAGATTGCATCGTTCCGCGCCAAACTGAAAAACCTGGTCACGCTTCTGGACGATCCAGAAGTGACCGAGATCGCGATCAATGGTCCCGACAATGTCTGGGCCGGTTTTCGCGGCAGTCGGTTTATGAAGCCGGTACAGATTGAGGGTGTCACCACCGGATTGATTACCTCGCTCGGTGAGGTAATCGCTGCTCATACGGGGCAACAGGTTGACTCGTATACGCCGATCCTGTCGGGCCGTATTCCGATCAACCTGGCCGAAGGTGTGCCGGACAACCAGCGCGGTGATTACCGCGTGCAGGTTGTCTTGGCGCCTGCGGTCGAACAGCACATTGGTGGCATCGTCTGTATTCGTAAGCCCGGTATCAAGCAAATCAACCTGGATGAATATCAGAGCTCCGGGGCTTTCGAGCACATCAACGAGCCTCGGTTGCACAGTGATTATTCTGACGATCACTTGATAGCGCTGTACCGCGCCAAGCGTTGGAAAGAGTTCTTCATCGGGATCATGAAAGCCCGTAAGAACATCATGATTTCAGCCGGGACGAACGCGGGTAAAACCACCTGGCTCAACGGGATGCTTGAACACATTGACCCGCATGAACGTCTCGTCACCATTGAGGACACCCGCGAGATCCGTACACCCAATAAGAACGTGGTTCACCTGATCTATTCACGCGGTGGCCAGGGTCGCGCCAAGGTCACGCCGTTCGACCTGCTTGAGTCGATCCTTCGACTCACTCCCGACCGGGCAATCATGGGCGAGATCCGCGGTGGTGAAGCCTTCCCGTTTCTGGAGTTGCTAAACACCGGTCACAGCGGGTCGCTTTCTTCGATTCACTCGGACTCGCCGGACATGATGTTCGACCGCCTGGCATCCATGGCGGCGCGCGGCGGCGCCGAAATGAACAAGTCGCAACTGATCGAATACTCACGGCAGTTGATTGATGTCGTTATTCAGTGGGAGTACGGCTTTGATGGCCGTCGCTACATCTCGGAGGTTCAATATGCAAAAGCTGCCTAAGTTCGCGGTAACGCTGTTGGCTCTGGCCTGCACCCTTGGCCAAGCCTGGGCGGATGAGCAAGCCCCGGTGCCGTTCTCTGAACTGGCCGCGAAGTGCGCGCCTGCCGTGCATCCGCAGACCCTAAAGTCCTTGATCGGTAATGAATCGACCTACAACCCCTACGCGATTGGGGTTGTCGATGGCCGACTGGAGCGTCAGCCCCGGTCGTTGCGCGAGGCGGTGGCCACTGCCGAAAGGCTGGAGCGCGAAGGCTTCCGCTTCTCGGTCGGAATTGGCCAGCTCCTGGTCACAAACATGCGCGCTCTCGGCTTGAGCTACGCCCAAGCGTTCGAGCCTTGCCGCAACCTGCAGGCGATTAGCGAGCTGATGGTCAAGAACTACACCACGGCGCTTACTGCGAATCCGAACCCACAAGAAGCCCTGCGCGACTCGCTGTCGATGTACTACAGCGGCAACCCTGTACGTGGGTATCAGCCGGACAAAGAGGGCGATCTGTCCTATGTACAGAAAGTTGTGGTCGGTGCCCTCAACCCTTCAAGCAATGATCCGCTTGTGCCCGCTGTGGTGGCCACAGCAGGCGATGAGGCAATACCCGTCGCCGCTGCATCACCTGTGGCACGAAAAGCTCCTGTGCGCGCTCGTACGGCCTCGGTAAAACAGAGTGATCCTTGGGTGATTGTGACTGATGAAAACGGCCAGGCACCTCAACCCGTTCAAGTGGCCGCGACACAACCGGCGAGCCCTGATCAAGCGCAAGTCCCTGAACAGCCGAAGGTCCAAGTCGCGCTGGACACTGGCGATGCCCCACCGGCCCAGCAGTTCCAACGCTTCGCTGATCCAAAGCCCGCCGCCGCGTCTGCACCTACCCAGCGGCAAGCGCAAACCGAACCGTCTTTCGTACAGATCATCAATTGAATTTCTCGCACGCGAGAAAAGGGGGATATATGCAAAAACTGTCAGCCGCCTTTTTGCTGAGTGCAGCTCTGTTTTCGGGCGCTGCTATTGCTGCTGAATCAGATCTACCCTATGGCCATGACAGCGACCCGGACGCCTGTGGTGCTGCTTTGTGCCTGTTGGGCACTACTCGCGACGGTGATTGCGACAAGTACATCACCAAGTATTTCAGCATCTATCGTACCAGACACGGCAAATTCAGTCCGTCGCGCACTGCACAGGCGCGAGGTGATTTCCTTGCGGCCTGCAAGGACGATGAAGGTAGCTCAAGTAAAGCCAACGGCATTTGGGGGAAAGTCCCGAATGGTTTCTAACGCATTTAAGCCGTTTGTTTTAGTGTTGGCACTGGTCGCCGGGGGCAGCATGCAAACGCTGGCCCTAGCCGCTGAAAACGAGGGTGACGGAAGCGGTAGCCGTCGCATTGAGGTCGGTTTCTCGCCCGAAGGCTCGGCGCAGAAACTCGTACTGCGCACCATCGACGCGGCCACCAGCTCTATCCGCGTTGCTGCGTACGTCTTCACCAGTCCAGACGTTACCCGAGCGCTGGTTGCCGCCAAGCAACGCGGCGTTGACGTGGCGGTGATCGCTGATCACCGCAGCAACCTCGAAGAAGCGCGCTCAACTGCCGGACGCCATGCACTGACGCTGCTGGCCAAGGCGGGTATCCCGACCCGAACGGTCAAGGCGTACCCGATTCACCATGACAAATTCATAGTTGTCGATGGCATGGCAGTGGAAACCGGGAGTTTCAACTTCACTGCAGCCGCAGCCAAGAGCAACAGCGAAAACGCCCTGGTGGTTTGGAACGATCCGGCGCTCGCTGAAACCTACCTGAACCATTGGCAAAGCCGCTGGGATCAAGGTCAAGCCTTCAAGGCAAAATACTGAGAGAGGGTTTACACATGGCAAAACCAGAAGTCACCCAAGTCACCTATTTGCTCAATCAAGAAGGCAAAGACCGCCAAGTCTTTACCGATGCAGCCAAGGCAGGCGAGGCCTGGCACAAGGCGGATTTGAACGCGAAACCGATGATGCTCGTTGAACAACCTGGTCAGAAGATGCAGATCTATGCCAGCACCGGCAACGCCGACGGGAAGCTGTACAAAGACCTACCGTTTGATAATCAACCGGGTTCGGCAGAGTTCAAACAGTCATTCAAGCAATCCATGGAACTGAGCAAAGCAGAGCTTGGCAGCGCCACGCTCGGGAAAGCGGAGTTGACCAAGCCTGATCAGCATGCAGCGGCGTCCGGTATTAGCGCGAAGCACGACTTGCCTGGTATGAAAAAGGCCGAGGACGGCAAAACCTACGAGGGCAAGATCGTTTCGTTCAATGCGGGTAAGGTGGTTCAAGCCGTTACCGATGGCAAGCAGACCTACTTTGTTGAGCACGACCGGGCTGCGCTGAGTGGTGCAAAAGCCGGTCTGATCGCGAAAGACAAGGACTTGTCTATTCGCTATGCCTACGCTGGGGTGGTGGTGGTCAAAGACAAGGCGCTAGAGCGCAAGGTGCCGGAGCATCAGGCCAAGGGTTTTGGCGGCGCTGGCCGCTATTGAGTAAGCCCTAGCGACTCTCTGCCAGGATCCACTACGATACTCGTTGTTGTCCTGGTAGAGAGCCCTCATGAACGATTCACACAAGCTTGAGTTGGATAGAAAGCTCCTACCGTTTGATTACCTGTTAGGCAAACGGTCGGAATCCAAAATTGCTTGGTTAGCTGGAGTCGCAACGGCTGCAGTTGTTCACCGCCGAAAAAGGCTAGGCATCCCCAGCCACCTCGAAGCCTTCGATCACCTGCTCGGCACCATGACCGACGAAGACCTGGCCACACTCGCAGAAGTCACCAAACAGACGATTACCGCACGCCGTACGGAAAAGGGCATTGCCTCATTGCGTGAGCAGTTGGGGAACCCTCTCGAAAAATTCGATGATGTGTTGGGTGCGCTGAGTGACGTGGAGATCGGGCTACGTGCTGGGCGTAGCAAAAACGCAGTGCTCAAGCGGCGGCGGAAAAAGAACGTCGAGACATACCGACCACGTACCGACACACCGTCACGCGCCTGATTTCTCGCACGCGAAAAAAAGCCCCGAACCG
The DNA here is from genome assembly GCF_019733355.1 of Pseudomonas baetica. Classification (GTDB taxonomy): domain Bacteria; phylum Pseudomonadota; class Gammaproteobacteria; order Pseudomonadales; family Pseudomonadaceae; genus Aquipseudomonas; species Aquipseudomonas baetica_A. Next base: position 10,275 of record NZ_JAIHLQ010000041.1, on the reverse strand, counting down.
GGGCTTTTTGTTGGGCTCTATTTGGTGCGTTCCATACCGCCGCTTGGGCTGTTGGGTCGCGCTCGTTTTTCGCGTTCCAGGGCGCGTTCGGTTTTTGGCCCGTCCACCACCGTTTTCGGGGCATGCGCTTTTTGCAGTCGTTGGGCGTCACGTTCTTGCTGCAGCGCCAATGCTGTGGTTTTGTCATAGCGCTTGGCAATGGCACCCGGCAAACCGGCGATAGCGTCGGTGTAGATCCTCGCCTCCAAACGTGCTCGACTGATCGCCACATAGAACAGGTTGAGCGATGTGGTTCGGCTCTTGGTGTTGACGGAGATCATCACCCGGTCATTGGTCAAGCCCTGCGCACTGTGAACAGTCGCGGAGTAAGCGTGTTCGAGGTGCAGCGGTTTGTTCGCTGGCAACTTCACCACGCGCTCCGGCTTGCCGTCGCGCTCTTTGGTCGAAGCCAGCTCAATCATGCCGTTAGCTGTGCTGACAACCCGCATCCGGTCGCCGTTGGTGAGGTCGAGTGATGGCGTGTTGCGGGTGATGCGTACCAGGTCGCCTATGGACAGTTCCGGGCGTTCGGCCTTGTAGATACTGAGCTTTGTAATCTTTCGCGGGTTGATCTGACGGCTTTGGCCATCGGCGCCGGTCACGACAAGGATGTTTCCCGGTAGCGCCTGCTTGACGGTGTAGATCTCGTCACGAACCAACCCCGCTTTTTTGTAGTCTTTATCTGGCTGAATGACCAGTCCTTGCTGATAGGTCGGTGCATAGCGCCGCTCTGCTTGGGTCATATCAACGCGGTTCAACGTGTCGAACTTCGACCCTCGACCCTCAAGCCCCAACGCCTTGCGCGCCAAAGTGTTGATCTCTTTACGGTCTTTGTTCGTACCGGCAACAATCAAAACTTCTCTGCGCTCCTGGGGAGTGAGCTGCATGTAGTCGTTGACGATTGCTTGATGTCGATCGCTAGGATTGCGCAGTTCCTCAATGTGCTTGATGTGCTGCAGCGACTTAGGAGTGTTGCCATCGGCGGCGTTCTCGACGGCTAATTTCAACTCGGGGTCTTTCTGCCGCTGAATCTCCTTGATCCGGGCGGTTTGCATGCCGTTCTGCTGGAGCTGGGCGAATGGTTTGCCTGCCTCGATGGCCTCGGTCTGTTTGGTATCACCCAACTGAACAAGACGGGCGCCGGACTTTTCCACCAGTCGCATGAGCTGTTCCATCTGGCGAGCACCGACGACACCGGCCTCGTCGAGAACAATGATCGTCCTTTCGTCGAGGATCTTGTTCTTGGTGTTGAAAAAGCTGGCCAGGGTATGAGCGTCCATCCCCTCGTTTTTGAGTGCGGCAACTTGGTTGCCATACGGCGCCAATGCGAGGATTCGATAGCCGGGTTGATCCTCTGTCTTGCCGTAGCTCATTGCCTCGTTGACGGATGTGAGCAACTGCACAGCCCGTTCAACCGAGTAGGTTTTACCCGTACCGGCATCACCTTGAATGCCGACAAACCGATTATCTGTGCTGACAATGGCCTCGACGGCTTGCCGTTGGCCAGCGGTGAGGGTTGAACCTTCAAGTGCTTTAGCGACCTGTTCCTGGGTCATGAGCGGAGTCACTTGGCCTCGGCCAGTGCGCTCAATGGCAAGGATGGCTTTCTCGCGCTTCAAGCCTTTCTGCGTGGTGTAGCGCTTTTCGGTTGGCACCAATGAACCGCGCTCGATGGCGGTGGCCACGTACTGTTTTGCCTGCTTGTCTGTCCAGCCTTTCAGCTCCTGCAGGTGAGCTTGCCAACCTGCAGGCGACAACACGGGCGCGTTTTCCGTGGGCTGCGCCATTGAGTAGGCCGGTGCTGACTCTATGAGCGTGCCTTGTTGTACCAGCCTGGCTATTTCGGCCCGTACCTGGTCAGGTCCGGCCAGCCCTACCGAACGTTGGAGCGCCACGGTCAACAGATCCAGTTGGCTAACAACTTGTTCACGCTCGGTCAGGTGATTGATTGCGTACTGCACAACCGCTTGGGCCGGTGTCAGTCCTGCGGGTAGATTGGGATCAAATGGAGCGCGGCCAGCGCCTGACGCTGGGCCTGATTCACCATATTCGCGGCCATCCAGCCGACTTTGGGGGCCGTAGTCGATACCCAAGTCACGGCTTTTCGTCACCCAATACTGTTTCACCAGATCGCGGTCGCGTTCGTCCTTGTGTGGCCTGGTGGCCATTGAGATAACTTGCTTTTCAAGGGTGGTCGCGTCGGCCCGGGTTTTTCCGTCCTTGGCCAACGCTTCCTCGATGACTTTGCTGCGGCTGGAGAATGCTTCGATCTGTTCCCGGGAAATGTGATTCAGCTCGAAGTTACCCTTGCCATCGAGTACGCGAATCTCGTAGCCCAGCTCGCGCAGCTCAAGGGCCAGTTGACCCTTGTACATGGCGTCAACTTCGTGCTGAACCTTGAAAATATCGTCGTTGAACAAGGCGCGCCATTTGCCATCGGCGCGCTGGGTCATGTTCATGATTACTGCATGGGTGTGGAGCTGGGGATCTTTGCCGCGACTCATTTCGTGCCGAAACTTGCCGATGACCATATTCCCCGTGCGCTCGCGCAGGAACTTGCCCTGTTCCTTGCGACGTGCCTGGGCGAGCTTTTCGACGTGGTGCATGGCCTTGGCCACCGCCCGGTCGTGCGCCAGAGTGACATTTTTGTCGCCGGCAACGAGTGCTTGCATGGATACCGATTTCGGCGCCGAGAACGTCATGTCCAGGCCCATACGGCGCTTGTTGGTTTCGGCGTTGAACGTGGTGTGAATCTTTTCGCCGTTCGGCAGCTTGCCATCGAGCAGCTTCGCCAACTGCGCCTGATCGACCGGGCCGACTAGGCCCAGCCGTTCCGCGCCTTCGCCTTGCCACTCGCCCGGTGTTTCCTTGGCGTAGTAGTCGTCTGCAGCAGAAAAGTAGCGCGCTGCAGCGTATTGATTGTTACCTCGAATCGGCGTGACGTTGAGCATGCAACCTCCGTTACGCCGCTTCTTGACCGGCAACAACTATCCCTTGGGCTCGCTCTTTGTGATGCACGTAGGGCAGTTTGATTTTGGTGATAGGGAAGTCCTCACCAAATTTCAGATAAGCCTCAAGGTCTTTCAGGTTTGAGATTTCGGAGTCCATGACCACGGGCTCCTTCTTGATCTCCGGCGAACGGTTACTGCGGCCGCCACTGAAAGACACACGCATGCGCCTGACCTCTTGCTGGCCAAGGATCTCGCTTGCCTTGTCCGAGGTCTGTGCGTTGGATGCGGCAAGGATCACGTAGTTACGGAAGCAGGACAGCACCGTTTCCGCGTCGGTTTGGCCATAGCTGGTGATCAATTGCGACCAGTCCTGCAGGGTGGCAACCATACGCAGGCCGTGTTTCCGGCCTTTGGTGGCCGCTGGTACGAACGATTCGAGTTTGCCCAGCGATTGCAGCTCGTCCAGGAACAGCCAGAGGCGTTTCCCGGTCATGGGCTCGTAGCTGAGAATGGTTGCGCAGATCGTATCAATCCACATGGCCACCAGTGGTTGCATGGTCGAGCGCATATCTTCCCGCCAGGTGATAAACAGGTTGCCCGCATTCGGGTCTGTCACCCACTTGTGAATCGAGAAACTGCCCTTGGTCATGAAGCGCAGCGGGCGAATGTATTTGTTCATCATGAACTGAATACTGGCAATCGCCTTTTCTGCGTTGTCGCGGAAATAGCCCTCGGAGTCGGTGTTGGCCAAGAACGCCCGAATGGTGTCGCCGTCCTCGCGTACCAGCAGGTTTACCAGCGTGTCCTGGTTCGGGTTGTTGGTTTCCTTGAGCTTGCGCATGGTGTCGGCCAGCACGTCACGGGCATACGCGCACCACTGCTCATCGCCTGGATCGACCTGCGGCGGGATGATGGATTTCGCCATACGGTCAAAGTCGTGAACGCCTTTGATCTCGTTGAACACTGTCCAGCCTGCCGAACGAGCGTCAAATGGGTTGAGAATCACGTCACCCTTGAAGCTGAACTTCGAGTAGAACGTACCGTTGGGATCGACAACGGCCATCTTGTCATTACGTTTCAACGCCGAGGCAATCATGCTTTCCATGGAGACGGACTTACCGGCACCGATGGACGCGCAAATCATGGTGTTTCGATCTTCGAGGTGCAACGGCATGGGCACCTTGCCGATCATGATCGGCTCGATCTTCTCCATCCCACTCTTGCGGCGCTCCCGGTTGGTTTGGGCATTACGTCTGCGGACTTTGCTGTCCACATAGTGCCAATTTCGCATGCGAGAACCGCGCAAGTGTTCAACGAACCGTTCGCCACGGAACCCATCGTCACAATATTCATTGAGGTAGTAGACCAGCGCACCGGCAACCACGGACGTGGCCACCGTACATCCGGCCATGATTGGGTTCTGTAATGTCTGGTGCAGTGTCTCGCGGAAGGCGCCAGGGAATGGTGCAAACGGCATCTGCGCCAGGTAGGCGCCGCCGACCCAACCGGCGATTGGCAGGGCAATCCCCGCCATCAAGGTTGCGCTATCGACTTCTTGTTTGTGCATTAGTCCTCTCCTGATAGACGTTCAATATCCTTAGCCAACTCGGGCAACAGAGCGGCTAATGCTTCCTCGTTGCTCCCCACTGCAGACAGTTCGGCGCGCAGCTCGTTGAGCTTTCCTTGCGTGCTGTTCTGTCGCAGCAGGTAGACCGCGATGGCCAGAATGGTTCGGTTAGTGCCCTGCTCCCGGTCGAGGGATTCGAGCAAACTGAGGATCCGTTGCTGGTCTGCCCAGTTGTCGAGATCGGTCTGTCTGCCCCCTGATTTGTCCGTTGCGAGAGCGCGGTCCCGAACATAAGTTGACAGGTGTTTGTACCCCGCTAACGCCGCTGCTTCTTCGAGCCTGGCCGTCTGCTCGTCGTTGAACCGTATGGGTAGTGTCTTCGCCACGGTGCTCTCTCTGTGCATGAAAAAAGGTGCATTTCAGCCCCTACAATAATCACTCGCTACATGTATAGCAAACGCTATACATAAAAAGCTTGATTTATATGGCTGAAATGGTAGTTTTGTATAGTAAGTGTATAGCGCTACGGAATGATGTTGAATGCCTTTTAGCCAAGCGCAGCAAGGCTTTCACCTCCCGCAAGGGAGTGCGTGATGTGTATTAAGATTTTGATCCTGTTAAGGATCAAAAATTATGCTCTTGTTAAGGGCGTATCCATCATTTAGGTCGAAGACCGTAGGAGAGGGTACAGATAGGGTACAGATAGGGTACAGATAGGGTACAGATAGGGTACAGATAGGGTGCTGTAAGGCTGCACAACAGATGCAGGAGGGTTTAACTTGACTATCAGTAGGGGGTGAGTAGGATACACACAGAGAGCAACAAGGGTGCATATAGGGTGCAATATGGCAAAGCTAGACCTAGCGACGGCATTGCAGGCGGTTGAACCGGAAACCAAGGCGGCACAAATACGCCAGGTGATGCCGATTATCGAGCAGCAATTGAAGGCCGGAGTGAGACGAAAAGCGATCCTGGATGTGCTCAAGGAGCAGGGGATCGAGATCACGATGGAGACGCTGAAAAGTTATCTGTATCGGTATCGCAAGTCGGTCAAGACCGGAACGGTCGAAGCACCGGCAAGCCAGCCGAAGTTGGAGTCAGCGGCGGCAGTGCCGAAGGCACAAGCCGAAATACCGGTTCCTGTATCGTACGATACAAATCTAGAAAATGAAGAACTGCCGCCACCAATGGCGCCGACCGAACTGAACAAGATCATGAACCCTGGGGATGATGTGAACGCCTCAGAACTGGCGCGCTACGAAAGTGCGAGCCCAAGCAGAAGGAGACGCACATGAGCAAAATCGCCGTAGTGAATTTCAGCGGCAACACCGGCAAAACGACTGTATCTGATCAGTTGTTGTCGCCACGGATGGACGCACCTCGTTTCGCCATCGAGACGATCAACGCGGGGGCGTCTGACACCGCCGCCGAGATCGAGCGCATGAAAGGTCGCCAGTTCGGCGAGCTGCAAGAATGGCTCATGGTCGAGAGCAAAGCGGTGGTCGATGTGGGAGCGTCGAACGTCGAAGATTTCTTCAAGTACATGGGCCAGTTCGCAGGCTCGCAAGAAGAGTTCGATTACTTCCTGGTGCCCACGGTCAGCGAGAAGAAACAGCAGGCCGACACGATCAACACCATCAAGACGCTTTCTGCGCTTGGCGTCCCAGCCAAGCGGATTTTGGTCGTCTTCAACAAGGTGCAGATCGACGACGCGGACGATCTGCCGCAAACCTTCTCGGCGGTGTACGGGTTTCACAAGCTGGAGAAGAAATTCACCCTCAACCCTGACGCGGTGATTTATTCCAACGAGGTGTTCGAGCGGTTGCGTGCGCTCAAGAAAAACATTTCCGAGGTCGTGCAAGACACCACGCCGTACCGTGAGCAATTGAAGGACGCGAAGACTGAAGAAGACAAAGAGCACGCCATTCGGATGATCTCGGTGCAGCGCCTGGCTAAGTCGGCCTGGAAGAACCTCGATGACGTTTACGCGGCACTGTTCGGGAAAGGGAAGTAACCGCGATGGCCAAGGATCCGACAACCGCCCGCGAAGCGTTGGCGGCTCAGATGATGGAAGACATTGACGCCCTGGTGCGCCGCCTGGAAGAAGTGGACGGCGAGCTGGGCGCGAAGATGGAACAGTCGATCAAGGACGGGGCCGCCAAGGCGCTGTTGCAGACGCGATTGAACTTCGAGTCAATGATGGAAAGCCAGCAGGTGGCATTGCTGCAGGCTGGCCGCGAGGCCGCCGCCAGGATAGGCAACGAGCTAAACCGTAGCACGGCGCCGCTGATGCTCGCAGCCGGTGGGCTGCGGCGTTGGTTCCTGGTCTTCGCGCTCGTGACATTGGTAACGGCGATTGTCGCCGGTGCCGTGGGGGCATTCATCGGCTATCGGCTGGCTGCAATGTGAGGGGGTGCGCCCCCTTTTTTGAGGCTTATCCTGTATCGTACGATACAGGATAAGCTTTCTGTATCACCACAACCTTACCTCCGTAGGCAATCAAGCCGGGGGGTTCTCGCATGCGAGAAAAGGAGTTCACATGACAGCAACTGTCAGCCAGGAATTGTACGAAGAAATTGAAGGCGCTTATGCGTTCTTCAATGACGTGCTGTTTGACAGCCAACTCCCTGGCTGTCTGTTCACGCTGCAGCGCAAAAGCAACACGTTCGGGTACTACTCGGAGTCACGCTTTCTACGCCGGAACGGCGAAGGAAAGAGCGATGAGATCGCATTGAACCCTGCTTATTTCGCGCACCGTCGCGTAGAGCAGACCCTTTCTACATTGGCACATGAGCAAGTCCACCAGTGGCAGGCGCACTTCGGCAAGCGCTCGCGTGGTGGGTATCACAATGCAGAGTGGGCCAACAAAATGGAGTCCATCGGACTGATGCCGTCGAACACTGGCGAGCCAGGCGGGAAACGCCATGGACAGCAGATGACGCACTACATAATCGAGGGTGGCCCGTTCGATATAGCTTGCAAAGAATTGGTCGAGCAAGGACGCATGTTGTCGTGGATCGACGTAGTGACCAAGCGGGTTCCCATGTCAGCAACCCTGCTTTATGGGCCTGGCGGTGAGCCTGTGCCCGGTTTGGTAGACGACCCCACGATAGACATATCAGCCCTGACCTCGGCAGGACTCTTGCCGCAAGATCCTGGCAAGGAAGACCCGAAAAACAAGCGCAAGTACACATGCCCAAAGTGTCAACTGAATGTGTGGGGCAAACCGGGTCTTAGCGGGCGCATTCAATGCGTTGAATGCGCCGTCCCGTTCATCGACGCGAAAGAGCTGGTCGAAGTCCCGCCAGAGGCGGCGGCTGAGAGCAGCGACTAGACGGCGCAGATCTCGCGGGCACAGCCCGCCCCCTGATTACCTGCGGTTCCAAGGGGGGCACCCCTTTGGTCGCCGAAGGCATTTCGATGTGATGGCCAGCGCGTGAAAAATTGCCCAGCGAGCGGGCCCGTCAGAGGCCAGAGCGAGCGGTGCAGTTATCCACGGGCCGGGAGGTTTCTTGCCCGGACGGTGGGTAACTGCAGGGTGATTTCCTGAGCCGTGCGCAGATCCAGGACGCGGGGCATTACATCGCCCGGACGGGTCCGGGCCATCAGCATTTCATCTGTATCGTACGATATAAAATAGGCGAAGTACGTTGACCTGGTGCAAGCGGAGCGCGCAGCCCGGAACGGGCGAAGGCGTGAGGATCGAAGCCCGAAGGGCCAAGACCCGGCGTGCTTCTGGCCGGGGCTTGGTTCACGAGAGCCGTTTCGGCGAAGCCGAACACGCACACCGGCCAGCAATTTGGTAATTGCTGGCAAAGAAAAAGCGGCGGGGCGAAGCCCAACCGCTTGCTTTTGATCTTGGGGTTTGGGGAGCAATGGAACCGAAAACCAACGTAAGCACGAATTAGAGTTCGCTTTACTCGTATGTGACTGTTGATTGGAGAACTCTGATTGTCGAAACGAGTTTATCGAACCGCTTTTCGGATGTTTACGGTCCTTCCTGATGTTCGTTAAAGCGGTTTCATAAAACGGTGGTTTTATCGTACTCCCCAGACAGAGCGCTGGTTTGCGGGCAAAAACTGTCAAGGATATTGGGGGCAGTCCACCTTAATACTCTCAAGTATTTTTATATTAAAAATGGCAGCGTACCGATGTCAACGCTGCCATTTTAGTATGATACTTTAATACTCAGTATGATACTTTATTCTACTCGCACAACAGCCAGTTACCAGGAATTGGTATTGCGGATCTACTGTGGTTTGTTGCGGGTAATACTGGATTTTTAAATGCATTTACCCATGTATTAGATCGTTATGTAAAGCATGAAGCTGATCCCCGTGAAATTTTCGCCTGTATTGTTGCGATGGGAACAAACATGGGGTTAGCAAAAATGGCTGAGGTTTCAGGCCTTAGCTCAGCATCAATGGCGGGGACATCAAGAAATTATCTACGCTTGGAGACATTACGAGCGGCTAATGATGCGATTAGTAATGCGACCAGCCAGCTACCCGCATTTCATCTCTATGATATTCAGGACACACTTCATTCAAGTAGCGATGGTCAGCGGATAGAAACGCAAATTAACACCCTTAACGCTCGATATTCTCCCAAGTATTTTGGTTTACAGAAAGGTGTCAGCGCCTACACGTTGGTTGCAAATCATGTTCCTATAAATGCAAAGATTATTGGGACTCACGAACATGAAAGCCATTACGTTTTCGATTTATTGCATAACAATACCTCTGATATAAAGCCAGAACGGCATTCCACTGACACCCATGGCACCAATCAGGTTAATTTTTGGATTTTGCATGCATTTGGATATCATTTTGCACCTCGTTATCGTGATTTGCATAAGAAAATGGATACGTTAGTCGGCTCACAACATCCCAATGAGTGTGGTGACTGGCTAATAAAGCCTGCCCGAAAAACCAACGATGAATTGATTGAACGTGAATGGCCCAATATTCAACGGATCATGGCATCGCTAGCTCAAAAAGATGTTACTCAAGCCACGATTGTTCGCAAACTCTCGAGCTATTCGCGTCAGAATCAGACCAAGAAAGCATTATGGGAGTTGGAAAACATATGCCGAACGCTATACATTCTCGACTTTGTCGACGATGTTGGCTTACGTCAATGTGTACAAAAAGCATTAAATCGTGGCGAAGCCTATCATCGTCTTAGACGAGCAGTTGCATTTGTTAACGGTGGAAAATTCAGAGTAAAAACAGAAGAGGAGCAGCAAATATGGAATGAATGCTCTCGGCTCATCACCAACGCGGTCATTTACTACAACACAGTGCTGCTATCTCGTGTCTATGAACAGAAGCAAACAGTAGGAGATCAAAATGCACTGGCTCAGCTTCACAGTATTTCGCCCGTTGCATGGCAGCACATCAATATGTATGGCAATTTTGAGTTTAGTCCATCAACCTCAAAAATAGATATCGATGCATTGGTTGCTCGATATGCTGAACCAGAATATTGGAAGCAAGCGCTGATTGAGAACGAGAATTCAAGTGAGTGATTTTAGAATTTAAAGCTAACTTTACATTTTTGGCGCGTTGGGCAAATTTAGCCAAATTCGCTTAACCTGCTGTGGATTCTGCCCATAATAGCGTTTAAATTCACGACTGAACTGCGACACGCTTTCATAGCCAACTGCATAAGCGGCGCTTTGCACGGTGCAGTTAGTCTGCGTGAGGCGAGCATAAG
>NZ_JAIHLQ010000040.1 GCF_019733355.1 Pseudomonas baetica | reverse complement strand
ACTTGGGACAGCTCTCGCGCTCATGAACGCTTTCATAAACCGGAAATGAGCGTCCCGCCAGAGGGATCGATGCTCTTAGCAAAAAGGCTGTGCCTGAAGCGTCAATTCGAGGCCAGTCGACCAGGATCAAAGGATGCTTCAACGAACCCAGCAATGCCCGAAGCATTACCCAATAGAACAATGGGCGCTCTGATCTCAAGTGTTGATTGCCCAGCAACCGATCCACACGCTTGATCGAATGCTTGGGATAAGCACGCCCCGTCATGAAGCGACCAAGAGCGGTCAGTGTCAGTCGACGTCCTTGCAGTAACGAACTGACACAACGTCGAGAATGGATAGAGGGCAGTGCTTGAGCGAGCGCTCTGTGCAAAAATCGGATGGCTTGCATGGGTTCGGTTTCTTGTATTTGTGTGGTGCAAACCAAGTTGCCGACTCATGCAGGCCTCTTCAATATTCCAACTTCTTGATTTTCTGTAAGAAAAATCGGGGATCCCTCAGGGACAGACCACAAATCTACTCCAGGCTCTGCGCCTGATGATGCACCTCATCACGCAGAGCCTTTTCCAATGTTCCCCATATGCCGGGTTTGCGCAAAATCTCGCGAACAAAATGGGCGTTCCGGTCAAGGCTCCTACCAATTTGGTGTGGGCAAATCCCAATGGTATGATGGTCGTCGCTCCAAGAGCTTCGTCAAGTCCTAGTTCGCCACTTTTTAATCATCCTGATATGGCGAATCAGGGGACATTTAAAGTGTTTAATCCTGGAAAACCACAATGAGCAAGCAGTGTTTTATGGCGTGCGAGCAGTGTGGGGGGGAGCTGTCTGTCTACAGAGAAGGCAGCGCCCAAGGAGTAAAATGTTCTCAGTGCGGCTGGTCGGTAGTTACAACCCACATTCCAGAGATTAAGGTGGACGAGACTCAGTATGAGGTGCGCTGCCGGGGTGACTACCAGAATAAAGCCCATGTAAAAACTGTTTCTGAAGTTACAGGCCGTAATTTCTTGTCTTCCAGAACTACTCTCCAGCAAGATCTTGCTCTGGTGTTTGTCGGTCAAGCGGAGAAGGTTTTGCAGGTTAGAAATACTCTTGTTTTTGCGGGAATGACTTGTGAGATTACGCCTGATTTTCGCTGGGTATGAACATTGCGCATAACCTCGGACAGATCACGTTTAGAAAGCGTTGCGAAAACGTAGTCTGTTGCTGTTATGTGCCAACGAAAATGGTTCGTTGAGGGGCTAATCATGTCAGCGATTTTAAGTTATAAAGAAATAATGCAGCAAATGTTTTACTACTATCCCATTTACTGCAGAACTAAAATCAGGAAGAACAAAAAGTCGGTTTTTTCCTGGGTTGAAGGGGAGCTTGAAGTCGGCTATGCATTAAATGAGATGGAGGAAAGTTTTGTTACTCCAGTTGAAAATTTAATGCTCCAGACTGCCGGACTTGTGTTGTCGGCGGGTAGAGAGCCCAAGGTGGCTTTTGATTTTGCGGTCGCCCATATAAAAGGGATTATTGAGGTGCATGGGTTAGCGTTTCTTATGTCGCAGTTGTCTGAACAGGATGCTTTGCAGGTCGAGTCGGACTTACAGCTTCTGGACATTATTTAACGGTTGCTGCAGGGCAGGTTTATTGAGTTCGATAAGCCTGCCCGCTACGTCTTTACGGGGTGATAAAAAATTGATTAGAACGGGACTTTTGCTTTCACTGGTTTTCCTGATTGCAGGCTGCCATTCGAACGTCAGAGACTCTTCCCCCAGTCTTTTAAAGGATGGTGTCCAACTTCAGCAAAAAACGGCTACGACAGATGCACAACACGCCAAAGTCATCATGAAAGCCACAGGCTACACATACCCTGTCGAGTTCTCGGTTCGCCGTGCTGCAGATCCTGATCAACGAATGGAAGTGCTGGGTACTGTGGTGGATTCCGGGCGGGGCAAGGTATTCGGCTGGATCGCCAAAGTCAGCGAAGCGGCCAATAGCGCCACGTTCAAGCACTTCCCTCAGCTGGAAACGCAAGCCAATGCCGACGAACCCTTCGAGGTGTCAGGGCGTTCCAACGGCATGGGCACTGGCAATACTTATAGCTGCGGGCCGCTGAACAGTACTTTTACGCCGGAACGAAGCAAGGTCTACCTGGTGGAGTTTCAGTTTGTCGGGCAGGGTTGCGAGCAGCATGTTTACGATGTTAGCCAGCCGGGTCAACGTAGCCCCATCGGAGCCTGAGCCATTTGAAATTACACATTCATTTCCCTGACAACCTCATCTCCGATGATTTGCTCAGACAGCAACGGATTCCCTGCCTTTGCAAGGTTTCAAAGCAGTTCGAAATTTCCTTCTCGGATACGGTCCCTGAATCATCCGGGATAGTATCGGGCTGGAGTCGTGAGGAACTGGAACGACGGGCGGTCGCCGGGGCGGGTGGTCAATACACTCACTATGCCAATAGTCTCATTACGTTAAGTAAAATTAGCGAAGGCCTTTACCAGATCATTGATCTTGAAATGTTCTACCGAAGCTTTGGTTGGTGCACTGTTTTCCGAGATGGACAATACGCACCCGCAGGAAATTTCTGGGACGATGAACCCGCGCAAAACTAAAACGCCCCGAACTCTGCCGGGGCGTTTTCATTTACCGGGCTGAACCAGCATAGTATTTACCGAAACGCCGGCACCACATGCTTGATAAACAACTCCAACGACTTCTTCTTCTCCTCATGCGGCAGACTGTTATCACACCAGAAGCTGAACTCATCCACCCCCAGTTCCTGGTAGTACTTGATCCGCGGAATGATCTCTTCTGGCGTACCGATCATCGCCGTCTTGTGCAGACTCTCCAGTTCAAACTCCGGACGCCCGGCAAACTTCTCTTCCGGGCTCGGGGCGAGGAAGCCGTTGACCGGTGTCTCCTTGTTGCCAAACCACGCATCGAACGTGCGATAGAAACGTGAGATCGCTTTCGCACCGATTTTCCAGCCGTCCGGATTATCAGCGGTGTGAACGTGGGTATGGCGCAGCACCATCAATTGCGGGCGCGGCACATCCGGGTTGTTGTCCAGTGCGGTCTGGAATTTGTTTTTCAGGTCGAGGACTTCTTCGTCGCCTTTCATCAATGGCGTGACCATGACGTTGCAGCCGTTGGCCACGGCGAAGTTGTGCGAGTCCGGGTCGCGGGCGGCGATCCACATTGGTGGATTGGGCTTCTGGATCGGTTTCGGCACGCTGGTGGAGGTGGGGAATTTCCAGATGTCGCCGTCGTGGGCGTAGTCGCCTTGCCACAGGGCGCGGACTACCGGGACCATTTCCCGCAGGGCCTGGCCACCGCTTGATGCTGGCATGCCGCCGGCCATGCGATCGAATTCAACTTGATAGGCACCACGGGCGAGGCCGACTTCCATGCGACCGTTGCTGATGACGTCGAGCAACGCGCATTCACCGGCGACGCGCAGCGGGTGCCAGAACGGCGCGATGATGGTGCCGGCGCCGAGGTGGATGGTGGTGGTTTTCGCTGCGAGGTAGGCCAGCAGCGGCATCGGGCTTGGCGAGATGGTGTATTCCATCGCGTGGTGTTCGCCGATCCACACGGTGCTGAAACCACCGGCCTCGGCCATCAGGGTCAGTTCGGTCAGGTCTTCGAACAGTTGGCGGTGGCTGACGCTTTCGTCCCAGCGTTCCATGTGGATGAACAGGGAAAATTTCATGACGCTTCCTCGGATCTTTTGTTGTTGAGGCTACGTGTGGGAGCGGGCTTGCTCGCGAATGCGGTGGATCAATCGAGATCTCTGGTGGCTGACACATCGCTTTCGGGAGCAAGCCCCCTCCCACAGTGGGTCTGTGTGGGGCTGAAACTTTGCTCAGGCCAGGACGGGCAGGGCACCCATCTTGCCGTGGCAATACACCAGCGGCCCGGTGTGCTGTTCGGGGACGATCAGATTCTTCACCGCGCCGACCATGATGGCGTGGTCGCCGCCTTCGTATTCGCGCCACAGCTCACACTCGATGATAGCTGTCGCGTTGGCCAGGATCGGGTTGCCCAGTTCGCTCAACGTCCATTCGATGCCTTGTGCCTTGTCCTTGCCTTTACGGGCGAACGCGTAGGCTTCGTTTTGCTGACCGCCGGACAGAAAGTGGATCGCAAAACGTTTGTTCTTGATCAGCACAGGATAGGAGTCGGAGCTGTAATTGGGGCAGAACAGCACCAGGGCCGGGTCCATCGACAGCGAGCTGAAGGCGCTGGCGGTCAGGCCGACAATCTGGCCGTCATCATCCAGCGTGGTGATAACGGTTACGCCGGACGGGAACGAGCCCATGACTTGTTTGTAGATGGCGGCATCGATCATTGGACAGTCCTCGGGTGGTGTGACGCTGTTTTTATGTATTTGTTGGTCTGATGGTATACCACAAATTAATCTTTGCAAGGGCTTTTAAGCTGAACCGATAAACGTGCCGCGTTCGTCGGGAACTCAACGTTTACGGGCTTTTTAGCTATTTGATAGGCCGTCGTTTCAGCGAGGATGGCGGATCAGATAGTGCCGTAAACTACGGATCAGTCTTGTGAAATGTTTGGAATACCATAATATGGATTGCATCTGAGGGGCGACCAAAGAGTCCTCCCGGTTTGGCTTCATACAACGATAAGAACAGACAAACTCGAGTTCATGCATATGTCCCAGAAGTCCCGGCAAGATCCGTTGATCGAGAATCACACGGTCGACTACGTCCCACTCGCGGAACGCCACGGGAAGGCCCGCGACCTTTTCACGCTTTGGTTCAGCACCAACATTGCGCCACTGCCCATCGTCACCGGCGCCATGGTGGTTCAGGTGTTCCATCTCGATTTGCTCTGGGGGCTGTTGGCGATTGCGTTGGGGCACATGATCGGTGGCGTGGTGATTGCCCTGGCATCGGCGCAAGGCCCGCGCATGGGCATTCCGCAAATGGTCCAGAGTCGCGGCCAGTTCGGCCGTTATGGCGCGCTGTTGATCGTGTTCTTTGCGGCGATCATCTACATCGGCTTCTTCATTTCCAACATCGTGCTGGCGGGTAAATCCATCGTCGGCATTGCACCATCGGTGCCGGCACCGTTAAGCATTTTGATCGGTGCGCTGGCCGCCACGGCGATTGGCGTGATCGGCTACAACTTCATCCATACGCTCAACCGCATCGGCACCTGGGTGATGGGCAGCGCTTTGCTGGCGGGCTTCATTTACATCTTTGCCCACGACTTGCCGGCGGACTTTTTGACTCGCGGCAGTTTCAATCTGTCCGGCTGGCTGGCGACGGTGTCGCTGGGGATTATCTGGCAGATCAGTTTCTCGCCTTACGTGTCCGACTATTCACGTTATCTGCCGGTGGACATCGGCATCGCCAAGCCGTTTTGGGCGACGTATCTGGGCGCAACCCTGGGCACGATTCTGTCGTTCAGCTTCGGCGCGGTGGCGGTGCTGGCGACACCCGACGGCACCGAAGCGATGGTCGCCGTGAAGCAATCCACCGGCTGGCTGGGGCCGATTCTGATGGTGTTGTTCCTGCTCAACATCATCAGCCACAACGCCCTCAATCTGTATGGCGCGGTGCTGTCGATCATCACCTCGATCCAGACTTTCGCCAGCCAATGGACACCGAGCATCAAGGTGCGCGTGGTGCTGTCGAGCGTGATCCTGGCGGGATGCTGCGTGGTCGCACTCGGCGCTTCGGCGGATTTCATTTCCGAGTTCATCGGTTTGATTCTGGCGCTGTTGCTGGTGCTGGTGCCGTGGGCGTCGATCAACCTGATCGACTTTTACCTGATCAAACGCGGTTGCTACGACATCACCTCGATTTTCCGTGCTGACGGTGGCATTTACGGACGCTTCAATCTGCACGCGATCATTGCCTATTTCATCGGTATCGTCGTGCAGTTGCCGTTCGCCAATACTTCACTGTACGTCGGGCCTTACGCCAATCTGGTCGACGGTGCGGATCTGTCGTGGCTGGTTGGCCTGGTGGTGACGATTCCTCTTTATTACTGCCTGGCGACGCGTGGCCAGAGCCAGACCGGGCAGAGCAGGGCGGTCAAGTTGGGTTACACCGACTGAGTTGATCCTCGACCTGACAATGCCCGGCAAAACTGCCGGGCATTGTTGTTTCCGCATCCCGGTGGTCATTCAAATTGGCCATATCGATCCCCTTTTGGCCCATCCCCCACTGTGCTCAGGCGCCGCTGTCAGCAAGAATCAATGCCACAACGAGACGCTGAACCTTTATTACCCTTGGCTACCTTTAAAGCCGCTGCCGTGTACAGAACATAAAAACCATCGACTCACGCCGCATTTTGGGGAAACAACCATGGTCACGATGAAACGCATTCTGGGCGCCACCGTGTGTGGGCTGACGCTGTTGGCCTGCGCCGTTCAGGCCGAGCAGCGCGAGCTGCGCGTCTATAACTGGGCGGACTACATCCTGCCGTCGGTGCCCAGGGATTTCGCCGCGAAGAGCGGCATCAAAGTGATCTGGGACACCTTCGACACCAACGAATCCCTGGAAGCCAAACTGCTCACCGGCAACTCCGGTTACGACCTGGTGGTGCCGTCGAACCAGTTCCTTGAAACGCAGATCAAGGCTGGCGTGTTTCAGAAACTGGATAAATCGAAACTGCCGAACTGGAGCCACCAGGATCCGGAACTGTTGAAACTGCTGGGCAAGAACGATCCGGGCAACCAGTACGGCGTGCCTTACATGGTCGGCACCGTGCTGATCGGCTTCAACCCGGCCAAGGTCAAGGCTGCATTGGGCGACAACGCGCCGGTGGACAGTTGGGATCTGGTGTTCAAACCGCAGAACATGGAAAAGCTCAAATCCTGCGGCGTGGCGATGCTTGATTCGCCGACGGAAATCCTCCCGCTGGCCCTGCATTACCTGGGCCTCGACCCGAACAGCCAGAACCCCGCCGACTATGAAAAAGCCAAGGAGCTGATGCTCAAGGTTCGCCCTTACGTGACCTACTTCAACTCGGCCAAGTACATGACCGACATCGCCAACGGTGACATCTGCGTGGCCATCGGTTACTCCGGCAGCTTCTACCAGTTCGGCAACCGCGCCAAAGAGGCGAAAAACGGCGTAGTGGTTGACTGGCGCTTGCCAAAGGAAGGCGCGCCGATCTGGTTCGACACCTTCGCCATTCCCAAGAGCGCGAAGAACGTCGCCGAGGCCCACGAATTCCTCAACACTTTGCTGGATCCGAAGGTGATTGCACCGATCAGCGATTTCCTCGGTTACCCGAACGCGAACAAGGATTCGATGGCGCTGATCAACAAGGACATCACCGGCAACCCGAACCTGACGCCGACCAGCGAAGCGCTGAAAACGCTCTACGTGGTTCAGCCATTGCCGCAAAAGCTTGAGCGCGTCCGCACCCGCGTCTGGACCAGTATCAAGTCCGATAAATAACAGCACACAACCCTGTGGGAGCAGCTTGCTCCCACAGGGATTTATGGGGATTGTTTTTCCGGCGTTTTTTCTCTGGTCATCATCAGGCTCAACAACACTGAGCCCAGAATCACCACACCCACCACCGCCAGCGACCACTCCACCGGCATGTGGAGCCACGGCATCAACGTCATCTTGGCGCCAATGAACACCAGCACAATCGCCAGCCCGTACTTGAGCAGATGAAAGCGCTCAGCCATGTCCGCCAGCAGGAAGTACAGCGCCCGCAGGCCCATGATCGCGAAGATGTTCGAGGTGAACACGATGAACGGGTCGGTGGTGACGGCGAAGATCGCCGGAATGCTGTCGACCGCAAACATCAGGTCGCTCGCTTCGATCAAGACCAGCACCAGAAACATCGGTGTCGCCCAGCGCACGCCGTTTTGCAGCACGAAAAAGCGCTCGCCATGAAAGTCCTTGGTGATCCGCATGTGCCCGCGGACCCAGCGCAGCAAAGGGTTTTTTTCCAGATCCGGTTGTTGCTCGGCGAACACCAGCATCTTGACCCCGGTGATGATCAAAAACACGCCGAAGGCATACAGCAGCCACTCGAACTGCGACACCAGCCACACGCCGGCAAAAATCATCACCGCACGCATCACGATCGCCCCGAGCACGCCGTACAGCAGCACCCGGCGCTGCAACTCCGGCGGCACGGCGAAGTAGCTGAAGATCATCACGAAGATGAACATGTTGTCGATCGACAGCGACTGCTCGATCAGGTAACCGGTGAGGAATTCGAGGGTTTTCTGTCGGGCGATTTCGCCGCCGAACGTGCCGTTCAGGTACCACCAGAGCAACCCCGCGAAACTCAATGCCAACAAGCACCAGGCAATGACCCAGGACAAGGCTTCGCGCACCGAGACGCGATGCGCCTTGCGCCCCCCGAACACAAACAAATCCAGTGCCAGCATGGCAAGTACGAAGACGATGAAGGCGCCCCACATCCAGGGTTCGCCGATATTGATGTTCGTGGCTGGCATGTCGCGCTCCCTGTCTTTGTTGTATGAGCTTTGTTTGAATGAGGGTCAGACGAGGCCATGCTAGCGACGAGTTTGCGCCAAAGAAAAATCGTTTATTTCTGGGGGAGAGTTCGTAAATAACGAAGTGTCGGGTCGCAGCGGCGATCTTCTGGAGTCGCTGGCGGTTCGCTGATTAACGAAAAAACTCCCCTGGCGTTTCGCCGAACTGTTGGCGAAACGCCGCGATAAACGCCGAGGTTGAATCGTAGCCACAGGCCAGCGCGACGTCGGTAACGCGTTCACCTTTCTCCAATGGCGTCAGGGCGCCGAGCAGTCGTAAGCGCTGGCGCCAGGCCCGAAAGGTCAGGCCGGTATCGCGCAGGAACAGGCGTGTCAGGGTCTTTTCGGTGACGCCGAATTTCACGCTCCAGTGGCTTAGTGTGGTTTGCTGTTCCGGATGCTGCTCCAGGCTCTGGTAGATCTGCCGCAAACGGGCGTCCTGAGGCAGCGGCAGCATCAGATCAATCTGGGGTGCCTCGGCCAATTGATCGAGGATCACTTGCGCCAAGCGTCCATGGGCGCCGTTCTGGTCGTATTCCACGGGCACCCGGCTGAACGCGCGGATCAGCTCCCTGAGCAAATCGCTGACGCCCAGCACATGGCAATGCCCAACCGCCCAACCGGCGACACTGCAATCGATGTACAGGCTGCGCATCTCGGTGTGCGGTGAGCTGAATACCCGGTGCGGCACGCCGGCCGGAATCCACACGGCGCGCTCCGGCGGCGCAACGAAACGTCCGGCGCTGGTCTGTACTTCGAGCACGCCCTGAATGGCGTAAGACAGTTGCACCCAAGGGTGGCTGTGGCGCCGGGTCAGCGCACGATTGGGCAGCGATTCGGTGCGCCCGTACAGCGGGCGCGGTAGGCTGGGCAGCCCGGGAATGCTGCGTCGGATGCTCTTTTCGTGTCCTTTAGGCGGCATCTGTGGGCTCTTCGGCGTTAGTCGGTAATTGAGCATCACGTTAGAGTCGTCGGCACGCACTGGCAACCCCCGGATGAATACACCATGACGCGCCCACGATTTTTGCCCGACAACTTCACCCTGACGCTGATTGTCGTTGTGCTGCTGGCCAGTTTTCTGCCCGCCAGTGGACAGGTTGCGGTCGGCTTCGGCTGGCTGACCAACATTGCCATCGCGCTGCTGTTTTTCCTCCACGGCGCCAAACTTTCCCGCGAGTCGATCATTGCCGGTGCGGGTCACTGGCGCCTGCATTTGCTGGTGTTCGGCCTGACGTTTGTTCTTTTCCCGCTATTGGGTCTGGCGCTGAAACCGCTGCTGTCGCCGTTGATCGGTGATCATCTCTACATGGGCATGCTTTACCTGTGCGCCTTACCGGCCACGGTGCAGTCGGCCATTGCCTTCACTTCGCTGGCGCGGGGCAATATTCCAGCGGCGATTTGCAGCGCGGCGGCGTCCAGTCTGTTCGGGATTTTCCTCACGCCGTTGCTGGTGACGTTGTTGCTTGACGTGCAGGGCGACGGCGGTTCGACCCTCGATGCGATCCTGAAAATCAGTGTGCAACTGCTGCTGCCCTTCATTGCCGGGCAGGTCGCACGGCGCTGGATTGGTGCGTGGGTGGGGCGCAACAAAAACTGGCTGAAATTTGTCGATCAAGGCTCGATTCTGCTGGTGGTTTATGGCGCGTTCAGTGAAGCCGTCAACGAAGGTATCTGGCATCAGATCCCAATCGCCGATCTGCTGGGGCTGGTGGTGGTGTGCTGCATCTTGCTGGCGCTGGTACTGGTGGCGTCGACGCTGCTGGGCAAGGCGTTTGGCTTCAGCCAGGAAGACCGCATCACCATTTTGTTCTGCGGCTCGAAAAAGAGCCTGGCCACCGGCGTGCCGATGGCGCAGGTGTTGTTTGCCGGGAGCACCATCGGCGTGCTGATCCTGCCGCTGATGCTGTTCCATCAGATTCAACTGATGGTCTGCGCGGTGTTGGCGCAGCGCTATGCGAAACGGCCAGAGTCGGTGCCGGAATTGATGGCGCAGGTGGACCCGTGAGCAAGCGTCAGCGCGAAGGCGTTGTGAACACGACCGAAACGCATAGGCCGCTTTTTCGGGAGACGTCCGAATAATCCAGTCGAACCAGCGCGCCGGCGCGGGCTGCTATTGCCTTGACGATAGACAGGCCCAGGCCAGAGCCCGGCTCTTCGGTCATCTCACTTCGATAGAACGGCTCGAAGACCTTCGGCCGTTCCGCTTCGACAATGCCAGGCCCTGTGTCCCTGATCTGCACGGTGACGGTTACATCAGTGCGTTCTATCGATAGATCTATGCGTCCTCCTGGGGGCGTGTAGCGGATGGCGTTATCCACGAGGTTTTTCACCAGCGTGAACAGATCCATCTCATGGATGACGACCTTCACGTCTTCAACGCCTTCAACGCCGATATCGATGTGCTTGCGCTCGGCCAGTGGCAGCAGATCCTCCAAGACCTGTCGGTAGACAGCATGGACAGAAACCGCCGTCGGCCGTCTGGTTGAGCCCGATTGCGCACTGGCCAGGGTCAGCAACTGATCAATCAGTTTTCGGCTGCGCTCGATGCCCTCAGACAGCGGCTGCAACCGCTCACGAGCCAGCAGTGACATGTCGGTTGCGCCGAGTCGCTGAGCTTGCAGGGACAGGGCTGTCATGGGTGAACGCAGTTCATGGGCCGCGTCCGCGACGAAGCGGCGCTCGGTGTCCATTGATTGCGCAACGCGTGCGAGCAGTTGATTGATGGCAACCACGAAGGGCCTGATTTCGCTGGGCACGTGCTGCTCGTCAATCGGGTGCAGTGCTTGCTCATCGCGCCGGTTGATCTCGGCCGAGAGGCTTGAGACGGGGCGGAACATTTTGCGCACCAGATCCCCCACGGCCAGTAGCAGTACCGGAAACAGAATCAGAAACGGTAAAAGGCTGCGCCAGGCGCGCTCGCGGGCTTCCTTGTTGCGCACATCGGCTTCCTGGGCGACGACAATGCGCTCGCCGCGTGCGGTGGTACGCACCAGCACACGAAAGTCTTCGCCGGCAATATTCGCCGTCGATAAGCCATCGGTCAGCGTGGTGGGGAAGGGCAGCGGTATCGCCGCGTCATCGCCGGTGATGGCTTTGCTGCTATCGGCCAGGTATTGCACGGTGATTCGCGAATCCTCATCGTCATTGCTCTGCTCGGCAGAGGGATAGTGCAAGGTCATCTGTTGTCGATCAAACAGGATGGCCACCTGACGCAAGCCCTCGTCCTGCATTTCGTGGGCTTCGTCGAGTGCCGAGACGAAAGCGAAAACACCGGCCGCCAATGCCACGATCAAAATGGCCAGCGATAACGTTATCGACAGCCGTAACTGAACCGATTCGCTCAAGCGCCTTTTGAAACCATCCATCCCATACCTCTGACGTTCTTGATGATGTGGTTACCGAGCTTGCGCCGCAGTGCGTGAATCAAAAATTCCACGGCATTGCTTTCCACTTCATTGCCCCAGCCATAGAGCCGGTCTTCGAGTTCGCTGCGTGAAAGAATCGCGCCGGGCCGAATCAACAAGGCTTGCAGCAAGGCAAACTCTCGGTTCGATAGCTGCACGTCGGAATGGTCGGCACTCGACGCTTGTTTTGAGATCAGGTCCAGTGTCACCGCGCCGTTTTCCAGCACTGACTGGGCGCTGCCGCCCTTGCGACGCAGCACCGCGCGCATGCGGGCGAGCATTTCGGCGATGTCGAACGGTTTGAGCAGGTAGTCGTCAGCGCCGCCATCCAGGCCACGCAAGCGGTCATCGAGACTGTCCCGGGCGGTGATGATCACCAGCGGCACTGGATTGTTCCGGGCGCGGATGCTGTCGAGAACATCGAGCCCGTCCTTGCCGGGTAATCCGAGATCGAGCAATACCAGGTCATATGTTTGAGTCTCTAGCGCGGTCAGCGCGGTGAGCCCGTTTTTTACCCAATCGGCCGCATAGCTCGCATCGCTCAGGGCCCCCTGAATGGCATCACCAATCATCGGGTCATCTTCGACCAACAATATCCGCATGTCCGGCTCCGAAAAAAAAGCGCGGCGGTCATGACCGCCGCGCTTGTATTGAAGCATCTGCCCCGTTGTTTGTCCGCCGCTGGATCAGCGCGCGGGGCGGCCGCAGGTCATGGCTTGCCTTTCATCGAGTCGAAGGCCTTGAGCAGATCATCCATTGCCGCCTTGCAGTCACTCTGCTTGGGCGTGCCGGCGCGCAAGGCATCCAGTGCCCGGTCGATGGCTTTGTCCAGTACGTGCCAGTCAGCGGCGGCGCGGGGTTTGATGCCCGCTTCGGCGGAGTCCCAGGAGGTCTCCAGATCTTTGATGCGGGTCTTGGCGCCCGGCAGGTCATTTTTATCGACGAGTGCGGCGACATTGGCCGCGATGGTACGGAACTCGGACAGATCACCCAGTTTCGAGCCTGATTGGGTTTGAACACTGCCGGACGTCGAATGGGTTCCCGCATTGAGTTTATCGGCCGGCTTTGAGCAACCTGCGGCGATGCTCAGCAGGCAAATCGATGAAACGATGGCAACGTGGCGAAGCATGTTTTGAACAGTACCCATGACGATTCCTTGATTGGCTTTTAAAAAATTACTGAGTGATTGCTTTACGGCTGCCGGCGCTGATTTGCGCGACCGCCACCAGCAGCACAATGACGCAGAGGAAAATGGCACTGGTCCAGGCGGCGCCCATGCCGAGGCCGCCATACGTTTTGGCCTGGGTGAGCAAGTCGCCCAGAGAGGCACCGAACGGGCGAGTCAGGATGTAGGCAATCCAGAAGGTCAACACAACGTTGGCGCCCAGACGCCAGGCAATGAGGATCGCGGCAATCAGGGTGCCGAAAATCGCGGCGCCGAGGGTGAAGCCCAGGCCCAGCGCTTCAGTGGCCAGGTCGCCCGCCGCCGTACCCAGGGCAAAGGTGCACAGCACGGTCGTCCAGTAAAACCATTCGCGCCGTGGCGTGACGATTTCGCGGATCGACAGGCTGCGCTCTACCCGATACCAAACCCCAAAATTCACGGCTAACAGCACGGAAAAAACCGCGGTGCTGGTGTACAGGCTGATATCCAGCATATCGGTCATGATATCGGTGATTTGCGTGCCGACGATGCTCACAAGCACCACGGTCAGCCAGTAAATCCAAGGGGTGTAGGCTTTGGTGCGTAATTGCCAGAACAACGCGATGCCGAGCAGGATTGCCATGCCAACACTGGTCCATCCCGCGCCGAAGCCAACATCGACGGCGAGAAAGTCGGCGCCGGTTTCACCCACAGTCGTGGAAAGTATCTTGATCACCCAAAATGACAGCATCACCTCGGGTACTTTGTTCAGCCAGCCGGCCTTAGCGGGGTTCATGAGTGAATAACCTCTCCTGAGCAGCGTCGAATGTGCGCTGGAGGAGACGATACGGAACAAGACTTAGCTGGAACTGAGGGCCGTGGAAACGACGCTGTGCCGGGCTCAAATGTGCGGGTGCGACGCTGAACAGAGGGCTCGTCGGAATCGCCCGTGGGGTCGAAGGGCGCATATTGAGGACTGTTGACCGAGGCGGAATAACTGCCCAGTCGCAAAGCTGAAATCAGTCTAAAAACACTCATCCGTGCTCGCGCCGCTTTGCTAGGCTCAAAGGTGTAGGCGAAGACGCAGACTGATGCGCAAGCGGATAGCAAGGGGACGTGGGGCGCGTTCCGAAGGGTACACGGTTAGAAAGATCTCCGCGCTGAGATCCAGCCCTTACGCCGTGTGAAGCAGCCGAGACCGTACCTTTTCAATTGGGTCCGGTACTGTGAGAAGCCTGATAAACCTTGTAAGCCAGAGACCAGCACTGGCCGCCTACTCGAACACCAAAGCCCGCATCGTGCGGGCTTTGTCGTGCTTGCCTTATCAGATTTTCGTCAGCGCGTGCGCCAGATCGGCGCGCAAGTCCTCGATGTCTTCGACGCCCACCGACAATCGCACCAGCCCATCACCAATGCCCAGTTTTGCGCGGGTTTCAGGCGGAATGGTGGCGTGGGTCATGATCGCCGGATGCTCAATGAGGCTTTCGACGCCGCCGAGGCTTTCGGCCAGGGCGAAGATCTTCACGGTTTCCAGAAAACGCCGCGCACCGGCCAGGTCGCTGTTCAAGTCCACGGCGATCATCCCGCCGAAGCCGCGCATCTGTCGCTTGGCCAGTTCGTGCTGCGGGTGGGAAGGCAGGCCCGGGTAATAAACGCGCTTGACCTGCGGCTGATGTTCCAGCCACTGCGCCAGATCCAGCGCATTGCTGCAATGACGCTCCATGCGCAGCGCCAGGGTTTTCACCCCGCGCAACGTGAGAAACGCATCGAACGGCCCAGCGATCGCGCCGACCGCGTTCTGCAAAAAGCCCAAACGCTCGGCCAGTTCGGCGTTCTTCCCGACTACCGCGATGCCGCCGATTACATCGGAATGACCGTTCAGGTACTTGGTGGTCGAGTGCAGCACGATGTCGAAACCCAGCTCCAGCGGCCGTTGGATATACGGGCTGGCGAAGGTGTTGTCGGCAACCGTGATGATCCCGCGGGCCCGGCAGAGGCGGGCAATGGCGGCCAGATCCGACAGGCTCAGCAATGGGTTGGTCGGTGTCTCGACCATGACCATGCGCGTGTCCTCCTGCAGCGCCGCTTCGAACGCTGACAGGTCGGTCAGGTCGACGTAGCTGAAACGATGCCCGGCGCTGCGTTGACGCACCTTGTCGAACAGCCGGAAGGTGCCGCCGTACAGGTCGTTGCCGGAGATGATGTGTGAGCCCGCGTCGAGCAACTCCAGCACTGTGGAGATCGTCGCCAGCCCGGAGGCGAACGCAAATGCGCGGGTGCCACCCTCCAGATCCGCCACGCAGCGTTCCAGCGCAAAACGCGTCGGGTTGTGCGAGCGCCCGTAGTCAAAACCCTTGTGCACGCCAGGGCTGTCTTGCAGGTAGGTGGAGTTGGCATAGATCGGCGGCATCAGCGCGCCGGTGGTCGGGTCCGGTTCCTGCCCGGCATGGATCACCCGGGTCGCGAAGCTTTGGGTGTTCTTGTCGTGCTGACTCATGCGAGGGATCTCCGTAATTGGTTGAGCATGTCGGTGCGGGTGATCAGGCCATGGAAGCCTGAGGCATCGGCGATGATGGCGACGAGGCCACGGCTGAGCACTGATTCCAGCGCTGCGAGTGGCGCACCGGGGGCAAGGGTTTGCAGTTTGTCGGTCATCACGCTGGAGACCGATTGGCTGAAGCGGGCGGCATCTTCGTGAACGGCCAGCAGGATGTCCGATTCGTCGATCACGCCGACCAGCTCCTTGCCTTCAACCAGCACCGGCAGTTGCGAAACATCCGCCAGGCGCATGCGCTGGAACGCGGTCAGCAACGTGTCGCCGGGGCCGACGCTGATCACCCGGCCGTCCTCGAAACGCCGTGCGATCAGATCGCGCAAGTCGCCGTAGCCCTTGCGCTGCAACAGGCCCTGATCGGTCATCCACTGATCGTTGTAGACCTTGGACAAATAGCGCGTGCCGGTGTCGCAGACAAAACTCACCACGCGTTTCGGTTCGGTCTGTTCGCGGCAATAAC
The DNA here is from genome assembly GCF_019733355.1 of Pseudomonas baetica. Taxonomy (GTDB): domain Bacteria; phylum Pseudomonadota; class Gammaproteobacteria; order Pseudomonadales; family Pseudomonadaceae; genus Aquipseudomonas; species Aquipseudomonas baetica_A. The sequence goes on along the minus strand of NZ_JAIHLQ010000040.1, from coordinate 51,451 downwards.
GCAATGCCGCCGCGAGCAGGGTGCCCGTCGACGAGCCGCCGAGAATGCCCTCGGCGCGCAACAATTGACGAGCGTGATCGAAGCTTTCTTCATCGCTGATCGAGTAGGCGTGGCGTACGCTGGAGAGGTCGGTGATCGACGGAATGAAGTCTTCGCCGATGCCTTCGACCGCCCAAGAACCGGGCTTGGGCAGCGTGCCGTCGCGGCTGTATTGAGCCATCACCGAGCCGACCGGATCGGCCAGAACCATCTCCAGATCCGGTTGCTCGCGTTTGAAGAAGCGGGTCAGTCCGGTCAGCGTGCCGGCCGAACCGACGCCAACCACAATCGCATCCAGATCATGCTCGGTCTGCGCCCAGATCTCCGGCGCGGTGCTGCACTCATGGGCCAGCGGGTTGGCCGGGTTGTTGAACTGATCGGCGAAAAACGCGCCGGGAATGTCTTTCGCCAACCGCGCCGCGACGTCCTGGTAATACTCGGGATGGCCCTTGCCGACATCAGAGCGGGTGATGTGCACCTCGGCACCCATGGCCTTCAAGTGCAGGACTTTCTCGGTGGACATTTTGTCCGGCACCACCAGCACCACGCGATAACCCTTGGCGCGGCCGACCAGTGCAAGGCCCAGCCCGGTATTGCCGGCCGTGGCTTCGACAATCGTGCCGCCGGGTTGCAGGCGACCATCACGTTCGGCGGCGTCGATCATTGCCAGGCCGATGCGGTCCTTGATTGAGCCGCCGGGATTTTGTGATTCAAGTTTGAGAAACAGCGTGCACGGCCCGGTATCGAAGCGGGTGACTTGTACCAGCGGTGTATTTCCTATCAGCCCAAGGACGGCGGGGCGGGATTCCTTTGACATTCTTCACCTCTTGTTGGTGATGGATCGCGTTCCGTTCGCGAGGAAAAGCCTCGTTTGCAACATAGGCCCGGACAGACTTGCCCGCAACCTTTGAACAGTCTCATCGGGAAAGTGCTGACCGGGCTCAGGCCATAACGAAAAATGCTCCGTATCTTTCGATACGGAGCATTTTTTTGAGCACTTAGCCGATTGCCAGGTGTTCACGCCGTCTGAATTGGCGTTTTTTATCGGCTAACCGAAGATCACTCTTCGATGTTGCCCATGGCGGTGGTGTTGAAGCCGCCGTCCACGTACATGATTTCACCGCTGATGCCCGACGCCAGGTCGGAGCACAGGAAGGCGCCGGCGTTGCCAACTTCGTCGATGGTGACGTTGCGGCGCAGTGGCGTTTGCGCTTCGTTGGCGGCCAGCATCTTGCGGAAGTTCTTGATGCCGGAAGCGGCCAGGGTGCGGATCGGGCCAGCCGATACGCAGTTGACGCGGGTGCCGTCCGGGCCCAGGGAACCGGCCAGATAACGCACGCCAGCTTCCAGCGAAGCCTTGGCCATGCCCATCACGTTGTAGTTCGGCATGGTGCGCTCGGCGCCCAGGTACGACAGGGTCAGCAGGCTGCCGTTGCGGCCTTTCATCATTCCGCGGCCAGCTTTGGCCAGGGCCACGAAGCTGTAGGCGCTGATGTCGTGAGCGATGCGGAAACCGTCACGGGTGGTGGCTTCGGTGAAGTCGCCGTCCAGTTGGTCGCCCGGGGCGAAACCAACGGAGTGCACGATGCAGTCCAGGCCGTCCCACTTCTTGCTCAGTTCTTCAAAGACCTTGGCGATTTCTTCATCGCTGGCCACATCGCACGGGAAGCACAGCTCAGGGCTCGAACCCCAGCCTTGGGCGAATTCTTCAACACGACCTTTGAGTTTGTCGTTCTGATAAGTGAAGGCAAGCTCAGCGCCCTCGCGATGCATGGCGGCAGCGATGCCGGATGCGATGGACAGCTTGCTGGCGACACCGACGATCAGTACGCGCTTACCGGCGAGAAAACCCATGTGTTGCTCCTCTTTCAGGTTATTGCGCAGTGGCTGGTGCCAAAAAAGCGGCTTCCAGCAACTGCTGTGTATACGGATGTTGAGGGGCGGCAAAGATACTTTGCGCGTCCCCCTGTTCGACCACTTGGCCATGCTTGACCACCATCAACTGGTGGCTCAGCGCTTTGACGACAGCCAGGTCATGGCTGATGAACAAATACGTCAGGTTGTACTTGGCTTGCAGTGAGCGCAAGAGCTCCACCACTTGCCGCTGCACCGTCCGGTCGAGCGCTGAAGTCGGCTCGTCCAAAAGGATCAGCGCCGGTTTGAGCACCAAAGCCCGGGCAATGGCAATACGTTGCCGTTGCCCACCGGAAAACTCGTGGGGGTAGCGGTCCCGGGTTTCCGGATCCAGACCTACCTCCTTCAATGCCGCAATAATCGCCACTTCCTGCTCGGCGGCGGTGCCCATCTTGTGAATCCGCAGGCCTTCGCCAACGATGTCGCTCACGCACATTCGCGGGCTGAGGCTGCCAAACGGGTCCTGAAACACCACCTGCATCTCGCGACGCAACGGACGAATCTCGTTCTGCGTCAGGCAGTCTAGCTGCTTGCCTTCAAAGCGGATCGCGCCTTTGCTGCCGATCAGTCGCAAAATCGCCAGACCCAGCGTGGATTTACCTGATCCGCTTTCGCCAACAATCCCCAGCGTCTGACCCTGAGGCAGGCTGAAACGGATGCCATCCACTGCCTTGACGTAATCCACCGTGCGCTTGAGCAGGCCTTTCTTGATCGGGAACCAGACTTTCAGGTCCTCGACCTCAAGCAGCGGCGCGCCGATTTCATTGGTCGCCGGGCCTCCGCTGGGCTCCGCGCCGAGCAATTCCCGAGTGTACGGGTGCTGCGGCGAACGGAACAGCTCTTCGCACGATGCCTGTTCGACGATGCAACCGCGCTGCATGACACATACGCGATGCGCAATTCTTCGCACAAGGTTCAAATCGTGACTGATCAGTAGCAGCGACATGCCCAATCGCGTCTGAAGTTCCTTGAGCAAATCGAGGATTTTCAGCTGAACGGTCACGTCCAGGGCGGTGGTCGGTTCGTCAGCGATCAGCAGTTCCGGCTCATTGGCCAGGGCCATGGCGATCATCACCCGCTGGCGCTGGCCACCGGATAATTCGTGGGGCAGGGCCTTGAGGCGCTTGTGGGGCTCGGGGATGCCAACCATCTCCAGCAATTCCAGCGTGCGCTGGGTCGCAACTTTGCCGATCAGGCCCTTGTGGATGCCCAGCACCTCGTTGATCTGCTTCTCGATCGAATGCAGCGGGTTGAGCGAGGTCATCGGCTCCTGAAAGATCATCGCGATGCGGTTGCCGCGGATATGGCGGATGGTTTTCTCGTTCAGTTCCAGCAGGTTTTGCCCGCTATAGTTGATGCTGCCGGCCGGATGCCGGGCCATCGGGTAGGGCAGCAAGCGCAGGATCGAGTGCGCGGTCACCGATTTACCCGAGCCGGATTCGCCGACCAAGGCCAGGGTTTCGCCGCGCTTGATGTCGAAACTCACACCTTCGACGACCCGGTGCACGCGCTCACCGAAACCGAATTCGACGGCGAGGTCGCGCACTTCGATCAGATTGTCCTGACTCATTTCACTTCCTCGGGTCGAAGGCATCGCGAGCGGACTCGCCGATAAACACCAGCAAACTCAACATCAGCGCCAACACGGCAAAGGCACTGATGCCCAGCCATGGCGCTTGCAGGTTTGATTTGCCTTGGGCGACCAGTTCACCCAGCGACGGACTGCCGGCCGGTAAGCCGAAACCGAGGAAGTCCAGCGCGGTAAGGGTGCCGATGGCGCCGGTGAGGATGAACGGCATGAAAGTCATGGTCGAGACCATGGCGTTGGGCAGGATGTGGCGGAACATGATCGCGCCGTTCTGCATGCCCAGTGCCCTGGCTGCGCGCACGTATTCGAGGTTGCGGCCACGGAGGAACTCGGCGCGTACCACGTCGACCAGGCTCATCCACGAAAACAGCAGCATGATCCCCAGCAGCCACCAGAAATTGGGCTGGACGAAGCTGGCGAGAATGATCAGCAAATACAGCACCGGCAAACCCGACCATATCTCCAGGAAACGCTGGCCGGCCAGATCGACCCAGCCGCCATAGAAGCCCTGCAGGGCACCGGCAAGTACGCCGATGATCGAGCTGAACACGGTGAGCGTCAGGGCAAACAGCACCGAGATACGGAAGCCGTAAATCACCCGCGCCAGCACATCGCGACCCTGATCGTCAGTGCCCAGCAGGTTATCTGCCGACGGCGGGGCCGGTGCCGGGACTTTCAGGTCGTAGTTGATGCTTTGATAACTGTACGGAATCGGCGCCCACAGCACCCACGCCTCTTTGGCTTCGAGCAGTTTGCGGATGTATGGGCTTTTGTAGTTGGCTTCCAGCGGAAATTCGCCGCCGAAGGTGGTTTCCGGATAGCGCTTGATTGCCGGGAAATACCAATTGTTGTCGTAATGCACCACCAGCGGTTTGTCGTTGGCGATCAGCTCGGCGCCCAGGCTGAGCCCGAACAGGATCAGAAACAGCCACAGCGACCACCAGCCACGTTTGTTGGCCTTGAACAATTCGAAGCGGCGGCGGTTGAGAGGGGACAGGTTCATCTCAATGCTCCCGGCTTTCGAAGTCGATGCGCGGATCGACCAGGGTGTAGGTGAGGTCGCCGATCAGTTTCACCACCAGCCCCAGCAGGGTGAAGATGAACAGGGTGCCGAACACCACCGGGTAATCGCGGTTGATCGCTGCTTCAAAACTCATCAGGCCCAGGCCGTCGAGGGAAAAAATCACTTCCACCAGCAACGAGCCGGTAAAGAAGATGCCGATGAACGCCGACGGGAAACCGGCAATCACCAGCAGCATGGCGTTACGGAACACATGGCCGTAAAGCACACGATGGCGGGTCAGCCCCTTGGCCTTGGCGGTGACCACGTATTGCTTGTTGATCTCGTCCAGGAAGCTGTTTTTGGTCAGCAGGGTCATGGTCGCGAAGTTACCGATGACCAGCGCGGTCACCGGCAATGCCAAATGCCAGAAATAATCAAGGATTTTGCCGCCCAGCGTCAGTTCGTCAAAGTTGTTCGAGGTCAGCCCCCTGAGTGGAAACCAGTCCAGATAACTGCCGCCAGCAAACACCACGATCAACAGAATCGCAAAGAGGAACGCCGGGATCGCGTAGCCGACGATGATTGCCGAACTGGTCCAGACGTCGAAATGGTTGCCGTGTCGCGTGGCTTTGGCGATCCCCAGCGGGATCGACACCAGGTACATGATCAACGTGCTCCACAGCCCCAGGGAGATCGACACCGGCATCTTTTCCTTGATCAGGTCGATGACCTTGGCATCGCGGAAAAAGCTGTCGCCGAAGTCCAGCGACGCGTAGTTCTTGACCATGATCCACAGGCGTTCCGGGGCCGATTTGTCGAACCCGTACATGTGCTCGATTTCCTTGATCAGCGCCGGGTCCAGGCCTTGCGCGCCGCGATAGGAGGAACCGGCCACCGACACTTCGGCGCCACCGCCGGCAATGCGGCTGGTGGCGCCTTCGAAGCCTTCGAGCTTGGCGATCATTTGTTCCACCGGCCCTCCGGGCGCGGCCTGGATGATCACGAAGTTGATCAGCAAAATGCCGAACAGGGTTGGAATGATCAGCAGCAGTCGCCGAAAAATATACGCCAGCATCTGATTACTCCGTGCCCGCAGGGTCGGCTTGCAGTTGGGTTTCGATTTCTACGGCTGGCTTCGTTTCAGGCTTGACCCACCAGGTATTAATGCCGATGTCGTACTTGGGGGAAACTTTCGGGTGACCGATGTGGTTCCAGTACGCCACGCGCCAGGTCTTGATGTGCCAGTTGGGGATCACGTAGTAGCCCCATTGCAACACGCGATCCAGCGCACGGGCATGAGCGACCAGGCTTTTGCGCGAATCGGCATTGATCAGGCTCTCGACCAGTTGATCGACGATCGGATCCTTCAAACCCATGGTATTGCGGCTGCTGGGCCGGTCGGCGGCGGCGCTCATCCAGAATTCGCGCTGTTCGTTACCTGGAGAATTGGACTGTGGGAAGCTGCCGACGATCATGTCGAAGTCGCGCGACCGCACACGGGTGATGTACTGCGAAACGTCGACGCGACGGATCACCAGATCAATGCCCAGGTCGGCGAGATTACGCTTGAACGGCAGCAGCACCCGTTCGAATTCGGTCTGGGCCAGCAGAAACTCGATCACCACCGGTTTTCCGGTGGAATCGACCATTTTGTCGTCCACAACCTTCCAGCCCGCTTCTTGCAGCAGTTGATAGGCCTCGCGTTGCTGAGCGCGAATCATGCCGCTGGCGTCAGTCTTGGGGTTTTCGAAGGCTTCGCTGAACACCTGGGCAGGCAGCTTGCTACGGAATGGATCAAGAATCGCCCGTTCTTCGGCGTCGGGCAGGCCGGTGGCGGCCATTTCCGAGTTCTCGAAATAACTGCGTGTGCGCACGTAGGCGCTGTTGAACAATTGCTTGTTGGTCCATTCGAAATCGAGCAAAAGGCTCAATGCCCGACGTACCCGTATATCCTGGAATACCGGACGACGCAGGTTGTAGACGAAGCCTTGCATGCCGGTCGGGTTGCCGTTGGGGATCTGCTCTTTGATCAACCGGCCTTCGATGACGGCGGGGACGTTGTAGGCGTTGGCCCAATTCTTCGCGGTCATTTCCAGCCAGTAATCGAACTGGCCAGCCTTCAACGCTTGCAGTGCGACGGTATTGTCGCGGTAGTAGTCGGTGGTCATCGTGTCGAAGTTGTAGAACCCGCGATTGACTGGCAGATCCTTGCCCCAGTAATTCTTGTCCCGTTCGTAACGCACGGAACGGCCAGCGTTCACTTCGGCCACTTTGTAGGGGCCGCTGCCCAGCGGGATTTCCAGATTGCCCTTGGTGAAGTCGCGACCGGCCCACCAGTGTTTCGGCAGCACTGGCAACTGACCAAGGATCAACGGCAACTCACGGTTGTTGGTGTCCTTGAACTTGAACAGGACTTTGAGCGGGTCTTCGGCTATGACTTCGGCAACGTCCTTGTAGTAACCGCGAAACAGCGGTGAACCTTCCTTGGTCAAGGTCTGGAAACTGAACACCACGTCGTCGGCGCGCACCGGGTGGCCATCACTGAAGTGTGCTTCGGGGCGCAGGTAGAAACGCACCCAACTGTTGTCCGGAGCCTTTTCGATTTTGCCGGCGATCAGCCCGTACTCGGTGAAGGGCTCGTCGAGGCTGTGCTTGGTCAGGGTGTCGTAGATCTGACCGATGTCATCGGCTGGCACACCTTTGCTGATGAACGGGTTGAGGCTATCGAAGCTGCCGAAGCCGGCCTGACGGAAGACCCCGCCCTTGGGCGCGTCGGGGTTCACGTAGTCGAAATGCTTGAAATTGGCCGGGTATTTTGGCGGCTCGTTGTACAGGGTCAGTGCGTGTTGCGGGGCGGCGCAGGCCAGCCCGGCAAACAACAAGCCGCTGGCCTGCACGATCAGGGCGCGGATAGGTTTCATTGATCTTTCTCCGAAGACTTCAGCCACCACGCGCTCAGGCCCAGGGTGTAGGGCGGCGTGGTGACGAAGGCCAACCGGCTACGGTAGGCCAAACGGTGATAATTGAGGTACCAGTTGGGAATGCTGTAGTGCTGCCACAGCAGCACACGGTCGAGTGCCTTGCCGGCGGCGATTTGTTCATCGCGAGTGCGCGCGGCGAGTAATTGTTCAAGCAGGTGATCGATCACCGGGTTAGCGATGCCCGCGTAATTCTTGCTGCCCTTGACCCCGGCCTGACTCGAGTGGAAATACTGCCATTGCTCAAGGCCCGGGCTGAGGGTCTGGTTGAGCGTCATCAGGATCATGTCGAAGTCGAACTGATCCAGACGTTGTTTGTATTGGGCGCGATCGACGGTGCGCAGGCGGGCGTCGATGCCGATGCTGTTGAGGTTTTCGATGTACGGCTGGAGGATGCGTTCCAGATTCGGGTTAACCAGCAACAGCTCGAAGCTCAGAGGCTGCCCGGCGGCGTTCTGCAGGCGCTGGCCGTTGAGCTTCCAGCCGGCCTCGGCGAGCAGTGCCAAGGCTTTGCGCATGGTTTCCCGAGGGATGCCACGCCCGTCGGTCTGCGGCAGCGTGAACGGCGCGGTGAACAGTTTGGCCGGCAGTTGATCCCTGTAGGGCTTGAGCATCAGCCATTCATGCCCGATCGGCAGGCCGCTGGCGGTGAATTCGCTGTTGGGGTAGTAACTGGCCGTGCGCTTATAAGCGTCGCTGAACAAGGCACGGTTGGTCCACTCGAAGTCGAACATCAGGCCCAGGGCTTCGCGGGTTTTGACGTCGGCGAACGTTGCGCGCCGGGTGTTCATGAACAGGCCCTGACTCTGGGTCGGGATCTGATGCGGGATCTGTGCTTTGATCACGTCGCCGCGGCGTACTGCTGGGAAGTTGTAGCCGTTGGCCCAGTTCTTCGCCTGATGCTCGATGTAGATGTCGAATTCACCGGCCTTGAACGCCTCGAACGCAACGTCGCTGTCGCGATAGAACTCGACTTCCATGCGATCGAAGTTGTATTTGCCGCGATTGACCGCCAGATCCTTGCCCCAGTAATCCTTGAACCGCTCGAAAATCAACTGCCGACCCGGCGTCACCGAGGTGATGCGATAGGGGCCGCTGCCCAGTGGTGGCTCGAAGGTGGTGGCCTTGAAGTCGCGGTCTTTCCAGTAATGTTGCGGCAGCACCGGTAATTCACCGAGGCGCAAAATCAATAGCGGGTTGCCGGAGCGTTTGAGCACGAAACGAATGCGCTGCGAGTTGAGGATGTCGACCCGCAACACTTCCTGAAGGGCCGTGCGATACAACGGGTGGCCTTCTTTGAGCAACAAACGATAGGAGAAAGCCACGTCGTAGGCGGTGATTGGCGTACCGTCGTGGAAACGCGCTTGCGGGCGCAGATTGAATACCACCCAGCTGCGATCTTCGCTGTACTCCACCGATTGTGCGATCAGTCCATAGCTGGACGCCGGCTCATCACCGGAGGGCGAGTATTGGCCGGTACCGACCATCAACGGCTCATTCAGCTCGTTGATGCCGTATTGGAGAAAATTCGCGGTAGTGACCGGGCTGGTGCCTTTGAAGGTGTACGGATTGACCGTATCGAAGGTGCCGAACGCCATCACCCGCAACGTACCGCCCTTGGGCGCTTGCGGGTTGACCCAGTCGAAGTGGGTAAATCTGGCCGGGTACTTGAGCGTGCCGAATTGCGCATAACCGTGACTTTCGGTAATCGTCGCGCTTGCGGGTGAGCTCAAGGCCAGGCTGATCAGGAGCAGGAGGAGGGGACGCTTCAAGTCAGATCCGATCCAGGCGGCTGGGGCTTTGTGGGCCGTACAGTAACAGCTTGTATGGACAGGAAAAAGATAGCGGCTTAATGCTGTGTTAATGCAAAAAAAAGATCGCAGCCTTCGTCAGCGCCTGTCGGGGTCAATGCAGGCGCTGACGAAGGCTGCGATCTTTTGATTTCAAATCAATGCGGCTGATAAACCGTGAGCATCTGCCCAGGCTTCAACGCCTTGCCAGTGCCCGGATTCCAGCGCTTGAGGTGCTGCATCTCAACGTTGAAACGCTTGGCCACCATGTACAGCGAGTCGCCTTGCTTGACCTTGTACTGAGTCTGCTGCTTGCTGGCGTTTTTGCCTTTGGTCTTGCTGTTGGCGGCGACAACGGTATTGACCCGGCCGCTGCTGCGCGAAGGGCTGCGCTTGGTGGTGTCCCGCATGACCAGGGTCTGGCCGATCTTGAGGTTATGGCCGGTCAGTTTGTTCCAGCGTTGCAGGTCCTTCACTTGGACCTTGTTGGCCTTGGCGATGGAGCCGAGGTTGTCTCCACGCTTCACGCGATAGGCGCGCTTGAGTTGGGCCACTTCGCCAGGGTCGGCACCGTCGAATACCGGCTTCAACGAACGAGGACTCATCAGCTCTTCAGGTCGCATGGTCTGCAGGCTGGCGGTCAGCAGTTGCGCCTTGGACGTCGGCACCAGCAGATGCTGAGGGCCGTCGATGGTGGTGCGCTGCTTGAAGGCCGGGTTGAGCTGGAACAGTTCGTCTTCGTCGATGTTGGCAACGGCAGCGACCTTGGACAGGTCCATGCGGTGGTTGATTTCGACGACCTGGAAATAGGGTTCGTTGGCGATCGGATTGAGGTTCACACCGTAGGCTTCCGGCGCCAGCACCACTTGCGACAGTGCGAGCAGTTTCGGCACGTACGCCTGGGTTTCCGCCGGCAGTGGCAGGTTCCAGTAATCCGTTGGCAGGCCGAGTTTCTCGTTGCGCTCGATGGCGCGGCTGACCGTGCCTTCACCGGCGTTGTAGGCCGCGAGGGCCAACAACCAGTCACCGTTGAACATGTCGTGCAGGCGGGTCAGATAATCCAGCGCCGCCGTGGTCGAGGCGGTGATGTCTCGACGGCCATCGTAGAAGCGGGTTTGACGCAGGTTGAAGTAACGCCCGGTGGAGGGGATGAATTGCCAGAGGCCCACCGCATTGGACCGAGAGTAGGCCATTGGGTTGTACGCGCTCTCGATCACTGGCAGCAAGGCCAGTTCCAGCGGCATGTTGCGTTCTTCGAGGCGTTCGACGATGTAGTGAATGTAGAGGCTGCCGCGTTCGCCGGCATTTTCGAGGAAGGAGGGATTGCTGGCGAACCACAGGCGCTGCTGCTCGATGCGGGGGTTCACGCCCAGGCCATCCTGCAGCTGGAAGCCTTCGCGCATGCGCTCCCAGACATCCTGAGGCGCCTGAGGGCTGGCCTTTTCGGTCAGCCAGATCGGCTTCTGTTTGGCTCGCGCAGCGATGTTCGGCGTATGGGTCGCTTCAGTCTGCGGAGCATGGCTGGAGCAGCCCGCCAGCGTGGCGGACACAGCCACCGCGATGGCTTGCGCCAAGCGGGTCAATGCGTCTGAATTGACGGACTTACGTATTGATGACGACATTGGCTGGAAGTAAGTTCCGGGCAAAAATGTCGGGCGATTCTAGAAAGCGCACCCCCTGAGGTCAACCTTTCAGAATTTTTGTACCAAGCGGTGAGCTGCTTAGAACTTATCTTTCCAAGCTCGCAGTGCCGCAAAAACCTCGCTCGGGGCCCGGTTTTGAGCACCTTCCCGTTCGTCCACTTTTTGTGTAACCAATCTTTCGCTGGTGCGCAAAAAAGGATTCGTGAGCTTTTCAAGGGACAGGGTCGAAGGCAGGGTCATGACGTTGTTCTGCCGTTGCTGAATGACTTTTTCCAGACGAGCGGCGATGTCCGGGTTGCTCGGTTCAACCGCTGCGGCAAACTTGAGATTGCTCAGGGTGTATTCATGGGTGCAATAGACCAGCGTATCTTCCGGTAAAGCGGCGAGGCGGCTCAGCGAGTGGTGCATCTGCTCCGGCGTGCCCTCGAACAACCGGCCGCAACCAGCGGCGAACAGGGTGTCGCCGCAGAACAGCAAACCGTGGTGGTAATAGGCAATGTGTCCCAGTGTGTGACCGGGCACCGCGTAGACATCGAAGTCCCAGCCGAGCACGTTGACTGTGTCGTTGTCATTGAGCGCCACGTCACGCGCTGGAATGTTTTCGCTGGCGGGGCCGTAAACGGTTGCGCCGCTGGCCTGCTTCAAGCGCTCGACGCCGCCGACGTGGTCGTGGTGATGGTGGGTGATCAGAATGTCGCTCAACACCCAGCCCGGATGGGCAGCAAGCCACGCTTGAACCGGCGCGGCATCGCCCGGGTCGACCACGGCGCAGCGCTGGGTACGGTGATCCTGTAACAACCAGATGTAGTTGTCGGTGAAGGCGGGCAGGGCACTGATCTGTATCATCGTCGGAATTCGCCAAGCGGAAAACATTGGCGCATCTTAGTAGTTCCTGGCGCGTTGGAGAATGACATGACCGATAAAGCGTTCGCTCAGGCTGATCCGGACTGGCTGGCGTTGATCAGCGCCGCCCGTGAATGGCTGTCGGGCCCGATCGGGCAATTTCTGCTGGATGAAGAGCGGCGCATGCTCGAAGACGAGTTGGGTCGCTTTTTTGGGGGCTACCTGGTGCATTACGGCCCGTCCGCCGAAAATCCGCCTTCGGCACCACAGGTGCAGCGCAACGTCCGCCTTGGGGCGCCATTGCCCGGTGTCGAAATCGTCTGCGAAGAACAAGCCTGGCCGCTGAGCGAGCATGCCGCCGACGTGGTGGTGATGCAGCATGGTCTGGATTTCTGCCTGTCGCCCCACGGCCTGTTGCGTGAGGCGGCGAGCAGCGTGCGCCCCGGCGGGCACCTGCTGATCATCGGCATCAATCCCTGGAGCTCTTGGGGTTTGCGTCACGTATTCGCCCATGACGCCTTGCGCCAGGCTCGCTGCATCTCGCCCTCACGGGTTGCCGACTGGCTCAATCTGCTCGGTTTTGCGCTGGAGAAACGCCGCTTCGGGTGCTATCGTCCGCCGCTCGCGTCGCCCAAGTGGCAGGCCCGTCTGGCGGGTTGGGAACGCAAGGCCGGTGACTGGCAGCTGTCGGGCGGCGGCTTCTACTTATTGGTGGCGCGCAAGATTGTGGTCGGTCTGCGGCCAGTGCGTCAGCAACGTCGCGAACCGATGGGCAAGCTGATTCCGCTGCCGATGGCCAAGGTCAATCGTCGCCGTATCGAACCGTAAACCTTCTTTTTCTAAGTGGCCGGACTCGCTCCGGCCGCGGCCATCATCGATCCGCGATGGGTGGGGCCACGCATTTTTTTCTGGATAGATTGGCATGAGCGAAAGCGTCGATAGCGTAGAACTTTTCACTGACGGCGCCTGTAAGGGCAACCCCGGACCGGGCGGCTGGGGCGCGTTACTGGTATGCAAGGGCGTCGAAAAGGAACTGTGGGGTGGCGAAGCCAATACCACCAACAACCGCATGGAGCTGCTTGGCGCCATCCGTGGCCTCGAAGCATTGAAGCGCCCGTGCGAAGTGCTGCTGGTGACCGACTCGCAATACGTGATGAAGGGCATCAACGAGTGGATGGCCAACTGGAAGAAGCGCGGCTGGAAAACCGCTGCGAAAGAGCCGGTGAAGAACGCCGATCTGTGGAAAGAGCTGGATGAACAAGTCAATCGCCACAAGGTCACCTGGAAGTGGGTGCGCGGGCACATCGGTCATCACGGCAACGAACGGGCTGACCAGTTGGCCAACCGTGGTGTAGACGAAGTGCGTGGGTACAAGCAGACCTGATTCCACCGAAACGGTGTACCTCAAACCCCTTGGTGAGCGTGTTAACATCGCCGCTTTTGCACGATTGCCCCCGTTGAGAGCTGAACACTGATGGCCACCAGATCCGTTGTACTCGATACCGAAACCACCGGCATGCCGGTGACCGATGGTCACCGGATTATCGAAATCGGTTGTGTCGAACTGATCGGTCGGCGCCTGACGGGCCGGCACTTCCACGTTTACCTGCAACCGGATCGCGAGAGTGATGAAGGCGCCATCGGCGTCCACGGCATCACTAACGAATTCCTGGTGGGTAAGCCGCGCTTTGCCGAAGTCGCCGACGAGTTCTTCGAGTTCATTAAAGGCGCACAGCTGATCATCCATAACGCGGCGTTCGACGTTGGCTTCATCAACAACGAATTTGCCTTGATGGGTCAGCAGGATCGTGCCGACATCACGCAGCATTGTTCGATCCTCGATACCCTGATGATGGCCCGGGAGCGTCACCCGGGGCAGCGCAACAGCCTCGATGCGTTGTGCAAACGTTATGGCGTCGACAACTCCGGCCGTGAACTGCACGGCGCCTTGCTCGACTCGGAGATTCTCGCCGACGTTTACCTGACCATGACCGGTGGCCAGACCAGCCTGTCGCTGGCCGGCAATGCTTCCGACGGTAATGGTACGGGTGATGGCGCGGACAACTCCGCCACAGAAATCCGTCGGCTGCCGGCCGATCGTCAGCCCGCGCGGATCATTCGCGCTACGGAAGATGAACTGGCGGCACATCAGGTACGACTGGAGATCATCGCCAAGTCGGCTGGTGGCCCGGCGCTGTGGACCCAAATCGCAGAAGCAGACGCACAGGCCTGAAAGATCATCGCCTCGTGGAAGTACTGACAAGTGGCCACCCTCGCCACTTTCGCTGCAACCCTCTACCCTGAGTGCATGGGTGGATTCAAATCCGCCGCCTCAGGACACTGAGCCTCATGTACAAAGATTTGAAGTTTCCGGTGTTGATCGTCCATCGCGACATCAAGACCGATACGGTCGCCGGCGAGCGTATTCGCGGTATCGCCCGGGAGTTGGAGCAGGAAGGTTTCAATATCGTTTCGGCCACCGACTACGCCGAAGGGCGCCTGGTGGCGTCGACCCATCATGGTCTCGCATGCATGCTGATCGCCGCCGAAGACGCCAGCACCAACTCACATCTGTTGCAGAACATGGCCGAACTGATCGGCCTGGCCCGGGTGCGCGCGCCGGATCTGCCGATCTTTGCCTTGGGCGAACAGGTCACGCTGGAAAACGCCCCGGCCGATGCCATGGCTGAACTCAATCAACTGCGCGGCATCCTTTACCTGTTTGAAGACACGGTGCCGTTCCTGGCCCGACAAGTCGCACGGGCGGCGCGCAAGTATCTGGACGGTTTGCTACCGCCGTTTTTCAAGGCGCTGGTGCAACACACCGCCGATTCCAATTATTCCTGGCACACCCCCGGTCATGGCGGGGGCGTGGCGTATCACAAGAGTCCGGTAGGGCAGGCGTTTCACCAGTTCTTTGGCGAAAATACCCTGCGTTCGGATTTGTCGGTTTCGGTGCCGGAGCTCGGTTCGTTGCTAGATCACACGGGGCCGCTCGCTGAAGCGGAAGAGCGTGCAGCACGCAATTTCGGCGCTGATCACACCTTTTTCGTGATCAATGGCACCTCGACGGCGAACAAAATTGTCTGGCACTCGATGGTGGCTCGCGACGATCTGGTGCTGGTCGATCGCAACTGCCACAAGTCGGTGCTACACGCGATCATCATGACCGGCGCGATCCCGTTGTACCTGTGTCCGGAGCGCAACGAACTGGGGATTATCGGTCCGATTCCGCTGAGCGAGTTCAGTCGCGAATCGATTCAGGCGAAGATCGACGCCAGCCCTCTGACCAAGGGCCGTGCGCCGAAAGTCAAACTGGCGGTGGTGACCAATTCGACCTACGACGGCCTCTGCTATAACGCCGAATTGATCAAGCAAAGCCTCGGCAATAGCGTCGAAGTGCTGCATTTCGACGAGGCGTGGTACGCCTATGCAGCGTTTCACGAATTCTTCGCCGGACGTTACGGCATGGCCACCTCGCGTAGCGCCGACAGCCCATTGGTGTTCACCACTCACTCCACCCATAAGCTGCTCGCTGCGTTCAGTCAGGCTTCGATGATTCATGTGCAGGACGGCGGTGCGCGGCAACTGGATCGCGACCGCTTCAACGAAGCGTTCATGATGCACATCTCCACTTCGCCGCAGTACAGCATCATTGCCTCGCTCGACGTGGCGTCGGCCATGATGGAAGGCCCGGCCGGGCGCTCGCTGTTGCAGGAAACCTTCGACGAAGCGCTGAGTTTCCGTCGGGCGCTGGCCAATCTGCGTCAGCACATCGCTGCTGATGACTGGTGGTTCTCGATCTGGCAGCCGCCGGGTGTCGAGGGCATCGACCGTGTGCAAACCGAAGACTGGTTGCTGCAACCGGAGGCTGACTGGCACGGTTTCGGCGAGGTCAGCGACGACTATGTGCTGCTCGACCCGATCAAGGTCACGTTGGTGATGCCGGGGTTGAATGCCGGTGGCGCGTTGAGCGAGAGGGGGATTCCGGCCGCCGTGGTCAGCAAGTTCCTCTGGGAGCGCGGGCTGGTGGTGGAGAAGACCGGTCTGTACTCGTTTCTGGTGCTGTTCTCCATGGGCATCACCAAAGGTAAATGGAGCACGCTGATCACCGAGTTGCTGGAGTTCAAGCGCAGTTACGACGCTAATGTCAGTCTGGCAACGTGCCTGCCGTGCGTTGCACAGGAGGACACCGTACGCTACCGCGGCATGGGCTTGCGTGATTTATGCGATCAATTGCATGCCTGCTATCGCAGCAACGCCACTGCCAAACACCTCAAACGCATGTACACCGTAATGCCGCAAATCGCCATGAAACCTGCCCATGCCTATGATCATCTGGTACGCGGTGAAGTCGAGGCCGTACCGATCGATGAGCTGGAAGGGCGGATTGCTGCGGTGATGCTGGTACCGTATCCACCGGGAATTCCTTTGATCATGCCCGGCGAGCGTTTTAGCGAGTCGACCCGCTCGATCATCGATTACCTGAAATTCGCCCGCACGTTCGATAGCAGCTTTCCCGGTTTTGTCGCCGATGTGCATGGACTGCAACATGAAGATCAAGGCAATGGACGGCACTACACCGTCGATTGCGTCAAGGAATGAGGACTTTTCCCAGTATGCAACCGGTCATGAATCCGAAATACCCAGGGCTGTCGGTGCGTGTCGCCGATGAAGGTTTTGCGGCTTATATCTGGGGCAGCGACTTCAGCTTTGAGGTCACAGCGTATGGCGCCGCGGTGATCGGCAAGCCCGTGGAACAGTGGTCGATGACGACGATTGTGCCTTACCGCAAGTGTTACGGCATTGATCCGGAGGAGTTCAGCAGTTACCGCGATGCGGCGGACAGCGCAATTTTCATGGCATACCTCGACGATGAACCGGTCGGCCATCTGGTCATCAGCACCAACTGGAATGGCTTTGCCCATATCGATGAGTTGGCGGTGCACGCGCCGGCCCGCCGCCATGGCGTGGCGAAGGCGTTGCTGGATGTGGCGCAATTCTGGAGTCGTAAAAAGAAGCTGCCGGGGATCATGCTGGAAACCCAGAACAACAACCTTGGTGCTTGTCGGCTCTATGAGCGCTGTGGGTATGTGATCGGTGGTGTTGACCAGTTACGCTATCGCGGCATCGACCCGAACACCGCCGAAGTGGCGCTGTTCTGGTATCGACTGTTCGATAATCCGCTGGAAAATTCAGTTAGCTCGTCAGCATCGCCTCGGCTTGTTCCGTGATGATGGCCAGTAAGGTCTGGATCGCCGATGACGGCGCTGTGTGTTTGAAGGTCAAGGCGTAGAGGCTGATCGTTATGGCGGGCGATAGCGGGCACGTATCAAGCCCGGCGGGACGTGCCCCCAATGCGGTGAACGGATCGACAATGGCCAGACCTTCGCCGGCCTCGACCATGCTGCGCATCATTTGATGGGTTTGCACGCGGGTCTGGATGCTTGGTGCCGGGCGTAGGGTCTGGAGTTTGTTTTCCAGCGCCGGGCTCAGCGGATCCTGACATTCGAGGCCGATCATCGCCTGTCCCGCCAGGTCCTGTAGGGAAATGTACTTCTGCTTCGGTTGCAGCCAGCCATGGGGCGCGAGTAATTGCAGCTTGCCTTGAGCCAGTGGCTGGCAATGGATGTCGGGATGGTCGGGATCGTGCAGGCTCAAACCCAGATCGCTTTCACGCAGCAACAGGCTGCGGACGATGTCGCGGGTCGGGGCACTCAACAGGCTGCAAGGTGCATCGGGCAGGCGCCGGCGCAGTGAGGCGAGGCTTTGTGGCAATAATTGCTGGGCCAGCGCAGGGGTGCCGATGATGCGCACCGGCGGGGCAAGGTATTGTTTGAGGCTACTGGCCAGGCGTTGCACAGGTTCGAGCGCTTCATAGACGCGAGTGATTTCCACCTGCAAGGCTCGAGCCTCGGGCGTCGGTTGCAGACGCCCGCGAACGCTGGCGAACAGCATGAACCCCAAATGACTCTCGGCCTCGCGCAAACGCTCTTCGACCTCGGCCAGCGGCAACTGCAACCATTCGGCGGCAGTGCCCATATGACCGGCCTGCAAAAGCGCCTGAATCACTTCGATATGACGTAAACGCATGCGTGAAGTCCATGTTCAGCAGGTGGGGTCAGTGGCTGAATCCTACCCCAAGTCTGCGCATATGACTTCTGCTCATAACAGTCAGTTATGAAGCGACGGTTGGCTCAGGTTCGCGAGTCAGGGTGACACCCGATTGAACCAGCAAAAACTCGTTGTCACTGACCTTGTTGACGCGATCGCCAATGGCAAGTTTGTATGTGGTGACAGGCTCCGAGCCGGTAAAACCGTCTGCCGACGGAGTGGATTCCTGGAACTCATGCACCGAATAAACGCGGCCTTCCGCATCTCTTGCATGGAACTGACCGACCAGTACTGCTGCCATCTGCTTAGAACCTCTGGAGATAAAACGCTTGATTTGCGGCTTGGTAGACCGTCATCAAGGCCTGTAAGTTTTCCTACAGGAAAAAAATAATCAGCACGGGGGTATTTCCCGAGTCCGCTGGTGAAACTGTCACCGAATCATCTATAACTACTGCCTTCTTCCACTGACAATCGAGAGTCTTCCATGAGCAATGTCTACAACGTCGCCGTAGTGGTCGGTAGCCTTAGAAAAGCGTCGATCAATCGTAAAGTCGCCCTTGCACTGGCGGAACTGGCCCCGGCTAACCTCAAGCTCGAGATTGTCGAAATCGGCGATCTGCCACTCTATAACGAAGACATTGACGGAGATTCACCGCCGGCAGCCTACAGCACTTTTCGACAAAAGGTGGGTTCATCCGACGCGGTGCTGTTTGTGACGCCGGAGTACAACCGTTCGGTGCCGGCGCCGTTGAAGAATGCGATCGACGTTGGCTCGCGGCCTTACGGCAAGAGCGTCTGGGGCGGCAAGCCGGGCGCGGTGATCAGTGTTTCGCCAGGTGCGATCGGCGGGTTCGGGGCGAACCAGCATCTGCGTCAGTCGTTTGTGTTTCTCGATGTGCCCTGCATGCAGCAGCCAGAGGCCTATCTGGGCGGTGCGGGGTCGGCTTTTGACGAGGCGGGCAAACTGAGCGAAACGGTGAAACCGTTTCTGCAGAAATTCATCGATGCGTACGGGCTCTTTGTGGAACAACACAAGAAATGAGTTAATCGTTTCTCCGGATGTACACCGGAAACTGTGGGAGCGGGCTTGCTCGCGAAAGCGTTGTGCCAGATAGCAACTTTTTGTCTGACCTGCGGCCTTCGCGAGCAAGCCCGCTCCCGCATTTGGATATCCACCCATTTGATTGTTGAAGGCTGTTGCGAATGTTCGCTGCGTCACTGATTTTCCTGCTGACCATCACCCTTGTCATCTGGCAACCCAAAGGTCTTGGCGTTGGCTGGAGCGCGACGTTGGGCGCCGTGCTGGCGCTGATCTTCGGTGTGGTGCATCTGAGCGACATCCCCCTGGTATGGCAAATTATCTGGAACGCCACCGGCACCTTCGTCGCGCTGATCATCATCAGTCTGTTGCTCGATGAAGCCGGTTTTTTTGCCTGGGCCGCGCTGCATGTGGCGCGATGGGGGCGGGGCAGCGGGCGCAAGCTGTTTGCCTTTATGGTGCTGCTCGGTGCGCTGGTGTCGGCACTGTTTGCCAATGACGGTGCAGCACTGATCCTCACGCCGATTGTGATTTCGATGTTGCTGGCGCTGCGCTTTTCTCCGGCGGCCACCCTTGCGTTCGTCATGGGGGCCGGGTTCATTGCCGATACCGCGAGCCTGCCGCTGGTGGTGTCGAATCTGGTCAACATCGTTTCGGCAGACTTTTTCCATATCGGCTTCAACCGCTATGCGGCGGTCATGGTGCCGGTGAACGTTGTCAGCGTCGCCGCGACGCTGGCGATGTTGCTGTGGTTTTTCCGTCGTGACATTCCCAAGGCGTACGCCCCCGAACAGCTTGAACTGCCGCACACTGCGATTCACGACAAAGCGACGTTCTACGCCGGTTGGGGGGTGTTGGTGATCCTGTTGATCGGCTGCTTCTTCCTCGAGCAACTGGGCATCCCGATCAGCGCGATATCGGCGGTCTGCGCTGCGCTGTTGCTGGGTATCGCCGCCCGTGGTCACAAGATTTCCACGCGCAAGGTGCTGAAAGAAGCACCGTGGCAGATCGTGATTTTCTCGCTAGGCATGTATCTGGTTGTCTACGGCCTGCGCAATGCCGGGTTGACCGGCTATCTGGCGGGTTGGCTGGATGTCTTTGGCGGTCATGGCGTATGGGGTGCGGCAATGGGCACTGGTGTGCTGACGGCGTTGTTGTCCTCGATCATGAACAATCTGCCGACCGTTTTGATCGGGCTGCTCTCGATTGACGCCAGTCAGGCGAGCGGGATGGTCAAGGAGGCGATGATCTATGCCAACGTGATCGGCAGTGACCTAGGGCCGAAGATCACGCCGATTGGCAGTCTGGCGACGTTGCTGTGGCTGCATGTGCTGGAACGCAAGGGGATCAGGATTGGCTGGGGGTATTACTTCAAAGTCGGAATTGTGCTGACGGTGCCGGTTTTGTTGGTGACGTTGGCGGCTTTGGCTTTGCGATTATCCCTTTAGACCGAGTCGGCACCCATCGCTGGCTTGCCAGCGATGGGTGGCGAACAGGCACTGCAAATTTTCAGGCTTGGCCAGGCGCATTCGGCCAAAGATCCGACACCAGAAACAACCGCTCCGCCTCCTCCCATTCCCCGCGCGCATTCTCAATCAGGCGCACCATTAACTGCGCCGGGGCTAGCGGTTCCAAACCCTCAAGCCACATTTGCAAGTGTTCTTCCTTCCAGGTCTGTTCCACCGGGTAGTGCGCCGGCGCCAGCCAGGCATGGCGGGGCAGGGGTTGCCAGCGTCCGTCCGGGCGTTGCGCGACGAACGCCGGCCAATCCTTCTGATGCAACCAACTGCCGCGCAAATGTTGTGGGTGGGCACCCCGCGGCGATTGCGCTTGCCCCGGCCACGGATACAACAGATAACCACCGAGCCAAAGTTGCGCACTGAACACTTCGATACCCAGCGCTGCCAGGACTTCGCGACTTTCCGGGCGTGCGGAAATCGGCAGTTGATGCTCGGCCAGATGCGCCAGCTTGCGATCCAGTCGATCATGGCAACCGGGCCCCAGCCATTGCGCCGGATCATGACCGTCGCCGTTTTGCGGGCCGAGGTAGAGCTTGATTGCCAGCTCCAGGTGATGCACGCCGTCGCGGTCACGCAGCAACATGTCCAGTTCGCCGAGGGTATGGCCACCCCGGCGAATCGGCAGGTTGGCGGCGATCAGTTCGATACCCGGTGCATGTTGCACAGCAAACTGCCACAACCGCTCGTAATAAAGGCCCAACCGCCGCGTGCGTGCCTGGGACAGCCAGTGCAGCAATCCGTAACTGTCACGGTCGAGCTGACGCAGCCAGTGTTCCAGGCGCTCGGGATCGGCGACCCAATCGCTGCCGGCCAGCGGATGACGCTGCGGCCATGGCGTTGTGGCCAGCATCGGCGGGGCGAGGATCACCCACGCCAGATCGCGCACTTCGGGATGGCGTAACTGGTGGGGCAACTGGAGCAAGTCAGGAAATAGGATCATCTTGCGAGCATAGCCTTAAACACGGGCACACCCTTGAGGCTGAAAGGATTTTGTCTATCGCAGGCTTTCGCCCATAATCGTGCTTTTCGCGTTTTCGATTGTCCGCAGAGGTCCCATGGAGCAATTTCGTAATATCGGCATCATCGGTCGCCTGGGCAGTTCCCAGGTGCTGGATACCGTCCGCCGACTGAAACGGTTTCTGCTCGATCGTCACCTGCATGTGATCCTCGAAGACACCATTGCTGAAGTTCTGCCCGGCCACGGCCTGCAAACTTCGTCGCGCAAGATGCTCGGCGAAGTCTGCGACATGGTCATCGTCGTCGGCGGCGACGGCAGCCTGCTCGGCGCTGCCCGGGCGCTGGCGCGGCACAATATTCCGGTACTCGGGATCAACCGTGGCAGCCTCGGGTTCCTCACCGACATTCGCCCCGATGAGCTGGAAGTCGAAGTCGCCAAGGTGCTCGACGGCCATTACCTGGTGGAAAACCGCTTTTTGCTGCAAGCCGAAGTCCGCCGGCATGCCGAGGCCATCGGTCAGGGCGATGCGCTCAACGATGTGGTGCTGCACCCCGGCAAATCGACGCGGATGATCGAGTTCGAGCTGTACATTGACGGCCAGTTCGTCTGCAGCCAGAAGGCTGACGGCCTGATCGTCGCCACGCCCACCGGTTCTACCGCCTATGCGCTGTCTGCCGGCGGACCGATCATGCATCCCAAGCTCGATGCCATTGTGATCGTGCCGATGTACCCCCATATGTTGTCGAGCAGGCCAATTGTGGTCGATGGCAACAGTGAGCTGAAAATCGTCGTGTCGAAAAACATGCAGATCTACCCGCAGGTCTCCTGCGATGGGCAGAACCACTTCACCTGCGCGCCGGGCGACACCATCACCGTCAGCAAGAAAGCGCAGAAGCTGCGACTGATCCACCCGCTCGACCACAACTACTACGAAGTCTGCCGCACCAAGCTCGGCTGGGGCAGCAAGCTGGGTGGTGGAGGCGACTGATGCTCGATCCCGCGCGCAGTTATGACCTGATTGGTGACGTGCACGGATGCGCCCTGACCCTGGAACACTTGCTTGACCGACTCGGTTATCACAAGCAGGGCGGGGTCTGGCGGCATCCATCGCGCATGGCCGTGTTCGTCGGCGACATCATCGACCGTGGCCCGCGGATTCGCGAGGCGCTGCACATCGTTCATGACATGGTCGAGGCCGGTCAGGCGTTGTGCATCATGGGCAACCACGAATTCAACGCGCTGGGCTGGAGCACCCCGGCGCCTCCGGGCAGCGGCAAGCAGTTCGTGCGTGAGCACACGCCGCGTCATGCGCGTTTGCTTCATGAAACCCTGACTCAGTTCGAAGATCATCCCGGCGACTGGCATGACTTTCAGCAGTGGTTCTATGAACTGCCGCTGGTGGTGGATGCCGGGCGTTTCCGTGTCGTGCATGCCTGCTGGGACGCCGGCCTGATCGAACCGCTGCGCGGCCTGTTTCCCGATGCGCGTATCGATGAGCATTTCCTCCAGGCTTCGGCGGTGCCCGGCAGCTTTGCCTGCACGGTGTTCGACCGCCTGTTGCGTGGCACCGACATGCGCCTGCCCGGAGGCCAGACCATGACCAGCGGCGACGGTCTGGTGCGCTCGTTCTTCCGCACCAAGTTCTGGGAAGACGATCCGAAAACCTACGGCGATATCGTGTTCCAGCCTGATGCCCTGCCGGAACCGGTGGCACGGACGCCACTGACCTCTACCGAAAAGAACTCCCTGCTGCGCTATGGCGTCGACGAGCCGTTGCTGTTCGTCGGCCACTACTGGCGCAGCGGCAAACCGGCGCCGATACGCCCCAACCTCGCGTGTCTGGATTACAGCGCGGTGCTCTACGGCAAACTCGTCGCCTATCGTCTGGATCAGGAAACCCGCCTCGATCCGCATAAATTTGTCTGGGTCGATGTCGAGCGGCCGGAGGTGCTGCAATGAGTGCGATAGCGGTATTGCGTCTGCCACTGGCGGTGGATTTGAGTGGCTTTGTCCAGTTGTTGCAACGGATGCAAGTGCCACATCGAGTCAGTGAAGAGGCGGGCGAGCAAGTGCTGTGGGCGCCTGCGGAAATCAGCGAAGACGTGCGCTCGCTTTACGAACGCTTTCCGGCCGGCGACCCTGATCAGCAACTGGACATTCCCGTGGCCCAGACACTCAAGCGCCCAAGCTTCGTCGAACAGTTGAAATATGCCAAAGCCACGGGGTTTATCCTGCTGCTGTGTCTGATCGTGGGCGGCCTGACTTACCTTGGCGAAAACCTGCAGACCTTACGCTGGCTCACTTTTCTCGATTTTCGGGTGGTCGGCGAGTACATCCATTTCACGCCGCTGGCTGATAGCTTGGCGGCGGGGCAGTGGTGGCGCTTGTTTACGCCAATGCTGATTCATTTCGGCATTCTCCACCTGGCCATGAACGGCATGTGGTATTGGGAGCTGGGGCGGCGCATCGAGTCGCGCCAGGGCAGCATCAATCTGCTCGGCCTGACGCTGTTGTTCAGCCTGGTGTCGAACTACGCGCAGTTTGCCTGGAGCGGCCCGAGCCTGTTCGGTGGTCTGTCCGGTGTGCTTTACGGTTTGCTTGGCCATTGCTGGATCTTCCAGTTACTAGCGCCGAACCCGGCCTATCGCCTGCCGCGTGGCGTGCTGGTGATGATGCTGGTGTGGTTGCTGGTGTGCATGTCCGGGCTGATCTCGATGATCGGTTTCGGCGAAATCGCCAATGCCGCCCATGTCGGCGGGTTACTCATCGGATGCTTCACCGGTTTGTTGGGCGGTTTGTATAACCGCCGTAAACTGGCCGCCTCAAATTTTCAGTGAATAAAGAGCACGGAGACCCTGATGTCCTCTTTTAACGAAATGATCAAAAACATCACCCCGGACATCTACGAGAGCCTGAAACTGGCCGTGGAAATCGGTAAGTGGTCCGACGGTGGCAAACTCACCGCCGAACAGCGTGAATTATCCTTGCAGGCCATGATCGCCTGGGAAATCCAGAACCTGCCTGAAGAACAGCGCACCGGTTACATGGGCCCGCAGGAATGTGCGTCGAAGTCGATCGAAGTGCCGAATATTCTGTTCAAGTCGGATGCCATCCATTGATCGAGATTGGCCGCGGTGCAATCAGCAAAATGTCGGCGCGCCTGGACGGGTCGAATGTGCAATACGCGTTTCGTCTGGATGACGTCGAGGTGCCGGTCAATCCATTGATTGGCACCACAGTGCGTCTTGAATACCTGGGAGCGATCCACTGCACCCATTGCGGGCGCAAGACCAAAACCAGTTTCAGTCAGGGTTACTGCTATCCGTGCATGACCAAGCTGGCGCAGTGCGATATCTGCATCATGAGCCCGGAGCGCTGCCACTATGACGCCGGCACCTGCCGGGATCCGGCGTGGGGCGAGCAGTTCTGCATGACGGACCATGTGGTTTACCTGGCCAATTCGTCGGGGATCAAGGTTGGCATCACGCGTGCTACCCAATTGCCGACCCGCTGGCTCGACCAGGGTGCCAGTCAGGCGTTGCCGATCATGCGCGTCGCCACGCGGCAGCAATCGGGCTTCGTCGAAGATCTGTTCCGTAGCCAAGTGGCTGACAAGACCAATTGGCGTGCACTGCTCAAGGGCGATGCTGTCGCCGTGGATCTGGCACAGGTGCGTGATCAGTTGTTCGACAGTTGCGCCGAGGGCCTGCAAGGCTTGCAGGAGCGATTCGGCCTACAGGCCATTCAGACGATTACCGATGTCGAACCGCTGGAAATTCGCTATCCGGTCGAGCAATACCCGGCCAAAATCGTCAGCTTCAACCTGGACAAAAACCCGATTGCCGAAGGCACGCTGCTGGGGATCAAGGGCCAGTACCTGATCTTCGACACCGGCGTGATCAACATTCGTAAGTACACGGCTTATCAGCTCGCCGTGCATCAGTAAGGACTCCAGCATGCGCACCGAACAACCGAAGATGATTTACCTGAAGGACTATCAGGCGCCCGAGTACCTGATCGACGAAACACACCTGACCTTCGAGTTGTTCGAGGATCACAGCCTGGTCCACGCGCAATTGGTGATGCGCCGCAACCCGGCGCGTGGCCCGGGCCTGCCGCCGCTGGTGCTCGATGGCCAGCAACTGGAATTGCTGTCGGTGACATTGGCCGATCAGGAACTGAGCGCTGCGGACTATCAGCTCAGTGAAAACGAACTGACCCTGCAACCGACCAGCGAAACCTTCACACTCGACACCAGCGTCAAGATCCATCCGGAAACCAACACCGCGCTGGAAGGCCTGTACAAGTCCGGCACCATGTTCTGCACCCAGTGCGAGGCCGAAGGTTTCCGCAAGATCACCTATTACCTCGATCGTCCGGACGTGATGAGCAAGTTCACCACTACCGTGGTGGCCGAACAGCACAGCTATCCGGTGCTGCTGTCCAACGGCAACCCGATCGCTTCCGGCCCCGGCGAAGACGGCCGGCACTGGGCGACCTGGGAAGACCCGTTCATGAAACCGGCGTACCTGTTCGCGCTGGTGGCCGGTGATTTGTGGTGCGTTGAAGACACCTTCACCACCATGACCGAACGCACCGTGGCGCTGCGCATTTACGTCGAGCCGGAAAACATCGACAAGTGCCAGCACGCGATGAACAGCCTGAAGAAGTCGATGCGCTGGGACGAAGAGGTCTACGGTCGCGAGTACGATCTGGACATCTTCATGATCGTCGCGGTGAACGACTTCAACATGGGCGCCATGGAGAACAAGGGCCTCAACATCTTCAACTCCAGCGCCGTACTGGCCCGCGCCGAAACCGCCACCGACGCCGCGCACCAGCGGGTCGAGGCGATTGTCGCGCACGAATACTTCCACAACTGGTCGGGCAACCGCGTGACCTGCCGCGACTGGTTCCAACTGTCGCTCAAGGAAGGCTTCACCGTGTTCCGTGATTCCGGTTTCTCCGCCGACATGAACTCCGCCACGGTCAAGCGCATTCAGGACGTGGCTTACCTGCGTACCCACCAGTTCGCCGAAGATGCCGGCCCGATGGCTCACGCCGTTCGTCCGGACAGCTTCATCGAAATTTCCAACTTCTACACCTTGACCGTGTACGAAAAGGGCTCGGAAGTGGTCGGCATGATCCACACCTTGCTCGGCGCCGAAGGCTTCCGTAAGGGCAGCGATCTGTACTTCGAACGCCACGACGGCCAGGCCGTGACTTGCGACGACTTCATCAAAGCCATGGAAGATGCCAACGGCGTCGACCTGACCCAATTCAAACGCTGGTACAGCCAGGCCGGCACACCGCGTCTGGCGGTGAGCGAGTCTTACGACGCCGCCGCGAAAACCTACAGCCTGACGTTCCGCCAGAGCTGCCCGGAAACCCCGGACAAGGTGGAAAAACTGCCGTTCGTGATTCCCGTAGAGCTGGGCCTGCTCGACAGCAAGGGCAACGGGATTGCCCTGCGGCTGGCTGGTGAAGCCGCTTCCCAAGGCACCACTCGCGTCATTTCCGTGACCGAAGCCGAACAGACCTTCACCTTCGTCGACATCAGCGCACAGCCGTTGCCGTCACTGCTGCGTGGCTTCTCGGCGCCGGTGAAACTGAGCTTCCCGTACAACCGCGATCAACTGATGTTCCTGATGCAGCATGACAGCGACGGCTTCAACCGCTGGGATGCCGGTCAGCAACTGTCGGTGCAGGTGCTGCAAGAGCTGATCACTCAACAGCAGAAGGGCGAAAGCCTGGTGCTCGACCCACGCCTGATTACTGCGTTGCGCACAGTGCTGTCGGACGAATCGCTGGATCAGGCGATGGTCGCGGAAATGCTCTCACTGCCGGGTGAGGCGTACCTTGCCGAAATCAGCGAAGTGGCTGACGTCGACGCGATCCATATCGCGCGCGAGTTTGCCCGCAAGCAACTGGCGGACAACCTGTTCGAAGCACTATGGCTGCGTTACCAGGCCAACCGTGACCTGTCGAAACAAACCCCGTATATGGCCGAGGCCGAGCACTTCGCTCGTCGTGCGTTGCAGAACATCGCGCTGTCGTACCTGATGCTCAGCGGCAAGCCAGAAGTGTTGGCGGCGGCGCTGGAACAGTTCGACACCAGCGACAACATGACCGAGCGCCTGACGGCGCTGGCAGTGTTGGTCAACTCGCCGTTCGACGAGCAGAAAGCCGTGGCGCTGGCGAGTTTCGCCGAACACTTCAAGGACAATCCGTTGGTCATGGATCAGTGGTTCAGCGTACAGGCCGGCAGCACTTTGCCGGGCGGTCTGGAGCGTGTGAAGGCGTTGATGCAGCACCCGGCGTTCAACATCAAAAACCCGAACAAGGTGCGTGCGCTGGTCGGCGCGTTTGCCGGGCAGAACCTGATCAACTTCCACGCGGCGGATGGCTCGGGTTATCGCTTCCTCGCGGATCTGGTGATCGAACTGAACGGCTTCAACCCGCAGATCGCCTCGCGGCAATTGGCGCCGCTGACGCGCTGGCGCAAATACGACAGCGCGCGGCAGGCGCTGATGAAGGCCGAACTGGAGCGGATTCTGGCTTCAGGTCAGTTGTCCAGCGACGTCTATGAGGTGGTCAGCAAAAGCCTGGCTTAACGCGGATCTAAATGTGGCAGCGGGCTTGCTCGCGAAGAGGGTATGTCAGACACAGAGCTGTTACCTGACACACCGCCTTCGCGAGCAAGCCCGCTCCCACAGTTGTTTTGCGTTGCGTCCGTTTTATCGAGGCAGGCCGATCCTGTGCCGAAGCCTGAATATGAAACCTGATAGAAACGCGGATCTAAATGTGGCAGCGGGCTTGCTCGCGAAGAGGTTATGTCAGACACCGAGCTGTTACCTGATACACCGCCTTCGCGAGCAAGCCCGCTCCCACAGTTGTTTTGCGTTGCGTCCGTTTTATCGAGGCAGGCCGATCCTGTGCCGAAGCCTGAATATGAAACCTGATAGAAACGCGGATCTAACTGTGGGAGCGGGCTTGCTCGCGAAGAGGGTATGTCAGACACAGAGTTGTTACCTGATACACCGCCTTCGCGAGCAAGCCCGCTCCCACAGTTTTTTTTGCGTTACTTCAGTTATTCGGGGGCGACCGATCCGATGCTGAAGCTTGCAGATGAAACCTGGTAGGAAAGCGGATCTAAATGTGGGAGCGGGCTTGCTCGCGAAGAGGGTATGTCAGACACAGAGCTGTCGCCCGACACACCGCTTTCGCGAGCAAGCCCACTCCCACAGTTTTTTTTGCGTTCCGTCAGTTATCTGGGGCCGACCGATCCTGTGCCGAAGCCTGAATATGAAACCTGGTAGGAACGCGGATCTAAATGTGGGAGCGGGCTTGCTCGCGAAGAGGGTATGTCAGACATAGAGCTGTCGCCTGACACACCGCTTTCGCGAGCAAGCCCGCTCCCACAGTTTTCTTGCGTTACTTCAGATCAAAACGGTCCAGGTTCATCACCTTTGTCCAGGCGGCGACAAAGTCTTTGACGAACTGCTCCTTCGCATCCGAACTGGCATACACCTCCGCTAGCGCCCGCAATATCGCGTTGGAACCGAACACCAGATCAACCCGCGTCGCGGTCCATTTCACGCTGCCGGTTTTACGGTCGCGGCCCTCGAACGCGTCCGCCGCTTTTGACGTTGGTTTCCACTCCACCCCCATATCCAGCAGGTGGGTGAAGAAGTCGTTGGTCAGCGCTTCGGTCTGGTGGGTGAACACGCCATGACGGCTTCCCCCGACGTTAGTGTTCAACACCCGCAAGCCACCCAGCAGCACGGTCATTTCCGGCGCGGTGAGGGTGAGCAGTTGAGCCTTGTCGATCAGCAGCGCCTCGGCCGACACCGTGTATTTGCCTTTGCTGTAGTTGCGGAACCCATCGGCAATCGGTTCGAGGAAACCGAACGAATCCACATCGGTTTGCTCCTGCGAGGCATCCGTACGACCCGCCGTGAACGGCACGGTTACCGAATGCCCGGCATTTTTCGCTGCTTGCTCGACTCCGGCATTGCCGGCCAGCACGATCAGGTCTGCCAGCGAGACTTTCTTGCCCGATGCGCCACCATTGAACTCGTTCTGAATGCCCTCAAGGGTTTTCAGCACGCTGGCCAGTTGTTCCGGCTGGTTGGCTTGCCAGGATTTCTGCGGCTCCAGGCGCAGACGGCCACCGTTGGCGCCGCCGCGCTTGTCCGAGCCACGGAACGTCGAAGCTGCAGCCCAGGCCGTCGAGACCAGTTGCGAAACCGACAGACCTGATGCCAGCACTTTACTCTTCAATGCGGCAGCGTCGTTTTCATCGATCAGTGGGTGAGTGGCATCGGGAATCGGGTCTTGCCACAGCAGTTCTTCGTTGGGCAGTTCCGGGCCGAGATAGCGTGAGAGTGGACCCATGTCGCGGTGAATCAGTTTGTACCAGGCGCGGGCGAAGGCGTCGGCCAATTGATCGGGATTGGCCAGAAAACGCCGGGAGATCTGCTCGTAAGCCGGGTCGAAGCGCAACGCCAGATCAGAGGTGAGCATGGTCGGCGAGAGTTTTTTGCTCGGGTCATGGGCATGGGGAACGGTGCCTGCACCCGCGCCGTTTTTCGGAATCCACTGATGTGCCCCGGCCGGGCTCTTGGTCAGTTCCCACTCGAAACCGAACAGGTTTTCCAGGTAGTTGTTACTCCACCGGGTCGGCGTGGTGGTCCATGTCACTTCGAGGCCGCTGGTGATGGTGTCGCCGCCCTTGCCGGTGCCGAACGCGTTGCGCCAACCGAGGCCTTGTTCTTCCAGTCCGGCGGCTTCCGGTTCCGGGCCGACATTATCGGCAGGGCCGGCACCGTGGGTTTTGCCAAAGGCGTGACCGCCGGCAATCAGGGCCACGGTTTCTTCATCGTTCATGGCCATGCGGGCGAAGGTTTCGCGAATGTCGTGGGCCGAGGCCACGGGGTCAGGGTTGCCTTCAGGACCTTCCGGGTTGACGTAGATCAGGCCCATCTGCACCGCTGCAAGCGGGTTTTCCAGAGTGCGCTCGCCCTGATCGGTGCGGCTCTCTTCTTTGCCGTGCAGATCCGGTTCTGCTACCAGCGTGCCGTCACCGGGTTCCTGCATGGCGGCCTTGTCCTTGCCGTAACGGCTATCACCGCCCAGCCATTCATTTTCCGAACCCCAGTACACGTCTTCGTCCGGTTCCCACACATCAGGGCGGCCACCGGAGAAACCGAAAGTCTTGAAGCCCATGGATTCCAGCGCGACGTTACCGGTGAGGACAATCAGGTCGGCCCAGGAAATGTTGCGGCCATATTTCTGTTTGATCGGCCACAGCAGGCGGCGGGCCTTGTCGAGGCTGACGTTATCCGGCCAACTGTTGAGCGGGGCGAAACGCTGCTGGCCCGATCCGGCACCACCGCGGCCATCCGCGGTGCGATAGGTGCCGGCGCTGTGCCAGGCCATGCGGATGAAGAGCGGGCCATAGTGGCCGAAGTCCGCCGGCCACCAGTCCTGGGAGTCGGTCATCAACGCATTGAGGTCTTGTTTCAGCGCCTGGAAGTCCAGGCTCTTGAAGGCTTTGGCGTAGTCGAAGTCCTTGCCCAGCGGGTCGGACTTGGGCGAGTGCTGACTCAGGATCTTCAGGTTGAGTTGATTCGGCCACCAGTCACGGTTCGTCGTACCACCACCAGCGGCGTGGTTGAACGGGCATTTCGATTCAGTTGCCATGTTCGGGTCCTTATCAGGTCGTCTACGGCCGGCTCGTGCCGACTTCGGACTTGTAAGGCTAGACCCGACTTGACGAGTCGGCTAATAGCCCGACTATTGGACGCTGATAGGCAGAACCTCTTAACGCGGTGTCAACTCGACTGCCCGGCCTGATCCTCCGGCACTTCATCCAGCAGATCCTCTTGTCCTGGCAACTCAGTGATCACACTGAAATCCGTGACTTCAACAGCACCCGATCCATAACCCAGCAAATGGAAGGAGAAGGCCTTGCGGTCTTGCGGATTATCGAAGCTGAAATCCATCTCCAGCGGCTGATCCGCCGTGGCGACCATTTCCGGCGGCAACCCGATCTGCACCTCTTTTTCGAATTCCTTGGCTTTGAGCTGAATGTGCGCGACCTGGTGCGGATCAAGCGAACGCACGGTCATGCGTACGCGGGTGTACGAGCCCTTGGGCATTTCCAGGTATTGCGCGCCGATCAGATTGTCGGCCCAGTCATTATTGATCTGTGCCTGCAGCGGGATGACGTTGGTGCTGCCGAATTGATAGCGGTGATTGAGCGGAGTGCGCAGTAGGGACAGGTCCAGCGCATCGGCGCGGGCCGCGATCTGTCGGGCGCGATGGCCACTGTAGGTGCCCTTGAACGTGGCACTGTCGGCTATGAAACCGGCGCTTTCGTAGTAGCGGCAGCGGCGCGGCATGTCACATTCGGAGAACATACCGTGGCCATCGTGATAGCGCAGTTTGCCGTTGGTGAACGACATCATTTCACGACCGGAATCGTAATCGCGAAACAGCGAGCGGCCGCTCAATGAGAGAGGTACTGGCAGGTCGAAGTAGTCGAGGACCGAGGTGCTCAAATCGACATGGCCATACACCCCGGCCTTGAGGCGCGGAAGTTGCTCCTGCTCGGGCGCCAACGTCAGATTGAAACCCCATGACGAAGCCAGACGCACGCCATCAATGCCGTGGGACTCATCGGAGGTGATCACCACCAGCGTGTCTTTCAACACGCCCTGGCGTTCGAGACTGCCAAGGAACTGGTCCAGTGCATCGTCCAGGTAGCCGACCGCCGCCTGCTTCGGCGTTTCGTAGCGCTCCCGATATTCTTCCGGTGCGGAGTAGGGCTGGTGCGTGCCTACGGTCAGCAATGTCAGCATCCACGGCTTTTTTTGCTTTTCCAGTTGGCCGACATAACTCAGCGCGCCCTCGAAGAATGCCTTGTCATCCTTGCCCCACGGAAATTCCACATAGTTGGCGTTGGTGAACCACTCCAGGCCATGGGTCGCATCGAAACCGATGTGCGGCATGATCTTGTCTTTGGCCATGAAGCGCAGGCCGGCGCCTTGCAGATAGTGGGTGCTGAAACCGTGCGCGCGCAGTTGCGCCGGCAGACAAGCCTGATTGCGCTCGTTCAGGGTGAGCATTTCCACGCCTTTGGGCGTGCCGTTGTTGAGCTTGTCGTAATCGCCGCAGAGCATGGCGTACAGACCGCGAATGGTCTGGTGTGTGTGCACAACGTAGTCAGGTGTGTTCATGCCGCGCTCGGCCCAGCGACTGAGATTGGGCATCAGGTCTTCCTGATAATGGCTGCCAATGGCCTCGCGGTTGGCGCGGATGTAAGCGCCGGGAATGCCTTCCAGGGTGATGATCAGCACGTTACGTGCCCGACCCGGTGCATTCAGCAGTTTCTGCCCGTTGAGATCGACGTCGGTGAGTCCGGTCATGACCGGTGTGGTTTCCTCAACATCGCCGTCCAGCCATTCCTCGGCCCGGATCTGCACATCGGCGACCTCAGTGGCTAGCAAATGGTGCGAAAGGCTGTACAAACGCCAAGGATCGGCCTCGCTCGGCCACAGGTTCTGTGCGCCCCAGTGCACAGCGAACAGCACCAGTGGCACACCCCAGAACGCACGGGGCAGGGCAGGACGGACAATGCCGCGTGCGGCAAACTGCGCCAGCAGCCAAAGCAACAGTGCCAGCAGCAACGTAATGCCCACCGCCGGATGCGCGAGTCCTCCGCCACTGGAGTTCTCGACAAATTGCGGATCGAACAGGTAATGCAGATCGGAAGGGGTGGGCAGGCGACCGACGGCACTGACCAGTTCCGCAGTCGCCACCGCGAGCAAGCCCCAGAACAGCAGCAGCGGCAATGCCAGCCACCACGCGCGGCGATGCAACAAAATCACCAACGAACTGCCGATCGCCAGATCCGACAAATAACCCAGCGGAGTCGACCAGCCGAGTGCCGCGCGTAGGCACACCGGCACGATCAGCACCAGAAAGATCAGGGAAGAGAGTCGGGCATGCGGGTGTCGCAACCCGTTCAAAAGAGCGCTCACAAAAAAGACCTTCCAGTCATCAAATCGTAAAAAAAGTGTGGGTGATGATAGCAAGGGTGGGCGGTCTGATCGTTGTTTTAAACGCGCAGGTGATTGGTTTGCGGAGCCGTTTGGGGTTAGACGAAACGCCGTAAGCTCTAGCTGACGTTGGTGTTGACTGGCAATCGGCGATGTTGATGCAGTATCTCGGCAGCAGATTTATTGTTTCATCTTATTTAGTGCGCCTTAGAACCGGCATGACAGCATGTGTTAAACGCTGCGATTCACACGACCACTTCGGCGTGGTGGTTGCCACGCCGTCCTGCAGAGTGCCTGTCTTTTCTGCGAGTTATCGGCTCAAGCTCCATCATCAAAGATGCTTTCAATGGTCATCTCGAACGCCCGGGCAATCTGAAACGCCAGCGGCAGGCTCGGGTCGTAGCGTTCATTCTCGATGGCGTTGATCGTCTGACGCGATACGTTCAGGCGCTCTGCCAGATCGACTTGGGACCATTTGCGCTGGGCGCGTAATTGCTTGAGGCGGTTTTTCATTGGTAGCGACGCTTGGCGAAGCGCAAACCGATCATCCACATCAGGCCCATCACCGGCCAGACCCACAACCAAGGGAAGTGCGGTGCACCGACGGTCTCCAGAAAGCCGTAGGTAAAGGTCAGCAGGGCTGAGGCGGCGAAAGCAAAGCCCAGGGCTTCGAACTGGATGCGCAGGTACATTTCGTCGAGACGGCGCATGTCACGCACGATAGTCCAGCAGAACAGACCGACCGGAATAATGGGCAACAGGGCGATGACGGTACGCAGCCCAAAGCTGGCGTCGGCGAGATACAGCAAGGCAAATTGCGATGTCAGCAATACCAATATGTACAGCGCCATCGCAGCGGCCATTTCGCGATTGAAACTCTTCATGCTTCACTTCCTGTGTAAAAGACCCTTTACATCCTCGCTGATGAATTTTTTGGTGTAAAGCACGCTTTCCATAAACTTTACATCCGCAAAAAAAGGGGCGGCATGATCGTCTATCATGCCGCCCCGTGGGTGTTGCTGAAGGTCAGATCAATGCATCTTGCTGTGATCATGACCTTGCATGTTGGTCAGCGGGCGCACCGGAGCTTTCACTTCAACGGTTTCTTTCTCGCCCTTAGCGTTTTCCACGGTCAAGGTCAGCGGCACGCTTTCGCCTTCTTTCAACTGAGCCGTCAGGCCCATCAGCATGACGTGGTAGCCGTTCGGGTCAAAGTGGACGGCTTTGCCGGCCGGCAGGTCGACCGATTTCACCGGGCCCATGCTCATGACGTCGTTTTTCATGCTCATTTCATGGATTTGCACATCTTTGGCCGCTGGCGAAGCGACGCTGAGCAGCTTGCTGTCGCTGTCGGCAGTGAGGGTCATGAACGCGCCGCTGGCGGACTGGGTTGGCACGGTCGCACGTACCCAGGCGTCGTCGACCTGGGTCTGCGCCGAGACCTGAAACGCCAGGCCCATCAACGAAAGGGCGAAAACGGTGCGTTTGATGTTGTTCAGAACGGGGTGCATCAGCAAACCTCCATAACGGTAAGCAAATCTTCCGTGCATTCTTCTGCCGAAAGCGATGTGGATAGACCTACGCGCAGTTCGCCGCGCGAGTCATAGACGTAACTGGTGGCGGTGTGCGAGATGGTGTAGGTGTCGCCGGCCGGCACCTTCTCGAAGAACACATCGAATTCCTTGGCCGTGGCCTTGGTTTCCTCAAGTGTGCCGTACAGCGCGACGAAGGTCGGGTCGAAGGCCTTCATGTAGGCGTCGAGAATTTCTGGCGTGTCGCGCTCGGGATCCAGAGTGATGAAGATCACCTGCAAGCGGTCGCCGTCTCTGCCCATGAGTTTTTTGATTTTCGCCGCGCGGGCCAGGGTCGTCGGGCAGACCGCCGGGCACTGGGTGAAGCCGAAGAACACCATTGGCATCATGCCGCGAAAGCTCGACAGCGTCATGGTCTCGCCTTCGGTGTTCTTAAGCTTGAAGGTGCGTCCCATGATCTTGTTACTCAGATCCTTGCCGTACTTGTAAGACAGTTGGCCGCGGGTGTCGCAGCCGGCGAGCAGGCCAAGCCCGAGCACGCCCATTCCCGCAAGCACCTTGCGGCGAGTCAACAAAGCCGTCATCTAATACCGCCTTTTGCAGCCCGTCAGTCGGCAGGACTGGCGGGGGGGGGTTAACCGTAAAAGCGGCGCATCATACCAAACTGAAGGCAGACGCCGGCTGCGGATCGGCGGACAGGGTGTCGCAGGGTGACAAAAGGTGTAAGAAAAAGTGACGAGAGATAGCGCGATAGCCTCCTGCAGATTTGACGTTCCGAGGTCGTCGCTGAGGACGGGTCCGTGCCAGGAGTTCGAATAGATTGGCTCTGAAGTCACCGCCCTTTATCCAATACCAATTGTCCTTTCTGAGTTGACAGTTAAACGCTTTTCAGCCGATTTATCTCGCCCCGGTGCGTCAGTAATCTGTGCCCATCTTGAACGCAACAAGAACCCCTACAACTAAAAAGGAATGCACAGATGAACACTCCAACCTATAACCGCCTCAACAAAGACGACGCCGTAGTGCTGCTGGTTGATCACCAGACCGGTTTGATTTCTCTGGTGCAGGACTTCTCGCCGAACGAGTTCAAGAACAACGTGCTGGCGCTGGCCGATCTGGCGAAGTTCTTCCAGTTGCCGACCATCCTCACCACCAGTTTCGAGCAAGGCCCGAACGGTCCGCTGGTGTCGGAATTGAAAGAGATGTTCCCCGATGCGCCTTACATCGCTCGCCCAGGGCAGATCAACGCCTGGGACAACGAAGACTTCGTCAAAGCAATCAAAGCCACCGGTCGCAAACAGATCATCATCGCCGGTGTGGTGACGGATGTGTGCGTAGCGTTTCCGACCCTGTCGGCGCTGGCGGAGGGGTTTGATGTGTTCGTGGTGACTGATGCGTCCGGCACTTTCAACACCACCGTGCAACAAGCTGCGTGGAGTCGCATGACCCAGGCCGGCGCGCAGATGATGAACTGGTTCTCGGTGGCCTGTGAACTGCACCGCGACTGGCGTAACGACATTGAAGGTTTGGGTCATTTGCTGTCGCAGCGGATTCCGAACTACCGCAATTTGATGAATGGCTATGCGGCGCTGACGTCTCAACAGAAGTAAGCGAGCCGCGTCACACGAAAAGCCTGCCCTGAAAAGCAGGCTTTTTACGTTGCAACAGTTTTTTGCCGCGCTCTAGAAGAATGTTCACGGCGGCTTCACTCAACGTTAGTCGACATCAGGGTAATGACGCGCGAAATCAATGCGTCAACCGCAAACGGCTTGGTCAGCACTTGCATCCCCGGCCCAAGTTGCGCGCTGCCAATGACGGCGTTTTCTGCGTAGCCGGTAATGAATAGCGTTTTTAGTCTCGGGCGGATTTCTCTGCCTGCATCGGCCATCTGTCGCCCATTCATACCGCCGGGCAAACCGACATCGGTGATGAGCAGATCGATGTGTGCGCTGGAGCGTAATGCTTCGAGTCCTTCGACGCTGTCGGCGGCTTCCAGCAGGTTATAACCGAGTTCGCCCAGCACGTCGCAAATCAACATGCGCACGGAGGGTTCGTCGTCGACAATCAGAATTGTCCCGCCTGACTTGGCAAGCGGCGTTGTCGCGTTGTGCGTGGCATCCTGATTTGCCCGCGTTTCGCCGCAGTACCTTGGCAGGTAGAGACTCATCGTGGTGCCTTGGCCCTCTTGCGAATGCACCCTTACCTGACCGCCGGATTGCTTGGTGAATCCGTAGATCATCGACAGCCCCAGGCCGGTGCCCTGGCCCAGAGGCTTGGTGGTAAAAAATGGGTCGAAGGCTTTGGCAATGACCTCGGGCGTCATGCCTGTGCCGGTATCAGTGACACACAGGGACAAGTACTCGCCTTCGGGCATGTCCAGCGCGCGGGCCGACGCAGAGTCCATTGTGCGATTGGCCGTCTCGACCGTGATACGCCCGCCGTCAGGCATGGCGTCGCGGGCGTTGATGCACAGATTCAGCAGTGCGTTTTCCAGTTGACTGGCATCAACCAGTGTCGGCCACAGTTCGGGCGCCGCGACGGTCTTCAAGCGGATGGCGGGGCCGACGGTGCGCTGGATCAACTCGGTCATTCCGAGGATCAGGGAATTGACATCCGTCGGCCGCGGATCGAGTGTCTGGCGTCGCGAGAAAGCCAGCAGTCGATGGGTCAGGGCCGCCGCACGTTTGGTGGCGCCTTGGGCGGTGACCATGTACTTATCGACGTCTTTCAGACGGCCTTGGGCGATGCGCTTTCCCATTAATTCCAACGCCGCCGAGATGCCGGCCAGCAGGTTGTTGAAATCATGGGCCAAGCCCCCGGTCAGTTGCCCGACCGCTTCCATCTTCTGCGACTGGCGCAGTTTTTCCTCGGTTTGCATGAGTTCGGCTGTGCGCGTCGATACGCGTTGTTCCAGTGTGTCGTTGAGCGCGCGCAACGCGGCGTTGGCCCGGTCGCGCTCGGCCTCGACATTGCGTCGATCCTCAACATCGATGAGTACGCCGGGAAAACGCAACGGGGTGCCGTCATCGGCGCACTCGACGCGTCCGTTGGCCTCGATCCAGTTGTATGTTCCGTCAGCGCGGCGCACACGATACTGATGGGAGTAGGCGCCGCCGCGGGCAATCGCTTCGTTGATCGCGGCCGTAAGCCCGTCCCGGTCATCGGGGTGTACGGTCATCACGACTTGTTCCAGGCTCAGACCGATGCGGCCCAACGCGGGATCAAGGTCAAAAAT
The DNA here is from genome assembly GCF_019733355.1 of Pseudomonas baetica. Taxonomy (GTDB): domain Bacteria; phylum Pseudomonadota; class Gammaproteobacteria; order Pseudomonadales; family Pseudomonadaceae; genus Aquipseudomonas; species Aquipseudomonas baetica_A. The sequence continues at coordinate 13,190 of NZ_JAIHLQ010000040.1, read as the reverse complement.
CCTGGCAAAGGACTCATCCATGGTGAAGCAATCTGTGGGCAAGTCCCAATGCCAAGTCCCGATAATGGCCCCGGCGGCGAGGGCCAGTTGCACGCGCTCGACGTTTTCACGCGCTACCGCCTCGCTGACTCGCAGGCGCTCCTCGGCGTCTCGGCGTTGGGTGACGTCGCTGAAGAAAATCGCGATTTGTCGATCGGCAGGATCGCCGACACGCACGGCGCGAACATCGAACCAGCGTTCAAAGGTATTGGCGTAGTTTTCGAAGTTGGCCGGCTCGCCGGTCTTGGCCACGTGCCCGTAAGTCTCGAACCAGAAACTCTCCAGGTTGGGGGCGAACTCGGTGACCCACTTACCTCGCAGGTTGACGCCGCATTGACGTTCGAACGCAGGGTTGGCCTCGACGAAGTAGTAATCGACGGGGCGATCGTCAGCGTCGAATTTGACTTTGACGATCGCGAACGCGGCCTCAATGGTTTCCAGGATGGTGCTGAAACGCGCCTCGCTACTGGCAAGCGCCGCTCGGCTGGCGGCAAGCTGGGCGGCCATATCCGGTGATGCTGCTGCGCTGCTCTCCAGAAGCAGGCGCAGACGCATGACCTCTGCCTCAAGCTCCTCGCGAGTAAAGTGCTTCAGAATTTCCACCACGGGGGGCCTTCTTGATTTTTGGGTGAGTTCATTCAACGCGGCTCAAACGTACACCGGGAATTCTCACATTGACACGTCACCTGGTGTTTAAGTTGCACCCGTACGGGGAAGGACGCCGCGTTTTATAGCGGCTCGCCACGGTCCAGTGTGTCGAGCAGTTTCTGCCCCCGCTGCCAAAGCGCTTGTTGCTTGGCTTGCGGCATGCGGTCGAGGTTTTTGTACATCATGCTCATGCGCTGATTACCGCGTAGAAGATCGCCGTGGCGCATCAGGAAATGCCAGTACAGCGCATTGAAAGGGCAGGCGTTGTCAGCCGTGCTTTCGCTGACTTTGTAGGCACAGCCGCGACAGTAGTCAGACATTCGATTGATGTACTGGCCGCTCGCGCAATAAGGCTTGGAGCCGAGATAACCACCGTCAGCGTGCATGACCATGCCCAGGGTATTGGGCAGTTCCACCCAGTCGAACGCGTCCATGTAGATCGCCAGGTACCAATCGCAGATCTGGCTCGGTGCGATGCCGGTGAGCAAGGCAAAATTGCCCGTGACCATGAGCCTCTGGATGTGGTGGGCATAGGCATGTTTGAGGCTTTGACCGATCGCATGGCGCATGCAGTTCATCTGCGTTTCGCCCGTCCAGTAGAACGCCGGCAAGGCCCGGTGGTTACCAAATGAATTACCTTGGGCATAGTCAGGCATCTTCAGCCAGTAAACCCCTCGCACATATTCCCGCCAGCCGATCAATTGCCGAATGAACCCCTCGGCTGCATTCAATGGGATGCGGCCAGACCTGTAAGCCGACTCAACGTCGCTGCACAGTTGACGTAAATCCAACAGACCGATATTGAGCGCTGCGCTGATCCGCGCATGGAACACAAAGGGCTCGTCGCTGGCCATGGCATCCTGGTAATCGCCGAACCCGGCCAGACCATAGTCCAGAAAGTAATCCCATAACGCTTGGGCGTCGGCATGTGTGACCGGATAGTTGAAATTGTCCAGAGAGCCGTAGTGGCTGCTGAAGCGCTCTTTGACCAGTGCAAGCACGTCGCGAGTGATGGCGTCGTCGGAAAACCGCGCCGGGTAGGGCGCTTTCACTCCTTTGGGCAAGGCTTTGCGGTTTTCGGCGTCAAAGTTCCACGCGCCGCCGACCGGCGTGCCGTCGCCATTGAGCAGTAATCCGCTCTTGCGGCGCATCTCGCGGTAGAAAAACTCCATGCGCAGCTGTTTTTTGCCGGCCGCCCACGCGCTGAATTCGGCACGACTGCACAGAAAACGCGTGTCGGCATGCCAGTCAATGGCTGAGCCGCATTCCTTGAGAGATTGTTCGAGGCGCCAGTCGCCGCATTCGGTGACGTGCAGTTCGTCCGCTTGCAGCAGGTCCTGCCAGCGGCGTAATTCCCCCGGCACCGATCCGCTGTTGTGCGGGTCATCAAGGGGGACGTACTCGACACGTACGCCTCTGGCCTGCAGCGCCTGGGCGAAATGCCGCATGGCGCTGAAGATCAGCGCGATCTTCTGCGGATGATGAGGCACATGGCTGGCTTCCTCCATCACCTCGACCATCAGTACCGCATCACGTTCGGGATCGAGACCTTGCAATGAGGCCAGGTCAAACGACAGTTGATCGCCGAGGATCAGGCACAGGCGATTGACCTTGCTCATTCGGTGCGGTCCGGCAGCGTGCGGTTCATCAAGGAGGTGTCAGCGAAAAAGGCAGGCGCAGTTCTTCGACAGGGCCTGTGTCCCGGCCGCACATTTCGTCGTGCACACATTGCTGCACCAACACGCAGGGAAAGGCCGGAACGGTTTGCAACAAGTCACGCAGATGAGTGATTGAACGCAGACGCATGGGTTTGGCGGCATCGTCCAGCAAGGTGAATTGGCCGTGATCCATGCGGATGCGTGCCAGATAAAAACCACCTTCGAGCGACAGTAGTTCCAGTTCCCGTATTTCGCTATTGGCGGCGTGCTCGGTGAGGGTTTGCAGATTCATGAATCACTCCTTGCCTACCAGGGTAGGCGTTCTCCGTCGTAGGCAAAAAAATGGCCGCTGTCTGCCGGCGTCAGGCGGTCGATCAGGGTCAATAGTTCATGGGTTGCGACGCTGGCCGGTCGGGCCGCCGATGCACCGCGAAAAGGTTGCGACAGCGCCGAAACCACCGTGCCTGGATGCAGGCTCAGCAAGCGGCTGTGCGGGCGGGTGCGGGCCAGTTCGATGGCAGCGGTTTTGATCAGCATGTTCAGCGCAGCCTTGGAGGCGCGATAGGCGTACCAGCCACCCAAACGGTTATCGCCGATGCTGCCGACCTTGGCCGAGAGCATTGCCATCGCCCCTTGGGGATCGAGCAGTGGCAGAAAGTGCCGCAAGACCATCGCAGGTCCCAGCGTGTTCACTTGAAAAACGGCCTGCAGCGCGGCGTCTTCCATGGTGCTGTAACTTTTTTCCGGTTTGAGGGTGTCGCGATGCAGCAGGCCCGCAGCGTGCACGATCAACTGGTACGGCGCTTCTGTGGCCAGTTCGGCGGCGGCGTTGGCGATTGTCTCGGGCTGTTCCAGGTCAAGTGCGGGATCGGTCTTGCGCCCCAGTTCCCGCACGCTTGCACACCGTGGGTCGTGTTTGAGCCACTCACAGAAGGCTGTGCCGAGTGCGCCGCTGGCGCCGATCACCAGGGCGCGGTAGCCGTCGCCCAGGGAGGTCATGGTGAGCGAATCACTCATTGATTTTCTCCCCCGGACTGGCGGCGGAAGAACAATGTCACCTGGCCGATCTCGACACCGAACTTGGACATGCTGGTGCGATTGATCAGCGTGTCCTCGTCCATCTGGTACATCCAATCATCCATGTTCACTTCATAAACGGAGCCATCGACCGGGAGGCTCAGGACATAGCGCCAACGTAATGCGTTGCCGGCCACTTCACCTTTGGCCTCGCCCACGACATCGCCAGCGCGACCGCGCCAATGGCCTGCACCTTCTGGCGTCAGGGTCCAGACACGACGCTCGCGAGTGCCATCGCTGTAGAGGAAGCGCTCGTCGAGAATCAGGTCATGACCCTCGCGATGGCTCTGGATATTGACCTCAAAACGTTTGACAACCTCGCCTGAGCGCTTTTGAAACATCCCCCAGGCTTTGACGGGTTTGCTGAAGAAATGCTCAAGGTTTAGGGCCGGTTGCTGGTCGGCATAGCGACCGACATCGACGCTGCCGCAGCTCGTGACGCTTAGCACCAATGCCAGTAAAACCAAAAAACGGGCCATTGCTTTACTCCCTGAATACACGGGTGAACGTGGAGAACATCCCTTTGAAAGGCTTGTACAGATACTTATGCGTGTACAGGTTTGTCGGCGCATTTGAATCGACAAACCAACAATTAAGTCACTGTCATCGGCTGATCAGTTGGAGGAACTCCTGACGTGTGCTGGAGGACTCTCGAAACGCACCGAGCATGACCGATGAGGTCATGACCGAGCTCTGCTTTTCCACACCGCGCATCATCATGCACATGTGCCTGGCTTCAATGACCACGGCCACACCCGCAGCACCGGTAATTTGCTGGATCGCGTCGGCGATCTGTCTGGTCAGGTTTTCCTGGATCTGCAAGCGGCGCGCGAACATGTCGACCACTCGGGCCACTTTCGACAGCCCCAACACCCGGCCAGTCGGTATGTAGGCCACATGGGCCTTGCCGATGAAGGGCAGCATGTGGTGTTCGCACAACGAGTAAAGCTCGATGTCGCGAACGATGACCATTTCATCGTTCTGTGACTCGAACAACGCGCCATTGATGATTTCTTCCAGGTTCATCGTGTAGCCGTCGCACAGGAACTGCATGGCTTTGGCTGCGCGCTTGGGCGTGTCTCGAAGTCCTTCGCGGTCGGGGTTTTCACCGACGCCGAGAAGAATTCCACGGTAGTGATTGGCTAATGATTGAGTCATTCGGATTTCTCGCGGCGTTGCGGCTGGATAAGAGTGCGACAACTGCTGTGGCCGTCATGACAACGCCGGCTGCCGTCAGGGTGAGGCAGCCACGCCAAGTGAGGGCGCAAGTGGCAGAACAAGCGATATGCAATGGCAAACAAAGGACGGGTCAAACGCCAGTTCAGGGGTGCAACCCAGATACCAAGCCCTGCGGCTCGCCAGCTCCACAGCGTGGCGTCGAGGCCTTTTACCCAGCATCCATCGTCGAATCTTGCATGCAGTGAGGATTGCATTTGCGTAAGCGTGAAGCCCAGAACGGCTGGATCGAAGTCCTCATGGCTAAGGTCAACGAAGCGCAGTCGTGTTTCGACCGCATGTTGGCGCAACAGCTTGATTTCTCGCGCACAGAGTGGGCATTCACCGTCAAAGTAAAGCGTTAATGGCCACGGCTCTGAGTTGTACATTGCGGCGTGCCTTGTATAGGTTTTTTACAAAGATAGGCCGAAAAAATCGAGCTGACAATGGAGCGTCGTTCTTTTTGTGAAGATGGGAAGACGTTACATCCAGTCGCCTCTCGTAACGGGAGACGGATTGGGCGGCGTAAAGCAGCACTCCCGCAGGGGCGGGAGCACTTTGTCGAGAACTGTGCGTCAGGCGAGGTAAGCCGGGTAATCCACATACCCTTCGGCATTGCCGCCATACACCGTGGCCGGGTTCAGTGCATTCAACGGCCAGTCGTTAGCGATTCGCGCAGGGAGGTCCGGGTTGGCCATGAACGGTCGGCCGAAGGCGACAAAATCCGCCAGGCCGCAATCGAGCAATTTCGCACCCGACTCAGCGTTGTAACGCCCGGCATAAATGATTGCGCCGCTGAAGGTATCGCGCACCGCCTGGCGAAAGGTCTCTGGCATGGCTGGCGCATTGTCCCAATCCGCTTCGGCGATGGACAGATAAGCGATACCCACGTCTTGCAGCACCTTGATGGCCTCGATGTAAGTGGTGTGTGGATCTTCCTCGACCATGCCCAGGTAAGTCCGCGCTTCATCGGTGGTGGTGAACAATGGCGCGAAACGTACGCCAACCTTTTCCTTGCCGATGCACTCGGCGACGCCGGACACCACCTCACGCAGAAAACGCAGGCGGTTGTGCAGCGAACCACCGTACTGGTCGGTGCGCAGGTTGCTATGGGCGGAGATGAACTGGTTGACCAGATAACCATTGGCGCAGTGCAGTTCGATACCGTCGAATCCTGCCTCCATCGCATTACGCGCCGCCTGGATGTAGAGCTGCACGAGGTCCTGGACTTCGTCGGTGGTCAGGGCTCGCGGGGTAGACGGCGCCACCAGTTCGCCGGCGCCAGGCGTGGTTTCAATGAACACGCTGACCCGGTCAGTGGCCACGGCGGAGGCCGATACCGGAGCGTCACCGTTGGGCTGCAACGCGGTGTGGGATACGCGACCGACGTGCCAGAGCTGGGCGAAAATCACGCCATCGCGGGCATGCACGGCTTCGGTGACTTTGCGCCATCCGGCGATCTGCTCGGCGGTATGGATACCCGGTGTCCAGGCGTAACCCTGACCACGGGGTTCGATCTGGGTGCCTTCGGTGACGAGCAAACCAGCACCGGCACGCTGTTGGTAATACTCGGCCATCAATTCATTGGCGACGTTGCCCGGTTGGGTACTGCGCTGGCGGGTGAGCGGTGGCAGGACGATGCGGTTTTTCAGGGTGTGAAGGCCCAGTGTGGCGGGTTTGAAGAAACTGCTGTGGTGCATGGAGGTGCCCTTGATAAAGGAGTGCAATCCGACCGTTTATTAGACCAGTCGACTATTGGATGGATGAAAAAAAACACCGTGCAACACGCACACGGTGTTCGGATCTGTAAAAGAATCAGCCGAGCATCTTCAGCAGTTTCTCGGCCACGGCGGCGGAGCTGGCCGGATTCTGCCCGGTGACCAGTTGCCCATCAGCCACCACATGCACCTGCCAGTCGGCGGCTTTGGCGTAGCGCCCGCCGAGACGCTGAAACTCGTCTTCGATCAGAAACGGCACCACATCCGTCAGGCCGACCGCGGCTTCTTCGGAATTGGTGAAACCGGTCGCTTCGCGATTCTGGATCAGCGGTTTGCCATCCGCTGCAACGACGTGACGCAGCACGCCAGGTGCGTGGCAGACAAAACCATGGGGTTTGTTGCTGCGGTCGAAGGCTTCGATCAACGCGATCGAGTGTTTGTCTTCGGCCAGATCCCAGAGTGGGCCGTGGCCACCGGGGTAGAACACGGCATCGAAATCATCAGCGCTGACATCGGCCAGGCGCCCGGTGTTGGCCAGAACCTGTTGAGTGGCCGGGTCATTGCGAAAACGCTCGGTTTCGGCCGTTTGCGCATCAGGCGCATCACTTTTCGGATCGAGTGGCGGCTGGCCGCCAGCGGGTGAAACCACGGTGATCTGTGCGCCGGCATCTTTGAAGGCGTAGTAGGGCGCGGCGAACTCTTCGAGCCAGAAGCCGGTCTTCTTACCAGTACTGCCGAGTTGATCGTGGGAAGTCAGAACCATCAGGATTTTCATAAAGCACCCTTGCGTTGATCAGGTGTTATCGAAGCGCGACGGATTCGCACGTTGTGGACACCCGTTGATGTTTGTCGGGGCACAGCATAGTTTCCAATTAGACCAGTCGTCTAGTGTTTTTTTTGCCATGGGTTTTTATCGCTCGGGTATGGCAAACTCTCGCCTCCGTGAAATATACGACTGGTCTATTGTTTGGTAATTTGCGCCCCATGAAACCGACCTACGACGACACCCGCCAACATTTGCTCGATACCGGCCACCGCATGATGGCCGAGAAGGGCTTCACCAGCGTTGGCCTCAACGAAATCCTGCAAACCGCAGGCGTGCCCAAGGGCTCGTTCTATCACTACTTCAAATCCAAGGAACTCTACGGCCAGGCGCTGCTTGAGGACTACTTCGTCGGCTACCTCGCCGACATGGAGCGGCGCCTGACACTGCCGGGCCTGAGTGCCTATGAACGGCTGATGGATTACTGGCAGGGCTGGCAGAATCGCTGCACCCTGGAAGGGCACGGCGACGAGTGTCTGGTGGTGAAACTCAGTGCGGAGGTTGCTGATCTGTCCGAGTCGATGCGCCTCACGTTGCGTGATGGCGCCGAGCAAGTGGTGGCGCGTATCACCCTTTGTATTGAACAGGGCCAGGCTGAACAGAGCCTGCCTGAGGGCGATGCGCGTCAGTTGGCGGAAAGGCTGTATCAACAGTGGTTGGGCGCCAGTTTGCTGAACAAATTGCAACGGACGGGGCAATCGTTGAACACCTCGATGGCGACCACAAAGCAACTGCTCAGTATTTGATATCGACAACCTGATGGATGCTGTCGCGAATCCGTAGAACGCTGAGTGCCATTAGCGAGGTGAAATCAAGCGCACAAGCGAATGGGAATACGTTTCAATTGCAAAATATCCGGTATACCATGCGCCGCGGTTTGCTGGCAGTTTTGCCCTTCGTTTTTGCCTATTCGTAAGGTTTCCCTCATGCGTCGAACTCTGCTTTCCATCTGTGTGCTGCAGGCGTTGTCCCCTTCTTCCTGGGCTGAGCAAGCCAACTCCGGCGCTTCAGCTCTTGAGCTGGAGGCAACCGACGTGGTTGGCACGGCAGATTACGAACGGGCGGACGGCCCGGTACAGGGTTATCGCGCAACGCGTTCTGCCAGTGCCACGCGCACCGACACCTCGATTCATGACACACCGCAATCCATCAGCGTGGTATCGAAGGACGCCGTTGAAGACATCGGCGCCACCCGTCTGCAAGACGCATTGGATTACGCCGGCGGCGTAGGGCGGGCGAACAATTTTGGGGGGCAGGGGCTGACCACGTTTACGGTGCGCGGTTTTACCACCGGCGAGTTCTATCGCAATGGTTTCCCGATCAATCGCGGTTATCCGAACATGCCCGATGCCAACACTATCGAGCGTCTGGAGGTTCTTCGCGGGCCCGCAACCATGTTGTATGGCCGAGGCGATCCTGGCGGTACATTCAATGTCGTTTCCAAGCAGCCACTTGCCGAGCCCACGGTTACATTGGGTAGCCAGTTGAACGATCAAGGCATGAAGCGCGGCACGCTGGACGCTTCCGGCCCGTTGGATGAAGAGGGGCGTCTGGCCTATCGGCTCAATGTGGTGGGCGAGGGTGGTGATACGTTCCGTGATCACGTTGAAACGGAGCGCTATGGTGTGACGCCGGTTCTAACCTGGCAGGCGAGCGATGCGACGCGAGTGATTTTCGAAGGCGATTTCATGCGCAACAATCATCCGCTGGATCGTGGCGTAACGCGCTACGCCAAACAAATCGGCACAGCGTCGCGCGACACGTTCTTTGGCGAAAAAGACGCCGGCAAGTTGCACAACGACAACAACATGGCGCAACTGCGTTTCGAACACATTCTCAATGACGACTGGACGCTGGGCGGTGGCTTCCAGTGGCTCGAGGGTACGTTGCAGGGCAACGCAATCGAGGCCAATGGCATTGCCGCCGACGGCCGAACCCTGGGGCGAAATTTCAACTACCGCAAGCTGGAGTGGACGGACAAGGACACCCAACTCAACCTGACCGGCCACTTCACCACCGGTGGTTTGCAGCACACGTTGCTGACCGGCATCGAATACGAAGACTACGACTACAATTCGATCATCCAGCGTTCCAGTGGCGCGGTGGGTGCCTATGCGATCGACATCTTCAATCCGGTCTACGGCCAGCCACGCCCGGCGTTGACCCGGACCCCGACCCACGACAAAGAAAACCTCAAGACCTACGCCGCGTTTGTGCAGGACCAAGTGGCACTGACCGAACGACTCAAAGTACTGGCCGGGGCGCGTTTCGAGCGTTTCGAACACGACTACGAAACCTACGTGCCGGGCGCTAAAAGCTGGCAGGCCAGTGATCACGCGGTGACGCCGCGCATCGGCTTGACCTACGACCTGACCGACACCGTTGCGGTCTACGCGGACACCGCGCGCTCGTTCAAACCCAACACCGGCGCCAGTCGACAGGGCGGTGGCTTTGAGCCGGAGGAAGGCAAGTCCTATGAGATCGGGTTGAAGTGGGAGGCACTGGAGCAACAGTTGAGCGTCGATGCGGCGATCTATCAGATCGAGAAACGCAACGTGTTGACCACTGACCCTGTGGACTCGACGTTCAGCGTGGCCGCCGGGGAAGTGCGTAGCCGTGGCCTGGACGTGAACGTTGCCGGCAACCTGACCCCCGAATGGCGTGTGATCGGTGGGTATGCCTACGTTGATGCCGAGGTGACCAAGGACAACGTGATGCGCTCCGGTACACGGCTGGTGAACATCCCGAAAAACAGCTTCAGCCTGCTCAACGTTTATGAATTCCAGGACGGCGCCCTCAAAGGGTTGGGGCTGGGAACGGGGCTCAAGTACGTCGATGAGCGCGCCGGACAAACCGCCAACACCGCTTTCTCGATGGACAGTTACACCGTTGTCGATTTGCTCGGCTACTACAAAGTCAATGACAAGGTGCGGCTCAACCTCGACGTGAAAAACCTGTTTGACCGGGATTACGAAGAGGGCGCGTTCGGCAACGTCTACGCCTATCCGGGGGCGCCACGAACGGTACAAGTCGGGATCGCCTATACCTTGTAGAACGTCTTGTTGGGCGCCGGCGGTTTGAAGATCGGCAATGTCGCCAGCGATAGTCAGAGATCGACGTGAGTTGCTCGACAACTGTGTGCGGTACTGCGCGGTGAGCCACTGCGCCTTCATCCTCCAACGGTTGACCGTCATCAACCTTTCGTCCTTCGTACTGGCGCAGTCTTGGGTCCATGCTGAACTCAGGCGAATGCACATGGGCATATTCCCTCGATAGTTCGCTGCGAAAGGCTGCACCCTGCAACGAAACGACGCGCGGGGGTGTGCTACCGGATTGAAAGGGCTCAATACTCACTCGGACGGGGACGCTATGAATGAAACCCTTGGCATGACCGGTGCGGCGGCAGCGCTGGGGATCGGCATGCTCGTCGGTCTGGAGCGCGAACGGCACAAGGGAGAAGGGGTCAGCCGAGCCTTCGCCGGCTTGCGCACGTTCGCCATTACGGCGTTGCTGGGCTATGTGGCGATGCAGGTCGGTGGTGCTCTGCTGTTGGGGATCGTGGCGATCTGCTTAGCCTTGCTGATCACCGTGGCTTACTGGCGCAGCCTGAGCGACGACCCGGGCGTGACCAGTGAAGTGGCGTTGCTCACGGTGTTGGTTTTAGGGGCCTTGTGTGGCACCGCGCCGGAACTGGCCATTGCCATAGGCGTGGTGATCGCGGGGCTGCTGGCGTACCGCCAGAAACTGCATTACTTCGCCAACAGCCAGTTGACCGAAGCAGAAATGCGCGATGGTCTGGTGCTTTTGGTCGTCGCACTGGTGGTTCTGCCTTTGGCTCCGGACCGTTTCATCGGCCCCTACGGCGCGATCAATCTGCGCACTATTTGCACCTTGACTGTGATGCTGATGGCGGTCGGGGCCTTGGGTCATATTGCAGTGCGTAACCTGGGCACCCATTACGGCTACGCGGTCAGTGCCATCGCCTCCGGATTTGCTTCCAGCACCGTGACCATCGCCTCCATGGGACACCTGGTCGCCAAGGAGCCGCAAAACATCAAAGTCCTGGCGGCGGCCGCGATTTTGTCCAATCTGGCCACTGTCGTTCAGGTTGGCTTGATCCTGGCGGCGGTCGACACCGCTCTGTTACGTCACATGTGGGCGCCGCTGTTAGGCGGTTTCGCCGCCACAGCGTTGTACGGCGTGTGCCTGATGTTTCCCAGGCCTGAAGCCCGCGCCAACCAACCGATCAAGGTAGGAGGTGCGTTTAACCTCAAGTTGGCCTTGGTCGTGACGTTGACCCTGACGGGCATCACCTTGTTGTCGTCGGTCATGCTCAACCTCTTTGGTGAGGTGGGTGTGATGTTGACGGCCACGTTTACCGGTTTCGCTGACGCACACTCTTCAACGGCATCAATCGCCGCGTTGGCCGAATCCGGCCAGTTGCCGCTTGAGGCCATTGCCGGCCCTGCGCTGATCGCTGTCAGTAGCAACTCGGTGAGCAAATGTGTGGTGGCGTGGGTCAGTGGCGGCCGACGGTTCGCCGCGTATGTGATTCCCGGCCAGGCAGGGTTGACGCTGGCGATGTGGGCGGGTGTCTGGCTGCAATGACAACGCCTCGCGCCGTAAGCGGGGCGATTCACTGCTCCATTAAAAATCCCTCAATCTCCTCAACGGTACTGCGCGCTGTACGGGTTACACCGATCAGTGTCGCGGATGCGGCGCCTGTCCAGTCTCCGTAACCCACCAACCACAAGCGCGGCTCCTGGATCGAACGCGTGCCTTCGACGGCCACACGCCCGTCGGCGGTACAGACGCCCAATGACTCCAGATAGCCGAGGGCCGGGCGGAAACCGGTGCACCAGATCACCGCATCGACCGGTGTTTGCGAGCCATCAGCCCACGTCACGCCGGTTTCGGTGAAGGCCAGGAAAGGCCGAACTGCTTGCAGTACGCCGCGCTCCCGGGCTTCGACGACTGGCGGCACCATCACAATGTCACCCAAGCCACCCACCGGTTGCTCCACGACGATGCCCGCGAGTTGGGCTTTCCAGCGTGCTGTGGCGCGCTCGAACAGCACCCGTCCATCGACGTCGTCGGCGAGAAATTGCGGGGGCTGAGGGGTGATCCATGTGGCGTCGGCCACCAGTGACACTTCCGCGAGGATCTGTGCGCCGGAGTTGCCACCACCCACCACCAGAACTTTTTTTCCGGCGAATGGCTTGGCATCAACGTAGTGAGCCGAATGCAGTTGTTGGCCGGTAAAGGTCTCACTGCCGGGGTAATGTGGCACGTAGGGATGACGCCAGGTGCCCGTTGCGCTGACGACCGCGCGCGCCAGCCAGGTGCGGCCCTGGGCCTTTACGTGGAGGCGATCGCCCCAGCGTTCAACGGCGTTTACCCAAAAGGGGCGTTCGGTAGGGAATTGGTAGCGTTGCTCATACTGGCGCAGATAATCCAGTACGTGGCCGCGGCTCGGATAACCGTCCGTGACCGGCGGCATCATCCAGCCAGCGATGGAACTCCAGGTCGAGGGTGAAAACAGTCGTAACGAGTCCCAGCCATGCCGCCAGGCGCCGCCCGGCGCGTCTTCAGCGTCGATGATGACAAAGGAACGTCCGGTTCGGCGCAGAAAGTAAGCGACGGCAAGTGCGGACTGGCCTCCGCCGATAATCGCGACATCCACTTCAGGGCGGTTGGCAAGCATGTGCAATCCTCAAGTCGGCGAGAGTCTGGCTACGTTAACCCATCCGAATCGAGGTGTTGTTGACGTTTCTCAAGGGATGCGCACATCGGAGACAAGAACGAGGCCCATGGTCGTAAGTAGGAGGTGTTGACTCCTGCGGGGGAGACTACTCAGCGGAAAATCCAGAATTATTGAAGTGCGCAACTTTTTGCGCACTAAAATGTGGATAACCGTGTGGACACATCCCTACAGCCCACGTAATCCGTTCTGTACAGACGAGTGCGCAACTTCTTGCGCAGTACTGCGCAAGTTCTTGCGCAGTACTGCGC
>NZ_JAIHLQ010000003.1 GCF_019733355.1 Pseudomonas baetica | reverse complement strand
AAGAGCGTGACCGGCTGTTTCGGAACAGGCGGAAAATCGGTCACGTTGTTAGCGAAATGAGCGGTCACGCGTTAGCGAAATGGTCGGTCACGATGTACCGAAACGGGCGGTCACGATAGGCCGAAATACGCACAGCCTCCCGGCATCCTGGTACTGGTGATCAGCATTCTGCTCCATTTGCAATAATTGCAAACCGAACGCGCGTTGTGGGGAAAGGTTAATCATGCCGGCTGCGACCAGGTCCGCGCCGTGTTCAGGAATGACCTTAGTCTCTATCAACGCGTTCAAGTAATGCCGAATAGAAGCCTTTCCGGTTTCCGTCGAAACACCTGTAATCGGATGACGCATCTTCATGATGACTTTGCCACCGACATAGGGGGCGCCTTTTGGCACCATGACCTCGCAAGCTTTCTTCAGGACACTCATGCCCTCTTCTACCAACTGATGCACTTCGCCCACGCAATTCTCAAAGTCGGGCAGCATGCCGTCGAGCTCAGACTGAGAGGCATCCGTACGCTCAACGATCAGCATCATCAGTCGCTCAAAATCACTGCAGGTGGTTTCAAATGAGTTGCTCGACAGCTCGTGCGCGAGGGCCGGATCGACTTCCTGCACGGCCTTTGATTTCACCACATCAGTAAACCCTACGAAGTGCGCCTGAGCCAATTTCCGGGCTTCGTCCAAGCCGCCACTGAGCTGCTTGTGGCGGTCGAGCACCTCGTTCAGTTGTGCATCACCGTCACCTTCAAGCTCAATAAACTCGGGAGCGGCAGCCTCATGAGGAACCGCAGAACTGAGCATTTTCTTATGTTTGTTCAGCACATCGACATTCTTCTTGCTTTGAGCACGCCCCTGCAATGCTTTCTCGGCTGCTTCTTGATCACAGACCAGACTGGTCTCAAGCTGCTCCGTATTTTCCTGGACCACCACGATGTGTTGCGCCAGTTCATCATCGCTGAGTGACAAGACGTCATCGGAGGGTTGAGGGGGATTGACCTTGGCAAAGAAAGCACGCTTGTCATTGCTGGCCACCGCGTGCGCGTTCGATGACGATAAAAATGCCTGCTCGTACAAACTGACCTGCGCTGCCTGGGTCGAGCGTTCATGTGCCAGATCGAGGTCGAGCAGGTCGATCACGGCCTCTTCGCGCAGATCGGAATAATCAGCCCTGTATTCGCTACGCAGTGTCGCTTCCGTTTCACGCCGTTGTTGAAGGGCTATTCGGCGAGCACCCAATCGGTCGGATTCCGCGGTATCAAAAAAAAGCTTTTCGGTGTCATAGGTTTCGATCAGTGCCTGCAGATTGAAATCATGTTTGAGGATTGCGTTGCAATCGAAACCGGGATCGAAGATCACGGTAACATCCTTACGACTCAAGAGTTGCCTTGCATCGACTGCAAGGTCGAACTGCAATTGCTTCGAGTGGGTGATAATTCCTTCCTTCTGTTCGATCGCTCTCCCAAAGCGGTCACTTTCTGATTCTGCCTCTTCCAGAGAGGCTTGTACCGTTGCCAGCTGCTGCTTCCACTGCGCAAGCGGCTGCTCATACTGATGCGAGTAACGCTCCAGACGCTGGATCATGCTCGCCTGATTGGCGATTTCATTTGGAATCGATTCAATCTCTCCCTCAAGCCCCTTTGCACGCTCCGACACTTCACTGACTTCTTCCAGACACGCTGCCCGCAGGGTCGCGAATGCCTGTTCTTCCTCGTAGTGAGTTTGAATGTTTCGCTCAAGCTCAGCGATTCGCACAGCGCCGAAGCGTTCCTGATAATCCATGAGTTTGTTGGAAGCATCACGAGCATCGCTGCGGCGTTGAATGTGCGCGTCGCGCGTCTCTAAGATTTCAGCGATTCGTCGTTCAAAATCGATCAGCGCTGCGGCCGCGGCCTCTAGGTTATAGGCAGAGTTGTCTTCTGCCGGTATCACGACTCGATCGAATGCAGCAACGGCCACATCAAGGGTGGCGAGGGCGATTGTCACCGGAGTGCTCAGGGGTAAGTCAGCCCCCGCAACAATTTTTCGTGATTTCCCCCACTCTTCAGAGGCCACACAGACGCCGAGAAACCGGGCTGGGTCGGAGGCGACCAGTCGACGGGCCTCATCAGCATCGGGGACCAGGTTTGCAATGTAGGAGTTAGTTGCTCGCGCAGAATGAATGCCAGCGGATCGAAGTAGCCGGACAACTTGATCGACGTCATCACTCTGGCCCGCAAGTTCGGATTCTTCAATGGACTGCCTGGCGCGCTGGAGGTTGGCCAGGCGAATATCCCGCTCCAACACTTCACGATCCATGGATTGGATAAATTCGTTAACGGTGCCCAGCAGAGTCAGGGAGTCAGGATCACATCGCTCGGCTTCGACCACCGAACACAGCAACCGATTTTGTTGAAGGTCTTCTTGAAGGGTTCTGGCATCGCCGACTTCTCTGTTCAGGTTTTGTTGGATGTGCGCTTGCGCTTGGGCCTGTAACTTATGCTGCTCTGCTTGTTCACGAAGACGGCCGATGTATTGTTCATGACCCGCTCGTTCAGCACGCAAAGCCTCAAGGCGGGTTTGCGCTTGGGCAATGGCCGCTGTAATTCTTTCGATCGCAGCAGCTGCGTCATGATCGAACGCGTCAAGTACTCCATCGTCCAGCAAGCCTGTGCGTTGAATCTCGGCATTATTGATGTCGGTCCCGACTTTCGCTTCCTCCAGCTGGAGCGCCCTAATGGATAAGCTCAACGTTTTAATTTGGGCCTTGGCTTGAGCCACTGCCTCAGCAGCCTCCAGCTCAATATTTTTCTGCGCTATGTGTTTGTCGTCGTTCTGCTTGAGCAGAATATCGATAGCGCCACGAAGCAGCGCTCCCTGCGTTTCGAGCTTTTCCTTGATCGGGCGCAAGCCCTCAACTTCTTCTGCTAGTGATTGTTCTTCAATGAGAACGCGTTCATGGGCGCTGATGATTTTCTTGTACGAAATGGCGCCGTTGAGATGCCTCAAACGCAATTGAGCTGCATCCCTACTTGCCTCGGCCTCTTTGCATGCCACTGCAGTGCGATCCACACTGCGCGTGTGCTGTAAAGCATGCATGGAAAGCGTGGATGCTCGCTGATTGACCAGAAGCTCCTGCTTTTCCAACATACGTGGGTTGAGGCTATCGATCACGTCGCTAAAATAAGTGACCTGTTTTTCCTCACTTAAACGAGCCAGCTCCATGGCCGCAGCCAGGCCCGACGCGTGGCGCAACAATCCGGTTCGCGCTTCAAGTGCACGCTCAAAAGCTTTAGACGATTCACCCAGTGGCTTCATGGCTCCCAGGATTCTGGCCAACTGAATAAGCCGCGCTTCAAGACGAGGCTTATTCTGATATTTGTCAGCCACATTCACCACGGTATTGCGTACCGTTTGAGCGCGCTCAGGGTCCATCGTCAGTGCCATGAGCTTACGAACAAGATCCTCTTCATCCTTGAAGGTCAGGAAGCCGCTTTCCAGGCCGCCTTCCTGCCCGTTGAATTGTCGCTGCATGACCAGAAGATCGAGATCCAGTAGCCGCGTAGTAGCAAGGTGCGTGATCCAATCGTGCTGACTGCGGGTCGAGTAAAAGTCTTCAGGGGACTTCCTGTTCATCTGGGTGAGCCATTGATTGAGCTCTCCCATCGTGTTGACTCCAAGCATGCTGACGCCAGGGGCCGGAATATCTTCAAAGGCTATGCCGTGCTGGGATTCAAACGCGAAAAACACCCGATCAACGTCGTTACCGCGTTCAATGACATCTCGCGTCGCAACGGCTTGGGCAATGACCAACTTGTAGTCCTTGCCCCCAGGCAGCCTTGAAGGCATCGACCATTCGATGATGATGAAAGATGGCTTTCCGTCTTTAGCGAAATAGTCATTGAACTGGTGGTTGGGGTTCTGCATGTGCTGAATGAACAGATCCCGGCGCGGCTCGAAGATGCTGAACACATACGACAGCAACGAGGTTTTGCCACCGGTGTTCTCAAGGTTGACAATTGCGTTGACCGCCTCGTGCGTATCCGGCGCAGTGAAGTCGAGCAAGGTCTGGTCGTACCAGGCAGTGGCAGTACCGTAGCGACAAACATGCATTCGGGTAATTTTTTGCATAAAATCCTCAGGCCGTTGCGCCGGAACGCACATAGTCAAATAGTCGCGGTAGCGTCCGTTCACGCAGCTGAATGCGCAGTCGATGGGTGGCGGTGTATTCAACCGCTTCGCCCTCATCCTGGGGCCCCACGTTATTCACCAGCCCGTACTCAATCAGGTAGTTCAGTGCCATGCGCACCAACCCTTCAATCGAGTTTGGCGACGCGCGATCGGCTTGGGGGATCGAAGTAGGCAGGCTGTGAATGTAGCTCCAGCCTGGTCGCAGCTCCTCTCGGGAATAATCATCGGAATCTTCGAGTGCATTCATGCGCCCGGACAAGCCAGTCAAGGTGTCCCTGAACATGGCCAACGTCGCCGGCATTGGAAACCGGCTGTCATCTTCAATCAAAGCGGTCGTTGGATAAAACACCGCGCAGATGGCCAGGAAGCTCAGCGCCAGCGCGACACGCTGGTCTTCAGACAAGTTTTTGCGTAGATCACCAAGTCGAATCGAGAAGCGACTTTCCTTGCGTGCCGGGGCGATGATCAAGCCACGCTCGCTGACATCGAGCACCATCAGTTCCATCCCTTCAGCAATTTGCGCAAGGACCTGCTGCAGTTCTGGGCTAGCACGGTACCGAGCCAATAGCTCGCGATACTCCACGTCATTGGCCGGGGTCGCACTTAGATTAAGTGCCCGATAAATCAGACGTGCTGCGGCGCTGTTCTGGTTATCCAAATGAACCTCCTAAACCTTTGTCTTGACGTCGAATCTGAGGTTGTCGCCTCGGACCACCCAGGTTTCGTATTCACCATCGAGCACCGCATGGTGGTTTTCAAATTCTGATTCGCTGTCGGGGAAGCTGCGGTAAAGGCAGAACGCAATGCACTGCTGCTCAATCGCACTGAAGCCTTCGTTCGCTCCCGCATCTATCAGTTCATCAATCCGCCAAGAACGGTTTTCTTCAAATTTTGCGGATAGCCATTGAGAAATTTTGACAACCAATTGATCTGGAAAAGGATCCGGCCAGACCTGGAACGGCTCGATCTCGTCGTCATCCTCGTCGTCATCTGCGTCCTTGGTTAACTGACGTCGCTCCAGCAGGATGCTAAGCAGGTTCGATAAATCAGGTGTTTTGGGAAACACTGCCGGGAACAAACTGACAATTAGCTCCTCGGCCGCCACAGCCAACTGCGCGCCTGGGCGGATCATTGCTTGCGGGAGAAGATGTGTCTCAAGATCAGGAATGCCCGAAGATTTGCGGGCACGAAACGCGGCTGTCTGAGCTTCGATGAAACGCCCTTCGGCGCTGCTGACCTCCAGCTGCAGCCGGGCTCTTACGTTGCCTGCCTTCGACAACAAGTCATGCAGGCTTGAAAGCTCTAGCTTGCTCTTGATGTTTTCTACTTCACCAATCTTGTTGCGAATCGCCATGAGCAATCGCCCCTCTTCCTCCTGGCGAGCTTTGACATGCTGGCGGGAGTCGTCTAATCGAGGCTTGATGTCCGTAGTCCATCTCACCGTTCCCGGTGCGCGAATCGCCTGAGTAATTTGCCCATGAATGTGTTGCCGATGCTCAATGGAAAGCACCATGGCGCGTTTGGCGAACTCCGCTGCCTGCTCAAAACGCCCCCTCTCGATCAGGATCTGCAGCATCTTTTCCATGAGAATCTGCTGATCTTCAACGTCCACATTCAGCATGCCGATCAGAAGCAAATAACCCTCCGGTGAGGGGCGATACCGATAGACGTCATCAAGATCCGGCTCAAGAGTGACCAGGCGAAAGCGGTACACGAGGGTTTGCAGAGTGGGGGCATGAAAGTAGGTGAATTCGAATTCTTTATAGTTCTCGGCTTTATTACTCAGGCAGCCAATCACGACATCGGCTGCCTTTGCACACGCTGAGCTGGTTTTTTCTGGCCGGATCCGACTGATCAGTGAACTCACATAGGAGTGCACATCCGCCATGCTGTACCCCGCGCCAACTGCGGATCCCTCCATCATGAAATTGAGGGTGGCCATGCACAGGTAGTGGGTGTCCAGCCCATCAAATAGCGGCTCTCCAGCCTCGTCTTGATGGAAGTTACGAGTCGCATGGAGCTGGTTCATTGGTTCCAGCAACCGCTGATTTCGCAACTGAGGCGATAAGTCGATCAACTCGTTCTTGGGCTCGCCCAGCGAATCGGATGCATCGGGCAACTGTTCGTTTGGCATGGGGCTTTCATCTGCTCAGTAGAGAGGTCAACGCCACTCTTAAATGGTCATCAATTTGATAAGCTTGCAGGAAGTCTATTGATGATGGTGTAGTATGGCAATCCCCTTCACTACAAAAAGTTCGACCATGCTTGAGAACCTCAGTCAGCCACAACGAGACCGTCTCGCCTTCATAGATCTCAGATTGCGCATGCTGGGTGAACTCAAGCGTCAGCACTTGATCGAGCGCTTTGACATTCAGGAAGCGGCGGCCAGTCGTGACATCGCGCTGTACAAAACGCTCAGTAAACACAACCTGGTGTATGACGCGAGTTCGCGCCTCTACAAAGCCAGTGAATCCTTCAAGAGCCTATTTGACCCCACCGCGGAACACGCGCTGATCTGGATCACCAAGGGGCTCGGTGACGGGGAACCCAGAAACACCACGCCTGGGATTACGGTCGATTTTCCCGATCAGCTGACGTGGCCGAAGCTCGATATCCTAGGCCACGTCACCCAGGCGATTCACCAGAAATGCCCCCTGCAGATTGATTACGAGTCGCTGAACGGATCCAGCCAGCGCGTCATCGTGCCTTTTTCTCTGGTCGACAATGGACTTCGCTGGCACGTCCGTGGGTTTGACAGGAAGTCGGGCGAGTTCCGAGATTTCGTCATCACCCGGATCCGCAAGGCAAGCCCTCTTCCCGATGATGCCGTTGCTGTTCACGAGACGAGCGATCAAGACATTCAGTGGACAAGGATCGTTGAGCTGACACTTATCCCTCACCCTGATCAACCGCGACCGGAAGTCACGCTCATGGATTACGCAATGGTTGATGGAATGCTGTCGCTGAAACTTCGGGCGGCTACGGCGGGCTACACCCTACGTAAGTGGAGCGTGGACTGTTCACCAGATCACAGTCTAAGGGGGCCAGAATATAGGTTGTGGTTGTCCGATCCCTTGGCACTGTACGGTGTCAAGAACGCGATCCTTGCTCCTGGTTATGTCGCACCTGACGCGCGCGAATTTTGAATTGGATGGTAGGTGGCTCTGGCGACGGTCTTCTCGTTTGGGTGCTCAATCGGTCCATTTGACTTCAAACTAATAACCTTATCGCTCTGCAGGTAAAAGCCATTGACGATGATCATTCAGCTACCCGTGTTCTAATCACGGCTATTCCGTTAGCTACCGTTGATATGTTCGATCAAAACAAAGGCAAGCTCCTATTCCACCGCATCGACACTAAGGCACTAGACGCCCCTGATGTAATCGCAGAGCCAAGGCCGGCGTCGGCATAAGCGGTACCTGGGCACGCGGGCGCTCGCATTCGACCGCCCGCGTGCTGCGCCTCGCTACCCGACACGTGTCGAAACCGAACCGGTCACTTTGCATTAGCAGGGCCGAACAAGAATTGGGCTGCGCATAACCTGCTTTGGTTTCCAGTTCACCGAGGGAGAACCTCTGAACGTGTCACTTCCCTCCCCCCCCCAGCCAACCCCAGTTTGGGCGTACACTCAAAGCCACCCAGAGCCATACTGGATTTCGTTAGGAATCGCCATTCGTGATCGCTCATGTACGGCGTCTGAGTGGGGGCAAAATTGGGGGCATATTAAGATCTTTTCAAACTGAAACTACCGAGCTAGAGCCAAGTCAAAATGTTTTTTGGCGACCCTGACAGTCTTTAGGGATCGTCTGGAAGGCTGTTCATCTGATCATTTCTGCCTTTTCATAGACCATGGAGAGCCATCCACTTCCAGTCGATGGCCACGGAACGGTGGAGGCGATAGAAACTGCTTGGATCGGCCGAATGAAAGCGGTGAGCGCTCACCGCTTTCATTCGGGTAGGGATACTAATATTTGAAACGACCCACCAGGCCTTTGAGCTGACCAGAAATCTCTATCAATCGACCCGAGCCAGTCTGTGAGGATTGGGCAAAGCCTTCGACCAGTTGGGCGTCGGCATGGATCTGCGCGATGTGCCGATTGATCTCTTCGGCCACTTGGTGCTGCTCCTCGGCGGCTGTGGCGATCTGGGTATTCTGGTCGCGGATCGAGTCCACCGAGCCACGGATCTTGTCGAAGCTGTCACGCGCCTGCTGGATGCGTTCCACGCTGGCGTGGGACACCTGCAGGCTGCCTTGCATCTGCTGCGTGACTTCCTGGGTGCGGCGGGCGAGATTGCCCAGCAAGCTGTCGATCTCGCCGGTGGAGTCGGCTGTCCGACGAGCCAGGGCGCGGACTTCGTCGGCGACCACCGCGAAGCCTCGGCCTTGGTCTCCGGCGCGTGCCGCTTCAATCGCTGCGTTGAGCGCCAGCAGGTTGGTCTGCTCGGCAATCGAGCGGATGGTATCGAGAATAGTGTTGATGTTCTGGCTGTCCTGCTCCAGCAACTGCATGGTCTGGGTGGACTTTTGCAGGTCTTCGCTGAGCTTGAGCACGCTGCCCGTGGCTTCGCCGATGTGTTGCTGGCCGTCATGTACGTCGCGATAGCCTTCGTCGGCACTCGACGCGGCGGCACTGCACGAACGCGCGACTTCATTGGCCGTAGCGACCATTTCGTTGAACGCCGTGCTCACCAGTTCCACGGCTTCACGCTGACGACCTGCAGCCTGGTTCATGTTGTTGGCCACTTCGCTGGAGTCGGCGGCGGCGGTCTGCAGGTCAGATGAGGCATTGCCGATGCGCTGCACCAATTGTGCAATCATGCCCAGGAACTGGTTGAACCAGCCCGCCAGGCCGGCGGTTTCGTCTTTGCCTTGCACCTTGAGTTGGCGCGTCAGGTCGCCTTCTCCTTCGGCGATTTCTTGCAGGCCGTCGGCCACGCCGCGAATCGGACGCACGATGACGCTGGCAAAGCTGGCGCCTACAATTGCGAACACCAACGCCAATGCCGCTGCAATGGCGGCGATCAACCAGGTCAGGCGGGTGGCGTCGGCCATCACTTCATCACGCTTGATCAGGCCGATAAAGCGCCAGCCCAGGTCTTTGGAACTGACCACGTTGGCCATGTAGGGTACGCCATCGATCTCGATCTGGGTCACGCCGTCGCCTCGCTTGGCCAGTTCGGCGTAGTTGGGGCCCAGGTCAGCCAGGGGTTTGAAGTTGTGCTTGGCGTCGCTGGGGTCTACCAGCACGTTGCCGTTGGCTTCCACCAGCATCAGGTAGCCGCTGTCGCCCAGCTTGATGTTGCGCACCAGTTCGGTGAGCTGTTTGAGCGACACGTCCAGGCCGACCACGCCCAGGATATTCCCGCCGGCGTCGGCGACAGTGTGCACCGTGCCGATCAGCGTCACATCGTCCGGCGCCCAATAGTAGGCACCGGTGCGCACGGTGGCGCCTGGCGCGGCGATGGCCGCTTTGTACCAGGGACGTACGCGTGGGTCGTAGTTGTTCAGTTTGGTGTCGTCCGGCCAACTGGCGTAGCCGCCATCGCTCAGACCCAAGGACAGGTAAGCGGTACTCGGATGGCTTTTGGCGAACTGGTCGAATATCGCCAGCAGCTCTTTATTGGTCTGAGTGAGGGCAATTTGCGCTGCATCGGCGCCAGCGTAGTTCTTGAGGTCTTTGGCCGCGACAACACGCGGGTCCTTGGCTATGTAGTCGACGTTTTGGCTAATGCCGTCGAAAAACTGCTTCATGCCATTGTCGATCTGGCGGATCTCGCGACCGCTGCTGTCGAGGAAATTGGCCTGGGCCCCCTCTCGCAGATTCAGCACTACCAAAACGGCGACCAGGATGACCGGGACGCACGCGATAGCCGCGAACGCCCAGGTCAGCTTCTGCTTGATATTCATGACTTCACCTGCGGGTATTTATAGTTTTGGCAAGGGGAAACGTTAGTACTGAATGTCGCATGTGTTGTTATGAGGAGATAGAGCCCATGCGTACTCTGAATTATCGACCGCGACGGTGTGCACTTTAGGACGATACCAATACCTGCCTTCAACCAATAAAGATACGACGTCTTACAACGCCTCTCAAATCCGTGTGTTTAGAAATGTTTTAAGGTCGCGGGTTATTGACGTGCTCCTTGAAAGCCATCGAAACAGGCCAATTTCAGGTAAAAAAACCGCTTTCGAACCAAGAGGTGACTTTCCAGCCTGAGAAAATAGCGATTGATGTCATCCAAGTACAGTCATAGGATGACTGACCACAATCATAAAAATAAGGGATCATCTGTGAGAAGCCCCCTCCTCTTGACCGCTGCCGTTGTCTACGGTCTTAGCCTGCAAGCCAATGCCGACACCTTTGCCTATATCTCGAGCCCCGGAGACGGATTGATTTCCCAGTATCACCTTGACCAGAACAGCGGCGCGCTGCGCCTGATTGACCAGGTCAACGCCGGTGATCAGGTCAACCCCATGGCCATCACCCCTGACGGCAAAGTGTTGTTTGCCGCCTTGCGAGTCAAACCGTTTCAGGTGCTGGGCTACAGCATAGATCCCAAGAGCGGACATTTGACTCCACTGTCTAAAGCGCCGCTGGCAGAAAGCATGGCTTACCTGTCCACCGATAGAAAAGGACACTATCTGCTTGCTGCGTCCTACGGTGCCGACACCATCAGCGTTCAGGCCATCGACAAGACCTATCAGCCTTCTGCCAGCATCCTGAGCTACAAGACAGGCCCGCATGCGCATTCGATTCGTACCGACCCGAGCAACCGTTTTGCCTACGCGGGCAATCTTGGCGCGGACAAGGTCCTGCAATATCGCCTCGATGCCACCACCGGCGCGCTCACCGCCATCGGCAGCGGTTACATCCGTGTCGCGGACAACACCGGGCCTCGGCACCTGGCCTTTTCCCCGAATGGCAAATATCTATATGTGGTCGGTGAAATGAGCGGCACGGTCACAGCGTTTTCAATCAATGACAGCACCGGCGCATTGACTCAGATTGCCGTTGCCAATGGCATTCCCGAGCGTTTGAAACTGGCTCACGGCGAAGTACGTGATGCACGTAACAACGATTTGAAGGACGACCCGACACCACGCATATGGGCGGCGGACCTGCGGATCTCGCCCGATGGCTCGCTATTGTTGATGACCGAGCGCACCAGCAGTTCGGTTTCGGCATTCGCAGTTGACCCTTCAACAGGCGGCTTGAGCTTTATC
Source organism: Pseudomonas baetica (assembly GCF_019733355.1). GTDB lineage: Bacteria > Pseudomonadota > Gammaproteobacteria > Pseudomonadales > Pseudomonadaceae > Aquipseudomonas > Aquipseudomonas baetica_A. Next base: position 269,554 of record NZ_JAIHLQ010000003.1, on the reverse strand, counting down.
GATAATTACCCGGTGCAAGAGAAGCAGCCACGCAATATCGCTTTTTCACCCAACGGGCGCTGGTTGTTGGTGACGGGCGAGAAAAGCGAAAAAGTCGGCACTTACGCAATCAGCAACAACGGCGCCCTGAAACGTGTCGGTGAAGCGGCGTCGGGCAAAGGCGCAGTATGGATTGAAGTGTTGAAAACGTCGGCGGAGTAATTTTCGGGCCGAAAAAGGCACGGCGCATGGAGGTCGGGTGTTGGCTCATTCCGTCCTCCCTATCGATGATCATCTTTCTTTGGCTGAGGGCGCATCTTGCGCCGATCGGCGACTGCACCCGCCTCTTCAGTTCGAACTGGAATTAAAACTCAATCAAAAGGCCCGTCAGCTCAATTTCAAGCTCCGGGCCGAGTGATTCGAGAAACTGACAGGCAGTAGAACGCCAGTGCCAGCGCCGCCAACATACCGCCCACCACGCCAGTGAACGCAAAGCCTAACTGGCCGCCAACCCAACTGCCCAGCAATGCCCCGCCGCCGATGCCGACGTTATAGATCCCGGAAAACAGCGCCATCGCCACATCGGTCGCGTCCGCAGCCAACACCAGGACTCTGGATTGCAACGCCAGCCCAAACCCCATGATTGCCATCCCCCAGAACAGGCTCAGCGCGCCCAGGTACGAGACCTTCCCACTCAACGGCCACAGCAATGCCAGGCACAAGGCAAGCAACGACACGCTGATGATCAAAAAGCGCTGCGGGTTATAGCGGTGCAGCCAACTGAACAGCAGCGAGCCGAAAATCCCCGCACCGCCGAATAGCAGCAGAATGAGGGTCACCACATCGCCACTCATGCCCGCCACCTCTTGGATGAAAGGCTCGATGTAGCTATAGGCGGTGAAATGGGCCGTCACTACGACGGCCGTCAGGAGATAGAGCGCTACCAGCGCAGGTCGCTTCAACAATAGGGGCAGACTTCTGAGCGAGCCTGAGTTCTGGCTGGGTAACAACGGCAAGGCCTTGGCCAGCCAGAACACCAGCACAGTGGCCAGCACCGCGATAACGATGAAGGTAGTGCGCCATCCCATGGCCTCGCCCAATAGCCGGCCAAGGGGAATTCCCAGCACCATCGCCAGGGAAGTACCCGTTGCGAGCAAACCAAGGGCCTGGACCTGCTTGCCCGCTGGCGCGAGGCGCACGGCCAGAGAGGCCGTGATCGACCAGAACAACGCATGCGACAACGCCACGCCGATCCGGCTCACCAGCAGAACACCGAAACTGTTCGCCAGACTCGACAGGATGTGACTGACAATGAACATCCCAAACAGCACGAGCAACAACTTGCGCCGCTCGACGTTACGGGTCATCAGCATGATGGGCAGCGACGCCAGGGACACCACCCACGCATAGATCGTCAACATCAAACCGACCTGAGCGGTGGACATGTCGAAGCTGCTGCCAATCGAACTCAACAGACCGACAGGTACAAACTCGGTGGTGTTGAACACAAACGCAGCCAAGGCCAGTGCAATGACCGGATACCAACTGCCCTCGGTTGTCGCCGTAGAAGTGTTCATTAAAAGCCACATTACTCTGTCGATGTTTTGTACACCCATTGCCTGGACCGTCCGGCGACAGGTGTTTCGGCGGCGACTGTACTATAAACAAACGGCGACTTGTCCAACGGGTTCGAAGCGCACTGGCCAGTGGCAACAGAGGCTCATTGACCAACGTAACCTTTGAGGCGCATGCAATCATTTGTCAGGTCGATCTGTTTTTCCGCAATAACGATGCCATCACCCACGGCACTGCCCATGCCGTGGGTCTTGTCGTTCGCCGCCGGCGTTGAATGGTAGCTGGCGGTTGCCGCTTTGGCCTGGTACTGGCATTGAGCTTTGTCGTGCTGGACATCAGAGGCACTTGCGCCTGACCTGGTCCAATCGTGAACAGACGTTACACAGGCGCTCAACAGCGTCGCGAGCAACGCAACAATAATTAACTTCATGGTTTGTACCGCCTATAGATTGAAGGTTTCAAGGTTCCTGGACTGATTCGGATTGCGGTGAGGGAGATCACTTGCAAACGAACGTCACGCTGGCCACTTCATGCTCCTGGTCCGCCGGCATGCGCGATTGCACATCAAATTCACCGACTTGTTTTCCGAGCGATGCACACTTCTTGTTGGCGCGGTTCAAGGCCAACTGACGCGCGCCTGGGTGAGTGCCTTGCGACAGTTGAGTATTCGCCGATGCCTGGTACTCATAGGGCCCCAGTTTCAAGTCGTGGGATTGCCAGACATAGTTGCAGACCAATGCGACAGCGCTCACAGCAATAATCATGTTGAGTTTCATGGCATGTATCGGACGCTGGACATTTGATTCTCCATAACGCTCACCCTAAGGGGTCAACGACGCTTCAATGCTGTCATCCAGAATTCCGATGACGCCTGGGGCGACGCGTTGCGCAGGACAAAGCTGCTCAATGTCGCCGTGGCGCAATGATTGAGCAGTTCGCTTTCGAGATGAAGAAAAACGAAGTATCTTTCAGTAACCATTAGAAATACTTAACGAGCGTAGCGCCCATGCAACTTGATGCAAAACAGATGCAGGCGTTCATGGCCGTGGTCGACAGCGGTAGTTTCGAGAAGGCTGCAGAACGTCTTAACGTAACGCCGTCGGCGGTATCGCAACGGATACATGCTCTGGAAGTTCGTCTGGGCAGTTCAGTAATCGTGCGCGCAAGGCCGTGCGAGCCCACCCAGACGGGACGAAAACTGATGCTCTATCTTCGCCGTGCGACAGTGCTTGAAGAAGAGCTCCTCAATGATCTGACCGGCGACGAACAAGATCATCTGCGCGTGGTCATCGCGGTCAATGGCGACACCCTGGCGACATGGTTCTTTCCTGCACTGGCCGAGATATTCGTCAACGAACATATTCTGCTCGACGTTGTGGTCGACGATCAGGATCACACCTACGCATTGCTCGAAAGTGGTCAGGTGATCGGCTGCATCGGCACACGCTCAGAGCCTATGCGAGGTTGTTTTACAGAGCCGCTGGGGTCAATGCGCTACCAGTTGGTGGCATCGCCAGCGTTTCAGGAGCGATGGTTTGCGAAAGGCTTGACCCGCTCTGCTGCGCGCAAGGCACCTGTATTTGCCTATTCGCGCAAGGACACCTTGCAGTCTGATTTCATGCAGTCACGCTTCGGCCTGCACGCAGACGCCTACCCCACGCACTACTTGTCACTTCCAGAAGCACGCCTGAAAGCCATACGCCGTGGTCTCGGCTACGGGATGGTGCCGCATATGCAGGTGAGCGATTTGCTCAAAAGTCGGGATCTGGTGGATGTCGCGCCGGAACACTTCACCGATGTAGCGCTTTACTGGCACGCCTGGGCGTTGCAGTCACCGCGCATGGAAGCGCTTTCGGAGCGAGCGGTCCATGCCGCACGGCGCATCTTGAGCAGCAAGGGGCCGGTAAAACGCTCCACCATGCCCAAGCAGTAAGCCGCGCCACTGTGCGTCGGGAACACACTCGGCAGCGGCGACTTGAGTCGCCGCTGCACAGCAGTGGATGAAAATGGGCCTTTAGCGTAAAGGCCCCTGCTCAGCATCAAGCGGCCGAGCCATTGCCAGGCCCTCCTCGCACAGCGGCAACCCGAACAACAACACGTCTGCCCGCTCCTCGCCAAAACGGGCGATACGGGGCAAGCGCGCCCAAAGCACCGCACCGATCGACTGCACGATGTGCTGACTGGGGACGTTGGCGGCCATGATCCAGGCCACGAGGGTTTCCAGGCCAAACTGGCGGCCCAGTATCACCGTGGCATGGCCCAGGCGTACGCCGATGCCGCTGCCGTGACGATCGGCGCGCACATAAATCGCCGTTTCACCGGTATTGCGGCACGCCTGAGTCCCCCAACTGAAGCGATTGATCGACAGCCAGCCAACCACTTCGCCGCCGCGCTCCAGTACATACACTGGCAAGCCGTCGCGCTTATAAAGGTTGATGTAGAACGTCACTTCTTCGAGCGTCATGGGCCGGGTCACCGGCGAATTGGCGCCGGTTCCCGCCGTTTCGTTGAAGATGTCCATCATTGCCGGCAAATCGGCGTCACAGGATTCACGTACGCCCCGAGGCAGAACAGTCGGCTGAGGCCGGCGGACAAATACGTTCATGCGCTGGCCCTCTCGTTATAGACGCTGTTCTTCAACTGGCCCCGGGCTCGCGCCAGGCGGGAACGCACAGTGCCGATGGGCACGCCCAGTTGCTGCGCAGCGTCCTGATAGCTGATGTCTGAGTCCACGACCAGGTCAATCACGGCGCGCATGTCAACCGACAGGTCGTCGATGGCTTCCAGGGTACGGCTGAGCAAGCGCTGGTGCTCACTGACCTGGCTCGGATCATGACCATATTCCAGGCTTTCGATCCCTGAATCTTCCAGCACGGTGTTCTGCGGCCGGCGATAGAAGTTTTTGAAGTGATTGCTGACCAGATTAGTGGCAATGCCGAACAACCAGGTTTCCGGTTTCGATGCCCCGGTGAACTTGTGCTGGTTACGCCAGGCTTCCAGATAAGTCATCTGCATCAGATCGTCGACATCGGCTGGATTGAATACCCGTTTGGTAATGAAACCGCGCAACTTTTTCTCGCTGCTGTGTGCCAGACCGCCCAAATCCAGTTTGATGGCGGCAATGACTTTCGCTTCCGTTTGAACACGACTCGATTCCACGCTTGATCCCTCATCACTCACGCTATGCCGACAGTGGCGGGAGGGATAGAGAGCAGCGAGCGTACCAACCTTGTTACTTTTTCAACCCACTGTTTTTTAAACAGTTTTTAAACATGAAAAGCGTGATTTTTGCCATTTGTTGCACTTTTGACAAAAACCCAGTGCCAGTTCTTGCACAGGTTTTTGAACCTGCCGGCAACCAGGGAACCAGACGCCGCCAAACGCCACTCACTGCCCACCTGTATAGCGGTGGAACGTGCGCCTCCATGAAAGTATCCAACTACAACGATGCCCTGCCCCTGGATTTGCTACCGCGTCCTTTGCCCGGCACGGAAACGCCGTCGGCCGTGGCCAAAAATCCTCTGATTGATTCCATGGAAGAAGTGGCGCTGAAGTTCAGTGAGAGCATCGAACGCCACAGCAAAAGCCTGGACGAACGCCATATCAGCGACGCGACCCGAGGACAGAGGGTCGAGCGCATCGAAAAACTCGTTGAGCTTTACCGCCTGCTTGATCACACCGACCAGCCGAGCCTCGAACAACAGGCCCGCCGCATGCAGCAGCAGTTGCAGCAACAGCCGTCGCTGCAGACGGCCCTGAACCTGGCGGACAACGATCCGGCGCGCGCCGATATTCTGCTGCAGCAAGCGATGCACCTGGCTCTCGGTGAAGGTCATGAGGCTCAAGCGCAGAGCACCCGAGACCTGATCGACGAGTTACGGTTGGTGCACGGCGATAAAATCCGTGCCGGGTTCAACACGGCCAGCGCCATCGCCCTGTTCAGCCGAGATCCACAGCAACGCGCAGCCATGCGTCAGCTGTATTACAAGGCAATTATTGGTCAACAACCCTTGGCCAGCCTGCTCGAAGCCCTGCTCGAACACTTCAGCGAGGAGGAGTTCTCCCGGGGCTTGCGTACCCTGCAACGCGCGCTGGCCGACGATATCGCCGCCCTTTCGCCGTCCCTGCCCGGCGCAGTGCTGGGTTCGATGCTGCGTGGATTGGGCTCCTGCGGGCAGCTCAACAACATGATCAAGGCGTGTCATGACCTGCTGCAACGCTTGAGCCAGCAACAGCGGCGCGACAGCATGACGCCCCTGGCCATGAGCAAACGCCTGCTGCGCTTTTGCGCCAACGGTTTTTTCGCCCGCGACCTGACCCTGCTCAGCGATGACACCCTGAGCAATGCGGCGCATTTGCAGCCGCTGTACTTCAATGGCTTGTATCCGCTGCTGCAAAACCTGCCACTGGTGCTGTGGAAGGATCTAAAGACTCGGCAAAACGGCCTGCGCCTGCTGCATAACCTGATGGATCAACTCGCCCGGCAAGAACGTCAGGCCCTGGGGTTGGCCGAACCAGGGCGGGGCCTGCAATGAATCGCCTGATTCACAGCCTTAACCGCCTGGCACTCGCGGTAATGCGCCGTACCGAGATCGTCGGCGCGGTCATGGTCATGGCCATCGTCTTCATGATGATCCTACCGCTGCCCACGGCGTTGGTGGATGTGCTGATTGCCCTGAACATCTGCATCTCGTCGTTGCTGATCGTACTGGCCATGTACCTGCCGCGGCCGCTGGCGTTCTCGACGTTTCCTGCAGTGCTGCTGCTGACCACCATGTTCCGGTTGGCGCTGTCGATCGCCACGACCCGTTTGATCCTGCTGCAACAGGATGCCGGGCACATCGTCGAGGCGTTTGGCAGCTTTGTGGTGGGCGGCAATCTGGCGGTGGGTCTGGTGATTTTCCTGATCCTGACCATCGTTAACTTCCTGGTGATCACCAAGGGCTCGGAACGCGTGGCCGAAGTCGCGGCACGTTTTACGCTGGACGCCATGCCCGGTAAACAGATGTCCATCGACAGCGATCTGCGCGCCAACCTGATCAACGTCCGCGAGGCTCGCCAGCGTCGCGAGCAGTTGTCCAAGGAAAGCCAGTTATTCGGCGCCATGGACGGTGCGATGAAGTTCGTCAAAGGCGATGCCATCGCCGGTCTGGTGATCGTCTTCATCAACTTGATCGGCGGTTTCTCCATCGGTGTCCTGCAAAACGACATGCAGCCCGCGCAAGCCATGCACCTGTATTCGGTGTTGACCATCGGCGACGGCCTGATCGCTCAAATTCCGGCGCTGCTGATCTCCCTCACCGCCGGCATGATCATCACCCGCGTAGCCCCGGACAGTCAGGCCGGTGACGCCAACATCGGTCATGAAATCGCCGAACAGTTGACCAGCCAACCCAAAGCCTGGGTGTTTTCCTCGATCGGCATGCTCGGCTTTGCGGCGATCCCCGGCATGCCCAGCGTGGTGTTCATCAGTATCAGCATGATCTGTCTGTTCAGCGGCTTGATCCAGTTGTGGCGCATCCGCCAGAAACAGATCCTCCAGGACCACGACGGCGCCGCGCGCAATGGCGCACCAGAGCTCAATGGCCGCGAAGACATCCGGCGTTTCAATCCGTCCCGGGCCTATCTGTTGCAGTTTCATCCCAGCCACAAAGACAGCGTGGCGCTGGAGCGACTGCTGCACGGCATTCGCCAGCGACGCAACACGCTGGTTCACCGTTTCGGGCTGACGCTGCCCTCCTTCGACCTGGAGTTTTGCGAGGACTGTGGCGAAGACGAATTGCGCTTTTGCGTCTACGAAGTGCCGCTGATCCGCGCCACCTGGAGCGATAGCCGAATGGCTGTGCACCTGCGTCAATGCGGTGAACTGCATGACGGTGAACCGGGACAGGCAGAGCGTGATGAAACTGAGTGGGTGTGGTTCGCGCCCGACCACGCCTTGCTGCGCATGAGCAGCGTGGAGCCGGTCAGTGCCGAGGACCTGATTCTGGAACGCATGGACCGCGCCTTCCAGGCGACTGGTCCGCAATTCATCGGTTTGCAGGAAAGCAAAGCGATCCTCAGTTGGCTCGAAAGCGAACAGCCGGAGCTTGCCCAGGAACTGCAACGCACCCTGCCGCTGGCACGTTTTGCCGCGGTGTTGCAACGCCTGTCCGCCGAGCTGGTATCGCTGCGCTCGGTGCGACCCATTGCCGAGACGCTGATCGAACAGGGCCAGCATGAGCGGGACCTGAACGCCCTCACCGATTACGTGCGCATCGCCCTCAAGGCGCAAATCTGCCACCAACACACCGAGCATGGCGCCCTGAACGCTTGGCTGGTCACCCCGGAAACCGAAGTCTTGCTGCGCGACGCCCTGCGCCAGGGTCAGAGCGAAGCCTGGTTTGCCCTTGAGCCGGAGGTGGGCAATGCCTTGCTCCAACAATTGAGCGCGGCGTTCCCGCTGCGCGCCCGCCCGGCACCGGTGCTGCTGGTGGCCCAGGACCTGCGCAGCCCGCTGCATGGGCTGCTCAGAGAACAATTCAACCATGTTCCAGTGCTGTCCTTCGCCGAGTTGCTGTCCTCGGTGCAAGTGCAGGTGCTGGGACGCCTTGATCTGCAAGAAGCCCATGACCTGCTGGCCTGACGGAGTTGTGCAATGAAACCGGACATGATGTATGAACTGCGCGTGCTCACCGGCCTGCACCGTGGGGCGGCGCTGCCATTGAGCGGTGGCGAATGGTCGATCGGCTCTGCAGTGGGCGCCGATCTGGCGTTGTACGACCCTGGCATCAAGGATCGCCACTGCCTGCTGCGGCTGGTCGACGACACCTGGTCACTGGCGCGCAAAGATGGCCCGGTGACCGACAGCGAGGGGCACAAGGTTGACGCCATCGCCACGTTGCAACCGGGAACACCGTTCGCCCTCAACGGGGTATGGCTGTCGGTGGTCAGCGCCAACACCGAGTGGCCGGAAGATCAGGACGACGACGCGCACGGTCCACACGCCGAACCCGTTGAAACCACGTTGCCGCCAATGAATGCCGAGCGCGACGAAGCAATGCCCGCACCACCAGCGCAGTCACGCTCACTGTTGGGCCCGGCATTGGTTGCAGTATCTGTGCTGCTGTTTCTCGTGGCGTTGCTCTGGGGCGTGAATTCCGGGGTTTCAAACTCGACACCTGTCCCGGTGCCCGTGCCCACCCGCACGCCGCTCAAGGACGCCGCCCAGGTGCGTGAGGTCTTGGAGCGCATGCTCACCGAACGCGAGTTGCAGGGCCGCATCAGCCTGGTCGAGCAACCGGGCAAAATCCTCCTCAAGGGGCGCTTTGACGAAGACGATCTACTGCAATTGACCGAACGCATGTTGCTGCGTTTCGAGCAACAGTACCGCAGCCCGATACCGGTGCTCAGCGACTTGCCCGAAGCCACGCCTCTGCTGCCGTTCAGCATTGTCCAGATCAGCCTGGCGCGGTTGCCCAACGTGCTCACCAGCGATGGTCGCCGCGTGTTCCTGGGCGACGAAGTGGCCGGCGTGCGACTGGTGGGCATCAGCGAACATCAGGTGGTGTTCGAAGGCGATCAGCGCATCGAGGTGAGCTGGTGATCCAGGCAGCCATCGCGCAATTGCAGGATTGGTGCGGCGGGCACCAGCAACGCCTGGCGAACTGCGCGCCGGTGTCCATCCACGGGCGCATCGCTGGGGTGAACGGCATTCTTCTGCACAGTCGCATGCCCCGCGCGCGAATCGGTGACCTGTGCCAGATCCAGCGCGCCGATGGCAATCAGGTGATGGCCGAAATCGTCGGTTTCGACCGTGAACACACCTTGTTGGCAGCCCTTGGAGCACTCGACGGTATCGCCATCGGCGCGCGTGTCACGCCGCTGTTCCAGCCGCACAGCCTGTTGGTGGGCGACCATCTGCTGGGCTGCGTACTCGACGGTTTTGGCCGCGCCCTCAACGGCGAAGGCCCCGAAGCCTTCGCGGCGGCCGGATCGGTGGGGGCTTTGCCGGTGATCCGCGATGCGCCAGCGGCCAGCGAGCGCCCGCGAATCGAGGCACCGCTGGCCACTGGGCTGCGCGCAATCGACGGTTTGCTGACCCTGGGCGAAGGCCAGCGCGTGGGGATCTTCGCCGGCGCCGGGTGTGGCAAAACCACCTTGCTCGCCGAACTGGCCCGCAACACCCCGTGCCAGGCCATTGTGTTTGGTCTGATCGGCGAACGGGGTCGGGAACTGCGCGAGTTTCTTGACCATGAACTGGACGAAGAGCTGCGCAGCCGCACCGTACTGGTCTGCGCCACGTCCGATCGCAGCAGCATGGAACGCGCCCGAGCCGCGTTCACGGCCACGGCGATTGCCGAAGGTTTTCGCCAGCAGGGCAAATCGACGTTGCTGATCATCGACTCGCTGACCCGGTTCGCCCGTGCCCAGCGAGAAATCGGCCTGGCCAGCGGCGAACCGGCCGGTCGTGGCGGCCTGCCGCCTTCGGTCTACAGCCTGCTGCCACGTTTGGTGGAGCGCGCCGGACGCACCCAAAGCGGTGTCATCACGGCCCTGTATTCGGTGCTGATTGAGCAGGACTCGATGAATGACCCGGTGGCCGATGAAGTGCGCTCGCTGCTTGACGGCCACATCGTGTTGTCGCGACGCCTGGCTGAGCGTGGCCATTACCCGGCGGTGGACATCCTCGCCAGCCTGAGCCGAACCATGAGCCAGGTGGTGGGAACCGAACAGCAACAAGGGGCCACACAGTTACGCCGGCTGATGGCTGCCTATCAGCAAGTGGAAATGCTCATCAAGTTGGGCGAGTACCAGCCTGGCAATGACCCGCTGACCGATTGCGCCGTGGACGCTCGCGCACGGATCGAAGCCTTTGTGCAGCAATCGCTGCGCGATCCGGTGCCGCTCGATGAAACCCTGGATCACCTTCTACAGGTAACCGCCCATGCCCCAGTCTGATACCGATTCCCCGTCACCGGCCAATGATTCGATGACCAATGACCTGACGGCGACGCTCGATGTGCTGACGCCGATCCGCCGCCATCGGCTGACCATGGCCGAACAGGCCTGGCAGCGTCAACGCTCGGTGCTCAAGGCCATGCACACAAGCCTGGAACAACTGACGAAGGAGCTTGAGCAACGGCGCGAACAGCATGGCCTGGCGCGCCTTGAGCAACGCAACGCTCACATCAATCGTCGTCTGCCGCTCAACGAGATGAACCAATGGCTAAACGGCGAGCAGCAAGCCCTGCGCCAAATCGAGCGCTTGGAACAGCGCTACAAAGCGTTGCAGGAAGAATGCCGGCAACAGCAGCAATGGACCGAGGACAGCGAACGGCAACTGCATCGCCGCCAACGTGATGTGGAAAAACTCGACTACTTGCGCGACCTCGCCCAGGAGGCTTCATGAACCCGCGTCACGCCACGCTCAAGGCGCCACCGCGCCCGCCGGAAGCACCCCGACCGCGTCAGGAGACGGTCCCGGCGTGGCCAGTCAGATCCGAGCGCCGTCACGACCTGCGCGGTGAAACCCGTGACGAGAGTGAGCAGTTCGAGCAACTGCTGGAAACGTTCGACAAACTGGACCCGCCACTGATGGCCGACTTCGGCGGGAGCGGGTTTCAGGATCCACAGCAACACCCCGAGTCGTCTTCACAAGGCGCCGCTGTGACGCCGGAACCAAGCACCCTCGCGTTATGGCAGACCTTGCTGGCCCGACTGGAACAGCACTTGGATGAGCTGCAGCCCGGGGTCCTTGAAGCGCACCTGGAACTGCCCAACCTTGGCACGGTAAAGGTCAATGTGACCCCCCGAGGGACGACACTGGAAATCGCGGTGCATATGGCCCGCGATGCGTGGCGCCAAGTCGAGCCTCAACAGCAAGCCAGCGCCGCATGGTTGGCACAGCAATTGGGCCGCACGGTGCGCTTGAGCCTGCACCGCGAGGACGATTGAGATGAATGCCCAAGCATTGCGCCTGCGCAGCCTGTCACAGGCCGAGGCCTCGGTGCGCGAACGTGTGGGCGCGGGTCTGAGCTTGCAACTGTCGCAGCCATCGCCCGCCACCCTGATACTGCGCCTGGCGCCACGGCCCTTTCACACACCGCCCGCCACGGCCTTCGAATCAGCCTGCGGCCCGCTCTGGCTCGATGCCGCCGGGCCGCTGCTGAGCGCGCTTTCCTCATGCCCGGCAATCCTCGCCGATCCGATGACGGCCACAACGGACTGCCCTTGGTATTGGCCGCTGTACAACCAATATCTGGCGCCCGAACTGCAAGTCGCATTGAGCCCGCTGCATGCGGTGGCAACGGCGCCCGCGCCAGGGCTGGACTGTTTGCTGGAACTGCGCAGCACCACAGCGGGCGCGCACATCAGTCGCTTGCGAATCGCCGCCGACACCCTGCTGCGCTGGCTCGACCATGGCCCGTGGCGAGCCTCCCGGGCCAGCACTGGTGATCGGGACTTGCCGCTCTGCGTACCGTTGTTGCTGGGCCATTGCGCTTTAAGCCGAGGCGAACTGCTCACCCTGCGACCGGGGGACGTTTTGCTCATTCCCCAACCGCTGTTTACCGCCCAAGGGCTGGGCAGCCTGCAAGTCGGCGCCTGCCGCCTGCACCTGCGTCAGCAAGCGGCAACCGCCCTGCACTTCACACTCACCGAACTGGAAGATTTGCCGATGAATGCCTCCCTCGATCACTTTGCCCTTGGCGATCATGAGCCGCTCAACGAGGTTGACGCGTCGACGCTAGCGGTTGATGACACGCCCAGCGAACGCTTCGACGATCTGCCGGTGCCGCTGACCCTGCGAGCCGGCAGCCTCAACCTGAGCCTCGGCCAGCTACGCAGCCTCAGCGTCGGCTCGGTCTTGCGCTTTAGCGGTTGCACGCCGGGTCAGGCCATGTTGTGCCAGGGCGAACTCGTTTTGGCTCAGGGTGAACTGGTGGACATCGAAGGTCGGCTGGGCTTGCAAATTACCCGCCTGGAGCTGCGCCCGTGAATGTGCAGGACGTTGATCCGCTGACGCTGGCCCTCTTCCTGGGCGCACTGTCGCTGGTGCCTTTATTGATGATGATCTGCACCGCGTTCCTGAAGATTTCCATGGTGTTGCTGATTACCCGCAACGCCATCGGCGTGCAGCAGGCGCCGCCGAACATGGCGCTGTACGGCATCGCGCTGGCGGCAACGCTGTTCATCATGGCGCCCGTGTTCAACGACATGGGTCAGCGCTTTCGCGAAATGCCGCAGCGTCTGGACAATTTCACCGCCATGCAAAACGCCGGCACGCAAGTGCTGGAGCCCCTTCGCCACTTCATGGCGCGCAATGTCGACCCGGACATCCAGACCCATCTGCTGGAAAATACTCAACGAATGTGGCCGGCGGCAATGGCAGCCAAGGCCAGCCGCGACGACTTGCTGCTGATCGTCCCGGCGTTTGTGCTGTCGGAATTGCAGGCTGGTTTCCAGATCGGCTTTCTGATCTACGTGCCCTTTATCGTGATCGACCTGATCGTCTCCAACATTCTGTTGGCGCTGGGTATGCAGATGGTGGCGCCGATGACCATTTCCCTGCCCCTGAAAATCCTCCTGTTCGTCCTCGTCGATGGCTGGACACGGCTGCTCGACGGCCTCTTCTATAGCTACCTGTGAGGGCAACATGGACACATTGACGCTGTTCAAACAAGCCATGTTGCTCGTGGTGGTCCTGTCGGCGCCGCCGCTGATCGTCGCGGTGATCGTCGGCGTGCTGACGTCTTTGCTGCAAGCGGTGATGCAGTTGCAGGACCAGACCCTGCCCTTTGCCATCAAGCTGGTGGCGGTGGGCATTGCACTGGCCCTGACCGGACGCTGGATTGGCGTCGAGTTGATGCAACTGGCCAACCTGGCGTTCGGCATGATCGCGCAGACGAGGGCTTGAGATGTTCGAGCCGGCGTTCAACGAAGTGTCCCAATCCATTCTCGCCCTGACCTTGGGCATGGCTCGTCTTTATCCGTGCCTGTTCCTGGTGCCGGCGTTCGCCTTTCGCGAAATCAAAGGCATGCTGCGCCACGCCATCGTGCTCGCGCTGGCGCTGGTGCCGATGCCGGGGATTCGCGCCAGCCTGGCGGGGCATGATCTGGGTTGGATTGATCTTGGCGGGCTGATACTCAAAGAGAGCGTGATCGGCCTGTTGCTTGGGCTGCTGCTGGCGATGCCGTTCTGGATGTTCGAGTCCATTGGTTGCCTGTTCGACAACCAGCGCGGCGCGCTGATCGGCGGCCAGATCAACCCGGCGCTGGGGGACAACACTTCCGAACTGGGGCACATGTTCAAACAACTGCTGATCCTGTTGTTGATCCTAGGTGGCGGTTATGCCGCCCTGACGCAGGTGATCTGGGACAGCTACGCCGTGTGGCCCGCCAACCACTGGTTGCCGATGCCCGCCACAGACGGGTGGGATCTTTATCTGAAGCTGCTCGCGAGTACCTTTCGCTGCATGGTTTTATACGCCGCGCCGTTGGTGGGCCTGTTGCTGCTGATCGAGTTCGGCATGGCGATCCTCAGCCTGTACAGCCCGCAGTTGCAGGTCTCGACTTTGGCGATGCCGGCCAAGAGCCTGGTCGGCCTGGGCTTTCTGGTGCTCTATCTGCCGATGCTGTGTTGGCTTGGCCAGGGTCAATTGGCGCAACTGGCTGACTTCAAGCACCTGCTGCCGTTGTTGCTCAAGGCAAACCCAGGAGCCCTCCCATGAGCGAAAAAACCGAGCAGCCCACGCACAAGAAACTCGCCGACGCACGCAAAAAAGGTCAGGTCGGACAAAGTCAGGATGTGCCCAAACTGCTGATTTTCGGCGCGCTGCTGGAATTGATTCTGGGCCTGGCCGAGGGCGGTATCGAGCGACTCAAGGCGCTGATGAACCTGCCCTTGCAGCAGATGGACCGGCCCTTCGGCGCGGGCGTCGGCGAAGTGCTGACCAAGGCTGGCTGGGAACTGTTGCTGTTCATGTTGCCCGTGCTGGGCATCGCCGTGGCCATGCGCCTGATGGGCGGCTGGGTGCAATTCGGGCCGCTGTTTGCTCCCGAGGCGCTGAAGCTGGATTTCGAGCGGCTCAACCCGCTCAATCAATTCAAGCAAATGTTCTCCTCGCGGCAGTTGTTCAACCTGCTCAACAGCCTGTGCAAGGCTGTGCTGATCGGCGTGGTCCTGTATCTGGTGCTGCCCCCGGCGCTGGGCGATCTGATCGGCCTGGCCAACAGCGACCTGAACACCTACTGGCACGCAATGATCGCTCTGTTCCACCGACTCTCGCGGATCTGCCTGGGGTTGCTGTTGGTGTTGGCGATCGTCGATTTCGCCTTGCAGAAATACTTCTTCATCAAGGGGCAGCGCATGAGCCACGAAGATGTGCGCAAGGAGTTCAAGCAGATGGAGGGCGACCCACACATGAAGTCGCACCGCAAGTCGCTGGCCCGGGAAATGCTCCAGCAACCGGCCGGCGCCACGCCTGCCAAAGCGCCGGTGGAAGACGCCGATCTGCTGCTGGTGAATCCCACCCACTACGCCGTCGCCTTGTTCTATCGCCCCCAGCAGACACCGCTGCCACGCATTATTGACAAGGGCCACGATGCCCACGCGCGGGAACTGATTGAGCGTGCGCGCAAGGCCGGCGTGCCCGTGATCCGCTATGTATGGCTGGCGCGCACGCTATACCGCAGCGAGGTCGGCCAATTCATCCCGCGCGAAACCCTGCAAGCGGTGGCGCAGGTCTATCGCCTGCTGCGCGAACTCGACGATCACGTTCAGTCGCAAACCATCGAAATGCCCGGCACGCCCTACTGAGACACGAAGGAACCAGGTGCAAGCGACGACCACTCAGGGCAAAGGAAATTTTCCTGAACGCCCAAGGCGGACCTAACGACCCCGCCGTGTCAGTTTCTGACCTGGAGTCCTGCTATGGAGTCATCGATTCAACGGGCCGCGTCGACGCCGCTGCCAATCATTTCCCAGACCGCAAACAATGCTCAGGGGCTCGAGCAACAATCTCAGGCACCGACCCAGCGCAGCGGCCACTCCTTGCGCGATCTTGGCAGACGTTTCATGCATCTGGTCGGCCGTGTTCGCCAGGATACTCAGGCGGCACCGCGGCAGTCCGCCGCCTCTTCGAGCAGCCGGCGCAATGTGGCGTCCCAGGCCAGCGCTGTGGCGAGCGAGCCCGCCGCCTCTTCCTCCACCGCCAGCAATGCGCCGCCGTCGCCAAGGCTGAGCCGCAGTCATGCCGCCCGTTTCAGTGGCCCGGGCGAGCGCGCTCAATCGAACGTGCCGGCCGAGAACAGTTCGGCGCATGTACGTCTGGATGACAAGGGGCAGCCGGACTTCGTCAATTTCACATCCACCGCCGTCGCGGACCTGCTGCGCAATGCCCTGACCCGATCCGGTCAACACTTTCAGGCGGCGACGAGCAATGGCAGTGGCGAGGATCATCTGCTGCTGGAGCCGCATGGCCATTTGCTGCATGTGAAACAGTCGCCATCGGCGGTCGTGGCGTTGCGCAGCAGCCAGCCCACAGGCCCGGTAAAACAAACCAACAGTGCGCCACCCACCCTCTCCCTCCATGACCAGCAAGCCCGCGTGAGTGATGGCGGTGTTCTGGACACCATCGGTCGCAGCCATCTCGGGCACCTGACCGGCATCCATCAGGACAGCGACGGCCAGCCGTTACGGCTACACGAAGAAAAACTCTACGAATTCGACCAAGCCAATGGCACCTGGCATACACCACCGGATCACGAGCAGATCAAGTTCAGCCAGTTGTCGAGTCAAGGCAACGGCAAACTTTATGGGCAAACCGGCGACCACTTGGTGGATCTTTCCAGCGAAGGCGTACTGCCTATCGAGGTGCCTGGCCTAAAAGCGTTTTCCGTCAGCGCCGATCAGCACGTCGCCACCTTGAGTGGCGATCAGCGTCAGACGCTGCAGTTGTTCGACCTCAATCAAGGCGCGTCGACGTCCAGCCAAACCAAAACCCTTGAACTGAACGGCGGCACTGCCGAGCCCAAACACATCGGCATGAGCCCTGAGCGCTTGTTCATCAGCGATACCGAGGGCCGTTTGTACAGCATCAAGCGTGCCGATCTCGCCCCCGATTCGCCAACGCTGCGATTGATGCCCGAGGAACACTTCCACCCTGAGGGCGAACGTCTGGGCGGTAAACATCAGGTCAGCGGTTTCCTCCATGGCGATCAGGGTGATTTGCAGGTTTTGCTCAGCGATCGCACCGGCCAGACCCACTCCCATCAAATCGACGAGCCGGAGTTACGGCTCAACAATGGCTGGAATCTCAGCGACGCACTGGTGCTGGACAACAAGCGCGGCATTCCCGGCAGCACACCGCCGACGCCGGCCCAGACGTTTGACCTTGACCGTTTGGGCCGTGTCGGCCTTAGCGATCAACGCATCCAGCGCTGGGACTCGACCAGCCAGGACTGGAAAGACACGGGCATCAAGGATGTCGCACATCTGCAACGCGGCATCGACAGCAAGGCTTACCTGCTGCAAGAAGGGCAACTGAAAAAACTCGACGTCAGCCCGAACTACAACCCGGTAACCGTGGGCAGCAGCCACACCCTGAATCAGCCTCCACGCTCGACCAAAGTGGCTCTCGGTGAGCCTGTGCCGGGTCTCGAAGGCCGGCAAGTCACCGCGTTCGCGATGCTCAACGACAAACAGTTCGTGGCCCACGATGCCAACGAGCGCCTGTCCGTTCACCACCCCGACGGCACCGCCAGCGATCTGAGCCAAGTCGACCTGGAAGGCAGCGTGGCCTCCCTGGCGCTGGACGAAAACCACAACCTGCATGCCCTGACCACTGACGGCAAACTGTTCACGATGGCCAAAGACGATTGGCAGGCGCGCCCTGACCAACCGCGCCCTGAGGCGGCGTGGAAACCTCTGCCGCTGCCTGCCGGACACGAGGTCCACAGCATCCGCACGGGCGATGACAACCGCCTGAACGTGACGCTCAAGAACGACGACAATCACTCGCAGATGCAGCTCAAGGGCAAGACTTGGGAGCCATTGACGCCACGTCCGGCCGACCACAACGCCCTGAGTGAGTTGTTCTCGCGGGTCAGCGGTGGCGAGAAAACCGCGCGCATTCCAGGCACCGGGCTGACCGCACGCTTTACCGCCACCTTCATGGGCCGGGGCTCCCTGGAAAACACCAACAGGCCCAGTACGGGCGAGTTCATCCGCGCCCACATCTTCAAGCCGACCATGGAACCTCCGCGGTTCATGAAGAACATCGGCAATCACATCCAGCACCACCATCATGGTCGCGAAGGATTGCGCCCGCTATACGACTCCGAGGGCGATCTGTTCAAGGCGCTGGAGCTTCTCAACCATGACCAGGCACCCGCCGCCCCCGGCCGGGATCTCAAGTCACGGATCAGCCAGCTTGATCTCGGGCCACAAGGTGGCGAACTGTTGCAGGATCTCGAATCCCTGCGCAGTGAACTGGAAGACAACAGCCTGCGCGCCACACGACATTTGGGCCAGGAGCACGGCAAGTCGAAACTGCTGCACCAGAAAGAAGGCCTGCTGAACATCCACGGCGAACCGAACCCGCCGTCCAAACGCACGAAACTGCGCATGAAGCTGAGCAACCTGGGGGAAAAACTCAACATCGCCAGTGCCGGCCATGACCTGCTCAAGGAGGTGCAAGGCGCGCTCAAGCACGTCGCACCTTCGCAGCACAATCCTACCGGCACCCTGCTCAAGACCCTGCAAGACAAAGGCATGAAACTCTCTCACCAGAAGGCCGACATTCCCTTGGGCCAGCGCCGTGATGTCAGCGACGGCCAAGGGTTGACCAAGGCTCGGCTGGCCCTCGACGTGGTCACCATGAAGAATCTTGGTTTGCTGCTGGACAAGGCTGAAATGGTCAGTGCGCAGGGCGACAACAGCCGACAGTTGGCGCAATTGAAAACGGATCTGAGCCTCCTGCGCGACAAGACCTATGGCGAGCATCCGGTGAAGCAGATCACCGACATGGGCTTCACCGATCACGCCAACCTGGAAGCCTCCTACGATGGCATCAAAGCCTTCCTCAACGGTTTCAAGAAAGAAGACCACGCTACCAGCGTCAACCTGCGTGCTGCCACCGGCAGCAAAACCCAAGCGGAACTGGCGGACAAGCTCAAGTCGGCGCTCAAACAACTGGAACACCCTGACGATGAAATCGCGCTGCAACGCAGCTACGGGCTCAATGTGAGCACGCCTTTCGTGTCGCTGGCCAACAAGGGCATGGGACCTTGGCCCAGTGGCGCATTGGGTAGCGGACGCAACTACAACCTCAATGCCGAGCGCGGTGAAAAGGGGGTGACGATCTACATGCAGCGCGAAGGTGCGGGCATCGCCAGTGCCGGCGTTGGCGGCGGCAAAGACTACTGGCCCGGGTTCTTCAAGGATGGCGAAGTGGACAAGTTCACCAAGGTCGATATCGGTAACGATCGGCTGCTGACGCCGGCCTTACGCCTGGGTGTAGACGTTACGGGGACCGCGACCCGCACCCAACGCGACGGCGTGGTGTTCACCGTGCCTGACGAGGAGATCGATCACTTCGTCGATAACCTGTTCAGCGGGCAGTTGAGTCCACTTGATGTGATGAAAAAAGGTGTCGACCACGAAACCCAGAAAGGCTTGCGCTTGAACTTTGACGTTAATGCCAGCGCCACCGCCGAAATGCGCGTGGCCCTCGGCCTTACCGACAAAGACAGTTCGCCTCTGTCGGCAGCGACTCGATTGGGGGTGGGCGGTACGGTTAACGTCAATCTGCTCAACTACACCCATTACTCGGTGAATCAACACAGCAACACGGGCGAACTCCAGGAAGGCAGCCGCAACCGACCTCGGGCGCTCAACAACTTGGGCGCTTCGGTGTTTGCCCGGGCGCAGCTTGCCGGCAGCAACACACAGGCCTCCAGCGCCTCGCAGGGCGTCGTAGCACCACTGGGTGGCGCTGCGGCGGTCTCGGTCGATAACAAAACCACAAAACGCGTCAAGTTCACCTTCAAGGAGGCCGAACCGCTGACCAGCGCCAACCTGAGCAAGCTGGGCGACAGCCTCGGCGCCGCCTTCAAGGACCCCGCTTCCCAGAAGACGGTGGCGCTTGTGAAAGATAGCGAACATAACGATTACGCCGGCCTTGGCGCCAAGGAAAAACTGCACAAGCAACTGGGCGATCTGAACCGGCACTTCGCCGACAAACCGGCGGAAAACGACGAGCAATATGCGGCCCTCCGCGCCCTGAAACGCGCAGGAGTGCAGCAACAGGCCGCCGATGCCAAGCACAGCCTGCTCGACAGTGGTCGCTTCGAAAGCTCTTACACCAACCTTTCGCGTCTGAGCGAGCAAGGCATGGTGTCCAAGGTGATGAGCCTGGTCAGCCCGATGCACTCGCCAAGCAACGCCGAGCGGGTATCGACGTTGCTCGGCCAGGACCCGACCTTAAAGGCCTTGATCAAAGAGCTTCAAGGCACGCCTGGCACCTTGGCCAGGGTGCGGCTGGAACTCAAGGACTCGGTGCAGGACCGGGTCGATGAAGGCAGCCGCAAAGGCGACCTGTCACAGAAAGAACTGGCTGCGTTGCTCAGCGACCGCAACAACATGCGGATCAAGGCCATCACCGTGTTCCAGAGCGTCAGCCAGCCCGAGACCTTCTCCTCGCCACTGCCCTTGGTCAGTTACAACAGCAGTGCGTCGATCAACGTCAACAAGACCTTGGGCAAAATCAACTTCAGCTACGGCCAGGATCAGGACGCACCCAAGCATTACTTCCTTGATGGCGAACTCTCAAGGCCTTCGGCACCACTCAAGGCCGCGGTGGACGCCTTGAAAACAGATGGCTTGGAACTCAAGCGCTAAGCCGGCTGACACTTTCTGCGTGGCCCGCGCGGCCACGCTTTTTCGCCCTCGTGGCCAGGTTTCAAGCTTTCAAGGAGGCTCCATGCGCCCTGCGTTTTATCCCCTCAACGAATTTCCACGGCTGGCCGAACTGGCCGCCCAATGGCCGCTGATGCATCAGGAACTGTTGGCGTTACAGGCGCCGGTGCTCGACATCGATCGTACTGACAAACCCCATGAGCAGATTCATCACGAGGTCACGGCGCACCTGCAACAAGGCGGCCGATATGGGTGGCTCAAAGGCTGGGGCGAAGCCGGTGGTAACCGCGACTGGGTGCAATACCCGCTGGTGTTTCGCGATCAGGCATTGGCACCGGCCCGCGCCGCACTGCCTCAGACCCTTGCACTGCTTGACGCCGTGCGCGGGCTCAAGGTCGCCGCCCTCGCACGGCTCGCCCCCCACGCCTGGCTGAGCACCCACCGCCACCCGGAGGTCGGTGAGGAAGGCTTGCTGCAAATGCACCTGACACTCGAGGCCGCATGCGAGCGCAATTACGCTTACTTGAACGTTTCCGGCGAATTTCATCAGCACCATTGCGGCGCCGCCGCGATCTTCGACGGCTCGCAGGACCATTTCGTGGTCAATGCCAGCGATGCACCTCGATC
Organism: Pseudomonas baetica; assembly: GCF_019733355.1. Classification (GTDB taxonomy): domain Bacteria; phylum Pseudomonadota; class Gammaproteobacteria; order Pseudomonadales; family Pseudomonadaceae; genus Aquipseudomonas; species Aquipseudomonas baetica_A. The sequence goes on along the minus strand of NZ_JAIHLQ010000003.1, from coordinate 248,475 downwards.
CATTCTTTACCTGGAGTTCCAGCAAGCCAGACTGCACCGGGTACCTGCCAACCCAGCGAACGCCTGACGGGGGGCGACCCCATAAAGAACGGGCGCCTGTCAGCAGGCGCCCGTTTTTTTACCGCGTGTGGTGCTGCGTCCCTTAATTCGCGCGCTTCCAGCAAACGCTCGGTGCCTGTGTGGCCGTCGTTGAACGTCGGTTCCTTCAGGGTCAATTGATCATGCGTGCCAGGCTCAGGCGTGTTTCGCGGGCCTGGGCGATGAAGCCGTGCACCAGACTGCAAAAACTGTCTTCATCGAGGCGCTGTAATTCGCACGTAGTGCAGAGCCGTACATCGCCCTGATCCAGCGCCAGCCAGCAGCCGCGCAAGGTCGCGACGTCGAAGTTCAGGGTGAGTAACCGTTGCAGTGCGTCGACGCCCGGTTGAACGGCGCCCAGACGACAATGAAAAACCACGGTGTCGCTGTGTTCCGGCAATTCGATGACAGCGGCCTGAACACCGTCACTGTCATATAACGCGCAAACACCGCGTTGGAAGGTAAGAGGCGTGCCCAATTGGCTGGCCAGTTGGGCAATTAGTCGCTGGATGATGGACTCGGGGGTCGCCATTGTTTTTCCTCAAGTTTATTTCGTCGGCCGCTGCCGACACGCAACATGAGTGGAAAAACAAGGACGAAGAGTTCCAACGTGAATAGAAATACCGGGGTCAGTGCTTCAAACCGGCCAATGACAAGAGTTGGCAAAGTAACGTCTGTAGTTGCTCTCCCTGATATTCAATGTTGAGTTCATGCCAAACCACGAAAGTGTGTTGGCTATCCAGGCAAATGTAGTAACCGTCGTAGGATTCAACATTTTCGAAACGGCGTTTAAGCGCTTCCGAAAACAGATCGGGACGTTGCGCTTGCCGCTGAATATTCAACGCCAAGCCCCAGCCCAGGCTCTCCTTGCGGCAAACGAACTCGATGCCCGGCGCCCATTGCCACGCGCTGGCCTGCTTTTCGCCGATACGCATCAGGAAATCCTGCTGGTCACTACTTTGAAGAATCGTTTCAGTCATGCAGAGACACCGTACTGTATTCACCACCGCCATCGCGCAGTGTGGGCGACCACCAGACATTCAACTCGCCATTATTGACGTCAAGTTGCTGACAATCACCTGAGCCACATGCAGTCTCAGGTATTAAAGTACAAGCGCTCAACAAAAGCAGACCCGCTGTCACAATACCGGCCTGATACAACTTCATCTCGTCACCTTCCTTGTAGGACTTTTGATCATTGCGCCTGGCCGTGCGAGTCAGGCAGTCGGACACTTGAATGATAAGAGTCGCGTTATTGAGTTATTTTTATAACCCCCGTTACTGTAGGGGCAACATCGATATCCGTGCCGGTGTTGCCGCCGACGTAGAGGTTGCTATCGGTCGCAAAGCCACGAAAACCTCAGTTGATTCACCAGGTTGCAAGAGGTACTGGGGTGCAACTGTTACGGCCAATGTCTGTGATCCTGAACAGGACGCCGGGTCGAACTGCTGGGGTTTGGCACTGGTGTTTTTCACCACGCCCACCGCCACGCGAAAATCTGTTGCGCTGAACCACTGCATCCGCTGACGATCCAGCGTGAAACCGTGGCTCACTTTACACAGATCGCCCAAGGCCACACCAGATGATGACTGTTTGATATCACTGGGAATGCCGCCCTTCACCAACCCGGCAAACGTCGAGGCGATCGTGGCACGCAGAACCGAGGCTTTGCCGGGTTCACGTCCGGAGGCCAGCGCCCGATCCAGTTGCCCGCGATTTTCGCTGGCAACGTAGCGTGCCGGGTCAATCTGATCACCTATCAGGCGCGGCGTCAGAATAAACAAACGTTCGCGCCGGGACATCTGGCGTTTGTTGGAAGAAAACAGCGGCCCGATCAACGGGATCTGCCCGAGCACCGGAACCTGTTGCTGCTGGTCGCCACGCTCGTCCACATGGAAACCGCCGATCACCAGCGAACGGTTCTCGGCGATCACGGCCTGCGTGCTCACGGTGCCGCGCTTGACGGTCGGCGTCTGCTGATCACGCAGCTGTTCCAGTTGGCCGTCTTCGATATCCACGATCAACTGGAAACGATTGCCCCCGACACCCGCAATGGTGCGCGGAATCACTTGCAGGCTGGTGCCAGCGGTCACAGGTTGAATGGTCGCCACCCGCTCGCCGGTGGCGGTGATGTACTGGGTACGGCTGAAGTCGATGACCGCTGGCTGATTTTCCAGGGTGAGCACCGAGGGGCGGGCGATCACCGAAGCCACGCCCTGCCCCTCCAACGCCTGGATCTCGGCGAAGAACCGATCAAAGTCGCGGATGAACAACGTCGAAGAACCGCTGCCGAGCAGCGAACTGCCGGCCGTCACGCTGCCCGCCCGCACCGACCAGCGTGATTCCAGGTTGCTCAACTGATTACGGTCGATATCGAGGATGATGGCGTCGATCTCAACCAGCTTGCTCGGCAGATCCAATTGCTCCACCAATTGTTGGTATTGCGCGCGTTTGTCCGGGTTGTCATAGATCAGCACAGCGTTGTTGCGCACATCGGCTGCCACACGGCGCTGCCCGCCCGTACCGGTTCTGGCCTCGCTGCGGCCGCTGACCCGCTCAGTGGCCAGACGCAGGATTTTGCCCCGCGCGCTGTCGGCCATGCTTTGCAAGGCGTTGATGTTGGCTTTGGGATCGAGGGCTGAAGGTGGCGTGGAGCGCTGGTTCTCCAGCAGTCCCTCAAGAATGGCGGCCACCCCGGGGATGGTCACGGTTTGTTCTCGATACTGAATCTGCCGGTCGGCCACCGCCGCGTAGCGCAGGGCAAACATCATCACCTGCTGCTTTTCGTCAGGCTTGACCTTTTCTTTGCTGAAGCTGCGGATCAGTTCAACGTAGCGCTGGGGCCCGCTGACCAAGACCACGCCTTCATCGGGCAACTCCCCCCAACCGAAGCGCTTGTCCAGCAGGCCGATATCGGTCAGTGCCTGTTTGAGATCCGGCGCGGCGTCAGCAGACACCTCCAGCCGCTGCGCGACCTGCGCCGATTGCGGGCTGACATACAGCTTGCCGTTGTAAACGAACCACTGGAACTGATGCTCCAGCGCCAGTCGATCAAGAAACTCCACGGCGTTGCTGGCCCGCAGTTTGACGTCAAGCATGCCACTGACGCCGTTCATGCTCAGGCCCACACCAAAGGCATTGGCGAAATCGCGCAGCACGGTATCCAGCGAGGTTTGCGTGGCTTCATAGGCGTAGGCCGATTGGCCCCAGTCTTGCGGGACGGCGGCCACCGCGGGCAGCGCCAGTGCCCAACACAAGAACAGCCCACACAAGTGCTTAAACATAACGGTGTCCCAAGGCGAGAGAACGGTTTCGCGCGCGGGCGGGTGCAGGGCTGACGGCCAGCATCACCTCCCAGACCTCGCGCTGATTGGCCAGCGCTTCGAGGGCGGCGATGATCGGTGTCACGCCCTCAAACGGCAGATAACGCATCAGGCACAGTCGACGCTCCTGCGGGTCCAGCGCCAAGGCCGCACTGAAGCGCCCAAGACTCGGCCCGGCCAAGCGCATTGCCGCCTCAAGTCCGGCGTCGCCGCCGCGCCAGACAACGCTCAAGCCAACGCGACACAACACCCCGGCCGGGCGCCGCTGCAAACGCACCGGTTGCTCATCGATATGCAGCGTCAACTCGCCCTCGCCGCTGTCCAGCCAACGTTGCAGGGTGCCCGTCAGCTCAGCGGATTTCATTGATGATTGCCTTGGCCAGGTTGTGTTTGACGACAATTTCCTGATTGGCTGCCCAACTGGCAGTAGAAGACTGGCGGATCGCCGAGTTGAAGGCGTGCCAGTCATCGGGGGAAAAGGCATCCAGCGACAAGGCCGCAGAATCCAGATCCTTTTGCGTGTGTTCAAAGGTGTTGTCGAGGCGGCGGCGCAGTGCATCAGAAGACAGCATGGTGAGACTCCAGATCCGAGAACTGCCCACTGAGTGGCCGCTTACCGGAGTTGGTTCCCTGTCACGCGGTGATCATTGCTGCGGGGTGGTCGGCAATGGCCACACATGGCTGACCAACGCGTTCCAGGACAGGCTGAAGTCTCCCAGAGTGGTGCGCAGGCACAGGCTGTCACGCGGCAGTTGCGCATCGGCGCGCACGCTCCAGACGGCCTGTGCGGATTGCACTTGGCGGTCGACCTCTGCCAGATCCTGCGGATGACAATGCAGTGTCCCGACGTCCTCCCGGGGATGGGCTGCCGCGATCTGACGCAGTAACGCCGCGATTCGTTCCTGTGGCTCCAGCTCGCCCAGCAGGCACTCAAGCGTGCGGGTCACCAGGGTTTGGGCATTGCCGGTGATCTGCTCCCACATTTGCTCGCGCTGTGCTTGCCATTCGCTGAACAAGGCATCGGCTTGGCGCCAGATCTGTGCACCGGCCTGCGCGCGAGCCTCTTGGGCAAGTTGCTCTGCCTGGCTTCGGGCCTCGGCCAGTATCTGCTCGGCTTCGCTGCGGGCGGCCTCAAGCAGTTGACCCGCCATCAGGCTCTGTTCGAGGGTTTCACGACGCAACACCGGGCCATCGGGCAACGCCCGGGAATCACTGAGGGTCAGGCTGCGGCGGGTCAACATGCGGCGTTCCTTGTTCATTCTGGAAAGTGAGGGCGTACCAGCCGACGGCTTGCCACAGACTGGTCAGGCGCTGGGGTGGCAATGGCGCAAAACAGTGAGCCTCAGCCGCCGCCACCCGTGAGCGATCAAATATCAGGCGCAGACGTCGCCACACCGCTTCGCCGACCCATGCCCGCAACAGTCTCAGCCCGCGAATTTCAGGACTGTCGGCACTCCACGACGGCGGCAACCAGTGACCGGGTTGCAGCGCTTTACCCAAACGGCGACACCAGACCAGCTCGGCGCGGCTCAATCCGCCCACCTCAGCCGACTGACTGCCGGCGCAGACCACCACCACCAGGTTAAGCACTCGCAACCATTGCGTGCAATCAAGCGAGAGCAACGGTAATAAAACCGGATTGGGGGACGGCGGCCATTCGTTGCTCATGCCCAGGTGTGCATCCAGCCAAGGCCCTGAGTGGCTGCGCAAAAACGCCAGGCGGCGGGGCTCAATGCCCTGCTCGCCCAGCACCCAACCGCTCTCGGCTCGCCGTGCGCCTTGCACCCACCAACGGACCCAGGCCAGCGCTTGCTCTGGTGATACCTGCGGCGAATTCATCACGAATCGGTTGGCGCCGTTCTGGCGCCACCCAGCACTTTGGCAAGCCGCTGACGCCATCGCGGGTTAAGGACCAGCAGGCCTCCCAGCAGCAACACCCCCGCCACGGCACATAACCCGAGCAACCATTGCCAGAACTGCCAGCGCTCGCGAGTCATTTGCACCGGGCCAAAACTGACTTTTTGCACGGTCTCGTGATAGCTCTGAGCAGGGACGAAGACCACCGCAAGTTTTTTGTCATCGGCGCCACTGATTCCCGGGATGCTGCTGGCGACCATGCGCCGGATTCGCGGCAATAGGCTGTCCGGATCAAACTCCGGGCGATGCTTGATGAACACCGCCGCAGACGCCGGTTGAACCGGTTCACCCGGGGCAACCCGCTCAGGCAGCACCACATGCACCCGCGCCACCACCACGCCGTCGATCTGGGACAGGGTTTGCTCAAGCTCTTGGGACAAGGCATAGAGATAACGCGCCCGCTCCTCAAGAGGCGAGGAAATCACCCCTTCCTTGCGAAAGACTTCGCCTAGGCTGGAGCGTGAGCGGCGCGGCAGACCAACCGCCTCCAGTGCCCTGACCGCTCGGGAAATATCGCGAGTCGCCACGAGCACCGCAACACCGTTTTTGTCCAGGCGCTTCTGCGCGTCGATGTGCTTGCTTGCCAGTTCTGCCAATACTTCGTTGGCGTCCTGTTCGGACAACTCGCGGTGCAGTTCCATGCGCTCGCCACAGCCGTTCAGCAACAGGATCATCAGGGCCGGCACGAGCAGCCTGAGTACCTTGGAATGCATGGTCTGGCCTTATTGAAGACTGGTGAGTTTTTCCACACTCTGGGCGGCCTTGCTCACCAGTTTGGCGCTGAGCAAGCTTTCCAGATAAAACGAGGACAGCGACCGGTTGGCCTGCAATGCCTGTTGCGGATCGGTTGAGCGTGACGCTCGCTGCAAGTCGCGGTCGGCCTTTTCGGCGTCCTTTTGCAAAGCTGTGGAGGCCCGGGCGATCGCCGAATCAGGCGCATCCTCGCGCGGCGCACGGGTCGCCGCCTGCTGCATCTGCGCATTGAACCAGGCAATGTCCGCCTCGGCAGGCGGCCTGAGCGGCAGCCCTTCAGCAACGGATAGACCCGAGTGGTTAGCTGTTACCCCTGTAATCGCCATTCATGCTCTCCTGCCAGGACGAAGGTTTACGCTCAGCCGCGATAGCTGGTGGTGCTTTGCTGCACCAACACTGAAAGCACGTTGCCGGCCGCAATGCTGGCGTCGGTTTTCAACGTGTTACCGGCGCCGCCATTGAGGAAGTTCTGCTCGGCGTTGGGAAACAGTCCCCCCAGCGAGTTGCCCTGGGCACTGCCCTTGACCTCGCCTTGGATCATGTCGATGGCCTTCTGGAACTGTTTGCTTTCACCCTTGGACATGAACAGATCGCCCTCGGACAATTCACCCATCCAGTCCTTGGATTTGCCGTCAGGCTTGCCGAACTCTTCGGGGTGCATGTCCATGAAGCGCGCGACTTCCTTGAGCACGTCCTTGTCATCGTTGGAAAAGGCCATTTCGCCTCGCGCATCGCGCATGGGATCGCCGGTGGGTTTGAGCAGGTTGCCGAGCTTTTCCCCACCGAGGTTGCCGAGCAGCGACGACAGCAAATCCTGGATGCCGCCGCTGCTCTGGTTACCGCCCGTGCTGCCCGCGCCAGGATTCCAGCCGCTGCCAGCACCTGCGCTGGCGTTGCCGCCGCCCTGGGCGCCTCCCCCCCAGAATGTCTTTGATCAACCCTTCCAGGCCTTTGGTGAAAGCTTGTTTTTCATCACTGTTGAGGTAGTTGTCCTCACCCAGTTCATCGCGCCAACTGCGCACCTTGCCGGTGGCATCGTCGGGCTTGCCGAACTGCTCCGGGTTCTTGTCCATGTAGTCGGCGATCATTTCGAGCAGCGGATTTTTCGCATCACGGATGTTCGCGCCGCTACCGTTTTTCTCAAACAGCGCGTCGCCCAGCAATGAGGCGATCTGCCCGGCGGTGCTGTCGGAGTTGCTCTGGAATTCGCTCATGTTGGCCGCGCTGAAACCACCTTGGAATGAGCTGGTCTGCGGCATGCTTATCGAAGAAGAAAACATAGAAGTGCTCCTGCTTGACTGCACAAGTCATGGCCCTCCCGACCGAAGTCGAGAGAGCCCACGACCACTTAGTAGTTGATCGCCTTGCCGGTTTGCTGGGCAGCGTTCTGCGCTTTGGTCGCAGAGTCCTGATAGGCGCTGGCGATACCGTTGACGGTATCGGTCATCATCTTGTTGGACTGAGCCTCGGCGTTCATGGTGGTGGTTGCAGCAGCAGTGGCGTCCATCTTCGTCATGGCAGCCATCGAAGCGCCAAGGGATGCGGTACCGGCCATAGTGTTACTCCTGATAATCGAAGGTTGTTTGAACACCCCAATGGTGTTCGAACAATGAGTGGGCGATTTTCGGAAGCGGTTCCACGATGGCAGTGAATCTTCGCTCGGCAGCCCTGATCAGAGCTCGGGAGAATCTATGCTCAGGCTTTTCATGCGGTGGTACAGGGTGCGCCGGGGGATACCCAGTTCGCTGATGACCGAGTCGATGCACTTGGCATGGCGCGACAGGCAATCCTGGATCAGGGTTTTTTCGAACAGGCGCAAATAGCTTTTGAGCGGCACGCAGGATGGGCTGTCAGCGCAGGGATCGTCCGTCTGCAGAGGCGGCATCCCGAGCACAAACCGCTCGGCTGCGCATTTGAGCTCGCGGATATTGCCCGGCCAGCGATGGCTGAGCAGGCGCTTGAGCAGATCAGGGTCGGGCTCGGGGATGGGTTGGTGATGGCGCACAGCGGCTTCATTGACGAAGCGCTGAAACAGCGGCTGGATATGTTGCAAGCCCGAGCGCAGGGTCGGTAGCTGAATCTTGATGACGTTGAGACGAAAGAACAGGTCCCGGCGAAACTTGCCCTCCTCCACGAGTTTTTCCAGAGGGGTCTGGGTGGCGACGATCACGCGCAGATCCAGCGGCACGAAGCGTGTCGAGCCGAGGCGTTCGATACCCCGCATTTCCAGCACTCGCAGCAGCTTGGCCTGGAGCAGCAGCGGCATGCTGTCGATTTCATCAAGGTAAAGCGTGCCGTGGTTGGACGCTTCGATGTAACCGGCCCGAGACTTGGAAGCACCGGTGTAGGCGCCGGCCATGACACCGAACAATTCGCTTTCGGCCAGTTGCTCCGGAATCGCTGCGCAATTGAGCGCAATCAACGGCCCTTCGCGGCAGGATAACGCGTGGATTCGACGCGCCAATGTGTCTTTGCCAGTGCCGGTTTCCCCCTCCAGCACCATGTCGACCTTCAATGGCGCGGCCTTTCTGATAAAGGCTTGCAGCGTCCCTACAATGTCGAGAACTTCATGTTCCCACTGTACGGCGTGATTGTTCGAAAAGCCCCCAGTCATCTTGTTCCCTCATGATGATGATCACTTCTGTCGGGATCGAGGAATACAGGACGCCGGTTCTTCCTGAACGCAAAACACGGAAAGGGCTCTCGACGTCGCAAACGCAATGTATGCCTGCCACAACATTCTTTTTTTTCTGGGCGATAGAGATCAACGCGTGCCCGGAGTTCCGTTACCCGGCCGATCCCCCCACTCACCGAATCTGTCCGGCAATGCGGCTTGAACCAAGGAGGCGTATTTGTGCAAATCTGCCGCCAGGCTGTCAATCGACGGGGCGTGCGCTGCCGCGAAGTCTAAACAGACTTCATGAACGCGCAAAATTGAAATTGAGCCGTCCGATCATAGTGAATATCAATCAGCCTAAGTCGGTGATTCTATCTATCACAACCCTGTTTCAAGGGGTATGGCGCGTTTCAGTACGCCGGGCTCAGCATGCGCAAAAAACCTCAGTTTTGGCTAGCCGAGCAAAGCGGTAAACAGATGCACACTTCAAACCCCTCCAGTCGACCTGTTGCAGGTGATGCCAGAACCATGCTCGCATTGACGCCTTGCACAATGGTTTTGGCGATTGCCAATCCCAACCCTGCCCCCCCGGCTTCACGGGTGCCTCGCACAAATCGTTCGGTCAGACGTTGCAAAACCGACTCGGGCACGGCCGGGCCACCGTTGATGACGCGAAGAACGGCCTGATGGGTCAGGCTGACCTGAACCGGTTGATCTGCCGCGCCATACTTGAGCGCGTTCTCGATCAGGTTGCGCAACAGGATGCCGAAAGCGTCCGGATCAATCGACGAATAAACACTGGGCTGTTTGGGCAGTTGCAACTCGATACGTTGCCCGCTGCTGTGATTCCACTCATCGACCACATGAGCCAGCAACGGAATCAGATCCTGCGGGGTTTCGGACAACAGCCCGCCGCCTTCGGCCTTGGCCAGTTGCATGAGCTTTTCGGACAGTCGCGCCAGTTCGCGCAGTGAGTTTTCGATCTTCGCTGCACGCACTTGTAACGGCCCCTCTGGGGCTTCGTGGCGCAAGCGCTGGATCTGCGCCAGCGTCGCGGCCAGCGGTGTGCGCAGTTCATGGGCGCTATTGGCGGTAAAACTGCGCTCGGCCTCCAATGCCTTGCGCAAACGTTCGAGCAGGTGATTGACCGCGTCAGCCAACGGGTCGATTTCAGCCGGTAACCGCGTCACGTTGATCGGTGACAGATCTCCCACACCGCGCGCTTCAACCGCGCGACGATAGGCCAACACGCTGCGCAAGCTGATGCGAACAAACAACCATGTGCCCAATAGACTGATGGGAATCAGCGCCAGTAACGGCAGCAGCAAGGCAAACAAGGCTTCCCTGGCCGCTTCACGGCGATGCCCTAACGGTTCGGCAATGTCTATGAACAACGTCTGGCGCAACGCACTGGCCCCGTACAGACGATATTTTTGGGTGGTGGAAAAGCCTTCAATCGGTTGTGGGTTGAAGATCTTCGGATTGGCATCGTGAGACTGCATCAGAATCTTACCCTTGGCATCGCGCACCACGTACGTCAGGTATTCGTTGTGCATTTTCAGGGTGGCGACATGTTGAGCTTCACGGGGCTCTTCACGATTGCTGATTTCCAGTACCGCCAGGGGCAGGATGCGTTGTGCGGTCTCCTCCAATGCACTGTCGAACGCCTCGTTCAACTCATGCTGCACCACCAGCCAGGCCCCCACTGTCGCGCCCAGCCAGAGTAGCGTCATACCCAGCGTCAATCCCAGGCCAAGGCGTTTTTGCAGGCTTGAGGGCGACTTCATACGGACGCCAACCGGTAACCCATGCCACGCACAGTCTCAATCAGGTCACGGCCCAGTTTTTTACGCAGCCGGCTGATATAGACCTCAATGGTGTTGCTCTCGATTTCGGCGCCAAACGCGTACAGACGCTCCTCCAGTTGCGACTTGGACAGCAGCGCGCTCGGGCGCTGGACAAACGCTTCGAACAGCGCCCACTCACGCGACGTCAGGTCGACGAATACACCGGCGCGCATCACCGTGCGGGCACTCATGTCGACCTGCAAATCGGCGAGTTTGATCTGCGGATTGGGGTTACCGCTGTAACGGCGGGCCACGGCCGCCACGCGGGCCGACAACTCAAACAGGTCGAACGGTTTGACCAGATAGTCGTCGGCCCCGGCATTGAGGCCGGCGATACGATCGGATATCTGATCCTGAGCGGTGAGGATGATCACCGGTGTTGTATCTCCGGCTGAACGCTGCTGACGCAAAAAATCCAGCCCACGACCGTCCGGCAGCATCAAGTCCAGGAGGATCAAATCATAAGGCGTAGAACTCACGCTATTACGTGCATGATCCAGGCGTTGCACCCAATCAACGGCATGGCCGTCATCGGCGATCTGCTCGCGCACGGCCTCTCCCAGCCCGGCTGCGTCCTCGACCAATAAAACCCGCATCTGGCGCCTCCTGTGATGGTTGTTGTGTCGCACCCTAACCGCGATACCTGACGTGAATCTGAAGATTCAGCAGGTTTTCAGTATGGCGCAGACAACGAGTACTACCTGCCCGAACGCGCCGCCGAATAGTCATCGCAGATTTATTTCCGGGCCTTTCAGGTTGCTGTCAGCCAACGGGTACAGGCTCTCGCCACAACGCTCAAACAGGACATCCACATGAAAAAAATCATCGCTGCAGCCTGCCTCATCGGTGCCATTGCTCTGCCGGGGTTGGCCCAGGCGCGCGAAGTGACGCTGACCACTCAGCTCAAAAACTACAGCGGCAACGATGCGTACCTGGCGATTTACGTCACAGATGCCAATGGCCAATACCAAAAAACCCTTTGGGTCGCTGGCAAGAAGGCCAAGTACTACCGCCACTTGACCGACTGGGCCCGTGGCAGCGGCATGCAGCGCAGCGAATTCGACGGCGTCAGCGGCGCCAGTGTCGGCAGCGGCCGCACGCTGAAGGTCAGTGTTGAACTGGCAGATGCCTTGATTGATGCCGGGTATCAGATCCGTATCGACAGTGCCGTTGAGGACAAGCGCGAAGGCCGAGCCGACATCAGTGTGCCGCTGACCTCAAAGGGGTCGGGGCAGCCGGCGACTGGCAGCACCTATGTCGATTCGTTTACTTACGACCTGTAATACCGCCCACTCTGGAGGCCGAACATGCTTCGCCAGTTCCACTCACTGCCCGGTCTGATTGCCGCTCTGCTGGTCATGTTGTTGGCCATCAGCGGCGCCATAATGTCCGTTGATCCTGCGCTGGAACGTCTGCACAACACTTCAACCGCTGCCGGACAGCTCAGCGTCGGCCAGTTGGCCGGGCGTGTCGGCGAGCATTTTCCGGGGGTTGAGCAAATCCAGCGGACGGCGTCCGGGACGGTCATCGTCTATTACCGCCAGGACGGGCGCTCCGGCGCTGAAAAGGTCGATCCACTGACAGGCCAAGGTCTGGCGCCTTACGAGCCGTCCGGCTTCTCGCGCTGGGTCAAAGACCTGCATCGCTCGCTGTTCCTCGGGACACCCGGTCACGGGGTGGCGGGCGTCGGTGCGCTGTTCATGTTGATCCTGTCGGTGTCCGGCGCGTTGTTGCTGGCGCGGCGTCTGGGTGGCTGGCGCAATCTTCTGCGGCCACTGCGCGGCACATTCAGCCAGCGCTGGCACGCCGAAGTCGGGCGCTTGGCGTTGCTCGGGCTGCTGCTGTCGGCCGTGAGCGGGCTATACATGTCCGGCACCACGTTCGGTTTGATCGCCGACGGCACTCAGAACGAGCCAGACTTCCCCTCTCACATCAGCGCCGGCCCGGCCTTGCCTGTGGCCAGCCTGCCAGCCTTGCTGGCCGTCGACCTGAATGACCTGCGCGAACTGGTCTATCCGAGCGCCGACAACCCGCAAGACGTGTTTTCCCTGCGCACCGCTCAGGGCGACGGCTATGTCGATCCGGTCAACGGCGACTTGCTGTCCTATCAAGCTCATGACGCGATGCGTAACCTTTACGAGCTGATTTACCAGTTGCACACCGGCGAAGGCCTCTGGTGGCTGGGCCTGCCGCTTGGCCTCTGCGCCCTGTGCGTGCCGTTGATGAGCGTGACCGGCATCCTGCTCTGGTGGCGCCGGCGCAAGGCTGGCGCGACGATCGACCACAACAGCCCGGCCCACTCCGCCGACAGCGTGATTCTGGTGGGCAGTGAAAACAACAGCACTTGGGGTTTTGCCAAAACCTTGCACGACGCCTTGCACCAGGCAGGCCACCGAGTCCATAGCGCCGCGCTGAATGAATGGAAAGCCGATTACCACGGCGCTCAGCGGATACTCATCCTCACCGCAACCCACGGTGACGGCGACGCTCCGGCCTCGGCGTCACGGTTCCTCACGCGGCTGAGCCAAGTCGGCCTCACGCCTGGCCAGCCTTTTGCGGTACTGGGTTTGGGGGACAGCCAGTTTGCGCAATTCTGTCAGTACGCCCACCAGGTTCAACAAGCGATGGAACAAGCCGGCGGTTCGCCGTTGCTGGGACTGGAAACGGTCAACCGTCAGTCTCCACAGGAATTTGCTCGCTGGGGCGCGGCCCTGGGCGAAGTGCTGGGTCACGAACTGACGCTGGTTCACCGCCCCAACCACCCGCGCACCCAGCAACTGGTCCTGACGGAATGCATCGCCTATGGCGAGCAAGTCAATGCCCCCACTCACGTCCTGCGCTTCAAGGCAGCCGGCGCACTGCCGAGCTTTCAGGCCGGCGATCTGGTCGCCATTGTCCCGCCGGGCAGCCCGGTTCCGCGTTTTTATTCGCTGGCCAGCAGCGCAGAAGACGGCGTTCTGGAAATCTGTGTACGCAAACATGAAGGCGGCGTCTGCTCACAATTCCTGCATGGTTTGAACATCGGCGCGACGATCGAGGCGTTTATCCAGCCCAACCCGCAATTTCGTCCGGCATCCGGAACCCACCCGGTCATTCTGATCGGCGCCGGTACTGGCATTGGCCCACTGGCCGGTTTTATCCGCAACAACAAGGCGCGGCACCCGATGCACTTGTATTGGGGCGGACGCAACCCCGCTTCCGACTTCCTCTACGAACCGGAGCTCAACCGTTATCTGGCAGACCGGCGCCTCACCGCCCTGCGCGCCGTTTTTTCCCAGGTTCAGGATCGTAGTTACGTGCAAGACCGGTTAATCAGCGACGCGCTCGCGTTGCGCCGCTTGATTGAAAAAGGCGCACAAGTGCTGGTGTGTGGCAGCCGAGAAATGGCCAAAGGGGTGATGCAGGCGCTGGATGAAGTCTTGGCGCCACTCAACCTCAGCGTGATCACACTCAAGGCACAAGGACGCTACCGTGAAGATGTCTACTGATGCGCAACGCTACCGTTTGAACGGCGAGACCATGGGCACCCGTTACACGGCCCTGTTCTATGCCGAGCCCGGGATCGATAGCGACAAGATCGGTCTGGGCCTCGCCCACGCGGTGCATCAGGTCGATCAGCAAATGTCGACCTGGAAGGCCGATTCCGATCTAAATCGCCTCAATGCCGCTCCCGAGCAGCAATGGCTATCGGTGCCCCAAGAGCTGACCACGGTGTTGGCCGCCGCGCTGCGGGTCAGTCAACAGTCCAATGGCGCCTTCGATATCGCCGTAGGTGATCTGGTGCAGGCCTGGGGATTCGGCCCCGACGAACCCTCGATCACCGAACAGATGCTCGGGACCGACTCGCCGAAACCTCGAATGTCCGCCAGCAAAGCGCTAGAGGTTGACCCGCAACGCAATCAAGTACGCAAACGTGCGCCGCTGAATCTTGATTTGAACGGCATCGCCAAAGGCTTCGGGGTCGATGAATTGGCTCGTTGCCTGGAGGGCTTCGGCATCACCTGCTATCTGGTCGGCATCGACGGCGAAATGCGCGCCCGGGGCGTCAAACCTGATGCTCAACCCTGGGTCGTAGCCATCGAGAAACCCTGTCGCGGTGTGCGCGAAGTCATGGGGGTGATGGAACTCAGCGACTGTGCCATCGCCACGTCCGGTGACTATCGACACTGGGTCGACGTAAGGGGTCAATCCTACGCACACACCATGAACCCGGCGACCGACGCCCCCTTGGCCAACTCGCTCGCGTCCGTCACTGTGACAGCATCATCGTGCATGCTTGCCGACGCCTGGGCGACGGCACTGATGGTTCTGGGCGAAATCGAAGGTCCACGCTTGGCACAGGCCCGCGGCATGGACGCTTTGTTCGTTCTGCGCGACCGCGACCAATTCAAAGAAATATCCATTGTCAGCGGCCAACTTCAGGCGCAGGTACAGCCTCTTGCGAGGTGAACGGCGCAACGACAGTTGAAGCCTGTTGGCTCATTAAGTGCGCTCTTTCGCTTGTGCGTCGTTTTAACCGTTCTGTGCGACAGATCCCGTTTCAGGACTCCCGTGCCTGTCCGCTGCAGTGTTAGTTTGTAAGTGCATGTGTCTCAGCGCTGAGACACGTCTTATCAACTGCCCTGCAAAGGAATGCCCCGAGTCATGAATTTCCCCCTCAAGAACCTGGCCGCAACCTCGCTGATGCTGGCCTCGCTGTCGTTGTTCACAGGGCCGGCTCAGGCCAACATCACCGCGCCACAGAGCGCTGAAATCCTCAAGACCTTCAGCGCCGGTTCGGTCACGAATTTCCGCCAGTTCCTCGGTGACCTGGCCAAGAGCGACCTGGCCAAAACGGCCGACATCGGCCCGGCCATCGGCGCGTTTCTGGACAACAAAAGCCTGACAGCTGAACAACAGAACGAGATCTATCGCCTGCTCGGCCTCTATGCCCGCGTGAAATACAGCGCGGCAGCCACCGAGACGCTGCGCGAACTGGTCCAAATCCCGACCTTTCGCAAGGACGGCGTTGCCCAGCATGACAACCCGGCATTCATCAAGATCGGCGAAAAGATCAAGAGCCTCGCCCAGTCTTTCAACCTGAACTTTCGCAACATCGACAACCGTGTTTTTGAGATTTCCCTTGAAGGCACCGGCGATGAAGTCGTCGGCATTCATGCCCATGCTGACGTAGTGCCCGTGACGCCGGAGAACTGGGTACTGAAGGACGGCACCCGTCTTGATCCATTCAAGATCACCCTGATCGGTGACCGCATGTATGGCCGCGGCACCGAAGATGACAAGAACGGCATCGTCGTCACGCTCTACGCGATGAAGGTGATCAAGGAAGAAAAGCTGCCACTGGCGCGCAATTTCAAGTTGTTGGTGGACACCACCGAAGAAACCACTGGCGACGCGATCCCCTACTACTTCGAACGCAATCCAACGCCTAAGTACAACCTGGCGCTGGATGGCGGTTATCCGGTGGTGATTGCCGAGAAAGGTTACGGCACGGTCATGGCCAACTTTGCCAAGCGTAAGGCCGAGGGCAAAGGCGCGCAGATCATCTCGATGACGGGAGGCCTGGCGACCAACCAGATTCCATCGGTGTCGGTTGCCACACTGGTCACTGACCAACCCGCAGCGCTGGCTGCCAGCCTGCAAAAGGCCGGCGCCGAATACGCCAAACGCAATGGCGGCGATTTCCAGATCAGCACCAAGGTCGACGGCAAAGACGTCAAACTGACGGTCACCGGGGGGTCTGCGCACTCCTCCGAACCCGAGTCCGGGGTCAATCCGGTGGCGCGCATGCTCGACTTCATCAACAGCCTTGATGGCAAGGTCGCGCTCAAGCACAACCACATCACCGATGCTGCGCGCTACGCGGCTGACAACTGGGGGCTGGATTACCTGGGCAACAAACTCGGTGTTGGCTTCTCCGACGCCTTCATGGGCCCGCTGACCACGTCGCTGACCTATGTCGCGATGGATGACAACACCTTCAAGCTTGCGGTCAACCTGCGGGTTCCAAAGGGCAAATCACCCGAGAAACTCAAGGCCGAAATCGCTGAGAAACTGGCGGCCTGGAGCAAAAACAGCCACGTTGCCGTTACCTTCGACTATTCGGTCGCCGAACCGATGTACCGCAATCCCGAAGGTGAATGGGTCAAGGCACTGTTGGCAGTGGCGACTGAGAACCTGGGCATGAAACACGAGTTCGGCACTTCAGCGGGGGCGACCTCGGTGCATGAGTTGCCCAACGGCGTGCAGTTCGGTCTGGCGCGGCCAGACGTCAAGTACACCGGTCACACCGATGGCGAGTTCAAGACCGTGGATCAATTCCAACTGGATCTGCAAATCGTCACGGAAATGATTGGCCGCATCGGTCAGTTGCCGACACTCTGATTGCAATTTCGAACCCGCCGCTCTGGCGGGTTCATCTTTTTAATCGCCACATAATCCACGCCGCTCAGCCTCAGCCTCTGATTCGCTCGTTGCAGCCCAGGCAAGGAAAAATTGCCATCCGCGAGATTGATAGCCACCTAACGAAAGGTGCATGCTAGAGGGCTCACGCGGGCCTTATATCATTCCGAATGATAGTTACCTTTGCTTCATTCGATTCGTGCCATCCCACCCCGCCCAGCATCATCCGCCCATCTTCAATACATTGGCGGATGCATCCATGGAACAGTCACTCAAACATTTGCGCTTCCCCTTGGCCATGTTGGCCGTGCTGGTGATGAGCGCTTGCGGCAAGACTCCGGAGACTGCCGCCACCGCGCCTGCTGCGAAAGTCAGCGTGGCCAAGGTGCTGGAACAACCGGTCAACGAGTGGGATGAATTCACCGGGCGCCTAGAAGCGCCGCAAACCGTTGAAATCCGTCCACGGGTCTCCGGCCAGATCGACGACGTCGCCTTCACCGAAGGTGCGCTGGTCAAGAAAGGCGACCTGCTGTTCCAGATCGACCCGCGCCCATTCCAGGCTGAGGTTCGCCGCCTCGAAGCACTGGTAGCCCAATCCCGCGCCAACGCCACCCGCAGTGAAAACGAGGCGGCTCGTGGCGAGCGCCTGCGTACCAGCAATGCCATCTCCGCCGAGTTGGCTGATTCGCGTACCAGCGCTGCAAAAGAATCCCGCGCCGCCGTCGGTGCGCTGCAAGCGCAACTGGATCTGGCCAAACTGAACCTGAGCTTCACCCGCGTCACTTCGCCGATCAGCGGCCGCGTCAGCCGTGCCGAGATCACCGCCGGCAACCTGGTGACCGCCGACGTCACGCCACTGACCAGCGTGGTCTCCACCGACAAGGTCTACGCCTACTTCGACGCCGACGAGCGCGTATTCCTCAAATACACCCAACTCGCCCGCCAGGGTCAGCGCGGAGCCGGCACCCCGGTGTATATGGGCCTGTCCAATGAAGACGGCAACCCGCACCTGGGCCACATGAACTTCGTCGACAACCAGGTCAACCCCAAGACCGGCACCATCCGTGGTCGCGCAGTGTTCGACAACAGCGACGGCCTCTATACCCCGGGGCTGTACGCACGCCTGAAACTGGTCGGCAGCGGCACCTACGACGCCATGCTGATCAACGATGAAGCGGTGGGCACCGACCTGGGCAAGAAGTTCGTACTGGTCATGGACGCGGACAACAACACCGTTTATCGCGCCGTCGAACTCGGTCCGAAGATCGAAGGCCTGCGCATCGTCCGTACCGGTCTGAACAAGGACGACACGATCATCGTCAAGGGCTTGCAACGGGTACGCCCTGGTTCACCGGTTACCCCTGAAGTGGTGCCGATGGCCAGCGAACAAACCATCGCGGCACTCGCTCAACAACGTCAAGCGCTGGAAGCCAACAACCCGCCTAAAGTCGCCCCTGCCAAAGGTGCGTCCGGTTCGGTTGCGAAGCTGGCTGCTACGACCCCACGCGGTTAAGGGACGACAACTCCGATGAATTTTTCCCAATTCTTCATTTCACGGCCGATCTTCGCAGCGGTGCTGTCGCTGTTGATCCTGATCGCCGGTGCGATCTCGCTGTTTCAATTACCGATCAGTGAATACCCGGAAGTGGTCCCGCCGACCGTCGTGGTACGGGCCAACTTCCCCGGCGCCAACCCTAAAGTCATCGGTGAAACCGTGGCAGCTCCGTTGGAGCAGGCCATTACCGGTGTAGAGAACATGCTGTACATGTCCTCGCAATCGACCGCTGACGGCAAGATCACCCTGACCATCACCTTCGCTTTGGGCACTGACCTGGACAACGCGCAGGTGCAGGTACAAAACCGGGTGACCCGCACCGAGCCAAAACTTCCCGAGGAAGTGACGCGCATCGGTATCACCGTCGACAAGGCCTCGCCCGACCTGACCATGGTTGTGCACTTGACCTCGCCGGACAAGCGCTACGACATGCTCTACCTGTCCAACTACGCCATCCTCAATATCAAGGATGAGCTCGCTCGTCTGGGCGGTGTCGGTGACGTGCAACTGTTCGGCATGGGCGACTACTCGCTGCGGGTCTGGCTCGATCCGAACAAGACCGCTTCGCGCAATCTGACGGCCACCGATGTCGTCACCGCGATTCGTGAGCAGAACCGTCAGGTCGCTGCCGGCCAACTGGGCGCCCCCCCTGCCCCGAATGCTCAGAGCTTCCAGCTGTCGATCAACACCCAGGGCCGTCTGGTCACCGAGGAAGAGTTCGAGAACATCATCATTCGCGCAGGCGATGACGGTGAAATCACCCGCCTCAAAGACATTGCCCGCGTAGAGCTGGGCTCCAGTCAATATGCCTTGCGTTCGTTGCTGAACAATCAGCCGGCCGTAGCGATCCCGATCTTCCAGCGCCCAGGTTCCAACGCCATCGACATCTCGAACGAAGTTCGGGCGAAGATGGACGAGCTCAAGAAAGGCTTCCCGCAGGGCATGGATTACAGCATCGTCTATGACCCGACGATCTTCGTGCGTGGCTCGATCGAAGCAGTGGTTCACACCCTTTTCGAAGCGCTGATCCTCGTGGTTCTGGTGGTGATTCTGTTCCTGCAGACCTGGCGTGCCTCGATCATTCCATTGGTGGCGGTGCCGGTATCGTTGATCGGTACGTTTGCGGTCATGCACCTCTTCGGTTTCTCGCTCAACGCCCTGTCGCTGTTCGGCCTGGTGCTGGCCATCGGTATCGTGGTGGACGACGCCATCGTGGTGGTGGAGAACGTCGAGCGGAACATCGAACTCGGATTGACGCCGGTCGAAGCCACCAAGCGCGCCATGCGTGAAGTGACCGGGCCGATCATTGCCACGGCATTGGTGCTGTGTGCGGTGTTTGTTCCGGCGGCGTTTATCTCCGGTCTCACCGGGCAGTTCTACAAGCAGTTCGCGTTGACCATTGCAATCTCGACCGTGATCTCGGCGTTCAACTCGCTGACCCTGTCGCCGGCACTGGCTGCGGTGTTGCTGAAAAGTCATGACGCGCCGAAGGACCGCTTCTCGAAGGTGCTGGACAAGATTTTCGGTGGCTGGTTGTTCCGTCCATTCAACCGTTTCTTCGAAAAGGCCAGCCATGGTTACGTCGGCACCGTGCGCCGGGTCATCCGTGGCAGTGGCATCGCCCTGCTGCTGTACGCAGGCCTGATGGTGCTGACCTTCTTCGGTTTCTCCAGCACCCCGACCGGGTTCGTACCCGGCCAGGACAAGCAATACCTGGTGGCCTTCGCGCAACTGCCGGACGCCGCGAGCCTGGATCGTACCGAAGACGTGATCAAGCGCATGTCCGATCTGGCCCTGAAACAGCCAGGTGTGGAAAGCGCCGTAGCGTTCCCGGGGCTGTCGATCAACGGCTTCACCAACAGCCCGAACGCCGGCATCGTGTTCGTGACCCTCAAACCGTTCGACGAACGTAAAGACCCGAGCATGTCCGCCGGTGCGATTGCCGGTGCCTTGAACGGCCAGTTCGCCAACATTCAGGAAGCGTACATGGCGATCTTCCCGCCACCGCCGGTACAAGGACTGGGCACCATTGGTGGCTTCCGTCTGCAAATCGAAGACCGGGGCAACCTCGGCTACGACGAGCTGTACAAAGAAACCATGAACATCATCAACAAGAGCCACAACGTGCCGGAACTGGCGGGCTTGTTCACCAGTTACACCGTGAACGTACCGCAGGTCGATGCCGCCATCGACCGCGAAAAAGCCAAGACCCACGGCGTGGCGATCAGCGACATCTTCGACACCCTGCAAATCTACCTGGGCTCGCTGTATGCCAACGATTTCAACCGCTTCGGGCGCACCTATCAGGTCAACGTTCAGGCCGAGCAGCAGTTCCGCCTCGAGTCCGATCAGATCGGCCAATTGAAAGTGCGTAACAACAAAGGCGAAATGATCCCGCTGGCGACCTTCATCAAGGTCAGCGACACCTCAGGTCCCGATCGAGTGATGCACTACAACGGTTTTATCACTGCGGAAATCAACGGTGCAGCTGCTCCCGGCTACAGCTCGGGCCAAGCGGAAAAAGCCATCGAGAAACTGCTCAAGGATGAACTTCCGAACGGCATGACCTACGAATGGACCGACCTGACCTACCAGCAGATTCTGTCCGGCAACACCGCGCTGTTCGTGTTCCCGCTTTGTGTACTGCTGGCGTTCCTGGTGCTCGCCGCTCAGTACGAAAGCTGGAGCCTGCCATTGGCGGTGATTCTGATCGTACCGATGACCCTGCTGTCGGCCATCACCGGTGTGATCATCTCCGGCGGTGACAACAACATCTTCACCCAGATCGGCTTGATCGTACTGGTGGGACTTGCCTGTAAGAACGCAATTCTGATCGTCGAATTCGCCAAGGATAAACAGGAAGAAGGCCTCAACCCGCTCGCGGCGGTACTGGAAGCCTGCCGTCTGCGTCTGCGGCCGATCCTGATGACCTCCTTCGCGTTCATCATGGGTGTAGTGCCCCTGGTGTTCTCCAGCGGTGCCGGTGCCGAAATGCGTCACGCCATGGGTGTAGCGGTGTTCTCCGGGATGCTCGGGGTGACCTTCTTCGGTCTGTTGCTGACGCCAGTCTTCTACGTACTGATTCGCAACTTTGTCGAACGTGGCGAAGCCCGCAAAGCGGCCAAGGCGCACAATCTTCAAAAGCAACTGGAGGCGCAACAATGAGTCTGAAAGTCTTCCTGCCGAGTCTGCTGGTGCTGGCGCTTAGCGCCTGTGCCGTCGGTCCAGACTACAAGACCCCGGCGACGGAGGCGGCCAACATCACGACCGCCACCGACGGCGCCAACGGTCAGAAGAATTTTGACCGTTCGAAGTTCGAAGGCATCTGGTGGCAGCAGTTCGACGATCCGACCCTCAACCAGTTGGTGACCCAATCGCTGCAAGGCAACCGAGAACTGCGTGTGGCGTTCGCCCGCTGGAAAGCCGCCCGAGCAATTCGCGACGACGCCAGCAACGACGCAATGCCGACCATTACCAGCCGCGCCAGCAGTGATCTGGCCAAGGGGCAGATTCCCGGTCAGACCACCAAACGGGTCAGCAGCGAACGCTATGACCTGGGTCTGGACATGGCTTGGGAGCTGGACTTGTTCGGTCGCATCCAGCGCAATCTGGAAGCCAGCGACGCCGACCAGCAGGCAGCCGAGGCCGATCTCTACCAACTGCAAGTCACCATGATTGCCGAACTGGTGGACGCCTACGGTCAACTGCGGGGCGCCCAACTGCGGGAGAAGATCGCCGTGGCCAACCTGAACAACCAGCAGGCGTCGCGCAAGATCACCATCAGCCTGCGTGACGCCGGCGTTGGCGATCAACTCGATGTCGAACGTGCCGATGCGCGTCTGGCCTCGGTTGAAGCCAGCGTGCCGCAACTGCAGGCGGAACAGGTTCGGCAGAAAAACCGTATCGCCACCCTCTTGGGTGAGCGTCCGGACAAGCTGACCGTCGATCTGAGTCCAAAAGACTTGCCAGCGATTGCCAAGGCCCTCCCAATCGGGAACCCGGGCGAACTGCTGCAACGCCGCCCGGACATCCTCAGTGCTGAACGCAAACTGGCCTCGGCCACGGCGCGGATTGGCGTGGCCAAAGCAGACCTGTTCCCACGGGTCAGCCTCAGCGGTTTCCTCGGCTGGACGGCCGGGCGCGGCTCGCAGATCGGTTCTTCGGCGGCCAGTGCCTGGGCACTTGGCCCGAGCATTACCTGGGCAGCCTTCGACCTTGGCAGCGTTCGAGCGCGCTTGCGCGGCGCCGATGCGGATGCCGAAGGCGCCTTGGCGACCTACGAGCAACAAGTGCTGTTGGCACTGGAAGAGTCGGAAAACGCGTTCAGCGATTACGGCAAACGCCAGCAACGCCTGATCTCGCTGATCCGTCAGAGTGAATCGAGCCGCAAGGCCGCTGACCTGGCAGAGATTCGTTACCGCGAAGGCACGACGGACTTCCTCGTGCTGCTCGACGCCCAACGTGAACGTCTGAATGCTGAAGACAGTCAGGCCCAGGCCGAAGTCGATTTGTATCGCGGCATTGTCGCGATCTACAAAGCCCTTGGCGGTGGTTGGCAGCCAGAGACGGTCGCCATTCAGTAAGAGTTGTTAAAGAGCTCCTTTGGTTGGCCGCAACCAACCAAATTTTTTGCCCCGCGTATCATTCGGTCGCGGGGCTTTTTTGTGCCTGATCTTTTTTGTTTTCCAGAATCGTGACTGTGGCGGTGGTACCTGCCCGCAAGCGGTTCTTGCCGGCATAGTCACCGTCGATTTCGATCCGGACTGGCACCCGTTGCGCCAGTTTCACCCAGGTGTAACTCGGATTGATGTTGGCCAGCAGGCGACTGCCCGGGGCGTTTTCACGGTCGGCGATGGCGAAGGCGATGCTCTGCACCGTGCCCCCGAAGGTTTCACCGCTCATCAACTGAACCCGCACCCGATCGCCTTCCTCGATTCGCGGCAGTTTGGTTTCTTCGAAATAGCCGCTGACGTAGAACGAATCGCTGTCGACCAGCGCCAACAGCGCGCCACCGGCCACCGCGTAATCACCCTGACGCGTCAACAGGTTGGTGACATAGCCGCTGACCGGTGACTCGACGCGGGTGCGCTGCAAGTCCAGCTCCGCCTGGGTCAGCGCCGCAATCGCCAGTTGTACGTTGGCCTCGGCCAATCCGAGGTTGGCCTGATTGCGCAACAGATCAGCCTGGGCAACAGCCACATCGGTACTGGATTTTTCCCACTCTTCCCCGGAGATGGCAAAGCCCTGTTTGAGCGTACGCCGCCGGCGCTCTTCGCTTTGACGCTGTTTGAGCAGTGCTTCACTGGCAACAATCGCGGCTTGCGACTGCCCCAGCGTGGCCTTTGCCACTTCAACCGCGCGCCGCGAATGCTCTACCGCCAATCGGTAGCGTGCCGGATCGATCTCCATCAACAATTGGCCTTTGTCGACATGCTGGTTGTCCTGCACTGCCAGACTGACGATGCGTCCGGAAACATCGGCCGATAGCGTCACCACGTCCGCCCTCACCCGGGCATCCCGGGTCCACGGCGCGCGGGTGTAATGCTCCCAGGCAAACCAGCCGAGCACGATTGCCAGTATCACCACCGCCAACGTCGTCAATCGAGCAAGTAACACTTTCAAGGCATCAGGCTCCCATCAGCAAAATCAGCGTGGCACAGACGCAGGCATACAACGCGCCCTCAAAAAGTGCTTCATGCCAGACCCGTCGCATCACCCCCAGTCGGCGCAAAACCCAGTCCAGCAACATGAATATCGGTATGGCCAGCAACAGGGCCTGGGCAATCGGTGGCAGATAAACGCCGCCAATCTCGAAATCAATGGGCAAGGGCAGGCTCTCCTTCCGGGGCATTACGTTGCAACTGTTCGCCATGGCGCTCAAGGAATGACACGACGATCATCAAAGCTACACGCATGCGGAACACCGACCATAAATGTTCATGACTGGCGACGTGCAAATCATCCAGCTCATCCCCCAACCCGTGCAGCGTGACCAGCAACGGCGCCAGTTGCGCGTCGTGGCGACCCGCCACAAAGCGCCCGGTCTTGCGCAGGCTTGAAGACAAACGCTGACTGAACGCATCCGTCAGCAGTGCATTGTTCTGCGCCTGCTGCCTGAGCTGGTGGGTGGCCACACCCAAGGCTACGCAAGCCAGACTGATTTCATATAGCTGCTGCATGGCGCGCTCATTTGCTGCCGGCAGCAAGCCAAGCATGCTGGTCAGGCGGTCGACCATGCGGCTTTCGAAGGCGAATTGTTGTTCGTCGGTGGCCGGTGTTTTGGTCAGTTCATAGACCTGCTCGCGCGCCTCGTTATACAACCGGCGAACTCGCCAAACCGGGCGAAACGGAAAAATCCAGGCATAGACGATCAGCGCCAGCATCGCCGCGCTGACATAGGCACCGGCAAACTCGAACCATTGAATGGCCGTGTTCTGCCCGGTGCCGACATTCTGTGGGCCGAGGAGAAGAAAGCTCGACAGCCCCAGCCCCATGCCGATCCCGGCAGTCGCCGGGCTCGCCAAACCGACCGCGATCACGTAAAGCAGAGGGGCAAGTACCAACGCCAACAACTCGAAATCGCTGATCGCCGGCACCAGCATAAACTGATAGACCGCCGAGACCACAAGTGCCAACCCCAATCCACGGGCATAACTTTGCGCGGCCATCAGCGGTCGCGGGAAAGTCGCCATGAGCGAACAAAGAATCCCCACCAGGATCATCCCGCCACGGGCGCCGTCCCAGGCAGTTTCGATCCAGATCAGCCCGGCCACCAGCAAAGCGGTGAAGGCTCGGACAGCGTTCATGGTGGCCAGCGTGAAATCCAGATGCAGTGGGCTGGCCTGACCGCGATAAAGGCAACTGGCCTCACGCCCTTCCTGAATCGCGTCGCTCAACTCGAGGATTTGCTCCAGTTGTTGCAACAGCCGTGCCTGCTCCCAGCGCAACGCCCAAGCCAGTGAGCGCAGGGGCGCGCTCAGGTCTTCGGTCAACTGTTCGGCCTGGTAAGCCAATGCTTCAAACTGCTGTTGCAGCGTGACGAAGTGATGCCGCGTCTCGGCAGGCATAGACCTCCCCTGCTCCGCCAACTGATCGAGAAGCGCCAGTTCAGCGGCACGCAGGCGCTGGACATCGAGAGGCAAATCGCCCTCCCAGCGCTCGGTGAGCAGTTCGCGCTGATGCCTCAATGCGGTCAACCGCGACGTCAGCAACATCAGTTGGTTGCCCAGCAGCAACACCAGATTGTTGGCACTGCGCAAACGTGGAGCATCGAAATACAGGTGGCGCCGCAGCCCTTCGAGGACGCTGATTTCACCGAGCAACTGCATTTGTCGGCGCTGAAATTCGGCTTCGCTTTCTTCTGTGCGAATCACGGCAGCGGCGTGGCTGGCGACGAGTTTGATCACTTGGTCGACCTTGGCGAAATACCCCTTGGCCACGGCTTCCGGGCGCGCCGTGAGCAAGCTGACCACACAGACACACGCCACGGCCAGCAGGGTCTCGGTGACGCGGGTGATGGCCAATAGAAAGGTGCCGTCCTGATTGGGAATAGCCAGTAATGCCACCACCACAGCGGTATATCCACTGAGTACAAATGCCTGGGAGCTGGTGTAGCGCAGCAAAGTGCCGCCCGCCGTGCACAAGGCCAGCCACAAGGCCAGCGTGATAATGAATGGCAGCGGCGCCTGCGGAAAAATCGCCATGATCAACACCGCGACGGCCGCCCCCAGGGTGGTACCGATCACCTGACCGAAACTGCGTGCCAGCGCCATCCCTGCCAGCGGCTGGCTGACAATGACGACCGCCATGATCGACCACTTGGGTTGGTCGAGATCGAACAGAAACGCCAGATACAGCGTCAGCAACCCCGCCGCGATGGTGCGCAAGGCAAACAGCAGGATCGCCTGACCAGGATGTATCACGGCCTTGAAGTAATTGAGCAGGGCTTGCATGGGCACACTCGTCGAAACAACTCCTCCAAGCGTAGACACTGCATTGAAAACTTCACGACTCATAGAGTCGACGCGACTTGTAGGCCGATTCGCATGTATCGGGTTTGACTCACAGGCCGGGCTGACCGAAGCTTGCCGCTGCGCTCAAGTTCGCCTGTTTTCGGAATCCTGCATGCTCAAGTCCCGCCGTTATCTGCTCATCAGCCTAGGCCTCGTGCTGGTTATCACCGTGGCCTGGCTATCCCTGCGCAGCAGCGCACCAGTGATCCCGGACGCGATCAGGCATGGTTACAGCGAAGCGCTGAGCGCCGCCCGTACCGGTCAAGCGGGCGCGGCACGTCAGTTGTATCAACAATTGGGGCGTGCGGATCTGTCGGTCAAGCGACGCGTCTGGCTGCATGACGAACTGGCTAACTACCCCAGTCCGCTGGCCTTGAAACTCGCCGATGCGGACCTGCAGAACGAAGCGCCCAAGGTGCGTGCAGCGGCAATCAATAGTGTCGTTGGACTGGTTCCGGGCGGCGAACGCAGCCTGCTGCTGGGGCCGATGCTTGATGATGAGGATCAAACCGTTCGTTTTGCCGCGATCAACGCCCTGCTCGGTTTGACGCCTGATGAGCTAGGCCTGTACTTCGCTCCGCTGCAGCAGGCGATTGACGGCTGGGAGCAAGTGCTCAAGGGCCAACCTGAAAGTGCAGCCAATTATGCGCAACTGGCTCGCCTTTACATCCATAACGCTGAACTCAAGAACGCTCAGGTTGCACTGGACAATACGCTGCGTCTGGAACCCGGCAACCTGCAGGCGCTGGTCATGCAGATCGATGTGCTTGACCGCCAGGGACAGACTGACGCAGCCCGACAATTGCTCGCCCGACAGCTCAAAGCCCAGCCAGACTCCGCGTATCTGCAACATGCCCTCGGTCTTTGGCTGCTGCACCACGGTCAGCGCGAATACGCCCTGCTCGGTCTGTCCAAAGCGGTCGAACTGGAACCTGACAACAAGGATTACCGCTACGACCTCGCCACGACGCTGCACAGCGCCGAGGAACTGGAAGCCGCGCAAAAGCAGCTACAGGAAATCGTTCAGCGTCATCCCGCTGATCGCAAAGCACGGGTGTTGCTGATCAATTACTGGAAAGAGAGCGGCCAACTGCAGAATGTGCAGGTTCTGCTGGCCCAACTCGAACAACTGAACCCCGACGATCCCGCGTTGCAGCAAGGGCTCTGAACGAGCGTTCAAAGAAAATTCTGAACCGCCATCTCGCCAAGGGGTCAAGTAGATCAGGCGACCGCTTTCGATAAAGCGCCTCGACTCCCCTAGTCATGAGAGGGCATTTTTTGTCTACATCTAACGCGTTGATCAGTGCAAAAGCCGCTACCGGCATTGTGGGTATGGACGACATCCTGGCCGGTGGTTTATCTCGCGGACATGTGTTCTTGCTCGAAGGTGAGCCCGGAACCGGCAAAACCACGGTCGCTCTGCATTTTCTTATGGCAGGCGCGCTCGCCGGCGAACGCTGTTTGTACATTACGCTGTCGGAAACCGAGCGTGAGCTACGCCAAGGGGCGCTTTCCCACGGCTGGGAGCTTGATGAGAATATTGAAATTTTCGAGCTGACACCGCCTGAAAGCCTGCTCAATGCCGAGCACCAGCAGAGCCTGTTGTACTCCTCCGACCTGGAACTGGGCGAAGCGACCAAGCAGATTTTTGAAGTGGTTGAACGCTTCAAGCCGACACGCGTGGTACTCGACAGCCTTTCCGAAATTCGTTTGCTGGCGCAAAGCTCTCTGCGCTACCGCCGGCAAATCCTGGCGATCAAGCATTACTTCGTGCGCTACGACGCCACGGTCTTGCTGCTCGACGACCTGACGACCGAATCACTGGACAAAACCGTACACAGTGTCGCCCACGGTGTGATTCGCCTCGAAGAGATCACGCCCAACTACGGTGCCGAGCGGCGCCGCATTCGCGTGGTCAAGTATCGCGGCCAGAAGTACCGTGGCGGTTTCCACGACTTCACCATCATGGGCGACGGCGTGCATGTGTTCCCTCGACTGGTGGCCGCCGAACACCGTGGCGACTATTCCCGCCTGCAATTGACCAGTGGGATCAAGGAAATGGATGCCCTGCTCGGGGGTGGCATCGAAGCCGGCTCCAGCACCTTGATTCTTGGTCCAGCGGGTACCGGTAAATCGCTGATCTCGATGATTTTCGCCGCCGCAGCCGTGTCCCGCGGTGAAAAAGCAGCCCTTTTTATTTTTGATGAAGAGTTGGGGTTGCTGTTCGAGCGCATGAAAAACATCGGCATCGACCTCAAGGCCTTACGGGCCACGGGCAATCTGCTGATCGAGCAGGTCGATGCCGCCGAACTTTCGCCCGGCGAGTTCTCGCATCGTGTGCGCCGCTGCGTCGATGAAGGCAATATCAAAACCGTGGTGATCGACAGCATCAACGGCTATCAAGCCGCGATGCCGGAAGAGAACGCCCTCGTGCTGCACATGCACGAATTGTTGCTGTACCTGAACCGCAAAGGTGCCGCGACGTTTATGACCGTTGCCCAGCATGGGCTGGTCGGCGATATGCAGGCGCCAGTCGATATCACTTACCTGGCCGATACGGTGATCCTTTTGCGCTACTTCGAAGCGATCGGCAAAGTTCGCCGGGCGATCTCGATCATCAAGAAACGTACCGGCAGCCATGAATCGACAATCCGCGAATACCGTATTTCGTCGCAAGGCATGACCATCGGCGAACCGCTGGACGCTTTTCAAGGCGTACTGCGCGGTGTGCCGACCTACCTTGGCGCGAGCAAACCTTTGCTTCGGGAAGATAACTTGTGACGCAGACCATGCCGCTGGCCGAACAGGCGCTGATTCTGGCACCGGTGGGCCGCGACAGCCAAATTGCGCTGATGATCCTCAACGAGGCCGGTTACGGTGGCCTGATCACACCCGATCTTGGCTCGCTATGCACTCAGCTTGAGCAGGGTGCCGGCCTGCTGCTGATCGCTGCCGAAGCCTTGCATGGGCCAGAGCTGGAAGCGTTGTTTGTGTATCTGGAACAACAACCGGCGTGGTCGGACCTACCGATCATATTGCTCACCCACCATGGCGGGCAGCAACAAGCCCCCTCCTCGCACCTCAGTAGCCAGTTGGGCAACGTTACATTCCTTGAACGCCCGTTTCATCCGGCCACGCTAGTCAGCATGGTTTCGACTGCCCTGCGCGGTCGACGTCGACAGTACGAAGCCCGCGACCGCCTGATCGACCTGAGCGAAAGCGAACGCCGCCTGCAATCAACCCTCGAAACCCTTGAGCAACAAGTCGAGGAACGCACCGCGCAACTTCGCCATAACGAAGAAGCATTGCGTCAGTCGCAGAAAATGGAAGCCGTCGGACAGCTTACTGGCGGTATCGCCCACGACTTTAACAACATGCTCACGGGGATCATCGGCAGCCTAGAGCTGCTGCGCCGTCGCCTGGCCCGAGGGCGCACCGAAGACCTCGACAGCCTGATTGATCTAGGCGTGACCTCTGCCAACCGCGCCGCCGGCCTGACGCACCGTCTGCTGGCGTTTTCGCGTCGGCAGTCGCTCGACTCCAAAGCGGTGCAGATGAATAGCCTGGTGATGTCGATGGGCGAACTACTGCAACGCAGCCTCAACGAAAGCATTCATCTGGACATGCGCCTGGACGACAAGCTGTGGGTCGCTGAGGCCGATCCCAACCAACTGGAAAGCGCCCTGCTCAACCTGGTGATCAATGCCCGCGACGCGATGCCCGAGGGCGGAAAACTGGTGGTAGAAACGAGCAACCAGGTGCTGCACCGTGAATTCACCGAGGCGTATCCCAATCTTGAACCCGGTGATTATGTGATGTTGAGCGTCACCGACAACGGCAGCGGCATGCCCAAAAGCGTGATCAACCGTGCATTCGATCCGTTTTTCACCACCAAGCCGATCGGGCAAGGTACCGGGCTGGGCCTGTCGATGATCTATGGCTTTAGCAAGCAGTCGCGTGGACATGTCTCGATCGACAGCGAAATCGATCAAGGAACCACCGTCAACCTCTACCTGCCGCGCTTTCGCGGTGAAGAACTTGAGCACCCCGCCAGCAATACCCTCCAGGCCCCGCATGCAATGGATGGCGAAACCGTGCTGATCGTCGAAGACGACCCGGCGGTACGCTTGCTGGTCAGTGCCGTGCTCAGTGAGTTGGGTTACGCCTATGTGGAAGCCGCGGATGCCGACGGTGCGGTGCCGATTATCAACTCACCTCAGCGTATTGACCTGATGATCAGCGATGTCGGCTTGCCAGGCATGAACGGTCGGCAACTGGCGGAGATCGGCCGGCAATACCGACCGGGGCTCAAAGTCCTGTTTATCACCGGGTACGCCGAGCATGCGGCCGTACGTGCAGGCTTTTTGGACTCGGGCATGCAGATGATCACCAAACCCTTCACCTTTGATCTGCTGACGGCCAAGGTACGCGAGATGATCAAAAACTGAACCCGGAAAAGTAAAAGCTGCCGAAGGCTGCGATCTTTTGACTTTGAACAACAAGATCAAAAGGTCGGCGTCTGCGGCAGCTCCTGGTGTGGATTCAGTTCAGCGAGCGTGGCTCAAGCCAGCAACTCCTGAATCTTTTCCTGCAACACATCCAGATCGAACGGTTTTTCCAGAATCGGCGCCTTGAGTGTGATCGGGCTGCCGGTTTCGCGGATTTCCTGCGGATAACCGCTGATGAAAATCACCTTCAGATCAGGTCGCAACTTCACGGCGGGCTCGGCGAT
Organism: Pseudomonas baetica; assembly: GCF_019733355.1. GTDB lineage: Bacteria > Pseudomonadota > Gammaproteobacteria > Pseudomonadales > Pseudomonadaceae > Aquipseudomonas > Aquipseudomonas baetica_A. The sequence goes on along the minus strand of NZ_JAIHLQ010000003.1, from coordinate 217,238 downwards.
CTGCACGCCGGAGATGCCGCCGGGTAAGCGGTAGTCGGTGATCAACAGGTCCAAATGTGGCTTGCTCGCGAGGATTTCGAACGCCTGCTCTCCGTTTTCGGCCTCGAGCACGCGATACCCTTGATCCTTTAGATAAATGGAAAGAATCATCAAGATATTCGGTTCGTCTTCGACGATAAGTACTACATCTTGTGCATCTACGCTCATGGGAAGCCTTTGTTCGGTCAATAGCTGCTGATACGACCGTGCGGTCACTCAGAGGTTGCGTCGGGTTTGCCGTTTTCCTCGATCGGCAGACAAACGCGAAACAGGGCGCCCTCGTTGATTTGACTCTCGACGACGATGGAACCGCCATGGGCGGCGACGATCTGCTCGGAAATGAACAAACCCAATCCGAGCCCGGCCACTACCGTCTTGGCGGAAACCCGTTCGAACTGTTGAAAAATACGCTTCTGGTTCTCCTCGCTGATACCGATCCCATGGTCCTGAACTTCGACCCTCGCCTCGTCACCCTCACGGTAAACCCGCACCTGAATCGGACTTTGGCCCCCATAACGCAAAGCGTTTGTCATCAGGTTCGAAATCACTTGTTCGATTCGGAATTCGTCCCAACTGCCTTCTACCGGCTCTGACGCCGTGAAAGACACTTCGGTTTGCGCCGCTTCAATCTGCTGCGCGAAATTTTGCAGCAGGTGGCTGACCAGTTGCACCAGATCAAAACGGTTCGGCCGGATCGACAACTTGCCGGTACGAATGCGCGACACGTCGAGCATGTCTTCGATCAGCCGGATCAAGCTTTTGATCTGCCGCTCGTCGCGATCGACCATGGCGTGCATCTTGTCGAGTGCGAACGCGGCGGCGTTATCGCGCGCCAGGTGCATCTTGCGCAACTGGGTTTCGAGTATCAGGCCGTTGAGCGGCGTGCGCACTTCGTGGGCGACGATTGACATGAAGTCATCGCGCATCCGCACCGCTTGCTCAAGTTCCGATTGGGTGCTCTGCAATTTTTGCAGCAGCGCTTCCTGCTCGCGGCGGGCCTGCTCCAGCGCCTCGACCTGTTGCTTCATGGCCTTGCTCTGGCGATACAGGTCGACGAAAACATTGACCTTGCTCTTCACCGCGTGGATATCCAGCGGCTTGTGCAAAAAATCCACCGCCCCGCTTTCGTAGCCTTTGAACGCATAGTTCAGTTCACGGCCGGCAGCGCTGACAAAAATGATCGGGATGTTCTTGGTTTTCTCGGTACCGCGCATCAACTCGGCCAACTCGAAGCCGTTCATGCCCGGCATCTGCACGTCGAGAATGGCCATCGCGAACTCATGCTGCAACAACAGCGACAGCGCTTCGTCGGCCGACAGCGCCTTGTAGACCATGCGGTCTTCGCGCTTGATCAGCGCTTCGAGGGCCAGCAGATTCTCGGGCAGATCGTCGACGATCAGCAGTTTGGCTTGAATATTACTCAGCATGCGATTCGTTCCAGCTCGACTAGCAGACGGCCGATGCCGTGAATGGGTAGGACATGATCCGGCTGCAGAACGTTCAGTGCAGCTTGAGGCATGGTGGCGACCTGCGCGTCAGCGGGGTCCTGGACGATAGTCAGCCCGCCAAGGCGTTTGACCTGCGCCAGTCCGCGCGCGCCATCGTGATTGGCGCCGGTCAGCAACACAGCAGCCAGTGCAGGCCCGTAAACGTCGGCTGCGGATTCAAAGAGGTAATCGATCGAGGGCCGGGAATGATGCACGCGGTCTTCGAGACTCAAAGACAAGCTTCGATCCTGTTCCACCGACAGGTGATAGCCCGGCGTGGCGAAATACACGGTGCCGGCGGCAATGTTCTGTTTATCACTGGCCTCTTGTACCGGTATGTCGAGACGTCGGGAGAAGACTTCCGCCAACTGGCTGCGGCGCTCTTGCGGCAAGTGCAACACGACGATAATCGGCAGCACAAACCCCGGTCGCAATGGCCCCAGCAAGGTCAGCAATGCCTCTACGCCACCGGCGGAAGCACCGATCACAATTGCCTCGATTCGAGGTAACTCCACTGCGTCGTTCATGACTTGCGGTAGATCCGTTCTTGTTTGACCAGCGCTTCGAACTTGTTCGCGTAATTGGAAAAGTCCAGCGTCTCCTTGCTGCCCAACACCAGAAACCCGCGGTGACAAAGTGATTCATGGAACAGCCCGAACGCGCGATCCTGAAGCTTCTTGTTGAAGTAGATCAGCACGTTGCGGCAGGAGATCAATTGGGTTTCGGAGAACACACTGTCAGTGGCCAGACTGTGATCGGCAAACGTCACGTTCTCGCACAGGCTTTTGTCGAAAATCGCGTAGCCATACGCGGCCGTGTAATAGTCGGCGAATGACCGCTGGCCACCGGCCTGCTGATAGTTGGCCGTGTACGCGCGGACGTTCTCCATCGAGAAAATCCCCTGCTTGGCCTTGTCCAGCGAGCGCGGGTTGATATCGGTCGCGTAAATGATCGTCCGATCCAGCAGGCCCTCTTCGCGCAGCAAAATCGCCATCGAATAGACCTCCTCGCCCGTACTGCATCCGGCGATCCATATCTTGATCGACGGATAAGTCCTCAGCAGTGGCACCACTTCCTGGCGAATCGCCAGAAAGTGCGACGGATCGCGAAACATCTCGCTGACCGGGATAGTGAGCAATTGCAGCAGTTGCATGAACGCGGTCGGGTCGTGCAGGACTTTTTCCTGCAATGCCGAAATCGTTGCACACTCGAACTGGCTCAACGCGTGTTGGACCCGGCGCTTGATCGAAGCGCCTGAATAGTCGCGAAAATCGTAGCTGTACTTGAGGTAGATGGCCTCGATCAACAACCGCAATTCGATTTCGCTATTTCGATGCATTGAATTCTCGCGTTCCACTAAATCCTTTCCATCTTCGGTAACCACACGCGAATCAACGAGAACAGGCGATCCAGGTCGATGGGCTTGGCCAGATAATCGTTGGCGCCTGCCTGCAGGCAGCGCTCCTGATCGTCCTTCATGGCCTTGGCCGTTACCGCAATGATCGGCAGTTTGCGCCAGCGCGGATTCTTGCGAATTTCAAGGGTGGCTTCGAAACCATCCATTTCCGGCATCATCACGTCCATCAGCACCAGGTCGATGTCCTCGACTTCATTCAGCCTCTCAATCGCTTCGCGACCGTTACGACCGATCACCACGACTGCACCTTTTGTCTCCAGAGCACTGGTCAGGGCGAAAATGTTGCGCACATCGTCGTCCACCAGCAGCACTTTACGTCCCTCGAAGACCTTGTCGCGGCTGCGCGCGGTCTTGAGCATCTTCTGCCGTTCATGGGACAACTGCGATTCGACTTTGTGCAGAAAGAGTGTCACCTCATCGAGCAAGCGTTCCGGCGAGCGCGCGCCCTTGATGATGATCGAGCGCGAGTACTTGCGCAGGTCGGCCTCTTCGTCGCGGGTCAGGTTGCGCCCGGTATACACGATGACCGGCGGAAACGAGCAGATATCCTCGGTGGACATGCGCTTGAGCAGGTCGTTGCCGAGCATGTCCGGCAGCTTCAGGTCGATGACCATGCAATCGAAAATCGTCGTGCGCAGTAGCTCCAGCGCATCCTGCGCCAATCCGACAGCGGTGATTTCAATATCGTCATCACCGATCAGCCGCGCGATGCTTTCACGCTGCAAATCGTCGTCTTCGACCAGCAGCACGCGTTTGACCTTCTGGGTCAGTTTGGCTTCGAGACGGGCAAATACGTCCTTGAGCTCTTCGCGGGTGGTCGGTTTGACCGCATAACCGATGGCGCCCATGTGCATCGCCGCTTCGACACGATCTTCGACCGAAATCACATGCACCGGGATGTGCCGGGTTTCGGCGTGTTCTTTCAGACGCTGTAGCACCGTCAGCCCGGAATGGTCGGGCAGGCGCATGTCCAGCAAGATCGCGTCCGGCACGAACTCTTTGGCCAGGTCATAACCTTCATCCGCCCCGTGGGCGACCAGGCACTGATAGCCGAGTTCGTGGGCCAGGTCGTAAAGGATGTGCGCAAAGTTCGGCTCATCTTCCACCACCAGGATGCAACGGGTGGCGAATGGCGCGTTGTTGCGGTCATCGGCAAAACGCGGGATCGGCACCGCAGCCATGGGCGAAACCACTACCGCAGGCGCCAATGCCGCCGTCGATGCCTGTGGCGGCGGCGTGAAGGTCAGAAGCTCGGTCGAAACTTCACTGAACTCGTTGTATTGCTGCGGCAATACCAGGGTGAAGACACTGCCCTGCCCCGGCACGCTGCTGACGCTGATCGAGCCGCCCAACAGCGTCGCCAGATCCCGGGAAATCGACAAGCCCAGGCCGGTGCCGCCGTACTTGCGGTTGGTGGTGCCATCAGCCTGACGGAACGCCTCGAAAATACTTTCCTGCTGATCCGCCGCAATACCGATGCCCGAATCACGCACGATGAAGGCAATGTGATCGTTGGGTTGACCGCTGATGGTCAGGCTGACAGAGCCCTGTTCGGTGAACTTCAAGGCGTTGGACAGCAGGTTCTTGATCACCTGCTCCAAACGCTGGCGGTCAGTAAACAACAACGTCGGCGCATCCGGGAGCAGATCGACGCTGAACGTCAGTCGCTTATCTGCCGCCATGGGTTCGAACACGCTGCGCAGGCCGTCGGCCAGACGCGCAACGCTGGTGTTTTCCGGAATCACTTCAAGCTTTCCGGCCTCGACCTTGGAGATATCGAGGATGTCGTTGATCAAATTGAGCAAGTCATTGCCGGCAGAGTAGATCGACTCGGCAAACTTGACCTGTTCGGCGCTGAGATTGTCCTGCGGGTTTTCTGCGAGCAATTTGGCCAGGATCAACGAACTGTTCAACGGCGTGCGCAGTTCGTGGGACATGTTGGCAAGGAACTCGGACTTGTACTTGCTCGAACGCTGCAACTCTTCGGCGCGCTCTTCGAGTTGCACCTGAGCCTGATTCAATTCGGTGTTCTTCAGGTCCATGGCATCGCGCTGCTCGGCCAGGGTCTGTGCCTGTTCGGCGAGCTGCTCGTTGGTCTGCTCAAGCTCCACTTGCTGGGTTTCAAGATGCGCCTGGGATTCCTTGAGGATCCGCGACTGCTCTTCCAGCTCTTCGTTGGCAGTTTTCAACTCTTCCTGTTGCACCTGCAACTCTTCGTTGAGTTGCTGGGTTTCGGCGAGCACTTCCTGCAGACGCTGACGGTAGCGCGCCGCTTCTATAGACGTGCCAACGTTGCCGGCAATCAGCTCCAGCAATTCGATATCGCGATCGGTGAGTGGACGCAAGAAGCCCAGTTCGATCACACCATTGACCCGTTCATCGTCACTGGTTGGCACTACAAGCACGCTATGTGGAAGGCCCTCACCCAGACCAGAACTGACTTTGAAGTAATCGGTGGGTACCGAATCGAGGCGTATCAGTCGCGCCTGCTGCGCCACCTGACCCACGATGCCTTCGCCGCTGTAAATCGACTGTTCCTGCCCTTCCTGCTCGCGGGAGAAGCCGTAAGTTGCCACGCGTTTCAGACCGCCGTGTTCCTCACGCACATACAGTGCCGCCACGGCAGTACCCAGGTATTGCGCGCAGAACTGCAGAATATTGCGGCCCAACAGATTGAGTGTCAGTTGCCCAAGCACCTGCTCGGCCAACTCGGTCTGGCCGTTGCGCAACCATGCTTGCTGCTCCAGACGCCCGGCACTTGCTTGCTGCGCGGCGAGGTTGGCGCTGTAGTTGTTGGACAAATTGAGCAAATCACGACGACCGATATAAGCCAGCAGCCCGCTGATGCCGGCAACAAACAGCAGATAAAGGGTAATGCTCCAGATCGTGGTGTGGCGCACGTCTTCGTTTCGCGAAGCACGCAACTGCTGCTCCATATCGATCACGTCTTCGAACTGCTTGCGGATCTCGTCGGTCAGGCGCTTGCCGCGCCCGGCCTGGACTGCCGCTTTATAGTCACCGCTGGAACGCTGCAAATCGATCATCGATTTTGCATAGTTTGCCCACTCGGCCTGCAACGCCTGGAGACGGCGCAAACGATCAGTCTGCACCGGGTTGTCGGCGGTCAACTCGAGCAAGGTATTAAGCGCCACGTTGATTCGCGGTTTGGCTGTTTCGTAGGGATCAAGGAAATGCTCATCACCGCTGAGCAAGAAACCGCGCATGCCGGTTTCCAGGTCCACGGTGAGCTTCACCGCTTCGTTGGCGTTATTGATCACGCGGTCGGTGTGTTCGACCCACTGGATGACCGACAGCAGATAAGTGATCAGCGACACGAAGAACACCGCACTGAGCACGCCAACACCCAGCGGCAGGCTGACGTTGCGACTCAGGAGTTTGCGGAACCGTTGCTCATCAACCGAAGACGGAGAGGACATGTGGCAGCCTTGTCGAACTGTTGAAAATCACAGAGTTTGCCCCAAAACGGCAACGTGGATCTATTTTTCTGACTGTTTGAGCAGCAAATTCCTACAAATGCCCGCGTCTTGCGTCACGCCAACAGTTATCCTTGCTCGCCCGTATGCAGCTAATCTTTTTTGTATCGATCCGGGAACTTGTGGCTATGCGCCACTTACTCATGCATGAGCCCATCACATCTGATCGGCTGACGCCCCTGAATCCCACCCTTGAGAGCTTTTATTATGTCCGCCAACGCATCCACCATCCTTGTAGTAGAAGACGATGCCATCGTGCGCATGTTGATCGTCGATGTGCTGGAGGAACTGGATTTCGAGGTACTGGAGGCGGAGGGTGGCGAGCAGGCGCTGGAGCTTCTTAATGATGAGGCTCAACACATTGACTTGATGATGACCGATGTGGGCCTGCCGGGTATGGATGGTCGTGAACTGGCCAATCAAGCACGCCTGTTGCGGCCTGCTCTGCCAATCCTGTTTGCCAGTGGATACGCGGAAAACATCGATGTAACGGCGGGTATGCAAGTTATTGGCAAACCCTTTTCGATTGACCAGTTGAGGGACAAGGTCAAAGGCATTCTGGAACACTGAAAACCGGCTCTGCCGTTTTGGTTCATGAACACCTTTGAAGCCTGTCTGCCGCGTTTATTCGGGGTACCAGAGTGGACGAGCCCTCTGGTTGCTCAAGTCTTAACCACTCGTGCGATCACGCTTGGCTTTTTGCCGCTCCCTGAAGGCGGTGATGTCATCGATACTCACCTTCGCTGGCGCCGGTTGTGCCGGCGCTCGGACAGATTGCTGAGCAGCCGCGCTACTTTCCTGGGCGCTTACCGATTCGTTACCGAAATCAAGGTTGGAGAATAATTCTTCACCGTCCAATGGCTGGCGGAATTTGTGACCTACCTCTCGCCCGCCACCTGTCAACAGACCGGTATCGCTTGCTGCGATCGCTCGGTTGATTGCCTTGGGGTTCGAAATGAACTTTCCATGCGAATCGTACGTCCCCAGAATCAAGCCCGGCGGCAGATCGACCGCATAATTGATTTCCAAGGGGGGTAGAGTCTTCAAGCCCGAATGCGGCCGAAAGGCAAGTTCGGTATTGGCATACAGATGAAAACCTTCCATTTGCCGTGCGTCGATGAAATAGGTGTATCCACCTTTCTGGCCCCCATATACAAAAGCGCCCGCGCCGTCCTTTTTATAGAAAGCAGAGGTGGAAATACCCGCGCCGTCGGGGCTGAGCGCATCGTGGGCACCGCCATAGCCACCTTTCAAACCATTGACCTGGTCAAGGTGTTTGATTCGAACGCGCTGACTGAATCCCCTCTCGAAAATGATCGACGGATCGCGCATGTCACCCCGAAAAACAAAGCCCTGATAAACGAAGCCCTTTTCCGGACCGCAAAGGCGCACAACCTGAGTATTGGTCGCCAATGTCTGTGCCACGCCAGGCCCTCCGGCCAACTCATCCAGATAACCGGCGACTAGCAAACCTTTGCCAGCCTCGGGAATTTCCTTTCCGGCAGTGCTCGCCAACTGTCGACGAAGACGCGTAGCCGATCCGCGGAAAACGGAGGGACGATTGCTGTTTTTGAGCGCCAGGATAACTCGCTTGCCGATCTCCTTCTTGGCGACTGTCGACAATGCTCTACCGATGAGCCTTTCAGCAATGGGCCCCGCCAGTTCGGCCAGCACGCCGATCGCCGCGCTGATCCTCAGGCGCTCTGCTTCAGAAGGGTCATCCGATATTTCGGCGCGGATCAAGTCCGTCGCAGAACTCCCAAGCCCCACCAGGAACGGAATCAGCATACGTATCGGGGCGGAAGCAAACGCTCCCGTCCCGCCGTAAGGCAAAGAGGCGGTAAACGCAATAATTTGCAGAAGATATCCCGCAGCCTCCAGAGCAAAATCGGTCCAGCGTTCGGCCTGGGTCGAAACCAGCGTATCAATATCGGCCAGTGCCCGTTTGATCTGACGATCGAATAAATCCTGACCTATATCCGAACTGGATCGAAACACCAACTCCCGATAGTTTGGACGTGTTGCAAAAAGTGGGAATTCCATACCCCGATACTTGAAATCATGGACATACGATTTTTGCTGATCGCGCAGCGCAACGCGCTTTAACAACCGTTTCTGAAAATCAGCATTGCTCTCCACGAACTTGCCTCTAGCGTCATGACCGGCGGGGAACTCGAACGCGGCGCTGTCTTCACCGAGAAAGAACACCACGCCTCGATCCAGACTCCCTCGACCGATAAACACGGCGTTATCGACGTTCAAATCGGGATCACTGTGCAAGTTGATAACCCGAGGTTTTATCAGGCCTTTGAGATATTCGTAAGCGACGATCTGATCTTCAGGTGAACGCGTGCCACTCTTGATAAACTCAACGACCAGTTTGTTCAACTCTGCTTTTTTCAGCAGTCTACCGAAAACACTAACAGCTGGATTTTGCAGCCGATCGTTTACATAGAGCTTGAAGTCAGTCTGAAAATCCGCGTCGTTGAAAATAGCGACCAACTCGGAAGGATAGTAGTCTGGCCATTGCACTTCTTTCCCGTAAAAGTCTTTCAGTTGCCGCAGATGATAGTCAGTACAAATCTCCGCCAACGTGAATTTTCTCTCTTTCCAGACAACAGGCTTTTTAGTACCCACCAGCGAGTCGCTGCGCGCGGGCGGCTCCAACTCGTAATATTTAACCGCTATGAGGGAGTCATATTGAATGCGCTCACGCGTCTTTTCATCGGACACAATACTCAATACGGCTTCATCAATGCACTCGCGGATAAAATAGGCGGGATCAAAACTCACGGGGTCCGTGATGACTGCACAACCCTCTAGTATTTTTCCGGCCATTTCTTTTGCATTAACACCATCGACCACATCTTCTTGAGACGTGGCCAGGATGACAGTTTCCGTTCTGGGTGTTGTCAGAACTGCTTCCAGATCCGCCAATGGATCCAGCAACCACAACAACGAATCGTCGGCATCATCGTAAATACCTGGTAATTGCTTACTCATGCTTTTCTCTCCGCACAGCATAAAATGCGAACTGCACTTACTTAACTACTGTGGACGAGCAAGAAACTACCAATCTCGCCAAAAGTTACATAGGCCATAGTTATTAGCATTCTTTACATTGCCGCTCGGAGAGCAAAACACACAAACTTTAGCGTCCATCGTTGCTCAATGGGTAAACGCTTATGGACGAGACTCCAAAGAATGTTTTACTTCGAAGGTCAGGCGCGAGCAGCCACCTCTGTGGTTTAATTGCGCCCTTTTTTGCCTACCTGTCTGCTGCCGAGGATCACACTCATGATTCAGCCCACCGTCACCAAAGTTCTGGTCATCGGCTATGTCTGGCCCGAGCCCCGTTCTTCGGCAGCAAGCGGGCACGTCATGCAGATCCTCGACACCTTTGTGCAGCAAGGTTGGGACATCACTTTCGGCAGCCCCGCCAGCCCCGGAGAACATAAAGCCGATCTTGACGCGTTGGGCATCCGCGAAGTGTCGATCGAACTGAACAACAGCAGCTTCGATATGTTCATCAGCGAGCTACGTCCAGATATCGTGCTGTTCGACCAGTTCATGATGGAAGAGCAGTTCGGCTGGCGCGTCGAAAAATACTGTCCTGACGCCCTGAGGGTGCTGGAAACGTCAGATCTGCAAAGCTTGCGCCATGCCCGTCATCAGCGACTCAAGGACCGATTGAAAGTCTCTGCCGATCAGGATGATTTCAGCGATTTGTTTGCGCCGGCCTTGCGCGAAGAATTCGAATTGATGGCCACCACCGATCTGGCCAAACGGGAAATTGCGGCGCTGTATCGTTGCGACCTGAATCTGATGATCTCCGAAGTAGAAATCGAGTTGTTGGTCAAACAATTCGGATTGCCACAGGCGTTGCTGCATTGGTGCCCATTGATGGTGGAATTGCCAACCACTGAACCGAAGCCGCTTGAGGCTCGGGCGCACTTTCTCAGCATCGGCAACTTTCGTCATGCGCCTAACTGGGACGCCGTACTCTGGATGAAATCCACGATCTGGCCACTCATCCGTCAACAACTGCCGGATGCGCAGTTACACATCTATGGCGCCTACACGCCCCCTAAAGCCATGGCACTGCACAATGCAGCGCAGGGTTTTCACGTAATGAACTGGGCGGAGGACGCGTTACAGGTCATGTCAGCGGCGCGGGTCTGTCTGGCACCGCTGCGTTTTGGCGCTGGTATCAAGGGAAAACTGGTGGACGCCATGCTGTGCGGTACGCCCAGCGTCACCACCCCCATTGGCGCGGAAGGCATGCATGACGAAGAACCCTGGCCGGGCGCTATCACCCGCAGCGCAGCGCAATTCGCCGACGACGCCGTACGTCTCTATCGCTGCTCGGCAGATTGGCAAGCAGCCCACCTGGCCGGAGCCGCGCTACTCGACAAGCGTTACCAACGGGCAACACACGCGCCGGCGCTAATTGAAAAGCTGAGTTATTGCCAAAAACACTTACATGAACACAGGGCTCGAAACTTTATTGGCAGCATGCTGCGCCATCACGCTCATAAAAGTACTCAATATATGGCTCAGTGGATTGAAGCAAAAAACCGCGATACCCAGCCGACCCGTAACGAGTGAATCCGCACGACCACGCAACTCGCATTAATATGGATATTGCACCTTCAAACCCTGACACCTATAAACAGCCTGCATGTCACTTCAGATAGCCCAACTATCACCACATGCAGGACACACAACAGGAATAATGGATACATTGAAAGACTCACCGGCCATGACTGGATGAGTAAAATACCGAACAATGACAACTTGTCACTGCGCGAGTTGATATTATCCGGCGCTCATAATGCCGGCTGTGACTGGAACGCCTCTTACGATCAACTGATCCAATGTCCGAACTGGCTGATCTGTCAGGGTGTTTCTTTTGCTGGCCAATTGAATCGTGGCGCCAGAGTACTCGACCTTTGATTATTTATGACAGCCAAGCGAGAGGCATTGAACGGCTCAGATTCCAACATGGCGGCTACTGTTAGCCCCGCACGCTGGGCGAGCAACTCATTCCATTGCAATCCCTGCATCTGACCCTTGGTCAATTGAAGGCACGTGCGCCTCGGCAACGAATATTACTTGCCGAGCCTGTATCAGGAGGTACGGATTCATGATGCAGCGATTCATCGGTGGATCGGGCAATCCATTGTTGATGCTTCTGACCTGCACCGCTACATCGACCGTGTTTTAAGCCCCCCCCGGACAAACGATGGCTTTGGTCACTCTCCGCGACGTGCTATACGCTTGGCGGACCACAACGCATTTCGGCCATCTAGACACCTGGTTTCACCCTTCCTGCACCGACGGGGCTAAAAGATGCAACATTATCAATTTTGATTTCATTGAAAACGCCAGGATTGTATCGCATTGCAAAAATGCAAACATTGAGAAAGCCGTTGAAAAAGCCAAACTCACACATCCAACCAATTACGAAATCCCAACCACACCATAACCATTAAACAACTTGCATTCAAACAAACATTGGCTGATCAAGCGTCATCCACTATAAACATCCTGCATATCGAAACGTCGATCCCCTTATTATTAATTCTGCAGGATGTACAACATGAGTGATTTCCAATCGAACGACTTACCCCTGACTCAATGGATCACTGCAACCCCGCAGATCGACAATCTGTCACTGCGTGAATTGACACTACCCGGCACCCATAACGCTGGCTGTGACTGGGAAGCTTCCTTTTCCTTGATCCCGGGCAAGAACTGGCTTGCGTGCCAGGACATTTCTTTTTATTCGCAACTCAATCGTGGCGCCAGAGCGCTGGACGCACGATTGATTTATGACAAAGAAGGCCAGGGCCTGGAAAAGTTTCGCTTTCAGCACAACGGCTATCGCTCCGATCGCAACCTTGGCGATCTCATGCTCGCGGTCCTGGCGTTTTTGGAAAGAAGTCCCAATGAATTCATCATTCTGGACTTCCATGAACTCAAAGGAGGCAGCAGTGAGTTCAATCACGAAGAATTCAAACAATTAATGCTGAAACATCTGGGCGAACGGATGATTGTGCAAGAAAACGCAGGTTTGACACTAGGCCAGTTAAAGGAAATCAGTCCCCTGCAAAGGATCCTGGTGGCGGCCCCCATGAGCTGGGACACCCGAGACCACCGCTTTCATGAACAGATCCAACACAAATGGATTGACCAATCGCTGGTCAGTGTTTCTGATCTGCACCGTTACATCACAGACGTTTTAGACAAACCACCGACCCGGTGGCGCCTCTGGTCGCTGTCTGCGACGAGCTATACAGTCGGTGGCCCGCAGCGAATTCTGAATGAACTGGACACCTGGTTTGATCCCACCAAAACGGACTGGGCGAAGAAGTGCAACATCATTAACTTCGACTTTATAAAAAACTCGAACATCGTGTCTTTTTGTCAAATGGCCAATCTGGAAAAAGCCATCGAGAAGTCCAGGCTGGTACTTCGTGCACAGCCAGCTTGAGTCCGGTCAGAGCATGCGGTCAGAGTGAACTGGCACATCACACGTCGAACGAGGCATGATCAGCAGGCGATAACAATAAAGTAGCAGGCCATGAACCGAACCGCCCGCGTGACCGACCCTTCTTACGAGTTGATGGATGACCACAACGGGTTGTCCATCATCTACCGCCAGCACGGCTTCCCCTGCCCGCTGGTGCGTTGGCATTTCCACAAGGAATACGAACTGCACCTGATCGTCGCCAGCTCAGGCAAGGTGTTCATTGGCGACTACATCGGCAACTTCTATCCCGAAACCCTGTTTCTCACCGGCCCTAACCTGCCGCACAACTGGATCAGCCAGGTCGCCGAAGACGAAGTGGTCGAGAAGCGCGACATGCTGGTCAATTTCACGGATGAGTTGTTCGAGAGCGGCCATCAGGTGTTCACCGAACTGAAAACCCTGGCACCGCTGTTGGAGCGAGCTCAGTACGGCATCGAATTCCGCTGCAAACGGACGATCCGTCAGGCCATGGCGCTGATGCAGCGGATCGCCGATACCCAGGGCATTACCCGGCTCGGACACTTTTTTATCCTCATGGAGTTGCTCGCGGCCAGCGATGATTTTCAGCTGTTATCCGGCGCCACCACGCCGCAATTGGCGGATGAGCACAACATTGACCGCACCAACCGCGCTGTTGATTACATCTTCAGCCACTACGCCCGGGATATTTCGCTGGAGGAAGTCGCCGAGCACCTGGGCATGACGCCGACCTATTTCAGCCGCGTGTTCAAACAGGCGACCGGGCGTAACTTCATCGAATTCGTCAATCGCCTGCGCATCAGCAAGTCCTGCGAGTTGCTGGCCGATGGCGACAAACCGGTGACTGACGTGTGCTTTGAATCAGGCTTCAACAACATTTCCAACTTCAATCGGCGGTTTCAGCAACTCAAGGGCATGACGCCCTCGCATTATCGACGCCTCGCCGTGCAGCGTCTGACCGAACAGAACCACAACTGACACTTCCTACAGGTTTTGATCTGTTTTTTGGCTCAAAACCTGTACGTATCCGATACCCTCCCTTCGCTGAAATCCCCTTCCTTGCGTTAATCGCCCCAAAGCCCAGTGCAAGAAAGTATCGATCAGAGTGCGACGGATGATTTGTCAGTCCGCCGATTGAAGGCTGTAATCAGCGCACATTCTTCCTGCACAGGAAGACACAAAAACAATAACTGTCCTTCTGCCTCCCTCCGGACGCAGAAAAGGAGTGCACGATGCAACCCACTGCAAAAGCTCTGCTTGCCCTCACCTGCATGACCCTCAGCAGCGTCAGCCTTGGCGCTCAGACCCTGACCATCGCCACCGTTAACAACAGCGACATGATTCGCATGCAAAAGCTCTCGAAAACCTTCGAGACCGAGCATCCGGATATCAAGCTCAATTGGGTGGTGCTGGAAGAAAACGTCCTGCGCCAACGCCTGACCACCGACATCGCCACCCAGGGTGGCCAGTTCGACGTGTTGACCATTGGCATGTACGAAGCTGCACTGTGGGGCGCCAAGGGTTGGCTGGAACCGATGAAGGATCTGCCGGCCAGTTACGCCCTCGACGACGTGTTCCCGTCGGTGCGCGAAGGCCTGTCGGTCAAGGGTTCGCTGTACGCCTTGCCGTTCTATGCCGAAAGCTCGATCACCTATTTCCGCACCGATCTGTTCAAGGAAGCCGGCCTGACCATGCCCGAGCGTCCGACCTGGGAGCAGATTGCAGGCTTCGCTGAAAAACTCACCCACAAAGACAAAGAGCAGTACGGCATCTGCCTGCGTGGCAAAGCCGGTTGGGGCGAGAACATGGCGCTGGTCACCACCATCGCCAACGCATATGGCGCACGCTGGTTCGATGAAAAATGGCAGCCGGAATTCAACGGCCCTGAGTGGAAAAACGCGCTGAACTTCTACGTCAACACCATGAAGAAATCCGGCCCGCCGGGTGCGTCCAGCAACGGTTTCAACGAAAACCTCGCCTTGTTCAACAGCGGTAAATGCGCAATCTGGGTCGATGCCAGCGTCGCCGGCTCGTTCGTGACCGACAAGACTCAGAGCAAGGTCGCTGATCACGTCGGCTTCACCTTCGCGCCGCATCAGGTCACGGACAAAGGCTCGGCATGGCTGTATTCGTGGGCGCTGGCGATTCCGACCAGCTCCAAAGCCAAAGACGCCGCGAAAGAGTTCAGCGCATGGGCGACCTCCAAAGAATACGGCGAACTGGTTGCCAAAACCGACGGTATCGCCAACGTACCGCCAGGCACGCGTGCCTCGACCTACAGCGATGCCTACATGAGCGCCGCACCGTTCGCCAAAGTGACGCTGGAATCGCTCAAGGCGGCGGACCCGAGCAAACCGACGCTAAAACCAGTGCCTTACATCGGTATTCAATTGGTGACCATTCCTGAGTTCCAGGCCGTCGGTACCCAGGTCGGCAAGCTGTTCTCGGCGGCATTGATCGGCCAGACCACGGTGGATCAAGCCTTGGAAGCCGCCCAGCAAACCACCGAACGCGCGATGAAGCGCGCCGGTTATCCCAAGTAACTTGCACCGCTCGCTCTTGCTTTTGTAGGAGTGGGCCTGCTCGCGATAGCTGTTCTCCATCCAACAAAGCGGTGACTGACACACCGCTGTCGCGAGCAGGCTCACTCCTACAGGGGATCTTCATTCGCTTGTCGAATCGGTTACTGCCATGAATACTTCAACTGCCAAAGCCCACATCGACCTCGCCCAGCCACAGCGCAAAAGCCGTTTGGCCAATCCCGGCTGGTTTCTGGTCAGCCCTTCAGTGGTCCTGTTGCTGCTGTGGATGATTGTGCCGCTGGGCATGACCGTCTACTTCTCGTTGATCCGCTACAACCTGCTTTACCCCGGTGAAAACCAGTTCGTCGGGCTTGAGAACTTCACTTACTTCCTGACCGACTCCGGCTTCCTGCCCGGCGCCACCAATACGTTGTTGCTGGTCGGCAGTGTGTTGCTGATCAGCGTGGTGTTCGGTGTATTGATCAGCGCTCTGCTTGAAGCCAGCGAGTTTCTCGGACGCGGCATCGTGCGGGTGATGCTGATTTCGCCGTTCTTCATCATGCCCACGGTCGGCGCTCTGATCTGGAAGAACCTGATCTTTCATCCGGTCTCCGGAATCCTCGCCTACCTCTGGAAGCTGTTCGGCGCGCAGCCGGTGGACTGGCTGGCGCACTACCCGCTGCTGTCGATCATCATCATTGTCTCGTGGCAATGGCTGCCCTTCGCCATCCTGATTCTGATGACCGCCATGCAGTCCCTCGACCAGGAACAAAAAGAAGCGGCGCGCCTCGACGGCGCCGGCCCCGTCGCGATCTTCTGGCACCTGACCCTGCCGCACCTCGCCCGGCCGATTGCCGTGGTGGTGATGATCGAAACGATCTTTCTGCTGTCGGTGTTCGCCGAAATTTTCACCACCACCAACGGTGGCCCTGGCTACGCCTCGACCAACCTCGCCTACCTGATCTACAACCAGGCACTGGTGCAGTTCGACGTCGGCATGGCCTCGGCGGGCGGTTTGATTGCCGTGGTCATCGCCAACATCGCCGCGATCATTCTGGTGCGGATGATCGGCAAAAACCTGACTGACAAAGCGTGAGGCCTGCCATGACCCTTCAACAATCCCGCCGGCTGCAAAGCCTGCTGCTCGGCACCTTGGCCTGGGCCATCGCGATCGTGATTTTCTTCCCGATCTTCTGGATGGTGCTGACCAGTTTCAAGAGCGAAATCGACGCGTTTGCCACGCCGCCACAGTTCATCTTCACGCCGACGCTGGAGAACTACCTGCACATCAACGAGCGCAGCGACTACTTTAGTTTCGCCTGGAACTCGGTGGTGATTTCCTTCAGCGCCACCGCCCTGTCCCTGCTGATCGCGGTGCCGGCGGCGTACTCGATGGCGTTCTACGAAACCCAGCGCACCAAAGGCACCCTGCTGTGGATGCTCTCCACCAAAATGCTGCCGCCGGTGGGCGTGCTGATGCCGATCTACCTGCTGGCCAAGAGTTTCGGCCTGCTCGACACGCGCACGGCACTGATCATCATTTACACGCTGATCAACCTGCCGATCGTGGTCTGGATGATTTACACCTACTTCAAGGACATTCCCAAAGACATCCTCGAAGCCGCCCGCCTCGACGGCGCCACGCTGTGGCAGGAAATGGTTCGCGTGCTGCTGCCGATCGCCAAGGGCGGCCTGGCCTCGACGGTGCTGCTGTCGCTGATCCTGTGCTGGAACGAGGCTTTCTGGTCGCTGAACCTGACCTCGTCAAAAGCCGCGCCACTGACCGCGCTGATCGCCTCGTATTCAAGTCCTGAAGGGTTGTTCTGGGCCAAGTTGTCGGCAGTCTCGACTCTGGCGTGTGCGCCGATCCTGATCTTCGGCTGGATCAGCCAAAAACAACTGGTGCGCGGTTTGTCGTTCGGCGCCGTGAAATGAATCTATCCAACCCAACGCAATTTCCTGTGGGAGCGGGCTTGCTCGCGAAAGCGCAGTGTCATCCCCCCTTGATACCGACTGACACGACCGCTTCGCGAACAAGCCCGCTCCCACCAAAAGCTTGCCCGGTGCAATTGAAATAACTCAAGCGGAGGCCCCCATGGCCAACCTGAAAATCAAGAATCTGCAAAAAGGCTTCGAAGGTTTTTCCATCATCAAGGGCATTGACCTGGAAGTGAACGACAAAGAGTTCGTGGTCTTCGTCGGCCCGTCTGGTTGCGGCAAATCCACCCTGCTGCGCCTGATCGCCGGCCTTGAAGAAGTCAGTGGCGGCACCATCGAACTGGATGGCCGCGATATCACCGAAGTCAGCCCGGCCAAACGCGATCTGGCGATGGTGTTCCAGACCTACGCGCTGTATCCGCACATGACGGTGAAAAAGAACATGTCGTTCGCCCTCGATCTGGCCGGCGTGCCCAAAGCCGAAGTCGAGAAAAAAGTCGGCGAAGCGGCGCGCATCCTTGAGCTGGGGCCGTTGCTGGAGCGCAAGCCGAAACAACTCTCCGGTGGTCAGCGTCAGCGCGTAGCCATTGGCCGCGCCATCGTGCGCAACCCGAAAATTTTCCTCTTCGATGAACCACTGTCCAACCTCGACGCGGCCCTGCGGGTGCAGATGCGCCTGGAACTGCTGCGCCTGCACAAAGACCTGCAAGCGACCATGATCTACGTCACCCACGATCAGGTTGAAGCCATGACCATGGCTGACAAAGTCGTGGTGCTGAATGGTGGCAAGATCGAGCAAGTGGGCTCTCCGCTGGACCTGTATCACAACCCCGCCAACCTGTTCGTCGCCGGTTTCCTCGGCACGCCGAAGATGGGTTTCCTCAAGGGCAAGATCGCCAGGGTCGATGGACAACACTGCGAAGTGACGCTGGACGCGGGGACGCGTATCACGCTGCCCTTCAACGCCGCCCATCTGAGCGTTGGCAGCGACGTCACCCTCGGCATCCGCCCCGAACACCTGGAACTGGCGCAACCGGGCGACTGCACCCTGCAAGTCACCGCTGACGTCAGCGAGCGTTTGGGCAGCGACACTTTCTGCCACGTCAAAACCAATGCCGGCGAAGCCCTGACCATGCGTGTACGCGCAGACCTGGCAAGCCGTTATGGCGAGCAACTGAACTTGTGCCTGGACGCCGCCCACTGCCACTTATTCGATGCCGAAGGTCTGGCGTTGACCCGTCCGCTACGCGCTGCGGCCTGATTGTCGAGACTATCCGATGAAACTGAACGAACAGAACCTCAACCGCCTCGCTCCTGAGGTGAAACTGCCCGCCTACAACCTCAGCGACACCCGTCAGGGCATTGCTCACATTGGCGTCGGTGGATTTCATCGCGCGCATCAGGCGTATTACACCGACGCGCTGATGAATACCGGCGAAGCGCTGGACTGGGCGATTTGCGGCGTTGGCCTGCGCGACGAAGACCGCCGCGCCCGCGATGATCTCAAGGAGCAGGATTACCTGTTCACGCTGTTCGAACTCGGCGATAGCGACGACACCGAAGTCCGCGTGATCGGTGCGATCAGCGACATGCTGTTGGCTGAGGACAGTGTTCAGGCCCTCATCGAAAAACTCGCCGATCCGCAGATCCGCATCGTCTCGCTGACCATCACCGAAGGTGGCTATTGCATCGACGACAGCAACGGTGAGTTCATGGCGCACTTACCGCAGATTCAATACGATCTGGCACACCCTCAAGCCCCGAAAACCGTCTTCGGTTTCCTCTGCGCAGCGCTGGAGAAACGCCGTGGCGCCGGCACGGCGGCGTTCACGATCATGTCCTGCGATAACCTGCCCCACAACGGCGCCGTCACCCGCAAAGCGTTGCTCACGTTCGCCACGTTGCGCGACCCCGTGCTGCGCGACTGGATCGAGCAGAACGTCAGTTTCCCCAACGCCATGGTCGACCGCATCACGCCGATGACCAGCACCGCGCATCGCCTGCAACTGGCGGACAAGCACGGCGTGGACGATGCCTGGCCAGTGGTTTGCGAGCCGTTTGTGCAGTGGGTGCTGGAAGACAAGTTCGTCAACGGCCGTCCGGCCTGGGAAAAGGTCGGTGTGCAGTTCACCGACGACGTTTCGCCGTACGAAGAAATGAAGATCAAGCTGCTCAATGGCAGCCATCTGGCGCTGACTTATCTGGGCTTTTTGAAGGGTTATCGCTTTGTCCACGAGACCATGAATGACCCTCTGTTCGTGCGGTACATGCGCGCTTACATGGATCAGGATGTCACGCCGCAACTGGCGCCGGTGCCCGGCATTGATCTGAGCGAATACAAGGACACGCTGGTGGCGCGGTTCTCCAATCAGGCGATTGCCGATCAGCTTGAACGGGTGTGTTCGGACGGGTCATCGAAGTTTCCCAAGTTCACGATTCCGACGATCAATCGATTGATTGCTGATGGCCAGGACACCAAACGCGCAGCCTTGGTCGTTGCTGCGTGGGCCCTGTATTTGAAAGGCATGGATGAGAACGGCGACACCTATTCGATTCCAGATCCGCGCGCGGCGTTTTGTCAGGGGCTGGTGGCGGACGATGCGTTGATCACCGAACGATTATTGGCAGTTGAAGAGATTTTCGGCACGGCGATACCGCGTTCGGCGGCGTTTGTCGCGGCGTTCGAGTGGTGCTGCGAGAGTTTGCGCGAAGTGGGTGTTTCGCGGACATTGGAGCGGATGCTGGCCTGAATCAAGCGGTGAGACGACTGACGCCTTCGCGAGCAAGCCCGCGCCCACAGCGGGAACACCTGTCAACATTTGGCAGCGGACTTGCTCGCGAATGGCTTCCTCGCTCTGGCCAATCTGACACCCTGAGGATATTTCTGTGACAACCCGACAATGCTTCCTCGGCATCGACTGCGGCACCCAAGGCACCAAAGCGATCATCCTTGATACCACCAGCGGCCAAGTCCTCGGCCAGGGCGCCGCCGCACACACGATGATCAGCGGCGCCAACGGTCGCCGCGAACAAGACACGCAGCAATGGCTGGAAGCCTTCGCCCTCGCCACCCGCCGCGCACTCTTGGCGGCGAAGGTCGACGGTCAGTCGATTCTCGGCATTGGCGTGTCAGGCCAGCAACACGGTTTGGTATTGCTCGACGATCAAGGCGACGTGTTGCGCCCGGCCAAACTCTGGTGCGACACCGAAAGCAGCGCCGAAAACGCTCGACTGCTCACCCATCTGGGCGGCGAAAAAGGCTCACTGGAACGCCTCGGCGTAGTCATCGCGCCGGGCTATACCGTGTCGAAACTGCTCTGGACCAAAGAACAGCACCCGGCGGTATTTGCGCGAATATCGCGAATTCTGCTCCCCCACGACTACCTCAATTACTGGCTTACCGGCCGTGCGTGCAGCGAATACGGCGACGCGTCGGGCACCGGTTATTTCAACGTACGCACCCGTCAGTGGGACTTGCAACTGCTGCGCGACATCGACGCCAGCGGACGCCTGCAAGCAGCGCTACCTGAGTTGATCGACGCACACGAAGCGGTGGGGACCCTCCTCCCAGGCATCGCCGAACAACTGGGCCTGAACCCCAACGCACTGATCTCCAGCGGCGGCGGTGACAACATGATGGGCGCCATCGGCACCGCCAACATTCAGCCCGGCGCGATCACCATGAGCCTGGGTTCCTCCGGTACGGTGTATGCCTATGCCGACGTGCCGAAAGTCAGTCCGGATGCCGCGGTCGCCACCTTCTGTTCCTCCAGCGGTGGCTGGTTGCCGCTGATCTGCACCATGAACCTGACCAACGCCACCGGCGCCATCCGTGAGTTGTTCGACCTCGATCTCGATCAGTTCAACGAGTTCGTCGCGCAAACGCCCATCGGCGCCGAGGGCGTGAGCATGCTGCCGTTCCTCAACGGCGAACGCGTCCCCGCCCTGCCCCATGCCACCGGCAGCCTGCACGGCTTGACGCTGGATAACCTCACCCAAGCCAATCTGTGCCGCGCTGCCGTCGAAGGCACCACGTTCGGCCTGCGCTATGGACTGGATTTGCTCCGGCACAATGGTTTACAAAGCCGCAGCATTTGCCTGATCGGCGGTGGCTCGAAAAGCGCCGTGTGGCGGCAGATCGTCGCCGACATCATGGACACCCCGGTGATCTGCACCGAACAAAGCGAAGCCGCTGCCCTTGGCGCGGCGATTCAAGCGGCATGGTGCAAATCATGGTCGAACGGCCACGAAGACACACTTGCCGACCTGTGCGAGCGCTGCGTGAAGCTTGACCTGAGCAGTGAAACCCTGCCGATTGCCACCAACGTCACAGCGTTCCAGCAGGCCTATGAACGCTATCAACAACATGTCGCAATCCTATAAAGAGCTAACAATTATGTATTTGGTGTGTGGCGAAGCCCTGTTTGATTTCTTCAGCGAAAACGATGCCAGCGGTCTGGCCTCGAAAGTGAATTTCAAGGCGATTGCCGGCGGCTCGCCGTTCAACGTCGCCGTCGGCTTGCGCCGCTTGGGCGTGGATTCGGCCTTGTTTGGCGGACTGTCCACCGACTACCTCGGCCGCCGCTTGCAGCAAGTGCTGCAGGAGGAAGGTGTGCGACCGGACTATCTGGTGGACTTCGCCGCGCCGACCACCCTGGCGATGGTCGCCGTCGGGGCCAATGGCTCGCCGCATTACAGCTTTCGCGGTGAAGGCTGCGCGGATCGGCAACTGAGCCTGACGCACCTGCCGACGTTGGGCCCCGAGGTGCGCGGCCTGCATGTCGGTTCGTTCTCACTGGTGGTGCAGCCGATTGCCGACACCCTGCTCGCCCTGGTCCAGCGCGAAAGCGGCAAACGCCTGATCACGCTCGACCCCAACGTGCGCCTCAATCCCGAGCCGAATATCGATCTGTGGCGCGCACGCATCGCCACACTGGTGCAACTGGCGGATCTGATCAAAGTCAGCGATGAAGACTTGAGCCTGCTGTACCCCGAGCAGGACCCGCAGCGCGTCATCGAAGGCTGGCTGGAGCATCGCTGCCAAGTGGTATTCCTGACCCGGGGCGGTGACGGCGCGACGGCCTTCAGCCGCGTCCATGGTGCATGGTCGGTGCCGGCCAGTTCGGTAAAGATCGCCGATACCGTTGGCGCTGGCGATACCTTCCAGGCCGCGCTGATCACTTGGTTGACCGAACAAGGCCTGGATTCGGTGGAGGGTGTGCAGCAACTCGCACGCGAGCAAATCGACGCGATGCTCAAGTTTGCCGTGCAAGCGGCGGCGCTGACGTGCAGCAAGACCGGTCCGGATTTGCCCTATCGTCACCAATTGAGCTGAGCGCGTAGACTGTCGCCCTTTTTACGCGCAAGACGGGATAAAGGCTTTTGAATTCAGGGCAGACGATTGGACTACTGATACTCGCGGCGCTATTGACGGGTTGCGGCACCTCGCCGCCCCGTTCGCCAGAAAACATCTGCGAGATCTTCCGCGAGAAAAGTGATTGGTACGACGCAGCGCAAGTCACGCAAAAACGCTGGGGCGTGCCGATCCAGGTGCCCTTCGCAATCATGTATCAGGAATCCGGCTACCGCTACGACGCCAAGACCCCGCGCAAATACCTGCTCTGGGTAATCCCGTGGGGCCGGGTGTCGACCGCCTCGGGCTATGCCCAAGCCAAGGATGAAGTATGGTCCGACTATCAGAAAAGCACCGGCAGAAACTGGGCAGACCGCGAAGACTTCGACGACGCGATCGACTTCGTCGGCTGGTACATGGACAAGACCACGTCGATCAACGGCGTCTACAAATACGACGCCTACGGCCAGTACCTCAACTACCACGAAGGCTGGGGTGGCTATCGGCAGAAAACCTATGCCAGCAAGGCGTGGTTGATGGCCACGGCGGGCAAGGTGCAAAGTCGTTCGAATGTGTATGCCCAGCAATATGCCGGCTGCAAGGAGGACTTGAATCGCGGGTTCTGGAGCCGATTCTGGCATTGGCTGTAACAACGCCTTCGCGAGCAAGCCCGCTCCCACAAGCATCTCTGTTTATGAACACCCGAGAAACCTGTGAGAGCGGGCTTGCTCACGAAAACGCCGGATCAAACACTACAAATCTGAGGTTCACAACACCCAAAAGTTGTAACTCACCATCAACCGGGTCTCATCCACATCCCAGGCAAACTTCTCGTATCGGGTGCGGTAAGTCGTTGACCTGCACACAGTTGACCAGATACGGGTTGCTCCCATCGAAGTAAGGCATCGAGTTGTCGTCGTTCATGCGCGGCCAACCGCCACTGAGCGTGTGGCCGTCGATGGAACCGACTCTTTCGGCGCCGCTGTCGGCACTTTTAATCAGACGTACATCGGCCTTTAACACGCGCGGTGTACTTGTCCCGTCGCGACACCACGAGGGTCAGATCTTTCACTTCGTTGGACGTCAGCATTGCACCGTTGAACATGGTTGATGGCCGATGGCTTTGACGTGCTACAGGCAACTCTAGTCTGAAACTGACTGGTAATTCTCATGCGCCCGGTCAGTTGAATACGCGTAACCGTCGCGGGTATATCGGCTAAAACGCCCGATTTCATTAGGCCAAATGGCCCAACTAAGGGTTTCCCCCATACGCTGCCAAGCCCCTCACTACGGCATTTGCGCCTTGAACGAGTCAGCCTAATCCGACATCATCCGTCACCTGCTTATTCAACGGACGGAACTCTAGGCATGCTGGACGCCAACGCAACCCACATCACCCTCACGCTTGAAGGCGCCAACGCCGACCTGCAAGTCCTCAGCTTCACCGGTCGCGAAGCCCTCAACGAACCGTTCCGTTTTGACCTCGAACTGGTCAGCGTCCGCCCCGATCTGAAGCTCGAAGAGCTGCTGCACAAGCCCGGTGTGCTGACCTTTGGCGCCACCGGCGAAGGCAAGATTCATGGCCTGGTGTATCGCATCGAGCAAGGCGATTCCGGCAAGACCCTGACCCGATACAGCATCAGCCTGGTGCCGCAACTGGCGTACCTGCGGCACAACCATGATCAGCAAATTTTCCAGCAACTGACCGTGCCGAAGATCATCGCTCAGGTGCTGGAAGATCGCGGCATTCTCGCCGACGCCTACAGTTTCCAGCTCGGCGCCGAGTACCCCGAGCGCGACTACTGCGTGCAGTACGACGAATCAGACCTGCACTTCATCCAGCGCCTGTGCGAAGAGGAAGGCATTCACTTCCACTTCCAGCACAGCAGTAGCGGCCACAAACTGGTGTTCGGCGACGACCAGACGGTGTTTCGCAAACTTAAAGCCGTGAGCTACCAGCAAGACTCCGGCATGAGCGCTGACAAACCGGTGATCAAGCGCTTCAACCTGCGCCTGGAAACCCGCACCACTCGCGTCAGCCGCCGCGACTACGACTTCGAAAAGCCGCAGATCCTCCCCGAAAGCACGGCAACCAGCCCTTTCGCCCCGGACCTCGAAGACTACGATTACCCCGGCCGCTTCACTACCCGCGAGCGCGGCAAGCTCCTCTCGACCCGCGCACTGGAACGCCATCGCAGCGACTTCAAACTCGCCGAAGGCAAAGGTGACGAACCAACCCTCACCAGCGGCCATTTCCTCACCCTCGCCGAACACCCGCGCGCCGAGTGGAACGATATGTGGTTGCTGCTCGAAGTCTTCCACGAAGGCAAGCAACCGCAAGTGCTCGGCGAAAACGTCACCAGCGACGTCACCGACAACAAAAGCGATTTCCACCAGGGCTACCGCAACAGCTTCCTCGCCACCCCGTGGGACGCGCACTACCGCCCTGCCCTCGAACACCCGAAACCAAAAGTCCTCGGCAGCCAGACCGCCATCGTCACCGGTCCCGCCGGCGAAGAAATCCACTGCGATCAATACGGCCGCATCAAGGTCCAGTTCCACTGGGACCGCGACGGCCAGGGCGACGACAAAACCACCTGCTGGATGCGCGTCGCCAGCGGCTGGGCCGGCAGCGCCTACGGCGGCCTCGCCATCCCGCGCATCGGCATGGAAGTCCTCGTCACCTTCCTCGAAGGCGACCCCGACCAGCCACTGGTCACGGGATGCCTGTACCACAAAGAAAACGTCGTCCCCTACGACCTCCCGGCGAACAAGACCCGCAGCACCTTCAAAACCCTCAGCTCCCCGGGCGGCAAGGGCTACAACGAATTCCGCATCGAAGACAAAAAAGGCATCGAACAGATCTACATCCACGCCCAGCGCGACTGGGACGAAAACATCGAGCACGACCAGAAGATCCGCGTCGGCAACGAACGGCATGACACCGTCGAAGCCAACACCCTGAGCGAATTCAAGGTTGAAGAACACCGGATCACCCATCTGGATCGCGCCAGTGAAATGCGTGCGGATGACCACCTGACGGTTGGCGTGACCCAACATGTGAAAGTGGGTACGGCGCAGTTTGTCGAGGCCGGGACGGAGATTCACTACCACGCTGGCGAGAAGGTTGTGGTTGAGGGAGGCATGGAGCTCACGGCCAAGGCTGGTGGGAGTTTTGTGAAGGTTGATGCGGGTGGTGTGACGATTAGTGGGGCTGAGGTGAAGGCTAATACTGGCGGCGCGCCGGGGGTTGGGACCGGGATCGGGATTTTGATTCCGTTGATTCCCGGGTTGGCGGCAACGGACATTGCCGGCAGGTTGATGAAAACGGCCAAGGCCAATCCGACCTAGCTGGAACTGAACCTGCATTACGGCAACCTTGAACCCGTGCCCGGCGCCTCATATCGCGTTGATTTTGCGGACGGCTCGACACATGAAGGCGTGCTGGATGACAACGGATTCGCCCGGTTGGAGGACGTGCCAAAAGGTCCGACCAAAGTCTATTACGGCGAAGATCCGCGGCCGTTCAGCCGCGAAAGTGTCGCAGTGGTGCAAAACTCGGACGAGAAAGTTAACGACGATTTACGCAAGCTCGGCCTGGACCCAAACAAGGTTGATTTACAAGCATTAGTGGAGCAAGCCGCAGGGAGGCTGACATAAGTGAGGCAGTAGTTGAGAGCCCAAACGAGGACGGCGAAGACCGTAGCGCCGCCTGTCAAGAAGCCGCCGTTGAGCTGGCAAAAGGCATCGCCCTCGGCGCTGTGCCGTTTCTGGGTCAGGCCATTGATGCCTACGACACCATCGAATCCGCTATCGTCCTCTACAACGCAGAGTCGACTGATGGCAAGGAAGACGCACAGTTCGACCTGCTGATGGCCGTCATCGGCTGGATTCCGGGCCCGGGCGACGGCCTTAAAAAAAGCCTGCGAATCGTCAAAGTAACCGCCAGCACCGTGACCAAACAGTGGGAGGCGGCCGTGTACAGGCTTGGTCAACCGAGAACAATCAAACTCAGCTCGCCCGAAGGCGTCCTGCACACAGCCGCCACAGCAATGCACTGCGCGAACAACGATGTTCGCGCCGCAAATGATGGCACATATGCAATTGATTATTCTCAGGTGACCAAACCCGAATCACTGATTTTGCAGCGACGCCAAACCATAACCGCCCCACTCCAGCAGCCGAAAGCAGACAAGGCATCTGCGCTTGTAGGAATACGCACTGCATCTCGAAGAAATCGCCCCGCTCTCTGACAGCCGGTTTTTAACTCGGTTAACCATCGCTTAACGTTGCGGTCAAAAACTCTACTGAACCGCACTCCCTCAGCGCTTTTGGCTGACGCCCAGTGCGGCAGGTTTGGCGCGCAACATGCCGAACTCTCTTCGCGCCGTACGGGAGTCCTTTCATGAACATTCGTCACCTCATGCTCACCACCTCCCTTGCCTGCACCGCGTTCGCAGGGCTGGCACAAGCCAATGACACATCGTCTATGCAAAATGCCGTGCCTTATGAGTACGGCATGCCGCTACATGTAGCGCAGGTGGTGTCCTTGACTGAGCCGCTAACCATGGATTGCAAGGTCATCACGGCCCACATGAAGTACATCGACAACAACGGCAACGCTGAGCAAATCAGTTATCGAAAATTGTCAGATGCGTGCAGTTATCAAAACTGACGGAAAGCTCTGATTTGCGGGTTTGCGGTAGGCGCGAAGTGTTTTGTGCGGTTATGCTCGGTGCTTTCTTCACTGCCGCAAGGATTCGCCATGCAGTTGTCATTTCGCGCGTTGTCAGGCATCACCTCTTCTTTGTGTGTTCTGCTGGCGCTGGTTTGGGGCTTTTTGCCGGACGTGCTGTTGGCGATCTGGAGTATTGAGTATTCGACGGCGGCAGGATTTGTCGCACGGCGCAGCGCGGTGCTGTTTGCAGCGTTGGGCGTGATGTTTTATCTGGTGCGCAAAGCGCCGGTGTCACTCGCGCGTAATGCCCTGAGCAACGGTTTTATCGTTGGGTGTTTTGGTCTGGCGGTGCTGGGTTTTGCTGAATGGTTGAACGGCCACGCCGGCCCCGTGATTCTGCTCGCGGTGCTGGTCGAGTTCGCGCTGGGCCTTGGGTTTGTGCAGGCCCGGCGCGTGACCGTCGAACAGGGTGAAACAGTGCGTTAAACGGCTTTTGATCGAGGACTGTAATGATGTGGCGTCGCTTGTTGTGCCAGATCCGAGCGCAGTCCGGCGATCAGGTCGTTGATTGCGCGAGAGCCATTGAGGTGGCTGGCATCAATGCCGCTGACGAGCAGGTCGACCTGATCGGTCTGGTGATCGCCGAAGACCTTGACGGTCATCGACAGCTCCGGCGACAGCGTGCATTGGCAACGTTTCGGCAGAAAGCTGCTTTCAATGATATTGCGTAGTTCCAAAGCAGACAGAAACATGGTGAAACTCTCCTTGATAATGAAACGGCCAATCAACGCTTCACGTTGACCGTTTTTACTGCCCCTGCGCGGGTGGATCCCCGCTATTTCCCTGGGTGCGGCAAACGGTTGTACGGCGAAATGCCTCTTGGAGTGTAGGCGCCCGAACCCGGTGCGCTGCACCAAACAGACGCATAAAGCGTGCCTTTCATCGGATCGTTTTGACCCTATAAAAATCAAGCACTTGGCGACGAGGCCAGTATTTGGCCAGTTGCAAAATGCAAGAAAAGGCCTTCCAGGCCCTGCAAATTGCAACTCGGCGTCGGTTTGCATTCGACGCGCGTGAGGGTAAGAATGCCGCTCAACCACACTACACCCGCAAGGAGGCTCCCATGGTTTCTTTCCGCGCCGGCGCGACCACCGGCCTGATCATCGCCACCCTGTCCACGTTTGCTCACGCCGCCAAACTGGAAGATGTGGCGCCGTATCCCAAGGCGGAAGCCGGTTTCACTCGTCAGGTCATTCATCTGCCCAAGCAGGATCAGGAAGAGAACTTTCAGGTCGAGATCCTCGCGGGTAAAACCCTTGAAGTGGATTGCAATCGCCAACACTTGGGCGGCGTGCTTGCCGAGAAAAACCTCGAGGGCTGGGGCTACCCGTTCTATCGACTGGAAAGGGTCAGCGGTCCGATGAGCACGATGATGGCCTGCCCTGCCGGGATCCCGAAGAAACGCGCGTTCGTGCCCGTCGTCGGTGACGGCTTCTTGCTGCGTTACAACAGTAAACTGCCGGTCGTGGTTTATGCGCCCTCGGACGTGGAAGTGCGCTATCGCATCTGGTCGGCTTCGGACAAAGTCGGCACTGCCATTCAGGAATGACCTGAGCAAGGAGCGACATCTGTGATTACCTGCCACGTCAGATACGTGATCGATCCTTACCAATTGACGGAGTTCGAGGCCTACGCCAAGGCTTGGCTCGGCATTGTCGAGCGACTGGGCGGCACCCATCGCGGCTACTTCCTGCCGTCAGAGGGTGCGAGCAATATCGCTTACTGCCTGTTCAGTTTTCCGTCGTTGGCGGATTACGAAAGCTACCGGCATATCGCCCTGACCGATCCGCAAAGCAGCGCGCTGGTGCAATCACTGCTCGAGAAGAAGTTCATCGTCAGCTACGAGCGCAGCTTTCTGCGCCCATTGTTGGCTTGAGCGCTTACGCTGGAACGCCGCATGCAGCGGCGCGCTCAGCGACGTGGCGCAGGCTGTCGAAGTTGATGTTGGCACCTGAGTCGATCGCCACGAAGGTCTGATCCCGCACACCGCTTCGCGCCACGTACTGTTTGATCCCGGCCACCGCCAATGCGCCGGAAGGTTCGGTGATCGAGCGGGTATCGTCGTAGATGTTTTTGATTGCCGCACAGAGGTCGTCGTTGCTGACCGTGAGCACCTCATCTACGCAAAAGCGGCACACCTCAAACCCATACTCACCGATCTGCGCCACGGCCACGCCGTCGGCGAAAGTGCCGACATTGGGCAATACCACCCGCTCTCCGGCGTGCATGGCCGCTTTCAGGCACGCGGAATGTTCGGACTCGACGCCGATAATGCGCACTTCAGGGCGCAGGTATTTGACGTAGGCGGCGATCCCGGCGATCAAACCACCACCGCCAACCGGGATGAAGATCGCGTCCAGCGTGCCTTGATGCTGACGGAGGATCTCCATCGCTACAGTGCCTTGCCCGGCAATCACCTCCGTATCGTCGAAGGGCGAAACAAAGGTGCGCCCGGTCTGCGCGGCCAGTTGCAGCGCATGGGCCAGGGCAAACGGGAAGCTTTCGCCATGCAGCAGCGCTTCGGCGCCGCGACTTCGCACACCCAGCACTTTCAACTCCGGCGTTGTCGACGGCATGACGATGATTGCAGCGATCCCTAACTCCCGCGCCGCCAGCGCCACACCTTGGGCATGATTGCCGGCCGAGGCGGTGATCACCCCGCGTGCCTTCTGCTCGTCACTCAACTGCACGAGTTTGTTGTAGGCACCGCGGATCTTGAAGGAGAACGTCGGTTGCAGGTCTTCACGCTTGAGCAGGATGCGGTTGCCCAGTGCTTCAGACAACGCTGGCGCAGCCTGCAACGGCGTGCGTATGGCAATGTCGTAGACCGGCGCGGCAAGGATCTTTTTCACGTATTGCTCAAGCAAGGCTTGCTGGTCGGGGCTGTGCGGCATGGTCGTCTCCTGACGCTTTGATCAGAAACCCGGAGACAGAAAATGAAAACCCGCCTCTAGGGCGGGTTGGGTGCTGCAGTCGTGAGCTAGCCCGCCAAATGAGGAATGGCGGTAATAATGCTTGGCTGGCAGCGCAATACGGTGGAAGTCATGGGCCGAAATTAGCCCGGGCGTTGCTCGCAAGTCAATGGCCAATTTTGCGTGGCAACGCTAGGCTGGCGATTGCCCTCATCACTTCAAGGAACGAACGCATGATGTCTATCGCTTTGCCCCTCACCGCTTTGCTCGCGTTTACCGGTTATACGGTTTCGGTAATGCTTCAGGCTGAACAGTCGCTGATCAACTTCGGGATCAGCCTGATGTCGCACCCGGATACCGCGCAGGTGGTGATTGATTTGTATGTGCTGGCGACACTGGCCGGCGTTTGGATGATCAAGGATGCCAAGGCCCGTGGGCAGTCAGGTTGGTCGGTGGTGCCTTACTTGCTGTTGACGGCGGTTTTCGTGTCGGTTGGGCCTTTGTTGTATCTGGTGGTTCGTGGGGTTCGGCAGCGGAAGAAAATTGTCGAGGCGGCTCAACTGAGCTGAACCGGATTTGGTGTTGATGCTCAACCAGCGTTTGCGGGCAATTCACAAAGGTTTCAGCGTCAATCACGGTTTTATGCCCATCAAGGCCCAGCGTCGCGGTCAGCCATTCACTGACCTGCCGCGCAGTGATGGACCTGATCTTTCATGACTACTCTCCTTGCGTCAAAGCTTCGGATCAACGGCAGATGCCCATAAGCATAGCGCCCGAATTTAGGCCTACCTTGAACAGTCACTGACAAAGCAATGAATAAAATTTCGCTCTGTGGTGTTCAAAGTCAGACACAACCCTCTGTGGAGCCTTGCCCATGACTATCCGTTCCGTTATGTTCGCCGCGCCCTTGCTGCTGACCGCAGCCCTGTCCAGCCATTTGGCATTTGCCAATGGCGATGAAGAGGAACCGGTCAAGAAACCCGAATGCCCCGAAGGCCAGGTCCGGGACAGCAAAACGCAGAAGTGTGTATTGCAAACCAGCAGTCTGTTGCCCGACGCCGATCGTACCGATTACGCCTATCGTCTCGCCAAGGACGGTCGCTACGACGAAGCGCTGGCGCTGCTCGACACCCTGAAACAACCGAACACCGCCAAGGCCCTCAACTATCGCGGTTACGCCACACGCAAACTGGGCCGTACCGATGAAGGTATTGGCTATTACCTGCAATCGGTGAAACTCGATCCGCAGTACGCGCAAGTGCGCGAATACCTCGGCGAGGCCTATGTGATCAAAGGTCGCGTCGATCTGGCGCAGGAACAGTTGCAGCAGATCAAATCGATTTGCGGCACGCCTTGCGAGGAGTATCAGGACTTGGCTGAAGCCATCAACAATTCATCGAAA
This sequence comes from Pseudomonas baetica, assembly GCF_019733355.1. Lineage (GTDB taxonomy): Bacteria > Pseudomonadota > Gammaproteobacteria > Pseudomonadales > Pseudomonadaceae > Aquipseudomonas > Aquipseudomonas baetica_A. Next base: position 185,422 of record NZ_JAIHLQ010000003.1, on the reverse strand, counting down.
ACCTGAGCATCAATTAGCGGAGGCGATCATCGTCAGCGATCAGGCATTCAGAACAGAACTCGGGCAGCACCTGGCGCGACTATGGCGCTACGGTTTGTTGCTGTCGCGCAATCGGCATGTGGCCGAGGATCTCGTGCAGGCCACATGCGTGCGGGCACTTGAGCGTTCTGCGCAGTACGTGGCCGGCACGCGGATGGATCACTGGCTGCTGAGCATTCTCCATTCGATCTGGCTCAACGAAGTGCGCGCCCGACGTGTGCGTCAGGGTTCGGGCCAGGTCGATGCCGATGGGCAACTGGCGTTCGATGGCGAGTACGCAGCGCAGACCCACGTCATGGCGGCGCAGGTGATCCGCCGGGTCGATGCGTTGCCCGAAGCCCAGCGCGAAACCGTGTATCTGGCTTACGTCGAGGGCCTGTCCTATCGCGAAGTGGCGCAGATTCTACAAGTGCCGATCGGCACGGTGATGAGCCGCCTGGCGACCGCGCGCCTGAAACTCGCCGAATACCCGCCGTTGCAATCAGTGCCGAAAACCACCGAAGGAGACCGCTCGTGAACACACCTTCGGATGAGCAACTGGTGGCGTATCTGGACGATGAACTCGACCCGGATTATCGCCGCCAACTCGACCACGCCATTGCCGACGATCCGCTGCTCAACCTGCGCGTGCAGTGGCTGAGCCGCAGCAGCCTGCCGTTCAAGAATGCTTACGATGAACTTGCGCAACAGGCGCCACTGGATCGACTGCAAGCGCGGCTCGATGCCATCCCCTCGCCGCAAAAGCCAGGGCTGAGCCGACGCTGGTTCATCGGCGCGGCGGCAGCCGCACTGGTGACCGGTGGCGTGCTGACGGATCGTTTGTTTCTCGGCTGGCAGGCGCAGCAAGCGCATAACTGGCGCGGTGTGGTCGGCGACTACATGGCGCTTTACGTGACGCAGACGCTAGAGCACTTGCCCACTGATGAGGCCTCACAACGCGCGCAGTTGCGCAGCATTGATGCGAGACTTGGCCTGAGCCTTTCGCCAGCCGCATTGAAACTGCCCGGCGCTGAACTCAAACGCGCACAAATGCTTGAGTACGACGGCGTACCGATTGCGCAGATCGTCTATCTGGATGGGAAACATGGGCCGCTCGCCCTGTGTGCCACGCGTTCGAACAGCGGCAGCCGTCCGTTGCAACATGAACGTCGGCATGAGATGAACGTGGTGTTTTGGACCGAGCAAGAACATGCATGGATGCTGATCGGCCGAGACGCCGCCGAAGGGCTCGAAGAAAAGGCAAATTTGTTGAGAAGTCGTTTAGCGGTATGAGAAAAACCACTTCTATGCTGGAAAGTCATCTTCCAAGGAGTATTTAACCGATGCCGATTTCCTCTCGCACTGCATTACTGGTGATCGACGTTCAAAACGACTTCATCCCCGGCGGTCAATTGCCGGTGCCTGAAGGCGACCAGATTGTACCGCTGATCAATCGAATTGCCGGCGGTTTCAAACAGATCGTCATTGCCCAGGACTGGCACCCGAAGGGTCATGTCTCATTCGCTTCCAGCCACCCCGGCCGTCAACCCTTCGATGTCATCAAACTGCCGTACGGTGAGCAGACACTTTGGCCCGACCATTGTGTGCAAGCCACACCCGGCGCCGAGTTCCACCCGGAACTGGACCTGTCCCACGCCCAATTGATCATCCGCAAGGGCTGCAATCCGGACATCGACAGCTATTCGGCGTTTCTCGAGGCAGACCGACGCACCACCACGGGTTTGTCCGGTTATCTGATCGAGCGCGGCATCGATACGGTGTATATGGTTGGCCTGGCGCTGGATTTTTGTGTGATGTTCTCGGCACTGGATGCGCGGGCGGCGGGGTTCAATACTTTTGTGGTGCTGGATGCCTGCCGCGCGATTGATCTGGATGGATCACTGGCCTCAGCGATGGATCGCATGAAAGGCGCCGGGGTCGGGTTGATTCAATCGACCGACCTGTTATGAACGGTAGGAACTGCAGCACGCAGCTCCTACAGGCATTTGAGGATCAGGCATTGGTGGGTAGCCACAGGCGGAATCGCGCCCCACCCAACGGCGAAGACTGGACCGTCAATGTACCGCTCTGCGCTTCCAATGCGCGGCGACTGATCGCCAGCCCAAGGCCGAAACCACCCGTGGCCCGATCACGGCTGCGATCAAGTCGATAGAACGGTTCGAAAATCCGCTCACGCTCATCGTCGGGAATACCGATGCCGTCGTCATCCACCCAGATCTCACAACCGGCAGCGTTAACCTGCACGCCGATCTGAATACGCTTTTCGCAATAACGCATGGCGTTGCGCAGCAGATTCTGAATGGCCCTTGCGGTCAATCGAGGATCGAGCGAAAAACGTTCCAACTGGCCGTGCAGCAACACATCGATGACGATATCCGGCGACTCCAGTTCTTCGTCGACGCTGCCCAAAATGCTGTCGATGAACTCATCCAGCGACACCTCGACCTGCTCGGGCAACTGCGCCGGGTTCTGCAGGCGGCTGTAAGACAGCAACTCCAACACCAGCTCGTCCAGCTCACGAATGTGCGCAACCAATCCCTGCAAACGCTCGCGGCTCGTGGCTGGCAAATCGTCGGACAGCGCCAGGGCCAGACCGAAATCCAGGCGCGTCAATGGCGTGCGTAATTCGTGGGAGACCGCGTTGAGCAGATCGCGCTGCTGGTTGAGCAGGTTCTCGATGTCGCCGGCCATGGTGTCGAACACATTGGCCAAGCTGCCGATGTTCGAACTCGGGGCAATTTTTGTGCGCTCACTCAAATGGCCTTTACCAAAACGCTCAGCGGTACCTTTGAGGCGCTCCAGATCACGCCAGTGAGGGCGCAACCACATCAACAGGCAGGCGAGCAGCGTGGCGCCGACCAATACGTTGATGCTCCAGTACAACAGATTGACGTCCAGCGGGTCCGGCGGCACGACCATTTGCACCACAGAGGTGTCGTCAAGCGGCGTGACTGCGAGCGTACGCCAACCCCAGTCGCCGATGCGGACCACGTTCTCGCCGCGCTGCAATCGCTTTCGCTCAATGGCGGTGAAGTCGGCATCGTCGATGCGCGCCAGTACGATGTGCAGCGGCTGGAAATCTTTGTCCATGGTTGCCGCCACAACGGGCCATTGCGCCTTGGGCACCGCATGAAACTGTTTGGTGATCAGCGTTTGCAGACCACGGGAAAAATCAAGGTTATAGGTGACGAACCGCTCCCTGAAAGCCATGACCACCAGGTCTGGCACCAGATAGATCGCTGCGCTGTACGAGACAATCGTCACCAGATAGAGACGAAACAGGATGCGAAACATCAGATCAACATTCCCATTCAGAGCGACTGAACAAGTAACCCTTGCCCCACACGGTCTTTATCTTGCGGGCCTCACCGGCATGGTCATCGAACTTGCGTCGCAACTTGGAAATCGCCACGTCCACGGAGCGGTCAGTACCGTTGAACTCGATGCCACGCAGACGTTGCAGAATCTGGTCGCGGCTGAGCACTTCGCCGGCGTGTCGCGCCAGCACCACCAGCAAGTTGTACTCGCCACTGGACAACTCGACTGGCTGCTCGCGCCAGGTCACGGTGCGTTCCGACAGGTCGATGCACAGGTTACCCATGAGGATGCGGTCGTTGGCCGTCAACGGCTCGCCAAGGCTGCTGCGGCGCAATAACGTGCGCACCCGAGCCAACAGCACCCGTGGTTCACAGGGTTTGGTGACGTAATCGTCGGCGCCCATTTCCAGGCCCAGCACCTGATCGTGGCTGTCGTCGCGCGCGGTAAGCATCAGGATCGGTAGCGTCGCCGAGTCGGCGCGCAGCAAACGACAGACTTGCAGGCCATCGAGCCCTGGCAGCATCAGATCGAGGATCACCAGATCCGGCGGATTGACCCGCGCCCGTTCGCGCACATGGTCGCCACGGCCAATGACGCTGACGGAATAGCCGTTGCGTTCAAGGTAGCTGGAAATCAGTTCGGCGAGGGCGGTGTCGTCTTCGACCAGGAGGATGTTGGGCATGGGGGTGTTCCAAAAAGAGCTGTGGCGACGGGTCGGGCCTCATCGCGGGCAAGCTCGCTCCCACAGGGATTTGATGGAAACACAAATGTTGTGAGCACCACCGACCACTGTGGGAGCGAGCTTGCGAGCGAAAGCGGTTTATCTGTCGCAATAAATTTCAAGGCCTAAAGGATATACGCCCTCGCCCATTCCTGAGTAAAACCCTTACACAATTTCACACAGCGCCTACAAAGCTTCACCGCTACTCTCGGCAACTGCCCGTAGGATGCGGGCATCAATATTGGGGGTGGTAAATGTTCAACAAACTGCTGGCCGGTCTCGGCCTGATCGCGATGGCGCTCACGCTGAGCGCCTGTGACTCTTCTACGAACGCCGAAGAACAGTCCCCGCCAGCCACCGTGCGCATCGAGACCATCGAAGCCCGCCCCCTGTCGATCAGCAACGACCTCAGCGGCCGCATCGCCGCGCCACGCATTGCCCAAGTGCGTGCCCGAGTACCCGGCGTGGTGCTGCAACGCACCTTCCACGAAGGCAGCGACGTAAAAAAGGGCGACGTGCTGTTCCGCATCGACCCGGCACCGTTCAAGGCGGATCTGGACAGCGCCCAAGCCTCATTGCGCAAAGCTGAAGCGAATGCATTCCAGGCCAAACTGCAGGAGCAGCGCTACGCGCAGTTGATCGACGACAAAGCCATCAGCGCTCAGGACTACGACAACGCCCGCGCCAATGCCCGACAGACTGCCGCCGATGTCGCCGCCAACAAAGCCGCGGTGGAGCGCGCGAAGCTGAACCTCGGCTACGCCACCGTCACCGCGCCGATTTCCGGGCGTATCGGCCGCGCGCTGGTCACCGAGGGCGCGCTGGTCGGGCAGAACGAGACCACCCCCTTGGCGCTGATTCAGCAACTCAACCCGATCTACGCCGACCTCACCCAGTCGACCCGCGAGCTCAATGAATTGCGCCGCGCGTTCCGTTCCGGGCAATTACAGGAAGTCGGCCAGGACGAGGTCAAAGCCACGCTGATTCAGGATGACGGCAGTCTGTATCCGTTGCCGGGAAAACTCTTGTTCAGCGACATCACCGTTGATCCGGGCACCGGCCAGATCATCCTGCGCAGCGAATTCCCCAATCCAGACCTCGACCTGCTGCCTGGCAGTTTCATTCGCGTGCGTCTGGAACAGGCAACGATCCCGAACGGCATCACCGTGCCGCAACGCGCCGTGCAGCGTGACAGCGCCGGCATTGCTCAGGTGCTGACGGTCGACGAGCAAATGCGCGTGGCCGAGCAACCGGTGCAACTGGGCGCGGTGCAAAACAATCGCTGGATCGTCACCGGCGGCCTTAAACCCGGTGACCGCATTGTCATCGAAGGCCTGCAACACGCCCGCCCCGGCGAGAAAGTACAGATCGACGACACCCCTCTTCCACTTGCCCAGACCTCTGGTCAGTAAGCAGGACGCTTTTATATGCCGCAGTTCTTTATCGATCGCCCGGTGTTTGCCTGGGTGGTTGCACTGTTCATCCTGTTGGCCGGCGCGCTGGCCATCCCCCAGTTGCCGGTGGCGCAGTACCCCGACGTCGCGCCACCACAAATCGAAATCTATGCCGTGTACCCCGGCGCGTCGGCGCAAACCGTCGATGAAAGCGTGGTCAGCCTGATCGAGGAAGAGCTCAACGGCGCCGACCACCTGCTTTACTTTGAATCGCAAAGCAGCCTCGGTAGCGCGACGATCAAGGCCACGTTCCAACCGGGAACCAACCCGGAACTGGCGCAGGTCGACGTGCAAAACCGCCTCAAAGTCGTCGAGTCGCGCCTGCCGCAAGCGGTGAACCAGCAAGGTTTGCAGGTGGAGAAAGTGTCCTCCGGCTTCCTGTTGCTGATCAGCCTGACGTCCAGCGACGGCAAGCTCGATGACGTGGCGCTCAGTGATTATCTGGCGCGCAACGTAATGAACGAGATCAAGCGTCTGGACGGCGTCGGCAAGGCTCAGTTGTATGGCGCTGAACGGGCCATGCGTATCTGGATCGATCCGCAGAAGCTCATCGGTTTCAACCTGACCCCGGCCGACGTCAACGCTGCCATCGTTGCGCAAAATGCCCAGGTGTCGGCAGGCAGCATCGGCGATCTGCCGAACCCTTCCAGCCAGGAAATCACTGCAACGATTCTGGTCAAAGGTCAGTTGTCGACGCCTGAAGAATTCGCCGACATCGTGCTCAAGGCCAACCCCGACGGTTCCACCGTGCGCGTCAGAGACGTGGCGCGGGTCGAGATCGGCAGTCAGGAATACCAATTCGGTACGCGTCTCAATGGCAAGCCTTCCACCGCCGTTGGCGTGCAATTGTCGCCGGGGGCGAACGCGCTGAGCACCGCGACACTGGTGCGGGCGAAGATGGATGAGCTGTCGCGCTACTTCCCGGCCGGCGTGGAATACAACATCCCGTATGACACCTCGCCGTTCGTCAAAGTCTCGATCACCAAAGTGGTTTACACCCTCGGCGAAGCGATGCTCCTGGTGTTTGCAGTGATGTTTCTGTTCCTGCAGAACGTGCGCTACACGCTGATCCCGACGCTGGTGGTACCGGTCGCGCTGATGGGCACCTTCGCGACCATGCTGGCGCTGGGTTTCTCGATCAACGTGCTGACCATGTTCGGCATGGTGCTGGCCATCGGCATTCTGGTGGACGACGCCATTGTCGTGGTGGAGAACGTCGAGCGAATCATGGCCACCGAAGGTTTGTCGCCCAAGCAAGCCACGCGCAAGGCGATGACGCAGATTACCGGCGCCATCATCGGTATCACGCTGGTGTTGGTGGCTGTATTCATCCCGATGGCGTTCATGCAGGGTTCCGTCGGGGTGATCTATCAACAGTTCTCGCTGTCGATGGCGACGTCGATTCTGTTCTCGGCGTTCCTTGCCCTGACCCTCACGCCGGCATTGTGCGCCACGCTGCTCAAGCCGATTGCCAAGGGCGAGCATCATGAAAAGGCCGGATTCTTCGGCTGGTTCAATCGCCGCTTCGAGCATTTGACCAATCGTTATCAAGGCTGGGTCGGTTATGCGCTGAAGCGTACCGGGCGCTATCTACTGATCTACGTCGTGTTGCTGGTTGGCCTGGGTATTTGCTTCATGCGCCTGCCCTCCTCGTTTTTGCCGGTGGAAGATCAGGGCTACACGATCACCGACATTCAATTGCCGCCGGGCGCAACCAAGAACCGCACGGTGCAAGTGGCCGAACAGCTGGAAGCGCATAACGCCGGCGAACCAGGTATCAGCGACAGCGTGGTGATTCTCGGCTTCAGTTTCTCCGGTAGCGGACAGAACGCCGCGTTGGCGTTTTCCACGCTGAAGGATTGGTCGCAACGCAGCAGCGATGATTCGGCCAGCTCGATTGCCGACCGCGCCAACATCGCGCTGAGTCAAATCAAGGATGCCGTGGCGTTCTCGGTGCTGCCACCGCCGGTGGACGGCCTCGGTACGTCCAGCGGTTTCGAGTTCCGTCTGCAGGATCGCGGCGGCCTCGGCCACGCGACGTTGATGCAGGCGCGTACCGAATTGCTCGCGGCCGCCGAGAAAAGCCCAGTGCTGATGAATGTGCGCGAAAGTGCGCTGGCCGAAGCGCCGCAAGTGCAGCTTGAGGTGGATCGCAAGCAGGCCAACGCTCTGGGCGTTTCGTTCGCCGACATCGGCAATGTGCTGTCCACCGCTGTAGGCTCGGCCTACGTTAACGACTTCCCCAATCAGGGACGGATGCAGCGTGTCGTCGTACAGGCTGAAGGCGACCAACGCAGTCAGGTCGATGACTTGCTGAAAATGCACGTGCGCAACAACGCCGGAAACATGGTGCCGCTGTCAGCCTTTGTGCAAGCCAAGTGGATTCAGGGCCCGGCGCAATTGACCCGATACAACGGCTACCCGGCGATTGCGATTTCCGGCGAGCCATCACCCGGTCACAGCACCGGCGAGGCTATGGCCGAGGTTGAACGTCTTGTCGCGCAAGGGCCGAAGGGTTTAGGCCAGGAATGGACCGGCCTGTCGTTGCAGGAGCGTTTATCCGGCAGTCAGGCGCCGATGCTGCTCGGCTTGTCGCTGCTGATCGTGTTCCTGTGTCTGGCGGCGCTGTATGAGAGCTGGTCGATTCCGACCTCGGTGCTTCTGGTGGTGCCACTTGGCGTGCTCGGTGCGGTATTGGCGGTGACGCTGCGCGGGATGCCCAACGACGTGTTTTTCAAGGTTGGCTTGATTACGATCATTGGCTTATCGGCGAAGAACGCGATCCTGATCATCGAGTTCGCCAAGAGCCTGTACGACGAAGGCCACGACCTGATCGACGCGACACTGCAAGCCGCGCGCCTGCGTCTGCGCCCGATCGTGATGACCTCGCTGGCGTTTATCCTCGGCGTGGTGCCACTGGCCATCGCCACCGGTGCCAGCTCGGCGAGCCAGCAAGCGATCGGCACCGGGGTGATCGGCGGGATGATCACGGCGACGCTGGCTGTGATCTTCGTCCCGGTGTTCTTCGTCGTCGTCATGAAGCTCGTACAGAAATTCAGCAAGCACCACTGACCCATTGTGGGAGCGGGCTGCTCGCGAATGGGCGCTTTCAGACAGGATTTTTGGTCTCTGATGTACTGCATTCACGAGCAAGCCCGCTCCCACAAAATCTGCGTTAACGTCAGTCAGTGGTCATGCCCAACAACGCTAGGCTAAGGTGACTAAACACCCTGGCCCATCGAGTCCTCATGCGCTTTCTCGCCCGCACCCACCCTCGACTGTCTGCCGCCGCACTGCTCGGCCTCACCACCGGTCTTCTGGCGCCGGCTGACTCGATCGTCAGCAAAATCCTCATCGGCTGGAACACTGGTGTCTGGACGTACCTGATCCTGATGCTATGGCTCGCCGCGCGAGCCAAGGCCCCAGACGTCAAACGCATCGCCGAAGTCGAAGATGAAAACGCCGGCCTGGTGTTGTTCGTGGTGTGCATCGCCGCACTCGCGAGCCTCGCCACCATCACCTTGGAACTGGCCGGCAGCAAGGATCTGGAAACCACGCGCAAGCTCATGCAATACGGGTTCACCGCACTGACCGTGATCGGTTCATGGTTGTTGATCGGGGTAATTTTCTGTGTGCATTACGCACGGCTTTATTACACCTGGGACGGCAAGGAACCCGCGCTGCGGTTTGCCGAGGGGCTGACAACGCCCAACTATTGGGACTTTCTGTATTTCTCGTTCACCATCGGCGTGGCCGTACAGACAGCCGATGTTGGCGTGGCAACGCGGGACATGCGCAAAATCGTACTGGCGCAGTCGTTGATCGGGTTTGTGTTCAACACGGCAATTCTCGGATTTTCGATCAATATCGCCGCAGGTTTGTTTGGCTGACCACCGTGTTGACATGCTTGATCCGGGTGCCGCTCTTCGGCGCTTGATGGATGTCGCACGATCATTTACTTGACGGAAGATTTGTTTTTGGTGTCTCCTGAAACCGGTTTCAGCGCCACTCAAGCGACTGAACCTTATAAATCCAATAACAAGGTTTCAGACCGTGAACGACTTCTCCACCGCCCAGCGCAGCCGCGTCACCATGCTCGACGTCGCCGAGCGCGCCGGTGTTTCCAAGGCCAGCGTCTCGCGCTTCATCGGCGATGACCGCGCCCTGCTCTCCGATGCCATTGCCTTGCGTATCGAGCAGGCAATCAGCGAACTCGGCTATCGGCCAAATCAGATGGCCCGCGGCCTTAAACGCGGACGCACACGCCTGATCGGCATGCTGGTGGCCGATATCCGCAACCCTTATTCGATTGCTGTGATGCACGGGGTGGAAACCGCCTGCCGTGCGCATGGCTACAGCCTTGTGGTGTGCAACACCGACCGCGATGACGAGCAGGAACGCCAGCATCTGGCGTTGTTGCGCTCTTACAACATCGAAGGACTGATCGTGAACACCCTCGGCCATCACCGTGACGAATTGCACGAGTTGCACCGCGAGATGCCGCTGGTGCTGGTGGATCGCAAGGTCGAGGGGCTCGACAGCGACATGATCGGACTAAACAACCCGCAAGCCGTTGAAATGGCCCTAGCCCATCTTCAGCAGCGTGGCTATCGCGATGTGTTGCTGGTCACCGAACCCTATGACGGCACCAGTTCGCGGATCGAGCGAGTCAGCAGTTTTCAGGCGCAAATTGCTCAACGTTCCGATTTGACCGGGGCGGTGCTGGAAACCGGCAACGATTTGGCCACTCAGCTTCACATTTTTCTAAACACGCCAGATACCAGGCCGAAGGCGCTGTTCTGCGCCAACGGTGTGGCGGCGCTGGCGGCGACCCATGCGTTGCGGACGATCGGTTCGCGGCTGTTCGAGGATGTCGGGCTCATCGCCCTGGATGATCTGGATTGGTATCCATTGGTGGGTAGCGGGATCACTGCGCTCGCCCAACCGACGGAGGAGATTGGCGCGCGGGCGTTTGAGTGTTTGCTCAAGCGTTTGCGTGGGAATGATGAAGCGGCGCGGGTGCTGGATTTTGCGCCGGTGCTGGTTGAGCGGGGTTCGACCCTCGGGACTTTGCGGTGACTGATCTGGCCTCTTCGCGAGCAAGCCCGATCCCACAATGGGATCGCATTCCAGGGTGGCAGTGGGCTTGCTCGCGAAAGAGCCCGAAGGAACAACAGAGAAACATCTGAAAAAAATTTAAACAAAAATGAAACCGGTTTCAGAGGTACACAACAATGAATAGACCTGCTGTTTCCATCAGCCTGTCCAGCTACGGCGCCGAGCTTGTACGCCTGCGCGGGCAAGATTTTTTTATCGACGTATTGGCTGCCGCCGGAGCTGATCGCATCGAGTGGCGCGAGGAATTGCTGACCCGTGAAGTACCCGTGCAGTTGAGCGCCGCCACTCAGGCGCTGGGTTTGCAAAGCATCTATTCGTCGCCGACCGAACTGTGGCTGGCCGGCCAGTCCCATCCCAACCCGGAGTTGATTACTGCCCTGCAACACGCCGAGGCGTTCGGTTCGAAGTGGCTGAAAGTTTCACTCGGCTACTTCACCGACAACTGCGATCTGTCAGCCCTTAAGCAATTGCTCAGCAATAGCGAGGTGCAGTTGCTGGTAGAGAACGACCAGACTCTGCACGGCGGGCGGATCGAGCCGTTTCAGCGGTTCTTCACTGCCGTCGAAGAACACAACCTGCCGATCAAAATGACCTTCGACATCGGCAACTGGCAGTGGCAAGACCAGTCCGCCACCTGCGCCGCGCGCCTGCTCGGTCGCCACGTTGGTTATGTGCATTGCAAAGCCGTGGCCCGCCGCCCCGACGGCAAACTGGTGTCAGTGCCGCCCGCCGCGAGCGATCTGCATTTGTGGGAACAACTGCTGAGGCACATGGCTCAAGGCGTTATGCGCGCGGCCGAGTATCCATTGCAGGGTGATGATCTGGTCGAGTTGACCCGCGAACACGTCGCCACCCTCGCCCGTCTCGGCCAATGCCGTCTGGAGCCTGCTCATGTCTGAGATCGATATTCTGTCGTTTGGCGAAACCATGGCGATGCTGGTGGCCGAGCAATGCGGTGATCTGGCGGCGGTCGAGCACTTCCATAAACGTATTGCCGGAGCCGATAGCAACGTGGCAATCGGGCTTTCGCGGCTGGGGTTCAATGTGGCTTGGCTGAGTCGGGTCGGCAACGATTCGCTCGGACGCTTTGTGGTCGAGACCTTGATCAAGGAAGGTCTGGATTGCAGCCATGTTGATGTCGACAAGGCGCACCCCACTGGTTTCCAGTTCAAGTCCCGCACCGACGATGGCAGCGACCCGCACGTCGAATATTTCCGTCGAGGCTCGGCGGCCAGTTATCTGTCGCCACGTTCAATCACCGAAAGCCTGCTGAACGCCCGGCATCTTCATGCGACGGGCATTGCGCCAGCGCTGTCGGCATCGGCGCGAGAGATGTCCGCTGAGTTGATGACCCGCATGCGCAATGCCGGGCGTAGCGTGTCGTTCGACCCCAATCTGCGCCCGAGCCTGTGGGCCAGTGAGGGCGAGATGATCACCGAAATCAACCGCCTCGCCGCCCTCGCCCATTGGGTACTGCCGGGGTTGAGCGAAGGTCGTTTGCTCACCGGTCTCGACGCCCCTGCGGACATTGCGGCGTTTTATCTGGATCAAGGTGCTGAGGCGGTAGCGATCAAGCTTGGCCCAGAGGGTGCCTATTACCGCACGCATCTGGATCAGGGATTTGTCGCCGGGGTGCCGGTGGCCACTGTCATCGACACGGTGGGTGCCGGCGATGGCTTTGCGGTGGGGATGATCAGTGCCCTGCTGGAACATCAGAGTTTTGCCGAGGCGGTGCAGCGTGCGAACTGGATTGGCAGTCGGGCGGTGCAGAGTCGCGGCGATATGGAGGGGCTGCCGACTCGAGTTGAACTCTGTACTGAATTTGAAGCCGCCTTCGCGAGCACGCCCGCTCCCACATATGAAACGCATTCCACTGTGGGAGCGGGCCTACTCGCGAAGAGGCACGCTTGATCAGCGTAAAAATTTGAACCTGCTGCGACAAAAACAACAAGCTCAGGAGCAACACCATGAAAACCGCAACGCTCGCCGCCCGCCGCTGGTGGTACATCATGCCGATCGTGTTCATCACCTATAGCCTGGCGTACCTCGATCGCGCCAATTACGGTTTCGCCGCCGCGTCCGGCATGGCCGCCGACCTGATGATCACGCCGGGCCTGTCCTCGCTGCTCGGCGCGCTGTTCTTCCTCGGCTACTTTTTCTTCCAGGTCCCGGGTGCCATCTACGCGCAAAAACACAGCGTGAAGAAACTGATTTTCGTCAGTCTGATCCTTTGGGGTGGCCTCGCCACGCTGACCGGCGTGGTCTCCAACGCCTACTGGTTGATCGTCATCCGCTTCATGCTCGGCGTTGTCGAAGCGGCGGTCATGCCGGCGATGCTGGTTTACCTGTGCCACTGGTTCACCCGTGCCGAACGCTCGCGCGCCAACACCTTTCTGATCCTCGGCAACCCGGTGACGATGCTGTGGATGTCGGTGGTTTCCGGGTATTTGGTGCAGCATTTCAATTGGCGCTGGATGTTCATCATCGAAGGCTTGCCGGCGGTGCTGTGGGCGTTTATCTGGTGGCGTTTGGCCGATGATCGTCCGGCCCAGGCCACGTGGCTTACCGACCAGGAAAAACAGGATCTGGAAAGCGCCCTGGCCGCCGAACAGGTCGGCATCAAAGCGGTGAAGAACTACGCCGAGGCGTTCCGGTCGCCGAAGGTGATCATTCTGGCCCTGCAGTTTTTCTGCTGGAGCATTGGCGTCTACGGCTTTGTGCTGTGGCTGCCGTCGATCCTCAAGGCCGGCGCGCAAATGGACATGATTGAGGCTGGCTGGCTGTCGGCGCTGCCGTATCTGGCGGCGGTAATTGGCATGCTCGCCGTCTCGTGGGGCTCGGACAAATTGCAAAAGCGCAAACGTTTCGTCTGGCCGCCGCTGCTGATCGCCTCGATTGCCTTTTATGGTTCCTACGTGCTCGGTGCCGATCATTTCTGGTGGTCGTACACGCTGCTGGTGATTGCCGGCGCGTGCATGTACGCACCCTATGGGCCGTTCTTCGCAATCGTGCCGGAAATTCTGCCGGCCAACGTTGCCGGTGGCGCGATGGCGCTGATCAATAGCATGGGCGCGCTCGGTTCGTTCGGCGGCTCCTATCTGGTTGGTTATTTGAACAGCTCGACCGGTTCACCCGGTGCTTCGTACCTGCTGATGAGCGGCGCGCTCATGCTGTCGGTGGTGCTGACGATTTTCCTCAAGCCCGGCGCCAGTGATCGCGTCGCGCCCAAAGCCGTGGCCAAGCGTCCGGTGCCGGCTCATTCCTGAAGAGATTTTTGCCATGAAAAAACAGGTCGTGTTGTACAAGAAACTTTCGCCGGCGCTGATGACGCGCCTGCAAGAACACGTCGAAGTGACGTTGGTTGAAAGCCTCGACGCCGACGGACTCATGCAACTGCGCAACGCCCTGCCCCGCGCCCACGGCTTGCTCGGTGCCAGCCTGAAACTCGACGCCGCATTGCTGGATCTGGCGCCGCAACTGGAGGCGATTGCCAGTGTCTCGGTGGGCGTCGACAACTACGCCATCGACTACCTGACGCGGCGCAAGATCCTGCTGACCAACACCCCGGACGTACTCACCGAAACCACCGCCGACACCGGTTTCGCCTTGATCCTCGCCGCTGCCCGGCGGGTGGTGGAACTGGCGAACATGGTGCGCAGCGGCCAATGGCAGCGCAGCATCGGGCCGGCACATTTCGGCACCGATGTGCACGGCAAGACGCTGGGCATCATCGGCATGGGCCGCATTGGCGAGGCATTGGCCCAGCGCGGACATTTCGGCTTTGGCATGCCGGTGATCTATCACAGCCAGTCGCGTAAGCCGGCAGTCGAGGATCGCTTTGATGCGCAGTACCGCAGCCTTGAAGACTTGTTGAAGCAAGCCGATTTCATCTGTCTGACCTTGCCGCTGACGGCGCAGACCGAAGGGCTGATCGGCGCTGAACAGTTCGCGTTGATGCGCCCGGAAAGCATCTTCATCAATATCTCCCGGGGCAAAGTGGTCAATGAGGCGGCGCTGATCGATGCACTGCGGCATAACCGAATTCGCGCGGCGGGCCTTGATGTGTTCGAGCGTGAGCCGTTGAATCAGGACTCGCCGTTGTTGCAGCTCAATAATGTGGTCGCCACGCCGCATATGGGATCGGCGACCCACGAGACACGCGAGGCGATGGCGCGCCGTGCGGTGGAGAATCTGTTGCTGGCGTTGAGTGGGGAGAAGCCTTTGAATCTGGTCAATCCATTGGCCTGGCAAGGCTGAAAAAACTGTCGCCTGACACCCTCTTTTCGCGAGCGAGCCCGCATTTGAAATGCACGCCACTGTGGGAGCGCGCTTGCTCGCGAAGGGGCCCGTTCAGACAACACAAAACCCCTCAGGCACGGCGCATCTGTAACAACTGCGCCGCACACAGGGCAATCCGCGCACAGGCATCGGCCAGTTTCACCCTGTCCACCACCAACCCGATGCGAATATGCCCCGCCGCACTCGGCCCGAAGGCTTCACCGGCCAGCACCGACACGCCATAGCCCTCCAGCAACCGCTCGGCAAACGCCTGCGCGCCGAGCCCGGTCTGGCGGACATCGACCATCACGAACATCCCGCCATCCGGCCGGATCGGCTGCAAACCCGGACAGCCGCGCAACCGCTCGCACACCAGATCGCGACGCAGGCGATACTCCTCGCGCATCTGCGTCACTTCGGGCAAATCCGTTTCCAGCGCCACTTGCGCGGCTTTCTGGACGAAATCCGGCAAGCCGAACAACATGCTCAGCGACAGGTTTACCAAGTGCTCAGCCAATGATTTCGGCCCGATCATCCAGCCGATGCGCCAGCCGGTCATGGCGTGGGATTTGGACAGGCTATTGATCGTCGCGGTGCGCTCGGCCATGCCCGGCAGGCTCGCCGGGCTGACGTGCTCGCCCTCGTAAAGCAGTTCGCTGTAGACCTCGTCGCTGATCAGCCACAAATCGTGACGAATGCACAAGGTCGCCAGTTCCTGCCAGATCAGCAGCGGCAGGCTGGCACCGCTGGGATTGTTCGGACTGTTGAGCAGCATGGCGCGGGTCTTGGGGGTGATGCGTGCGGCGACATCGGCGGGGTCTACGCGAAAGCCGTTTTCCGGCCGTACCGGCACCGGCACCACCGTCGCGCCACAGGCGCCAAACACGCCTTCGTAGGTCACGTACATCGGCTCGGCGACAATCACCTCGTCACCCGGATCGAGCAGGCATTGCGCCACCGAATACACCGCGCATTGCGCGCCGGGCATGACAATCACATGGTCGGCATCGACCGCTTGACCACTGCGCCGCCGATGGCGTGCGGCAATCAACTGGCGTAGCGCCAAGCGGCCGCGCACTTCGGAATAATGGGTATCACCTGCCAGCAAACTGTCGATGGCGCCATGGACGATGGGCAACGGCGTATCGAAATCCGGATCGCCCACGCTCAGCAGCAAGATATCGACACCCTCGGCGCGCAACGCCAGCGCTCGGTCGTGAATCTGCCAAGCCGCTGCACCCTCCCCGGCGATTCGTTGGGTCAAGGCTGAATAGCGCATGTACGTCTCCTGATGGCGCGGTCTCCAGCCTTCACCCTATCTCAAATCACAAAACGCGCCACCATGGCGTTCAAATCCGCCGCCAGACGCGACAGTTCGTGGGTCGCGGCGCTGGTCTGGTTGGCGCCTGCAGCCGATTGCGTGGCCAGGTCGCGGATGTTGACGAGATTGCGGTCAACTTCACGGGACACCTGCGCCTGCTCTTCCGAGGCGCTGGCGATCACCAGGTTGCGCTCGTTGATCTGGTGGATCGACTGAGTGATTTGCTCCAGTGCCACACCGGCGGCGCGGGCCATTTCCAGCGTGGTTTGGGTGCGCTGGTTGCTTTGCTGCATCGACGAAACCGCTTCGCCAGTGCCGTTCTGGATGCCGGCAACCATTTTTTCGATTTCCTGTGTCGACTGCGCCGTGCGATGGGCCAGCGCTCGCACTTCGTCGGCAACCACGGCGAAACCGCGTCCGGCCTCACCGGCACGTGCCGCTTCGATGGCTGCGTTGAGAGCCAGCAGGTTGGTCTGTTCGGCGATGGCGCGGATCACGTCGAGCACTTTGCCGATGTCGCGCCCCTGTGCAGCGAGGCCTTCGACCATGTGCGCGGTGTTCTGCACGTCGTGGGTCATGGTCTGGATCGCGTCGACGGTTTTCACCACCTGATCGCGACCTTCGCGCGCGGCGTGGGTCGATTGGTTCGAGGCTTCGGAGGTCGACACGGCATTGCGCGCCACTTCTTCAACAGCGGCGGTCATCTCGTTGACAGCGGTGGCGGCTTGTTCGATTTCGTTGTTCTGCTGTTGCAGGCCACGGGAGGCCTCTTCGGTCACGGCGCTGAGTTCCTCGGCGGCGGCCCCCAACTGTGTGGCGGAACCGGCAATCTGCTCGATGGTTTTACGCAGGTTCGTTTGCATGGCCACAAGGGCTTCGAGCAGGCGCGCCGGTTCGTCCTTGCCATCGACTTCGATGAGGGTGGTGAGGTTGCCGCCGGCGATGGTTTGCGCGGCCGCCACTGCGCGGTTCAGCGGTGTGACGATGCTGCGGGTCAGCAGCCAGGCCAGCAACACGGTCGCCAGCGCGGCAACGACCGCGACAATGATGATGCCGGTGATGGCGCTGTCGTAATGGTCACTGGCCTGCTCGGAGGCTGCTTTCGCCCCTGCACCGTTGATCGCGATCAGTTTGTTGAGCTGCTCGCCCATCCGGTCGGTGCCGTCCTTGATCCGCGTGTTGATCAGCGTGCGCAATTCATCGAGCTTGTCCTGACGGGACAGCTCCAACATCTGGTTTTGCGCTTGCAGATAGTTGTCCAGCGTCGCCGTGAAGGTCTGATACAGCGCTCGCTCTTCTGTGCCTGCCGGCAGCGCGGCATAGGCGGCCTGGGCGCTGCGGACTTTATCGACCAGCACAGCAATGCGGGTCTGTGCTTCCTGTAAACCGGCCGGTTCGCGATTGACCAACACGCGGAACGACAGAATCCGCAGGCGCAGAACGTTTTCCGTCATTACGCCGAGCTGCGTCACGCTCGGCAGTTGGTTGGTGTCCATGTCGATGGAGGCCTGGCGGATGGTCGACATGCGATTGACGGCGAACATGCCGAGCACAATCACCAGCAAGGCGATAAAGGCAAAACCGAGGAAAGCACGGGGCGCGATATTCAGGTTACGCAAGGACATAGATGGACTCTCGAAAGATAGAAACTACGAGCGTCCTTGCCGTGATCATTGGCCTGTGGAGCAGGCTTCAGTCCGGCGTCACGGGGGTTGATGTTCTTGTGCGCGCCTATTGGTTATATCGGCCAGGCTTTAGGAAGATTTTGGGTCAAGCGTAAATATTTTTCAGGGTGTTACACAACTGAAGCAGTGTGCACACCCTGATTGCGGAGCAGCCGAAGGTGGCTCCAGAGTGGGTCAGCGTTGGCTGGAGAGTTGCCAGACACGCGCGATATCAGTGGCACGCTCACGCAACAGCCGAGGCGCTTCGGCGCAGGCATTTTCAAGCGTCATCGGGCCACTGGTCACAGCGAATGCTGCATCGATGCCATGGGCGTAGAGCTCCTGATAACCCTCGCCCAATGTCCCGGCGATGACGATCACCGGCACCTTGTGCTGTTTGGCAATCCGCGCCACGCCGAACGGGGTCTTGCCGCGCAAGGTCTGCGCGTCGAAACGCCCTTCGCCGGTGATGACCAGATCGGCGCCTTTTACCGCTTCTGCCAGCCCCACCAACTCGGCGACCACCTCAACGCCCGCCTGAAATTGCGCGCCGAGAAATGCCTTGGCGGCAAAACCCAAGCCACCCGCCGCCCCGCTGCCCGGTTCATCGCGAACGTCTTTGCCTAACGCCTGCGCGCAAAGTTCGGCGTAGTGCCCAAGGGCCAGGTCCAGTTGTTGAACCTGCGCAGGCGATGCACCTTTCTGCGGACCAAAGATCGCCGAAGCACCGTGGGGGCCGCACAGCGGGTTGTTGACGTCCGCCGCGATGTCAAAACGCACCTCGGCCAGACGCTCGTCCAGGCCAGTGAGATCCAGCCGCGCCAATTGCGCCAACGCCAGACCGCCCGGCACCAGCGTCTGCCCTTGTGCATCAAGCAGTTTGATCCCCAACGCCTGCATTGCCCCGGCGCCGCCGTCATTGGTCGCACTGCCGCCAATCGCCAGGATCACCCGTTGTGCCCCTGCATCCAGAGCGGCGCGAATCAGCTCGCCGGTGCCGAAGGTGCTGCTGATACACGCATCACGCTGCCCCGGCGGCACCAATTGCAGGCCGCTGGCCTCGGCCATTTCGATGATCGCCGTGTGGTTGTGCGGCAACCAGCCCCACGCCGCGTCAACCGGTGCGCCCAACGGGCCACGCACGCGGGTGCGGCGCAACTCGCCTTCGCACGCGGCGAGAATCGACTCGACCGTGCCTTCGCCGCCGTCAGCCATGGGGCATTTGACCAGCGTGGCGTGCGGCCAGACTTGCGCCAGCCCCAGCGCAATGGCCTCGGCGACGCCTTGGGCACTCAGGCTGTCCTTGAACGAATCGGGGGCGATGACGATCTTCATGTGAATTCTCCAGTTCCAATGCCCCTCATGCTGCCAGTCGGCATGCGCATTGACGCCTGTCCGCCGCACAATGGGCGCGGGCGTTTATTGTTCATTTCTACAAAAGCCATGAAGACGTGCTCGCGAAGGCGTCATTGAGATCAGCGACTAACCCGGGTCTGTCTGCGGCAAAAGCTGCACGCCAAGATACAGCGCCAGCATCCCCTCCAGCCGTAACGGGTCCACTCCACTGATCTCGGCAATCCGCTCCATCCGATAGCGCAGGCTATTGCGGTGAATCCCCAGCGCATCGGCACACGCCTGACTCTGCCCATCGTGTTCACACCAACTGCGCAGCGTCGCCAGTAACTGGCCGTTACCGTCCTTGGCGATGACTTTGCGCAGCGGTTTGAGTAACTCGTCCAGCGCATCATCGTTGCGATGGCGCCACAACATGACCGGCAGCCGATAACGATTGAGGATCAGCAATCGCGAGTGCGGCAGCACCTCACGGCCATAAGCGAGCAAATCGCCAACCCGTCGATAACAACGACGCAACCCGACCAGCCCATCCGCCTGCCCGCCGACGGCGATGCGCAGAATATTCCAGCCCAGGCCATCAAGCTTCTCCAGCAAACGATCATGCTCCATGCTCTGGCTCGCCGGCCGACACCAGAGCAGCGACGACTTCGCCGAACTGACGCACCAGCTATCCGGGTAACGCGACATCAACCAGGCACTCAGCGCCTCGACGGTTTGCCCCGGCCCATGTTCCTGCCCCAACTCGAACAGATACGGCACGCGGGTCAATTGCGGCTTGAGCCCCATCTGCTGCGCCTCGTCGACCAAGCGCGGCGAATCCCCCGCTTCGCTCAGCAACAACGCCAACAGATCATCGCAACGCTGACGGCGCCATTGCTGTTCGGCCTGCTGATTGCGCTGGCCCACCAGCATTTCCGCCGTCATGCGCACCAGTTCGGCGTACGTGCGCAATTGCTCCGGCTCGCCGGTGATGCCAAGCACGCCGATCAAGCGTTGATCGAGCAGCAGCGGCAGGTTGATGCCAGGCTGCACGCCTTTCAAATGCAGGGCAGTCGGGCCGTCGATCTCCACCACCCGACCATTCGCCAGCACCAGTTGCGCACCTTCATGACGGGTGTTGATGCGCTCCGGTTCGCCGCTGCCAAGGATCAACCCCTGGCTGTCCATGACGTTGACGTTGTAGGGCAAAATGGCCATGGCCCGGTCAACGATGTCTTGGGCGAGGTCGTGGTCGAGTTCGAACATAAGCGCTGAAATCCTTGAAAGCAGGTGCGGACACGTTGTTCAGCCGCACAGGGTCTGGCGGTAAACCCTGTGCTCAGGCACAAAGACAATCCGGCCACAGGTGGCCGAGACTCTCGGGGCGATCAACGTTACCCGTTGCATCGCAAAAAATCATAATAAAGAGAGAGCCGCTATGTCGCAGAGCGCCGCAGCTACCCAGACCATCGATGACGTTAAAAATGCCGTTTATAAACGCGTCACCCTGCGTTTAATCCCCTTCATTTTCATCTGCTACTTGTTCAACTACCTCGACCGGATCAACGTTGGATTCGCCAAACTGCAGATGCTTGATGCACTGAAATTCAGCGAAACCGTGTACGGCCTCGGTGCTGGTATCTTCTTCATCGGCTACGTGCTGTGCGGCGTACCGAGCAACCTGGCGCTGAGCAAATTCGGGCCACGGCGCTGGATCGCGGTGATGATGATCACCTGGGGCGTCTTGTCGACCTGCCTGTTGTTCGTCACCACACCGACCGAGTTCTACACCTTACGTTTGTTTACCGGTGCGGCTGAAGCCGGGTTCTTCCCAGGCGTGGTGTTGTACCTCTCGCAGTGGTTCCCCACCTTCCGCCGTGGCCGGATCATGGCGCTGTTCATGTCGGCGATCCCGGTCTCCGGGTTGCTCGGCAGCCCATTTTCGGGTTGGATTCTCAACCACTTCGCCGCTGGACAAGGTGGTTTGGCCGGTTGGCAGTGGATGTTCCTGCTGCAAGGCATTCCGACCGTGGTGCTGGGCGCGCTGGCGTATTTCCTGCTCAGCGACAACTTTGCCACTGCCAAATGGCTGACCGCGCATGAGCGCTCTGTGCTGGAAGCGGATCAGGCCGAAGACCTGGCCAACAAGCCGAAAACCACTTCGGACTCGCTGATCGCAGTGTTCAAAAATCCGGCGATCTGGGCGTTTGGCCTGATCTATTTCTGCATCCAGAGCGGCGTCTACGCGATCAACTTCTGGCTGCCGTCGATCATCAAGAACCTCGGTTTCAGCGACAACCTGGTGATCGGCTGGCTGAGCGCGATCCCGTATCTGCTGGCAGCGGTGTTTATGCTGATGGTCGGTCGTTCGGCAGACTTGCGTAAAGAACGTCGCTGGCATCTGGTGGTGCCGATGCTGATGGGGGCTATCGGTCTGATCATCGCGGTGAATTTCGCCGCCAACCCGGCGATTGCGATTCTGGGGTTGACCATCGCGACCATGGGCGCCCTCACCGGCCTGCCAATGTTCTGGCCGGTGCCGACGGCGATGCTCAGTGCAGGCGCGGCAGCGGGTGGTCTGGCGTTGATCAACTCGATGGGGCAGATGGCCGGGTTCCTCAGCCCGTATCTGGTGGGTTGGGTCAAGGACAGCACGGGCTCGACCGATTTGGCGTTGTACCTGCTGGCCGGGGTGATTGTCGGCGGGAGTTTGCTGGCGTTGCGGACGACGCGCACGCTGCGTGCCTGATCAGATCGTACAGATCAAAAGATCGCAGCCTGCTGCGATCTTTTGCTTTCAGGGCATCGCATCCAACTCAATCACCACACCCCCCGGCATCTGCACGAAAATCTGCCAGATGCCATCCTCAGGCACTTGCGCCAATTGGTACGGCAACCCACTTTCACGCACCCGCTGCAACACGGCTTCTGCGGGCTCATCGGTACGAAACGCGATATGGCTCAACGCCGTGTCATCCAGCATCGGTTGCTCGATCACATGCACCATGGCCTGCGCGTCCTGATAGAGCCAGCGACCGGGAAACGGAAACGGTGGGCGACGCCCCGGCGCGAGGCCGAGCAGTGCTTGAAAATTGTCTTGCAGCGCTTGGCCGTCAGCGGTGTTGAAAGCCAGATGATCGAATGTCCAGGCCATGCTCATCTCCTGCGATTGTTCATTGATTGCAGTATCCACGCTTGCCAATCACCGAAAAATCCGGCTAAAACGCAAAGATCTTTAAAGGATTTTTATCAATGAGCTCGATTCTCGATCTGGAGATCTTCGTCCGCGTCGCCGATTCCGGCAGCATTTCCGCCGCTGCCCGCACGCTGGAACTGACGCCGGCCGCCGCCAGTATTGCGTTGAAACGCCTGGAAACCCGCCTCGGCACCCGCCTGCTCGCCCGTTCCACTCGTAGCATGCGCCTGACAGAAGAGGGCCGGCGTTATCTGGACAGTGTCCGCTTGGCACTGGCGACGCTGGCCGAGGGTGAGCAGGCGCTCAAGCCGCAGACCGAGGGCCTGAGCGGCGTGCTGCAACTGGCGGCGCCGTCGGACTTCGGGCGCAATGTGTTACTGCCGTGGCTGGATGATTTCAAGCGCGCGCACCCCAATATTCGACTGCAACTGCTGCTCAACGACCGGCATGCGGATCTGTTTCGCGAAACCGTGGACGTCGCACTGCGCTTCGGCGTGCCAAGTGATTCGACGCTGGTGGCGCTACCCATTGTGCCCCAGCATCGGCGCGTTGCCTGCGCCAGCCCCGACTATCTGGCCCGACATGGCACCCCGCACTCCCCGACTGAATTAAGTGAACACAGCGCCCTGCTCTACTTGCGTAATGGCGGGCCCTATAACACTTGGCACTTCAGTCGCGGCGATCAAGTGCTGGACGTCGATGTTGATGGTGATTACCTCAGCGACGACGGCGAAGTCGCCCGCCGCTGGGCATTGGCCGGCCATGGCATCGCCTACAAAGCCTGGCTAGACGTTGCCGAAGACGTGCGCGCCGGGCGGTTGGTAACGCTGTTTGATGACTGGCAGGGTGAAAGCGTGCCGTTCAATTTACTGTGCCCGCATCGACTGCAGGTATCGGAAAGGGTCAGGGTGTTGCAGGCATTTTTACGGGAACGCTGCCTTGGGTTGAGTCGATAATTCACTTTGCCGCATCCGATGGTTCTGGTATTTGATTGGCTTTCCCACCGACAAAAGGATTTCGGCATGAGCTATCGCACACTGGGGCACTCGGGTTTGCAGGTGTCCACCCTCACCCTCGGCACGATGATGTTTGGCGAACAGACCAGCACCGAGGAGTCGCTGCGCATCATCGACAAGGCGTGGAATCAGGGCATCAACTTCATCGACACCGCAGACGTCTACACCCAAGGTCGCTCGGAGGAAATCGTCGGCGAAGCGATTGCCCGCCATCGGCATGACTGGGTATTGGCGAGCAAGGTCGGTTTTGGCCCGGTGGACGGTGTGCCGAACCGCAGCGGTTTAAGCCGCAAACACATCTTCAACGGCCTCGATGCCAGCCTGACGCGTCTGGCCACTGACTATCTCGACATCTATTACCTGCACCGCGAAGACCACAACACGCCGCTGGAAGTCACCGTGTCGGCGATTGGCGATCTGATCCGTCAGGGCAAGATTCGTTACTGGGGCCTGTCGAACTACCGGGGCTGGCGGATTGCCGAGGTGATTCGCATCGCTGACAACCTCGGCGTCGATCGCCCGGTGATCAGCCAGCCGCTGTACAACATCGTCAACCGTCAGGCCGAGGCTGAGCAAATCACGGCTGCGCAAACCTATGGCTTGGGGGTGGTGCCCTATAGCCCGCTGGCCCGTGGCGTTCTCAGTGGCAAATACGCGCCGGACGTGAAACCCGACGCCAACAGCCGCGCCGGGCGTCAGGACAAACGCATTCTGGAAACCGAATGGCGCGTGGAGTCGTTGCGCATTGCCCAGCAAATTCACCAGTACACCGAACAGCGCGGGGTCGGGATGGTTGAATTTGCGATTGCCTGGGTGTTGAACAACAGCGCGGTAACGTCGGCGATTGTCGGGCCACGAACCGAGGCGCAATGGGATGCGTACACCAAGGCGCAGGCGGTGAAGATCACGGCGGAGGATGAGGCGTTTATCGATTCGCTGGTGACGCCGGGGCATTCATCGACACCGGGGTTCAATGATGTGAGCCATTTTGTATCGGGGCGTCAACCGCATCAGGCCTAGAATCTTCGCATCGTTCTACGGACTATGCTGCCCCCAAGATTCCTGTGGGAGCTTGCCCGCGATAGCAGTTGCACATTCAACACATGATTTGAATGTTCTGGCCTTATCGCTGGCAAGCCGACTCCCACAGGTTTTGTAATGTGTGGGAAATAATGAGCGCCCGATCAATATTCAGCACAAAAACCACGTATCCTTCGCGCCCCGTTTGATCACCCACCCGCGAGGACAGTTTGTCTAAAGGTATCGCTTTATCGGTTTCAGCCTCGGTGCTGTTTGCCGTCATGTATTACTACACTTCGCTGCTCACCCCGTTGAGTGGCGTGGAGATTTTTGGCTGGCGAATGCTGCTGACCGTGCCGTGCATGACCGTATTCATGCTGGTGTCCGGCGAATGGCGTCGGGGGCTGGAGTTGGTTCGCCTGATGGCATCGAAGCCGAAACTGATCGCCGGGCTGTTCGTCTCGGCCGCCCTGCTCGGCGTGCAGTTATGGCTGTTCATGTGGGCGCCGCTCAACGGCTACAGTCTTGATGTGTCACTGGGTTACTTCCTGCTGCCACTGGCGATGGTACTGACCGGGCGGATTGCCTACGGCGAAAGCCTGTCGCACCTGCAAAAAGTGGCGGTATTCTTCGCAAGTCTGGGCGTATTGAACGAGCTGTATCAGGTAGGCGGTTTTTCCTGGGCAACACTGGTGGTCGTGGTCGGTTATCCGCTGTACTTCGTGCTACGCAAATACCTGAACACCGACAACCTCGGCGGGCTGTGGGTCGACATGAGCCTGATGCTGCCGGTTGCCTACTGGTTTGTGCACGGCGGCGAGCAGGGTTTTGCTGTGTTCGATCAATACCCGGGGCTGCTGTGGCTGATTCCGTTGTTGGGCCTGATCAGTGCTTCGGCATTGGTGGTGTACATCATTGCCAGCCGTTTATTGCCGTTCAGTCTGTTTGGGTTGTTGAGTTATGTGGAGCCGGTGTTGCTGCTCGGTGTGGCGCTGTTGCTCGGTGAGAGCATCAAGTCGGGTGAGTGGCTGACTTACATTCCGATCTGGCTGGCTGTACTGGTGTTGATCTTCGAAGGTTTTAAACACCTGATGCGCCAACGCAGATCTTAAATCCAGCACAAAAAAATCCCGGCCCTGCATCACTGCAGGCCGGGATTTTTCATTTCAGTTGCGTATTACTCAGTGGCGAGCACACCACGACGCACCTGATCACGCTCGATCGATTCGAACAGCGCCTTGAAGTTACCCTCGCCGAAACCATCGTCGCCTTTACGCTGGATGAATTCGAAGAACACCGGGCCCATCAGGGTTTCCGAGAAGATCTGCAGCAGCAAGCGCTTGTCGCCCTGCTCCGACGAACCGTCGAGCAGAATGCCACGCGACTGCAATTGATCAACCGGTTCGCCGTGGTTCGGCAGACGGCCTTCGAGCATCTCGTAGTACGTTTGCGGCGGCGCGGTCATGAAGCGCATGCCGATTTTTTTCAGGTGATCCCAGGTCTTGATCAGGTCGTCGGAGAGGAACGCGACGTGCTGGATGCCCTCGCCGTTGAACTGCATCAGGAACTCTTCAATCTGCCCGGCGCCCTTGGACGATTCTTCGTTCAGCGGGATGCGGATCATGCCGTCCGGGGCGGTCATGGCTTTGGAGGTCAGGCCGGTGTATTCGCCCTTGATGTCGAAGTAACGGATCTCGCGGAAGTTGAACAGCTTCTCGTAGAAGTTCGCCCAGTAGGCCATGCGACCGCGATACACGTTGTGGGTCAGGTGGTCGATGATCTTCAGGCCGGCACCGACCGGGTTGCGATCAACGCCTTCGATAAACACAAAATCGATGTCGTAGATCGAGCTGCCTTCGCCGAAACGGTCGATCAGGTACAGCGGCGCGCCGCCAATGCCTTTGATCGCCGGAAGGTTCAGCTCCATCGGACCTGTTTCGATGTGGATCGGCTGAGCGCCGAGTTCCAGTGCGCGGTTGTAGGCTTTTTGCGAATCCTTGACCCGGAACGCCATGCCGCACACCGACGGGCCGTGCTCGGCCGCGAAGTACGACGCAACGCTGTTCGGTTCGTTATTGAGAATCAGATTGATCGCGCCCTGACGATACAGGTGTACGTTCTTGGAGCGGTGGGTCGCGACTTTGGTGAAGCCCATGATCTCGAAGATCGGCTCCAGGGTGCCAGGTACAGGCGAAGCGAGCTCGATGAATTCAAAGCCCATCAGGCCCATTGGGTTTTCGTATAAATCTGCCATGGTGACGCCTCATCATTCTTATCAAATTAACCAGAGTTATTTGTCAGTAATGCTGAGAACGGTGGGCGGGGCGCAGGAGATGCCACGCACGCTGCGGGCGAGGAAGTCACCGTAGATCAGTTGAAACCCGAATATCTTCATTGTCGACCCAAGGCTCTTGCGGGCGAGGCTTCTGCTGCCAGAAGACGATTATTATTGTATGCGTAAACCGATTCTACACAGCGTAAATCGGGTTGTCTGCCCTCTCTATAAAATCCGCTTTTCTGCGGGCGATGCAAGAGGTCTGTTGCGGCGCACAGAACAGCACTGGCTTTACCGGGCTGGCTGCACAAGCGTTATCCGCCATCTATCATCCCCTGAACAAACTGTTTGCAAGCGTTGCACCGATGCCCGGCCTGCATTCGAGAGCCCCATTTTTTAGCCACAGGATGCGCCCATGCCGTTAACCGTCAGATCTCGCCGCAAACGTAGCACCCGTATTGCCGTGACATTGCTCTGCGGCCTGCTTCCCGTGTTGCTGGGCAGCGTGATTCTTTACCTGCAGGCCGAACGTACCCTCCAGCAGGGCTCACAGCAGACCGCCGAAGAGGCATTGCGGCAGTTTGAACTGATGCTCGACAACACTGCTCAGGCGGCCCGCGAGTTATTGCCGCTGGCCGGCCAGCGCTGTGAAGACGTCAAACTGGCCCTGCGCGAGCAAGTCACCCGCCGCCCCTTCGTGCGCTCGACCAATCTTGTCTGGGACCACAACCTCTATTGCAGTTCGTTGTTCGGCGACTATGAGGAAGCCGTCAATGCTGGCGATTACACACAAGGCAAGTTGTGGTTGATGAACGGCAACCCGGTGACACCGAATACTGCGCTGCTGGTGTATCGACTCAGCGAAGGTCGTGGCAGTGCATTGACGACACTCGACGGCTATCACCTGAGCAACGTGCTGCGGTTGATTGGCCGGCAGAGGTTGCTGTTACTGCAAGTGGGCGATAGCTGGCTGTCCGCCAATGGCGAGGTACACAACGGCGCCCTCCCCGTGCTGCCGGTAGCGCAGAGCAAGCTCGACTCTTCGCGCTACGCATTCAGTGTGTCGGCGGGCTATCCCGAAGGTGAAGTCTGGCGCTATATGACCCACGAATACCCGCCGCTGTTCAGCCTGCTGATGTTCTTTGGCGTGGTCTCGGGCGCGATCAGCCATGTCCTGCAAAAACGCGCCACCTCGCCGAGCCACGAAATGCTCCGGGCCTTGGATGCCGGCGAGTTCATTGCGTACTTCCAGCCAGTGGTTCATGGCGAGAGCAAAAAGTGGTCGGGCGCCGAGGTGTTGATGCGCTGGAACCATCCAAAAGAAGGCCTGGTGCGTCCAGATCTGTTTATCCCGTTCGCCGAACACTCGGGCTTGATCGTGCCAATGACCCGCGCTTTGATGCGACAGACAGCGGCGTTGCTCGGACCACCGTCATCGACCTTCACCACACCGTTTCATATCGGTATCAACATCACGGCAAGCCATTGTCAGGATCTGGAACTGGTGGAAGACTGCCGCGAATTTCTCACCGCCTTCGCACCCGGGAGCATCAACCTGGTGCTGGAGTTAACAGAACGCGAGCTGATCGAGCCCACCGAGACAACACGACAACTGTTTGAACAACTGAACGCCATGGGCGTGATGATCGCCATCGACGATTTCGGCACCGGTCATTCAAGTCTGGGTTATTTGCGCAAATTCAATGTGGATTTCCTCAAGATCGATCAGAGCTTCGTCGCCATGATCGGCGTCGATGCGCTCTCACGGCATATTCTCGATACCATCATCGAACTCTCGGCCAAGCTGGATCTGGGCATTGTTGCCGAAGGTGTCGAAACTCAGGCGCAGGCCGACTACCTGACTGCGCACAACGTCAACTTCCTGCAGGGCTATCTCTATGGCAAACCCATGCCGGCGGCAGACTTCATTAGTGCATTAAGTCACCATTAACTAGCCAGAGATTAAGCGTGACGCGCCGACAAGGCGCACCAAATTGATACAAAAGACCACTGTTGTTACATAAGTACAACGTCAGGATTTACTCCTGAGGCATTAACAACTACAATTTTTCTTGCCTGTGCAAGATTGGCAGGTGAGCCAATTATCACCGAGTCGCTACAAGGCTCTTGGCTTTTAGCTTTGTTTGCGGTTGGTATCAGCCAAACACACTATTGGAGTAAAGATATTGTCCAGACTCGCTGAATTTCGTGCAGCTGAAAAGGCCCTTCAGGAACAGCTCAAGCAGCTGGAATCGCTGAAGAACGATGCCGGGCTCAAGAAAGAAATCGAATTCGAAGAAAAGCTCCAAGGGCTGATGAAAACCTACGGCAAAGGCCTGAGAGACATCATCGCCATTCTCGATCCGAATCCGGCAAAATCCGGTCTGCAAACTACTGCAGCCCCTAAAACCCGCCGCGCTCGCGTGGTCAAGGTCTATCAGAATCCGCACACCGGCGAACTGATCGAGACCAAGGGCGGCAACCACCGCGGCCTTAAAGCCTGGAAGGAACAATACGGTGCAGCCACCGTTGATTCCTGGTTGCGCGGTTAATCCCTCGCCAACAAACAAGCCCTGCCTCATGCGGGGCTTTTTTATTGACAATATCTAACAAATGAAATGAATTTCATCGTGCAAGTTGCGAGCTTTCTATAACCTCCCCGAGCCAAGGGACCTAAACATTTTGCCGCGCAATGTTGCGAAAATGGCCATCATTAAACTTTATGCTTAATCCCTTCGGGTATCTAACCAAGCCTTGAAAAGTACAGGAACTTAAAGTTTCAGGCTGTTTCTCACCGCCACGATCTCATCCGCGCTTGCTTTATAAACCTGCGCCTGGCCGGCATAGGAAAGTACATAAGCCTTATCCGCGTCGACCGCCGCCACCAGCGTTTGCGATAACACATGCCGGCCGTTTTCGGTCACTGTGCAAGTCGTCTCCAGCGCAGACAAAGCACCAAGCATCGTCGTATGCACCTTATTGCAGACACTCTGATACCCCCCTTGGAAAAAGTCTTTTTGTATCGACTTGCGCATTTCCAGCAACACACCCTGCAAGTTAACCTGATGACCCGATTCGACCCGAGTCATCGTGAGTTCCATCACCATCACCTGATTGCCATCGGCATCGTTCTTGACCGCCCGCTGACGGGAAACCTGTGGTGCCACATCAGTCAGCGCTTCGACCTCCCAGCCTGCGGGCCAAGTGATATCGGGCTCGCCAGCGAAAACGCTCATGGCGATTAGCGAAAAGACAAAGTAAACAAACATGGATTTGAACAGTCGGATCATTGCCGGACACACTCGCAGATTGAACGGCAAAGTCTGAGCCCCGCCTGCACGGAGGGCAAGCCTGCCCTTTCATTTGGCGATGCTGACAGGCATGCGTATCATTGCGCCCATACACTCGCCCCATCGTTATTGGAGGGCCCATGAGCCTCAACGAACTGAACACCTTCCCCGGCGTCACCGCCACGCCAGACAGCGCAACCCGCAACTTCGTCTTCAACCACACCATGCTGCGTGTAAAAGACATTACCCGCTCGCTGGACTTCTACACCCGCGTGCTGGGTTTTTCGCTGGTTGAAAAACGTGACTTCCCGGACGCCGAGTTCAGCCTGTATTTCCTCGCACTGGTCGACAAGGCGCAGATCCCGGCCGATGCCGCCGCCCGCACCGAATGGATGAAGTCGATCCCGGGCATTCTGGAACTGACGCACAACCACGGCACCGAAAACGACGCTGACTTTGCTTACCACAATGGCAACACTGATCCGCGTGGCTTTGGTCACATCTGCATCTCGGTGCCAGACATCGTTGCTGCCTGCGCACGCTTCGAAGAGCTGGGCTGCGACTTCCAGAAGCGCCTGAGCGATGGCCGCATGAAAAGTCTGGCGTTCATCAAGGATCCGGACGGCTACTGGGTCGAGATCATTCAGCCAGCGCCTATGTAACTCAATAGCCCCAAACACCTGTGAGAACGGGCTTGCTCGCGAATGCGGTGTGTCATTCAGCAATGATGCTGACTGTACGGACGCTTTCGCGAGCAAGCCGCTCCCACACTGGTTTGGTGTTTTCAGGCCGGGCGTTTACGCCGGAGCCGAAGTGCGGATCAAGTGATCGAAAGCACTCAGCGAAGCCTTGGCGCCCTCGCCCACCGCGATCACGATCTGCTTGTACGGCACAGTGGTCACATCACCCGCAGCGAAGATGCCGGGAATCGACGTTTCCCCACGGTTATCGACAATGATCTCGCCACGCGGCGACAACTCGATGGTGCCTTTGAGCCAGTCGGTGTTGGGCAACAGACCGATTTGTACAAAGATCCCTTCCAGCTCGACAGTACGCAACTCGTCAGTCTGACGATCCTTGTAACGCAAGCCATTGACCTTCTGTCCATCGCCTGTCACTTCAGTAGTTTGCGCACTGGTAATGACGGTCACGTTCGACAGACTGTGAAGTTTGCGCTGCAACACAGCGTCAGCACGCAGTTGTACGTCGAACTCCAGCAGCGTCACATGAGACACGATACCGGCCAGATCGATGGCTGCCTCAACACCGGAGTTACCGCCACCAATTACCGCTACGCGCTTGCCTTTGAACAGCGGGCCATCGCAGTGCGGGCAGTACGCCACGCCTTTGTTTCTGTATTGCTGCTCGCCCGGCACGTTCATTTCACGCCACCGCGCGCCGGTCGCCAGGATCACACTCTTGGCTTTGAGAGTCGCGCCGCTGGCGAAACGGACTTCATGCAGCTCGCCGTTTTTGCCCGCAATCAACTTGTCGGCGCGTTGCAGGTTCATGATGTCGACGTCGTACTGTTTAACGTGCTCTTCCAGGGCCGTAGCCAGTTTCGGGCCTTCAGTCTCCTGTACGGAAATGAAGTTCTCGATAGCCATGGTGTCCAGCACCTGACCGCCGAAACGCTCGGCGGCAACGCCAGTACGAATGCCTTTACGCGCAGCATAGATAGCAGCCGAAGCGCCGGCCGGGCCACCGCCGACCACCAGCACATCAAAGGTTTCTTTGGCGCTGATTTTCTCGGCCTGACGCTCGATGGCGCCAGTGTCGAGTTTGGCGAGAATTTCTTCCAGCCCCATGCGGCCCTGACCGAAATTCTCACCGTTGAGGTAGATGCTCGGCACCGCCATGATCTTGCGATCGTTGACTTCTTCCTGGAACAGCGCGCCGTCGATGGCGACGTGGCGAATGTCAGGGTTGAGCACGGCCATCAAGTTCAGTGCCTGGACCACGTCCGGGCAGTTCTGGCAGGACAGCGAGAAGTAAGTCTCGAAGCTGAACTCGCCTTTGAGCGAACGGATCTGCTCGATCACTTCAACACTGGCTTTCGAAGGGTGGCCGCCGACTTGCAGCAAGGCCAGCACCAGCGAGGTGAATTCGTGGCCCATCGGGATGCCAGCGAAACGCAGACTGATGTCGGCACCCGGGCGGTTGATCGAGAAAGACGGTTTGCGTGCGTCATCACCGCTGTCGATCAGGGTAATTTGGCTCGAAAGACTGGCAACGTCTTTGAGCAGTTCAAGCATTTCACGGGATTTCGCACCGTCGTCGAGAGAAGCAACGATCTCGATCGGTTGGGTGACCCGTTCCAGGTACGATTTCAACTGGGCTTTAAGATTGGCGTCCAACATACGGGCGATTTCCTTTATTTGAGGCGAAAAAAAGCCCGAGCGAAACTCGCCCGGGCTTTTCTATTGGGCGGTGCAGCTTACTTAAGTAGGTGCGGAGTCCCGCCCTGAGTTGCGTGTCACAGACTTAGATCTTGCCGACCAGGTCCAGGGACGGAGCCAGAGTGGCCTCGCCTTCTTTCCATTTGGCAGGGCAAACTTCGCCTGGGTGAGCTGCAACGTACTGAGCGGCTTTGATTTTGCGCAGCAGTTCGGAAGCGTCTCGGCCAACGCCGCCATCGTTCAGTTCAACGATTTTGATCTGGCCTTCTGGATTGATCACGAAGGTGCCACGGTCAGCCAGGCCAGCTTCTTCGATCAACACGTCGAAGTTGCGGGAGATAACCTGGGTCGGGTCGCCGATCATGGTGTATTGGATTTTGCCGATGGCTGGCGAGGTGTTGTGCCAAGCCGCGTGAGCAAAGTGGGTATCGGTGGAAACGCTGTAGATCTCTACGCCCAGTTTCTGGAAGGCAGCGTAGTTGTCAGCCAGGTCTTCCAGCTCGGTTGGGCAAACGAAGGTGAAGTCGGCCGGGTAGAAGAATACGACCGACCACTTGCCTTTCAGATCAGCGTCCGAGACTTGAACGAAGTCGCCGTTTTTGAACGCGGTAGCTTTGAACGGTTTTACTTGGCTGTTGATGATAGGCATTGATGACTCTCCGTCAGGGGTTATGAAGTTGATGGGGTGAATCCTACCCACTCACTCGACGGATGGCTCATTGGCAAACCTGATGCTGCTGATTTGTTTTCGCTATTAGCGGACTGTATTAATAGAAGAAAACGATATCTAGGGCGACAGCGGCTTATCCGTAATCCGGGCCATCCCTTGAAAGGGGCTGGCTTCAACATAGCGCATGGCTGACTTCATGTCCTTCCAGCCGACGTAACTCATCAAAGACTTCAGATCCCAGCCACTTTGGTGAGCCCAGGTCGCAAAACCGCGACGCAGAGAGTGACTGGTGTAACCCTCGGCAGCGATCCCGGCGCGCTCAAGCGCCTGACGCAACAGCGGTATCACACTGTTGGCGTGCAAGCCCTCCTCGCACAGATTGCCCCAACGGTCGATGCCACGGAAAACCGGGCCGCGCACCAAAGCGGCTTCGTTGAGCCAATCGATGTAAGCCTGAACCGGGCACAACTTCAAAAGTGCCGGGGTTTGATACGTTTGCCCGAGGTTTTCCCGATCACTCTTGCTGCGCGGCAGATACAGCGTAATGCCGCTGCCGGCCTGCGCCTGCACATGTTCAATCTGCAAGCGGCACAATTCATCACTGCGAAAACCACGCCAGAAGCCAAGCAGAATCAACGCGCGATCGCGGTATGCCTTGAGCAACTGCGGTCGATCCTGTTTTTCCTTCGCGGCTTTAGCCTCCTGCTCCAGCCAATCAACGACTCGCTCCAGATCCCTTAACTGCAGAGGTTCGGCTTGCTTCTCCTGGGCCGGGTGCAAAGCGCGGATACCCTTGAACACCTTACGCACTACCGGTGCTTTGGTCGGGTCGGCAAAACCTTGGCTGTTGTGCCACTGCGCCAGCGCCGACAACCGCAGCTTGAGCGTATTGATCGACAGCACGCCTGCATGCTCGACCAGATACCGCGCAACGTTGTCGGCCGTGGCCGGCAGAAATCCGCCCCAGCTCACTTCGAAATGCTCGATAGCCGCACGATAACTGCGGCGGGTGTTGTCACGGGTAGCGGCTTGAAGATAGCGATCCAGATCGCTCATGGGCTGTTTTCTCGCTGGCGTACTGATTCGGAGATCAAAGAGCGGATTTAATCACCTGACACTGGGTAATACCAGAATATCCCGCGTCTTAAATACCAGAGATTTATCTTTATTTTTGACATGGTACACTGCGTACTTTTGTGGCATGTACCACAGTACATAACCGTAGGAGCTAACATGGCCCGTGGCGGCATTACCAAAGCGCTGGTTCAAATCGCGCGAACAGCGATCCTGGCCCGAGGCGAACACCCGAGCATCGATGCCGTACGCATTGAAATGGGTAACACCGGTTCGAAAACCACGATCCATCGCTATTTGAAGGAACTGGATGACGGCGCCCAGCCGATCGAAGCATCGGCTGAACCAATTGATGACGAGCTCACAGCACTGGTTTCACGCCTTGCTCAGCGCCTTAAAGAGCAGGCGCAAGAACCTATCGAACAGGCTCGTGAGCAGTTTGAGGAGCAACGCGAGGCACTCGAATCCGAACTGAAACAGACTCGCCATGCTCTAGAGCAACTGGAGCATCAGCACGAGATTCAAGGCGCCGCACTGGAGCGCGAATCGGAAGCGCTGGGCAACACCCGCTCGATGCTGCAAACCGAGCAAACCCGCAATGCCGGTCTGAATCAGGCATTGGCCGACTTTGAATTGCGCTTACAGGACAAGGACGAGCAGATTCGCTCGCTGGAAGAAAAACACCTGCATGCCCGCGACGCGCTGGAGCATTACCGCAACGCCACCAAAGAACAGCGTGAGCAGGAACAGAGCCGCCACGAAGGCCAGGTGCAGCAGTTACAGGCAGAGCTGCGCCAAGCACAGCAAAGCGCGCTGGTTCGACAGGACGAAATTACTCAGCTACACCGCGACAACGAGCGCCTGCTCACCGAGAACCGTGGCACCCAGCGCGAATTGAGCCTGATGCAGGAGCAGCTCAAACAGAGCAATCAGCGTCAGGACCAATTGCTGGAGCAGGCCACCCGGGTCGACAGCGAACGCACCCTCCTCCAGGAACGCTTGCGCGTGGCATCACTGGAAAGTCAGACACTCAAGCAGAGCGTCGAAGAACAGACGTTGCTTAATCAGTCACTGGAAAAGGAGTTGACCGAGACTCAGGCGAGCCTGGAAGACAGCCTGCGCCTGGCGGCTACCGTTGCGGCAGCGCCAGACTCGGCCAAACCGAAAGACGCTTAAGCGCCGACCGGTGTACGCATGGTGACAAACTCTTCGGCGGCCGTCGGGTGAACCCCGATCGTGTCGTCGAAGTCACGCTTGGTGGCGCCAGCCTTCAACGCAATCGCCAGCCCCTGCACGATTTCGCCGGCATCCGGGCCAACCATATGGCAACCGAGCACTTTGTCGGTCTTGCCGTCGACCACCAGCTTCATCAGCGTTTTCTCCTGACACTCGGTCAGAGTCAGCTTCATTGGCCGGAAGCGGCTTTCGTAAATCACCACTTCGTGGCCCGCCTCTCGGGCCTCCTCTTCGGTCAAGCCGACCGTACCGATGTTCGGCAGACTGAACACCGCCGTCGGGATCATCTTGTAATCCACCGGACGGTATTGCTCCGGCTTGAACAGGCGACGCGCCACTGCCATACCTTCGGCCAATGCCACGGGCGTGAGTTGCACGCGACCAATCACGTCGCCCAGCGCCAGAATCGAAGGCTCAGTGGTCTGGTACTGCTCATCGACCTTGATGAAACCTTTGTCATTGAGCTGCACGTCGGTGTTTTCCAACCCCAGATTGTCCAGCATCGGACGACGACCGGTGGCGTAGAAAATACAGTCCGCTTCAAGGACGCGCCCATCCTTGAGGGTGGCTTTCAAGCTGCCGTCAACCTGTTTTTCGATGCTCGCGATATCGGCATTGAATTGCAGATCCAGCCCACGCTTGGTCAGCTCTTCCTGCAAATGCTTGCGAACCGCGCCATCGAAGCCACGCAAGAACAGATCGCCGCGATACAGCAGCGTCGTGTCTGCACCCAGGCCATGGAAGATGCCAGCGAACTCGACCGCGATGTAACCGCCGCCCACCACCAATA
Source organism: Pseudomonas baetica (assembly GCF_019733355.1). Taxonomy (GTDB): domain Bacteria; phylum Pseudomonadota; class Gammaproteobacteria; order Pseudomonadales; family Pseudomonadaceae; genus Aquipseudomonas; species Aquipseudomonas baetica_A. The sequence continues at coordinate 149,208 of NZ_JAIHLQ010000003.1, read as the reverse complement.
CGCGTTTAGGCAACTCTTTGAGGAAAAACGCCTCATTGGAGCCAATCGCATGTTCGTGCCCCGGAATCTGCGGGATGTGCGGCCAGCCGCCCGTGGCAATCAGGATATTTTTTGCAGTAAAGCGCTTTCCATCGACTTCAACCTCATGCGGACCAACGATCCTGGCATGAGCTTCATGCAGGGTCACACCGCTGTTGACCAGTAAATTGCGATAAATGCCGTTCAGGCGATTGATCTCGCGATCCTTGTTGGCAATCAGCGTTGCCCAATCGAAACTGGCCTCACCCAGACTCCAGCCGAAACCGGATGCCTGCTCGAAGTCTTCGGCGAAATGCGCCCCGTACACCAACAGTTTTTTCGGCACGCAGCCGACGTTGACACAAGTACCGCCCAGATAACGGCTCTCGGCCACGGCCACTTTTGCACCAAAACCGGCCGCAAACCGCGCAGCCCGCACACCACCGGAACCGGCACCAATCACATAAAGGTCAAAATCGTAGGCCATTTCTATCTCCTCGGCTGGCAATCAGCATACCCGTAGACACCCATTGGGCAAGCATTGCCATCGATATAAGGGCGCAAAATGAAAAAGCCACCCGAAGGTGGCTTTTTCGTACAGGCCGATCAAACGCTATCAGTAAGCCTTGCCAGTTTTGTAGAAGTTTTCAAAGCAGAAGTTCGTCGCGTCGATGTAGCCTTCAGCGCCACCGCAGTCGAAACGCTTGCCTTTGAACTTGTAGGCCATCACGCAGCCGTTCTGGGCTTGTTTCATCAAAGCATCGGTGATCTGAATTTCGCCACCCTTGCCTGGCTCGGTTTGCTCGATCAGGTCGAAGATGTCCGGAGTCAGGATGTAGCGACCGATGATCGCCAGGTTCGACGGAGCGTCTTCCGGCTTTGGCTTCTCGACCATGCTGTGAACGCGGTAGATGTCGTCGCGAATCATCTCGCCGGAGATCACGCCGTACTTGTTGGTTTCTTGCGGATCGACTTCCTGGATGGCCACGATCGAGCAGCGGAACTGCTTGTACAGCTTGACCATCTGGGTCAGTACACCATCGCCTTCAAGGTTGACACACAGGTCGTCCGCCAGCACCACGGCAAACGGTTCGTCGCCGATCAGCGGGCGACCGGTGAGGATCGCGTGGCCCAGACCTTTCATTTCGGTCTGACGAGTGTAGGAGAACGAGCACTCGTCCAGCAATTTGCGGATGCCGACCAGGTATTTTTCCTTGTCGGTGCCTTTGATCTGGTTTTCCAGTTCGTAACTGATGTCGAAGTGGTCTTCCAGAGCGCGCTTGCCACGACCAGTAACGATCGAGATTTCCGTCAGGCCAGCGTCCAGAGCTTCTTCAACGCCGTACTGGATCAGTGGCTTGTTTACCACCGGCAGCATTTCTTTAGGCATGGCTTTAGTCGCTGGCAGGAAGCGAGTACCGTAACCGGCTGCTGGGAACAAGCATTTCTTGATCATATAAGTCCTTGAAAGGGCTGTGTGTACGAGTTTCGGCGCAGTCTAATCAGGCGGCGTGCACCTTACAATGCCCCGCACTGGCTAACCGATGCCATCATAGAGAAATATTCTCGCCGATAGTTCCATCGGCATCTTGCGTAGCGAGATCAGCGTAGCTCAAAGATGCCGACAAGCCGAATCACCATACGCTCATCGCCCCCCAATGCGAGCATTTGCCGGTATCATGGCGCCTTTGAACCAGCGAACGAGACAGATAGATGACCGCGGTAAAAATCATCAATGGGTACGTGATCGACAAGAAAGACGGCAAGTGGAATCTGACCACCACCAATGGCGAACACATCGCAGGGCCTTTCGACAGTGAACAACTGGCAACTGATGTAGCGTCGGTGTTCACGGACACTCCCGCATCGGCGAAGCGCCGTGGCAAAGATCAGGACTGATCGACTCCACTCCGAGCCCTGCCGTTGCGCAGGGCTTTTTTATGCTCGCCTGCAAACAAGTGGCCTATCGCTATAACCTTTTCATACCGGCGCTGTCAGAGCGTCTAGTCCCCCTCGTTAAAGACGACAAATATGAACCTGAACAGATTTTTGCCACTGATTGCGGTACTGGCCCTGGCCGGTTGTGCCACCTCCCAAACCACCTACTTGAACAACGGCGAACAGGGCCTGACCATCGAGTGCTCCGGCGAAGCCAATTCCTGGGCCACTTGCTATGAAAAGGCCGACGCCTCCTGTGCGGGCACCGGGTATCGCATCGTCGGCACGGACGGTACGCCAGCTTCGAAGGAAAGCGACAAGACATTGGGTGTCGATGTCGGCAACTACAAAAACCGCAGCGTGGTAGTGGTCTGCAAATAGACCTTACATGTGGATTTCGGCGAACTTGATCCCGAGTCCGCGTACGACTTCGATCAGATCGTCGAGCCGATTGAAAGACTCGACTTCGTCGTTATCGTCCACCAGGAAATAACTGCGCCCGGCGCTTTTCTTGAAAAACACGATCCACTCGCCAGAATTCGCCGGATTCTGAATTACATGGGTGGCAGAGATCAGGCCCTCTGCGTGGCGTTCTCGTACTTGCTCTCGCTTCATCGCAACTCCATAAATGAAAATGCCGTCACAGCATGACTGTGACGGCATTGATACTGATGACCCGTAGTCTATCAGCCGGAAATGCACGCGTTGGCAGCGTTACGCACATCACGCGGGCGCACCGGCACATTGGACATGCGCTCGTGCAGCTTGATACTGCTGCCGCCGGAGCGATCTTCGATGTCAAACACGGCGGCCGCACCCGTGGACAGTTTCCCGGGAACAATGACTCGAACCCCGTCCTTGTGCGCCTGCACTTGCAGCGCGCCACGGCTATCAGCCAGTTTTTCGGCCAGGCATTGAGCGTACTCATGGGGCTTCTTGCCGGAGATCACGCTCATGGTCGGCAGTGTTTCATTGATTTCGGAAACACTTGCGCAACCACCTACAGCTAAAACCAACGGCAGACACACCACACCCCACTTCATACAAAACCTCCGTTAAAGACCGTCCGACAGCATAAATGCCGTTTTTCTCCGAGGTCTCTTGCATTTAACCCGCATCCAATCACGAATATGTGTTCAAAATTGTCAAACCAACGCCCGACGGCCAGATAATAACCCGTGCGGGCTGATAAACTGCGCGCAATTACAAGCTATCGTTTTGATTTAGTAGAAAAAGCCCTTCTGGAGGCGCCCATGAAATTCATTCACCAGCGCGAGCACCTCAACGAAGACGACATCGTCGTCATCCAATGCTCGCAAACCTGCAATATCCGCCTGATGAACGACGCCAACTTCCGCAGCTTTAAAAATGGTGGTCGCCACACCTATCACGGCGGCGCTTTCGACACCTTCCCAGCACGCATCACGGCGCCGAGCACCGGTTTCTGGAACATCACCATCGACACCGTCAACCGTCGCCCAATCAGCGTTACCCGCAAGCCGACGCTGACTCACTCGATCAAGATCATCCGTCGCTCCAGCACCAAACTCAGCTGAGACGCCCCTAACACTCACAAAGGTAAGCATGACCGTGGCCCAAACGACCAAATACGTCATCAAGTACAAACTCAACGGTGAGCGGCGCTTCGAGTTCGCCCAACTGGAAAACGGTACAGAGCAAGAAGCCAAGGCTGCGCTGAGTGCAATTCACGACCAGACTGACGTGATCAGCGATATCGCCGTCAGCAAAGCGCTGTAACCTTTCGCCTGATTTCGACCGCTAGCGTCCACGACACCTTGTGACCCGCATGCAACCGAGCAATTTTGATCTGTTCGCCGATGACGAACCTGAGCAGCAACCCCGCGCCGAACAGATTGGCGAGCAATCGTGGCTGCTGCGTGGGTTTGCTCTGCCGCTTATTGAGCAATTGTTGCCGGCGCTGGATGCCATCCTTACCGCCGCCCCGCTCCGGCACATGCTCACGCCGGGCGGTTTCAACATGTCCGTGGGCACCAGCAGTTGTGGGGAGCTGGGCTGGATCACCGATCGCGGTGGCTATCGTTACTCGCGTGTCGATCCGCTTAACGGATTGCCCTGGCCGCAGATGCCGGCAGTGTTTGCCAATCTGGCGCATTCGGCGGCGCTGGACGCCGGGTTTTCCGACTTCAAGGCGGATTCCTGCCTGATCAACCGATATGTCCCCGGTGCCAAGATGTCATTGCATCAGGACAAAGACGAAAACGCCTACGCGGCGCCGATCGTTTCGTTGTCGCTAGGGTTGCCGGCAATGTTTCTGTTTGGCGGATTCGCGCGCAGTGACAAGTGCCAACGGATTCCTTTGCTGCACGGCGATATGGTGATCTGGGGCGGCGTCGATCGTTTGCGTTTTCACGGGGTATTGCCGATCAAAGAGGGTCGGCATTCACGGCTGGGTGAACAACGGATCAATCTGACTTTTCGTGTTGCTGGATAAGCTGCAAAATTTGACCGCAAGGCCCGGAGTGTTACGTCCAGCGTCGCCGGGTAACCTGAATCAAACAGGTCAATGGATTAACCACCATGAAAACGCTTTCGAGCACGATCAACGTCGAAAACGATCCACGCTGGGCCGCAGTCGTAGCGCGGGACCCACGGGCGGACGGAGAGTTTGTCTATGCGGTGAAAACCACCGGCATCTACTGCCGTCCCAGCAGCCTTGCACGGTTGCCGAAACCCCAGAATGTCGAGTTTTTCGCCACGGCCGAACAAGCCGAGGCGGCGGGATATCGGCCGAGTAAACGCGCCAGAAAGGATCAAAGCGACGTGGCCGCGCAGCATGCGACGACTGTGGCATTGGCCTGTCGCCAGATTGAAACCGCCGAAACGCTGCCATCGCTCAACGTGCTTGCTGAAACGGCTGGGTTGAGCCCGTTTCATTTTCATCGCGTCTTCAAAGCGGCAACGGGTCTGACACCCAAGGGTTACGCGACTGCTCACCGCTCGCGCAAAGTGCGCCAACGCTTGGCGGACGGCGACTCGGTGACCGATGCGCTGTACGACGCAGGTTTCAACTCCAACAGTCGCTTCTATGAGTCAGCCGATCAGGTATTAGGCATGAAACCCGGCGACTACCGCGCCGCCGGGCAGAACAACGACATTCGCTTCGCCGTGGGCCAATGCTCGCTCGGCGCGATTCTGGTGGCGCAAAGCGAGCGCGGCGTCTGCGCGATTCTGTTGGGCGACGATCCTCACCAACTGGTGTGTGATTTACAGGATCAGTTCCGCAAGGCGAACCTGATTGGCGCGGATTGCGGATTTGAACAACTGATCGCCAAAGTCGTAGGCTTTATCGAGGCTCCGGCTATAGGCCTGGATCTGCCGCTGGATGTGCGGGGCACGGCGTTTCAGGAACGGGTGTGGCAGGCGCTACGGGAAATCCCGCTTGGCAGCACTGCCAGTTACGCCGACATTGCCCAGCGCATCGGCGCGCCAACCTCGATGCGTGCCGTGGCTCAAGCATGCGGCGCCAACCGCTTGGCAGTGGCGATCCCCTGCCACCGCGTGGTGCGCAGCGATGGCAATCTTTCAGGCTATCGCTGGGGTGTCGAACGCAAACGACAATTGCTTGAACGCGAAACGCAGCCTTAGCGGAGTCCGATGTAAATCGATACTGATTCGGGGCTGGTATAGGCCTCGAAATCGGTGGCGAATCGACGCTGGATCTGCGGATTGGCTTCGAAATAAGCCCAGACCCGCCCCCATGCAGCAATGACCGCATCAGGTAACGAACCCTGCCCCTCGAAAACCAGATACTCCCCCCCCTCTATCCGGACGGTTTCAAAATCTCTCGCCGGCTGCTCCACGGCGACGCCGGCAGTGACATCAAACTTGCCCGAAGCATCAGACTCGTAACCCGAATACACCCCATAAACCGGAGAGGTGGTTGGCTTGCCCGGAATGACTGTCGCCAAATTCCCGCCCTGAAACTGCCCCCACATCGGGCCAATTTTCGCGGTCTCGGCACTAGTCTCTGCGGCGTTTTTGGTGCGCACACGCAAGCCAGAGACCAGAAACTGATCGACGTATTGCTTTTTTAGATCCATCGAAATTGCCACTCCCTTTATTAGAAATGCGGCCCCACAGAGCCGCGATGGCGCTTACTCTGTCATCGGTTGACGTCAACCACAACCCGCCCGCGAAGTTGTCCGGCCAGCAGTTTCGGCGCTGCATCGATGACTTCGCTCAATGCGATTTCATGACTGATCAAGGGCAGCAAGGCAAAGTCCAGATCCTTGGACAGGCGATCCCATGCTTCCAGTCGCCGCGCTTTGGGCTGGGTCACACTGTTGACTCCAGCCAGAGTGACACCACGCAAAATGAACGGTGCCACCGAGGCTGGAAAATCCATGCCCTGAGCCAGCCCGCAGGCGGCGACGGTGCCTTCTGCGCGCGTGCTGGCGCAGGCGTTGGCCAATGTGTGGCTGCCGACCGAGTCGATCACCCCCGCCCAACGCTCCTTGGCCAACGGTTTGCCCGGCTCGGACAGGGTTGCACGGTCGATGATTTCGCGGGCGCCCAACTGCTGCAGATATTCGTGCTCGAACGCCCGGCCCGTAGACGCCACCACCTGATAACCGAGCTTGCTCAGCAACGCGATAGCAAAACTGCCAACGCCACCATTAGCGCCGGTGACCAGAACCTCGCCCTGCTGCGGCGTCACGCCATTACGCTCCAGCGCCATAATGCACAACATTGCCGTGTAACCCGCCGTGCCAATGGCCATGGCTTGCGAGGCGCTAAAGGCTTTGGGCAACGGAATCAGCCAATCACCCTTGAGTCGCGCTTTCTGCGCCAGTCCGCCCCAATGGCCCTCGCCCACACCCCAGCCATTGAGCAGTACCTGATCGCCAACTTTATAGTCCGGGTGCGAACTGAACTCGACCGTGCCTGCCAGATCGATACCCGGCACCATCGGAAACTTGCGCACCACCGGGCCGTTGCCGGTGATCGCCAGCCCGTCCTTGAAATTGAGCGTGCTGTAAGCAACGTTTACTGTCACATCGCCTTCGGGCAATTGCTCTTCGTTGATCTGCTGCAGGTTGGCGCGATAACCGCTGTCGTCTTTGTCGATCAGAATACCGTTGAACATGATGGCCTCTCATGGGTGGATTTCAGGTGGTCGTACCTTTCAAATACCACATCGTGCTGCGTTGCCACACACGACTTTCTGCCAATTCGCGAATCGGTCGTCACCCGAGCTGAGCGACTGCGATACGCAATGTTCTGAATTTCAGAGTGGCCCTAAGCCCGGTTTTGCTGTTAAAAAACCGGGCTTGCCCGTTTCATCGTTCGGAGAACCGCTCACATGAGTCAATGGCCAGATACCCGCATTATCGATCTGCTCGGCATTGAATTGCCGGTCATTCAAGGCCCGATGGCCGGCGCCACGAATTCATCCATGGTGATCGCCGTGTGCAACGCCGGTGGCCTTGGCTCGATGCCAGCGGCAATGCTGAGCATTGAGCAATTGCGTGAAGAGCTGAAAACGATTCGCCAGCACACCGACAAGCCTTTCAACGTGAATTTTTTCTGCCACCAGCCACCCGCTGCCGATGAACAACGCGCTCGCGACTGGAAGAACCAACTGAAGCCGTACTACCGCGAACTGGACGTCGACTTCGATGCGCCAACACCGGTGTCCAACCGGGCGCCGTTCGATGCGGCAGCCTGCGAAGTGCTGGAGGAGTTCCGGCCTGAGGTGGTGAGTTTCCACTTTGGCCTGCCGGAGAAGTCCTTGCTGGATCGGGTGAAGGCCACCGGAGCGAAAATTCTGTCTTCGGCCACCACCGTCGATGAAGCCATCTGGCTGGAGCAGAACGGTTGTGACGCGATCATCGCCATGGGCTACGAGGCCGGCGGCCATCGCGGGATGTTTCTCAGCGAAGATTTGAACAGCCAGGTCGGCACGTTCGCCCTGGTGCCGCAGGTGGTCGATGCGGTGAGTGTGCCGGTGATTGCCGCCGGTGCGATCGCCGATGCTCGTGGCGTTGCGGCGGCGTTTATGCTGGGCGCATCTGCGGTTCAGGTGGGCACCGCGTACCTGTTTACCCCGGAAGCGAAAGTCAGCGCCGCGCATCACAGGGCTCTGCGCACCGCCAAAGAAAGCGAAACCGCCGTCACCAACATTTTTACCGGGCGCCCGGCCCGCGGCATCCTCAACCGCGTCATGCGTGAACTGGGGCCGATGTCGCCCACAGCGCCAGCCTTTCCGTTGGCCGGTGGTGCACTGATGCCACTGCGGGCCAAAGATGAGGCGCAGTTTGCCAACCTCTGGGCCGGTCAGGCTTTCACTTTGGGTCAGGACGTCAGCAGTGCCGAACTGACTCGGCAACTGGCCGAAGGGGCATTGGCCAAACTGACTCGTCGGTGAAGACGAACAGGGTGATGAACACAAGTCTTCACCCTGATTTTCACCTGCACTTCCCGTTTGGCGGCATTTCGCTATATATTTCGCTATATAGCGTTTCCACACATTGGATCGGCGCAATAGCTGCCCTTTGCACACGCCTACAACGGAGCTGTTACATGACCACTCGCGCCTCACGTTTTGCCCCTGCCTGCCTGGCCACTTTGCTCTCGATATTCGCCATCGGCGCAGTTCACGCAGATGAAGTGCAGGTTGCGGTTGCAGCCAACTTCACCGCGCCGATCAAGGTCATTGCCGCCGACTTCGAAAAAGACACCGGGCACAAACTGGTCGCAGCCTACGGCGCTACAGGCCAGCTCTACACTCAGATCAAGAACGGCGCGCCGTTCCAAGTGTTCCTCTCGGCGGACGACACCACACCGGAAAAACTTGAAAATGAAGGGGAAATCGTCAAGGGTTCGCGCTTCACTTATGCCATCGGCACACTCGCGCTGTGGTCGGCCAAAGAAGGTTATGTCGACGCCAAAGGTGATGTGCTGAAGAACAACGAATACCAGCATCTGTCCATCGCCAATCCCAAAACTGCACCCTATGGCCTCGCCGCTACGCAAGTGCTGGCAAAGTTGAAACTGAGCGAAGCCACCCAGGCCAAGATCGTTGAAGGCCAGAACATTACTCAGGCTTACCAGTTTGTCTCAACGGGCAATGCCGAACTGGGCTTCGTTGCGCTGTCGCAGATCTACAAGGACGGCAAAGTCAGCAACGGTTCGGCATGGATTGTTCCGGCCAGCATGCATGACCCGATCAAACAGGACGCAGTGATCTTGAACAAAGGCAAAAACAACGTGGCAGCCGAAGCCCTGATTGAATACCTCAAAGGTCCGAAAGCCGCAGCGATCATCAAGTCGTACGGTTATCAGCTCTAAATGTCGCTCTCGAGTGCCGACTTCGCGGCGATCTGGCTGACCCTGAAACTGGCGTCCCTGACCACCGCGATCCTGCTGGTTGTCGGCACTCCGATTGCTCTGTGGTTGTCGCGCACCCGTTCGTGGCTGCGCGGCCCGATCGGAGCGATCGTCGCCCTGCCCCTCGTGCTGCCGCCGACCGTTATCGGCTTCTATCTACTGTTGCTGATGGGGCCGCACGGTGTTGTCGGCCAGTTCACCCAGTGGCTAGGGCTCGGCACTCTGACGTTCAGTTTCACCGGACTGGTGGTCGGTTCGGTGATCTACTCAATGCCGTTCGTGGTGCAACCGTTGCACAACGCGTTCTCCGCCATCGGCATTCGCCCGCTGGAAGTGGCCGCGACCTTGCGCGCCAACCCGTGGGACACTTTTTTCAGCGTGATTGTGCCGCTGGCCCGCCCGGGTTTTATCACCGCGGCGATCCTTGGCTTCGCGCATACCGTCGGTGAATTCGGCGTCGTGCTGATGATTGGCGGCAACATCCCCGACAAGACCCGCGTGGTCTCTGTGCAAATCTACGACCACGTCGAAGCGATGGAATACGCCCAGGCCCACTGGCTGGCCGGCGCGATGCTGGTGTTCTCGTTTCTGGTGTTGCTGGCGCTCTATTCCAGCCGCAAAACCCGCGCTGGCTGGAGCTGATAGATGATTGATGCACGCCTGAAAGTCGCTTATCCCGGCTTCAATCTGGACGTCGACCTGCATTTGCCGGGGCGCGGCGTCACCGCGCTGTACGGTCATTCCGGCTCGGGCAAAACCACCTGCCTGCGCTGCATCGCCGGGCTGGAACGTGCTGAGCAAGGCTTCATCCGCATCAACGACGAAGTCTGGCACGACAGCGACAACGGCATTTTCGTCCCGCCGCACAAGCGCGCACTGGGTTATGTGTTTCAAGAGGCCAGCCTGTTTCCACACCTGTCGGTGCAGGCCAATCTGCAATTTGGTCTCAAGCGCATCGCCAAATCCGCACGCCGGGTCGACATGGCACAAGCCACCGAACTGCTGGGTATCGGCCACTTGCTTGGGCGTCATCCGCAGCATTTGTCGGGCGGCGAACGCCAGCGCGTCGGTATCGCCCGTGCGCTGCTGACCAGTCCGAAACTGCTGCTGATGGACGAACCACTCGCCGCGCTCGACAGCCAACGCAAAAGCGAAATCCTGCCCTACCTGCAACGTCTGCACGACGAACTGGATATTCCGGTGCTGTACGTCAGCCATGCGCAGGACGAGGTTGCGCGCCTGGCCGATCACTTGGTATTGCTCAGCGACGGCAAGGCATTGGCCAGCGGCCCGATCGGGGAAACGCTCGCTCGCCTGGACTTGCCGATGGGGATGGGCGATGACGCAGGCGTGATCATTGAAGGGCTGGTCAGCGCCTACGATGCGCAATATCAGTTGCTCAGCCTGCAATTGCCGGCGACCGATATGAGCATTCGCGTAGCACACGCACCAATGGCCGTCGGCCAAGCCCTGCGCTGCAAGGTTCACGCGCGCGACATCAGCCTGGCCCTGCAAAACAGCGAGTTCAGCAGCATTCTCAATCGGCTGCCGGTGACGGTGGTCAGCGAACTGACGGCAGACAACACCGCCCATGTGCTGATCCGTCTCGACGCTGGGGGCACTGCGTTACTGGCGCGCATTACGCGATTTTCCCGGGATCAATTGGGCGTGCATCCGGGCCAGCAGCTTTGGGCGCAGATCAAAGCGGTCGCCGTACTCGCGTAAATCATTGGCACGACGGCCTCAGTGCGCGGTCAATCGTTTTACCGACCGCTACGCCCCCAAGGAAGCTGCCATGCCCGATACCGCGTTGACCGACGCTCTGCCCTGCGACCTGCATTACGTCGACGACACGCAGCCCGGCATCACCCGCAAAAAACTGCGCGCCAAGTTCAGCTACTTCGAGCCCTCGGGCCAGCGCATCACCGATTCCGATGAGATCAAGCGCCTCGACGCCCTCGCCGTGCCGCCAGCCTATACCGATGTGTGGATCTGCCCTGACCCGCGCGGCCATTTGCAAGCTACCGGTCGTGATGCCCGGGGTCGCAAGCAATACCGCTATCACCCGCGCTGGCGTGAAGTACGCGATGCCGACAAGTACTCGCGGCTGCGCGAGTTCGGCCTGGCGCTGCCAAAACTGCGCAAACAACTGGAAGCGCTGTTGGCCGCGCCCGGCTTCAGCCGCGACAAGGTCATGGCCACCGTGATCACGTTGCTCGACGCAACGTTGATCCGGGTCGGAAATACGCAATACGCCCGGGACAATCGTTCTTACGGTTTGACCACCCTGCGCAGTCGGCATGTCGAGGTCAACGGCAGCGCGATCCTGTTCCAGTTTCGCGGCAAGAGCGGCATCGAACACCAGATCACCGTCAAGGACCGACGCTTGGCACGCGTCATCAAGCGCTGCCTGGAGATTCCCGGGCAAAACCTGTTTCAGTATCTGGATGAGCAAGGCGAACGGCACACCGTGAGTTCTTCCGACGTCAACGCTTACCTGCAAACCCTGACCGGCGCCGATTTCACCGCCAAGGACTACCGCACCTGGGCCGGCAGTGCCTTGGCATTGGCGGTGTTACGCGAGCTGCAATGGGAGTCAGAAACGGAAGCGAAACGGCATGTCGTTGAAATGGTGAAAGGCGTCGCCAAACAGTTGGGCAACACCCCGGCGGTGTGCCGCAAGTGTTACATCCATCCCGCTGTGGTGGAAAAGTTCATGCTCGGCGCCCTCGCTGAGCTGCCGCGCCCACGCGTGCGCAAGGGCTTGCGAACCGAGGAAGTAGCCTTGGCGATGTTTCTCGAACGAATGGGCGATATGACGCACGCAACTTGATCGACTGGGCAGCGTCATCTAGGCTATCGACCTTTCCATTTCTCAGGACGACCGCAGACGTGAACAACCTGGCCTTCTAAAAATGTAAGCGCGGCACGCCGTTCTCGGCGTTTGTCAGTTTTCACGACATTTTTTGGAGGTGCCGATGGCTCACGTCTCGCGTACGTCTGCACTCGTCTCCCTGAATCAACTGAATTTTCAGTTCGCCAATGGCGAGATGATTTTTAACGCACTGAATTTGCAATTCGATCATCTGCCGACCGCTGTCGTCGGGCGCAACGGTGTCGGCAAAAGCGTGCTCGCGCGGCTGATTACCGGGCAGCTAGAGCCTACCGCCGGCAACGTGACGCGTTCAGTTTCGGTGCGCTACGTCCCTCAAACCTTCACTTCCATGCCCGGTCAGACTATTGCCGATGCTACGGGCACAGCACGAGCACTCGCAGCATTGGTGCGACTCGAACAGGGCAGCGCCAGTGCCGAGGATTTTGACCTCATCGGCGAAGGGTGGGATCTGCCGGAGCGCTTGCGTCAGCGACTTGATGAGGCCGGGCTGCCCAACATCGGCACGTACGATCTGACTGACAATCTCAGCGGTGGCCAGCAAGCCCGGATCGCGCTGATCGGCGCGCTGTTAAGTCAGGCGCAATTGTTGGTGCTGGACGAACCGACCAATCATCTCGACCACGCGGGCCGGCAATGGCTGATGCTTGAACTCGAACGCTGGCGCGGTGGCTTGATTGTCGTCAGCCATGACCGGCAATTACTCGAGCAGATGCGGCGAATCGTCGAAGTCACATCAGTCGGTGTGACAACCTTCAGCGGCAACTATTCAGCGTATTCCGAGCAGCGTCGAGTGCATCAAGCCGCCGCGCAAGCACAGCTTGATCAAGCTCGAAACGAACGCCAGCGCGAGCGTTCTCGGCTGCGGCATGAGCACGACACGATTCAGCGTCATGCCGCTGGCAGCCGCCGACATGCGCAAACTGCCAACATGGCGAGCTTCGAGCGAAGCGCGGCGAAGCGCGGCGAAGCGCGGCGAAGGCGGCTGCGAGGGAAATCATGGGACGCGTACGGGGCGGTCATCAGTTACGTAAATCCGAACTGGATACCAGAGTGCGTGACGCCTACACAAACGTTGCGCCCGACGACGGTGTTCTGATCCATTTGCCGGGGAGCGCTGTTCCGAGTACTCGCCAGACCTGCACACTCATCGAGGCCTGCTTGCCGTGGCTACCGGTCGATGCGCCTTCAACCTGGCTGAACCTGAGCCTCCACGGGCCGATGCGCGTTGCCGTCAGTGGTCCAAACGGGTGTGGCAAATCCACCCTGCTGAAAATGCTCGCCGGTGAGTTAACGCCTGAGTTCGGTGACTGCACCACCCACGTGCCTTGCGCCTTCCTCGATCAACACCTGACGCAGCTGGAAAATCGCATGAGCATTGTTGAGCAGCTCAAAGCGCAGCGAACACCCTTGGACGAGGGCACCTTGCGCAGCTACCTGGCGCACCTGCAATTGAACGCGCAGTGTGTCACCCGCCCCTGTGCCTCACTCAGTGGCGGTGAGCGCCTGAAAGCGGCCCTTGCATTGGCACTGTGGCGCCAGACGCCCGCGCAATTGCTGCTGCTCGATGAGCCAACCAACCATCTCGACCTGTCCTGCGTAGAAGCCTTCGAACAAGCCTTAAAGACCTTTCCCGGCTCAATTGTCGCGATTTCCCACGACCAAGCGTTTCTCCGAGCGTTAAACCCCACCCATTGGCTGACCTGGGAGCCCACAGGCTGGCGCTGGCAACCGACGAGCTGAACTGTCTATTTTTTGCACGATGGCCAAGGCCTTCTATAGTTGATGTGACACGAATCAGCTGCGGTGACGCCATGGAAGACATTTTCGTCGTGAAGCGCTGCAACAAGATCATCATTCACGGTCGACGCGCCGAAGACAGCCAGCATGATCCAGCCCAAGCCTTGGGCTGGTTTCGCATCTGCGATACGCGCACAGGCGGCTTCATCGGTGATGGCTACGACGCCGAGGAGGACGCACGGCGCGAATGCAAACGGCTCAATGCAGTCAGTTCGCCCATACCGGCCCGGCAGTCTTCGGCCTGATGCTGATCAAATGCGGGTCTATACTGAAATCTGCTGAAGGAGCAGCGCCCCAATGGCAGAAAGCTCGCAACTCGCGGGCTTTTTGCTGCCGCTCAGCGGTTTCATAGAACGGAGGTGTTTCATGTCCGAAAAAGAGTCCATCACCACCCTCCTCACCCTGCTCGACGCCCGGCAAGCACGCCTCGCAGCGGCTTGCAAAGAGATCGCCGACTGGGTCGATCACCAAGGCGGACACCCGACCGCGCTGCGCATCCGTGATCGCCTGAACGATATCGAAAAGGACGCGCCGCTGATTCGCAACACGCTGTCGGCGCTCAAGCCAATCGATCGGCCACTGCCTCGATTCAAATAACGCCAGCAGTCATTGTTTCGGGCCTTATCAGCGGTGGCACACGCCTCACCGGGTTTTCGCCTGTCCGGTATTTACGGGCCTGCGGCGCTCGCGCTTACTTTTCACATAGCCATCACATCAGTGCGCTTAGAGTGAAATCACTCCTTTAGTACATACCTCTCTCACCCGCCCGCATGCGGGTGTTTTTTTGTCTGCTGCTGCAGTCACCGAACGGCAGCGGCTGTGGGCTGTCATAAGCTGTACATGTCACGAAGGAGACGGCTAATGGTTATCCACTTCAACGTCGACGGGCATCTGGCCTGCGGTCATAAAGGTAAACATCTCACTGCGAGTCGAGAACTCAATCGAGTGAAGTGCCGTAGTTGCCGTAATACCGATGCCTACAAACAGGCCAGAAAAGACCACCGCAATGCGGCTCGACGCACTGCCCGCCAAGCAAAAGCCTCGCACGGCGCAGCAAACTGGCGCGCGGAATGGATTGAGCGTCTGACAGCGATAGCCGGACTTCAGCGATTGCCTCGCGGATTTGCCGGGCAGGCATTCGTTTAGAGCTGCACAAAGAAAACGGGCTGATAAATATCAGCCCGTTTTTTGCGGTGTTTATAAAGAAGTGAGTTTTTGCTTTGCCCTCACCGCCAACGAATAGCCCTTGGATTAACGGTAAGTAACCGAAAAACTTGCATAGCCGTTTGCGCTGCCCGGCGTGGGCGTAGCCCCCTCGGCGATCTGGATATATCGCGCCTTCAGCGGCACCGTCGTCGTACCGTTTACCACGCGATTAAGCTGTACCGGCTGCCCCAAATTCATGGGTGTGCCGTTATCCCGTAATACTTGAATCGCCACGCCTTGAGCCGTTGAATCGCTAGACAGACTCAAAATGCCGTTGGCCGCATCGATGATGGTCGATGTCTTGTTACCGTCGATCTGGATATTGGCAAAATTACCGGTGAAGTATGCGTTTGCACCGTTGACCGGGTAATTACTGCCCGCGATGCAAGAGTTAAGGGTGATGGCAAAGGACTGCGCATCAGTGGTGGAGTTTTTACCGTTGAATACGCGTTTTTCCCAGTTCCCCATAGGAACGTCGATCTGGTTGCCGGGGGCTGCTGGCAACGAGCAACCGGCGAGCGTTACCGTAGCGGTGAAGTTCAGGTCGAACATAGGCCCCATGTCTGAAGTGCCAGTGGCCACCAGTTGGTTGATGGTATGGGTACCGGGAGCGATTTCGCCTGTTTTGATCAGGGCGTATCGCATCATGGCCTGAGTCATGGTTGCCGTACTCGGGGCGGAGCGGCTCATGTTGAACGGAATGAATCGGTTGGGATTGCCCACCGGTGGCTGCCAGGACGCGGCAAAGCCCGTCATGTAGATGGCGAGTCCAATGCCGGGTACGTTTGTCTGCAAGAGTGCATTGCTCGGAACATTCAGTACATCCACAGGGATATTCATTGCCACAGGCCCGATCAGCGCGGTGTTGTAGGTGCCTGAGACGTAGCAACTGAGCGTGTCACCGAAATTGAGCTGACGCGCCGTCGATGTAGTGTTGAGCGTGGTACCGACTGGCACATCCCTTGGGGCGAACACTGTACCGGCGGCAAGCGTTAATTGTTTGGGCGTGTTGTTCCCGGAAAGCCAAGTGCATGCGGCCATGGCCGGTGCCGCAGCGGACATCAGGGCAACCACCAAAATACAGCCAAGGAGTCGTGATTGAATCTTCATGGTTTAAGTCCTTGAGGGTGTACCTCACCGCCCTTCCGGGCATCAACCTGCACATTGTTCAGTGACTGGCGTAAACGCCTTTAGAGCGCAGAATTATCGTTAACGAAAGGTCTATGGCCTGTAGCTCTAATCCCGTGAGCCTGTAGGAAATTTCCCGACGCTCAGTCGAACAGGGAGCCGTCAGCTTCGAAAGCGGGATCAATCGCCAGAAGAAAATCCATCAACTCGGCACGGTCGATCGTACGGATCAGGCGAACCTGCTGGCGCGGACGCTCAGTAAAGGTTTTTGACCAGCGTTGTTGTCGCTCCGGCTCATAAATCAGGGCATGGCGTAGACGCGGGTTATTCAGACAAAAATCCCGTGCGTTGATACCCGCCGCAGTGATCAGATTGGCGTTGACGATCAGCAGGTCGAAGCGCTCGCCAGGATCAGGGCTGTAATGGGTGAGCGTCACCAGGTCACGGAAAGAGCTGGCAGTGGCGATCCGGTAATAACCAAAAACATTCAGGTCTTTTTCAATCAGTGAGCGCTGCTCGCTCTGCGGATCGGCAACCAATACTCTGAAAGACTTGCTGGAAAAGCACACATTAACCATCGGCAAATACTCGAAGATTGAAGTGCGCTCAAGCTACTCAGGCTTGAGGCTTGCAGATGTAGGAAACTTCCCAAGCATCGTCTTCACTTGCATATCGCCTCCATCACACGATAACCGTCGACCACCGGTGCCTGACTGATATCCAGTTGAATCTGGCAAGCTTGCGACGCCTTCCCCCCCCCACTTCATGCTGTAGGTCTTGCTCTCTCCCACCGACAGCAGAACCTGTCCGGCCTGACCAACGACGCCAGCACTGACACCTTTGTCATCGACAACACTGGTGCCGAAAGGCAAAAGCGAGCCGTCTCCCAGCCGAACGTTGAGCAATACTTTTTCCGAACGGCTGGCCGCGAAGGTGGCCTTGACCACTGCGCCTCGTCTTGGGACTACGTTGGTCACGCCTTCGGCAATATCGACGCTGTTATCGAGCTCGCCCGTGTCCACAGCAACACGGTTTTTCCGGTAGGGCGTGACATAAGGCACCAAGGCATAGCCTTTCTTGTTGGTCAGCGTACCGGGGGCATTCAGCACACCTACGTTTGGCGTGTCCTTGACCTCGACCAAAGCCACGGTCTCGCCCAGGGTCTGGCCGAATTCCAGGCCATCGCGGTGAGCCAAAACCGAGCCTGCGGCACTGACCGACGTCTGCCGGTAACCACTGCCAACGCTGACGCCTGCGCCCAACTGCGCAAACGGCGCCCGATAGCCGACAAGGGCCGAACCGTTATTGCCGGCGCTGTCCGAACGGTTGGCGTTGACGTTGTAAGTGACCTCGCCGTCTCGTCCACTCAGGCCGGCGCGTTGATCCAGGCTGCCGTCATTGTTGCGGGTCACGGTATACGTGCCGGTGCTGCGGGTATTGCCGATCGGCATGGAGACGGTGAACACCACCTGATTGTTCTGGCCGAAGTTGTCGCTCAGGGTTTTGCTGGCGTAGACGCCGTAGGTCACCCCTCTTTGCTGGGTGTTGAAGCCCACCTGCATCTGTTTGTCCTGACGCGAGGTTCCCCAGTAGTTCTGCTGGCTCATGTTCAGGTAGAACGATCCGTAGCTGTCCAGCGCTTGGTTAACGCTGGCTTCGACCTTGCTGCGCTTGGAAATGTTGTTGAAGTCGTTAGGCTCCTGAAGATTCACCGCCTCATCAAAGTCGCGATAGCCTTCCGTGGAGTAACGATAGCCGGCGAAACGCACCGAAGTTCCGCTCTCGAATGCTTTGCCGTAACGCACGCCAAAACTCTGGCCTTTTTGTTTGCCTACCGGGCCGTCGACATCACGTGGCACATCGGTTTGCGCCTGAGTGACATCCAGCGACACTGCGCCCAAGCGGCCCAAGCTCTTGCCTACACCCACCACCCCGGCGCGATAGAAATCGGCGCCCAACAGGCCACCATATAACGTCAGATCAAATGGCAAGCCGTAAGCCAGTGAGGCCTGTGCAAACGCCGGACGCTGTCCGCCATCCACCGCGTTATATTCACCGGCGGTCAGGCTGTAGCGCCAAGTCTTTTCCCGCAGCATGTTCGCCAGCGTGGCATAGGGTTGAGTGAAACGCCGCTCGCGACCATCGGCTTCGGTGATGACGATTTCAAGATCACCACTGCCCGACGCCGCATTGAGGTCATCGATCTCGAAAGCCCCCGGTGCCACATAAGTGGTGTAGAGCGAGTAGCCGTTCTGACGGACTTCGACCTTGGCCTGGGTTTCGGCGATGCCGCGAATGATCGGCGCGTACCCTTGCATTGAGTCAGGCAGCATGCCCATGTCGGAGGCCACTTGCGCCCCGCGAAACGGGATGCTGTCGAACACATCACCGGGCGTAAAACTCTCGCCCAGCATCAGCGTGCCCTTGATCCCGGTCAGATCACGCTGCGCGTAGGTGTTGCTGCGCTGCCAATCACGCCCGCCGTCCTGATCCTGACGGAATGAGGAGCTGGAACGAAAGCGCCAGTCCCCCAGGTTAAAACCACCGTTGGCGTAGAGGTTGTATTGGTTGCTGTTGCCACGGGCGTCACTTTGCGTCTGCGCAGCCGAGAACTGATAGTTGAGCAGCCCGGCAGTGATCCCGCGATCCCATTCCTGCGGCGCAACATAACCAGCGGCATCGCGGCGCAAGGCAATCTGAGGCACGCTGATGTCCAACGCCAGGCGGTTGGCATCGAAACTCACCGAGGCGCCTTCGATCAGCGCTGCCAGGTCGATGCATTCGCCCAACTCTTTGCCCGGGGTCTGGAAGGCGTCCAGTTTGACCCCAAGCTCGGTCAAAAAACCGGCCGTCAGACACGCGCGCACTTCAGCGCTCTGCTCATCCTTGGCGAAGGTGATGTCACGTCGGTCGAAAAAGCTCTGATTCAAGCGAACGACCACCGGATACGTGCCCGGCCCAATGCTGCCGCTGTTGGCGACGGCATCCAGATCAAGGTTAGGACCGGCATGGGAGCCACCCAATGACTGCATGAAGCTGGAGTCAAATTTCGCCGGCTCATCAGCGTGCACCAACCCGCTCACCAACGCCGCCAGGATGGCGACGGACAACCGCAGCGGGGTAAAAGGCACGGACGGACAGTCAAGATTCAGGGCATCGGTTCGCATGACAATACTCAATACGCTGCCGCCACGCGGCCTAGGCAGCGTGCAGACACATTCGCAAGGAAAAGGATGAGAGCGTTATGGGGCGCTGGTCAGGGTCACTGTCTGAGGTGGGCTGTAACCCCCGTAATCGTTAATCGCAGAGAACACCACCTCACCACTGCGACCACTGAAACCCGGCAGTGGATAGCGTTGACTACTCATCGGCGCGACCATTTTCGGTTCGTTCACTTCGACGAAATGTGTACCCGCAGCGACTTTCACACCGATAAACGAGACATGGAACGCCGAAGGGTTTTCAACCAACAGCACAGGCTTGCCCTGCTCTTGCGTCAGGCTCCAGCGCAGACGATCAAGGGCGTCCAGCGGATTACCCTTGAGGTCGGCTGGGCGATAGAACAACTTGATCCGAGTACGCATGGCGATTTTGAGGGTGTTTTCGTCAGCCTTGCCGACGACTGGAATTTCCTGGGCGTTGAAATAAAACACCGATTCGCGATCTTTCGGCAGCTCGCCAGGGACCTTCTGAATCCTGACCATTTGCTCTTTGCGAGGGTCTAGACGGAACAGCGGCGGCGTCGCTACAAACGGTGTGGCCGTGGTGTTGTCGTCCGCTTCGGTGTTGATCCAGGTTTGCACCGCGTAAGGTTGCGGTGTCGTGTTGCTGATAGTGATCGAGGCATCACGCTTGTTGCCGTCAAACACGATTCGCGTGCCACCGAGCATCACACCGGCCTGGCTGACGCCACTGAGCAGCATGCTGCTCAACAACAGGGTCAGTACCGCTGTGATTTTGAAAGGGGAAACAAGAATTTTCATTTCGATCATCCTCTTGTCGCTATGACCATCGCGGCCATAGCGAGGGGAAGGACAGCCAGAGCGCAGCGCCACTGGCTGTGCATCGACTGAACTTACTGGTAGTCGACGGTAAACGCAGCTTTGGCATTGGCCGGACCCGAGGTCGCGACGCCGGTAGCGATGTAGTTGGCGGTGAAGCGCAGCGGCTGAGTCAGATCCAGGTAAGGAGACGACTCCAGACCCAGTTGCAGGTCCTTGCCGGAGGCATCCTTGATCTGCACCGCAACGTTGGTAGCAACGCCCGCCTCTGGAACCAGACCGATCCATTGGCCGCTGGCACCCGCGTTACCGCTCAGGGACAGGAACTTGACCACCGCTTTTTTGCCGGTCACGTTGCAGCCAGGTGCCGTGGTGTCGATGGTCAGCGTAAAGGCGCCACCGCCTGCCACTTGACCAGCCGAGGCCAGTGCAGTCGCCGGCACGCTACCAAGACCAACATCACCCGCACCGCCAGCACCGTTAAGGTCGTCGACCACAACCGGGCAAGTGTTATCGGTCACGCTGCCAATGAAGTTGATTTCACCATCAGCCGCCATTGCTGCTTGCGAGGCTGCACCGAGAACCAGAGCGAGAGTCAAACCTTTGAGGGCAAACTTTTTCATGATCACATCCAAATAATTTAGAAGTGTCTGCAAGCCTTCTCTCGGCCTTCAGACGGATCGACGGAGCCTGCCCGGCGTCGGGTCAGGGCGTTTCGTCTGGGGCAATTATCGAGACACGGGGAGGATGCTGATGTAGGACGTTTCCGCGCGCTTGTAGGAATATTCCCAGCGGCGTCATCCCTGAGTTTTTGCGAGGCGACTTAGGATACGAAACTGCGCAGGGAGCAGCGCAAGCTATAGCTTGGGCATATCGCCTTGGCGATGAGGAGGATTACATCGGGGAAGGGGCGGGGCGAACGTCACCCCGAGCCGGCAAAGCGCGGAGCAGACTTCAAATTGTGGAGCGCAAACGAAAAGGGCCTGCATGAGAAATCTCACGCAAGCCCTTGATATTCATGGTGCCCGAAGCCGGAACCTAATTTGACCAAAAAACACCAGTGATTACTGAGGTCTGTGCAAGACAATCAATTTTGATGTACTGATCCGTGTACTAATTGATCGTCGCTGGCTCGATTCACCCGGCTCGCAGGCCGCCACCTTACCACTTGGTGTGACAGCTCGTCGCCTCACCCTCGCCCACCCGCACTGTCTCGATTACTGTATATGCAAACAGTAATCGGCAAGGCATTCCCGTGGACCCCCTCTATATAGAAGACACCGACGACTGGCTCGGTACCCCAACACCGCTCGAAACCTGCCGGCACCAGCTGCGGATGTATGAGAACAAATTCGAAGCGCTCACCCTTCAGCTGCAGCGAGCGCTGGAAAACGTTCAAGGCTTGGTTCGGGATAATGATCGGATCACACAGGAAAGGGACTCTCTGAGAGCAAAGCTCATGTCAGTCGAATCGGATTTGCTGACTGAGAAGCGTAAATTTGTTCAAGTTGAACACCAAAGGAGCTTTCTCCATGATGAAAACCAGCGATTGCTCCGGGAGCGGAGAGACAGTGAAGAGGAATGAAGTGGCCCGCGCCATGAAGAACCTTGAAGATCTCGAGCTCCCACTAGTATTGCAGAGCAAGATCGGCGGTCATGTGCGCAGGGTTTCGGATGCTCAGGGTGAGGCCGATATTCGCCTGGAGGTCGAACGCGCCGAGGGTTTTGTGGAAGGGCTGGAAGCTGCCCGTTGCTTGAACCCCGCCACGATTGAAGCGCTTTTCATCATTGTAGAAAGCGCATCGGTTCGTCATTGAGCCAGCGCTTTCACATACGCCTGGCATGCCTGTAGCGCGATCAGTCCCCGGTCACCGGTGTCGGTGATGGCGATAATTCGTTGAGCATGCGCTGGGTCAAGCTGGGCTCGACGGGCTGCATGAACCACGCCGACGGCGCCGGGGGTGGCAGGCACGTTACAGCCACTGGCTGAATCCTCGGCAAGGAGGACTGACAGCCGCAGATCAGAAGTAGCCAGGCGATCACGCAGCCTTGAAATATTTTTCTGTGCATCACTAAATTCCTTGAAATGCGCTTCGTCTATAGATTGAAGACGGCCTTCTAGGCCCAGGCGCTTGTCCTGCTCGATACGGGTCTGGGCGGCAGCGGCATTGCCGATAGCTGTCAGGTCCGACTGGTGCAAGCCGTCCTGCACGGCCAGTCGCTCGCCCATGCGCCAGTCCTGCACCTGCCAGGCACCGCCAAATCCGATGGCGAGCGCCAGCAGGATAGCGGCCAGGACTTGACCGGGCGTCATGCCAGCACCTTCAGCGCCTTGTCGTACAGCCCCTGGCGGTCGGCCTGGCCGTTGAGCCCGCCATTGATGCGCAGCGTTACGCCTTTCAAGTCGCCGGCATCGGCCAGGGTATTCAAGCCATTCACCGACCAGAACCATGCGGCCGACAGGGCGGCGTATTGAGTCTGCTCCAGCAACTCCGGCCGATTGACCAAGTCCAGGCCCAGGGCATCGCCACACGCTGCATAGTTCGTCTTGCCGGTCACCTGGAACAAACCACGACCGCGATATTTCCAGCCATCACCCGGCTCGGTGTTGCCCATGCGACCGGCATACACGATGTTCGCGATCTGCTCGGGCTTGCGGGCTGCTGCCGTTGCTCGAACCAGGTCGAACCGGCTTGGCCAAGTCTTCATCAGGCCTTCAGCGCTGTAGTTCAGGTTTTCCACCAGGCGCGTCAGCTGGCCAGACTCATGGCCGACCTGGGCAATGAAGGCGGCAATGCGCAAGCGAGTGACAATTCCGTATTTGCCCATGGCCGTGTTCAGCACAGGAACAAAAACGCCGGCTTGGCGGCCGGCGTTCGGGAGGATCTGCAGCAACTGCTGCTCGGTAATGGGCATGACTTTCTCCAAGCGACAAAAATACCCGCACTTGGCGGGCTGGATAGCTGAAACTTGTGGTCGATGGGTTGGGTGCTTCACAGCGCCGGCACTGTTATGATCCCGGCACGCCCTCCTTGCCCACACGTCCATAGAAGGGAATAGAAACCCCGAAGCCCGCGAATCTTCGGGGTTTTGCTTTTCAATCTCCAGGCGAAGAAAACCCCGAACTTGTCGGGGTTGCTGTGTACTGCTTGGCGCCGCCTATCCTGACACCGGCCCACATCAGCCATGCCCTCCAGCGCGCCACACCCTCCGCACGCAATGCCCGGTACAGCACCGCGTCCGCCTCCTTCCGGCTGAGCTGGCCGCCGAAGTACAGCCAGTCATGCACGGTCGCAGCGTAGTTGCCGTACCCCGACACCAGCGCGAACAGGACAAACAGGAATGCGTTGTGCAGCACCTGGATGCTGGCGAAGTCAGTGACGAATCCGGCCGGCACGATGATCGTGCGCTGATAATCGTCGGCCAGCACCAGGTCATCGAGCAGCTTGTAGGTGCGGCGGTCGGTCTGGTCGGTTTTCAGCGTGGTGATGAAGCGGCTCAAGGCATGTCCTCCAAATGTACTGACAAGTATCCAGACTGATATCAAAGTGATATAACGCCAGTTTTCGGGCGCCAGAAGATATGCCCGCCTATGCAAGCAAGGAGCAACAAATGGCTACTGGGGATATTCGAATTGACGCTCTACTAGAGTCGGTTCAAGCAAGCTTGGCGCTGCAGCACAGGCCAGGCACTGGGGCAGAAATTACTTACAGCTTCCTCTCAAGCCCCTCGGTTAGTTACCAAATCTATGGCTTCCAAACATTCAGCCAGGATCAGCGCAGCGCGATCCGCTCAATGCTGGATGAGATCTCGTCACAAATCGGGGTTAACTTCCGTGAAGTTGATCAAGGCGGCGTCCTTCAATACGGCATGTATAGCGGCAGGGAGGGGATTCCCAGTTCGATAGTGAGCAAAGCAGAGTCAAAAACTGATGCCGGCGGCTCTGTGGTTTGGTTGAATTCCACGTTTACTCAGTTCCAAAACCTTATCAGTGGCGAGGGCCGTCAAATAGCGCTCCATGAGACAGGGCACGCTCTTGGGCTCAAGCATCCCGGCCAATACAGCGAGTTCGACACCGGCCCGTATCTGCCCGCGGAGCTTTCTACTGCCAATCACACGATCATGGCCTACAACGGTGGAAACACAGAGCATCTTGGCGACCTCGACCTCCTCGCGCTTCGATTCCTATACGGCGCCTCAAACAATAAAATTGATCTCAACGTCATTAATGTGACATCGCAATCTGCTGTTGGCAGTTACTTTAACGACCTCTTTGTTCTTGACACCAAGGGTGTGACAAATCCGGTAAACGTCTCTGGCGGAATGGGCACGGACGCCCTACAAATTAATGTATCTTCAAAAAGCGCAGCACTCCAAGCTGACCATAAGCAACTCACATTTTCAAACGCAGATGGGAACTCATCCGTCGTTGCGCTAGACAGCGTCGAACGTATCAACTTTACCGACGTGTCGCTTGCATTTGACATCGAAGGAAACGCCGGCCAAGCATATCGACTTTACAAAGCGGCTTTTGATCGGACTCCTGATAGGAGCGGCCTGGGTTATTGGATAAAAGAACTGGATAACGGTGCTCACCTTCAAGATGTTGCTAACAGCTTTATCTCCAGCACGGAGTTTCTGAGCCTATATGGAGCCAGCCCGACCAATCTGCAAATCGCTACCAGTCTGTATCAGCACGTCTTAGGCCGCACTCCGGATCAAGCAGGATTAAATTATTGGGTGGATCAACTCGACAAGGGCCTGATTAGTAAAAGCGGAGCGCTGGCCAGTTTTTCGGAGTCGTCCGAAAACCATATCGCCGTGAGTGGTCAAATACAGGCGGGAATCGAATACTTAGCTTATAGCTGACTCAGAGTTCGCTATTCTGGATGCATTGGCCACCCCTCTTCCAGCATCTCAGCGGTGATCGAGCCGTCGGCCACTGCGCCGAGAAGCACTGCCTCCCGATCAAAGCTGGCCTGCACAAAGGTACGCACCGCCGAGGCCACGCCGATGATCTGCTGGGCTGTCAGATCGACGAAGCCGGCCACTGTTTTCCAGCGGACCGAATAGGCCGGGTCCAACATAGCGGCCAGAGCGGCGCCGGTGATCAGGCCCTGGCTGTCCCGACCAGTGTCGATGGGCATGCCTTCGACGGTGGTGCCGGAGGTCTCGGCCAGCCAGCGGCGAGCAGCAATGCGATCAGCCCACTCGGCAGCAGCAACTGAATCCCGCGCCGCTTTCTCTGCCGCCGTCATGGCTACCTGTTTGCGGGTCACCAATACGACCTGGCGCTCAGTGTCGAGGGTCAGCACCTCGGCGCCCCACTTCTTGTTGGGGGCCAACTCGCCCTCGGTGTTTTCTTCGGGCCACCATGCGACATCCTGCACACCCAGTGCCGGATCAGTCCACGACAGATCGGCAAGCGCTGCGAGAGCTTCAGGCGTGCCGGACCGATCAAGAAAATCAGGAACAGGCTCTCGTACAGCCTTACCGCTTTCGATCTTAACCATCAGGAAACCCTCACAAAGGCTGTTTTATCCGGGTCGAACGCTTGGATGCTGGGGATGTTAAAGTTGGTATTCGTCAGCATAAAGAATCGTGCTACCTGGGCAGAAGCTATGTTAGATAAAACAACCATGTACCCCCCGCCGACGGCATACGCCTGATTATATGCGTTGGCGGGAGACGTTATCGCCGTACCGAATTTATCCGGGTAATCAAAGTTAGATACGCTTACCCCGGTGGCAGGAAAGAAAAAGAACCTTCCGTAGTAGAAAGCGAGAAGCAGGTTCGCGCTAGAGCTAGCGCCGGTTATCCAGGTCAAGCCGTCCCAAGAATACAGAGCCGGGTCGCTTACGTTACTGGTTATCGTGAAGAAGCCATTTCCGTATGCTAAGCCCCTAACTCTTCGGCCGGAGGGCAGGGTGACCGTAGTCCATGTTACGCCATCAGTGGTTGTGGCGAGTTGTGCGGAATTACTCGAATAGTTGCCAACTACAAACCTTCCTGAGCCGAACGCTATTTTTGCCACCGCATAAGTTGGGCCTGACGTTCCCCCCGCGACCCAAACAACTCCGTCCATCGAATAGGCGGTTGCACTGCTCGCGTATGCTACAAATCTCCCATTTCCGTATGCGACACAAGACCATGTACTTGACGCTGGCAGTGTCTGTTGTGCCCAGGTAATTCCGTCCGCAGATGAAGCGCAAAATGCAACGTCTGTGGCGATTGCGACAAAGATGCCGCCACCGAAAGCGATTCCTGTATAGGTTGCCGCGGGCAGTGATCCGCCAGCCTGCCAAGTAGCTCCAAAGTCGCTGGAAACTGCCGTCATACCGCCGGAGCTTATGGCGATGAACAGCCCGGCGCCATAGGCGATGGCTATCCACGTCGTAGAAGAGGGCAAGGAAGGAGTAGTAATCCCAGGGTTAAGCGGGAAAGCTTGGGTGTAGGCGTCCCCAATCGCGTTATACAGCGCACTATAGCTAGCCTTCAGCAAACTTCGCCCATCCGCCGGAAGTTCATTTGACGCGGCTACCCCGGCGTGTGTCGTTACATCCCCAACAACCCCGGCAGCGGATACATTGCTAATAGCGCTGCGAGGGATGCCTAATGGATTCCCAAGCGGATTCCCTAAGGGGTTACCATAAGCCATTAGTAATCCTTCCATGTAGCGAAGAAAGTTACCCCGGCCGCTTGTGCGACCAGCAACGAAACATCCAGGGTTTCATTGGCCCCCAGTTCAATAGGAGTTGCCGGCGTAATGTCGAACGCAACCTGCGGTATCTTGGCCGTAAGTGCAGAGGTGTAAGCAGGTAGCGTTTCAGAGCGTATGACTTTACCCGCTTTGTTAACGTCGATGCCTGTCGCGGTAACGGTGCCCTTTGGCGTTGCGCGGATGCTCGTAACAACGCAGCCGTTTACCCCGGCGGTTACTAGAACTGTGCCCGCCGTGCCGATAGCCGTGGCGGCTGTTAAGTCAACGGCATTCGTCTTTGGAGTTTGCGCAAAGGGAGCAGTGAATGTGTTTGGCATGATAGTTCCTTAGAATGACAGGGCGGCGGAGTGCATAAGGGCGAGATTACCAATCGAGCCTTGCGCGGACTCAGCGGCTGTGGCGGATGCGGCTGCGTTACTGGCCTGCACGGCGGCGTTACTGGCTTGGGCAGCAGCCAAGGCCACCTGCGCCTCGCCATTGTTGGTGGCGTCGATGGCCGATTGTTCGGCGGCGTTTTTTGAGTTGTTTGCGGCAGAGGCCGAATCGGCTGCTGCGTCGGCCGAGTCGGCAGCGGCGTTCTTGTAGGCTTCGGCCGCATTGACCTGGGTGGCGACCCAGACAAAGGAAGCGTTGAGCTGCACCACCATTGGCTGCAGCGCGCCAATCATGGCATCAGATTTCGGCGTGAAGTCTGCAGGGCCATCGCTACGGCTGGGTGCCGGTGGCAAATTCGATATAGCAGGTACGGCCATCAGATAACCCCTTCAACAGTGATGGAACAGTCGGAAACAGTCGGGCCCGAGAACACGATCTGAAAGTCCTTGTAAAAGCCGAACAGGATGGTGGCCTCATAAGATTCCTCGCCAATCCACACCACCGGCGTGGCACGCAGATCGGCCAGCAATCGCCGGACCCTCGTCACCTCAGACGTGTCGAGAGCGATATCGAAGTCAGCTCGATTGGAGAACGAACGCTGAATGACAACGGTGTTGCCGAAGTCGTCCGTGGATTTACGGCTGTAGTCGTTGATGCCCACGGAACTGCCATACAAGGCGGTGCCGATTTGCTTCACAGCGCCGATCACCAAGTGCCCAACCGCTGCCACCTCGGCTCCGGCATCGATGGTCAGTACGATATTGGCCGAGCCGTAAGCCGGCATATCAAGCACCACAACGTCAGTGCGAATGCCGATTGGCTCGAAAAACCAGTCGTACCAGTTAGTCACTCCCGCATCGACCAGGCTGATCTCTTTGCGGTACACCTCCCCTTCCAGTGCATCGACCATCGAGACGGTGACCGACTTGCCCTTGAGGTTGAACAAGGCCAGGGAATTGACCACCGCCCCCGGCTTGATCGTGACTTCAATCGTGTCGGGGTTGGTAGTCAGCGACTCCACCTTGTTGTCGAACATCCGCCAGCGATTGGTAGAGCCCAGATCTAGCCACTTGGCAGGATGATCCTTGTCGATCACCTCTTCCCCCGGCTTAACTCCAGCCGGGACGGCGGCCAGCGCTTGGTAAATGTGGTGATTCCAAATCACCTTGGTATCGATGTCGTAGGCAGTGGTCGAAACCCATGCCGCGAAGTCCGTTTCAGGCACGTTGCTGCTGACCAACTTGGCCGGTGTTATTTCAACCGGCTTGATGAGTCTCATATGGCGTAGTCCCTTTCTTTTGGCGCACCTTCGGTATCCCACTTCTGAAGCAGCGAGGCGACTTGCTGATTGGTCTTGGCGATCTGGAACCGCTGCGATTTGTTTTCCTCACGCATCTGCTTGAGTTCGGACAAGAGCGCAGCGTTATCTCCGCCACCCCGCAGCATTGACGCCGTCTGGTTGGCATTGAAAATGCGGCTCGGGCCTGTGACCTCCAGTTCCGGACCGTTCTCGCCCACCAGGCGCAAACCGCCACCGAAGTCACCACCGCTGGCATAGCCGGGCACCTTGATTGCCTGGCCCTTTTCCTTGGCCGCGTTAGCAATGGCCTGGGCCAACTGGTCATAGGTGATTGCGCCGCTCGCGAGCTGCCCCTGCCAGTAATCCTTGCCAGCTGCATCGGCCTCCCGCCCCAGCAGCGACTGGTACACCGAATCGATCAGCGTGCCGTTGTTGGTTGAGGTTCCATCGGAGGCTTTACCGGTGATGCCCGCCAACGCAGCCACGACCGCGAGGTTCATCGCATTGATGGCCGCCGTAACACCCATCACCGAGTTGTCGACGCCGTTGAGCGCATCCATCTGCGCCTGGGCGAATGCCAACTGCGAATCGAACTGAGCCATCTGAGCGTCATACGCCGCCTTGGCCAGCTCGATTTGCGTCTCCAATCCCTTCAGCGACTTCTCTGCAGTGGTGAGCTGCTTGCCATTGATGCCGTTCAGCTCGGCAACAACGTTGGCCGTGCGACCTTGATCCCGCGCGAAATCCTCCATGGAGCCGTACAGGTCGGTGTTGTTGTTGCTGACCGTATCCAGCGCATCGCTCAAACCCGTGAAGCCCGACAGCGAACCACCGGAACGTGCCGTGGCCAGCGCGCTTTGCAGCGTGGCTTGTGCCTGGGCGCGCAGCATCTTCACGGCGTCATCCGAGTCGCCGCGCAGAGCCTTGAGTGCTGCACCCAGATCGTTGCCGACCGAAGTCAGGCCGCTGACGCTTTCTGTCGCGGTGCTGACCATGTCATTGAGTGAGGTGACACGCGCGTTATAAGCCTCGGTCGTCGCCTTCTGTTGGGCAGAGATTGCACGCTGCAGGGCGCTTTGAGCGTTGCCCGCTACACCGATCAGTTGCTCGGACATCGCTTGCACGGCTGCTGCGGCAGCGTCCGCGCGCTGCTCGAGGATCGAATAGGCTTGAGCCGCATTTCCGGACAGGCTGGTAAGCGTGACGTACATCTGCCGACCCGACTCGGTTGTCCGATCCAGCGCTTCGACCATGTCCCGATACGCATCACGTGTACCCGGCAGCTTCACGCCCATCGCTTCGAACTGCTTGTTCACTGTCGACAGCGCGTAGTCGGCCTTTTCCGTGTCCGTGTAGAAATTCTCGAAAAAGGAACTTTCTCCGGCTTTCAGGGCTTCCAGCCCGCCCGCCATGGAAATCAATTGCTCCGCCATGAATCCCGTGCTGACCGACACGTCGTACAGCTTCAGACCCAGCATGTCGAATGAGTCGTTGACGCTGTACAGGTCGTTGACGAACGTGGTCAGCGTCTCGAAGTTGTAATTCTCCAGGCCGGAGTTGGTCGCTGCATTGATCGCCGAAACGGCCGAGTCACCCAAGCCAGAAAACCACTTGTCCAGCTCCTCCTGGATCGCTTCAGGCGTCTTGCCCTGGGTGCTGATCTTGGTCGCCGCCACGTTCAGCCCATCGAATACCGACTCGCTGAGCTGAACGCCGAGTGCCGAAAACAGCCCCATGGAATTGAGCAGCTTGTCGTTATAGGCGGCGCCGAGCGCGCTTTCAGTCTCTGCGTCGAGCTCGCTATAACGCGTGCGCTTTTTGCTGCTGGAGAACAAGCCTCCTTTCTTCTTCTGGTAGATGTATTGCTGAGCGTCGAATTCGCCATCATCAACACCGAGCGAGATACCACCGTCCTTGGTTTCCCACGCGCCACCGAACAGCTTCTTGCCCACCGCACCCCATACCGCTTGGTGCAATGTCGAGCCGCTGATGATCGCGGCCAGCTTTCCGCCTACTAGCTTGCTGTTGATTTTGTCGGTCATCTCCATGATTCCCGACTGAATCGCCAGCGGTGCCATGGTGGCCTTGCCGAAGGCGGTGTGCCCTCCGCTATCCAGCATTTCGCCCGCGTCGGGACGTACACCGGCGTCATACAGCTTGCCGGATTGATACATGCCCATGACGATCGCGAGCGGCCACATGGCGGCTGCACTGCTGAGTGCCGCGGAGACACTGGCAGCCATGCCGGACGTCGCCGCCGCCGTGGTTGCGCCAGCCACACCGATGCTCGTACCCACCGATGCAGCGCCCTCTGCCACCGCTCCACTTAACATGGCAGCGGTGATTCCTTCGGCACCTACCGTCGCGGCTGTACTTGCTGCAACTTCGGCAGTAACGCCGGTCAGCGCTGCGGTGGTCGCAGCAGTTCCTGCGGCTGTTGCGCCAGTGATGGCGATATTGCCGCCGACCAAGCTGGTAAAGCCACTACTTAACGTCGAAGCGATACCGGACAGCATGTTGCCGTAGTAGCCGGCACCACCAGAAATCGCACCGCCGATGCCGCCGGACGCATAACCGGAAGCGATGGACGAACCAACACCCGTCACGGCACTCCAGGCCGAGTACAGGTTTTTGCCCAGGCCAACCATGCCGCCCCAGCCGTTGGAGTCGGAGGCGTTTCCGCCTCCAATGAGCGACCCGACAGCGCTTCCGAAGCTGGTCGCGCCATTGCCACCGCCACCACCTCCGAAAACCGCGTTCAGAAGCGGTGCGATCACCTGCTGCTTCACGACAATGCGGGCCAGATCGGCAATCACCGAGTTGGCGAAGTCCTTGAAAGAGGCCTTGCCGGTGGTGATGAAATCGACAAATACGTCTTCGATGCCGGTGAAGGCATCAGAGAACGCAGACTCAGTCATTCCAGCGGCATCGCTGGCCTCATCGACGTAGTTCCTCCAGGCGCGAGACACGCCATTCGACCAGTCGCCCCGAAGCTGCTCTTCGTCCCTGTAGAACTTCTCTTGCTTGGACAGCCGCTCATTTAGGGTGTCCTCAAGAATCTGCGTCTCCCGACTGTACTTATCCTTATCGCCGCTCGTTGGATTAACGATATTTCCGTAATCTCGAGTCAGCCGCTCCATTTGCTTTTGATAATCCTGGCGGATTTTCAAGTCTTCTTTGAGTCGCGCGCGGTCTCTGTCGCTCAGCCCAAACCCGGCAAGTTGGTTGTCCAGCTCTTGCTGGGCAAGATTGAGACTATCCTGCACGGTCTGAGCGAACGCCTTGATGGCCGCCTCGTCCTTTTCAATTCGGCCCCGCATCTCAATGGATAGCACCTCCTGATCAGCATCCAGCTTCTTCAGGGCATCGACCATCTTCGACCTGGAGTCGGCTATCTTCTGGTCAATCTGAATGCGCTGGGCGCTGGTGGTGCTGGACTTGTCGCGCACAGCTTCAAGCGCCGTGATCTGGCCGTTATAAGCGGCCTCGATCTCAGTCTTCTCCTTGCCGATCAATGCCGACTTCTGCTCGGCATACTGCTGAGAACTGATCAGTCCAGCCTTCTGCGAGGCATCCAGAATACGGAGGGAGTTCTGGTAGCTGGCAGTCAGCGCCTTGAGCTTGTTGTCGGCGTCGTTGAAGGAGGTGAGGTCTACGGCAGATGCGGCCGTTTTATTGGTCTTTTTCTGGTCGTCGGCGATCTGCTTTTTCAGCGCTGCCAAAGCCTTCTCGTACTTAGCCTGATCGCCTGCAGACCAAGAGTTATTATCGATGTTCTTGGTGCGGGCTTTATCAAGCTCAGCGATTCGCTTATTCAGCTTGTCGACGCTTGTGGCTGCCGCCTCGCTTTCGCGGTTGAGCAGATCAATGCCGGCTATTGCGTATTTCTGAGACTTGTCTTGTTCAGCAAGATACTTGGTGCGCGCTAGATCCGCGTCGCGCTGCAACTCAAGGAAGTTGATTTGCCCTTGGATATCAGCCCGCTCCTTCGGGCTGACAGCGCCTGCGTTCATGCGCAAACCACCAACGTCGTAGGCAGCAGAGCCGGTAAGCTTTTTCCTTAGTTCTTCGATCTGATCTGCGTAGCTCTGTTCACGACCTACATTCTTGAGGCCATCTACTGCGTCAGCGGCCGCATTCTTGACGCCGTTCCATGCTTTTTCCCACAGGCCGAGATTCTCGGTAACTTGCTTGGATCGGCTCTGAACGGTATCGGCATAGGTCTTGGTCAATAGATCGGCAGCACCGACCGTATCGCCCTGCTCCTTCAGTGCGGCGATCTGTGAGTAGACCGATGCAGTCAGGAAGTGGTACTGGTCGTTCAGTTCTTTTGCCGCCGCGACCGGGTCCTTGGCAATTTTTACGAACTCGGCAATGGTTGCATCTACCGACTTGCCGGTGGCATCTTCCATCGCTATGGCGGCATTTGCGATCTGCTCAAAGCTTTCGCTGGCAATCTTCCCGCTGCTAGCCAGCCCAGCGAGAATTTCAGCAGCCTGCCCAGTCGTGCCATTGGTGGCGCTCACCTGCTGCGCCAGATCGGACAGTTGGTCGGCGGATGTGCCAGCGGCATTGCCAGTGAGGATCAACGCCTTCTTGTACTCGTCGGCCTCCTGGCTGCCCTTGTTGTAGCCGTAGATGAGCAGTCCGATTGCTGCTGCTGCTGCCGCGGCGGCGCCAATAATCAGCCCCAGTCCTGCTGATACTGGTCCGCCAGTCAACCCTAGTGCGCTAGCAGCCTCTTTCGCATTTTTTGATGCGTCAGCCGCTGTGTTCGCGCCCTCGGCCATTCCTTCAAGACCGTCCGCCGCCGCTTCCGACCCTTCGGCTACTGCATTTTGCTGGGACGCAAGCTCGCCAAGGGCGGCGCCGGCGCCCGCAATGCCATTACTGCTACCAATGATCGAGGAAAAGAAGCCTTTTACCTTGCCGCCAAGCACATCGATAGTGTTCCCGATACCGCCGAACGAGTCCTTGATTTGCCCACCCTGCTGGATGAGCACCAGCAACGGATTCTGCCCCCCAGCAAGGCTGGTGAAAATATCAGTGAATTGGGCTGGAAGCTGACGAAGTGCCGCTTCAGTCTGTTTAGCCGACACACCTGTCCGGTTGAGTCCTGTACCAAAATTTGCCAGTGCTGATTCGGTTTGCTGAAGCTTGGTTTTGTACTCAGCAAAGGTTGCGGGGTCGATAATCCCCGCCGCCTTGAACTTCTCCAGCTGGCGCTGCTGATCGCCCAGCCTCGCCAATGCAGCGGTGGTCGGGTCAATTTTTGCCAGGAGCTGTTCAAGCTGGGTCCGTTGCTCCGCTATTGCTGCTGTGGCCTTTTTCTCTGATGCGACAACCTTCTCCTGCGCGGCACTGCTTTCAGAGGCGGCTTTGGCGCTCTGGCGCAACGCTGCCGACTGATTAAGTTGTTCGCGTGCAGCAGCAGCAGAGGCGCCAGCCGTGGCCTCGTAGGCTCGATTCAGCGTCTCTTGATAGGTGCTCGACTCCAGCGCGGCCTTGCCCAAAGCAAGCAGTCTGGATTTCGCCTGCTCAGACGTTTCGGCAACCTTGTTGATGGCCTGCTCGGCGCGCGCGCCAGCCTCAACCATCCCGTCGAGGTTATCAGCCGCCTGAACTGCCGACTCAGAATTTACTGCTAAACCAAGCTCGGCAATGGTTGTCATGCTTTTCTCCGGGCATAAAAAAACCCGCCGAAGCGGGTCTTTTAATTAATCTGGGTCAGGGTTTTGCGAGACTGCATGTAACATTTACATAGCTCTCATCCTGATATTTGGCGGACGGGCTTAGGTCAATACTTTGGACAACATAGGGATGAAAGCCGGTATAAGCGCCCATCAGGTTTTTTGCATTGAACTCTCCGCAAACGACTTTTTCTCTAGATGGCGGCATGTAAAGCACGCGTTCATTTTGAAATTTTGCGGAGTCGCCGTCATTTAGCGTTTTTCTCAGTTCGTCGCGGGCCTTGTTGATATCGCTGTTTCCACAGCCTGACAGCACTGCCAGGGCCATGAAGCACCATGCACTTTTCATCCGCATCACTCCCTTTTAAGAGCTTCGCAATCTACCACCATCCATGGCGGTCGCCCAAATATCCCTATTCCTGATTATCCGCCATCGTCTTCAGCGCTTCCTGCTCCATGGTCCGCACGTCGCGGAAAACCTGCTTGCGGTCGTCAGCGTCGACACCCTCTAGGTCCATCACTATCGGCAGGGAAGTGTAGTCCAGGCCGGTCGCACCGCTCATCCCCGCTCGCCACTGCGTGCTCATGGAGTTGAACACGCTGAAGGCTTCGGCGTTGACGGCCCACAGCTCCACCTCTTCCTCCAGGTCGTCCAGGCTCATTCCAAACAGCGCGGCCTGCTCGGCCGTGGCGGATGGGGTGTAGACCGCCCGGACGACCTCGATTAGTTTCCCTTGCGAGCCTGGTTGTACGACTCTTGGTAGGCCATGACGATGGCATCAGGCACGGCGGCATAGCTGCGAACCAGGGCGCGAATGTTTTCTTCGTTCAGTTCGTCGTCGAAACCCCAGCCCTTCACGATCTGCTGTAGCTGGCCAACCTGGAAGTCTTCGGACACGCTCGACAGTTCGCGGATCGTTCCTTCCTTTTCGATCAGGCCGCGCAACTCCTTGCCATTGCGAAGACTGGCATCGGCGAACTCCGCCAGCTCATCGCGGTTGAGGTAGGCGAACACGAACGGGACTTTTACTGCCTTGTCACCAATGCGCGGGATCTCCACGTCGACTTTAAAGGTTGGGTTCTGCTGAATGGAAATCTTGGCCATGGGTGAGGCTCCTGGTGCGAAATAGGAAAAATTGTTCGATATGGATGAGGGTGTAGCCGCGAGTTACGCGGCTTTTACGTAGCGAACCGGGCGACCGGACAGGGCGAAGTTCACTGTGCGGGTCATCAGGGCATTACGCTCCAGAGTCGGCGTATCAGTGATGGTGCAGAAGCCTGGGTACAGAATCTTGTCGCCGTTAGGCAGGTTCAGACGCAGGATGGTCTGGGTTTTGTTGTCGGTGTAGCCCTCAGCAACTGGCACATAGGCGGCTGTCGGCTGATCTTCAACAGTCAGCGCCATGCTCATCGGGTTGCGGTTGGTCGGGTACTGGCGGTCGTCATCGTCAGCCAAGTAGCCAACAGTCAGGAACTGCTGTTCGCCACCGGTCAGGGATACACCCGTGATCTTGGTGATTTCCACCCAGGTCGCCGCCAGCTGGAAGTTGCCCGCGCCGCCGCCGGCGGTGTAGAAATCGAGGTTCTCGGTACTGATGTTTTCCAGCGAGAACGTGTCGGTGGCCGGATCGGAAACGCGAACGGCTCGACCATTCAGCTTGCCCCAGCTCGACTCCAACAGGACGATGTCGCCCTCGAGCAAGCCGTTCGCTGTAGCGCTTGCCACGGCAGGGCTGGCGTTGCTGATGGCGGTGATCAGTTTGGCAGCAGAAAAGCTTGCTGCGAGTTGCATAGTCGCGCCGTTCGGAAGCGCAATGCGAGTAGCCATGGGGTATTACCTCTTAGTAACGAGAAAGCCCGCTCATGGCGGGTTGTTGGGGTTTTGGTGTTCTTGATGGCTGCACCAGGCCGGGGCAGTCATTCGGTTATATGGAGCTTGCCAAAGGGTGCATCACTTTGAGCGCCCCCTTTAGGCGTTCGTGATCGTCAAGCGGCGTCGAGGCCAAGCGTAAGCTGAAGCTGGTCGCGCCAATGGGCTACCTGGCCTTCCAGCCTGGATTTGTGCCATCGGTGCAGGGCCATTTTGCGACCGCCAATGCTTGCGCCACTCTGCGAATCACTCAGCTCTCTGCAAGCCTTATCGAGCTGCTGCTTTTCGTTCAGCTCGCCGTGGAGCAGCGCGTCAATATGAAGGTCGCACCAAACGGAAAATTTCATGTCAAGCCACCGAGCAAACGCCACACCCAATTTAGGGTGCAGCCACGTACCGCTCTGGTAGCGGCCGCGCTTGGTTTCTAAAAGTGACTCAGGGCCACAATTAAGAGCTTCGCCCAGCGCAGCGAGGTACTGCCGGGTTTCATCTTGTTTCAGCCAGTCCACGGGACGCTTGCCGTAGCGCTTGGCCACGTCGGTCGCATTGATCCAGCCATCACTGTTAAAGCGAACGGCTTGACCTTGATAATTGAAAGGGATGACATTGTTCATTGCGCACTCCTGACTCGCCATTTAATAGAGGCATGCAGGCAGGGACGGAGGCGTACCCGTCCCTTTCGGGTGTACAGCCCTAGCCAGCATGAATATCCCGCGAGGGATTCGGTTTGCCTTGCGGCAGAAACAAAAAGCCCCGGCGAGTGCCAGGGCTTGATGGGCTTGGCTTTTCAGCCTGTAATGCGTTTTGGCGTGCCGATCACGGCTATGGTGATAGCGATGACCATCAGTTGGTTTCGGTCAAGGACCGGGATCATGGAGCCGCTGGCGTAGCCCGAAAACACGATGCTGACCTGGCCGCCGGGGAGCTTGAACTTCCATGCCAGCGCCGCCCTGGAATCCCTGCCCAGCTCAATTGCCGTTGCGAATGCCGATCCCGGCGCATCCTGGAAGCTCATTTGAACGTCCATCAGGTTGCGGCCAGACGGTGTGCGAACGTCTTCGTAGCTGCCGAGTGGTGAGTAAACCGAGAACTTCTCGTCGCCGCCCGAATGGGTCAGCGCCGTTACCTTCTGCACCTCAATCCAGCTTGAGTCGCTTGGAACTGGCGGTGTAAGCGTGCCAGGTGCAACGGCCTGGCTTACCCAGATCGTGGTCCCGTTGGGTAAAGGGATACGCTTTTGCATTGCTCTGTCCTATGGCGGGGCGCTCCCGCGGTAAGTGAATGACGCGGGAACCGTGTACCGGTCAGGCTCCGTGATGGTCGGCCCCTGTTCGACTGGATTGGATACCAGCCCCAAAAATCCCGCTCTTTCCAGCAAGGAATCCACCGGGAACAACGCCGAGAGTTCGTCGAGGATTTGCTCGGGCACAGAAATAAGCTGGTCGGCCGGGGTCACGATGCTGATCTGATAGATGCCTCGGTATTCCAGTTCACTCGCATTCAGGTAGCGGCAGGTGGTGCTGGCCGGCAGAAGGAAGGCGTGCAGATAGACCTGGCCTTCTGGTGGGCTGAATGGCTCGGCGCCGTGCGCGATCATGATCCCCTTGGCGTCTGCCCAGGCGTCCAGCTTCACCTCAATGGCGCGTCGTGCGCGGGCATGGCTCATTCTGCGACCTCCCGGACAGCCTGATCGACAATGTCCTGAAATCGTTCCTTTGTGATTCGTACCATGCCCGTCAGGGCCTGCCTGCTGTGTCCATATTCCAAGCTCACCGCGTAAATCAGGTTGTTGACGATATAAGCCGTCTGCCCAAAGGTCAGCGGCTGAGCATCAGAGACAAGGGTGGCGATCGTTTCATGCCCTTCCTTGTCGTAGTTGTCGAGGCTTGCCGATGCCGGTGCGTCGATGGTGAGCTGCCAGTTGCCACGAAAGCGGCCCGTTAAAACTGGACTCAGCCGAATAACTGACGACCCAATCTCGATGACGACCTTGCGGAACACTTCGTCCATGTCAGCCAGCGCCTGATCTCGGTACTGGCGCAGGGTCTCAGCAAACGAGCCGTTCAGGCCGCCATACCTTTCGGTCATGTGGTGCGGTTGATTCGCCATTACGCCCTCGCCTGCACTTCAAAGCCGACCGCGAGGCCGGCGTAATTCCACGGATTGACCTGAATAACGGTGTAGAGCTTGCCGTCGAACAAGACCTTGTCCTGGGTGGCGGGCTGAGGCATGTCCGGCCCGGCAAGCTGGACAGGGGAGACAAGGAGCTTCACGTCACCAATTTTGATTAGCGAGCCGTCGATGTCTTTTTGTTCGTAGGTCTCGCGCAGGCCAGAACCAAGGAAGCTGGTCACCACAGTGGATGATCCGCCTGTATCAGGGTCTCGCGGGCCTTTCTCCGTCTTCGTCAGCGTTAACTCGGCGCCCTTGCCGCCCTTGCTTCGAGGCGAAAGCATTCGCGCCGCCATCGCCTTGCTGCGGTCATAAATGTCTGGCATGGGTCAGGCCCTTAGAAAATATATTGCTATGCAGCGGCAGTTTGCCGTTTCGTCCCAACCGGCGCCCAGGCTGGAATCGCCAGGGAACCGCAGCAAGGCGCCGCTGTTGGTCTGGAAGGGCTGACCAAGCCCGACGCGCCGGCCTCGCATGTAGCGATGGCTGTTGCGCACCTTCTCGTCGTTGCGGTCGCGCCATTCCTTCTCAACGCGCTCGCGAGCGATCCCCTGCTCTACCAGTTGCTCCCATGCCCGATCACGCCCGGCGTTCAGAGATTCATGCGCCAGGGTGCGGGCTAGCATTTCAGTGTGCGTTTTCAGCAGGCGTTCCGAGTACCTGCCGGCGATCTTGTCCACGTCTTTCGCGGCTACGGCCTTGCCGGCTGCGATTGCGCGGCTGACGATGCCGTCGAATCGACGATCACGGCGGGTACGCGACAAGTACTGCCTGAGCTGCGCAGGATCGCCGCTGAGCAGTTGCGCACGGGCATTCGCCACGTACTGGGCGAAGTTGCCAGGAAGCCCTACGACGCCACCAGTGCGCAGCCCTGTCTGCGGGCTGACACGACCGATCAGATCCAGTGCCGCCTGACGGTCAGTGCGAACAACCTGCCCGGCGGGCTGAATGCCGCCGATTACTCGTCGTGAGCCCATCACGGAGCGAATTGCCTCGCGGACGTTGTCGGTCGCGGTGTTTCGGGTGTCCGTCACTTGCTGAGCAAGCCATGAGCTGGCCTCAGCTCGGTTCACGTCGAATTCCTTGCGACCGATCTGCTCACGATCAGCCCGAGGCAACGCGATGGCGATCATCTCGAAGCGCGCGCCGGCAATGAAGGCTGAGCGCACCGACTCAATTAGTAGGGACAGCGCGCCCAGGCTGAGCAGTTCGACCAGGCCGTTTTCATCATCGGCAGCCAGAAGGCGCTCTACCTCAGCAACGGTAGCCGCATCAACCGTCGCTCGCACCGAGTCGAGATAGGCCTTCTGCATTCCAGGCTCAAGCGCCTCGACCTGCTGAAGCACCTCTGCGACGTTCATACCGTGAACACCGCAGGCTCTGGGCAGCGCAAGGCGAGAAGCGGGTACAGCAGCGAATCAATGGCGCCGATAACCGGCCTGACCGATGGAGTTCCGTTCTTAGATACCGCGTATTCGGTTTCAAGCGGCCCTACCTTCTCGCGCTGAACCACTTGTGACGGGACAAAGTCAGGGTTTAGGCTGCCCGGCTGAGTCAGCTCACGCAGCGCGCCCTCGTAGGTTGCGTACTCAATGCCCACGGGCACCACATCCTCCGGGATGGTCTCGCCGAAGCGGTCCATCGCCCCCTTGCGCGGCCATTGCAGGGGCTGGCTATAGCCGCCCGCCTTCTGCCCTGGGAAAACGTAAACGCAGCCCACACCGCTTGCAGGCTGGCCGATCATGCCATCCACGTAGACCGATGCCCGGATCAGTGCGGCCTGCTTGGCTGCATCCTCGCCTACCCAGGCAGTATTGGCGCGGGCAGCGTTATACGCGTCGGCCTGGGCCAGCGTTCCGTAAAAGTCAGGCATCGGGATGTCTCGAATAGGTGGAGCGACAAGCGCTCCGGGTTTTGCGGGGATTACGCTTTTGCAGTTGCCAGAGCGGCCTGCAGGTCAGCCAGCGAAGCAGCTTCGTCGACTTCAACGTTCAAGCCTTTCAGCTCGGCGATGACTTCAAGCTTCAGAGCGGCATCGGCGTCAGCGGAAGCTTTCGCCGCTTCGGCCTCTTCCAGCTTGGCGCGCAGCGTTTCCGGCTTGCTGTTGGCGTTGGCATTGATGCCCAGCGCCTTCAGCTTAGCGAGCAGGTCAGCCTTTTCATCGTCGCCCGAACCTTCGACTTCCTCGAATGCCAGGATCTCGATCTTCT
Source organism: Pseudomonas baetica (assembly GCF_019733355.1). Taxonomy (GTDB): domain Bacteria; phylum Pseudomonadota; class Gammaproteobacteria; order Pseudomonadales; family Pseudomonadaceae; genus Aquipseudomonas; species Aquipseudomonas baetica_A. Next base: position 108,515 of record NZ_JAIHLQ010000003.1, on the reverse strand, counting down.
TGGCCTCTTCCAGCTCGGAATCAGTCAGGATCAGCTCGCGGCTTGCGCCAATGCCAACCAACTTGATTACACCTAGAGCCCACACGCCACGCGGGCAGAGTCCGCTATTGGTCACTTTGACTTTCATGATCGCCTCCTTATGCAGGCTCGGACACGCCGTCCATGTAGGCCATGGCGCCAGGCAGACGAACTTCAACGCCACCGGTGCGAGCGATGATGCCGGTCTCGAAGCCCATGATCGACTTCTGGTGAACCGGCAGGACCATGCGAGGCATTGGCAGATGGAAGCGGATCACGTCCAGTGCTTTGCGGTACGCAACGATACGACCGCCGCCACCTGCGCCAGCCTCGGACAGCGAGTTAGCTGTCAGGATGGTCAGCGGGCGCTTGGTGCGAGCCGTGTACACGTTGGAGGTGATGAAGCGCTCCAGAATGGTTGGGCTGTTCGCTTCAGTGCCAACGAAGGTGGTGGAGATGTAGTCCATCACTTCCAGCGGCAGCGCGACGGTATCGGCCAGCTCGACGTTGTTCGAGGCGTTGGGAACCAGCTTCAGCAGCGCGTTCAGGTCGGCCAGGATCTGCAGCGGCGTCTTGTTGGCGAACAGCGTTGAGCTGCCGGTGCCGGTTGCAGCGGCAGTGATGGTCTGGACGTTCGTCTGGTTGACGAAGCCGCGCCAGTTCTTCTCGGTGCTACCGGTGACGGCGATGTCGTACAGCAAGCGCTCAGTGGAACGGCTGGCAGACAGAGCCTTGAGGTCGTTCAGGTTGCGACCGTACAGCGAAGCAACGTTGACCTCTTCCAGGTTCCATTCCCAGCCGGAGCCGATCATGGCGTAGTCGTGCGAACCTTCGCCGAACGACACCTGGTTGAACGGCATGTCATTACCAGCCCCGGACAGGAACTTGGCCTCACCAGCCAGTTGCTGAGTGTAGAACTGAGTGCCCATCGCCCACTGGTTGCCTTCGGTGACAACCGGCATCAGGTCGCGGTAGCTGTACTCGGGGTAGCGAGCCTCGTAGATCGCTGTTTCGATGTTGCGGCCCTGGGCTACAACGAACGGCAACGCTGCTTGAGCGTCTTCAAATGCTTGCGGCATGGTTATGCGCTCCGGTTCTTGAGGGAGATTTCCACGATGTCGCCAGCCGCGCCGGTGGTGTCGAAGAAAGTGCTTGGGATCGGGCCGACGATGCCGGTGCCCGCTGCGTTGGTGTAGGTGTTCGTCGCGGTGACGAAGTAGACCGGATCACCATCGACAACTGGCGTGCTGACGGTCACGTACATCTGGCCGCGCTCGCGGATGGCGGCAGTGAAGTACTGCGGATAGCCATCGACCAGAGTCGAGCCGGTTTTTACGGCCGGCACCGCTGGGTTCAGCTTCGCGATGCCGACGAACTTGCCGCCAGCAGCGAACGGAATCACGCCGTGGTCACCAGCGCCGCGCTGCACCGGCTCGCCGAAGCGAACGCCTGCTGCGTTTTCGATGGTGCGGCTGATGTCGTTCTTGAGTTCTTCGTTTGCCGAAGCGCCGTGAAGGCCTTTCGCCGGACGGTCCGGGTAAGTCGTTTGATAAGCGGCCATGATGGCTCCTTATTTCGCTGGCTGAGTGGAGTTGAGGTCGGCCAGCATCTTGGCGCGAGCGTCAGTAGCCGCATTAACGACCGGCTTTCCGTCCTTCTGGAGCAGGTGCTGGCGAACCGGGTCTTTCGCCGCTTCGTCAGCCAGGATGTCGAAGCGCGCTGCGATATACGCTTCGCCCTTGCCAGCCAGTACTGCATCACCGAGCTTGGCGGTAACGGCAGCCTTGCGGATTTCGTCAGCGCTCTTGCCTGCGTAGTCGCCATCGACGATGGACTTGGCGATGCCGATCAGGTCTGCGCGCTCTTTCACGCGGGCGTCGATCTGTGCGTCAGTCAGCACTTTGGCTCTCAGGTCATCGATCTCGGCGTCTTTCTTCGCGAGCTCAGTGTCCTTGGTAGCCAGCGCAGTAGCGTGCCCGGCTTCGGTAGTGGTGAGAGTCTTGCTGGCATCGGCAAGGCGCTGCTGCAAGGTAGCGATAACGATGGCGCCCTGGTCGGTTACTTCAACCGGGATGCCGTCGACGGTAACCGTCTTCAGGGTCATGGGTTTTTCCTTTTGGGGGTTGTGGTCAGTGATCGGGGCAACGCCCCAAGCGTCGCCGATGCGCGCTTTCGTTCCGGCCCTGCCGCGCTGCACAATGGCAACGTGATCAGCCGTGATCTCGGTTTGTTTGGCCTGATATGGCGTCCCGTCCGGCGCGATGCCGTCTTCCCAGACCAGAACACAGGTGTATCCAACGCTTAGCTCGCGCTTGCCGTCGTTCACGGCCTTCACTGCTGATGCGTCGGTGATCTTTAGGCCGATCTTCAGGTACTCGCCGTCGCGCAGCACGTCGTCGCCGGTCGTGCCCACCGCCACGTCTTTCCAGTTGTCGGCAGTGACCGGCTGGCCTGGGTGATCGTTGGTGACCGGGATCTTCGAGAAGGTCTGAAGCGAACGCTTGGAGAACACCTCGGCCTGATCGCGATAGACCGTAACTACAGCAAGGTCAGGGCGGCCAACTTCGGAGCCGAGATATTGCTGAGTTCCGGTACGCGCGGTTCGGGCAAAAGCTTCCAGGTAGCCGGAATCGCTCAGTGATGCATCGCTGAGGACAACTGAATCGGTAATTTTCATGGGTGCCTCAGGTGATAGCGGGGTCTTTCGGGTCGTCTTCCGGCTCTTCGTCCTGCGCCTCAGTGCCGAACTTTTCCAGCGCAGCCTCAAGGCCAGGCAGGATGCTCATTTCTACCAGCAGGTTCGCCCCGGACTCGCTGAGCGCGTCGGAGTGGAAAAGCTTGGTATCGCCCAGCGTCTTGATCGTATCGGCGGTCGTCTTGCCGATGTCGGCCCGCTCTTTCGCCGTCGGCTGCCACAGTGGCGCCCATGCGTAATGGATCTCGGCGGGCCGACTACCCAGCGCAGAGCGGATCAGGCATTCATCCAGCACGCTCATGGCTGGCTTGATCTCCAGCTTCTGACGTGACGCGACGTTGTCGTAGTAGTTGCGCGTGTTCTCCTCGCCGTTCGAGTTCAGGCCACCAGAGGACGTACCGAACATGCGCGAGCCTGGAACATCGAATGCACCCGCCACTGCCTGTTCAGCCTTGCCAATGATGTCTGGCAGTGTGCTGAAGTTGGCCGACTTGGAGCTGTGCGTCTCGTTTCCATCAAGGATCAGCGTGCCGTTGATGCCCTTGGCAGTAGCAGCCAAGCGCAAACGCTCCAGCAGGTTCCGCTCGTAATTCTTGTCCTGAAGACTGGCCATCAGGTGTGGGATGTTGATTACGTCAATCTTGGCCTCGTAGACCAGGCTCACGACGTTGGCCATCGTCTCGTCGTAGTGCTTCACGGCGGGCATGGCCGCCAGCAGTACTGAGTCACCCCACCCGAACTGGGTGCCGTCAGCCAGCTCAGGGTCTGGATGCTGCGCACCGACGAAGATCACCAGCCGCGACGGGTGAATCTCCACAGTCGAGCCAGGCAGACGGTAGGCTTTCGGCTTGCCAAAGCGCGGGCTCTGCGGGTCTTGTTCGATCTCGGTCGCTGGGAGCTGCCGGCGAGTCATCACCGTCAGGTATTTGATGCCACCCTGCCCGATCCGCTCCGGATTGAGCTCAGAAGCCGTGTCGCGCTCACCGGTGCCAATGAAGATCGCGGCCCCGCCGAACAGTCGCGCCTTGATCAGCGCCTCAAGAATCTTGCCGTTCACATCAAGGCGGATCTCTTCGGCCTCAATCAGCTCAATCTGATCCTTCTTGGCCTGCCAGTTTCGCCAGTTGCGACAGGCGTCCAGCGCGGGGATGGTCACGCCCTTGCGCGCAGCCCACGAACCCCGGAAGGCGTTGATGAGCTGCTGGTCGTCCATGATCGGGACGCCGTAACTCGAATGTGAAGCCTTGTCGCGAGCAGTACCCAGTCCTGCGACAAGGTTCTGCAGGCTGTCTTTTAGGTAGCTGATTGCGCTCATGAGTTGCTCACGTTTGCGAGTGTGTAGCCGCCCGCAATCGGGAAGCGCTGAACAATGAAGTAGCCCAATGCGTCGATTGGGTCTTCAGTGCCGTCTTTGTTGGGTTCGCCGTTCTCGGCGTATGCCTGCTGCTCAAGCACCTGAGTGGTGATCGGGCAGTTGTCGGTGTTGACCAGGTATCTACGCTGGCCCTCGCCATTCAGGAACATGGCGTTCACGGCCAGCACCCGGTCGCGAACCATGGGGTTAGACGGATTGACCATCACCATGAACCCAGCGGCGCGAAGCAGGCTGTGATCGGACTCGCTGCCACTGACGCTCTTGCGGTTCTTGCCGGTGGCGTCGGGGTAGACCGTGATGCTGTGCCCAGGGAAGCGGCGCTTCAACTCAACGATCATCGCCGGGGTGTCGAATAGGCTTGTGGCCTCCTCCAGTAGCAGCGGTAGACCGTTGCGAATGACGTGGATCGTCGCCGCCATCCGGTTGATGTTGAAGTCCATGCCGACGTGCAGCTGCTCACCTGGACGAATTGTCTCGTTTGTGTGGCAGGTGAACCGGTTGAAGTTCGGGTACACGCTGCCCGATGTCAGATTGACGAACAGGCCGTCGATGTACGCATCCACCAGGTTGGCCGGATACGTCTTTCGCAGGGACGGTATGTAGTCCTTTGGCAGGTTCTTGGCGTTCTGACGCGTTGAAGCATGCACGATGCCGTAGAACTCACGCTGCGACGGATCGGCGGCCAGCTCCTTGACGAACTTTCGGTAGACCCAGTTGAACCCCTCGGGCGTTGTCGTCACGTCGATGGTGTTCTGATCGCGCCCGGGCCACACCGTGGACATCCGCGCAATGATCTTCTTCCAGGCGCTGTCGGCCTTCTTGATCGGCATACAGTCGATCTCATCGACCAGTGCGTGCGCGATGTTGAAGCCGACGATGCGGTGCGGGTGCTCCATGCTCTTGCACACAATGGTGCTCAGGCAGCGCCCTTTGTTGTCACGCAGGTACACACGCTTGTTGCTGGCCACAATGTCAGCGAATAGGCCGAACGCTTCAGCAACGCCAGGCATGGTGTCGTAGAAGATGTCAGTGATCTGCGGGTAGGTCGGTGCAAAGTAGCCTTGCGGGATGCCCGGGAACTCCAGCGCGTTGATACACATCCGCACGCAGCCGACGAATGTCTTGCCGCTACGATAGCCCCCGACGAACGCCATGAACTTGTTGTGCGACTTGATGAACTCAAACTGCGGTTTGTTCAGCATCAGGACAGGACGCATCTTCCACCCCGATGATTACTTGTTTCGGTTCAGGCAGCCCCTGGTTAGGGTCTTCAAGTTCGCGGCGCAGCTTCTCGTTCAGAAGGCGCTTACTGATCAATTCCTCTTTGGTCTTGGTCAGGGACTCGATGCGGCCAAGGTATCTGTCGGCCAGCAGGTCATGCCCCTCACCAGCAGCGAGCAGCACGCGACCCAGCAGAACCTTTGTCAGCCTCAGCTCATCGTCAATCTGATCGAGCTGGGCGGCATTGAAGTCGGCCCGCTCTTCTTCTGTCAGGAATTGGCTGTAAATCGATCCGGGCCTGGCAGCGTTCTTGTTTCCCCGCTGATCCTTTGGCCCGGTACTCTTGCCGCCGTGGAGCTTGCAGCGAGAGGAACCCGGTATCGCGTGACGCTTGCATGGTTCCCCGTTGCCGCGCTTGGATGCGCCGCATAGGGCCATTGGAAGCCTCATTCATGGGGTTGGTTTTCGCAGAACGATTCATTCAATGCATTCGAACGTCATTCAATGGCTCGTTCGTTGGCTGGTGAATACTGGAAGGCTGCCATTCGGCAAGGGGATCCGCGAAGGAGTCCGCGCAGGCATGGGAACCACTACGACCTCACCCCAAACGGGATGGAAGTCGACAGTCTCGCCGTCGATGGACTTGAGCAGGCAGTCGGCAACTACTGCAATGCCGGCCTTCGTATCGCACCAGACGACACAGCGTTCTTTGACGCCATCAATGAATACTTCTCGCCGTCCTCGGCCATCATCCCAGCAATGGATGTGTTCGCCTGATTGATCGCTCATGCCCTTCTCCCATGTCGCGACACAATTTACTGATTCGCGAAACGTGTCGCGAGCTATAGCGAGTCGACTTTCCGACCCAGGAACCGAGTAACCATTTCCCGGATCGCCGTAACCCCAAGGAAGCCAATGGCGCCCCCGGCAGCTACGGACAGATTCGAAGGCCAGGCCATCCACTCGATGACGCTACTGGCAGACAGGCTCAATCCACCGCAGATCAGCGCTTCGAAGAAGATCCGGCGCTTGCTGGTCTCTTTAGCGTCATACAGGACACGCAGAAAGGAGATGAGGATCGCCATGATTGCGCCCTGCCAAAGTGGATTGCTCAGGGCCACCCAGATGGCGGCCCACGTGTCCGGGTTCTTTTCGGGCATGAGCTTCATCCGATGACCTCCCTTGCGGGGAGCGAGAATAAAAAGGGCTGACAGGTGGCAGCCAAGGGAAATAAAGAAGCCCGTTACGAGCGGGCAATGGGTGTCGATCCGAAAAATAAAAGCCTTGGCTGGCTAAATGCCATATCACTGCTACCGTTCAAGCCCCTACAGCTGTAAACGGATGATGCAAATGGCTATTAAAACCAGAACTATCGAAACACTTAGATTTCACGCCGCTACTAACGATGGCGAGACATTCACCATCATCGAGCTAACAGAGCAAAGCGGCATAGATCCTCTTGGGTCTAGGGAGACTCAATGGCGAGACGAGAGAAAGAACTATGAAACCATGAGCGGTGGAGCGGTGCAGAAGGTCAGCGACACCGAGTACCGCTTACTGAGCGGAGGCAAAATAGCCAAAAAGCTCTGACGGTTCTGGCGGCAGGCTTACTGCTTGCCGCCCTCTACAGGCTCAGGCCAATAGCGGATGCCATATTCCTCAACACTGCCATCACCCGCATTCCGATATTCAGTTGTTGGTACTTCCTGGATGCCAAGGACCAGCAGGTGCCCGCCGCTCTTCTCGCGGATGAATTGAAGCTGCTCGATTGTCTCGTCGATAGTTCTTGTCATGGTATTCGCCAGGTCAGTCGCTAATGAGGCCCTCGCTGAACTTGGCGATCAGAGGTTCCGAGGGATTTTGGAAATCGCAGACACAAAAAACCCCGCTCGATGGCGGGGTTTGTGGATCAAGTTGCCGCAGGCAAAATACTCAATGTGGCAAAATGATGCCGCCAGCCGTGCGGGAAGTCAAGCGGCTTCTTTCATCTGATAAATCACCGCGCCAATCGGGCTCAGCGCCATACGATCCAAGTCCTGGCAGCAGTCGAATGCGAGCTGAATCGCAGGCTCCCAATCACGCGCCCAGGCACACGATTCGATCCTCACGCCGTACTCCACCATGAGCCACGAACGGAACCCTTCCGGCTTGATCAGCGGATCTTCGTTGGACGACTGTCCGCCCTGGTGCATGTAGCGATACCGGCGCATTACGCCCTTAACCACATACTCCAGCTTCTCCCGCTTGGCCGCGGTCATGCGCTTGGACTTCGAGGCGACCATGCCGAAGACGACCTCCTCCGCAGCCTCACGGATATCGTCGTCCCGGTTCGCGGCGTACATGTACTCTCCGAATACGCGCACTTGCGGGTGAAGCCGGGCGATTGCCGACTGGATGTGTCCGGCCAGCGCGCTGTGCATTGCGTGATTCGCCGATGGCCCGCGCTCTGTGCTCTGGACTACCACACCCAACTGGACGACGTCAGAGGTTTGGCCCGGCGCTGGGTTGTAGGTGCAGTCATGCCAAGCCTGGCGCGCTGAGTTGATCTTCATGCTACCTGCCCCTTCTTCAGTTCTCTGGTCTTTGCCCGGTACTCGGCCTTGATGGTTTTGATTTCTTCGACGGCGTGCTTGCAGGCCGGGTGCGGCCCTTCCAGCCAATCGACCTTTTCCGGGCCGATCAGCTGCAGGAGCGAAAGCCGGTAATTCACCAGGTTGCCGGACAGGTGCGTGTTGCATGGCGCGCACTGCTTCCACACGTTGAGCGGTTCGAATCGCAGCTCGGGGTTCGCTCCCACAGAGCGATAGTGCCCAGCGTGGTATTGACCCTCGTGGTGCCGACCGCAACTGATACAAGGGCGATCGGCGTCACGCAGGCGGACCCACTCGTTGAATGCCGCCTGGGCTTCGCGCAGATGATCCGCCCTGCTCTTCAGCTTTTCCTTGCGCACCTGGATCTCGCGGCGGTCGCGCTGAGCGATTGCCTTACGGGCTTTCTCGGTGTTCGCCGGCGCCATGGCAAGCGCGCACTTCGGACTGCATACCGCCTGCCCCAAGCGCTGCGGCGGGAAGCTGATGCCGCACGCTGGGTTCTTGCACTTCTTCGGTTTTGGTTGTTTGGCGGCGAGCATCAAAAGCCCTCCATCTGCTTGAGGTGTTCCTCGCGCTTTTTTTCTTCTTTTTTGGCTTGCTCGTATCGGACGAGGCTATCCAGGCGACGCATAGTCCGCACCGAGGGACGGAACTCAGCTACCCCCATGAATTGAGTTCCGTATGAGTAAAATGCGTTGCTGATCCAGACGTGAGCCTCGCCTAGTTTCGCCGTATGCTCACCGACCTCCACTGATTCCCAATGCTTGTCGATCAGTCGATTGAGCGCTGCGTCCCACTTCGGGCAATACTTTCTGAGGTAATGCGTTCCGAGCAGTGTTGATGTCGCCCATCTCCAGTAGAAGCTGCTCATCAATACCGCCCTCCCCACTTGTCCTGCTCCGTCCAGCGCACGTCATGCTCGGCGCCGAACGCATGCATCAGCTCGAACAGATCGCTGAACCACTTCTGCGACTGCTTGCTGGTCGACACAGCCATGACGACAAATCCACCGTCGAGGCCAGGCTCAGCACGCTGCTTCTCCAGCGAGGCACTGAAAAGGCACTTCCAGTCTTCGCTGCTCAGTTTCTTGCCGTGCCAGATGACCTGCTCGGAAACGTCCTTGAGCATTGCCCACATCTTGCGGTTGCAGACGTCCGGGCGTTTCTCATCCTTGATGACCACGATCTTGGTTTTGGTGAAGTCGGTTGCGTGGAGGACGCCCATCAGGCGGCTGATGTCGCGCTGGCTGCGAATTGCGAACTCGGTCATGACTGCACCGCCTTGCTCATGGCGGCGTCGATGACGTCGTCTAACTTTTCGCCGGAGGGAAGCATTCCCGAGCCGATGGTCGCTATGGATCTGTATTCCACGATTCCGCAACCGTCACGCAACCACCGGTACCGCTCGGCATCCTTGCGGACGGCCCGACGCTCAGCCCAAACCGTCTTGGTGCCCATATGCCGCCCCACGTCATAGCCGGACTGCCAGCTATTAGCATCGGACTGCAGCACCCCGACCTGATCGAGTAGCCGCTCGTTCTCAGCCTTCAGCTCGGCGTTCAACTGCTCGTATGCTTCGTAGCCGGTCTTGAGGCCGGAGATTTCGGCGCGGAGCTTGGCTATTTCGATATCGCGAAGCTCAATGGCGCCGACGACATCCCTGTAATCCTGCTCGGCCTGGTCACGCTCGGCTTTGAACGAATCACTGAGCGCCTTGTTCTGGACGTTCAGCCTGTCCCAGCAGTCAGCAGTCTTGGCCAACTGTTCGTTGTCGGCGATCAGGGTCAGGACTGCGGCAGGGTTGGCCGCGGCGATGAATTCCCCGGCAGTGACTTGCTCGCTCTGGAATGGCTCGCCCATTCCCGCTTCAGGGTGACCGTAATTAATTTCAGCAAAGGCGACCTTGTTGTCGTCGATTCGACGCTGAGACGTAACAAACCTGTTATCGGCATCGAACCCATCGCCATCGACCAATTGCCATTCAGCCCCGTGGAGGGCCTCGGCCAGCCGCTTCAGTTCGCTGTAATCGCTCATCGCCCTACTCCCCGCTCAATATGGTTCGCACGCATAACGCTGCCGTCAGCCCGCACCAGTCGCTTGTCTGCGCCCTTGGTCATACGAACGATGTCCTTGGCCTGGAGGACGATCTGGAAGCCAATGGCTCGTAGGGTGTCTACGGTGAATTTCTGTTCAGGGGTCATGGCTGAGCCGTTGTGCGTTGGTTTCGGGCGTACTGGGCTGGATTTGGCCTGTTGTTGGGTGGTCATTGCTTGCGCTCCTGGATCATCTTGTCTACACAGGCAACCCAGGCGGATGAGCCTTTCTCGTTGGTGCGGGCGCAAATCTGCGCAAGCGTTGGCGGAGGTGCGAGCAGGTATGTGACCGCCGAGATCGCAGCCATGAACAACAAGACAGCCCCCGCGCCCTGCATGGCAGGCCAGATGTAACGATGGAGTTTCATTGCGCAGCCCTCCTGCCAAATTTCGCCATCAGCAGTTCTCGCGCCGATGCGCCGTCTGCTGGGATTCCTTGCAGCTCGATAAGCCGCGCCTGGAACTGCTGGGCCTGCTCTTCAGCCAACTCCAGTTCCGATTTCTGGCCGTCGTGACCGATGCCGGTCAGGATCTTGCCGTCGAGTGGTTGGCCGGCTTGGGCGCGGCGCAGGATCACCTCGTAGTTGCGGTCGAATCTGGCACGCAGGCCCTTGTCTTCCTGCTTTGCTGCGCGCAGGTCGAACAGGCCAGTTGCTTCCGATGCGAGCTTCACCGCGTCATGGCTGTAGGTGCCCATCAGCGCTTCGAGCCACGCATCAGCCGGCGCAGGCATGCCGAAGTCTTCAGGGCCCGGCACGCACATGGCGATGAACTCACCAACGCTCGGCGCGAAAGGCTTCTTGAGCTTGCGGCACTTCTGGATACCGAACTCGATCTGTTCCAACGTGCGAATGCCTTCGTCGGCAAACTCTTTGATCCACTCGGCCTTGGCGGCGTCCAGCGCTTCAGTGGACGGCCAAGCTTGGCGCCACGCCGGGAAGATCCCGCGCAGGCGACGGAACAGGTCGTTCACCACTTCCGCCGTCTGCGGCGTCACCTGGAGAGGCTGGTGAGGTTGCACGGCAGGAAGGTTGCCCATGGTCGCCATCAATTGGCTGGCTGGCTTCATGGGCTCACCACAAGGCCTTCGGCCCAGGCATTGCTGTCGAAGTCAGGCTCATTACTCTGGCGCGGCGTGAACTGCCTGACGTTCGACGATGCTGCTCGATTCCGATCGCTAAGCACCCACTTCACCAGCATCTGCACCCACTCCGCCTGGGTGTTCACCTGGCAGCGCGGCTCGTAGTGGGCAGTGAATGCCCTGCGCGCATCTTCGGTGAACAGGTCCAGCGCAACGCCAGAGTGAACCGAGTAGGTTTTCAGCAGCTTGTCGTCCGGGTGCCAGTCGAGGGTCATTTCGCTGGGCATGCGAGGGTCGATAGCTTCTCGCGCAGAGAGAGGGTTTTGATCTTCTCTTCTCTTCTCTTCTCTGGTCCGCATTTCGTCCGCATCACTTGAGGACATTTTGCGGACACTCACCGACTTTCGAGCGGTTCGCTTCCTCTCATTGTCGTTCGCACGGCGCTTGGCGCTTGCCCCGTTGTGCTCGTCAAAGCGAGGCATTACAAGGCTTCCAGCCTCATCGATAGAAGCCCACTGCACGTCGATCATAGCCTGCGTGAACCCTGGCCAGCCGATCACAGCGTCCATCGCATTGCAGTCATAGCCCAGCAGCACGCCATCAGCAGAATGAGTGTCGAAGATGCTCCAAGCGACATGCAGTCCGCCAATAACCCGCAACCTGTCCGCTTTCAATGCGGACACAATGCGGAAAACTTTCGGGTGGGTTTGGAGGTCGATTCGCATTTTTATCCAGTCTCCGGCCATTACGCGGCCTCCAATTTGGCGATGATGCGTGCGGCTTCGCGCTCAATTGCGAGGCGTTCGGCTTCTGGCATCTGGTTGTAATAGAACAGCGCGCGCTGGAGCTTCTTGGTTGTCTCGAGAAGCTCTGATTGGTCGCCGAGGCATGCGCTTGTGAGGCGACCGCCAGCTAGCGTCATGCCCAAGTGGATTGGCTCTGTGGGGCTGTCGAGAACGATCGTTATCCGGCTCATGCAGCACCCCGCATAGCCTTGTCGTGAGTGAACAGCCCGTCCCAGGTCTTCTTCATTGGCAGCTCGCCGGCCAGGTACAGGTCGTACAGGCGCACGGCGCCCTTCTTGAGCAGAACTGGCGTGAAGGAAACGAACGGCTCTTTGCCGTGGGGAGTGACTTCGTGCTGGTGCTCGGTCATGTACTTGTCGCGGGCGTAGGACGCCACACGGAAGCGCAGGCCGGATTTGCTCTCGTTGTAGAGCCAGCTCCGACCTTCGAGGAACTTGCCCACCTGCATGACGTTGACCCCATTGAGGCCCTTGCAGAACTGGGTGTGGGTCATGCCTTCCTTGAATAGGTTTTCCAAGGAGTGAATCTTCTCTGCCTGGGCCTCGACCTGCGCGGTCAGCATCAATCGGGCCTTTTCAGACTCCATGGCGATCTGCAGAATTTGGATCGTAGTGAGTGGTTGAGCATTGGAAGACTGGCCTTCGAGCTCCTGCCAGCGATCAACGAGTGCCGCTGTGAACTCAGGGCTGAGCTGGGCGACAACCACAAAGCTGTCGCGCTTGTTCACGAGATAAACTTCAACCGGGCGCGACCCGGCACCTTCGTGCGAGGTTTCCACCGATGGTGTAAAGCTCACTACCCCCTTTTCTTGGAGGCGCTCGATGGTGCGCTTCACGCTGTCGTGGCGAGATTCGACCAGTTCGGCGATCTCGCGCGATGACATGGTGGTGCGCGACACGTTTTCAGAATCAACAAAACGTGTCGCGACATTCGCGGGGGTATTGATCGTTTGGCTTGAGTGGTGCATTATTCGCTCCAGAACGTTGTATTAAGTGCTGCACAAGAAGCCACCATTGCCCGGTGGCTTTTTTGTGCCTGTGATTTGAGATCTTTAAGTGTCACTTTTGAGGCCCTCTTTGGGCGTCAATTGGTACAGCTTGGCTTTGGGTCGCCTCATAAGTGAGGGTCCTCCCATTGCCAGAAACTCGATGGCAATCGCCTCGAGCGCTTCGTCGATGTCTAAGCCCTTCTTCAGTGCAAAGGCCGCGACTCTCCGCTTAGCACCATCAGTCAGGTGCTCGTAGTCAATTTCAGGCACTGGTCACCTCCAAAGGGCCTCTATGCAGCGCTAGACTTCTTCTCGTCCTTGCTCAGCGCTTCAATGGCACCGTTTTCAACAGCCCACTCGATCATTTCGTACAGATAGGTGGCGTGCTGCATCTCTGCTCTTTCCGCAGCTCTGTGCAGGATTCGGTCAAGGGTTTTGTTGAAACGCACCTTCCGAGGCGTGTCGCGCTTGTGTGATTGGTCGGCGTACATGTGATGCTCCTTGCGGCTGATGAGTGGGTTTAGGCTGCGGATTTGCGAGGCTGTGATGCGCATAGCTGGCGAGCAGTGATTGCTCCGCCAGTGATCTCCTCAGCCAGGAATGCTTTGTTAGCGCCCATAACGTGGGTGCCGTTGAACCAGTAAGAGACGGCGGCCTGGGATACACCGAGTGCTGCGGCCGTTTTTGCCTGCCCGCCAAAGAACTCGACGAGCTTTTCAATGGGGGTCATAGCTAGAACTCCTGATAAGCGTGCTTATATCCTAAGCATAAGGACGCTTATTTGCAAGCCGATAAGGGAACTTATAAATTGCTGGTCATGACGACACTTGCCGAAAGAATGAAACTTGCCCGTGCGCACGCGAAAATCACCCAGAAAAAGCTGGCTGAAATAGCGGGCGTTGAGCAGCCAGCCATCTCTCAAATGGAGAGTGGGAAGACGCTGAAGTCAGCGCATTTGGTCCCCATAGCCAAGGCTTGCGGGGTTAGTGTGGAATGGCTCGCCAGTGGTACTGGCGGCATGACCGAGGAAACATCCGGCTTTGACGCCAACGTCGAGATGGCTCTTCAGCCTACCCGGTCGTTCATGTATCCCGAAATAAGCTGGGTTCAAGCAGGAAGCGCCAGGGAGGCGGTTGAAATGGTCAACGTATCTCTATGCCCTCAGCATTCCTCAGACGTTTGGGCTGGCGAGGATGCGTTCTGGCTCCGAGTGTCGGGCAATTCGATGACCTCGAATTCCGGCAATTCCTTCCCGGAAGGCTTCTTGATCCTGGTGGCTCCCGACATAGAGGCGCGCCAAGGTCAATTCGTTGTGGCTCGCATGATCGATTCAAATGAAGCGACGTTTAAGCAGCTCGTCCGTGACGCTGGAGAGCTATATCTGAAGCCGCTGAACCCCTCCTACCCAACAAAGCCAGTGGACGACACATGGGAGATCGTTGGCACCGTTGTCGATGGCAAGATGCCGAAGTCAGTTTTCATGATGTAGGTCTGGATTTCCGGCGCGACCGATATCTGCAGGAGTCAACCATGCCCCTCACCAAACCCAACCAACAGCTGCGCCGCGAACTCAAGGATCTAGGGCTTGACCTTGAGCAGGCCGCAAGCGAAGTACTCAACATCACCAAAGACTGTCGGGACGTAGATGCGATAGCGGTTCTGAAGCTGATTGCGAAGATGTATGAGCATGCAGATCGGATTGCAGCGCTGGCGGATGAGGTGAAGGTAGGGCAAATAAAGCGAGCCAAGCCCGAGTAGGTATGACAGAAACTTGTAAAAACGGAGCTCCATGGTTCCAAGGATAGGTATGACGAACACGATGATATTTTTTGCGTTGGCCGTGCTTGCTGGCTGCAGCGCTCACAAGCCAGAACCCCCTCTGCTCCCGCAGGGCAACATGCCGATGACGGAGCAGGAGTACCAAGAAGCTCAGCTTTTGCTCCTTAAGAAGCAGGAACTGCCGCCTGATGAGTATCTGAGGCGGAGAAATGAGATTTTGGTGCGCTAGGAACTGCGTGGCGACAATTTACAGGAGGTTGCAATGGGTCACTCGGTGAAATTCCAGGCCGAGGTCTTGGCGAAGGATCTGGAGGCTCAGGCCGAAAAGATGCTTGAGCAGGCATCGAGCATTAGAGAGGCGGGACAGCTCGCTCTGGCTGACCAGGTCTTGGTGCAGCACGAACGATTACTTGAAGCCATTGCAGCGCTTCGAGATCTGAATAAGTGATAGGAAGCCATGCCGCTCAATAATCCAAACCAAGACCTAAAGCGCGACCTCCAGGGTATCGCCTCTGATCTGAAGTGGTCAGTGGTGGAGCTAAAGCGTATTGCTGAGCGGCTGAGCCTGGCCGGCAATGAGGCGGACGCTCAAGCCGTGCTGAGGATGTGCAAGATCTTCCAGGCAGATGAGGATCGGCTGACTGCATACGTGGCAGAGGTCGCGGGTGAAAGGATTGTGCGAGGGGAAGGTTGAGTGGGTGGGGTGGCGGGGATTTGTAAGGACGGCACAGATTTTTCACTGAGCTTCAATGTTTAAGGAGGGTGGATGCGAGATCCAAAATCAGGGATTGTTGATGCGCTGGCCCTAACCTGGGATCAGTTCAATAAATATCTAGCGGACAAAGGCATAGACAGTCGACCTTGCCCATCCTGCGGGGCCGAAGGCAAGCTCTCATGCATGGTGGATGAGAAAGTGAAGCCGCACATTTTTTATCAGCATAGCTATCGAAATCCGGATGTTGTTTCGGCCTACCTCGCAACCAGGTGCCTTAACTGTCACGTGACGAGTTTCTATGATGCCATTGACGTGAGTATCGAGATAAACGGCAAGGATGTCGAAAGTGCAGAATCCTGATACCGTTGTACGGCTGGTTCCTAATCCCGAGCGTAAATCTGGTGGTGGAAATCCACCGGGAGATGACGAGTTGAACGCGCGAGTAGCTGCACTTGAAAAATCATCCTTTGAGATCAGGGAGAAGCTGGTGCGCGTAGAGATGCGCCTGGATTCTATTGAGTCAAACATGGCTACCAAAGCCGACCTCGCTACTCTTGCCTCTAAAGATGACATGAACGGCTTTGTTCGCTCTGCCGGGAAGGACATTCAGGACCTTGCGGTCAGCTTTCAAAAAGCCATAACCGGCGTGGAGAAGTCTATCGCGGACGCAACTTGGCGATTTGTTCAGATCTCTCTTGTCTTGGCGGGATTGGCATTCACCGCTGCAAAGTTCATCCACTGACAGATCATCTGTATTGCCAGGCCCGGCCCAGCGCCGGGCTTTTTATTGCCCGCAATCTCAAAGAGCACATCTGTACTCTTTTCGGCTTGCCCTATTCGGCCTGATAAAATACTGTATATCCATACACCTATGGAGCAGTAAATCTGATGGCGAAAGCAAAGACAGCACCGAAAGCACCAACCACCTACGAGCTACTGGGCATGCGCATCCAGGCAGCCATCAATACACCGAAGGCCCAGCTGGCTAAGTCGGTCCTGCTCGAACCCTCGCCGAGTGACGACCCGGCTGACTGGGATCGCATCCTGGACGAGATCGCTGAAAACGAGAACGTAACCATCGCCCATCGCGACGACGGCCTTATTCAGCTGTTGTGGACCGTCACCAAAGAAGACTGACTCCAAGATCCCCTATGCCCGCCGATGTGCGGGCTTTTTTGCGCCTGCGTTAAAAAATATAAGCACGCTTATTGACTAGCCTGATAAGGAGGCTTATATTTCACCCATCGCAGCGACACAGCCACTGCGAAGGGCCTCGAAAGGGCCTTCTGCTTCAACCGCTCTTTAAAAACCTGATGGACGCCGAGCTGGCCGATGCATAGCCAGCGGACGTACCGCGCAACGGTACGCAGCGATTCGACCTCATGTCGGCGCTGGGCATAGGAGACCTCATTCGGAGGGCGTGGCTGGAGAAGCTGCGTGGTGGTGAGTAAGCGTTTGGCCTTGGGACCTTGATCCCCTGTCGCGCTGAAAGTCATCAACGGGAAAGCGACCGTTGGCCTATGCAAGGAATAGAGATTACCTGCCCGTTACCAGCGGGCAGGATGCTCTCCAGGTGGCCCTACTCAGGGTCACGCGGAAAGCAGGAGATTGAGATGAACGAAGAACAGATCGAACGGTTTCGCCAGATCGTTCAGGAGATAGCGACGGATGAAAGCGTCACTTTTGATGAGGCTTTCGCCATCGCTTCAAACTACCTGGCCTACTGGGTAAGTGAGATGCCTAAAGGCAGAGCGTTCGCTGGTGGTGGCTCACATCAAGCAGGCTTCAGCCAGCCAGACCAGTCGCTTGACTCAGAGACAAACACTGAAGGATCGGCCGGGTAGGAGAAGGGGGCGGCAATAGTCTTAACTTTCTCCCTCAGCTCATAGGTTCCCAGCGAGCTTGCTCCGTAGTAGGTGCCAGGCGGCATCCTGAGAACCCCATTATCCCCTTGAACCGTCCTCTTGAGGCCAAGCGCTTCCAGCGCCTTATGTAGGTCTGCGTATTCCTCGCTGTCAGCCTTGAAAATCTCAACCCGCACCATGTAATTCGCCATTACTACATTCCTTGTTTCGACTGTGGAAGTCGAAGCATATGGATTTCCCTCGACTGTGGAAAGCGAGGAAACAGGGAGCCTGCCCCTGTCAAAAACAGGCACCACCCTGGCATTCGAAAGAGTGCCCATCGGGGATCTGTCTGGTGTAAAGCGCGGAAAGCGTTGGTACCGACGCGACGGCCGTAAATAGTCGGTCTTTGCCGTGGCGCCAGACAGATCCACCAATGTTCGATTGATACCTACCCAAGCGCCCGCATCGGACGCTTTGTTGAATTCAAGTGGAGGAAGTGAGATGGAAAACCTAAGCGAAATCGAACTGCTAACCCTGTATCGACACTTCACCACTTGGCGCGACATTCGCTGCGGCGGTAGAGCCTCGATGGGGGTAGCCGAGTTCCATCAGCAATGCGGGCTCAACCCTCACCCTTCGATGGTTCGCTAACACCACACCCCCTCACCCCTATACCGGGCTCTGAGGTAAATGACTGGGATGGGAGATAGAAGATGCAGGCTGGACATGACTTTCTCGCTTTTGCCGGGAAGTGCAAAGAAATGAGTGAGGCGGCTGTTGCTGGCGATTCTTCTCTCAGGCTGGTTCGCGGGTATTACGACTGCCCAATATGGGGTCGCCGCGAGCATTGGTGGGCTGAGCGCGAGGACGGCACCGTGATCGACCCGACCGTTCGCCAATTCCCGACATGCGGCGTCGGCGCTGAATACGTCGAGTTCGACGGCACCGTTACTTGTGAGCAGTGCGGCACGGAATCGACCGAGGAAGAGGCTGTGACGCATGGCAATTACGCATTCTGTTCGGATCGCTGCCTTCTCAGGTGTGTCGGTCTATAACCCACCCCATCAACGCAACGGAGCAAGACAATGAGTGAGTCGAAATTTACGCCGGGGCCTTGGGGCATTCAAGATGATCACGGTAAACGCTGGATTGAAACCACTACCGGGAATGACGACACCATCGCGGAGATTCACCGCCGCCGCGACAAGGGTAGCGTTTACAGCTGCGGAGAGGCATTGGCCAACGCCAAGCTGATCGCCGCCGCGCCAGACCTGTACAAGGCGCTTGAGCGTATCGCCCGCCCTCATGATTGCGGCTGCGTGCCTTGCACCGGCTCATGCACCAGCGAAATGTCGCTGCAAATCACCGTGGAAGAAATGCGCGAACTGGCCCGTGCAGCCATCTTCAAAGCCACCGCATAACCGCCCTATGGGCAAGAGTACCGATCACCTGTTTAGGCAGGCTGCATCGGTCTGCGTCTTGATTCCGGGTAGGGCTTGCCTCCGGTGCCACCAGATGGTGAAGACGCAGAACCGATGCAGGAGGACAACCCCGCAGATGCGGGACACCTTGCATCACGCAACAACAGCAGATGAATGCGCAGGCTGATGCGCTACAGCGATCTGGGGAGAGCCTCCCAGTTGTGCCGGAGATCAGCACCGGCCAGATCACACCCCAATGCAGGCGAGCAACACTTTGAAAGCCGATGCATTCAATCAACGCGGAGGATTTGCAGCCATGTAACAGACAGCCAAAGCTTGGATTTACTCCCCCTGACGTAGGGAGGTCTACTTCAGGAATAAAGCCCGGTCAGTGATCGGGCTTTTTATTTTGCGGTTGGAGGTGAGTGGAAATGAACAAGTCAGCAGAACTCAGCAAACAACTGGTTGCGGCGCGCAGCTACATCGCGAAGCTAACCACCCCGCAGCGCTTCGCCGACCGCAAGCCGGGATACCTGCACACCCTAAAAGTAGAGACTCAAATCGGCTTCCAGGCATCGCCGGGTGACAAGAATTACTGGCTGGATAAAGAGTTTGACTTGGCACTCGCTCAAGTCATCCGCAATCAGTTCCCGGAGCTCGCGGCAAAGGCTATCAACTTGATGGATAGCACATACACACAGGCCCGTATTGCTGACAAAGAAAACCTCTTGACGGCACTGGCCGAGATCGAGGCGCTGGAACAAGCAATCACTGAGTAATCAGCCATGAAACGCACAACCCCACCCCTCCCCAGGAAGCCCCGCCCCGACGTCCACGACTGCGCCAAAGGTCGGATGCATGACGCACCGAGGAAGATTATTACAACGATGCCTGGCGGGTATATCGCCTAGGAGATTGAGCATGTACAGCTTCATGCAGCCGCCTGATCCACCTGAATTCGGTCACTGCCTTACCTGCAACAGGGTTATACACGCCGACGATAAGCGCGGCGACCACTGCATCGATTGTGATGATCCCGAAACAGCTTTGTGCCTCTGCGGCAAGCGCGGCGAGATCAATTATGACGATGGAACCGAGCGCCGGTACTACTGCTACTGCGGGCCGGACTGCTGCCCATAACTGAAGCCCCCCCGCCACTCTGGAGGCGACCATGAACGCAAGATTCAACGCAATGCTCGAAGGCGCCCAGCGCGACTACGACAATCGCCTCCCGCCTCCAGTGAGTGAGACGCCGGAAGAGTTGGCGCGGGCTGAGTGGCTGTACAACGCCGTAGAGCAACTGGTCCGGTTCCGCTGGGACGTGAAGGTACAGCGCCGGATGTGCAAGCCGCAGGTCGTCACCACTGCGGACTTCGATCTGGCAGTAGACGAGCATGTGAACCGCAGGCTGGCTGATTACGAAGTAGGATCGCCTGCACTGGGACGGTTGCTGAACTCGCTTGCCAGCTCAGAGCCAGACAAGAACGCTCTGGCCGAACTTCTCGGCCACAGCGACCACTCGCTAGGCATGCTCGGCGAAATCGCTGAGAAGCTGCTACAGCCGCTCGTAGACGATGCGCTGATTGCTCAGGCAGAGGATGGTGAGCTGTGATCGCCCCATTCTGGTGTCACGGTCTGATTCTCTGGTTCAGCGTGCCTCAATGCGGGCACATGGAATGCTTCCAGGCATACGAAGACGGGTACTGCTGCCCGGTCAAATTTGAGGTGTTGTGATGACGATCATCGCAGTGGACTACAAAGCAATGAACCAAGCCTTGACCCGTCAAGGCTTTTTTCTGGTCGCCGATCTGCCACGGCGCATCTCCATTCAGACCCGGCGCGGCATGCTGGTGGCGAGGATTAGCTGATGGACAGTAGCCGCGAAGAGTTTGAAGAGACATTTCATCAAGCGCGCTGCCAATTGATTGCATGCGAAGAAGATCGGCCGGTTGCGTGGGCTTTCTGGTCGGCCTCACGCGGATCGATGGTGGTTGATATTGATGATGCTGCCAAAGCACTGGCTGAATCAATGGATTACCCGTGGGAATTCATGCCTGAGCAAGGTCGTGCGCGAATGAAGGCGAACGCGCGCATGGTCATCGAAGCCGCCGGCCTGAAGGTGAAGCCATGAAACGCCTAGCCACCCGCGTCTACACCTTCCGCGAACTGATGAAGCGACTGGACTCCGATGTCTTCTACGTCGTCGAGTCTAAAGACGAACCCGATCAGCACTTCACCTTCGTGCCGATCCAGTACAAAGGGAAATGAGCATGAAACCACTCTTCTGGATTCTCGCCTTCGGACTTTGCGTCCTAATTCTTCAGTACAGCCTGTTCAAGGAAAACGGCGAGCCTCGCGGGCTTCCTGTTATGGCGGTGGCGAAATGAGCGAACCTGAATGGATGAAGCACTACCGTCTAGACTGGATGACGGACGACCATTGGGAGTGCGCAAGGATGTTGGCAGATGTGTATCGAGGCTTTCATCACTTGCCGGGCAAATTCATACAAAACGGGCGTGGCATTCACGTAAATGCTCGCTACAGCAGCCTTGCTACGTTCGATTACAACCACCTAACTGTATTGGTTGTGGTTGCACATGATCGAATGATACGAGTCGAAATACGCCCAAGCGGGCCCGGCGCAGTAAAGATCATTCTGCACAAGCGCCATGTGCGTGAAGGTGATATGTCCGAGCGCCATCCAACGCTTGAATCCCAGATCGCAAGCATCCGTAAAGATCACGGCGGGCCTCTGGAGCAAACCAAATGACAAGCCACCAACGCGCCCGCCGCCTACTCCTATGGCGCGGAAGCTTCCCTGTACTCGCCATCTTCACTTTCCTGATGGCTCTCAGCGCCCTCGCTGATCGCGTCACTCAATAACCCCACACCTTCAAACGCTGCGTGCATCGCGGCAAGGATTCCCCATGTCCGCAGAACAGCAACTGGCGATCCTGCCAGCTAAAGAAGTAGCCCTGGCAGTATTCAGCGCCCCCAACGGCCTCGACCCATACCTACAAAGCGTCCGGGAAGAAATCGACAAGTTCAACGCCTTGGCACCTGACGTTAAAACCAAAAAGGGCCAAGACGCGTATCGCTCGATTGCTTACAGCCTGGCGGGATCAAAAACGAAACTCGACAGCCTGGGCAAAGAGCTTGTTGCAGAGCTGAAGGATGTACCGAAGAAGATCGACGCCGAGCGCAAGCGCGTTCGTGAGCTGCTGAGCGCTTGGCAAGAGGAAGTTCGCAAGCCACTGACTGACTGGGAAGTCGCCGAGCAGGCTCGCAAGGATCGGCACGTCGATGCCGTACAGGCAATTGCGGATTTTGCCTTGGATCTGTCGGACGTCACCGCCGCGGTACTGCTTGAGTCTATCGCCTCGGTTGAGGCGGTGAAGATGGGCGAGCACTGGGAAGAGTTCGAATCCGAAGCCGCCAGAACCAAGGATCACGTCTTAACCAAATTGCGTGCCGCACTCGCCACTCGCCAGCAATACGAAGCTGAGCAGGCCGAGCTTGTCCGCTTGCGCGCCGAAGCCGAAGCACAAGCCCAGCGAGACCGCGATGCAGAGATTGCCCGTGCAGCCGCCGAACAAGCCAGCCTCGAAGCGGAACAGCGTGCGCAGGCAGAGCGTGACGCCGCTGCACGCCGCGAGCAAGAGTTGCTGGATCAGGCGGCCGCCGCACAACGTGCCACCGAGCAAGCCGCACGGGATGCAGCCGCAGCAGCCGAACACCAGCGCATGCAACTGGAGCTTCAAGCTGAACAGGCCCGCACAGCGGCAGCGCAGGCAGAAGCCAACCGAATCGCAGCCGAACAGCGCGCCGAACAGGAACGCATTGCCGCTGAACAGCGTCAGGCCCAGGCAGTGGAGCAGGCGCGCCAGAAAGAGCTGGATCGTCAGGCCGCAGCCGCTGCTTACGAACTGGAACAGGCTCAGGCACGCGAAGCCGACAAAGCCCACAAGGCGAAGATCAACCGATCCGCGCTGGACGCCTTCATCGCAAGCGGCATGCCGGAAGAGTGCGCGAAGCAGGCCGTCACTCTGATCGCCCAGCGCAAGATCCCCGCCGTTTCCATCACTTACTGAGGTCGTCATGAGTACAGCAATCGCAACCATCACTCAGGACATCTACGGTGCGCGAAATCAGTTCGCCAATGTCCTGACCGACCGCTCGCTAAACTTCGAGCGAGAGGCTGAGTTCGCCATACAGGTGATTACGTCCGGCGAGTACGCCACCAAGATTGCCTTGCAGAATCGACAGTCGGTGGTCAACGCAATCACCAACATCGCAGCTATCGGCATCAGCTTGAACCCGGCGAAGAAGCAGGCCTATCTGGTTCCTCGGGACGGCAAGATCTGTCTCGACATCAGCTATATCGGCCTGATGGATCTGGCCATGTCCACCGGCGCTATCTGCTGGGCTCAGGCGGAGTTGGTTTATTCCGCCGACTCGTTCGTCCTCAACGGCTTCGACAAGCCGCCGACCCATCAATACAACCCGTTCGCCAAGGATCGCGGAGAAGTCATCGGGGTTTACGTCGTGGTTAAAACTGCCGGCGGCGACTACCTCACCGAAACCATGAGCATCGACGACGTGAACGCCATCCGCGACCGCTCCAGCGCATGGAAGGCATGGATCAGCAAGCAGAAGTCATGCCCGTGGGTGACAGACCCCGGCGAGATGGCCAAAAAGACGGTAGTGAAGCGCGGTTACAAGTTCTGGCCGAAGACTGACCGGCTTGAGCAGGCTATCCATCACCTCAACACTGATGGCGGCGAAGGTCTGGTTGGAATTCCCGGCTCCGCGCCGACTGATACCGAGGCGGTTAACGGTTGGATTGAGCTTGCGATGAAAGCCGGCAGCCTGGAGGCGCTGACCGAGGTCTACCACCAAGGCACTGCCGCGATGAAACAGGCTAAGGATGCTGCCGGACACGCCAGGTTCAAGGCTGAAGTGACCAAGCGCAGCGAAGCCCTGAAAGCAGAGGCGGCGCCCATCGAAGGCCAAGCTGAGGAGGTGTTAGATGGAACAGCGTAGCGCTGAATGGTTTGCGGCCAGGCTTGGGAATGTCACAGCCAGCCGGGTCAAGGACGTGATGGCCAGCGGACGCGGCGGCGCGCCTTCTGCCACTCGCAAAAACTACATGATGGAGTTGTTGTGCGAGCGACTGACTGGGCAGCAGGGCGGTATGGATCTTTCACGCAACGCGGCCGTTCAGCGCGGCGTCGAGCTTGAGCCATTTGCCTGTATGGCCTACGAGGCTGATAAGGACTTGATGGTGGTCGAGACTGGATTGGTCATGCACCCGACCATTCAAGGTTTCGGCGCATCGCCAGACGGTCTATCGGGTGATGACGGCGTGCTTGAGATCAAGTGCCCTAACACTGCGACCCACATCGCGACCATGCAGTCCGGCAAGCATGACCCTCAGTACGAGTGGCAGATGCTTGCTCAGATGGCTTGCACAGGCCGGCACTGGGCGGACTTCGTGAGCTACGACGACCGTCTGCCGGAAGAACTGCAATACATCTGCTTTCGCTACGAGTTCGACTACAAGCGCGGGCGCGAGATGGAAGCCGAAATCAAGGCCTTTCTGGAAGAGCTGGCCGAACTGGAACAGGAAATGCGGGGCCGAATGAGAGGTGCAGCATGAACGCCTACATCAGCAGCGACATCAACATGGTCAAGGCACTTGATCCTGAGCGCAATCGCATTGAACTGGCTCGCGAAGAGTTCTTGAGCAAAGGAGGGACTATTGAGGTGCTGGCCGGGCCGAGCTTCAAGCCGGCACCGGTTCGGTATGAGCCGCCGCCAAGACCAAAGGTAGTTATTGATGACACGCCGAAGCCGCCGACAGCCGCTGCTGTAAGGCAGAAGACGCGCCGCCAGCAGGAGCGAGCAGAGCGCGCCACCGAGAGAGCCGTGGAGCGCAGCAAGCTGGTACAGGGTGTGCGCAAACTGGCGCTGACCATGACCTATGCGGAGGCCATGGAAAGAACCAGCATGTCGCGTAAGGTTCTGTCAGCGATCGCCCTGGAAGGTGGCTTCAACTTCCAAACAGCCGCGCATATCGGCTACAAAAACCTGCGCGCGCACCAGATCGACGATGCTCAAGACGCCAAAGATTGCGAGCGCATCAAGGCATTCATCGAAATAGGCCTATCTCGCACTCAGGCCATGAACCAGATGGGAATTCGCTTCCATCGATTCAACCGCCTGCTTAACAAGTTCAACATCGACTATCCAAAGCGCAAAGCAGGGCCTCATCCGGCCTTCTTCCCGAAAGCGCCGAAGCAGTAACCCTTCCAACTCAACCTCACCCATCCGGGAGGCCGCATGTCATCCAAAGGAAAGCTCAACGCCGGCTATTTGGAGCTCGGAGCGCGGTGCGTCTACTGCGACAGACCACGCAACAAGGGCAATCACGAACGCTGCTCGAAAGCCCGGCAGCAGGAATTTGCGAGGAGGAATGAAGATGTCATCCAAGAAGCTCACTCCTGAAGCAGTAGAAAAGCTCTTCAAGACTTTTGCTGACGACTACCCGATCCAGTACGTGGCCGACAAGGTTGGGTGTGGATACGCGACGGTCATCCGCTACCTGAATGCCTTCGGGGTATCTAGGCAGATCATGGGGCACCGCAAAGAGATCACTGACGACTGTCTTGTGTTAGCGGCCGAGATGCGCGCCCAGCGAAAGAAATGGGCGGAAGTAGAGGCCCGCATTGGGTTCTGCAGGCCAACCATTCAACGCTGGATGAAAGAGCCGAGGGCTTCGGCATGATCGCCTTCTTCACCTGCTGGATTTCAACCTCAATCATCCTCGGCGGCGGACTGGCTCGCCTTGCACACCTGGCCAAGCTTCGCGATCAGCGGGCAGCGGACGGGGTTAACTGGAGTATTGAGGTATGAGTGACAAATGCGCCCACAGTTATGCAAACAAAATCGGCTGTCCCGAATGCGGTGAACTGATGCGTAAGCCCTGCGCTTGCCCTGGATGCGAAAAGCCGCGCAAAGGTGGATCGCTATTTTGTGCGCCACACCAGCACTCTGACAGCCGGCTCCACTTCACTGCAAAGACGCCAAGCCCGACCAATGAGCAGCTTGCCTACATGATGCAGCGTGACGGAGAGCAGCAATGATGACCTACCTTTTCGCAATCCTCGGCCTAGCCATGACCGGCTGGCCGCAACTTATTCAATGGTGCATGTCATGAGTGGCATTAAGAAATTCCGAGCCGATTATCGGCACGTCGTAGAAACCGAATTCGATGATGCTCAGTACGTTGGTATTGCCGACTTCGACGCCCAACGCCTGCGCGCCGATACGGCTGAGATTGACCGCGATACCTACGCAATGGTCGCGCAAGCTTGCGCTGATGATTGTTCGCGGCTGAAACATAAATTAGACGCCGCCGAGCAGATCATTACGGAACTACGTGAGTTGTTGCGGCTGATGACCAACGATTACGCCTGTTGCCTTGAAGCCGGTCACGACCGAATCACCTTTCTAGGCGGCGACTGCGACAGCGTTTCGAAGATGCTGGACGATAACGTCAACTATGCCAAGTCCATCGCCGCCCTCAACCCCAACCCCGAGGCAGAAAGTCATGAGTAGCAAAAAGCCGAAAAGATTGGTCGCAAAAATTACACGGACTGTAAC
Source organism: Pseudomonas baetica (assembly GCF_019733355.1). Lineage (GTDB taxonomy): Bacteria > Pseudomonadota > Gammaproteobacteria > Pseudomonadales > Pseudomonadaceae > Aquipseudomonas > Aquipseudomonas baetica_A. The sequence goes on along the minus strand of NZ_JAIHLQ010000003.1, from coordinate 82,221 downwards.
GGAATGGGCCGTTGTGACTTTAGACAGAAATGGCTGCGTTGATGAGTTTGAAGAAACCGTGGAAGAGCTTGAGCACCACGAAGTCCTAGAAATTCACAGCATTAGAGATATTCGGAGTACCCATGACCAATAACCCAACGATTGACGGCGTGTCGCGGGAGTTGCTTGAGCGCGCTACGGATAATAAATATATCGACAAGGAACGAATTTCTATTTACCGCCATGAGGCGCTGTGCGGTATCCGTGCTTTGCTTGCTGCGCCAGCGGTCGAGCGGCAAGAGCCAACTCCGGCAATGACCGATGCAGGGTGTCAGGCCTATATGGATGCATACGGTATGATCGGCATAATGCACAACTCATCAATGGGCCATGCCTATGTTGCGATGCGTGCGCTTGACCCCGAGTTTGCCGCCCTGAAATCCACCATCGCCCAGCTACGCATCGATCTCAGCAATCAAACAGCGCTGACAAAGCAGGCGGACTATCACGCATCTCAACGTGGTAAGGAGCTTGCCCAGCTACAGGCGCGCGTGCAGGAGCTGGAGAGTGGTAGTGGTGAGCCGCTGATCCATATCGCCCCCGAAGCTCTTGCAATGCTGAAAGGTGAGCGCAGAGCAACTCACGGGGGGCTGACCTACAGTGAATCCAAGCCTCTCGGTAACTGGACTGTTCCGCTGTTCACCGACCCGCCAGCGCCGGTCACTCAACAGCTCGACGAGCCTACCGCCTACTTGCGCAATGAAGGTACGCCAAACAACCTGGTTGTCTGCGAGTTCGATCACCCGGACGCGTTCAAGGTCTTCAGGGTTCCGCCAGCGCCATCTGCTGGCCTACTCCAAAAACTTTCCTACGCATTGAGCCAAGTCGGAAAGCCCGGCCATCTGGTCGATTACGACGCGGTGATATCGGCACGCGAAGATTTGAACGCCTGTCTCTACGTCAACGATGCGCTGAATGGTGAGCGGAAATGATCGCCCTCGCCTGGTTCTACCTCGTCTACGTCCGCTGATTCATCCCTTCTGTTGTAAACCCTGACTACTCAATAGCCTGCGCGTGATTGCGGGCGGGAGAAATTCGCATGGCAATCGTTGAAACCAAAGCAGTAGGCCCAGAAGTAGCCGCCTTGTTACTTGAAGGGAATACGCGAAACCGCCCGGCAAAACAGCAGCACGTCGAAAATCTTGCACGGGAAATGACTGAAGGGCGCTTTCAATATAACGGCGACACGATCCGCGTCGACCGAAACGGTAATTTGCTCGACGGCCAGCATCGCCTGATGGCAGTCGTGAAGTCTGGCACCACCCACCTGATGACCATCATCAGCGGTCTCGACCCTGAGACCTTTCTTACCATTGATCAAGGCACGCGGCGCACAAGCGCTGACATGCTTGGGGTTGCGAATCCAGACCTGAAAAACGTTGGGCACATGGCAAGCGCAAGTCGACTTCTTGCCCTGATGGAGGCACGGAAGATCGACAACGCAAAGCGCGGCAATGCCATTCGCAACGATCAAGTGATTGCCACTTGTGGCGGGAACGAGAAGCTGCTCCACGAAGGCCTTCTGTACGGCTTCAAGCCACATCTTCGGAAGCTTGTCCCGGCAGCGCAAAGCGCAGCCGTCTTCGCCCACTTATCGAAAGAAAACCGCCTCATGACCGCCGAATTCTTCGCTGCGATGTGTGAGCCGATGCCAACTCTTGAATTGGCCTCATTGCTGAGAAACCAGCTCACGGACAACAAGATCGGCGTGAAACGCATGCAAAGCGCAAAGCTGATCTGCCTGTTCATGAAGGCGCTGCGTAAGCATCTCGATGGACAGAAAGTTCGCCGGCTAAAGCTGACCGCTAATGAATCCGCTTCGTACGCCAACTACTGACCGGAGTATCCCTATGTCTCGCATCGAAGAAAGAGAAGGCTGGAACCTCGCCGATCAGTTGATTGCGGCCGGGCGCCAAGTAGATGAACGATTCGGCGGCGTCGAGCGGGTCATCGCCAATATCGAAAAGACCGCCGCGCTCCGGCCTGAAGGTTATCGGGTGGGCATTCAGAAACGCATCGAGGTGGAACGTCATGGCCAGCTTTGACATTCACGCACAGAACACAGATGGCACCCCGGGCAAGCTGCTCGACGTCATCGACCGCGTACCAGAACACCGCAAGGCCGGCCAGTTCGTCGAGTTCGACGGCGAGATGCACAAGGTCATGACGGGGATTCGTAATTTCATCATCGTCACCCAAGAGCGCTGGGCGCGGGTGGCGGCTGCATCGTGGAGGAAAGCATGAAACTGATTGATATTTTGGCGCGGGAGCTGAAGGCTTGGCCGGAAGGCTACTCTAGCCTTCAGCAGTCATTTGCCGGCATGGTGTTTCATGGCGCAAAAGACGGCATCCTTCCAATCGTGCGCCTTAGCGTATCCGAAGATTTTCGAATTGCTAGCGTCACTCGCGCCCAATGGCAAGCCGCAGTCGATGCGCTGAAATCTGCTGAAAAACCTGATCTGGCGCCCTGCCCTTTTTGCGGAAGCAGCGACCTGAATGTTGTGCAATGGATTGAATGCAACAGTTGCGGGGCATTTGGACCGACTCCGGGTGACGACGGAGATCTGTCAATCTGGAACAAGCGCGAAGCCCAATACACCACCGTAGACATGGCCAATGCGGCGCGGGACGGGTTCAGGGATGGGGCGGCGAGTGTTGTGGTGGAGTTGCCAGAGCCTGACTGGTCTTACGAAAACTTTGGCCGCCTGCTATCAAAGGGCTCGGTTATTGACGCCATTATCGCGGCCGGCGGGAGGGTTAAGGATGAATGAGCAAATGCTGCGCACCGGCAAGGCTCTAGAGGTTCTTTGGGCGCAATTCCACTCCGCCAGAGTCGTGGCCAACACCAAGCAGAGCTGGGTAAAGCGTTTTGTTCTCAGCTTGAAAACGAAGGCGCTGATCAAGCACGACAGAATCTTGCGAGGTGAAGAATGACCGACCACAGCGAATTGAAGCGCCTGCTGGATGCGCAGGTTTCGTTGCACAAAGTGGCTAGAGAAACAGAGACCATCGAAGACGAGGATCGTTATCTAAGTGCTGACGATGAACTCAACGAATATCTGACCGGGGAAAACCAGTACATCGAAGATATAGCTCTATCCCTAATCGCCGAGAGCGATGCGCTGAGAAAGGATGCAGAGCGCTACCGATGGCTCCAAGTTCCAAACAGGTCAGCGATAGAATTTGATTCTGCCTTCGACGAGTTCGGCATACCGATTAATTCAGTTATCGACGAAGCCATCAGCAAGAGGAAGGAAATATGAATGAAGAGATCGAATTTATCCGCCTGCCAGAGGTTAAAAGGCTGGTCGGTTTTGGAACAACCAAAATTTACGAGATGGCCGGACAAGGGTTGTTTCCAAAGCAGGTTCAGCTTGGCGCGAGATCCGTCGCGTGGGTCAAGTCTGAGGTTCTGCAATGGAACCGCGACAAGCTGGCTGAGTCTCGAGGTCAGCCCTCAGTCTCCAGCGCATCAAGATAGTCCGCCCAGTCCTGCATCATCCCTCTCCGTTGTTCAACATACTCTGCGTGGTTATACACCTTCCTGATCTTGCTGGAGCCTGCGTGCGAAAGCTGCGCCTCGATCCAGTCCTCGTTATACCCCTTCTCATTCAAGGCCGTCGAGATCGTGGCGCGGATTCCGTGTCCGGTCAGCCTGCCTTCATACCCCATGCGCCTCAGCGCCATGTTGACTGTGCCGTCGCTGATAGGGATGGTCGGCTCATGCCGTCCAGCGATCAGAAGCTTGTAGCGGCCGGTCAACTGGTGCACTTTGCGCGCCTCCTCCACCGCCTGCCGCGACAGTGGCACAAGATACGGCGGAACAACCCCCTCCCCCTTTACCCTGATCATTTTCTTCAACTGCTTCACTGTACCGGCAGGTACTATCCACAGCGCGGCGTCAAAGTCGAATTGATCGATGGTAGCGCTGCGCAGTTCAATTGTGCGTACGCCAGTCAGCAATAGGAGCCTGATAGCGCTGCGGGTGTACTCTTTCAGGTCTGCGTCACGCAGAGCGGTCAGGAACTCTTTCAGTTCATGCTGGCGAAGCATTGGGTTGTGTTTCTCCGGTGGCTCCTTCGCGGCTACGATGTCCAGATCCGCAGCCGGGTTTACATCCAGGTACTCTGATGCAATGCCGAACCGGAATATTTCGTTCAGCCATGTCCTGCACTTTCGGGCTACGTTGAGCGCTCCGCGCTTCTCGATGATGCGCAATGTGGCTAGTACATCCTTACGGGTGACTTCGGCGATAGGGATCTTGCCCAGAGACGGCAGTAGGTCTTTGTCCAAATACAGTTGAGCCTGTTTGGCGGCACCCTTCTTGGCCTTAGCCCAGCGAGGTAGCTTAAAGGCATACCACTCGCCAGCAACGAGTTCGAAGGTTTTGATGGACGAGTCGGCGGCGGCCTGCTTCTCTTTACGGCGATTGGAGCGAGGGTCTATACCTTTTGCAACAAGCGACCGGGCTTGATCCCGCTGGTCGCGAGCGTCTTTCAGGGAGATTTCTGGATAGGTGCCCAGCGACATGCGCGGCTGCTTGCCGTGCCATGAGAACCGGAAATGCCAAGACTTCGTACCGTTAGGAGCTACGAATAGGGAAAGTCCGCCGCCATCAGTGATGGAGAACTCTTTGTCGGCCGGTTTGGCCTGACGCACAGCGGTATCTGTGAGGGGCATTAGTACATCACCAAGTCAGTCGAACTGGAAATGGACTGAATGATGTACTAAAAAATAGAGGATTGCAGCGAAAGAATACGAATGCTGGCGTAATGCTTAATCAGGCCAGAACGGCGGTCAGATTGGTTTTCCGGCCTTCGCCGAATACCGGCGGAAAAGAAGATGGTGCCCGAAGCCGGAATCGAACCGGCACGCCCTTACGAGCGGGGGATTTTAAGTCCCATGCGTCTACCAGTTTCGCCATTCGGGCGGTAGCGCGGTGTAGCTCATCTCTGCTCGTACAGCAGAGGGGGAAATATATACATCACCCCCCGGTGAAGCAAGTTCGCAAACGCGAAATTCAAGACTAAATTTTGCCGCGGAGTGCAAATAAAAAAGCTCCGTAAATCATGGATCTACGGAGCTTGTTTATAGTGGAGGCCGAGGTCGGAATCGAACCGGCGTAGGTGGATTTGCAATCCACTGCATAACCATTTTGCTACTCGGCCTCAAAGTATTTGCTGTGAGTAGCACAACAACAAACACGTACAAATTGGAGCGGGAAACGAGACTCGAACTCGCGACCCCGACCTTGGCAAGGTCGTGCTCTACCAACTGAGCTATTCCCGCTTGGTGATGCGCATTCTATAGAATTAAGAAGCTTCGTCAACCCCTTGATTCAAAAAAGTTTTATTTCTTTTCAACATCCGTCTTCAGGTGTGGCCAGGCGGCACGAAGGTATTGAATCATCGACCACAGCGTCAAGCCTGCGGACACCAACAGCAAGACGTAACCCAGAATGACCCAGAAGCTGAAGTCCTTGGGATTGGCCAGCAGGATTACCAGCGCCAGCATTTGCGCGGCGGTTTTCCATTTGCCCAGGTTCGAAACTGCGACATGAGCGCGAGCACCGAGTTCGGCCATCCACTCACGCAGAGCAGAAACGACAATCTCGCGACCGATGATCACGGCGGCCGGCAGCGTAAGCCACAGATTGCCATGTTCTTGCACCAACAGCACCAGAGCCACTGCCACCATTAGCTTGTCCGCAACCGGATCCAGGAACGCTCCGAACGGAGTGCTTTGTTCCAAGCGGCGGGCCAGGTAACCATCCAGCCAGTCCGTCGCTGCCGCGAAGGCAAACACCGAGGCGGAGGCCATGTAACTCCATTCGTAAGGCAGATAAAACAGCAAAATAAAGATCGGGATAAGCAGGACGCGTAAAACGGTAATCAGATTAGGGATATTCATCGGCACAACTGGCTACGAGGTGAAGGGGCATTCTACTCGCTATGCAGGTTTGCATAAATCGACTCTGCGAGCTTTTTACTGATCCCCGGGGCTTTGGCGATCTCTTCGATGCTTGCACGAGACAGCTCCTGCAATCCACCAAAATGTTTCAATAAGTCGCGACGCCGGGTCGGCCCTACTCCGGCAACACCTTCCAGCGTTGATGTGCGGCGGGTTTTGCCGCGGCGAGCTCGGTGTCCGGTAATTGCGAAACGGTGGGCCTCATCGCGGATTTGCTGAATCAGGTGCAGCGCCGGCGAGTCGCCGCGTAGAGTGAACTCGTGCGCTGCATCATTCAGATACAACGTTTCGAAACCAGCCTTGCGAGTTGCGCCTTTGGCAACACCAAGCAAAATCAGGTCCGGCACGGCCAACTCATTGAGGACGTCACGGGCCATCGATAACTGGCCTTTACCACCGTCGACCAACAAGATGTCCGGCAGCCTGCCCTCGCCGTCCTTGAGTTTGCTGAAGCGTCGCGTCAAGGCCTGGTGCATGGCGGCATAGTCGTCACCCGCCGTGACGCCTTCAATGTTGTAGCGGCGGTAATCCGATTTGATCGCGCCTTCCGGGCCAAAGACCACACAGGAGGCGACCGTTGCCTCACCGCTGGAATGACTGATGTCGTAGCACTCCAGGCGCTGCGGAGGCTCATCGAGGTTCAACACTTGCGCCAGCGCTTCAAAACGCGCTGCCGTATGTTGACGATTGGCCAGACGCGCGCCCAACGCCTGCTCTGCGTTGGTAACGGCCAGTTGCTGCCAGCGCGCTCGGGTACCACGCACCCTATGGCTGATGGCCAATTCGCGGCCACGCAATCCATGAATCGCCTCGATCAGCGTCGGAAAGTCGTCGTGCACCACGTTCACAATCAGTTCGCTCGGCAAATCGCGCTCCGGGCTACTGATGAAGTATTGCCCGAGAAACGCTGCCATCACTTCAGAAACGTCTTCTTCGATCCCCACTTGCGGGAAGAAATTCTTGCTGCCTAACACGCGTCCGCCACGGACACTGATCAAATGCACGCAAGCGCCGCCCGGGTTGACGAAGGCGGCGATGACATCGATATCCCCTGTACCGCCTTCCATGCTCTGCTGATCCTGAACCCGGCGCAGCAAAGCGATCTGATCACGCAACTCGGCAGCACGCTCGAATTCGAGATTGATCGCGGCCTCCTCCATCGCCGCAGACAGCTCATTGGTCAGCGCATGACTACGCCCTTCAAGAAACATCACCGAGTGACGCACGTCTTGGGCATAGACATCAGGCTCAACCAGCCCGACACACGGCGCCTTGCAGCGCTTGATCTGATATTGCAGACACGGCCGGGTGCGGTTCTTGTAGTAACTGTCTTCACATTGACGAACAAAAAACGTCTTTTGCAGCAAGCTCAGACTTTCGCGTATCGCACCAGCACTCGGATAAGGACCGAAATACTTGCCCTTGGCCTTTTTTGCCCCGCGATGGATGCTCAGACGCGGGAACTGTCCGTCAGACAGAAAGACATAAGGATAGGATTTGTCGTCGCGCAACAGGATGTTGTACGGCGGCCGCCACTCCTTGATCAGGGTCTGCTCAAGCAACAGCGCTTCAGTTTCGTTGGCGGTGATGGTCGTTTCGACCTGAGCAATACGCCCGACCAGCGCAGCCGTTTTTGGCGCCAGACCCGTTTTGCGAAAGTAGCTCGCCAGACGTTTCTTGAGGTTCTTGGCCTTGCCTACGTAGAGCAGACGCGCATCGCTGTCGAACATGCGATAGACGCCGGGGCGCCCACTGACGGTCGACAGAAAGGCGCCGGAATCGAATGTTTCAGTCATGGTCAGAGGCTGGCATCGACCATGCCGTGACGAACCGCCAACAGCGTCAACTCGACATCGCTGCTGATCGAAAGCTTCTCGAAAATGCGATAGCGATAGGTGTTCACGGTTTTCGGCGACAGACACAATTTGTCGGAAATGATCTGTACTTTCTGACAGCCGACAATCATCAACGCAATCTGAATCTCGCGTTCGGACAAGGCGTCGAAAGGCGAATCATTGGACGGCTGAAAGGATTTGATCGCCAATTGCTGTGCAATTTGCGGGCTGATATAGCGCTGGCCGGCAAAAACCAGGCGAATGGCCTGCACCATTTCCGGCAGCCCCGCGCCCTTGGTCAGATAACCCGCAGCGCCAGCCTGCAACAATCGTGTAGGAAAAGGATCCTCTTCACACACCGTAACCGCGACCACCTTGATGTCAGGATGACTGCGCAGCAGTTTGCGCGTGGCTTCCAGGCCGCCGATGCCAGGCATCTTGACGTCCATCAGAACCACATCGGGCTTCAACTCTCGGGCCTTGATCAGGGATTCTTCCCCGGACTCGGCTTGGCCAACCACCTGCAGGCCATCAATATCGGCCAGCATTCGTGTAATGCCTGTACGAACGAGATCATGGTCATCGACCACTAGCACCCTAATCAAGCAGACACCTCGCGATATGGTCTTATTGGGATGCCCGACACCTTAGCAAAAAGTGCCCGACAGACCTAGCGGCAAGCATCATTAAAAAAGTTTCAATTCATCATAGAAGGCTTGCCGGCCGTGGGTTTCAGAGCACAGGTGTACTGATATCCAACTGCATGCGCAGAAAACACTCGTCTTCGCCTTGTACTCGCAGCCCTTTTCTCTGATACAAATTTTTCGCTGGATTATTTTCAAACACGGTCAGGCGCAAAGCCGGAAGCTTTTCTTTACGGGCCATGCCAATAACCTGATCAATTGCCCAAGAACCCACGCCCTTCCCCTGAAAGGCTTCAGCAATTTGCAATTCGCGAATATACAGGGCCCGCGCATCCCGGCTGAGGCTGAAAAATCCTGCAGGTGTATCAGCCACCAATATCAGCCAGTTCTCGCGCCCCGACCAGGCCACGTCAAACGCTTCGTCCTGCCACAACAGGTCATGGTGAATGTAATAGCGCAGCATGTTCTGACAAGTGAGATTTCGCGAAAACGCCAGGTTCTCTGAAGTCGCACACCTGAGCTGGAATGTCATTGAGCCTCCGAAATGGCAACGACCTGACCCCGCCACTCACCCGCATCGCGACAGGCTACCACCAGAAGATCACCCGCCCCCGGCGCCGAGACAATCAGCGAACCCTCCTCAGACCAGATCGCGCTGCACCCTGCCGACTGCCATCCGCCGGTGAGGCCACCGTGGTTAGCCATCAACACAGCCATCTTGTGCTGCCGGGCATAACCTTCAAGCAGCGCGGTGTCTGCTACATAACCTTTCTCACTGATCAAGACACCCGCAGCGTAAAGATCCGCGCCTCGATCAGCGGCCACTGCGGCATGACTGGCATGAGAGAAGTCAGCGCAGACCGCCAGCGCAACCGTATCGTTGCCGATGCTCAAGGCCGGCCCTCCCTGGCCGGTAGCAAAGACAATCTCCTCACCAGGGTGCAGATGTTGTTTGCTGTACACCTCAAGCGAGCCATCGGCACCGAGGACCAGCGCACCGATCAAGACCGCCGAACGCCCTTTCAGGCGTATCGGCATACCGACGACAGTCGTGACGCCGAGCTTTCGGGCCAAATACCGTAAAGGCTCGAGCACAGAGTCTTGCGGGTCAATGGCCAACGCAGCAGCCTTTTCCCCTTCATAGCCGGTCAGCGATAATTCAGGACACACCAGCAACTCGACGCCCTGCTCCGCCGCCGCCTCGATAAAACGCATGTGACGGGCAATGTTTGCGCCAAGATCCCCCTTAATCGACGTTATCTGGGCGGCAGCAATGGTGAGTATCGACATGATTCGTCATTCTTCCTTGATCATCAGGCAAAGCGCTGAGTGTGTCACAACCCTTGCAGCACTCAAGCAATAGGCGTTTTGTGGGTGATGCGATAGCATTTTCTGATTGATGTGGCGCATCGGCCTCTAGTAAGCTCGGCGCATTCATCGGAGACAAACCATGTTCAACGCCCTCTCACAGCTTCGTACCGCCAGCGCCCTGCGCTCGGTTGCGGCTGCCCAGGCGAAAGACGTTTGCGCTTCGGTCAGCTTTTATTTTGGGTATTGGTTTAGCCACTGGCGCGCCTGATACCCACCGGCGCCCATGAAAACGGGTCGCCTACCAGAGATTTCTCAACCCCCGGTCGGCCTCCCGACCGGGGGTTTTGTTTTTTCAGGCCCAAATTTTTTCAGCAACACACCAGACACCTTGAGGATTCACGAAATGAACTACGCCACTTATTACCGTTACGACAGCTTTAGCGCCTGGCGATTTACCAGCCTCCGATCGGGACAGCCTGCCGCCTCCGATCGGTCACCTACAGGTGGCAAACACGCACACATAGCCAATACGGCCAATTGTCGAACACCCCAGTAGGGCCGAGCGAGCGGGAAGAACCGCCGCCAGCCCAGGAAGAACACATATGAACTCGTCCGTTTCTGCTCTGCCACTGTCCCTCGATTCTGCCAACGAAGCACTGACCCTGCGTCTGCCCAGTTCGTTGCAACTCAAACAGCAATTGCCCCTGAGCAATGCCTTGAGCCGACAGGTCGCCGCCCACCGCCAAGCGGTTCGCGCGATCCTCAATGGCGAAGACCAGCGTCTGTTGGTAATCGTCGGCCCCTGCTCCATCCACGACCCTGAGTCCGCCCTTGAATATGCAGGCAAACTCGCCCGTCTGGCTGAAAACGTCAGCGACGAAATGCTGCTGGTGATGCGTGCCTACGTCGAAAAACCGCGTACTACGGTCGGCTGGAAAGGCTTGGCTTACGACCCGAACCTGGATGGCAGTGACGACATGGCCGGCGGCCTGACGATGTCCCGCGGACTGATGCTGGAAATGATCCGCCTCGGGTTGCCCGTGGCTACCGAACTGTTGCAGCCCATGGCGGCAGGATACTTCGACGATCTGCTCAGTTGGGTTGCTATTGGCGCGCGGACGACGGAATCACAAATTCATCGCGAGATGGCCAGCGGCTTGAGCATGCCGGTAGGCTTCAAGAATGGCACCGACGGTGGCGCGGCCGTTGCTGTGGATGCCATGCGTTCGGCAGCCCACCCACATCGACACTTCGGGGTCGACAGCCAAGGGCATCCGGCTATTATTCAGACGCCCGGCAACCCAGATACCCATTTGGTGTTACGCGGTGGCCATCAGGGGCCTAACTACGATCGCGATAGCGTGGCAAGCATTCACGCCGACCTGAAACGTTTGAAAATTCCGAGCCGGATCATGGTCGACTGCAGTCACGCCAACAGCGGCAAGGATCCGCTGCGTCAACCAGGCGTCTTCAACGAAGTGCTTGAACAACGCTTGCAGGGCGATAGCTCCCTGATCGGCATGATGCTGGAGTCTCATCTGTTCGAAGGCTGTCAGCCGCTGAATGCATCGTTGCGCTACGGCGTTTCGATCACCGATGGCTGCCTCGGTTTCAGCGCCACGGAACGATTGCTGCTCGATGCGGCTGAGCGTCTTGGCGCCGAAGCCAGAGGCTGATTGCAACCTTGCCCTCCGGCTCAATCAAAACCGGAGGGCTGGCCGCGTCGCAGTTATGTCTCTACGCGCACCTGTGTCGCCGCAGACTCATGACTGACATCGTCCAACCGCTCGACCGAATAGGCAACCCGTACGGTGGAGCCTAGATGCTCGCGCCAGAAACGATGCGGCACTATAAAAATCAACGGTTTGCCAGCGGTTTCCCGAGTGATTTCACGGTCATCCCGATGATTGAAAAAATCACCATCACACTTGAGGTAGACCAACTCACCCTCTTGTGTCCGGGCATTGCCGATCACCACGGTGACACCGTCAATTGAACTTTCCGTCGACAGCACCCCGTCATCAGCCTCAAGCACATCGGGCGCATCCAGTTCGCCATGCACGAACGGGGTGATGAGCACTCTTGCAGGCTCCGATTCGCGCACCGCTCCACTGATTTGCTCGACTCGATAGCGTACTGTCACCTCGCCACCGAGATGTGCTGCGATGTATTCAGGAGCAACCCAGAATGACAGGATGTCTGCGACAGCGAAGGCTTCGACCTTCAGTCGATCCTTGAGCGATAGCGTTGATGCGTCTCCAGACCATAGCAACGTCACCTGATCGCCTGCGGTCATCCGTGCGTAAGGCTGGAGACTGATGAGCGCGCCTTCCATCGCGAGCGCCGGATCCAGCGCTCCGCCAACAGCGCCTGCGATATAGGGAGCCAGCAACTGCGGTCGCGCATCCCCCACAGTCAACTGCAAACGGGCAGACGATGCAGGTTCAGACAGGCCTGCGCTGACAAGTGTCCAGTAGACCTCTAGCGAACCGCCATCCAGTGCTGCGATGTGCATACCTTTGACGACGAAAATGACGTCTTTGCCTACCTGGGCTTCGCTGACAAAGCGGACCATTTCGTGTTGATAAGCAAAGCCCTCGATATCCAGACCGTCCCAGTTCAACAGCAACTGATCCCCACTCGCCATATTTGCATAGGGCGCGATACGTATGACGACTTCGCTTAGCGAAGGATCGAGCACGGCCCCCTCCAGAGAATCGAGCATTGCTGCAGGCAACAGTTCATTAGTCGTACCGGGACTGGCGTGGTGACGCATCCGGTAGCAAAACTCGATTTCATGAGTGTTCATTCGTAGCTCCATTCCTTGGACATAACGCTGCCTTCATTGACGGCGTCGACAGCCAACATTGAACCCGATTGCTCATCCCGTCGCTATCAGCCCAATACGTCGCAGCCATAGAGCAAAAGCCGCAACTGCGGTAGGCAAGTAACGCAAAATCAATTTCTGCCAGGCGGAAGACGGCCAGAACTTCCGATTTGGATTTCATAAACATCCGAAACTTCGTACGCCCTCTAGTCCAGATTCAACGGCCTAGTGAAGCCTCTTCGTACTTCTTCAACGAGTTGTGTGTTTTAGAGTGGCCCACAGATTTCCCGATGAACTTCTGAGAAAAGGTAAGAACATGCAACGGAATGCTACAACTCGTTATCCCATCCTGTTGGTGCACGGCCTGTTCGGGTTCGAACGTATCGGCCATTTCGAGCTGTTTCATGACGTCAAGGACGCTCTGAAAACGGCTAACAACCGAGTGTTCGTTCCGCACCTCTCCGCCACCCACAACAACGAAGTGAGGGGTGAGCAACTGCTTACCCAGATTGATCGTGTCCGGCGAGGCACAGGCGCCAGCAAAGTCAACCTCATAGGGCATAGCCAGGGAGCATTGGCTGCTCGATACGCTGCGGCGCTCGCGCCACACGCGGTAGCCTCGGTGACGTCGGTCAGCGGCCCGAACCACGGATCGGAACTGGCTGATTTCCTGCGCAAGGCACTGGTTCCAGGCCGGCTACCGGAAGCCGTTGCACAGAACGTGGCAACACTGTTTGCCGACTTTATTTCGTTGCTCAGCGGTAATGTCACGCTGCCGCAGAGCGCATTGGCGGCGCTCAGTGCACTCACAACCGAGGGCGTGGGCGATTTCAATGACAAGTTTCCGCAGGGACTGCCCACCACTTGGGGCGGGCACGGCCCGGCCCAAGTCAATGGTGTGCATTATTACTCTTGGAGCGGTGTCCTGCCTGTAGCCGGCTTGCCAACTCTCGACCCGGTTCAAGGCGTTTGCCGAGCGCTGTCGCAATATTTCATGACTGAAGGAGAACACAATGACGGCTTCGTCGGACGTTTCAGCTCTCACCTGGGTCAGGTGATCCGTTCCGACTATCCCCTGGATCACTTGGGCACCCTGCGCCGCCCTGCTGGCAGCATCACCGTGCCGCTAGACCCGATTGAGCTTTACGTTGAACATGCCTCGCGCCTGCGAGCGGCGAATCTGTAATCAAAACGCCGACAACCGAACGGAACTTTGCCGAGAATTCGCTCACTGAATCCGGTAGGCTCCACACTTTACTGAAATTGATTGGAGAGTTTTCTCATGGCTAAAGCCACTGCCCGCCACATCCTGGTTTCCGATGAAGCCAAGTGCAACGAACTCAAGACCCAGATCGAAGGCGGCGCTGATTTCGCCGAAGTCGCCAAAGCCAACTCCACCTGCCCGTCCAGCCGTCAGGGCGGCGATCTGGGCTCGTTCAGTCCTGGCCAGATGGTCAAGGAATTCGACACCGTGGTATTCAGCGCGCCGATCAACACTGTGCAAGGCCCAGTGAAAACCCAGTTCGGTTATCACCTGCTGGAAGTCACCAGCCGTCAGGACTGATCCGTCGCCTGATTGTTGTTCAACGGCCCGCCTCTTGGCGGGCCGTTGTGTTTCAGTTACACATACGGCTGGCGACTGATGCGCCTCTCGCGTACAACTTGCGCTTATCGATTACCCGGTTCCAAGGCTGACAATGCGACTGGTTTTCCCCACTTTGATGCTCACCGCCCTCGCCCTGCTGTCCGGCGCCGTGGGTGTGAACGCTACACCGCAACATGCGCTTACCGTGTATGGCGAGCCCGCCAAATATCCTGCCGATTTCAGTCATTTCGACTACACCAACCCACTGGCCCCCAAAGGTGGAACGATGCGCCGCTCGGCGATCGAGATCGGCCATTTCGACCATATCCTTCCTTATATAGACAAAGGCATCGGCGTCACCCAGATTGACGGCCTTCTGTATTCGCCGCTGGCCCAGCGTTCGATGGATGAGCCGTACACCGTCTACGGTCTGGTCGCGCAAAAGATCGAGCGCTCCGACGACGGCCTGTCGCTGCGCTTCTTCATCAATCCCAAGGCACGTTTCGCCGACGGCAAACCGATCACTGCCCAAGACGTGCGCTACACCTACGATCTATTGATGACTCAGGGCAGCCTGCGCTACCGCACGCAGTTCGCCGACGTCAAAGGCGTCGACGTGGAAGCTCCGCTGACGGTACGTTTCGATTTCAAAAACAACGAAAACCGCACCCTGCCGCTGGACATCGCGACCCTGCCGGTCTTTCCCGAGCATTGGTGGAAGAGTCGTGACTTCGCCGGCGGTGGCGGATATGAACCGCCGTTGGGCAGCGGCCCTTACAGGGTCGGTAAAGTCGACTCAGGGCGCAGCATCACGTTCGAGCGCAATCCCGACTGGTGGGGCAAAGATCTGCCGGTTAGTCGCGGCCTCTACAATTTCGACCACTTCAGCATCGAGTACTTCGGCGACACCGACGTCGCCCGCCAGGTACTGCGCGGTGGCGCCTATGACTACAACCGTGAGTTCTCCGCCACCGGCTACTCGATCGGCTATGACAGCCCTGCCCTGCGCGACGGGCGCCTGCAAAAGGCCCATTTGGCCACCGAGGCACCGCAATCTGCTCAGGGTTTTGTGTTCAACCTGCAAAAACCGATGTTCCAGGATCGTCGCGTGCGTCAGGCGCTGGCCATGCTCTGGGATTTCGAGTGGAGCAACCGGCAGATGATGCGCAACCTCTACATCCGCCAGCAGAGCTATTTTTCCAACACTGTCCTGGCGGCCCGACAGTTGCCAGATGCGGCTGAGTTGAAGATTCTTGAACCGCTACGCGCACAGGTTCCCGACGAGGTTTTTAACAAGGTCTTCGAAGCGCCGAAAACCGATGGCAGCGGAATAATCCGTGATAAACAGTTGCAAGCTCTCGAATTGCTGGAGCAGGCCGGCTGGAGGCCAGATGGCGATCAACTGGTGAATGCCAAGGGCGAGCCGCTCAGCTTCACTTTTCTGGTCAGCCAGAACGGCATGGATCGCCTGCTGCTGCCGTATAAACGCACGCTCAAACAGATCGGCATCGACCTCAACATCCGTCGCATCGACTCTTCGCAATACGTCAACCGCTTGATGAGCCGCGACTACGACATGATCGTCACCGGTTATCCCGTCAGCACGTCTCCTGGTGGCGAGTTGCTCAACTACTTCGGCTCAGCATCGGCCAACGATCCGGGGGCCAACAACTACATGGTGTTGAAGAACCCGGCGGTCGACACGCTGATCAACGGTCTGATTCGCGCCACGACCCAATCCGACATGCTGCACTACGCCCACGCGCTGGACCGGGTGCTGCAATGGAACTACTACTGGATTCCCAACTACTACCCGCCGGGAACGTCGACAGTCTGGTGGAATCGTTTCGGCATTCCATCGGTTCAGGCCAGCAATGACGAAGCCATCGAGAGCTGGTGGGAAATCAGCAGGACACCGTTGACCAATCAACAGATGACCGCTGAAAAAATCACACGCGCCAGACCCGGAGGGCCGCACTGATGTGGGGTTACATACTGCGGCGCCTGCTGCTGATCATTCCGACGCTGGTGATCATCCTGCTGGTCAACTTCGTGATCATTCAAGCCGCGCCCGGCGGCCCGGTCGAACAGGCCATTGCCCATCTGCAAGGCATCGGTGGCGGCAACGTCGGTGGCGGCGCAAGCGAAACCATGAGCACTTCACGCGCCAGCCGAGGCCTCGATCCGCAACTGATCAAGGACATTGAAAAACAGTACGGCTTCGACAAACCGGCCCCTGAGCGTCTGTGGCTGATGCTCAAGAACTACGCGCAACTGGATTTCGGCAAAAGCTTCTTCCGTGGTGCCACGGTCACCGACCTGATTCTGGAAAAAATGCCGGTCACCATTTCCCTCGGGCTATGGGCGACGCTGATCACCTATCTGATTTCGATCCCGCTGGGCATTCGCAAAGCGGTGCACCACGGCAGTCATTTCGATATCTGGAGCAGCACGGCGATCATCATCGGCTATGCAATGCCCGCGTTCCTGTTTGCGATGTTCCTGATCGTGCTGTTTGCCGGTGGCACCTCGCTGAACTGGTTCCCGGTGCGCGGGTTGGTGTCGGACAACTTTGAATCGCTGTCGACACTGGGCAAAATCACCGACTATTTCTGGCATCTGGTGTTGCCGGTGACCTCGCTGGTGATTGGTGGATTCGCAACATTGACGATCCTGACCAAGAACTCGTTCCTCAATGAAATAACGCGTCAATACGTGGTCACCGCCCGGGCCAAAGGCCTGAGCGAGCGCCGGGTGCTCTACGGGCATGTGTTCCGTAACGCGATGCTGCTAGTGGTGTCGGGCATTCCCCAGGCCTTTATCAGCGTGTTCTTCGCCGGTTCCCTGCTGATCGAAGTGATCTTTTCTCTCGACGGCCTCGGCCGCATGAGCTACGAAGCGGCTGTCTCGCGGGATTATCCGGTGGTGTTCGGCTCGCTGTTCATCTTCACCCTGTTCGGCCTCTTGATAAAACTGATCGGTGATCTGTGCTACACGCTGGTGGATCCGCGCATCGATTTTTCGGCGAGGAACGCCTGATGTTCAACCTCTCCCCGCTGGGTCGTCGCCGTTTCGAGCGATTCAAGAAAAACCGTCGTGGCTGGTGGTCGTTATGGCTGTTTATCGGTCTGTTTATCTTGACCCTGGGCGGCGAACTGATCGCCAATGACAAGCCGCTGGTGGTCAGCTATCAGGGCCAATGGTATTTCCCGGTATTCAAGCGCCACACCGAACAGGCGTTCGGCGGGCAACTGCCGTTCCAGGCCGATTATCGCAGCGACTATGTACAGAACCTGATCCACAAGGACGGCGGCTGGTTGCTGTTTCCGCCGATCCCGTTCAGTGACGACACGCCTAACTATGACCTCGACAAACCCGCGCCAAGTCCGCCGACATCGGTCAACTGGCTGGGCACCGACGATCAGGCTCGAGATGTCTTGGCACGGGTGATTTTCGGCGCGAGGGTGTCGATCCTGTTTGCGCTGATGCTGACGTTTGTCAGCGCATTGATCGGTATTGCGGCTGGCGCATTGCAAGGCTACTACGGTGGTTGGGTCGATCTGCTGGGACAACGATTGCTCGAGGTTTGGTCCGGGCTGCCAGTGCTGTACCTGCTGATCATCCTCTCCGGTTTCGTCGAGCCGAATTTCTGGTGGCTACTGGGGATCATGGCGCTGTTTTCATGGCTGGCGCTGGTCGACGTGGTGCGTGCCGAGTTCCTGCGCGGACGCAATCTGGAATACGTCAAAGCTGCGCGCGCGTTGGGCTTGAGTGACCGCAAGGTGATTGTCCGGCACATTCTGCCCAACGCCATGAATGCCACGCTCAGCTATCTGCCATTCATTCTGACCGGGGCGATTTCCACGCTCACTGCACTGGATTTCCTCGGGTTCGGCATGCCCGCTGGCAGTGCTTCACTGGGCGAGCTGATCGGTCAAGGCAAACAGAATCTGCAAGCACCGTGGCTGGGCTTGACGGCGTTTTTCACCCTGGCGCTGATTCTTTCCCTACTGGTGTTCATCGGCGAAGCGTTACGCGACGCATTCGACCCACGATCCTGAAGCGTGACCATGACTGACAACCTGATTGAAATACGAAACCTCAACGTTGCCTTCCAGGGTCAGACCGTGGTGCGCGACCTGTGTCTGGACATCCGCCCCGGCGAGTGCCTGGCGCTGGTTGGCGAATCGGGCTCGGGCAAATCGGTAACCGCCCATTCGATTCTGCAATTGCTCCCCGATTCTGAGGCGCAAACCACCGGCAGCATTCGCTATCGCGCACAGGAACTGATCGGCGCTGATCCCAAGGTTCTGCGTGAACTGCGGGGCAACCGCATCGCCATGATTTTTCAAGAGCCGATGACCTCGCTCAACCCATTGCACACCATCGAAAAGCAGATTGGCGAAACCCTGCTGCTGCATCGCGGCCTCGGTGGTAAAGCGGCGCAAAAACGCATTCTCGAACTGCTCGGACTGGTGGGCATCCAGAAACCCAAAGAGCGGCTCAAGGCGTATCCGCATCAGTTGTCCGGTGGGCAGCGGCAGCGGGTCATGATCGCCATGGCCCTGGCGTGCGAACCGGAACTGTTGATTGCCGACGAGCCGACCACGGCCCTCGACGTCACCGTGCAGCGCAAGATCCTTGTGCTGCTCAAATCCCTGCAACAACGTTTGGGCATGTCGTTGTTGCTGATCAGCCACGACCTCAACCTGGTGCGCAGCATTGCTCAGCGCGTCTGCGTAATGAAGGCCGGTGAGATCGTCGAGCAGGCGCCGTGCGAAACCCTGTTCAACGAGCCCAAACATCCTTATAGCTGCATCCTGCTCAACGCCGAGCCCGAAGGTGAAGCACTGCCTAGGGATGAGCGCGAGAATGTGCTGGAAGTCAAAGATTTGCGGGTTGAGTTTGTCGTCGGTGGCGGGCTGTTTCAGCGCAAACAGTATCTGCGTGCGGTAGACGGTATCAGCCTGAACATCCAGCGCGGCAAGACGCTGGGGATCGTCGGCGAGTCCGGATCGGGCAAGTCGACGCTGGGTCAGGCCATCCTGCGTTTGCTCGACTCCGAAGGCAGCATCCGCTTCCAGGGCGAAGCACTCGACGGCCTCAATCAGAAGCAGCTACGACCCTGGCGCCGGCAGATGCAGGTGGTGTTTCAGGATCCGTTCGGCAGCCTCAGCCCGCGAATGTCGGTGGCACAGATCATCAGCGAAGGCCTGGAGGTGCATCGCGAATCCACCGCTGATGAATGCGACGAGCAAGTGATCCGCGTGCTCAAGGAGGTCGGTCTCGACCCGCAGAGCCGACATCGCTATCCCCACGAGTTTTCCGGCGGGCAACGCCAACGCATCGCCATCGCCCGCGCACTGGTGCTGAAACCGGCGCTGATCCTGCTGGATGAACCGACTTCGGCACTGGACCGTACGGTGCAGAAACAAGTGGTCGCCCTGCTCCGCGATCTTCAGGAAAAGTACGGGCTCACTTATCTGTTCATCAGCCACGACCTGGCGGTGGTCCGCGCCTTGGCCCACGACATGATCGTGATCAAGGACGGCAAAGTGGTCGAGCGCGGCGCCAGTCATGAGGTGTTTGACTCGCCGCAGCATCCGTACACCCAAGAGTTGTTGGCGGCGGCGCATTCGAGGTAGGCATAATCGCCGCACGCCTTGAAACCGTATCTAGAACATCGCTGGCAGGCCAGCGCCCACAGAGTCTTCTGTTGTAGACATAATTTGTGAACGCCCGTGAAACCTGTGGGAGCGGGTTTGCCCGCGAAAGGGCCGGTACTGGCAACACACAATCAGGATCAGTCTGCACATGAACACCACCGAAAGCCTCAAGGACTACCAACGGGTTCGCACCCTGGCGATCCGTTCGCTGTTCGAGATCATCGAGCAATCGA
This sequence comes from Pseudomonas baetica, assembly GCF_019733355.1. Classification (GTDB taxonomy): domain Bacteria; phylum Pseudomonadota; class Gammaproteobacteria; order Pseudomonadales; family Pseudomonadaceae; genus Aquipseudomonas; species Aquipseudomonas baetica_A. The sequence continues at coordinate 62,111 of NZ_JAIHLQ010000003.1, read as the reverse complement.
GCGAAGGCACGGTGATTGTTGATCGCGATGCCAACATTGTCTGGATGAACGAACGTTACGCCCGCCGTTTTGGCCTGGAGTCGGCCGAAGGGGCCATCGGCAAGCCCTGTGAAAGCGTGATTCCCGGCAGCCTCCTGCGGGAAGTGGTGCGCACCGGACGGCCGATTTTGCTCGACATGCAAGACACGCCAAAAGAACCGTTGGTGGTAATGCGTCTGCCGATTCACGACGACGCTGGCACAGTCATCGGCGCGATAGGCTTCGCCCTGTTCGATGAGTTGCGCACGCTGTCACCGATGCTCAAGCGCTACCTGAGCATGCAGGAAGAACTCGCCTCGACCCGATCACTGCTGCGCGCACGTCAGACCAAATACAACTTCGCCCATTTCATCGGCACCAGTGCTGCCAGCCTCGAAGTTAAACGCCGTGCGAGGCGCAGCGCCAGTGCTGACTCGCCCGTCTTGCTGCTCGGTGAAACCGGCACCGGCAAGGAGTTGCTGGCTCAGGCGATTCACAGCGCATCACCCCGTGCACACAAGGCCTTTGTCAGCATCAACAGCGCGGCGATTCCGGAGGCGCTGCTGGAAGCGGAGTTTTTCGGCACCGCCCCAGGCGCATTCACCGGAGCTGACCGTAAGGGCCGCACCGGCAAGCTGCAAATCGCTCAGGGTGGCACGTTGTTCCTCGACGAAATTGGCGACATGCCGCTGCCGCTGCAAAGCAAATTGCTGCGGGTGTTGCAGGAAAAGGAGTTCGAGCCGGTAGGCTCCAACGAAGTGATCCAAAGCGATGTGCGGGTGATCGCCGCGACCTCCACCGACCTGCAAGCAGCGATCAAGCGCGGCGAGTTTCGCGCTGACTTGTATTACCGCCTCAACGTGCTGCCGATCCAGGTGCCGCCGCTGCGTGAACGACTCGACGATTTGCCCGCGCTCAGCGAAGCCATTCTCGAAGAGCTGCGCAGTCAGCATGAACTGCACCGCGAAGCATTGGCATTACTGGGGCAGCATGCCTGGCCGGGCAATATTCGCGAGTTGCGCAATGTGCTGGAACGGGCGGCGTTGCTCAGTGATGACTTGATGCTGACGCAGAGTGACATTCGTGCGGCTATCGGCACGTTTACCCCGGTTGAACGTGCGACGACGCCGACGGTTGAAGCGCTGACCGAGGAAACATTCGCTCAGGCGCGAGAACGGTTTGACCGGCAGTTGATTCAATCTGCCCTGGCGCAATGCGCGGGCAACGTGCCGGAGGCGGCAGCGCGGTTGGGGCTTGGAAGATCGACGTTGTACAAGAAAATGCTGGCGCTGGGCATCACTTAGTCTCAATAGAGAGACTTAACTCTCTAACTAAAGACAAAATCAAAAGCATCGCTGACGAGCCAGCTCCCGCGGGGTTATCACAGTTTCTGTGCGAGCTGGTTTGCCAGCGAAGACACCGGCACACCCCATAAAAATCTCTAAACAGAGACAAAATACTGTTTTCATCGTCATGAAAACTCATTAAATCCATATAATTCAATACGTTACGAACCTGGCACAAAACTCGCTATAGCCTCTCCCACACCCGCTTCATCCACAAAAATAACAATTCTGGAGAGACACACCATGAGTGTGATCATTGCCTTGGCAGCCCTCGCGTTGCTGATGCTGGCGGCCTACCGTGGCTACAGCGTTATTCTCTTTGCCCCGATTGCCGCCCTCGGCGCAGTCCTTCTCACCGACCCTTCCGCCGTAGCCCCTGCGTTTACCGGGGTGTTCATGGAAAAAATGGTCGGTTTCATCAAGTTGTACTTCCCCGTTTTTTTGCTCGGCGCCGTGTTCGGCAAGTTGATCGAGTTGTCGGGGTTCTCGCGATCGATCGTCGCGGCGGCCATTCGCCTGTTAGGCACCCAGCAGGCCATGCTGGTGATCGTGCTGGTCTGCGCACTGCTTACCTACGGCGGCGTTTCGTTGTTCGTGGTGGTGTTTGCGGTTTATCCGTTTGCGGCGGAGATGTTCCGTCAGAGCAATATTCCCAAGCGCCTGATCCCGGCGACCATCGCCCTCGGTGCGTTCTCGTTCACCATGGACGCCCTGCCCGGCACGCCGCAAATCCAGAACATCATCCCCAGCACCTTTTTCAACACCACCGCATGGGCGGCGCCGTGGCTGGGTTTGGTCGGCACGATTTTCGTGTTCTGCGCTGGCATGCTGTTTCTGCAGCGCCAACGCAATAAGGCCCAGCGTGCCGGTGAAGGTTACGGCACCGCGTTGCGCAATGAGCCGGAAACGGCTGAAGACCTCAAGCTGCCCAACCCGTGGATTGCGCTGTCACCATTGCTGGCGGTGGGCATCATGAACTTGCTGTTCACTCAGTGGATTCCGCAGTGGTACGGCAAGACCCACAGCCTCGCGCTGCCAGGCATGGCTACACCAGTGACCACCGAAATTGCCAAACTGACGGCGATCTGGGCGGTACAAGCCGCGCTGCTGATCGGTATCTTGATGGTGCTGGTGTTCGGGTTTAAGGCGATTCGCAGCAAGTTGGCCGAAGGCAGCAAAAGCGCGGTCAGCGGCGCGTTACTCGCTGCGATGAACACCGCTTCCGAATATGGTTTTGGTGCAGTGATCGCTTCGCTGCCGGGCTTTCTGGTGCTGGCCGACTGGCTCAAGCAGATCCCCAATCCGCTGGTCAACGAAGCCATCACCGTCACCCTGCTGGCGGGTATCACCGGCTCCGCGTCGGGTGGCATGAGCATTGCGCTGGCGGCGATGTCCGAGCAGTTCATCAACGCCGCGCACGCAGCGAATATTCCACTGGAAGTGCTGCACCGCGTGGCCGCCATGGCCAGCGGCGGCATGGACACCCTGCCGCACAACGGTGCGGTGATCACGCTGTTGGCCGTGACGGGCCTGACGCACCGTGAAGCCTATAAAGACATTTTCTGTATTACGCTGATCAAGACCCTGGCGGTTTTCGTAGTGATCGGCACTTTCTACGCCACTGGCATTGTGTGAGGTATTCATGACGACTCTTTCGGGCAAGACCGCACTGGTGACCGGATCAACCAGCGGCATCGGTCTGGGCATCGCGCTGAGCCTGGCCAAGGCTGGCGCCAACCTGATCCTCAACGGTTTCGGTGATGCCTCCACAGTCATCGCCGAAGTCGGCCAATTCGGCGGTAAGGTCGGCCATCATCCGGCCGATGTCAGCGACCCGGCACAGATTGCCGACATGATCGTCTACGCCGAACGCGAATTCGGTGGCGTCGACATTCTGGTCAACAACGCCGGCATCCAGCATGTCGCTGCCGTGGAAGAATTCCCGGTCGAGCGCTGGGACTCGATCATTGCGATCAACCTGTCTTCGGTGTTTCACAGCACTCGCCTGAGCTTGCCGGGCATGCGTGCCAAAGATTGGGGGCGCATCATCAACATCGCGTCCGTACATGGCCAGGTCGGGTCGACCGGCAAGGCTGCCTATGTGGCGGCCAAGCACGGGGTGATCGGCCTGACCAAAGTGGTCGGCCTGGAAACCGCGACCAGTCATGTCACCTGCAACGCCATCTGCCCGGGCTGGGTGTTGACGCCGCTAGTGCAAAAGCAAATCGATGACCGCGCGGCCAAAGGCGTTGACCCACAGCAGGCGCAGCATGATTTGCTGGCCGAGAAGCAGCCATCGCTGGAGTTCGTCACGCCCCAGCATTTGGGTGAATTGGTGTTGTTCCTGTGCAGCGAGGCTGGCAGCCAGGTGCGCGGCGCGGCGTGGAATATTGATGGTGGGTGGTTGGCGCAATAAGCCGCGCTACCTTCAGAAAACAAGAGGCAAACAATGTCCGACATCCTCTGGCAACCCGACGCCAAACGTATCGCCGATTCGCGCATGGACGCGTTCCGCCGTTTCGCCAATCAGCGCCATTCACTGAAACTGGACGACTACCCCGCCCTGCACCAATGGAGCATCGATCAGCGCGAAGCGTTCTGGCAGGCCATCGTCGATTTTTTCGATATCCGGTTCCATACCCAGCCCGATGCCGTGCTGCGCGAAGGCGCGCAAATGCCCAGCGCCGAGTGGTTTCCGGGCGCCACCCTGAACTTCGCCGAACACCTGTTGCGTCGCCGCGATGATGCCGTGGCAATCGTCGCCGTGGCGGAAAACGGCCAACGTGAACAGTTGACCTGGGCCGAACTGGCCCAACACGTCGCCGGATTTCAAGCCAGCCTGCAAGCGGCGGGCGTCGGCCTCGGCGACCGAGTCGCCGCGTGTATGCCCAACACTTGGCAGACACTGATAGCGATGCTGGCCACCACCAGCCTCGGGGCGATCTGGTCGTGCTCTTCGCCAGACTTCGGCACCCACGGGGTGATCGACCGCTTCGGCCAGATTGAACCGAAAGTGCTGCTCACCTGCGCAGGCTATCGCTACGCCGGTAAAGAGATCGATCAAACAACGAAAATCAACGAAATCCTTGCGCAACTGCCGTCGCTGCAACATCTGGTCATCGTGCCGTACGCGCGTCCACGGGCTCGCGCTGAGGACTATCAGACGCACGCCGAAGTCACGCTCTGGGACGACTTTTACCTGCTCGGCGACGAGCCGCGTTTCGTCCCGGTGCCGTTCGCTCATCCGCTGTACGTGCTGTATTCGAGCGGCACCACCGGCGTGCCAAAGTGCATCGTGCACAGCACCGGCGGCGTGTTGCTGCAACACGTCAAGGAACACGGACTGCATGTCGATCTCGGCCCTGGAGATCGATTGTTCTACTACACCACCTGCGGCTGGATGATGTGGAACTCGCTGGTGTCGGCACTGGCGGTCGGCAGCGCCGTGGTGCTGTACGACGGCTCGCCGTTTCGTCCGGGCCCGGAACGTTTGCCGGACCTGCTCCAAGACGAACGTGTCAGCGTCTTCGGTACAAGCCCCAAGTTCCTCGCAACGTTGGAGAGCAGCGGCGTCAAACCTCGCGAAAGCCACGACCTGAGCAACCTGAAAACCCTGCTTTGCACCGGTTCGGCGCTGTCGCCACAGAGTTATGACTTCGTCTACCGCGACTTCAAAACCGACGTATGCCTGGCCTCGATGTCCGGCGGCACCGACATCGTTTCCTGTTTCGTCAATGGCAACCCACTGTCGCCAGTGCGTCGTGGCGAAATCATGGGCAAGAGCCTGGGCATGGCGGTTGAAGTCTGGAATGACGCCGGCAAAGCGCTGATCGGCGAGAAAGGCGAATTGGTTTGCACCCGGCACTTCCCGGCGATGCCGATCGGCCTTTGGAATGACGGGGACGGAAAAAAACTGCACCAATCGTATTTCAGCCTCTTCCCCGGTGTCTGGGCACAGGGCGATTACGCCGAACAATTGCCTCATGGCGCGATGATGATTCACGGTCGCTCAGATGCCGTACTCAATCCCGGCGGCGTGCGCATCGGTACTGCGGAGATTTATCGACAGGTCGAGAAAGTCGCCGAGGTGCTCGACAGCGTCACCATCGGTCAGCAGTGGCGGGATGACGTGCGGGTCGTGTTGTTTGTCAGCTTACGTGAAGGGATGGCACTGGATGAGGCGCTGCAGCAGCGCATTCGTCAGATGATCCGCGCCAACACCACACCAAGGCATGTACCGGCGAAGATCGTTGCGGTCACGGACATTCCACGCACCATCAGCGGCAAGATTGTGGAGCTGGCCGTGCGCGAGGTGGTACATGGGCGGCCGGTGAAAAACACCGATGCCCTGGCCAATCCCGAAGCGCTGGAGCAGTTTCGGGATCGGCCTGAGCTCAGTGTATAAAAAACCGTAGCTAACGGGCGAAAGCAAATGCCTCAGGCAAGCCTGCGGCATAGCTGCAGATCAATCGAAATTCAGGTTGATCAAGACCTCACCATCAATGGTTCGGCCGGCACTGCCTTTAACGGCCGCCTCCACGATATTCATGTTATTGGCGTATTTGTCGGGGTTCGTTTCCATCTGGCTAAGCAGTGCAGTCACAATCGCAAAAGAGTCCGCATTAACTAGAGCCTCGTCACGATTGTAATAGCCGCCAGTCCCATCCGGCTTCGGCAAACGACCTGCTGCCAGATTCAGTAACGGCGCTACGTCCAGAACGGGTAACTTGTTGCGCAATGTGGCCTTGGCGATCACGCGCTCACCCTTTCCTGCTCCTGCACGGAGCATTTCATGGATCAGATCATCGGCCACTTCTCCGTAGCTGAAACCCGCAGCATTAAACCGATCATTCAGATTCTGATTGCTGATGGTCAAGTACTGAACATTTTCCCGATCATTCAGGCCGGCTTTTTTCCACTCGTTGTACTGGCTCTGTTCGACTTGCATGATCTGATTGTCGACCTTGGCGCTATCCAGGACGAAATTACTGATCGACGTGCCGCCGAGATCCACTCGGATCGCAGCCAAAGCCACTGAAAAGCTATCGCGACCTCTATCCGTTGTGCCAAAAAACAGCCCGATCGTCAGGTCAGTCCGGGGCTTATGCGCCGGCGTTCCCAACACAGAAATGGCGGCTTGAACCTTTTCATGCGCCTTGGACAGGCCGTGCTGAATAATATGACTGGTGTAAGCCTCGGGCCGGACACTGGGTACTGCAAATGCACCTTTGAGTTCGAAGCCGTCCAGCTGTTTACCCCAAGGATTACCGCGGCTGCTGATGCCATACCACTGTTCATTTTTTTTCAAAGCGCAAACATTCGTTGCATCCACCGTGCTGCCACGCGGACGCCACTTGCCTTGCCCAACCTGAGGCAGACTGGCCAGTTGCAGGAAATCCACGGATTGACGTCGACCGGTTAACCGGTACAACTGGGATGTCGCCGAGTCCACCAATTTCAAGCATCCAGTACGTCCACTTTTCAGGAGTGCTTTTGTAGCCTTGAATCCTGCGGTGGGTATGCCATCGATTGGATTTAATGTCGAAATAGTCAACTGGAGGCCAAATTTTATGCCGCTCGCGAGCTTGGCTGCCAGCGAGGCACTCTTTGCTGCAATGCTCAATAGTTTTGCCGGAGCGCTTAAGACCGCAAAGAAAATTCCGATCGCGTCCATCGAACACGCATAAACCCCATCGACCACTTTATTTCGATCACCTGAAGCCAGGTCTTCAATGCATTTTTTGAAAGGCACAATCAAGTCGACAACATATTGCAGCACCTCATCAGTCGTTTTCGCAATTCGCTCTTTATCTGTGAGTTCAGTAAACGCTTCAACCAGTTCACTGACGCTTCCGACGGGGCGATGGGTGACAACGAATTTTGCAATATTCTCTATATGAGGACTCATGAAAAACTGATAAAGACTGTGCTTGTCTTCAGTAGCGGATGCAGGTGCTGCAAGGGTACCCAGTTTTTCTATGACCATCTTATCGCAAGCATTGGGGCGCGGACGTTTGCCCTGAGTGTAACTTTCAAGGTCAGTTGGAACATTATGAGTTTCAGGCAATGGAGACTGTGCATCATTGGGGCTTCTTTTCATCTCCAGCCATGCAGGCATCCCCATTTTCTTGGTTTCCAGGACTAGTTTACCGAGTGCATCGTTTCTTCGGCACTCGCCCAGCAGGCTGAATAATTCATAACAGAGCGTCTGATTGTTACCGTAAGAGGCAATCATGATCACTGCAAACCGGCCTCGCGCCTGATCTTTTTTACCCTGCAACTCTACTTGTTGCGCTCCCTTGTTAGCGACACCTATCAGGTTGAAATTACCTTTCTCCGGATAAATGGTTTCAACCACCGGTTCACGGACGGTAAAGAAAGTAATTTTGCTCTTCCCGAAAACATCTCGATCCTGGCGTGGCATGCCCGCCAATGCCAGCTTTATGTTGGATGCCATCGCTCGATGAATATTGCCATGATAGGCACGGACTTCAGCTTCAAAAACATCCTGATTGCGCACCAACCCGGTAAGTTGAGGATATTCACCAAGGATGTGCGGAGTCTTGTTCCAGTCCCACTCTCCGGAACTTAATAGACCTTCAATATGCAAATCGAGCATTGACACCCTCATCGCAGAGTAAGGGGCAGGTCGCAGTAGCGGCGTCTCAAGAAAGTCACAACCCGGCATTGCACTTTCCAGAGCGGCCAGCGCAAGTTTTTTCCGACTCGGTACCGGTGTAGAAAATGCCTTGGCACCATTAACCATCGTTGCTATATGCGCTTGATAAGCAGCCAGACTGGTTCTAACAGCATCAGCGGTGGATGATTTGAGATTGTCATAAGAAATAACTTCATTGATTAGGCCCCAGTCAATCACACCTTCTATCGCCGCCATGCCTTGAAGTTGATCCAGCGCGGTACTCACCGTAGCGAGTTCGGCGAACTGCATGACGTCTTCGTAATGAAGGAACCGTGAAGCCCCAGCCGCGATCAATTCAATCACGCTAACAGCCTGGAAAAAAGTGACCCAGGCGATCGAGCCCACCATCAGCCAAGAGGGAACGCTTTTCACCAGCAAGCCGGGCGCTGTGGACGACAACAACAAATGCGACGCCAAAGGAGCCAGATTGCGAGAGACCTTTTTGCTATTGACCAGATGTTGTTCAAATCCTTGACGGATATTCTCCAGAGGCTTATCAACAGCAACGTTCGAAGCATAAATGTTATAGCCAGCAATAACGTTTCGTTGTTCGACGGCTCCAACCTGCGGATCTAGCTGAAGAATGATCGCCGTAAACAAGACTTGCGCCAGATCATCGGCATCGAACACTTCTCCATTTCGCGCGCCCCACCAACCCAAAGCGTTCACGTACTTTTTGGCAAGTGCGTAGGAAAAATCATGGTGCACCAGTTCCGTAATAACGCCGTCAGCATTCTCCCAATCAACAGCATCGTATAAAACGGGTTTGACATTTTCATACAACGTTTCCAGAAGATTCTTGCCCCCGGGAACGAACGAAGCAGTCAATGCACGAATTTCCTGGCATTGAGAGGCGGTCAGTGCAACGGAGTTTCCGGTGTGCCCATTGATTTGCTCCCAATATTTGTCGATTCGATGGGAGGGACGGAACTCCCACTGTAAAAAGGTGAGAAGTTGAATAAACTGTTCGACGTTCGTCGGAACGTTCAACCCATGAAAGCGCAGCCATTGAGCATAACTGGCTTCATCAGCCTCCGTGCGGATGGCACCCCCCGTTTGTTCACTGGCCTCCCTGAGCTGCTCACGGTTGGCTCGTGCATGCATAAAATACTCGATTTGTCTCACTACATTGTCAGCGTCACCGTCACTCCCGGCATCCATCCAGACCTCAAAATCAGCACTTGTAATTTTCGCATTGGCGTCTTGATGAAAGATCTTTACCAGCTTACTTAGCTTCTCGCTGAGTGGCTTGTGCACATAATAAAAAGATGAACCCTCGTGCAGTGTCAAAGTAATGGCCTCCATATCAATCACAACGGCACTGTTACGCACCTTGTACAACTGATAAAGAACATTCGTTATTACCTTGCGCTCCACCTCATCACCAGCGATGCACAGTTGATTATCCTGCGCAGTCAGAACAGCACTTTTACTTAAAATATTTCTAACCTTCATCTTTTGTTCAAACTCAATAAGTTCAATGTTTAATTCAGCACTAACACCATCAAACAGAACAAAAGATTCCTCAACTTACGATTTATTAACTCAAGTTTCAAACCCTGGAATACACGCGACACTTACAATTAAAAAACACAACACACTCACTCCATCAATCCCCACTCCCCAGAAGACTTTCCTTGTACCTTCACACTTGAACCCAACTTTATCCGCAGCCTTAGATTATTGATGGAATCAGCAAATCCGAGTGCTTCCTCAACACTGACAACACCCTCTTCAATCAGGTTATAAAGGGCGACGTCAAATGTTTGCATACCCGCCTCCGCTGATTTCTCCATAATATCTTTCAGTTCACCCAGCTCATTCCGCCGGATCAGGTCAGCCACTGTTGGCGTCCCTAACAGCACCTCGACCGCCGCCCTCCTTTGTCCATCAATCGTGCGCACCAACCGCTGTGAGACAAAGGCTTTCAAGTTGTTTCCCAACGCGTTCAGCAACTGCGGACGACGTTCTTCCGGGAACATATTGATAATTCGGTCCAGCGCTTGATTGGCGTTGTTGGCATGCAACGTTGAAATCACCAAGTGGCCGGTTTCAGTGAACGCCAATGCATGCTCCATGGTTTCACGGTCGCGAATTTCGCCGATCAGCACGACGTCCGGCGCCTGACGCAGAGTGTTTTTCAGTGCGGCATGAAAGCTGCGGGTGTCGACGCCTACTTCACGCTGATTGATGATCGAGCATTGATGGCGGTGGATGTATTCGATCGGGTCTTCGATAGTGACAATGTGCCCGCTGCTATGGCGATTGCGGTGATCGATAAGCGCTGCCAGTGAGGTTGATTTTCCCGAAGCCGTGGCGCCGACAAACAGGATCAGGCCCTGCTTGAGCATCACGGTTTCGAGCAATACAGGCGGCAGTTTGAGATCTTCGAAGCGTGGTATGTCGAGCTTGACGTTACGGATGACGATTGAGACATCGTTGCGCTGTTTAAAAATGTTGACCCGGAAGCGGCCGATGCCCGCTCTGGAAATCGCCAGGTTCATTTCCAGATCCCGGTCGAACTCCCGGCGCTGCTCGGCGTCCATCAGGGAGTTGGCGATTGTCGCTACCTCACCGGGTTTGAACGGCTGGTCGCTCAACGGTGTCAGCCCCCCCTCGAATCGTGCACTGGGTGGCGCGCCCGTGGATAGAAACAGGTCGGAGCCGTGACGGCTCGCCAGTAGTTTGAGCAGTGCATCGATTTCCATGGCAAAGAACACCCGCGAAGCCAGCAATGAACAGAGAGTGCCCGCGCCGTGACGCAACGGGCCAAACAGCGTCTACCGAACTAGGATAGTAGACGCCGCCGCACTGAATGACGCTCAGGACTCCTTGATGAACGCTGCACCGACCACCGACGACGCCCAGACACTGATCACCCGCACCGACTGGAGTCGCACCCCTCTGGGCGCTGCCGGGACCTGGCCGCAAAGCCTGCGTACCGCGGTGGACATCGTGATTCACTCGCCGATGCCGATGTTGCTGTTGTGGGGGCCGGAGCTGACGCAGATCTATAACAACGGCTTTGCCTTGCTTGCCGGGAGCAAGCATCCGAACGCTTTCGGACAGCCTGCCCACCAGATATGGCCGGAACTTCGAGACTTCACTGACCCGATTTACAGCGCCGTCCTACAAGGCCAGGTGCGCACCTACAGCGAACGACGCTTCACTCTGCAACACGATGGCAAGGATTCCGATTTCTGGCTCGACCTGACTTACAGTCCGATCCGCGATGAAAACGCATACGTGGCGGGAATTCTGGTCACAGCGATTGAAACCAACGAGCGGCGGCGTATTGCACTGGAACTGCAACGGCGCTCCGACGAAAGCCTCAAAGCCCAACGTGAAACTGAAGAGCGCCTGCAACTGGCGCTCGCCGCAACCGATGCGGTGGGCACCTGGGACTGGGACATCGGCGAAGACCGCTTTATTGCCGACGCGCATTTCGCCCAATTGCACGGCGTCGATCCGGCGCTGGCGGGGCAGTTGCCAATCACCGAGTACCTGCAAGGCGTGCATCCCGAGGACCGGCCAATGGTCGCGCGCAGCATCAAGCACTGCATCACTCACGGCACCGAATACGCCGAGGAATATCGCCTGCTGCAACCTGGCGGACAGCTGCGCTGGGTGTTTGCTCGCGGGCGCTGCTACAAGGATCACCATGGTCGGCCAGTACGTTTCCTCGGCGCCGCGCTCGATCTGACCGAGCGTAAACACACCGAACAAGCGTTGCGTCAGAGCCAGACCGAGTTGCAGTTAATCATTAACGCCATGCCGATCCTGATCAGCTATGTCGACCACGAAGAACGTTTTCGCCTGAACAACGCGGCGTATCTCGACTGGTACGGCCAGACACCGCAGGAGCTCTACGGCCGCACGATTCGTGAAGTGATAGGCGAAGAGGCGTATTTCCTGCGCTTACCGTATATCGCCGAAGCGCTGGCGGGCCGGCCTTGCTCATTCAGCCTCTACACGCCGCACCGCGACGGCAGCAACCGCCATGCCCTGATGAACTACTTGCCGCGTCTGAGCGCAGAGGGTGCGGTCAATGGTTTCTACATCTTTGTGATCGACGAGTCCGAGCGCAGAAAAACCGAGGAGGCCCTGCGCAACCTCAACGAAACCCTGGAGGAGCGCGTCAGCGCCCGCACCGAGCAACTGGCTCAGGCCAATCAGCGACTGCAGAACGAGATGTTCGAACGCGAGCGCGCCGAAGACGCGCTGCGCCATGCACAGAAGATGGAAGCGGTCGGGCAGCTCACCGGCGGCATCGCCCATGACTTCAACAATATGCTCACAGGGATCATTGGCAGCCTCGACCTGATGCAGCGCTACATCGCCAACGGCCGGGTCGAGGAGATCGGGCGCTTCACCGAAGCCGCGGTGTCATCCGCCAACCGTGCGGCGGCGCTGACCCACCGTTTGCTGGCGTTTTCGCGGCGACAATCGCTGGATCGCAAGACGCTGAACGTCAACACGCTGATCCATTCACTGGAAGATCTGATCCGCCGTACCAAGGGCGATCCGATCGAACTCACATTGCGCCTGGCCGATCAGGTGTGGTCGGTCAGCACCGACGTCAGCCAACTGGAAAACGCCCTGCTCAATCTGGTGATCAACGCCCGGGACGCAATGCCTCATGGGGGTGAGTTACTGATCGAGACGGCCAACGTCTATCTCGACGGCAGCGACATCACGACGCTTGAGCCAGTCAAGGCTGGCGATTACCTGATGCTGGCCGTCAGCGATAACGGTACCGGCATGACGCCTTCGGTGCGATCGAAAGCGTTCGATCCGTTTTTCACCACCAAACCCATCGGCCAAGGCACCGGTCTGGGCTTGTCGATGATCTATGGTTTTGCCCAGCAATCGGGCGGTCATGTCAGCCTCGACAGCTTGCCGGGCCAGGGCACTTGCGTACGGTTGTACTTGCCGCGCCTGCATGGCATTGAGCCTGAGCACCCGGCTATAGAGCCGGTTGAGCAGACCCCGAGCACCGTCACCGGGGAAACCGTGGTGGTGGTCGAAGACGATCCGGCGGTGCGCATGCTAGTGCTCGATCTGCTCAACGAGTTGGGCTACAACGCCCTCGAAGCAGAAGACGCGAAGACCGCCCTGCCCTTGCTGGAATCCGGCGTGCGCGTGGATTTGCTGGTCACCGACGTTGGCCTGCCGGGCATGAACGGCCGACAATTGGCGGAAATCGCCCGGCAGCAGCATCCACGGCTCAAGGTCCTGTTCATGACCGGTTATGCGCAGAAAGCCGCCGAGCGTCAGGGTTTTCTGGAGGACGGCATGGACATGGTGGCCAAACCGTTTTCCATTGAGCTTCTGGCCAGCAAGATCCGCACGATGATCAACCAAACGCCTTGAGTTGAGGCATAATCCGCGGCCCGCCGTCACCCCGTTATCAGGTATCGCAAGATGAAAGCCCAAGCCCGCCACATTCTGGTGAAAACCGCCGAAGAAGCCGAACAGCTCAAACAACGCATTGCCAAGGGTGAAGCGTTTGATGTGCTGGCCAAAAAGTTTTCCACCTGCCCGTCCGGCAAGCGCGGCGGTGATCTGGGTGAAGTGCGACCGGGGCAGATGGTCGGTGTGATCGATGCGGTGATTTTCAAGAAGCCGCTGCGCACGGTGCATGGGCCGATCAAGAGCAAGTTCGGGTATCACCTGGTGCAGGTGTTTTACCGGGACTGAAGGGTCGACTTTCGGACCTCTTCGCGGGCTTGCTCGCGAACCGATTGCGCAGCAGGCGGCATCCAACGCTTACCTCGGAATCAGCGCTCCAGGCACTTGAATCACCCGACTCGCCAACCGATGCCCCGCCTCGGCTGCCTCATACGTGCTGCCCCCCAGCAAACGACTGGCCAGATACGCCGCACTGAACGAATCCCCCGCCGCCGTGGTGTCCACCACCTTCTCGACCTTTTGCGCAGGCACCTCAAACACCTCACCGTCGCACCGTATCAGACACGCCTGGGCGCCGCGTTTGAGCACCACTTCCGGCGTGCCGAACTGCGCGTAAGCCTCGAACACGGCATCGCAGTCAGCAAAACCAAACAGCGCCTGCTCGTCATCGACCGTCAGCAACGCCAGATCAACATAGGGCAACACGCTGCGATAGGCCGCCCTCGCGTCCTCCGACGACGCCCACAGACGGGGGCGGTAGTTGTTATCGAAGACAATCCGCGCATCACGCTGGCGGGCCTCGGACAACACCTCAATCAGTCTTTCCCGACCCTGCGCACCGAGCACGGCCAGGGTGATGCCGCTGAAATACAGCACGTCGTAGTCCGGTAACGCCGCCAGAATCGGTTCGGCGGCCGGGGTGGTGAAGCAATCGCGAACGGCCGCTTCGTTGCGCCAGTAGAGAAAATGCCGTTCGCCGTTGGCGTCCGTCTGGATGCAATACAGGCCGGGCAAACGACCGGGCAGGCGTTGCACGAGATCGAGGCCAATGCCTTCTTGAGTCCAGATCTGGCACATGGCGTCGCTGAAGCTGTCATCGCCCAAGGCCGTGACATAGTCGACTTGAGCCTTATCGCCCAAGGCGCGGGACAGGTAGACGGCGGTGTTGAGGGTATCGCCGCCGAAGTTTTGCAGCAGGCTGCCGTCGGCGCGCTGCTGAAGTTCGATCATGCACTCGCCAATCAGGGCAATGCGCGGGAGGTGTGGGCCCAAGGGGCTGAGGGTGGTCATTTTGCGGGATCTCTGTTTGATCGGGGGGGGCTGGGCGGACGCCTTTGCGAGCAAGCCCGCTGCCACAGGGAAATGCATTCCAAGTGTGGTAGCGGGCTTGCTCGCGAAGGCAGCGCGTCGGTGTCTGGCCTTAGAAACAGGTCTCCATGCACTCGATCACCGACAACTGTTCATCCACCAACAACCCCACGCGCCATTTATCAAAGGTCAGGCACGGGTGTGAAGTGCCGAAGGAAATGATGTCACCCACGCGCAGCTCAACGCCCGGCGCTACGGTCATGAACGCGTGCTGGTCCATCACCGCCGTCACCTTGCACGCACCGACATCATCGCCCACTGCAGGCACCACACCGGCCTGGTAACGCAACAACGGCACTGGCAACCCGGCATCGAACGCGACATCCCGTTTGCCCAGCGCAATCACCGCGAACCCCGGTTCCGGCATCGACTGCACATGTGCCCAAACCTCCAGCGCCGGACGCAAACCCTCGTGCAAATCACTGCGACGATCGAGCACGCAGCACTGCGCCTCTTTGTAGATGCCATGGTCATGTGCGACATAACTGCCGGGGCGCAACACACTGAGGAAACGTCCGCCCGCGTTCTGCGCTTCGAAGCATTCGGCGATCAGGTCATACCAAGCCGACCCCGAAGCGGTGATGATCGGCTTGGGAATGGCAAACGCGCCGCTGTCCTGCAACTGCACCGCCAGACGCACCAGCGACGCGGCGAACTCACGAATGCCGCTGACCGCGTGATCGCCGTGAATCACGCCTTCGTAACCTTCGATACCGGTCAACGCCAATGAAGGTTGCGCGTTGATTGCTTGGGCCAGTTCGATGACTTCCTGCTCGCTACGGCACCCGCAACGACCACCGACCACGCCATATTCGATCATCACGTTGAGCTTCACACCGCGTGATGCGAAGTAAGCACCGAGATCGGCCACGTTGTCCGGGTGATCCACCATGCAATAGAACTCGAACGACGGATCCGCCAGCAGATCGGCAATCAACGCCATGTTTGGCGTGCCGACCAATTGGTTGGCCATCAGCACCCGGCGTACGCCATGGGCATAGGCCGCACGGGTTTGGGTCGCACTGGCGAGGGTGATGCCCCAGGCTCCGGCGTCGAGCTGGCGCTTGAACAGCGCCGGGGTCATGCTGGTTTTGCCGTGGGGCGCCAACTCGGCGCCGCTGTCGCTGACAAACTTCTGCATCCAGCCAATGTTGTGTTCCAACGCTTCGCGGTGCAGCACCAGCGCCGGCAGGCTGACGTCACGCGCCAGGTGCGCGCCGATGGCGGCATCGCCCTTTTGCACAGCAGTATTGATGGCAGTCGTCATGGTCAAGCTCCTCGCAGTCGCGGCCGCAGGCCGCCGCGTTTATTCGTTGATTCGCCGGGCGAGGCTGTTAGCGCTCTCGATCAGAACCCGGCGATAGTCGTCGTAATTGTTCTTCGCATCGACCCGTGGGGCGACGATGCACAGGGTGCAAATGGCCACGCCGTATGGGTCTTTGACCGGGGCGGCGAAGCAATGGGTGAAGGTGTCGGCGACGCTGTCGAAGGAAAAAAATCCGTCGATGCCGGCCTGACGGATCTGCGCCAGAAACAGCTCCAGCGACAAGCGTTCACCGTCGGGCAGAATGTAGTCGTCTTCATCGATCAGGTCGACGATTTGCTGGTCACTCAGGTGCGCCAGTAGCAAACGACCGGACGCCGTCCAAGGGATCGGCGCGTTCTCGCCGATGTCGGAAGAAATACGGAAATGCCGCTCACCTTCCTTCATCAACGCCACCGTGTACTTGCGCCCATTGAGCAGGCACATCTGCGCGGTTTCACGGGTCTGGCTGACGATCTCCTGCAAAGCGTGATCGGCCTCGCGACTGAGGTCGAAATGACGCAAGTGCGCCTGACCGAGAAAGTACAACTGTCGGCCGAGATAGACGTGACCGTCCTTGCCCACCGGCTCCAGAATCCGCCGTTCCAACAAGGACGCGACCAACTCATAGACCGTGGATTTCGGGCTGCCGATGCCGTTGGCGATGTCGTTCGGGCGCAGCGGCTGGCCGATCTCTTTAAGGAAATCGAGGATATCGAACGCTCGGTCCAGACCACGAGCCCGGCGTTTGATGGTGTCTTCGGTCATTTCAGTGGGTTCCCATTCAAAGTCGCCGGGAGTTTACCGAGAGTATGGCGTCGGTTGTTAGGCCGCTTTCGCGAGCAGGCTCGCTCCCACAGGGGATTGCATTTCAAATGTGGGAGCGAGCCTGCTCGCGAAGAAGCCAGCACAGATTTCAGGCCTTTTTCTTGTAGGCGATGCAGTCGATCTCGACCTTGCAATCCACCATCATGCTCGCCTGTACGCAGGCCCGTGCCGGGGCGTGCTCAGGTTTGAAGTACTCGCCAAACACCTTGTTGAAACTGCTGAAATCCCGCGGATCGTCCAGCCACACGCCAACACGTACCACATCTTCCAGGCCATAACCGGCGTCCTGGAGAATAGCGATCAGGTTCTTCATGGTCTGATGGGTCTGCTCGACGATGCCGCCAACAATGATCTCGCCATCCACCGCGGGCACCTGGCCGGACACGTGCAGCCAGCCATCCGCTTCAACGGCGCGAGCGAAGGGGCGTGGCTGACCGCCAGCGGCCGTGCTGCCGGTGCCGTATCGAGTAATGCTCATGGGTACTTCTCCTGATTACAAAGCAAAAATTAGAACCGCGTGCTCTTGAGAAACTCAGCCAGCCGCGGTGATTGCGGGCGTTCGAACAGCTCCTTGGGAGGCCCCTGCTCTTCGATCCGCCCCTGATTCATGAAAACGATCTTGTCCGAGACCTCGAAAGCGAAACGCATTTCGTGGGTAACCAACAGCATGGTCATGCCTTCGTCGGCCAGGCCCTTGATCACGTTAAGCACTTCGCCGACCAACTCCGGGTCGAGCGCCGAGGTGACTTCGTCGAACAGCATCAGGCTCGGGTTCATGGCAATGGCCCGGGCAATCGCCACGCGCTGTTGCTGACCGCCGGACAACTGACCCGGGAAGTGATCGCGCCGTTCCAGCAGGCCAACCCGCTCCAGCCATTTCTCGGCCAGGACGACAGCTTCGTCCTTGTGCATTTTCTTCACCTTGAGCAGCCCAAGGGTGACGTTCTGCAAGGCCGTCAGGTGCGGGAACAAGTTGAATTGCTGGAACGCCATGCCGGTCATCGCGCGATGACGGGCGATGACTTTTTCTGCGTGGCGCACGCGTTTGCCGTTGACGTCGTCATAGCCGATGGATTCGCCGTCGAGCAGGATCTGCCCGCCCTGGAACTCTTCGAGCATGTTCACGCAACGCAGCAGCGTGGTCTTGCCCGAGCCGCTGGAGCCGATCAGTGTCACCACATTGCCGCGCTGCATACTGAGGTCGACACCTTTGAGCACTTCGACCGCGCCGTACTGCTTGTGCAGGCCACGGATGTCCAGCAGTGGCTGACCGTTTTCAACGTTGGAAACTGGAGCGTCTGTCATGGCAAGGCCACCCGTTTTTCAATGTGCCGGCCGAGTAATTCGATGCCGAAGTTGATGACGAAGAACAGAAAACCGGCGAACAGGTAGAACTCCAGCGTCATGAAGTTCCGAGCGATGATCTGTTGAGTGCTGAGCAGCAATTCGGCCACGCCGATCACCGACAGCAAGGTCGACGCCTTGACGATTTCGGTGGACGAGTTGACCCAGGTCGGCAGAATCTGCCGCAGCGCTTGGGGTAACAGCACGTAGCCGAGGGATTGATAAAACGTCAGGCCAATGGCTTTGCCCGCCTCCATCTGGCCGCGAGGCAAGGCTTGCAACGCACCGCGCACGATCTCGGCAACGTGGGAGCCACAGAACAGCGTCAGGCCCAACGCGCCGGCCTGAAAGGCGCTGATCTGCCAGCCCAGCGCGGGTGCCATATAGAAGCAGGCCAGCACCAATACAAACACCGGCGTACCGCGAATGATGTCGACGTAAAAACGAAACGGTGCGCGCATCCAGAACTTGCCGTAGGTCAGCACCAGACCCGCGACCACGCCGAGCATCGTGCCGAACAAAATCGCCAGCGCCGACACCTGCACACTGGTCAGAAAACCCTGCCAGAGCGGCTCGCGCGCCACCCATAACTCATGCAACCAACTGGGGGATTCGTACATCCCAGCCTCCTATCGGCGGATCGCCAGACGCTGCTCCAGATAACGCAGCAGCATGGCGATGAGGTAACAGGCCGCGACATACAGCGCCGTGGTCACCAGCCAGGTTTCGATCACCCGGTAGCTCTCGACGTTGATTTTGCGCGCGTAATAGGTCAGCTCCGGCACCGCTATCGCGGCGGCCAGCGAGGTGTCCTTGAACAGCGAAATGAAGTTGTTCGACAGCGCTGGCAAGACGTTGCGCAGCATTACCGGCACGGTGACGTAGGCCTTGACCTGCCATTCACCGAGGCCGATGGCCAGCCCGGCTTCGCGCTGACCTTTGGGAATGCTCAGCAAGCCACCCCGGAACACTTCGGTCAGGTACGCCCCGGCATACAACGACAGGGTGATGATGAACGACGGGATCTTGTCCAGCCGGATCCCCAGGCTTGGCAACGCAAAGTAGATCAACAGAATCAACACCAGAATCGGCGTATTACGCACCACCGTGACGTACACCGAGGCCAGCACCCGCAAGGCGCGATGCTTTGACAGCAAGGCAAACGCCATCAGCAGGCCGATCACGCAACCAATGGCGATCGACACCAGCGCCAGTTCAAGGCCCAGACCGAGCCCCGCCAGCAAGGTGTCGAAATCGCGCCACACGGCGGCAAAGTTCAACTGATAGTTCATGGTCAGCAGTACCTTGAGCGGGGCGCGTTATGGGCGCCCCACTCTCACGGGATCATTTGAATTCGACAGGGAAACCGATGG
Source organism: Pseudomonas baetica (assembly GCF_019733355.1). Taxonomy (GTDB): domain Bacteria; phylum Pseudomonadota; class Gammaproteobacteria; order Pseudomonadales; family Pseudomonadaceae; genus Aquipseudomonas; species Aquipseudomonas baetica_A. The sequence continues at coordinate 42,419 of NZ_JAIHLQ010000003.1, read as the reverse complement.
CGGGTGATGGCAGATCAACACCGAACCATTGCTTGAACGACGCCGCGTAAGTCGGGAATTCAACGCCGGTCATGGCTTCATGCAACGCCGTGTTGACGAAGTTCAACCAATCCTGATCGCCACGTTTGACGGCGCACGCGTAGGTCTGCGGGCTCCAGGCATAGCTCGGGCTGCGATAGCGGCCAGGGTTCTGCACCATCAGGTATTTGACCGAGGACTGGTCGGTGGCGGCGGCATCGGCGCGGCCGGAGTTCACGGCCTGATACATCAGATCGACGCTGTCGTACTGATCGACCTTGGCTTTGGGCAATGCCTGATGCACCAGTTCTTCGGCGTATACGTTTTGCAGCACCGCGACCGTCACGCTGTCGCCGGCAGCTTGCAGGTCTTCGATTTCCTTGTACTTGCTGTTGTTCGGCAGCAGCAAGCCAACACCTTCGCGGTAATACGGCAGGGTGAAAGCGACTTGCTGGGCGCGGCTGGCTGTCACGGTGATGAACTGGCAACTCATATCGACTTTGTCGGTAAGTAGATTGGGGATCCGCGCATCGGACGACTGCACCACGAACTCGACTTTGCTCGGATCGTTGAACAGCCCTTTGGCCACGATCCTGGCGATGTCGATGTCAAAGCCCTGCAACTTGCCGTCCGCCCCCTGAAAGTGCCACGGCGCATTGGTGCTGCCGGTGCCCACAATCAGTTTCCCGCGGGCCAGCACACTGCCGAGTTTATTGTCGGCTGCCTGAGCCAGGCCCATGACAGTTGAAGAAGCGGCAAGAACAAAAACACACGCTTTGAACAAGGAAGGTCGGCGATGCATGGCAAGCACTCCTGAGTCTGTTTATTCCGCTACAACGGAACTTGGTTTGTTACTACGGAATAGACAGCAGAAAGTGTGCCACAGGAATCGCGAGGAATCTGCAATGGATTGAAATGCTCGAAGAATCAAAGGGATGCATGATGTGCGGCATTAGGCGCTACGTGAGGTGCCACTGCCCAACGCTACCGAGGGCCACACATGGGCGGGTACTCGGGCAACATTCGGGTGCACTGTGATCAAGCGAGCGCACTGCTTTAGTGATGCCTACCTGTCAACTCTGACAGTAGATGAGAGGGCACAGAGGGGGTTACCGTTGCAGTCGCGCTCACTCGTTGAACAAGGAGGTTTCCATGCACGCGGCAACTCATCGTCCGGATTTACCTGCCATTTACCGCAAAGCCCTGAAAACCTGGCGGCCGGTCATCCTGTACTTCGCCAACGAACACTGCTCCGCCTGCGAATGGGCCGGACCAATTTTTCGTCAGACTGCCGAGCCGTATCGCCATCGCGCCAATATCTACATGCTCAACACCCGTGAGTCGCCGCGCCATCCGCTGGTCACGGGAACGCCGACGGTGCTGTTCTACAAGAACGGCAGGCTTGTGAAGCAACTCAAAGGGATTGGCACAGAAGAAACACTCGCGGCGGACTTTGCCCAGCACATTGGCAACACCAAGGCACCAGCGGTGCAGCAAAAATCACGGCACGACCTGATCTGGCTTCGTCGTACGTTGCGTCATCTCTGCACCATCACCGGTGCGCGCCGGCAGATGCGCGGCGCCTGATACATCGCCTTCGCGAGCAAGCCCCACACTGGATTTGTGGCTGGATCACAAATCATTCGCCCCTCCCTGCCCATGGCGCTGGCGGGGTCTATAGTGATCAGGTCTTGTGCCCTGCCGTCGAGTGCTGCCCATGGCCCACACCGAACACCTGATCATCTGTGAGCACTGCGACTGTGTGTACGAAAAAGTCGTGCTCACCCAGCATCAGAAAACCCTGTGCACGCGCTGCGGTGGCGTGTTGCAGCGTTACAACGGCCTGACCGTCGAACAACGGCTGGCCCTGAGTTTTACCGCAGCCATGCTGTGGTTGTTCGCCAATTTCTACCCGGTGATGAGCATCAGCATGAAGGGCCTGAAAAACAGTGCGACGCTGTGGGATTCGGTGCTGGCGCTCAGTCAGGGGCCCATCACGTTCATGGCGATGGTCGCGGCGATTTCGATCATCATCGCTCCGGCCTTTCAATTGGTGCTGTTGATCTGGGTGCTCAGCTTCGCCCTCTCTTCACGCCGTGCGCCGGGCTTCAAGGTCTGTATGCGCTGGCTGGAAACGTTGCGCCCCTGGAGCATGCTCGAAGTCTGCCTGCTGGGGGCGATGGTGGCGGTGTTCAAACTCGCGGGGCTGCTTGATGTGTTGCCGGGCATCGGTCTGTTTGCCCTTGCCGTATTGAGCCTGATGATGATCCGCATCGCCGGCCGCGACATTCGTGATCTGTGGGACATTCCATGAAACGACCAGCGACGGCCAGCGAACTCAATCTCTGTCTGTGTCACAGCTGTGGGCTGGCCTGTGACATGAGCGACGAGCCCCATGAGTGCCCGCGCTGTGACGCACCGTTGCACCGGCGCAAGACCCATTCACTGGCCCGCACCTGGGCCTATCTGTTTGCAGCGCTGGCGTTTTATGTGCCGGCCAATCTGCTGCCAGTGATGAACACCGTCATGCTCGGCAACGGCACCGACAGCACGATCATGAGTGGCGTACTGGAGTTCTGGGAAGGTGGTGCGTGGGATATTGCCCTGATCATTTTCATCGCCAGCATCGCGGTGCCGGGCATCAAGTTCGGCGCCCTGTCGCTGCTGCTGATCACCGTGCAGCGCGACAGTGGTTGGGCGCGTCGCGAACGCTCGAAACTGTTCCGCTTCGTCGAGCTGATCGGCTACTGGTCGATGCTCGACGTGCTGGTGGTGGCGTTGGTCGCGGCGCTGGTGAAATTCCAGGCGCTGGGCGATATCGAGCCGCGACCGGGCATCCTGTTTTTCGGCATGGTGGTGGTGTTCACCATGCTCTCGGCGATGAGTTTCGACCCTCGAATGATCTGGGACAACGCCCCGGACAACGAACTGCTCAGCGACGCAGAACCGCCAGCAGCACCTGCAACGGATGGCGCAGCGCCTGATCCGACTGGCGCTTGACCTGGCTGCGGCACGAATAACCGGTGGCCAGCGCCTCGCTCTGCTCCACCGGCGCATCAACCTGCCGCGCCCACGATTGCTCGTAGATCACCGCCGACGTTTCACGGTTACGCGCCTCGTGGCCATAGGTGCCGGACATCCCGCAGCAACCGGTGGCCTGAGTCGCCAGTTTCAATCCCACGCGCTCGAACACTTGTTCCCACTGCCGAGTGGCGGCCGGGGCGTTGGTTTTTTCCGTGCAATGGGCCAGCAAACGGAACGTCTCGGCATTGCCCTGACGAACCTGTTCCGGCATCACCTTGAGCAACCACTCCTGCACCAGCGCCACTTCCGGGCATTGCTCCATGCCGGGCACTTTCAAGTATTCCTGGCGATACACCAAGGTCATCGCCGGGTCCAGCCCCAGCAGCGGTACACCGACATCCGCCAGTTCACGCAGTTGCCGGGCATTGCGCAGCGCCGCTCGGTTAAACGCCGACAGGAAACCCTGAACATGCAGGGGTTTGCCGTTGGCGCTGAACGGCGCCAGATAAACCTGATAACCCAGACGCGAAATCAGTTCGATCAGGTCTGCCAGCAGCGGTGCTTCGAAGTAACGGGTGAAGGCGTCCTGCACCAGCACCACGCTGCGCTCACGTTGCGCCGCAGTCAGTGCAGACAAGGTCGCCACCGTCGCCGGTTGCACCTGCCAGCGGCGCATGGCTGCGTGAAAATCAAAGCGGCTGAGCAACGGCACATCGACCATGCCCCCCAAGCGTTCGAGCAGGCTGCGAATAAACGAGGCGCCCATCAAACCGTTGTACAGCGCCGGGATCCGCGCCATGTACGGGATGCTGTATTCCAGCGAGGCAATCAGATAATCCCGTGCCGGACGCAGATAACGGCTGTGATAGAGCTCAAGAAACCGCGAACGGAACTCCGGCACGTTGACCTTGACCGGGCATTGTCCCGCGCAGGACTTGCACGCCAGGCAACCGGCCATCGCGTCGTAGACTTCGTGAGAGAAGTCTTCGGACTGCGCACGGCTGTTGCGCCAGCGCTGCCACAGCGATGAGAAAAACGCCGGGCGGCGAATGGCATCCGACAACACATCCACCCCCGCCTCGCCCTGCAACCGCAGCCATTCGCGAATCAGCGAAGCCCGGCCCTTGGGCGACTGCGAACGTTCGCGGGTGGCTTTCCACGACGGGCACATCGCATCGTCCGGGTCGAAGTTATAGCAGGCACCGTTGCCGTTGCAGTGCATGGCCGCGCCGTAGCTCTGCCAGACTTTTTCGTCGATCTGCCGATCCAGTTCGCCGCGCAAGGTCACTTCATCGATTTTCAGCAACGTCGCATCGGTATGGGCGGCGGTGGCGATCTTGCCCGGGTTGAATTGGTTGAACGGGTCAAACGCCGCCTTCAGCGCTTGCAGCGCCGGATACAGCTCACCGAAAAACGCCGGTGCGTATTCCGAACGCAGGCCTTTGCCGTGCTCGCCCCACAGCAGACCGCCGTAGCGTTGAGTCAACGCGGCAACGCCGTCGGACACCGGACGCACCAGCGCCGCTTGCTGCGGATCTTTCATGTCGAGAATCGGCCGTACGTGCAGCACACCCGCATCGACGTGGCCAAACATGCCGTACTGCAAGCCATGGCTGTCGAGCAAGTCGCGCAGCTCGGCGATGTACTCGGCCAAGTGCTGCGGCGGCACAGCGGTGTCTTCGACAAACGGCTGCGGCCGCGCTTCACCGGCGACGTTGCCGAGCAGACCGACCGCCCGTTTGCGCATGCCGTAAACCTTGCTCACTGCGGCCTGCCCGACGGCCAGCGTGTGGCCCAGCCGCTCCACGGTTTGATCGCTGATCAAGTGTTCGATGAAGGTCTCGACCCTGCGCTGCAAGTCCTCGGGATCATCACCACAGAACTCCACAAGGTTGATCCCCAAGGTCGGCCGCTCGGCACTTTCCGGGAAATACTCGGCGACGCCGTGCCAGACGATGTCCTGCATCGCCAGCAGCAGGACTTTGGAGTCCACGGTTTCGATCGACAGCGGCTTGAGCGCCATCAAGGCCTGGGCATCGCGAAGCGCGTCCATGAAGCCTGCGTAACGAATGTTCACCAACATCGTGTGCTTGGGGATCGGCAGCACATTCAACTTCGCCTCGACCACAAACCCCAACGAACCTTCAGCGCCGCACAGCACGCTGTTGAGGTTGAAACGGTGATCGGCTTCACGCAGATGCGCAAGGTCGTAACCGGTCAGGCAGCGGTTGAGATCGGGGAAGCGCTCTTTGATCAGTGCGCCCTGCTCATCAATGATCTGCCGGGCGCAGCGATAGACTTCGCCGACCCGGTCTTGCCGAGCACACAGCGCTGTCAACTCGCTTTCCTCAAGCGGCAGACCGTGCAGGCGCTCGCCGCCGCGCAGGATCATGTCGAGTTCGAGCACGTGGTCGCGGGTCTTGCCATAGGTGCAACTGCCCTGGCCGCTGGCGTCGGTGTTGATCATGCCGCCGACGGTGGCGCGGTTGGAGGTCGACAACTCCGGAGCGAAAAACAGCCCGGCGGATTTCAGCGCGGCGTTGAGCTGATCCTTGACCACCCCGGCCTGCACCCGCACCCAGCGCTGCTCAATGTTGATCTCCAGAATGCGGTTCATGTGCCGCGACAAGTCGACGACAATGCCATCGGTCAGCGACTGCCCATTGGTGCCCGTGCCACCGCCGCGTGGTGTGATCACCACTTGTTTATAAGCAGGCTCGGCGATCAACCGTGCAACCCGCGCCACATCCTCGGCGTCCATGGGAAACACCGCCGCTTGCGGCAGGCGCTGATAGATCGAGTTGTCGGTGGCCAACACCACGCGGCTGGCGTAGTCGGCGCTGATTTCACCGCGAAAACCACTGATTTTCAGGGCTTTGAGGAACTGCTGGTAATCGGCGGTCAGAGCGGTAGCGGGCGACAGCTGGGCAATCATCGGTCAGGGCATCTCAGGTCAAAATCGGGTCGTGTGGCGGTGAACAGTTGTACGCAACGAATGATTGCGTCACGCTCCGCCATCTAATGGTGCCCATGTTCATTGTTGAAGGACGCTGGGACAACCGTAAATTCGACCCGCTATCAATGACTTTTACGAATGAATCCGCGAACACTCACGCCTTCCATGTCGTTATTACTGGCCTTCGAGGCCGCCGCACGCCATGAAAGCTACACCCGCGCCGCCCATGAGCTGTCGTTGACGCAAAGCGCGGTCAGCCGTCAGGTGCAAATTCTGGAGAAGATGCTCGGCATGCGCTTGTTCAATCGTGAAGGTCGCAAAGTCGTCCTGACCGATGTCGGGCGCATGTATCAACGCGAACTCGCCGAAGCCCTCGGGCAGATCCGCAGCGCGACCCTGCAAGCCATGGCGTTTGGTTCCGGGATCCACAGTTTGCGATTGGCAACGCTGCCAACGTTTGGCTCGAAATGGTTGTTGCCGCGCCTCAAGGACTTCTACACCGCGCACCCGGGCATGACCGTACACCTGCACTCACGCATCGAGGCAATTGACTTTGATACCAGTGAAATCGATGCCGCCATCTGCGTCGGCGGCGGTGAATGGCCGGGACTGACTGCCCTGCCCCTGCACACAGAAGAACTGGTGGTGATTGCCAGTGCGCAGTGGTCTGCTGCCGAGCGCAATGGCGCAGAGCAACACATCGCCGGGCAATTGCTGCTCAACGTCAGCAGTAATGCCCAGGCATGGGCGGAATGGTTCAGCCATCACGCCTTGCCGCATCGCAGCATGCGCATCGGGCCGAGCTTTGAAATGACGTCGCACTTGATTCAGGCCGTACGCGCGAATATCGGCGTAGGCCTGGTGCCGCGAATTCTGGTCGAGGAAGAGTTGTTGAATGGCGAGTTGCTGCAACTGGGAGAGCCCATCACCAGTCGGCGCAGCTATTACCTGGTCTATCCACCGCGCAACGAAACACTGCCTTCGCTGAAGGCGTTTCGGGACTGGTTGGTGGATACGCTCTGACGGTGCTTCTTAAGCATATCGTTACAGGCAGTCACGCACCGATTTGCGCAACGAACCGGACTTGGCCCACGGCGGCCCCTGATACAGCGATACGCGGCTGCCGTCCTTGTATTTCACGATATCGAGAATCTCGTCAGCGGTGATGATGCTGGGCGCCGTAATGCGGTAGCCGTTGGAAATCGACGTTTGCGAAGCCTTTGCAACATCCTGCTGCCACAACGGCAATACACACGCAGCATAGTCTTTGGGCGCTTTGTCACTGGTCTTGCTGAGATTAGGCTCACCCGGCACCAATGAAGCCGGCAACGAGCAACCGGCCAACATGACCAACGCCAAACTCCCGATCCATATCCGCATTATGTTTTCCTGCTTAAAAAAAGCGAATGTATCGCGTAACGGAGTACACATCCATCATGGCCCCGCGCCCTCAATGGTGATTGGGCAATTTTCATATCCTTTGAGCCGATGACAGACGAACTGCGCACACACCGTGAAAAATGCGACTAGTCTTTTCTACCGAGAATGTTCTGGAGATGATCATGCGGCTCAATGAATACGAACACGAACTTCAGCGTGACTTGCAAAGTGTCGCCTCGGATCTGCGATGGTCGGCCGTCGACCTCAAACGTATCGCCGAACAGTTGCGCCAGTCCGGCAATGAGGCGGATGCTCAGACCGTACTGAGATCCTGTGAGGTACTACAGAGCGATGAAGAGCGGCTGCAACTGTATGCCAAGGAAGTGAAGGCTCGCGCCATCAGCCGTACCAAGGTTCACTGACGCCGACACTCCCCAAACACAAGCCCCGGCATAAACCGGGGCTCTTTCGTTACAGGTTACAGATAGTCAGCTCACGCGCTCACGCTGAGCACCCGTCGAGCGCTTTTTGTAACCGGGGAGCGCCGCCGCATACGCCAGCGCTTCTTCCCTGCTGCGAAACGACGCAAGCCGGTCACCTTGGGTGCAGACCCGCCACGGGCCGTTGTTCACGCTGAGCACGTCATAGCCGTTCATGTGCATCTTGTTCAACATGGGAATGCTCATGGACACCTCCTGTCCGCTAACGGTTGGTTCAGCTACACGCTTTTACCTTACACCCTGATTGCGCCGAAATGCCGACCGAGTGTCGCTATGCTGTCTGTCAGGGGTTTGGCCGTTTTCGTACAACCAAAAGCGCCAAAACCCAAGGAACCTTTGAGCAAGGACCCGGCTCGAATATTGCAGTTTTATTTCATGCTTGTGACAGCCCGTCAAAAAGGTAACAAATGAAAGTACGCGCAACCGTTATTTGCGAACAGGATCGACACGTACTCCTGGTGCGCAAACCCCGCTGCCGCTGGACATTGCCCGGCGGCAAGGTTGAGCCTGGGGAAACCCGAGCGGATGCGGCCATGCGTGAATTGCAGGAAGAAACCGGACTGGATGCCGACGATGTGCTTTACCTGATGGAACTGCAAACCGGGAGCACGCGGCATCACGTCTACGAGGCATCGGTATTGAACATTGACCAGGTACGCCCGCAGAACGAGATCACCGATTGCATCTGGCATCCACTGGACGCGGTACAGAACCTGGAAACCAGCGACGCGACATTGCGCATCGTTCAGGCGTTTCAGCGGCGTTTATGAGGTTTAACCGGCGAAGGCCCTTCGCCCGGCACTGATCTCCGTGCGTAACTCACCGATGAAGTTGGAAATGTCGCGGATCGTGACGAGATGTTCCGGGGAAACACCATTGAGCAGTAACTCGACGTGACCGCTGTCGGGTTCGTAGACTTTGATTTGCAACAGCCCCTGCGGCGTAGGGATGCAGTCGCATTTAAACGCGGGGAAGCCGGATTCGACAATGCGGCAAATATCGGCAATGGCAAGCATGGGTGGACGCCTCGCAGGCGATGAGAGAGTCGGTCGACCCACAAAGCATAGATGAGCCATTGGTGTCCTGCTCGATGCAACCATGCCAACCGGATCACAACGTTGACCCGACGACTCAGTGGGCGTCATGATCCCAGACCCAGTTCCAGATGCCCGGTAACTCCACTTGATCCGAACTTTGCTGAACCGTGCGCGCCAGCGCGGCCTTCTCCAGCGCAGCGTGGTCATCGTAGAACGGCTTGTCCGCCAGCCTCACGCCAGTGGCTGCTGCGCTGTCCAGGAGGATTTGCAGATATTCGCGAGTATGCCGCGCGGTGTAGCGATTAAGGTCATGGAAGGTCACCACTACCGGAATGACCCCGTCCACGGTTGGAAACTCGCCAAGAGCGATGCGCTCCCGGACTTGCGACAACTGCCGCAACAGGTTAGCCCGGCGACGCGGGCTGGCGTTAAACCCCCAAATCTTGCCGTCATTAGCGCTCAAATCCGTCAACAAGACGTGTAATCCATGTTGTTGATAGGCGGCAAAAGTGCGCTTGTCGTAGTTCCAGAATGGCGGACGCAATAACCTGGGTGGCGCCCCGGTAATGGCGGCGATGTCAGCCGTACCGTTGCTCAGCGACGTTTCCAGTTCCTGCGGGTCGAGCAAGCGATGATTGGTGTGCCAGTGGGTCGCGGTGTGAAAACCGAGGATATGCCCCTCCTCATGCTCGCGACGCATGATGGCGCGGCCGATCTCGCTGTCGCCTGCCCTGGGCGCACGGGTCTGGACGAAGAACACCGCTTTGATGCCCGGTTGCAGGGGGTTGTCTTTGAGGCTGTCGAGGACCGTGGCCGACGGATTCCAGAAACTCGAGGCGCTGGGGCCATCATCGTACGTCAGCAAAAAGCGCACCGGCGCTTGAGCTTTCAGGCGTGTTTCGGTTTGCGCGGTCAATTCGATGGGCGCGGCAATGCAACCGGCCAACCCCAAAACAATGGCCGCTGCACAAAGAAGTCTGAATCCGGTTGTCATGTTTTGCCTTGAGTCTGATCGCTGCGGTCACGTTGTCGATTGGCAAAACTCCCTCGCCTTTATCCGTCCCTGCGCCCGGCTCTGCGAGCCGAGGTTGGATAAGGTACACAGGGTTTGGTTCCGGCGCTCGTTCAGTAAGCCAGTGTCTGCTCAAGACAAGGATTGAGAGCGCATCAGCGACTAAGCTGAAACCGTCCAACCGGAGATTCAGCCCATGTGCGGAAGACTCTCGCAGTACCGTGGCATTCACGATTTCGTTGCTGTGCTGAGCATCCCGGATGCGTTGCTCAATCATGTGGGCGACGCGCCGCTGAATCGCTACAACGCGGCCCCGACCACTTCGCTGGCCGTGCTCCATCAGCACGATCAACGACTATGCGCTGACAACCTGCGCTGGGGCTGGCGCCCACACTGGGCCAAGGATCGCGCAGCGCCAATCAACGCGCGAGTGGAGAAAGTCGCCCATGGCCCATTCTTCCGGGCCATCTGGCGGCATCGCTTGATCGTCCCGGTCGACAACTGGTTTGAGTGGGTGGATGCCGAGGATAAAACCCGACAACCGTGGCTGATCCGTCGGGCCGATCACGGACCAGTTTTCTGCGCCGCCATCGGACAACTTCCTACATCCGGCACGCAGGCGCGGGACGACGATGGATTTGTGATCATCACTGCGGACAGCGTCGGCGGCATGCTTGATATCCATGATCGTCGACCTGTGGTGTTCTGCGCAGATTTGGTGCGCGAATGGCTCGATCCAGCAACGCCCGTCGAACGGGCCGAACATATGCTCCTGTTCGAAGGCGAAGCTTCGGAGACGTTCGAATGGTACAAAGTCGCTAAAACCGTTGGAAATTCACGCCATCAGGGCGCCAAACTAATAGAACAACTGACATGAATGTTCTTTGCATCAATTTATTTAAAAAGATTCGAATCAATAGTGATTCCGTTTCATTACAACAAGCGTTTCAACAATGAAACAGTCATCTGCAAAACAGTCGTTTGAACGAACTAACCGCCTGTCAGACATTTCAACCGTCATGCATACATTTAGACGCGCTAGAGATAGCATGCGCGCCGCATTTCCATTTGGCATACCAATTGACCGAAGAGTCAAAAAAACCAGGAATCCCCAACAACGTTATCAAACCTGCAGAGAACCAAGTTGCGCGACGATTTTGCAATCAATCAGGCCAACGACCTGGAGTGTATTCATCTGTCCATGACAGAACGCTTTCAACTCGACTGTTTTATCGGCCACTACATAAAAACCCGAAACCTGCGTGCCGTTCCCGACATCGAACGTATCCTGCGCACCACCCTCGAAGGGTATCCTGGTCAAGCACCGGTGATGGTCAACGAACTTAATGCCTGGATCGACAAAACTTTGGGATATCGGGCCTCACACCCCGATTTAACGCAGATGGACGATCTCTGAAATAACGAAAAGCCCCGCTCAGGCTCTGATGCGGGGCTTTTTCGCAAGAATCAATTACAACTTGCGGTCAGGTTCCGATAGCTCTCTGCCGTCATCGTGTTTCCAGGTTTGCTCCTTGTGCTTCTCCCGCTCTATTTCTTCTTGCGTCGGCTCATCCGTCTCATCGTCATCCAGTTCAGGATGCTCTTGCTCAGTCGTCATGCGCACCTCCTGTCACAAATAAATTGCCCTCCTTACAGCGTAGAGCAGTTTCACGCGGGCAACTTACAACCACCAGCGTCTTGAAGAAACCTACTGCGCGGCAACCGTGAATCGGAGATAACACTCTACAACCAGAAAAGCCGTTGATAACGGTGCCAGTAACAACCCATCTCTGGCTTGAACAATCTTGCCCCATTGCCCAGGGCCTGCGCGTAACATAGCGCCATTCACAATTGCGTCAGGGAGACGACATGCTGTACCGAATCACAGCCGACGGGCTGGTGCTGTTTCATTTGCTGTTCATTGTGTTCGTGCTGTTCGGCGGGTTGCTGGTGCTCAAGTGGCCACGGCTGATGTGGTTGCACTTGCCCGCCGCCGCGTGGGGCTTCGCGGTCGAGGTGTTGCACCTGACCTGTCCGTTGACCTACTGGGAAAACCTGATGCGCCACGCCGCCGGACAGACGGAATACGCCGGCGGATTCATCGAGCATTACATCTGGCCGATCATCTACCCGGCCGGGCTGACACCGCAGATTCAACTGGCACTCGGCAGCGTGGTGCTGGCGATCAACCTGTTTGTCTATGGGCGGCTGATCCGCTCGTGGAAACTGCGCCGAGCCAGGCGCATTCCGTTTTAACGCGACGCGGATTTCAAGGCTTCCAGCCACGCCGGATCAAGGCGCGGCTGATCGATATCAAGCCCCAACGCCTGCATGCGCTCCTTATGTTGCTCGACTTCCCGCCACAGCTGCCCATGATCGCTGGAATTACCGTCCAGTTCATGCATCTGGGTCAGCCCCAAATGATAGAAGCGCAACACCTTCATCGCCGTCGGATCGTTTTTTTCTACCGCCGCCGTCACCTGATGCATCACATTGGTAACACGCATCAGGCTACGCTTGAGCCGCCAGCTATAAACAGCCGGGGCCATCCAGCTCTGATTCCAGAATCGCCCGCGCAACAGCCCCGCCGTCAACAGGAACGCCACAAACACACCACCGACATTGAACCGCAGATTATCGCCGCCAGGCTCACCGAACAGCGCCACTGCCACCGTCGAAAACAACATCGCCAGCACCAGAAACAGCACGGCGATGATGATCGTGCTGCGGCGGGTCTGCTGGCGAAAAGTAGCGGCATCCATCGGCTGAATTTCAAACATCACGAATGACTTCCTTGAGCGGCAAAAAAGGGCAACGGAAAAAACCGGCCGGGGCATTATCGCCTCTGCGGTGGATTTAGCTATGCTGGGGCTCCTTTTCATCTTTTTATCAATCAACGGGGACATGGCGGTACAGCGCAGATCGTGCCATCTTCATTCATGGATACACACTATTCGGATGCCATTCGCCTGGTTTTGGGATGACATCGTTTTAAGGATCATTGCATGACCCAACGACACGTAATCAACGCCTCGGTCAGCCCGAAGGGCAGCCTGGAAACCCTTTCTCAACGTGAAGTTCAGCAACTGAGCGAAGCCGGATCCGGCAGCACCTACACCCTCTTCCGCCAGTGCGCCCTGGCCATCCTCAATACCGGCGCGCATGTCGATAACGCCAAGACCATTCTTGAAGCCTACAAAGATTTCGAAATCCGCATTCACCAGCAAGATCGCGGTGTGCGCCTGGAGCTGCTGAACGCTCCCGCCGACGCCTTCGTCGACGGCGAAATGATCGCCAGCACCCGCGAAATGCTGTTCAGCGCCCTGCGCGACATCGTCTACACCGAGAATGAACTCGACAGCCAACGCATCGACCTGAGCACTTCGCAAGGCATCAGCGACTACGTCTTCCACCTGCTGCGCAACGCTCGCACCCTGCGCCCGGGTGTCGAGCCGAAAATCGTGGTGTGCTGGGGCGGCCACTCGATCAACACCGAAGAGTACAAATACACCAAGAAAGTCGGCCACGAACTGGGCCTGCGCAGCCTCGACATCTGCACCGGTTGCGGCCCCGGCGTGATGAAAGGCCCGATGAAAGGCGCGACCATTGCCCACGCCAAACAACGCATTCATGGCGGTCGCTACCTCGGCTTGACCGAGCCGGGCATCATCGCCGCCGAAGCGCCTAACCCGATCGTCAACGAACTGGTGATCCTGCCGGACATCGAAAAACGCCTCGAAGCGTTCGTGCGCGTTGGCCACGGCATCATCATCTTCCCGGGCGGCGCCGGTACTGCCGAAGAGTTTCTGTACCTGCTGGGTATCCTGATGCACCCGGACAACGAGGGCCTGCCGTTCCCGGTAGTGCTGACCGGGCCGAAACATGCCGCACCGTATCTGGAGCAACTCGACGCGTTTGTCACCGCCACCCTAGGCGAAGCCGCAAAACAGCACTACGAAATCATCATTGACGACCCGGCGGAAGTGGCGCGCCAGATGACTCAGGGCCTGAGAGCCGTGAAGCAGTTCCGCCGCGAACGCAACGACGCCTTCCACTTCAACTGGCTGTTGAAAATCGACGAGGGGTTCCAGCGTCCGTTCGATCCGACCCACGAAAACATGGCCAACCTCAAACTGCACCGCGACCAGCCACCGCACGAACTGGCGGCCAACCTGCGCCGGGCGTTCTCCGGGATCGTTGCCGGCAATGTCAAGGACAAGGGCATCCGCCTGATCGAAGATCACGGGCCGTACCAGATCCGCGGTGACGCCGCGATCATGCAACCGCTGGACGCGCTGCTCAAAGCCTTCGTCGCCCAGCACCGGATGAAATTGCCGGGCGGCGCGGCGTATGTGCCGTGTTATCAAGTGGTGGCGTAAGCTTTCAGCCGCTACACAACCCTGTGGGAACTAGCTTGCTAGCGAATAGGCCAGACCAGTAGACAGAGATGTTGAACCTGCTGGCCTCTTCGCAGGCAAGCCCGCTCCTACAGTGTCCGAGTCGTACATGTGATGTGTGAACAACACTGAAACCTGTGGGAGCGGGCTTGCCCGCGAAGAGGCCCTGATCAGCAGCCTCAATGCTCAGCCTTGCTCAGCACCCAATCGCACCGCCAACGCCTTCGCCTGTAACGCCACATCGGTCACTGCCGTACTCTCCCACCACATTCCGCGCAATGGCGGGCCCATGGCGAACAACCGATTCGCTGCCTGCCCGTGTTCGTTCAGCACTGCACCATCAATCGCAGCCGCGATCCCCAACGCCAACGGCCCCGGTCGCACCAATCCCCGAGCCAGCAACTGCTGCGGCAACGGTCGAGCCACCCGACGCCAGTCATACTCGATGCCACTGGAATTGATCAGCGCAGCGCCATGAACTACACAGGTTTCAGCCTCACCACGGCGACGAATGCGAATACTCACACCGTCCGCCACGCACGTTTCAAGCCCTTTGAAGGAAGCCGCCTGAATCCGCAACCGCCCCTCGCCCTGCAGCCGTTCGACCAACTGCGCACTCAGCGGCGGCGAACGATGGTGATGGCTTTCCCACCAAGGCCGCACATGGCGTACGAATTGTCGACGCTGCACGTCAGTCGCCTGGCTCCACAAGCGTCCAATATGAGCGCGCACCGTGTCCAGCGGCGCCTGCCAATCAACGCCTTGGGCGATGGCCTCACGGCAATGCCGACGCAATTCGCGCAGCAACTGCCGTGGCGAGCGGATGCCAGGATTTTCAGCGAGGAAGTCCACCCAAACCGGTGGTTGGCGCCGTACGTGAGGCAGCAAGCCGTGACGGGAGAACACTTCAATCGGCCCGCGATGCCCGGCTTGCTCCAGCGACACCACGGCGTCGACCATGGTCAGGCCAGAACCGATGATCAGCACGGTCGATTGCGGATCGAGTTGGCGCATGGCCGCGACGTCCCACGGGTCAAGTGCGGTGGCGTTGAGGCCACTGGATTCCTTCTGCGGCGTGCGTGCGGCGGGAAACATACCCGTGGCGAGCACAGCGAATGCGCCGTGTAAAAGTTGACCGTCACTCAAGGTCAACTGCACTGAATGCGCATCGGCTTGCAGATCGACGACCTCCGCGCGTACATGCTCGACTGTCGAGCCTTGTTGCGCACCAACACGGCGGGCTTCGGCTAACCGTTGTTGCACATAAACGCCGAACAACCCACGAGGCGGGAACAACTCACTGACAGGCACATTTTGCTCAGCCGACTCCGGCCAGCCACCAGCGGCAATATGCTCGGTCAGCCACTGCGTAAGGTCATTCGGGTTATCCGGGTCGACGCTCATTCGCGCCGCGTTGCCATTAAGCGTATGGCCAGGTTCGACTGCGCTGTAAGCCTCGCCGCGCCCCACTTCGGCGCGCGGTTCAATGATCAGAATCTTGCGTTGACCGGGCAGACGCAGCAATTGCACCGCCAGCATCGTGCCGCTGAGGCCGCCGCCAATAATCAGGATATCTGCGCTCTGACTCATTCAAATCACCACATTACGGACAAAACGCGCCGCCACATCCCCATCATTGCGATAGGCGTGCGGCTGGTTGCTGGCGAACATGAAAAACTCACCCGCCCTGATTTGCTGCGGTTGATCGCCGAGCATCAGCGTCAGGCAACCCGCAAACACATAAATCTGCTCACTCCAACCGTCGGCATCCGGTTGCGAGGGATACACCTCGCCGGGTTGCAGGCACCACTCCCACTGTTCGACTTCGCGAGTCGCCGTGGCTTTGGACAGCAGCACCGCTTTACTGCCAGGGATCGTGCCCGCCCACGCCACTTCGTTGATGCGGCTCGGATCGCGCGCGTCGGATGCCTGGATCAGATCACTGAAGGCGACGTCGAGCGCTTCGGCAACGCGGTCGAGGGTGGTCAGGCTGACGTTTTTCTCGCCCGCCTCGATCGCCACCAGCATGCGCCGACTGACCCCGGATTTTTCCGCGAGCGCGGTCTGGCTCAGGTCAGCGGCATGCCGCAGGCGCCGGACGTTCTGGCTGACGTGTTGCAGGACGGACGCTCGTTGGCTGGAATCTTTGGGCACTATATTGCTCACTCGGTGGGGTTGGGCAGTATACTGCGCAACGTTGGGCGCATTGTGCGTCCTGCCTTTTATAGTGCGCAAGGTTATGACGTCAGTGAATCGCCCCGACACTTCCCTCCGTTTCTCCCGTTTCAGCAAAGCCGAGTGCGTGCTGGTGCTGATCACCATGGTCTGGGGCGGCACTTTTCTGCTGGTTCAGCACGCGATGACGGTCAGCGGCCCGATGTTTTTCGTCGGCCTGCGCTTTGCCGCCGCAGCGTGCATCGTGGCGCTGTTCTCTTGGCGCCATCTGCGCCAACTGACCCTGTTCGAACTCAAGGCCGGCGCCTTCATTGGTGTGGCGATCATGCTCGGCTACGGTTTGCAGACGGTCGGCTTGCAAACGATCCCGAGCAGTCAGTCAGCATTCATCACCGCGTTGTACGTGCCGTTCGTCCCGTTGCTGCAATGGCTGGTGCTCGGACGGCGGCCGGGGTTGATGCCGAGCATCGGCATCATGCTGGCGTTCACCGGTTTGATGCTGCTATCGGGGCCGTCGGGGGCCTCGCTGAACTTCAGCCCCGGGGAAATCGCCACGCTGATAAGCGCCATTGCCATTGCCGCCGAAATCATTCTGATCAGCACCTATGCCGGGCAAGTCAATGTGCGCCGGGTGACCGTCGTGCAGTTGGCGGTGACGGCAGTCTTGTCGTTTCTGCTGGTGGTGCCGACGAGTGAAGCGATTCCGGACTTTTCCTGGACGCTACTGGTGACCGCACTGGGACTGGGCGCCGCGAGTGCGGCGATTCAGGTGGCGATGAACTGGGCACAGAAGAGTGTATCGCCGACGCGGGCCACGTTGATCTATGCCGGCGAGCCGGTGTGGGCCGGGATTGTCGGACGGATTGCCGGTGAGCGCTTGCCAGCGATTGCACTGCTGGGCGCAGGGTTGATTGTGGCGGCGGTAATTGTCAGTGAGTTGAAGACCAAGGGTAAGGCTGCCGAAGCAGAGACTGAACTGGAGCGGGAAACTCAGGGTTAAACCAGGCTGGGTGATGTCCGAAGCATTGCCTTCGCGAGCGAGCCCGCTCCCGCAGGTATTGTTTGTACCCCGTGAGCGTAAGCCCGCTCGCGATGAGGCCATCACTGGCAACATCCTTCCCCGCGAAACAATGCCAAACAGAAATTTCCAGACTACTTTGTAGGATTCTGAGACATCCTGGCGTTTGGTGATCGGAGGGCTGGCACGTATGATGCTTCACAAACTTCCGCAGATTAGAAGCCTATGTCCCTGATAGTTCTACTGCTTCTGCCTTTCATAGGCAGCTGTCTGGCAGCGGTGCTGCCACACAATGCGCGTAATACCGAATCCCTGTTGGCAGGTCTTGTCGCTCTGATCGGCACCGTCCAGGTCGCGATGTTGTATCCGCAAATCGCCGATGGCGGCGTCATCCGCGAAGAGTTCATGTGGCTCCCCAGCCTGGGGTTGAACTTCGTCCTGCGCATGGACGGCTTCGCTTGGCTATTCTCGATGCTGGTGCTCGGCATCGGCACACTCGTCTCTTTATATGCCCGTTATTACATGTCACCGGACGACCCGGTGCCGCGTTTCTTCGCATTTTTTCTGGCGTTCATGGGCGCCATGCTCGGGCTGGTGATCTCCGGCAACCTGATCCAGATCGTGTTTTTCTGGGAGCTGACCAGCCTCTTCTCGTTCCTGTTGATCGGCTATTGGCACCACCGCGCGGACGCCCGCCGCGGTGCCTATATGGCATTGATGGTTACAGGGGCCGGTGGACTATGTCTGCTGGCGGGGGTCATGATCCTCGGCCATGTCGTCGGCAGCTATGACCTGGACAAGGTCCTGGCCGCCGGCGATCAGATTCGCGCACATGCCCTCTACCCTATCTTGCTTCCCCTCATTCTTATTGGCGCACTCAGCAAAAGTGCCCAGTTCCCCTTCCACTTCTGGCTGCCCCACGCGATGGCGGCGCCAACGCCAGTCTCCGCGTACCTGCACTCGGCAACCATGGTCAAGGCCGGGGTTTTCTTGCTGGCGCGTCTGTGGCCATCGCTGTCCGGCAGTGAAGAATGGTTCTACATCGTCAGCGGTGCCGGCGCCTGTACGCTGTTGCTCGGCGCCTATTGCGCGATGTTCCAGAACGATCTCAAAGGTTTGCTGGCCTACTCGACCATCAGCCACTTGGGCCTGATCACCCTACTGCTGGGGCTGAACAGTCCGCTGGCCGCCGTCGCGGCGGTGTTCCACATCCTTAACCACGCCACGTTCAAGGCCTCGCTGTTCATGGCGGCAGGCATCATCGACCACGAAAGCGGTACTCGCGATATCCGCAAACTCAGCGGGTTGATCAGACTGATTCCGTTCACGGCGACGCTGGCCATGGTTGCCAGCGCCTCGATGGCCGGCGTGCCGTTGCTCAACGGCTTCCTGTCGAAGGAGATGTTCTTCGCCGAAACCGTGTTCATCAACGCCACAGCGTGGGTCGAAGCGGCGTTACCAATTGTCGCGACCATCGCTGGTACGTTCAGCGTCGCTTACTCGCTACGTTTCACCGTCGATGTGTTCTTTGGCCCGCCAGCCACCGACCTGCCGCACACCCCGCACGAACCGCCCCGCTGGATGCGTGCGCCGGTCGAACTGCTGGTGTTCACCTGCCTGGTCGTGGGGATTTTCCCCGCACAAGTGGTCGGCCCGCTACTCGCGGCCGCCGCGCTGCCTGTGGTGGGGGGCTCCTTGCCGGAGTACAGCCTGGCGATCTGGCACGGTCTGAACGCACCGATGATCATGAGCCTGATTGCCATGTCCGGCGGCATCGTCCTCTATTTGTTGCTACGCAAGCAGCTCAAGCGTGGGCGCTTCAAATATCCGCCACTGATTGGCCGCTTCAACGGCAAGCACCTGTTCGAGCGCAGTCTGGTCGTCATGATGCGTGTGGCCCGTCGGGTCGAGCGCCGACTCGGCACCCGCCGCCTCCAAATGCAATTGTTTCTGGTGGTATTGGCGGCGGTGCTCGCTGGCCTGATTCCGATGTTGCACAGCAGCCTGAGTTGGGGCGACCGGCCGAAAATCCCCGGCTCCATCGTCTTCGTGACTCTGTGGCTACTGGCAATTGCCTGCGCCCTTGGTGCCGCTTGGCAGGCCAAGTATCACCGTCTCGCGGCTTTGACCATGGTCAGCGTTTGCGGCCTGATGACCTGCGTCACCTTCGTCTGGTTCTCCGCACCGGATCTGGCCCTCACGCAATTGGCGGTCGAAGTGGTCACAACGGTACTGATCCTGCTAGGCCTGCGCTGGCTGCCACGACGGATCGAGGAAGTCTCGCCACTGCCGAGCACCCTGCGCAAGGCGCGCATTCGTCGTCTGCGCGACTTGCTGCTGTCGATTGCCGTCGGCGGCGGCATGGCACTGCTGTCGTACGCCATGCTCACGCGCCAGACACCGAACGACATTTCTTCGTTCTACCTCAGTCGCGCCTTGCCCGAAGGTGGTGGCAGCAACGTGGTCAACGTGATGCTGGTGGACTTCCGTGGCTTCGATACCCTCGGCGAAATCACCGTGCTGGTCGCGGTGGCGCTGACCGTGTTTGCCCTGCTACGCCGCTTCCGCCCACCGAAAGAAAGCCTGCAACTGCCCGCACAGCAACGCCTGCTGGCGCCGGACGTGGTCACCGATCTGGTCAACCCGCGTACGGCCAGCGACACCGCGCTCGGTTTCATGATGGTGCCAGCGGTGCTGGTACGACTGCTGCTGCCGATTGCACTGGTGGTGTCGTTCTACCTGTTCATGCGCGGCCACAATCAGCCGGGCGGCGGTTTTGTCGCCGGTTTGGTGATGTCGGTGGCGTTCATCCTGCAATACATGGTGGCCGGTACGCAGTGGGTCGAGGCGCAGATGAGCCTGCGCCCCTTGCGCTGGATGGGGACCGGGTTGCTGTTCGCCACGGCGACCGGGCTCGGAGCGATGGCGGTCGGCTACCCGTTCCTGACCACGCACACCTGGCATTTTGCACTGCCGCTGCTGGGCGAGATCCATATCGCCAGTGCGCTGTTCTTTGATATCGGCGTGTACGGCGTAGTGGTCGGTTCGACGCTGTTGATCCTCACGGCCCTCGCCCACCAATCGGTGCGCGGGCACAAGACCGCATCGTTACCCAAGTCCGTCGCCAGCAAAGGAGCCGTCTGATGGAAGAAGTCATCGCAATCGCCATCGGCATCCTCGCCGCGTCCGGCGTCTGGCTGATCCTGCGACCACGGACCTTTCAGGTGGTCATGGGCCTGTGCCTGCTGTCATACGCGGTCAACCTGTTCATCTTCAGCATGGGCAGCCTGTTTATCGGCAAGGAGCCGGTGATCAAAGACGGCGTGACGCAAGATTTGCTGCACTACACCGACCCGCTACCACAGGCGCTGGTATTGACGGCAATCGTCATCAGCTTCGCCATGACCGCGTTGTTCCTCGTCGTTCTGCTCGCCTCGCGCGGCCTGACCGGCACCGACCACGTTGACGGCCGGGAGCCTAAAGAATGATGGCGATGACTCACCTGATCGCCGCACCGATTCTGCTGCCGCTGCTGACCGCCGCCATCATGTTGATGCTCGGCGAGAAACACCGACCGCTGAAGGCGAAAATCAACCTGTTCTCCAGCCTGCTCGGCCTGTTCATTTCCGTGATGTTGCTGCAATGGACGCAGACCACTGGCGTGCCCGGCTCAATCGGCGTTTACCTGCCGGGCAATTGGCAGGCGCCGTTCGGCATCGTGCTGGTGGTTGATCGCCTATCGGCGTTGATGCTGGTGCTGACCGGGATCATCGGCGTCAGCGCCCTCCTCTTTGCGATGGCACGTTGGGATGGCGCGGGCTCAAGCTTCCACGCATTGTTCCAGATTCAGTTGATGGGCCTGTATGGCGCGTTCCTCACTGCTGATCTGTTCAACCTGTTCGTGTTCTTCGAAGTGCTGCTGGCCGCGTCCTACGGTCTGTTGCTGCATGGCTCGGGCCGGGCGCGGGTGTCGTCGGGTTTGCATTACATCTCGATCAATCTGCTCGCCTCGTCGCTGTTTCTGATCGGTGCGGCGCTGATCTATGGCGTCACCGGCACGCTGAACATGGCCGATCTGGCCCTGAAAATTCCACTGGTGCCGGAAGCCGACCGTGGTTTGCTGCACGCCGGTGCGGGGATTCTCGCGGTAGCGTTCCTGGCCAAGGCCGGCATGTGGCCGCTGAACTTCTGGCTGGTGCCGGCGTACTCTTCGGCCAGCGCGCCGGTGGCGGCGATGTTCGCGATCATGACCAAGGTCGGCGTTTATACCCTGCTGCGCCTGTGGACCCTGCTGTTCTCCGGCCAGGCTGGGGCTTCGTCCTTCTTCGGTGGCGACTGGCTGATCTACGGCGGCATGGCGACGATAGCGTGCGCAGCGCTGGCGATTATTGCTGCGCAACGGCTTGAGCGCATGGCCAGCCTGAGCATTCTGGTGTCGGCGGGGATACTGCTGTCGGCCGTGGGTTTCGCCCAGCCGAACCTGATCGGCGCGGCACTGTTCTATCTGGTCAGCTCGACCTTGGCGTTGAGCGCACTGTTCCTGCTGGCTGAGTTGATCGAGCGTTCACGCTCGGCCAACGAGATTGCGCTGGAAGACGAAAGCGAACTGCTGCCGCGCCCGCAGGAATCCCTGCAACCGCCCAAAGGCATCAACCTCGACGACGAGCAGAAAGCCGTGGTCGGTCAAGTCATCCCATGGACCATGGCGTTTCTCGGTCTGAGTTTCATTGCCTGCGCCCTGCTGATCATCGGCATGCCACCGCTGTCCGGATTCATCGGCAAACTCAGCCTGATCGGTGCGCTGCTCAATCCGCTGGGGCTGGGCACCGACGCGCCCATTTCCAATGCAGCATGGGCGTTGCTCGCGCTGCTGATCCTCTCCGGGCTAGCGTCGTTGATGGCCTTCTCTCGCCTCGGCGTCCAGCGTTTCTGGACGCCGCAAGAGCGCCCTTCGCCGCTTTTGCGCAAACTCGAATGCGCGCCGATTTTCCTGTTGCTGGGGTTGAGCATCCTTCTCACGTTCAAGGCTGAGCCGCTGCTGCGCTACACCCAAGCGACCGCTGACGCCTTGCACAACCCGCAGCAGTACGTGATGGCCGTGCTCGGCACTCGCGCCGTACCGAGTCCGGAAGCCAAAGCCGCCATGCTGGAGGTGCAGCCATGAAGCGCGTGTTTCCTGCACCGTTGTTATCCCTGGCGCTGTGCGTTTTGTGGCTGACGCTGAATCTTTCGGTCAGCCCCGGTAATCTGCTGCTCGGCATAATGCTGGGTTTTGCTGCGCCGCTGATGATGCGTAAATTGCGTCCCAAACCCGTGCGCATTCGCCGTCCCGGGACGATCCTGCGTCTGCTCCTGCTTGTCGGCCGTGACGTGGTGATGTCCAACCTGATCGTGGCGTGGGGCGTGCTCAACGCCGGTCGCCGCCCGCCACGCTCGCGTTTTGTCAAAGTGCCGCTGGAACTGCGCGACGCCCACGGACTGGCCGCGCTGTCGATGATCTGCACGGTAGTGCCCGGCACGGTGTGGTCGGAACTGTCGCTGGATCGCAGCATTTTGCTGCTGCACATTTGGGATCTGGATGATGAAGCGCAGTTCATTGAGCACTTCAAGACTGCTTACGAGCGGCCGTTGATGGAGATTTACGAATGAGCCCATTCCTGTCGAACGCGATCCTGCTGACGCTGTTTTTGTTCTCGCTGGCGATGGTGCTGACCCTGATCCGCCTGTTCAAAGGGCCGTCGGCGCAGGATCGAGTGTTGGCGCTGGATTATCTGTACATCGTTGCGATGCTGATGATGCTGACCCTGGGCATTCGTTACGCCAGTGACACTTACTTCGAAGCGGCGCTGCTGATTGCGCTGTTCGGCTTCGTCGGCTCGTTTGCCCTCGCGAAATTCCTGCTGCGTGGCGAGGTGATCGAATGAACGCTGAATTGTCTCTGTGGGTCGAGATTCCGGTGGCGATCCTGCTGGTGCTCGGCGGTGTGTTTACGCTGATCGGCGCGACCGGGTTGCTGCGGATGAAAGACTACTTCCAGCGCATGCACCCGCCAGCACTGGCTTCGACGCTGGGTGCATGGTGCGTGGCACTGGCGTCAATCATCTGCTTTTCAGCGCTGAAATCCGGGCTGGTACTGCATGCCTGGTTGATCCCGATTCTGCTGGCGATCACCATGCCGGTGACCACGTTGCTGCTGGCGCGGGCGGCGTTATTCCGCAAGCGCATGGCTGGGGATGACGTGCCGGCTGAAGTCAGTAGCAGGCGGACTGAGAACGGTAGCTAGTTTGCAATCATCAGTGTCAGGGCCGGACCTCTTCGCGGGCAAGCCCGCTCCCACAGGGTTTTGAGTGAAACCGGCATTGGTGGACATCATCAATCACTGTGGGAGTGGGCTTGCCCGTAAAGAGGCCCGCCCTGTCAACACGCAAACCCGCTCAGCCTCAAACCCACGCCACCGCTAACAACCCCGCCCCCAATACCAAACACAACGGCGAATACATCCAGGTATCCAGCCGCGCAAATCGCGAGCCCTTCACTTCCTTGAAAAACCCCACCAGATTCGAATCGCCAATCGCCCGGGCGAACATCAACAGCGCAATCGCGCTGATCACCCATTGCAATGCCTTGTGATTAACCGCCGGGAAACCCCAGCCAACCCGCAGACACACCAGTGCAGCGATCAGCAATAACCCAGCCGCCACCACCAATGTGATCCAGCCCGACGGTTTGAACGCCGGTCGCACCGTCGCGACAAAACCTTCCACCGGTATTTGCGGTACCGCCGCCACCGCCGCCCATTGCCCACCCAACGCCCAATACACATGCACCAAGGCGATCACCGCAAAAGTGGCCGCCATCCATTGAGCCAACATAAAAGTCATGATTGAAATCCTTGAAAGGGATTTGAACAAATGATCCTAGTCGCATTTTTTTCAAGTGCACGACCGATCGGCGGTACGGTAAAGTGCCGCCCCATGAAATTCTCCACTACCGATCGCTCACTGCTGGCCTGGGTACTTTATTGCTGCGTCCTGTTCAACGTGTTCGCGTGCAGCATCGGTCACGGACAAATGGTCGGAATGCAGCTCAACGGCATTGGCGGCCAGTTCTGTACGGTGGACCCGAGGACGCAAGCGCCGCTGGCATCCAATCCCACCGAAGAAAAACTACCGACCCTGTCCAAAGCTTTCGGTTGCCCGTTGTGCTCCACCGGCGGCATGGGCCCGGCGTTCAACTCCAGCCTGACTCTGGCAGTCCTCCCTGAACAACACAGTCCGCCGCTGGCCCCGATTGTCAGCGCCGACCTCCCTGCCCGCTTCACCTGGCCCTCGGCCAACCCACGCGCCCCGCCACTCGCCTGAGTGCCCTTGCCTTTTTGATTGTTCAGCCCACTGCGCCAACGCGCGGCGTTTGCCTGTGCGCTGATTCCTAGACAAGTATTCAGGATTCTTTGATGAAACAACTCACTCTGCTGGCGAGCCTGTGCGGCTGCCTGTCTGTTAACGCCTGGGCGCAATCCACCGTGGATCTGGCGCCGATCACCATCGACGGCGAGGCCGGCACCGAACCGGGCCTGAGCCTCGACCAGTCCAGCGGCATGGCTTCGCGCCTTGGCTTGAGCGTGCGCGACACGCCCGCCTCGGTGGCCATCGCCAATCGCAACGACATCGAACGCCATGGCGCTCAGAACTTCCAGGACGCCGCCAACACCCTGCCCGGTGTCAACGCCAGCGCACCGCCGGGTTTCGGCGGTTTCATCTCCTATCGCGGCTTCACCAGCAGCCAGATCACCCAGATGTTCAACGGCATCAACGTGTCCGGCGGCCTCGCCCGGCCGGTGGATGCGTGGATTTATGATCGAGTGGAGTTACTCGGCGGCCCGTCTTCATTGGTCAATGGCGCAGGTTCGGTGGGCGGCTCGCTGAACTACGTGACCAAACTGGCGACCCGCGATGAACAAGCGGTTGAAGGCAGAGTCAGTTACGGCAGCTATGACACCACCGAAACCGCTTTCGGCCTCAACCACGCGCTGACCGACCCGAGCGCCGACGTGCAGCACTATGCGCGGCTGGACGTCAGCCACAACACCAGCAACGGCTACATCGATCGTCAGGAGCGCGACGCGTGGAGCCTAGCGTTCTCGTTGCTTAGCGACCTCACGCCGAATCTGTCCCATACCCTGGCCCTGGAATATCAGGACGAACACGAAGACAGTCCGTACTGGGGCACGCCCGTGCTCAACCCCAAGGCCGGCGAGTTGAAGATCGACAAACACAACCGTTTCAACAATTACAACGTCGCGGACGGTCGTTACGAGCAGCGCACAATCTGGCTGCGATCGATCATCGACTACCGAATCAACGACAGCACTACTTTGCGCAACACGCTGTATCACCTCGACAGCCAGCGCGATTACCGCAATCTTGAAACCTACCAGTACAACGCCGATAACACGGCAGTGAATCGCTCCACGGCGTATCAGGTACGCCACCAGGGTGAGCAGAACGGCAACCAGTTCGAACTGCGCCACGACAGCACACTGTTTGGTCTTGATACAACGTGGTCGAGCGGCTTTGAATACAAGGTCAACCAGACCACCAACTCGCCGCTCAACATCAAAGGCGCGAGCACCGTGGACCCGAACCACTATCGACCTGGGCACTTCTACGACATTCCCGGCACCCACCCTCAATTGATCAGCGACAAGACCAACCAGGTGACCACCAAAGCGCTGTTCGTGGAAAACCGTCTGGCGCTGACCGACAAGTTGTCGTTGCTCACGGGCCTGCGTTATGACGACATCAATCTCGACGTGACCAACCACCGAACCGTGACCGCCGCCAATCCAATGCATCTCAAACGCCGTTGGGAGCCGGTCACCGGTCGCGCAGGCCTGACGTATCAATTCATCCCTTCGGCCAACGTTTATGTGCAATACAGCACCGCCGCCGAGCAACCGAACGGCACCCAGGATTTCGACGTCTCGACGGGCAAGCAATGGGAGATTGGCAGCAAGTTCGACTACCTGAACGGCCGCGGCTCGGCAACGGTCGCGGCCTACACAATCGAACGCAAGGACTTCGCCGTCACCGATCCCCTGGACCCGACCAGCAGCATTGCAGTGGGCCAGCAAACGTCGAAAGGGATTGAGATTGCCAGTTCGCTGCAAATCACCGACAAGCTGTTGGCTGAAGGCAACTTTGCCTGGGTCAACGCGCAGTACGATGACTTCACCGAGAAAAACGCCGCTGGCGTGGTGGTATCGCGCAAAGGCAATACCCCCACCAATGTCCCTGACCGGGTCGGTAATCTGTGGCTGACCTACGATTTTTCACCGCAATGGCAAGGTGGGGTCGATGCGCGATATGTAGCCTCGGTGTTTGCCGATACCGCCAACACCATGACCGTGCCGTCATACACGCTGTTC
The DNA here is from genome assembly GCF_019733355.1 of Pseudomonas baetica. GTDB lineage: Bacteria > Pseudomonadota > Gammaproteobacteria > Pseudomonadales > Pseudomonadaceae > Aquipseudomonas > Aquipseudomonas baetica_A. The sequence continues at coordinate 15,475 of NZ_JAIHLQ010000003.1, read as the reverse complement.
GGCAGTTTCCTCAGTTACAAGGTTGATACGCACACAACGGTGACCGCGCGGGTGCGCAATTTGACGAATGAGGTGTATGCCGAGTTTGCGCATGTTTCGCCGGCGTATTACTTGGGTACGCCGCGTACCTTTGAATTGGCGGTGCAGACTCGATTCTAAAAGCTTCGCGAGCAAGCACGCTCCCACCGTTGAATGCATTCCACTGTGAGAGCGTGCTTGCTCGCGATGAGGCCACCAGACTCAACCCTTATTTCAGATCAGCCGAAACCTTATCCGCCACATCCTTCGGCAACCAGGCCTGCCACACATCCGGATGCGCCTTCATAAACGCTTCCGCTGCCTGACGCGGCGCGGTGTGGTTCTCGCTCATTTGCGCTAATGCCTTGTTCAACGGCCCAATCGGAAAATCCACTTTGCTGAAGAACTCGGCGATCTGCGGATACTGTTTCTGAAACGGCGTAGACACGCCAATCGACAGCTTCGACGCCAGCGAGCGGGTCGGTTTCGGGTTGGGATTATCGGCATCGGTCAACGTCTTCCACGCCTCGGCATCGAACGGCGGCTCTTGCAGTTGCACCAGTTTGAATTTTCCCAGCAACGGCGTCGGCGACCAGTAATAAAACAACACCGGTTTACCGCGACGAATCGAGGAGCTGATCTCAGCATCCAGCGCCGCCCCCGAGCCACTGCGGAAATTGGTGTAGTCATCCTGCAAGCCGTAAGCCGTCAGCTTCTGTTTGTTGACCACCTCAGACGTCCAGCCGATCGGGCTGTTAAGGAAACGCCCCTTGCTCGGGCTTTCCGGGTCCTTGAACACGTCTTTGTATTTGGCCAGATCATTGACACTGCGCAAGTCCGGCGCCAGCGGCTTGATGCCCTTGGCCGGATCACCCTTGATCACGTACTCCGGCACCCACCAGCCTTCGGTCGCACCCTTGACCGTATCGCCCAGGCTCACGACTTTGCCTTCGGCCTCAGCCTTGACCCACACTGGACTGCGCCCCGCCCACTCTTCGCCAATCACTTGAATGTCATTGTTCGCCAGCGCGGTTTCCAGTGTGATGGTGGTACCCGGCAATGTGTCAGTCGGCAGTCCGTATCCCTTCTCGACGATGATGCGCAGAACATCCGTGATCAGGCTGCCGCTTTCCCAGTTCAGGTCGGCAAAATGGATCGGCGCGGGTGCCGCCATCACCGACTGCGCTGAAGTCAGCAAACCGAATGTGGCCACACTGGCAGCCAATAACCGTCGAAATCCGTTCATGCATTGCACCTCGTGCTGTTCACAGCAATAGCAGAATGGCCTGACAGAAGACCGCAAGCCTCTGAATACTCAGTCAACTGACTGTAGCCGAGGTTCCTGCTTTTTCAGGGCCAAGCCCCGAACGATGTCAGGTTTCAGACATTTCCCTGCAAACTTTGCAGCTCGCGTCTGACCATGCTCGCGTATTCCGCCGGGCGCAACGTGTAAATCTGCGACGCCACCCAACCCAGCCAAGCACCTTGCAACTGGGCCTTTGCAGCAAACAAACGCTGGGCCTCTTCGCGTGCGCTTTCGAGGTTCTGCGAGTGAAAATCGGCGCGGCTCAACCCACCGATCACTCGCTGGCCTTAAAGGTCACCAGTTCGCCCTTGCGCCACTTCGCGGCTTTGGCAGTAACGGCTTTCAGAGTCTTGGTCAGGCCTTCCTGCAATTGCTCATTGGCGGCGAACACGGTCACCACGCTATGACCTTCCTTGAACAGGATCGCGTGGCCATCGGCAGTGTCGACGAAGGCGTAATCGCCAAGCCCATAGACCGTCAGTTTGATTTCGCGAAAGCGTATATCCATCTTGCCGCCTTCGCGGCTAGGCAGGACCGATGCGCTGAAATGATCGCCGACCTTGAGCTTGAGCCCCGGTTTGTCATCGACCACCAACGCACTTTCGGTGTCGATTTCGGCAACGTAAATGCCTTCGGCATTTTGCTCGGTGATGTAAACAAAACGCGACTGAAACAGCTTGACCAGCTTCGCACGCAAATCACCCAGCACGAACAAAGCATGCATATCGAGATTACTGACTGCCAAAGAAACATCCCCAGATCTGAAAAAACCGCACACGGAAAACGCGCACGGCAAAAAAACGGCCAGGCCGATGGAACCGCCAAATGACTCTAATAAAAGCTCGAACAGAGCAGACCGCTCATCCAACGAGAGGTTTCGTAAGACTACTGGATTGTCACTCGCGAAACTCACCCCGATGTCGCCAAAGCTTGAAGGAATAATCCTTACCGTCGGCCAGAGAACACTGACTACGAACTTTAGGGAAAATTCTCACGAAAAAAAGCAGTTTTCCGACATATCGCTCGCGAAAAATTGCTTTAGATAAGCCCCGTCGTCAACAGGTACTGGCGATTCTAGAGCAGCGATGCTCATTACGACTACCCGAAACGGCCTGTAAATATCGGCCAACTGATGAAAAGGACTTCACATGTGCACTCTGACTCACTTCGCCATGCCCGCTGACGCCCGACTCAAATCAACCCTGATCATGCATGTCGCCGCGATGAACGATCTGCCGGAACACGCACAAAACGATCATGCTCCGCGCTTTCAAGTGGTGCCAGCGGGCAACGCCTTTTTCCACATCAAGGAAAAATCCACCGGACGCGTAAGAGGTTTCCGCGAAGATCACAATGAAGCCTGCGCCCTCGCCCGCTCACTCGAAATGCAAATCGAACTCCTGGCCAACGACTGCCTCAGATAAAGGGAGTGATCGACTGCGCCATCCCGGCGCCAATCAGAAGGAGTACATGATGGACTTGCCGACCTATGATCTGAAAACCCTGTTCGATCAACTGGGACTGCCCTCAGAAGGCACAGCAATCGACGATTTCATCGAAGCCCATCCACTGGACGCCGAAACCAAGCTGATCGACGCCGATTTCTGGACGCCATCACAAGCACAACTGCTCAAGGAATGGTTACGCAACGACGGCGAAGAGGCCGTTGTGGTCGACGAGCTCAACGTACGTTTGCACGACGGCAAATAACCCTGATCAATGCAGGCTGTCGCCAGGCTCGGCCTCCAACTGCGCGAGCCACGCAGCCCTGCACTCCTCGGCCTCATCGCGGCTGGCAAACGCGGTGCCGCGTCGCTCACCGTCAAGCAACACCACCCAGCAAACGCTTTGGCCCATCGCACGCAACGCGGCGGGCACGCCACTGCCGATCATCACGGCGACATCAATTCTGCATTGCATGCAGGCCTCCCGACTTCATTAGCAACCTAACTAAGTCGGCATGTTAATGATTTCACTGCGCAGGAAACAGCAACGCCTGTGCACAGATTCATTGCATCAATCGCAACAATCAGTCAGCGCGGACTTTCCGGTTTATAGCCCAAACGCAAACCGCCCCAATGCCGCCCCTTGATCATGATCGGCACCGACAAGTCGTGCATCAGTTCACCAGTGTCCCGCGTATAGGTTTGCAGCAACACCGGTTGCTGATGGCTGCCGCAGCGTATCCCGGTGCGGTCGGCAAACTTGCGTTTGGTGCGATTATTCACCGCATCAACCTGTGCATCCCCGGTCAACGGCTGACTGAACGCCTGATTGTGTGTCGGCACATAACCCTGCTGCGTGCAGGCGATGGCAAACACCAGCCCTTCATGACGCGGCAGTAATGGCTCCTGAATCGCTGGCAGCACCTGATCGGTATAACGGTCGAATCGGGTCTGATACTTGGCCGGTTGAGTATTCGCAATCGCCTGATACTGACGGTCGAAAAGATCCTCAAGACTGATCCGGCCCTGCTCGACGTCCGCCTCGAACCGCACCGCAATCTGGCTCGCCCCTTCACGCGCCAGGTCATAAATACGCTGGTGATAATCATCCAGGCCGACTTCGGCCAGACGCTCGCTGATGGTTTCCGCCTGCCCTTCCATCTGCACTGCCGCTTCGGCGAGGCGACGGGTCTGTTGATCGCTGATCGCCAGATCGCTGCGCATCTGCTCGATGGCCTTGAACAGACTGTCGAGCTGCTCTCGATTGGTCTCTGCGCCGCGTGCAATCTCACAGACCTGACTTTCCACTCCCGCCGCCAAGCGTGCGATATTTTCCAGATGCTGGCCGGTATGCTCGACCTGCTCGACGCCGGTGTGCAGATCACTCGACAGTTCGCGGATCTGCTCCACCACCTGAGCGGTACGTTGCTGAATGTCCGCGACCATCTCGCCGACTTCGCCCGTCGCCGACGCCGTGCGCGCCGCCAGCCCACGCACCTCATCCGCCACGACCGCGAAACCGCGACCATGCTCGCCCGCCCGCGCCGCCTCAATCGCCGCGTTCAACGCCAACAGATTGGTCTGGCTGGCAATCGACTGAATCACCAACGTCACCCGCTGAATATCATCGCTGCGCAGGCTCAAGGCCTCGATCAATTCACGACTGGCGTTGGCGCGCTGACTGAGCTGATGCATGCGCGAAATCGAGTCGACCAATTCGGTTCGCCCCGCCGCACTGCTGTGATGCGCCTCGCTGGCCGCCGCCAGCGCTTCGCGGCTGAGCTGCGAAGTGGCGTGTTCTGTGGCGATCATCACCTCAGCATTGCTGACAATCCGCGCCGCCGCATCGAGTTGCGATTCCAGTTTGCTCGCCAACTCCTTGACCGAAAACGCCACGCCGGCTGCCGACAAGGCGTTATGGCTGGTGGTGTAGGAAAGATCGCGGGTCAGTTCGGAAATGGCGCTGCCGGTGTCGGCAGGCAGTGCAGCGGGGACGGCTCGGACGCGCAGGCGCGGCAGCCAGACAATCAGTACCGCCAGCGGCATGCCGACGTAAAGCGACCCTCCACCCAAGGTCATACCGGCGAGCAACAACATCAGGGCGATGCTTTGCAAGGTCGGTGCGATCCAGCGGTTCTTCGGCAAAAGCACTGGTGCAGGCAAAGCCCCAACCAGAGATCCATCTCTCGTCATATCAACACCCCACGCTTGTTCTCATTATTGTGACTGCATTAAACGCCACTACAACGCCATTATCTATGGTCCGTTAGTCGTGGGGTCTGCAGCAGGTCAATGGAACGGCAGGGAAATAGGGCGGACGATAAAAAGCTTCGCGGGCAAGCCCGCTCCCACAGGTTCAATGCATAACCTTGTGGGGGCGGGCTTGCCCGCGATGGCAGCGCCTAAGAAATCAGGCCTGACGCTGGTGCTTGTCGATCTGCTCGTGACGTTCTTGAGCTTCGATGCAGTATTTGGTAGTCGGACTGATCAGCAGGCGTTTCAGACCGATGGCCTCGCCGCTGTCGTCGCACCAGCCAAAGCTGTCTTCCTTGATACGCTCAAGGGCTTGTTCCAGTTGAGGCAGCATGCGCTGGTCGCGATCAATCGCGTTTACCAGCCAAGTGCGCTCTTCTTCAACCGAAGCCGCGTCCGCCGGGTCGGCCGGGGTGTCCAGGCTTTCGATAGCGATACGGTTTTGCTCAATGCGCTCATGGGTTTCGACTTTCATGTTCTGCAACAGCTCACTGAAGAAAGCGTGTTGCTCTTCATTCATGTAGTCATCTGCCGGCATGGCCAGCAACTTGTCCTTTGTCATTGATATCTCTATAAAAAAACGTGCATTAAGGCGAATTAGGGAGCGTTCCGGCGAACCGTGTCCGGTCGACGAAAAGGCATCGTTTATTGCAAACGCCACCCGGCACTCAATTTACGAGGGGCGGCAGTCTAAGGCCCGATTGAGGCCTCAGCAACTGTAAATACAGGGAATTTGTCCGACAACGCCCGGAATCTGCACTCACACAGGCTTCACAACGGTCATCGGAGTGCGTTTATAGCAAGAAATTCAGTCGAGCGGCTGTATATAGAAGACAAACGGCTATCGACGACCTGCGACCAAAGGCTATCGGCAGGCCAGAGCTTTTATTCAGAGCGACCTTGAGACCGCGCACAGCCCGCATTCGCCCGGGTTTGCAGATCGCCACCATTCCGCCGGAATTGAATGTCGAATGAATTCACGAACAAGCCATTTTCGACGCCTGACATTTCCCTCAGGCTCGGCTAGGTTATGCCTACCCCACCGGCTCGACTTGAAGGAACGCGTCATGAAATTGATCGGTATGCTCGACTCCCCTTACGTGCGCCGCGTGGCGATCTCCGCCAAACGCTTAGGGATTGACCTCGAACACGAGTCAGTCTCGGTGTTCCGCCACTTCGAGCAATTCCAGCAGATCAACCCGGTGGTCAAGGCACCCTCTCTGATCCTCGATGACGGTGTCGTCCTCATGGACTCGACCCTCATCCTCGATTACCTCGAAACCGCCGCCGACAAAAGCCTGCTGCCCTCCGACCTCAAGCAACGCGCCCACGCCCTGCGCCTGATCGGTCTCAGCCTCGCCGCCTGCGAAAAAGCCGTGCAACTCTATTACGAACGCAACCTGCGCCCGGCCGACATTCAATACCAACCGTGGGTCGAACGCGTCGAAAGCCAACTCGCCGCCGCTTTCACCGCCCTGGAACACGAACTCGAAAAACACGGCCTGCCCACCGACGGCACTCTGACCCAGGCCGGCATCAGCCTCGCCGTCGCCTGGAGCTTCACCGACCTCGTCGTCCCCGACCAAATAGATGTGGCGCGCTATCCGCACATTGCCCGATACACCGCCTACGCTGAAACGCTTGAAGCGTTCGTCAGCACGCCGATGACCTGACCATGAGCGCGACCGAAACCGCTGCACCAGCCCTCAAGGAAATCTTCAACGCCGAACGCCTGAAACACATCGCCACCGAAATGAGCGCTGTGTACCCGGCATTCAAAACCAAAACATTCCTTAAACATGCCAACGACGGCCTCGCCGACCTCTCAGTCATGCAACGCATGGCCCGCGTCAGCGAAAGCCTGCACGCCGTGCTGCCACTGGACTACGAAGATTCCCTCGAAGTCCTGCGCGAACTCGCCCCACGGCTGAACAGCGGATTCGTCAGCATGTGCCTGCCGCACTACGTCGCCACCTACGGCGCTCACGCATTCGATACCTCCATGCAAGCCCTGAAATACTTCACCACCTTCGGCTCCTCCGAATTCGCCATCCGCCACTTTCTGCGCAGCGACCTGGAGCGCACGCTGGAACTCATGCACGACTGGACCCAGAGCGAAAACCACCACGTCCGCCGGTTGGCCAGCGAAGGCAGCCGCCCTCGCCTGCCCTGGTCGTTCAGGCTGGAAGCGGTGCAGGCTGATCCGCAATTGGCCGCCGGGATACTGGATCGGTTGAAAGCGGATGAGAGCTTGTACGTGCGCAAATCCGTGGCGAATCACTTGAATGACGTGACCAAGGAACATCCAGAGTGGGTGCTGGATGTGATTGAAGGGTGGTCACTGGCAAACAAACACACGGCGTGGATTGCCAAGCATGCGTTGCGTAGCTTGATCAAGCAGGGGAATTTGCGGGCGCTGACAGTGATTGGTGCGGGTGCGAAGCCTGAGGTTGAGTTGCTGGATGTGAAGATCGAGCCGGCAGTAGTGCGGCTGGGGGAAGCGATTACGTTGTCGTTTACGGTGAAGTCCACGGTGCTGGAAGAGCAGCGGTTGGTGATTGATTATGCGATTGACTATGTGAAGGCGAATGGCGGGGTTTCGGCTAAGGTTTTTAAGTTGAAGACGTTGGTATTGGCGGGGTTTGAGAGTGTGGTTGTGGGGCGCAGACAGGTGATGAAGGATTTTACGACGCGCAAGCATTTCGCTGGGGTGCATGCGGTTCGGGTGATGGTTAATGGGGAGGTGTTGGCAACTACCGCGTTCAACATCATCGCGGGATGACGCCTCAAAAGGATTCAGTGGATCTGACAAAGGTTGAACAGGTTTGAAATGACGGGCAGATATCGACCAAGCGCTCATGATGTGTTCCGGTAAACATCAAAAATCCAGTGTGCTCGCGATGAGGCCAGCGCTTCCATTGATGTTGGCTGACACTACGCCATCGCGAGCAGGCTCGCTCCCACAGGGGGCATGGGTGTTTGGGCAATGGCGCTCCGTCAGGGACTGCACCGACATGGGCGCGGCGTTTGCCTGCGTTTGACCCGTTGCCGGCATCGATAGTCACACTCGCGCCAATGAAGTTCTCATACAAAACCCTCGGCGTAGCATCTTGTCGATGCTCGTCTGCGGTAGCCGAGGGTGGGTTTGAGCGTGTCAGCGTCTGATCAACGGCAGAGTGAGCGGACAGGGCTGAACGACGCGTAACCTCATATCAGTGCTGAGCCACGCTTACATTCGAGGCTTTCACCCAAGCCACGGATCATCTCCATCAATGCCTTCACCCGCAGCGGCAAATTTCCGGCCGGGTACACCGCGTGCATCTGTGGGCTCTCACCGCTGCTGGAGGTGAGTTTGTACTCAGGACAAACCCGCAGCAGGCGCCCCGCTTCCACTTCGGGCTCCGCCATCCAATCTGCCAGGCGGGCGATCCCGACGCCCGCCAGGGCTGCCTGGAATACCGCCAGACCGGAGCTGAAACGAAATTTGGGATGAACCCGAAAGCTGATGGCCTGCTCCTCACTGCGAAAATTCCACTCCTTGAGAATCCGTGGCGCCGTGTGCAGGATCAGCGAATGCGACTCCAGTGCCTCGATGGAGTCGGGCATGCCGTTGCGCTCCAGGTAGTCGGGGCTGGCATACAGATAACGTGAGTAACTCCAGAGCGCAAAGCCGATCAATTCGCTGGATTGTGGAAACGCGCCGCGAATCGAGAAGTCCAGCTTGCTCTTGGCCGGGTCGATGATCTCATCGGTGAAAATCACATCAATGTTTACGTCTGGATAACGCTCGCAGTATTGCGCGATCAACCGGGGCAATACCCCGTTCCCGAGAAACTCGGGGGCGGAAAAACGGATCCAGCCGGAGGCCAGGCCACTGAGACCGGCCAGGTCTTCATCCACCTCACGTTGCAGATCGAGCATTTTGTACGCGTGGGGCAATAAGCATTCACCCGCTTCGGTCAAGCTCACGGCATTGGACGAGCGATTGAACAACTTGAGCCCCACACTTTCCTCCAGGGCTTGAACGGCGCGGGTCAGTGCGCTGGGGGAGCGCCCCAGAGTCCGTGCCGCGGCGACGAAGCTGCGCTTGCGAGCCACGGTCGCGAAGGCTTCAAGTTCCCCCAACATATTCAATGCCACTGTCCACCTCATTGCATTTTTCACAACGCGGCATTGCAACACAAAAAAGGCCCTTCCGTTAACCTTCCCGTTCAACCCAAAAGGATGGGGCAAACAGGAGCGCAAGGACGTGTCGAAGCTGGATGAAGTAATCGGGAACGCCACAGCTTGTGTTGGTGAAGTCATTCATGAATGGCGGGAAAACAAATCAGTGACTTCGACCCGACGGGAGATACCGCAAATTCATCTGTCGCTCGAAGAACAACGCACACTTCAGGCCGGTCTGGCATCGCTGGACGTGACCGATAGTGCCTCGGGTATCCGCCACATGCCGGTCCTGGGGCAGTTGCTGGAAAGTGTCCTGTGCACCAAGAAAATCCAGCAGCTACGCAATTTTCCACAGGCCCCTGAAGAGGCGATGATCGTCAGAGGGCTGCCGCTGGACCCGCAACTGCCCGCCACGCCGTACGACCTGGAGCCGGGTTTCGAGAACGTGTCGACGCTGGCCGGGGCTATTTTGTCCGTGCTGCAAACTCTGCAAACCCGTCCGCTGGCGTACGAGGGTGAAAGCAGCGACACCGTGTTCCGTCACGTATCGCCCAAGCACAAGCGAGAGACTGAAAAGAGCTCCTATGGCTCGCGTGCGGATCTGGACATGCATGTCGACAACCCTCACCTGCCTTTGACCTGCGAACCCGTCTCGCAGTTGTCGGCCTGTCCGGAGTACCTGTCCCTGACCGGCCTGCGCTGCGAGCTCGACGTGCCGACGCGCATCGTCGCCATTGACGAGGTGCTGGCCATTCTGCCGGCCTGGGTCGAAGAAGAATTGTCACGGCCGAAATTCACCGTTCGCCGGCCGGCCTCCTTCGGCAAACAGGGGAATGTGCTGGAAAACGTCCCCTTGCTGTACAGAAGCGCAACCGATGGCCTGTATTGCCGCTACAACAAAGCGAGTGTCGAAACGACCTGCGCCAATGCGCAGTTTGCCCTCCAACTGTTCGCCGCCGCCGCCAATCATCCCGATGTCGTGCACCACATACTGCTGCAACCAGGCGACATGCTGATCTTCAAGAACCAGCAAACCCTGCATGCCCGGGATGGTTTTACACCCCGCTACGACGGCCGTGATCGCTGGATGTTGCGCGTCTTCGGGGTCAATGATCCGGCACGCGTGGTGCCGCTGAACCCTCATCAACCCTATATAGTCAGAGCCTGATTCATGGTCGATATTGTCATCCTTTGCGTGTTCGCCTTCGCCGCCGGCCTGATCGATGCGGCGGTGGGCGGCGGCGGACTGATCCAGATTCCCGCGCTATTCAACGTGCTACCCACCGCTCAACCGGCGGCGCTGCTGGGTACCAATAAGGTCGCGGCCGCCTGCGGCACCGCATTCGCGGCCCGGTCCTTCGTGCGCAAGGTGGTGATCAACTGGAGTCTTGTGATCCCCGCCGCCTGCGCGGCTTTTGTCATGGCCTTCTTCGGAGCCGCCACGGTGTCGTTCGTACCCCAGTCGATGATCCGGCCGGCGGTGCTGGTGTTGATCGTACTGATGGCGATCTACACCTTCTGGAAAAAAGATTTCGGCGCCCTGCACAAACCCATGCACATCGGTACCAAGGAAAAACTGCTGGCGATCATCATCGGCGGTGCCATCGGTTTCTACGATGGTCTGTTCGGTCCCGGCACTGGCAGCTTCCTGATCTTCCTGTTTATCCGCTGCTTCGCCTTCGACTTTCTCCATGCCTCGGCATCAGCCAAGTTAGTGAACATCGCGACCAACGTAGCGGCACTGATGTTCTTCATTCCGACGGGTAACGTGCTCTACCTGATCGCAATCCCCATGGCGGCATTCAACATCCTGGGCGCGCTCACCGGCACCTGGCTGGCGGTTCATAAGGGCGTGCCCTTTGTCCGGGCTCTCTTCCTGGTGTTGCTGGTGATTCTGATCAGCAAACTGTCCTACGACCTGTTCCTGTAAACCAGAGGAAAACTACATGCACCCCATGTTCGATCGCCTCGTGGCACTGCTCGATGCCCGCTCAGCCTCCTACCGGGTGTTGATGCACGATGCCGAAGGCCAGTCGGCGCGCGTCGCCGAAATCCGTGGCACCGAGCCCGGCCAAGGCGCGAAGGCCATGCTTTGCTCCCTCAAGGGTCAGGCCGGACCCTATGCACTGGTGATACTGCCGGGCGACCAGAAGCTGGACATGAAGAAAGTCGGAGCGGCCCTGGGCGGGAAAAAAGCCGAGCTGGTGAAGGCCGAAACCGCCATGGAACTGACTGGATGCCGGATCGGCGCCATCCCTCCTTTTGTTTTCGATGAGCGAATTCAATTGATCGTCGATCCAGCCTTGACTAAAGGCTACGCTGAAATAGCCTTCAACGCGGGGCGGCTGGATGCGTCGATGGTGCTCGATACGCAGGATTATCTGGCGATTGCCATGCCTCGATTGCTGGATATCAGCCAGGCCTGAGCAGACGTTTTCACATACGCTGCAAAAAAGGGGGACGGATTTATTTTCATATTTCTTAAAAAATAGATCTTAAAAATAAATCACTTACGCGCGCTCAGTGGGAGGCGTTGCGGGGGTGAAAGGGGCGCTCACTCATCTATGGATGTTCCAACCCAAAACCCGCGTTGAGCAAACCCGGCTAGGCACGCTCCAGTCGCTATAGTCGACTCTATTGCCGACCGTACTTCCAGGAGCTTGTCCCAGTGCCCGACACGCCGATCAACGTCGCTTACACAAAGCGCTTCAACGCCGTACGCGCCTACATTAATGAGAATCTCGAAGGTGATCTGTCGGTGAAGACGTTGAGCCATGTGGCGAATTTTTCGACGTTTCACTTCCATCGCCAATTCACCGCGTTCGTCGGCGTGCCGGTTTCACGTTATGTGCAACTGATGCGGCTACGACGCGCCGCCCATCGCTTGGCCGCCATAGCGGATCACTCGGTACTGGAGGCGGCACTCGGTGCCGGTTTCGACAGTCCCGAGGCATTTTGCAGGGCGTTCAAGCGAGCGGTCGGTATGACGCCGAGTGCGTTCAGGAAGGCGCCGAACTGGCAGGTCTGGCATGCGGTGTTCGCCATCCCTCACTTTTCCAGGACTATCATCATGCAAGTAAGAATCGTGGAATTCCCCAACGTCCGGGTCGCAGCGCTTGAACATTGCGGCTCCCCCGGGCTCGTCAATGAGAGCGTGAGCAGGTTCATCGAGTGGCGCATGCAGAGCGGGCAGTCGCCGGTGGCATCGAGTCGCAGCTTTGGCATTCCCTACGGCAACCCCGACACCACGCCAGCTGAAGCATTCCGCTTCGCCATTTGCGGCGAGATTCACGAGGCGGTGGAACCGAATACGTTCGGCGTGCGCGAACGGGTCATCGCAGGCGGTCGCTGCGTTGTAGTGCGGCACGTGGGGTCGCCAGACCACATCGGCGAATCGATCTATCCGATCTACCGCGATTGGCTGCCTGCCAGTGGCGAAGAACTGCGTGATCAACCACTGTTCTTCCATTACCTGAGCGTGTATCCGCAAACACCGCAAGATCAATGGCAAACGGACGTATATGTTCCGTTGCAGTAAAGGGGCGAGCTGCTTTTTGATCTTGGCTGACGGTGTCCACTCAGGAGCATAGCTTTTTGTGACGGGCGGCAATCGGCCAAAAGCGGCCAGTTGACATGACTATAAAGCTCGGGACAACTCACAGTTAGAACTGTCGCGCGTACATCGCTTGCTGCGCCTTCCCACGGATGGCCAAATGCCAGAATATTGCATGACCTTTGAGCGCTTGTGTCGTAGATTACGGGCAAGCAAGGGCGGAACCAAGCGCACTCCGCTAAGGAAGGTGTTGCATAGCGTAGGCAGACCCAAAGGAGCGTAAATGGAAAGGTTATTTTATTGTAATTCTGAGCATGGAGTGATCGACCTGGCGATCGAAGGTGATGTGCCAGAATCTCAAAATATCTTCACAGTAATTGTAGGTAAAAACGGCGTAGGAAAAAGTCGTTTGCTATCTGAAATTGCAAAGACCTGTACTCATGGCTATACCGCTTTTTCAGATTCATTGCGGCATCGAACTTCAGACAGTACACCAAAGTTAATTGCTGTATCCACCAGCCCGTTTGATAAATTCCCATCAAACAGAAGGTCAACTAGCCCGTACGATGCCAACACAAATTATAGATATGTAGGTATGCGCGGCGAAGGACCATTTGGTGTATCGAGCGCGGTATCATTATTATCATCCGCAGCCAAGGGATGGCTTGAAAAATTAGCCAGCCTGGACAACACGGCAAATCTACTTGACGTATTTAATTCGCTAAATTTTGAGCCATACGCTGAGTTTGTCTTCAAGCCAGGTTACATCGGAAAGCCATCAGTCGGCCAAGAGCAAAGAGACTTCTTCGGGAACGATATTTTGCGCGAGGTTGATGGTCTATTTCTTATGCATGACATCAGCTTAGACGAAAGATACTTTAATCAGCTATCTAACTACAACGAACTTCAACGCAACGACATCTACGATGCCATGATTGAAGTCCATCGCTTCGAAGCTTCTCGTAAAGCTGTCACTTTAGCTGTCGACTTCACCAGCGGAGAATTTTATGCAGGATCTCATTATGCTAGCGGAGGTCTTGCTAAAGCCATCCTAGTACTACTAGGTGCAGGGCTTATGCGGTTGATGGACGTCCGCTTAACGAAGAAAAATTACGGAGCAATGTCTCTCAAGCGTGCAAGCTCCGGTGAGCAGTGTTTGCTTGTAATTATGTTGGGAATCGCCGGTCATATAACTGATAACTCGATCATACTAATCGATGAGCCTGAAATTAGCCTGCATCCAAGATGGCAGGAAGAATTCATTATTATGCTAACAAGCACATTCTCATCATATAGGGGTTGCCAGTTCTTGATTGCCACACATTCACCTCAAATAATTTCGAGGCTGAATGCGGAAGGTTGTTACATAACATCACTTTCGGATCATAGAATTTACAAAGCGTCATACTTTAGTAATCGCTCAGCGGACTACCAACTGGCAGAGCTATTTGATGCCCCGGGCATTATGAATGAGTATATTGCAAGACTTGCTTTTAGTCTGCTTTCAAAAGTAAAAGCTGCCAAGCGCGTAACAAGTGATAATTCACGCGAGCTAAAACAGCTACAACACCTTGCAGAAAATGTTGACCAAAATGATCCAACAAAAGAGTTGGTGGCATCTGTAGTCAAGGTGTGTGAAATCTATGCCGATAATTAATGAGTCGATCGTATACGACGAAGAATGCTTGGCCATTATAGCCGAAAAAAAATCTGACCCTCATTTTACGCATGTCAACTGGGGGGATGATGACTTACAAGACTTGCGATCTAAAGTAAGAAATCACTACAGAAACGCCCAAAGACTAACATGCGCTTATTGTCAAGAGCGGATTGGTGTTAGAGCAGCCCACGCCGCGCCCATTGAACACATTGTGCCAAAATCACAATATTTAGCATTTATATTTGAACCAAAAAATCTTTGTGTAATATGCCCCGACTGCAACGAGTACAAAGGCAAGAATGAAGTGATGTATGAGCCAGTTATAAAGGGCCCGCGGAGAGTTAGATATCCGACGGTGTCTTCTGCATTTCAAATAGTGCATCCGCATTATGATGACTACGCAGCTCATATAATGAAGGCTAATCGTGTTTATATCGACAGAACTCCAAAAGGTCATTATACAATAGGGGTCTGCAAGCTAAATCGTTTTTTTCACTATTTCGGTGCCTGCGACGAATTCATCAATGATGCTGAGCTTGCAGAGGCTAATGACTTGTTTTTCTCAACAGGGACGGTGGACACGCATGCACTTGTTCGCGACGCTGCGGAAACCCAATGAGTTTAATGGCTCTCTACAATATTATAAATTGCTATTTGAAATTTCGGAAACGCCCAATATGAGTCTTACACAATGGCTGATGTAGCCAACTACAACCTCAACTGTGGCGGCTTCAGCCCGCAGCTCCTTGTTTTATTTACCAAACAATAATTAAAGTATCCATATGAAAATTGACAAGCTCAGAGCTTTTTACAACGAATTGATGCTGGAGTTTCTTGGCGATTGCGAGTGCGAGCTACACTACAGCTCGAACAATATCTGGACAAACATACTCACATTTAGAAGCGCAGAAACACATGAAATTCTTTCCTTAGGGAAACTCTGAAAAAGGTTTCAAAATCTGGTGAAATATCTCCCATCACATGAGCTGAACGGTTGATCCCCCCATGAAGCAGATTTCTTTCGCCGATGCCGAGTACGCAGGTAAACGTAAGCGAACCCGCCGTGAGATTTT
>NZ_JAIHLQ010000039.1 GCF_019733355.1 Pseudomonas baetica | reverse complement strand
CGCCTGCTTTTGATCTTGATCCTCGGGCGACGTCGGAAGGCTGAGCGGAGGGATTGATCCGGGGGTGGGAGCGCAGCGACCGTTTGGCGCAGCCAAACACATCGAGAGGAGGTGCAGCGAAGCAAACCGTAGGCGATGCCCCCGGATCAATCCCGCAGCGAAGGAACCCCGAGCCCCAGCGAGCGGGCCGCACGTAGGAGCAAGCGTTTTTTGCTTACTTTTTTAGGCGCTTGTAAAAAAGTGAGTCGCCGTAAGGGCGAAACCCTAAGCCGCCGTTACCGAAGAAACGGATATACACACCAAACAACCACAACATGGTCGGCCCAAAGGCCGCCAAGTCTAAAGAAACCCTGTCAAAACCCTGAACACACAAGCAGAAACACCCCCCCCCATTGAAACCACCCAAGCCCTGCCCCATCTAAGACCCATACCCCATTGCGCAGGTGCCCCATGAGCGACCAGCAAGAATTCCCGGACATCCCAGAAGACTTCACCGAAACCGACCACATCGAGCACCACGCCGCCGGCAAAGGCCTGGCCCTGCCCGGCCAGAACCTGCCGGACAAGGTCTACATCATCCCGATCCACAACCGCCCATTCTTCCCGGCCCAAGTGCTGCCGGTCATCGTCAACGAAGAGCCCTGGGCCGAAACCCTCGAACTGGTCAGCAAATCCGAACACCACTCTCTGGCCCTGTTCTTCATGGACTCCCCCCAGGAAGACCCGCGCCACTTCAACACCGAAGCCCTCCCCGAGTACGGCACGTTGGTCAAGGTGCACCACGCCAGCCGCGAAAACGGCAAACTCCAGTTCGTCGCCCAAGGCCTGAGCCGTGTGCGCATCAAAACCTGGCTCAAACACCACCGCCCGCCGTACCTGGTCGAAGTCGAATACCCGCACCAGCCCACCGAGCCGACCGACGAGGTCAAGGCCTACGGCATGGCGCTGATCAACGCGATCAAGGAGCTGCTGCCGCTCAACCCGCTGTACAGCGAAGAGTTGAAAAACTACCTCAACCGCTTCAGCCCCAACGATCCATCGCCACTGACCGACTTCGCCGCCGCCCTGACCTCCGCCACCGGCCCCGAACTGCAAGAAGTGCTCGACTGCGTGCCGATGCTCAAGCGCATGGAAAAAGTCCTGCCGATGCTGCGCAAGGAAGTCGAAGTCGCGCGCCTGCAAAAAGAGATCTCGGCCGAAGTTAACCGCAAGATCGGCGAGCATCAGCGCGAGTTCTTCCTCAAGGAACAACTCAAGGTCATCCAGCAGGAACTCGGCCTGACCAAGGACGACCGCAGCGCCGACCTGGAACAGTTCGAGCAGCGCCTGAAAGGCAAAGTCCTCTCGGCACAAGCGCAGAAGCGCATCGAAGAGGAGATGAACAAACTGTCGATCCTCGAAACCGGCTCGCCCGAGTATGCGGTCACTCGCAATTACCTCGACTGGGCGACATCGGTGCCATGGGGCGTGTACGGCGAGGACAAACTCGACCTCAAGCACGCGCGCAAAGTGCTCGACAAACACCATGCCGGCCTCGACGACATCAAGGATCGCATCCTCGAGTTCCTCGCTGTCGGTGCTTATAAGGGCGAGATCAGCGGCTCCATCGTGCTGCTGGTCGGCCCACCGGGCGTGGGTAAAACCAGCGTCGGCAAATCCATCGCCGAATCCCTCGGCCGACCGTTCTACCGCTTCAGCCTCGGCGGCATGCGCGACGAAGCTGAGATCAAGGGCCACCGCCGCACCTACATTGGCGCGCAGCCGGGCAAACTGGTGCAGGCGCTCAAAGACGTCGAAGTGATGAATCCGGTGATCATGCTCGACGAGATCGACAAGATGGGCCAGAGCTACCAGGGCGACCCGGCCTCGGCGCTGCTGGAAACCCTTGACCCTGAGCAGAACGTCGAATTCCTCGACCACTACCTCGACCTGCGCATGGACCTGTCGAAAGTCCTGTTCGTCTGCACTGCCAACACCCTCGATTCGATTCCCGGCCCGCTGCTCGACCGGATGGAAGTGATTCGCCTGTCGGGCTACATCACCGAAGAAAAAGTCGCCATCGCCAAGCGTCACCTGTGGCCGAAACTGCTGGAGAAGGCTGGCGTGTCCAAGGGCAGCCTGAGCATCAGCGACAGCGCGCTCAAGGCCTTGATCGACGGTTACGCTCGTGAAGCCGGGGTGCGTCAGTTGGAAAAACAACTGGGCAAACTGGTGCGCAAAGCGGTGATGAAACTGATCGACGACCCCAAAGCGGTAATCAAGCTCGGGCCCAAAGACCTGGAAGCCTCACTCGGCCATCCGGTGTTCCGCAATGAGCAGGTGCTGTCCGGCACCGGTGTCATCACCGGCCTGGCATGGACCAGCATGGGCGGCGCCACATTGCCGATCGAAGCCACGCGCATTCACACGCTCAATCGCGGCTTCAAACTCACCGGGCAACTGGGTGATGTGATGAAGGAGTCGGCGGAAATCGCCTACAGCTACGTCAGTTCGCACCTGAAGTCGTTTGGCGGCGATCCGAAATTCTTCGACGAAGCCTTCGTTCACCTGCACGTACCGGAAGGCGCAACACCGAAGGACGGCCCGAGCGCCGGCGTGACCATGGCCAGCGCCCTGCTCTCGCTCGCACGCAATCAAGCGCCGAAAAAAGGCGTGGCGATGACCGGTGAACTGACCCTGACCGGGCATGTACTGCCGATTGGCGGGGTGCGCGAGAAGGTGATTGCGGCAAGAAGGCAGAAGATATTCGAACTGATTTTGCCGGAGCCGAACCGTGGCAACTTCGAGGAACTGCCGGACTACTTGAAGGAAGGCATCACCGTGCACTTCGCCAAGCGGTTTGCGGATGTGGCGAAGGTATTGTTCTAACATCCACCTTCCTCTGCTCCAGGGCTTAATCGGAATTAGCCCGCGTTCCCAGTATCAACGACTTTACTGTCGGAACGCGGGCTTATTATTCTCGCCCTTATAACCAGGTAGAAGCAGCCGAAAAAAAACCAAGTCAAAATAGTATAAAAAACTGTCAAATGTAACAGGTCCCAGGTTTCACCCGCTCGTTCACACTGCTTGCTCCGTCAACAGGCAGAGGCAATATTCATGGCAAATCGTACTGAAAAAAAAGCGGTTTTCATTGATGGCGAGTTCACTATTACCACCAAGGACGTGACCGAAGGAGCATCGGACAACCTCACAAGCTTCACCACTCAGGCGCTCGACTACCACTCCGATTTATTCCGGCCAGGGTTTCACCTGATTTGTTTTAAAGATAAAGGCCTCAGTTCCGAGAGGAGGGTGGTATTCACTTTTGGGAAAGCCAATGGTGATTTGACGATCTCTGATTATTCCGAAACAGTAGACGTTGGCACTTTCCAACAGGAATTACGTCCTCATCAATTCGAAATCATCGATAGCAAACTGACTGTAGAAAAAACGCAAATCTCACCAAACAAACACAAGTTCGTGGTCACGGCTTTCAAATTCACTGCAAAAGCTGACTTGGGCGATGAAGCTCGCGTGGTGAGTGGAAAGGGCTCGTTTCTGGTCAATGAAATGACTCTCCCCATTTAATTCGATCTTTCGGGTGTTCGAACCGCGGCAACATGCCGGCCCCTCTGAAGGAAGGCATTACCTTGGACTTAGCCAGTGGTTTGCGGGTATGGCGGACATCTTGTTCTAACAGAAGCCAACATTAGCATTGTCGACGCACGCGTTTGGCAATGCTAATGGTTATGCCAGAATCAGAGGAAACCTATCTTAAATTAGAATAAAAACCTGTCAGCTTTTACAGTATCCAGCGCGATAAATTAAGGCAAAACTTCCTGTTCCATCAAACGGCGCAAGGAAATCTCATGGACACTACGGACTCGAAATTGGCATCAGGTACATTAGAAGCCGTTTTCAGCAACTCAACGGAAAAGTTCGTCGCTACAAACGTCTACGTTTTACCAAGGAGTGGAATGAGGCTCAGAGGAACGCATTCCACCGAAAACTTTAATACGACTTCGATCGACATACACTTCCGCGACCGCATACCCGGCAATGATTCTTCAGATCTCTTGCCCCCCGGCAAGTATGAATACCCACATGAACATATAACTGTCGAATATTATGGCTTGGTAAATGGCATCGCATTCCATGCCACTCCCGTCGAGGGCAGTGTCACTGTAGTGACACAAGGTAACTTTCATTACAGTGGAAATTTTGCAATAAATTTCACTATGAACAACGAATCCTTTGAAGTTCAATGCTATTACAATCTGGAGGGGTAATAAAAAATAGGCATTTCGCCCCGCCCCCTCAACCAGCCTGCTGCAAAACGCGGCAGGCGATCGCGTTTAGCAACTCATTAGCCCTTCAGTTATGCTCACCGTTCGTCGCCAACGCCGGAGCCGCTGATCTCATGTCCCCCACTCGCCTGTTTGTCCCCCTCGCCCTGTCCTTGCTGGCCGCTTGCGCCACGCAGCCGAAACATAACGTAACCGTGGAAAAACAGAGCGAATGCCCCGTGCGGCTCAGCAGCGGGCAAAACCTGATTGTGATGCTGCCCAGCAACCCGACCACCGGTTATCGCTGGGCCATTCAGGATTCGGCAGGTGGCGTGTTGCGCGCGCTCAGCCCCGAGGTTTACAGCAACCCCGAAGATGCCGGCGTGGTCGGTGCAGCCGGACTTTCCACCTGGCGCTTCCAGGCGTTCGCCCCCGGCACCGGGCGTCTGCGTCTGACCTCGCAACAGCCTTGGGCACCAGAAGTGTTGCCGGTGGAAACCTTTGACTGCGCGATTTCGGTGAACTGATCGTGGGCTGGCTGATTCTGGCGCTGATGGGCGCGGTGACCTTCCTCTATGGCCTGAGCACTCATGCGGCGCTGCTCTGCCTGTTGGTCAAACCGTTGCCGGTGCTGGCGCTGCTCGGCTGGCTGCATGACGCGCCACCCAGCGACTATCGCCGTTGGATCAGCCTTGGCCTGATTTTTTCATTGCTGGGTGATGTGCTGCTGGCGTGGCCTGGGGATCTGTTCGTGTTCGGCCTCGGTGCATTTCTGGTCGCGCACCTGGCTTATCTCAAGGCTTACCTCAGCGACTGCAAACGTCTGGCGCTGTTGCCGTTGGTGCTCGCTGTCGCCGTCGGCGTGGTGCTGCTGGGGATTCTGATTTCCAGTGGGCTGGGACCTTTGCTGGTGCCGGTGATTGTTTACAGCACAGCGATCAGCGCGATGCTATGGCGTGCCCTGGCACGCTTGGGAACTGATGTACCGAAGCGCTCGGCGTTATTGGCAGCAGCAGGTGCACTGGCGTTCGTGTTCTCAGACAGCGTGATTGGCATAGATCGCTTCGTGTCGCCATTTCACACAGCCCCCTACGTGATCATCCTCAGCTACTGGTTGGGACAATGGTGTATTGCCGCCTCGGCGTTTAATAAGAAGGACGGTTAAAGTAAAAATTTATATCTATAAACTCCGAAAATAATTCCAAAACGTTATAAAAAACTGTCAGATCTGACAGTAGTTCGGATTTTACCCCTCCCCCTAGTATTCAGTGGTCATCTCCGACCACCCGTTGAATACAAGGAAGCATCTCATGAGCTTTTTCAAAAGCGCCACGGCTGCCAACGCTGAAGATACCGTCATCACAGTCAGCGCTGAAACAGTTGCCACGATCTCTGACCGAGTCGAATTCAACAGCCAATTTGCTGAGTTCCACGCCAATCCTGCGAGTAATCAGATTTCGCTGGTGACTCGTGCAAACGTCGGGGGTCCCACCTATCAAAGTGCAAAAAGCATAGGGCTCACGTTCGATAGGAACATTGAGCCTGGCACCTACTCTGTTACTGATCCTGAGTTTCCTTTCCAGAAGGCCTATTACGGTGAAGCGGGGGCCATCTCTGGCGCGACTACCTCTTTCACATACTATGCAAAAAGCGGAACTTTCACTGTAGAGGTCATGCAGGCTACTCCCGAGAAATTACATTACCGATTTAAGTTTAATTTCATGGGTGTCAATACACGTAATCAGGAACTGAGAATCGCAGGCGACTCCACTTACATCGTATTACTGCGACCTGTGTAATCAGCTTTAAATAATGAATGACCAGACCATACGCTTCGGCCCCGGTCATTCAGCCTTCCTCAAGGCGCTTTCCCACGCTTTATCAGACAACCCAAGCATCCCCGCGCCACTTTGGCTAAAATGCCGGCCTTTTCCACCGACACCGCCGGAAACCGCCGTGAGCAAAGAACCCGATCGCATTTTCGCCCAGCCTTTGGCCCAAGTGCCTGACTTCGCCTTCAACGAAGACGTGGTGCGGGTGTTCCCGGACATGATCAAGCGCTCGGTGCCGGGTTACCCAACCATCGTCGAAAACCTCGGTGTACTCGCCGCACAATTCGCCCAACCGAACAGCGTGCTTTACGACCTCGGCGCTTCGCTCGGCGCGGTCACTCAGGCGCTACGCCGCCATGTGCGCACCGATGGTTGCCGGGTGATCGCTGTGGATAACTCGGCGGCGATGGTTGAGCGCTGCCGCGAGTACCTCAACGGTCAGAATTCGATGTTCCAGGAGTTGCTGCCAGTCGAAGTGATCGAAGGCGATATCCTCGCGCTCGACTTCCAGCCTGCTTCAGTAGTGGCGCTGAACTTCACCCTGCAATTCATCGCCCCGGATCAGCGCACGGCGTTGCTGTCGCGCATCCGCCAATCGCTGCTGCCGGGCGGGGCGTTGATTCTGTCGGAGAAGCTGCGCTTCAACGATGCCGAAGAACACGCGTTGCTCACCGACCTGCACGTCGCGTTCAAACGCGCCAACGGCTACAGCGAACTGGAAATCGCCCAGAAGCGCAGCGCCATCGAAAACGTCATGAAGCCCGACAGCCTCGAAGAACACAGCGAACGCCTGCTGGCCGCCGGTTTCTCGAAAGTCGTGCCGTGGTTCCAGTGTCTTAACTTTGCCTCGTTGATTGCCTTGCCATGATTGATCTGTCCCCCCTCGCCCGCCGCTTGACGGGTACACCGCTGGCCGATTGGGCCAATACGCTGCAAGCGCAACTCGACAAAAAAATGGAGAAGGGTCACGGCGACCTGGAGCGCTGGCAAAGTGCGCTGGACGCGCTGCCGAAGATCCAGCCGAGCGAAGTCGATCTGCTCAACGGCCTGAAACTCGACACCGATTGCGACGAACAAACCCGCGCGCAAATGCGCACCGCGCTGATGGGCTTGTCGCCTTGGCGCAAGGGGCCGTTCGATCTGTTTGGCGTGCATGTCGACACCGAATGGCGTTCGGACTGGAAATGGTCGAGAGTCGCACCGCATCTGGACCTCAAAGGCAAACGCATCCTCGATGTCGGGTGCGGCAACGGTTATTACATGTGGCGCATGCTCGGTGCTGGCGCCGACAGCGTGATCGGTGTCGATCCGAACTGGCTGTTCTTCTGTCAGTTCCAGGCTGTGCAGCGTTACCTGTCCGAGCCGAATGCCTGGCACCTGCCGTTCCCGTTCGAAGACCTGCCGCCGAACCTTGAAGGTTTCGACACGGTGTTTTCCATGGGCGTGTTCTATCACCGCCGCTCGCCGATCGAGCATTTGCTGGCGCTGAAGGACTGCCTGGTCAAGGGCGGCGAACTGGTGCTGGAAACCCTGGTGGTCGAAGGCGACAAACATCAGGTGCTGGTGCCGGAAGATCGCTACGCGCAGATGCGTAACGTGTGGTTCCTGCCGTCGGTGCCGGCGCTGGAGTTGTGGCTGCGGCGTGCCGGGTTTACTGATATTCGGTGTGTCGACGTCAGCACCACAACGGTTGAGGAACAGCGCGGCACCGAGTGGATGAAGTATCAGTCGCTGAGCGACTTCCTCGATCCGGAAGATCACAGCAAAACCATCGAAGGCCTGCCGGCGCCGATGCGGGCGGTGATTGTCGCGAAGAAGTAAACCGATCGCCCCTACAAAGGAGATCCCCCCTGTGGGAGCGGGCTTGCTCGCGAAAGCGGTGTGTCAGGCAACATTTTAGTCGCCTGACACACCGCTTTCGCGAGCAAGCCCGTTCCCACTTTTGGGTTTGTGTTTATTCAGCGGGTTTGGCTCGGCGGGCCCGGAAGAATTCGGTCAGCACCGCGCCACACTCCTCCGCGAGCACCCCGCCTTCATACAACACCCGATGATTCAAAAAGCCCTGGGTAAAAAACTGCCCCTGGCTCTGCACAATCCCGGCCTTCGGCTCCAGTGCGCCATACACCACCCGTGCAATGCGCGAATGGACGATCAGCCCGGCGCACATGCTGCACGGCTCCAGCGTCACGTACAGCGTGCTACCCGGCAGGCGATAGTTGTTCACCGCCTGAGCGGCGGCGCGGATCGCGACCATTTCCGCATGGGCGCTCGGGTCGCTGGCGCTGATCGGGCAGTTGAAGCCTCGACCGATGATCTCGCCGTCCTGCACCAGCACCGCGCCCACCGGCACTTCGCCGAGGGCGGCGCCTTGCGCGGCGAGGGCCAGGGCTTCGCGCATGAAATCACGATCACGGCTGCGGTCGATAATCGCTGCGGGGCGAATCTGGCGCATCACTTCACCTCGATGGCGGCCATCAGGCCGGTTTCCATGTGGTCGATGACGTGGCAGTGGAACATCCAGACACCCGGGTTATCCGCCACCAACGCCACTTGCGCACGCTCGTTCTTGCCCAGCAGATAGGTATCGGTGAAATACGGAATGACCTTGTGCCGATTCGACGCAATCACCTTGAAGCTCATGCCGTGCAGGTGGATCGGGTGTTGATACTGGGTCATGTTCTTCAGTTCGAAAATATAGCTCTGGCCCAGTTTCAGGGTGGCAATCGGCCGATCCGCACAGGTCTTGTCAGTGATGTCCCAGGCTTTGCCGTTGATCTGCCACAGGCTCGGTGGCTTGCCGTTGTCGACGTTGACCGACACTGAACCGACCCATTCGAAATTGAAGTTGAGTTTCTCGGCATTCGCCAGGTCGGGCTCGGCCACCGGGTTGGCCGGCAGCGCTGGCGGCCATTGGGTCGGTGCATCGCTGTTGGCCACCGAACGCAGGGTGCCCAAACGCACCGGGCCATTACGCAGCGACAGCTCTTCGCCAGCCGCTGGAGCCTTGATCGCCAGGCAGATACGCATCCCCGGGCCGAGCCAGTATTCCTTGCCCAGCGGGCGCGGTTCGACCGGGTTGCCGTCCAGCGCATAAATCTGCGCTTCGACGCCGGGAATGTTGATGCGATAAGTCAGGGTATTGTCGAGGTTGAGCAGTCGCACCCGAGTGATCTGCCCTGCTGGCAATTCGATCACCGGTGTTGGCACGCCGTTGATGGTCGACAGGCGCCCGGCCGTACCGCCACGCGCCGCTTCACGCGCAATGCTGAACTCAACGAAATTGCCTTCATCGTCGATGTGCCAGTTCTTCAGGCTCAGGGTCTTTTCGTATTTGAAACCGGTCGGCTCGCGCTCTTCGATGATCAGCGGCCCGACCAGCCCGCGCCCCAGCTCTTCGCTGCTGCTGACGTGCGGGTGATACCAGTAGCTGCCGGCGTCCGGCACACGAAATTTGTAGTCGAAGTATTCACCCGGCAACACCGGCAACTGCGAGACATAGGGCACGCCGTCCATTTCCAGCGGCAGGCGAATGCCGTGCCAGTGGATGGTGGTCGCGACGGGCAAGTGGTTGATGAAACGCACCCGCAGCCATTCGCCCTGACGCACGCGCAATTCAGTACCCGGCGCCGACGGGCCAAACGCCCAAGCCTCGGTCGTGTGCCCCGGCACCAGTTCCACGTCCAAAGGCGCGGCGATCAGCTCGTAGTCGTGACCCGCTTCAGCGTCAGCCATTTTGCCCAGCCAGTAACGCGACGCGCCCCCCGCTCCAACACCAACGACAACAAGACCGGCCAGGCCACCGAGGATTTGGCGACGGGTAAAGGACATGAACTCAACTACCTCACGTATCAGCGACAGACCTTGAAGGCCTGTAAAAGGCGAATACGATACACCTGCGGATGAGAAACAGTAAGGGTGACCTTAGGCCGCACATCATCTACAGCCCTATAGCCGCAGACCCGTAATCAGGTGAATGACGCCGCCCTCCAGTTCCATGACGCCCGCAACACCGGCATTGCTCAGTGCCTCACGATCCATACGCGATACATCACGCAACGCCACCCGCACCCGGGTCAACGCCGCTGGTTGCTGGGATTGGAGATTATCCACACCCCCCAGCGCCGCCACGATCTCTGTGCTCAGGCCGCCAACAGGTTCGGCCTGCACTGGCGGCTCGTCCGCCACCAGATCCGGGGTCAGCGCCTTCCAGAACGCTGTCTGCAATTTATCGAACATTTTCAATTCTCCAGAGCCCGTAAAGTATCGACCGTCGCCTCGTGATACAGACGAAGCGCCTCGCGCACGTCTTCAGCACTCTCAAGCCCTTGCACCTGGTCGGCTATGGCCTTGCAGTCGAGCAGATCCACCTCGCGCACCGCCGCTTTGATCGCCGGAATCTGCGGCACGCTCACTGACAGCTCATCCACGCCAAGTCCGAGCAACAACGGCACAGCCAAGCGTTCAGAAGCCATTGCCCCACAGACGCCGACCCATTTGCCATGGGCATGCGCCGCCTTCACGGTCATCGCTATCAGGCGCAATACCGAGGGATGAAAGCTGTCCGCCTGGCTGGCCAGACGAGGATGATCGCGATCCATGGCCAGCGTGTATTGCGTCAGATCGTTGGTGCCGATCGAAAAGAAGTCCACATGCGGCGCAAACACGTCCGCCATCAGTGCCGCCGCCGGCACTTCGATCATGATCCCCAGTTTCGGCCGTTCAACGAGGCCCAGCGCCAGCGCTTCCTGCTCCAGCATCTGCCGAGCCAGATGCAGCTCCGAGAGCTGTGCCACCATCGGCAACATGATGTGCAGACGCGTCAGGTGAACACAGCCCAGGATGGCCCGGAACTGCTCGCGCAAAAGCTGCGGGCGCTCCAGACACAGGCGAATCCCGCGCAGCCCCAGGAACGGGTTGGTTTCGCTGTCCATCGGCACGTAGGCCAGCGGTTTGTCGCCGCCGACATCCAGCGTGCGCACCACCAGATTGTGCGATGGCCCCACAGCCCGGGCGATGGCGCTGTAAGTCGATACTTGTTCCTCGCGAGTGGGTGCGTGATTGCGATCCAGATAAAGAAACTCCGAACGTAAAAGCCCCACACCGGCGCCTCCCAGAGTCATCGCCTGCTCGGTCTCACTCAGCGAGGCAACGTTGGCCGTCACCTCGACGTGATGCCCGTCGCGGGTACAGGCTGCCTGCGTTGCGTGCGCGTGTTCGTGTTGATGGCGCTGGCGTTGTTGATCATGCCTGATCTGCCATTCATTGATCGCCACGGGATCCGGGTCTACGTGCAGCTCGCCCCGGTCGGCATCGAGCAACACGCGGGAGCCACTGACCAACGCCAGCATTTGCATGGGCATCCCGCAGATCGCCGGCAAACCACAGGCGCGGGCGAGAATCGCGACATGACTGGTCGCACCACCGCCAACCGTGGCGAACCCCAATACTTTGTTCGTATCGAGCCCGGCGGTCTGGGACGGCGTCAGTTGATCGGCGATCAGAATGGTCCCCTCCGGCAGCTCCAGCGCATGCTCACGAACCCCAAGGATCAGCTTGAGGACGCGCAGCCCCACGTCGACCAGATCCGCCGCCCTTTCGGCCAGCAACGGACTGCCGAGATGCTGGAAAAGTGTCGCTGTTGCCTGCGTGGCCGCGCGCCAGGCAAACGCCGCACTTTTGCCCTCGGCAATCAACGTTTGAGCCTGATCGAGCAGACCCGGGTCTTCGAGCAGTTCCTGATGAGCCTTGAAAATGTCTGCCTGCGCTTCACCCGTGGCGGTGTCGCGCAGGTGCTGCAAGGCCATATCGGCCTCTATCAGTGCATTGGCGAGGGCTTCGCGCTCTATATGCGACCCGGCGCCGAACTCTTTCACGTCAAGCGTTGGCTCGACGATCTGCATCACTCGGCCCAACGCCGAACCGGGCGATGCACAGACCCCACGCATGACCGTCAGGGCCTCAGGCTCGACCGCCTCGACCTGCACCACATCAGGCATCACATCCACCGCTTCACCACAGCCCTCGGCCAGCAATCGGGACAGCGTGTTGATCGCGGCTTCAGCGTCTTCGCCCACCGCACTCACCTGCACACGGTCACCCAGAGCGGTCTGCAACGCCATGATCGCCACCAAGGACTTGGCGTTGGCTTCAGCCTGCTGTTTGTGCAGATAAATCCTTGCTGAAAAGCCTTTTGCCGCCTGAGCGAATACCGCCGCCGGACGCGCATGCAGGCCATTGAGATTGGGCAATGTCACTGTTGCGCAGAAAAACCTTTCGCCTTCAGCGGCCGCCGGGGCCTCGCTGGTCGCCTCGCAAGTGGCGAGGCTCAACAACGGCTGGCCGAGGTCAACGAGACCGGATGGCGCAGTCAACCTGGTGAATGACTCGCCACTGACCACCAGCATCAGAGTCATCAGGCTGCGGGCGTGCAGCGCGATGTAATCGGCATCGAATTCGATCAGCGCCTGCCCGACCTCAACCCTCTGGCCTTCCTTGACCAGGCGGGTGAAACCCTGACCTGCAAGATTGACCGTATCGAGCCCGATGTGCAGCAATACTTGAACGCCGTTGTCATCGGTAATGCTCACGGCATGCCCGCTGGCCTGGACGTTGCTGACCACGCCGGCCAGCGGTGCGCAAAGGGTCGGCGACGTCGGATCGATGCACAGACCGTCGCCGATCACCCGGCTGGAAAACACCTGATCCGGCACTTGCTCCAGCGGTATCAGCACGCCGGCCAAAGGCGCCAGCAGTTGTAATGGTTGGGATGTGGCCATGACGTCACCTGCGGTTTTGTTCTTTGAAGTGCCGATGGAGCGCGACGCCCCAACAGCATCGCTTATTTCCACCAGTATTCGACCTGCAATCCGACGTTCGCACCGTGGCGTGCATTGCCGAAGGCACCGGTGTCGGACAGCGCCGAACCTTGGGCCAGTTCGTTGGCCGCACGTTTGGCGGCCTCGTTCCAGGTGGCGTACGTGTAATACAGACGCACCTCAGGGCGCGCCCAGAACTCCGGGCCCTTGGGTGACCAGGTCGGGGCAACGGTGAACTTGCTCAGCTTGCGCGTGCCGCCCGGCGCTTCGACTTGATCGTGGCCCAGTTCCGTCACCAGTTTGAACTGTTCGGTGAACGCATAAGTCGGGCGCACGCCCAGAGAAATCCAGTTCTGGTCAGCACCGTCCGGGCGAATGTCTTTCTGATACACCGCCTCGAACTGCCCGCCGAAACGCGGCGTCACCTGCCAGTCGAAAAACTCGACGATCCGATAACTTTTATTGCTGTCGTCCAGTTTGACGTTGCCGGTGTAGCCCAGCCCGGTGCCGGGGCCTTCACCATATTGCAGGGCCAGTTTGTTCTTGCCGCCCAGAAAGTCCTTCTGCACATGCTGAGTGGTGATTGCCCAACCACGGTGGGCGTCACGGCTATCGGGCTTGTCGATATAGCTCAAGCCGAACTCAAGCTGACCGCCCGGGTTGGTATTGAAACCGGCCACGTTGAAGTCGTGCCGGTTGATGTAGTCCTTTTGGTACAGATTGTCCTTGCGCGAGAAGGCGTAGCTGTATTTCAGGTCACCGATCAACACATCCTCGATCCCACCGCCCGTAGCGCTCTGGTTCCAGTAGTAGAAATCGGAAATGTGGATGTCATTACGCTTGTAGTAGCGGCGGCCAGCCCAGAGTGAACCACCATTGAGCGCGGGCATGTTCGACCACTGTGCGTAGGCCTGTGGCAGGCGAATCGAGCCGTTGTCGTCCTTGAACGTGGGCCGGCGGTCGTAGCGGTTGTACAGCGAGGCCATGCCATCAACGCTAAGCACCGAGCCATCGTCGAGGGTGTACAAATCCTGGCGCAACTCAAGCTCGCCATACTGTTCGCACTCGTTGCCCAAACGGTATTTGGTCTGCGCGCCCGGCAACTGGAAACACGATTGGCCACCGCCCTGGGTCGAGCTGCCGACGCCGCTGCGCAAGTAACCGCCGAACTCCAGCGCTTGTGATGTTTGTGGTAACGCCAGGCAAAAACCTGCGACTGCAAGGCTACGATTTATTGTTGTTTTCATAAGCCACCCCATTATTTTTGTTGTGTGATTGCATGAAATCGGCGCGCAAAACTCTCCCGCGCAGGGTTCTGCGTGTTTTTTGAAACACTGTTTTTAGTTAGATGTCAGGGTCGATCAGATGCAGGACGAACGATTCGTAAGGTCGCAAACTCACCCGTCGATTGCGCAATGGACAGTCCAGATAATTACTTATCAACAACCGCTGGCTCAGCGACTCGCCGATCACGATCGGCAGTTCGACGTCACACGGTGCGCCATAGAAATTGTTCACCACCAGCAGACGCTCCCCCGTCCCTTCGCGCAGGTAGGCCCAGACCTGCTTGTGCTCGGGCAGCAACTGTCGATATACGCCCTCTGAGATCAACGCCTCTGTACGCCGCAACGTAATCAAATGGCGGTAGTGATGCAGCACCGACTCCGGGTCGTCGAGCTGGTTGGCGACGTTGATTTGCGCGGCATTGGCCGGCACCCCGATCCACGGCTCGCCACGGCTGAAACCGGCATTGGGTTGCGCGTTCCAGTGCATCGGCGTACGCCCGTTGTCACGGGACTTCTGCATGATCGCCGCCATGTTCTCGACATCACTGGCTCCCGCTTCACGCTTGAGCCGGAAGATGTTCAGCGTTTCGACATCGCGGTACTGATCGATATGCTCGAAACCCGGATTGGTCATCCCCAGTTCCTCGCCCTGATACACGAACGGCGTGCCCTGCAGGAAGTGCAGCGCGGTGCCGAGCATCTTCGCCGAGAGCTCCCGATACTCGCCGTCGTCGCCGAAACGCGAGACCACGCGCGGCTGATCGTGGTTACACCAGAACAGTGCGTTCCAGCCGCCACCGGCCTGCATGCCGGTCTGCCAATCGGACAAAATCTGCTTGAGCTGCAGGAAATCGAATTCAGCGTGAACCCACTTTTGCAGGTTCGGATAATCGACTTTCAAGTGATGAAAGTTGAAGGTCATCGACAGTTCTTTTGATTGCGGATTCGAGTAACGAATGCAGTGTTCGAGGCGGGTGGACGACATCTCGCCGACGTTGATCAGATCGTGCCCTTCGAAGACTTCGCGGTGCATCTGCTGCAAGTATTCGTGGACGTTCGGGCCATCGGTATAGAAGCGTCGACCGTCGCTGTTGTCCTCGGGAAAATCCGCTGGTTTGGAGATCAGATTGATGACGTCCAGACGGAAACCACCCACGCCCTTGTCCCGCCAGAAGCGCATCATCTTGAACACTTCGGCGCGCACCTTGGGGTTATCCCAATTCAGATCAGCCTGGGTGTGGTCGAACAGGTGCAAGAAGTATTGGCCAGTCTGGGCTTCGTACTCCCAGGCAGAACCACCAAACTTGGATTCCCAGTTGTTCGGCTGATCGCGCCAGATATAGAAGTCGCGATAGGGATTGTCGAGGCTGCTGCGCGCCTGCTGGAACCAGACGTGTTCGATCGAAGTGTGGTTGACCACGATATCGAGCATCAGCTTGATCCCGCGCTTGCCGGCTTCGGCGATCAGCAACTCGCAATCGGCCATGCTGCCGTAACTCGGGTCGATCGCGTAGTAATCGCTGATGTCGTAGCCGTTGTCCCGTTGCGGCGAGCGCAGGAATGGGGTGATCCACAAATAATCGACACCCAGCCAATGCAGGTAATCGAGCTTGGCCACGATCCCGAGCAAATCACCTGTCGGGTTGCCGGCGTGGCTGTAAAAACTCTTCGGGTAGATCTGGTAGATCACCGAACGTTGCCAGTCTTGCATGGCACAATTCCTTCAATAAATGGAAGCGTCAGGCAACCCGATATCCAGGCCGGACAATCTTCATGCTCAGTGCACAGGTCAAAACAAACGGCACAACCATGGCGATGACCATCCCGATCACAAACATCGGGATGAACTGCGGAATGATCGAGATGAAACCGGGCAGGCCTCCGACACCGATGGCCGATGCCTGAACCTTGTTCAGCGACAGGAAGATGCAGCCCATTGCCGACCCCGTCAGTGCCGCATAGAACGGAAACTTGTAGCGCAGATTGACCCCGAACATGGCCGGTTCAGTGATACCGAAATACGCGGAAATCGCCGAGGTCGACGCCATGCTCTTGTCCCGCGCATTGCGCGTCATATAGAACACCGCCAGCGCAGCACTGCCTTGGGCGAGGTTCGACATGACGATCATCGGCCAGATGAAGGTGCCGCCTTGGGTCGAGATCAATTGCAGATCGACCGCGAGAAACATGTGGTGCATGCCGGTGATGACCAGTGGCGCGTACAGCAGTCCGAATATCGCCCCGCCGACCATCGGTGCCAGGTCAAACAGCATGACCACACCCTCGGTGATGAAGATGCCAACGTGGCGGGTCACCGGGCCGATCACGGCCAGCGCCAGCACGCCGGTGACGACGATGGTGGTGATCGGCACCACCAGCAACTGCACCGCGTTAGGCACTCGCGCCCGCAGCCATTTTTCGATGACGCTCATGACATAGGCTGCCAACAGAATCGGCAGGATCTGCCCCTGATAGCCGACTTTTTCAATCTGGAACAATCCGAGGATGTCGAAATAGGGGAGGCTCTGGCCATCCAGTCCGGCAACAGCCTTGCCGTAGTTCCACGCGTTCAGCAAGTCCGGGTGAACCAGCATAAGGCCGAGCACAATGCCGAGGATTTCACTGCCGCCAAAACGCTTGGCCGCCGACCAGCCCACCAGTGCCGGCAAAAACACAAACGAGGTGTTCGCCATCAGATTGATCAGGCTCCAGAGCCCGTCGAGTTTCGGGTAGGCATCCAGCAGGGTCTGCCCTTCGATGAACATGCCCTTGGCACCCAGCAGATTGTTGATGCCCATCAGCAGACCGGCAATGATCAGCGCCGGAAGGATGGGCATGAACACATCGGAAAACACCCGCACCAGACGCTGCATGGCGTTGATCTTCTCGACACTTTTCTGTTTAACGTCGGCGATGGTCGCTGCGGCGAGACCGGTCTGTCGGCGCAGTTCGGCGTAGACCTTTTCCACTTCACCCGGACCGATCACTACCTGATAGAGGCCGCCGGTGAAGAACGAGCCTTTGACCAGATCGATCTGGTTGAGCGTGGCGCTGTCGACCAGGCCGGGATTCTTCAGGGCCAGACGCAAGCGCGTGACGCAATGCGCGGCTTGCTCGAGGTTGTCGCTGCCACCGAGGCTTTGGAGCAACTCGCTGGCGATGTTCGGATAGTCATGGCTCATGCTTGTTCTTCCACCGTGAATTGTTGTTATTGGCAGCACGCCGAAGCGAAAAATACTCGTCTGTACGAGTTAATGCAACAACTCGTACAGACGAGTTTGTTTTTGCATATTCCCGTCAGATCGGCAGCGAATTCTCCTACCCTGCCCTTGGGTGATTTCCATTCCCCACATGGACAAAGCCCTACCCTGCCCTTAAGGTTCGACGTTTTGAGCACAGTCGGCACAGAGCCTACCCATGAGCAAATACAACCGGATCTATAGCGATCTGCTGGCCAGCATCACGACTGAACGCCTGGAACGCGGCGCCCGTCTGCCTTCGGAAACCGAACTGATGGACAGCTATCAGGCCAGCCGCGGCACCGTACGCAAGGCCATCGAGCAACTTCAGGAGCGCGGTTTCGCCCAAAAGATCCACGGCAAAGGTACGTTCGTGCTGTCGACCAACCCGATCGAGTTCCAGCTCGGCGGCATCGTTAGCTTCCAGGAAACCTATCCGCGACTGGGCAACGACGTCAGCACCGAAGTCGTCGAACTGACGCAAATTACACTGGAAGGTGCTCTGCTCGAACACATCAACGCCGAGCCCGGCTGCCCCATCACGCGAGTCAAACGGGTGCGGCGCATCGACGGTAAACGGGTGATTCTCGACATCAACCATTTCGTCACCGAGGTGATTCCCGGCCTTTCCCTCGATATCGCCAAGCAGTCGATCTACGCCTATATCGAACAGACCTTGCAGCTTCAGATCGCCTACGCCCAACGCACCATCGAGGCTGTGCCGCGCAGCAAGGATGATCAGTTGCACCTTGATCTCGATGAGCAAAGCCATGTGATCGTGGTCAGCAATCAGACCTTCCTCCAGGACGGTCGGCAGTTCGAGTACACCGAGTCCCGGCACACGCTGGACAAGTTCTACTTCTCCGACGTGGCACGGCGCTGACCGCAGCACGTTTTCGACGGCAATGTGCGGTACATAGTTAGTGCACTCCCCTTGAGCGATTCGGCCATGCTCGGCCTTCGTTTCTCATGGATGGAGACAGCATGAACGCCCCCATACAACGTCCTCAGCCCAATGCGGCAGATAAAGCGGCCCTCAAGGCAATGGCTACGGCCATCGTGCAAAACTGTCCGGGCCTGCACGACACGGCACATGAAGCTGCCCGTCATCTGTTACAAGAAAAAGGTCTAGCGAATCTCGACCCGGATCAGGTCTATTTTCATCGATTCAAGGCCGCCCAGAGCAGCACCCGGTCATTTACCGGCTGGGAGCACATCCGCGAAAAACCCTACGAATCGATGACCCTCACCCAACTGGTGATTCATCGTTTTCGCGCCACCGACCAGGACAACGCCGATCTGCTGGATCTCTACGCGGGTTTCTACAAGGACGGGCCCCAGACCGAAAATTTCGACCACCGCAACGAAGTGCGTCTGCACGGCAACGAGGTGCTCAACACTTTTTGGGATATCGACTTCAGCACGCGATACAACGACAGGTTGACGGCTTTCTGGAACACGCACGCCGATGATTTTCGCACGCTGGCCAAGTGCAACTTCCTCAGCCGTGCCGTGCAGGCACTGGAAGTCGGGCAATTGACCGGAACGGATTTCCAGTGGATCGTCGATTCGGTGATCGGGCCTGTCACCTGGCCAATGAACCTCTCAACGCTGCAAACGCCTCATGCGGCGGGCAATGAGGTGCGAGCGTTCGATATCGACGGCCATCCGGCCAGCAACCTGCTACGCATTGCCGATCCGGCTGGTCGGCAGATTATCTATCTGCCCGGCGAGGTCCTGACGTTCGTAGTACTGGAAACCTCAGCGGACATGCATTGGTGGGTTCTAGAGCAGATGAATCACGACACGCTGCGCAAGCATTTGCTCAATCACTTTCCACTCGCCGAACGTCAGCAGATGACCGAGAACATCACCGATTTGATGAATCGTCTGGTCAGCACCTGGGGCCGTACCGATCACCACCTGATCAATCGGCACAACCTGGCGATCAGTGGTGATGCGTTCAGTTGGTTGCGTGATTCGACCCGCAACGCAATGTTTGCCGAAGCCAGCCTGTCCCTGACCTCCAATGGCGACCTGCGTAAAAAACTATGGATCGGGTATCTGAGTGCAGGCCTCAAGGCTTTTGGCCCGATGGCCGCTGTAGGCTGGCCGGTCGCACTGCCGGTCATTGGCGCCAGCATCGTCAGCATGGGGCTGAACATTGATCAGGCGGTCAACGGCACAACCGCCCATGATCGCAACGCAGGCGTGCTGGGTGCAGTGCTGAGCGGGATTGACGCGCTGTTCAACGTTCCCTTCCTCAAGGGCACCGGCTCGATGCTGGAGGTGGGAGCCGAGGTGGAAGCGGCCGAGGCAGCAGAAATGGCTGAGCTGAGCGCGTCCACGTCGGCACTGGAGCTAACGGATCCGCTGGTCGAACAACCGGAGCTCATCGGTCCGGTCGAGCCAGACGTTATTGCTCCCGGACCTGAAACGTCCGGGTCGATCCCGGCGCAAAGCGCTCTAGCGCCGCCGATCCCTGACAAATACATGTGCAACGAACTGCTCGACGGCCTGGATACGCAGACCGAACCCGGACAGTTCCAAGGCATCTTTCGACTCAACAGCGATCCGCCTTACGCCATTCTGATAAATGACAACCCGTACTATGTGCGCTATTTCGGCGACTATGGCGAAGGCGGCTATTGGGCTATCGTGGACCCGGACAGACCCAATCAGTTTGTTCATTCGTTGCCGGTACGTCTGAATGCCACAGGCGAATGGGAGCGAATGCAGTCGTTGCGCCTCACCGGCGGCGGCCAATGCATGGGAAAAACCTGCGCTCCCGATATTCCACTCGACACCCTTGAACCGACTGGGCCTGAGGCAACCGCTCAACCGCAGGTCGAATCACATACTCCGGTATCACGCCCACTGCGCATAGTGAACTCTGCCTACGATATCGAACCGACTGTGCGCAGTTCGATAAGAGCCTGGGCACTGAACCTGACCGAAACCCATGCCCAACTGATGCGAAATGCCGACGGTAGCTTCAGCATGCACGACCCCTTTGAGATGTATGCCGTGGGCAAGCGCAAACTGCTGCAGGCCGGCGCGAGAAAATTTTTCAGCAATCTTCCGTGGATCACCCCGCCTCCCCGGCCTGCCATGACCGCCATCAGTACACCGATTTCAATTTCAGAGTTCGTCGATCGCATCTTTGAATCGGCACCCGGACTGGTAGTGGGTGAGACGCTGAACCGCATTGCCAGCATGCGCTTCATGATTGAACACATGCCGGCGCTGGCCAGGCACGCCAAAACCCTTTACCTGCGTGGCGTGCTCAGTGACTTCGCTCAAGTGGAATTGAACCGCTACTTCACAACCGGCACCCTGTCGGCAGAGTTACGAACCTACCTGAGCAGCCTGGGCACCGATCCTACGGGGCGATTCAATGTGTTGGAACTGGTCAGGGCAGCCAAGGCCAATGGTGTGCGCATCCAGGGCATCGACTGCGCAGCGAGCTACAAAATGAAGTCACCGCTTTCGCCCTATGACGAACAAATGATGGGCACCTATCTGGCGAGCGACATCATGACGGGCGACACCTACCTCAACAGCCCCAAAAAATGGATCGCGCTGACCGGTGTGCAAAACACCAACACACTGAGAGGTCTACCTGGTATCAGCGAAATAAAGGGCGCTATCGGTTTGCGCATCGAGGAAATCGGAATGGGTGACACCCTGCAAGTCGACGCCGACCCGGGTATCGAAGTGCGTCGAGGATCATTCTCAAATGGCGCTGCGACACAGACTAACGATGTTCTTCGCGCTGACTTTCGCCTGCGAATGCCAGCCGAACCGGTGGCCTGGAATGAGGAGACACTGGAGAACCTGCTGCACAGGCGTGGCATGTATATGATCCAGAAAACCGCAGACACTTACACCGTGTTGCACCGTAGCAAGCAAGGCATGCTCGTGCGTACGCCTGTGGCGAATCTGGCCGACGGCGTCATTTCCCTGCATCGTCCTGCATGGACTCGGGTGAATGACGTCCAGTTCGCCAACATCGAGGAAATGTCGCTACGACTGACAGAGATGGGGCTGGCGCTACAGAGCAGTCTCCCTGACTGACATCCGCGTCAGAAACGAAACCCCCCTGGCCTGGGCCAAGGGGTTTTCAGTCACTCAATGCAAGCATCGAAGTGCAGCAGGATCACTCCCACTCAATCGTCGCCGGCGGCTTGCTCGACACGTCGTAAGTAACGCGGGAGATGCCTTCGATTTCATTGATGATGCGGCCGGAAACGGTTTCCAGCAGTTCGTAAGGCAGGTGTGCCCAACGCGCGGTCATGAAGTCGATGGTTTCCACGGCACGCAGGGCCACGACCCAGGCGTAACGACGGCCATCGCCGACCACGCCAACCGATTTCACTGGCTGGAACACCACGAAAGCCTGGCTGACCTTGTGGTACCAGTCGGCTTTGCGCAGTTCTTCGATGAAGATGTGGTCGGCACGACGCAGCAGGTCGGCGTATTCCTTTTTCACTTCACCGAGGATGCGTACGCCCAGACCAGGGCCCGGGAACGGGTGACGGTAGACCATGTCGTACGGCAGGCCCAGTTCCAGTCCCAGACGACGGACTTCGTCCTTGAACAGTTCGCGCAGTGGCTCGACCAGTTTCAGGTTCATCTCTTCCGGCAGACCGCCCACGTTGTGGTGCGACTTGATCACGTGCGCCTTGCCGCTTTTCGCGCCAGCCGACTCGATCACGTCCGGGTAGATGGTGCCCTGAGCGAGGTACTTGATGTTTTCCAGTTTGTTGGACTGGGCATCGAAGACGTCGATGAAGGTGCGACCGATGATCTTGCGTTTCTTCTCCGGGTCGGCTTCGCCGGCCAGGTTGTTCAAGAACTGGTCTTCGGCGTTGGCGCGGATCACTTTGACGCCCATGTTCTCGGCGAACATAGCCATCACTTGCTCGCCTTCGTGCAGACGCAGCAGGCCGTTGTCGACGAACACGCAGGTCAGCTGATCGCCGATGGCTTTGTGCAGCAGCGCCGCAACCACCGAGGAGTCAACGCCGCCGGACAGACCCAGCAGCACGTTGTCGGTGCCGACCTGTGCGCGGATGTTGGCGATGGCGTCTTCAGCGATCTTCGACGGCGTCCATAGGGCTTCACAACCGCAGATGTCGAGAACGAAACGCGACAGGATGCGGCCGCCCTGTTTGGTGTGGGTCACTTCCGGGTGGAACTGCACGCCATAGTAGCCACGGTCGTCGTTGAACATGCCGGCGATCGGGCAGCTCGGGGTGCTGGCCAGGATGTGGAAGTCTTCCGGCATCTTGGTGACCTTGTCACCGTGGCTCATCCATACGTCGAGGCCGAACAGGCCGTCGGCGTCGATGTGGTCTTCGATGCCGTCGAGCAGGCGGCTCTTGCCGACCACATCAACGCGGGCGTAACCGAACTCACGCAGTTCGGAACCTTCAACCTTGCCGCCCAGTTGCTCGGCCATGGTCTGCATGCCGTAGCAGATACCGAAGACCGGTACGCCCAGGTCAAACACAGCTTGTGGGCAGCGCGGGCTGTTGGCTTCGTGCACGGACTCGGGGCCGCCGGCGAGGATGACGCCTTTCGGAGCGAATTCGCGAATCGCATCTTCGTCCATGTCGAACGGGTGCAGCTCGCAGTACACACCGATCTCGCGCACGCGGCGGGCAATCAGTTGGGTGTACTGGGAACCGAAGTCGAGGATCAGGATGCGGTGAGCGTGAATATCGAGGGCCATGATTCAGTCTCGTCTAAGTCATTCAGAAACAGTCGTGATTCAGAAACAACTCGGGGCTGAATAAAACAGCCCCGGTTGCTTAGCTTGTTGCTTGAAGGCTCAACCTACGCGGTAGTTTGGCGCTTCTTTGGTGATCTGCACGTCGTGAACGTGGGATTCGGCCATGCCAGCGCCGGTGATCCGCACGAACTCAGGCTTGGTGCGCATTTCTTCGATATTGGCGCTACCGGTGTAGCCCATCGAGGAACGCAGACCGCCCATCAACTGGTGAATGATCGCGCTCAGGGTGCCTTTGTACGGCACACGGCCTTCGATGCCTTCCGGAACGAGTTTCTCGGCGCCTGCCGAGGAGTCCTGGAAGTAACGGTCGGAAGAGCCCTGAGCCTGGGACATGGCGCCCAGCGAACCCATGCCGCGATAAGCCTTGTACGAACGGCCCTGGAACAGTTCGATCTCACCCGGCGCTTCTTCAGTACCGGCGAACATCGAGCCCATCATCACGCAGGAGGCACCAGCGACGATGGCCTTGGACAGGTCACCGGAGAAACGGATGCCGCCGTCGGCGATCAACGGTACGCCGGTGCCTTCAAGGGCAGCGGCAACGTTGGCGATGGCACTGATTTGCGGGACGCCGACACCGGCGACGATACGGGTGGTGCAGATCGAGCCAGGGCCGATACCGACCTTGACGGCGTCGGCGCCAGCTTCGGCCAGGGCCTTGGCGGCTGCGCCGGTGGCGATGTTGCCGCCGATCACCTGCACTTCAGGGAAATTCTCTTTGACCCAGCGAACGCGGTCGATCACGCCTTTGGAGTGACCGTGAGCGGTGTCGACCACCACCACGTCCACACCGGCATTGACCAGCGCAGCGACACGATCACCGGTGTCTTTACCGGTGCCGACAGCAGCACCAACGCGCAGACGACCTTGATCGTCCTTGCTGGCCAGCGGGTAGGCTTTGGCTTTTTCGATGTCGTTGACCGTCATCATGCCTTTGAGGGCAAATTTGTCGTCGACGATCAGTACGCGTTCAATGCGGTGTTTGTGCAGCAGTTCACGCACGTCGTTCTTGTCGGCGCCTTCCTTGACCGTGACCAGACGCTCTTTAGGCGTCATCACTTCACGGACGGTGGCATCCAGGCGGTTTTCGAAGCGCACGTCACGGGAAGTGACGATGCCGACCAGGTCGCCATCGTGCAGTACCGGAACGCCGGAAATGTTGTGCATGCGGGTCAATTCAAACAGATCACGAACCGTGGCATCGGCCTCGATGGTGATCGGATCCTTGACGACGCCGGCTTCGAACTTCTTGACCTTGCGAACTTCGGCAGCTTGCTGCTCGATGGTCATGTTCTTGTGGATAATGCCGATGCCACCTTCCTGAGCCATGGCAATTGCCAGACGGGCTTCAGTGACGGTGTCCATGGCGGCAGAAACCAGAGGAATATTCAGCTCGATGCCACGGGTAAGGCGGGTCTTGAGACTGACTTCGTTAGGAAGCACCTCGGAATAACCAGGCACTAGTAGAATGTCGTCGAATGTCAGAGCTTCTTGGCTGATACGCAGCATCGCGGGGGCTCCCGAGCGGGAAAATGGAAGCGCGCCATTATAGTCAGACACCCCCCGCTGTTCAATGTAAAACTCCGCTTAATATCAATGTTGCTGATATACGGGAATCGACGCCCCTACAACTCGACTTTCACCCAGCTCACCGGCAGATCCAGCCAATCGGCGAACTCGTCGATAAAGCTCTGCTTGAACCCTGCTTCCAGCCAGTTGTTGAAGATGAATCCGAGGTTGGAAAACCCGCATTCCTGCAAATACAGAAAGCCGTTGATGTCGTCTTCATGTCCGCATTCCGGGCAAGTGAAGTTGTCGGTGCGGGCCGGCATCCAGTCTTCGAGACTTTCGAACAACGCCTCGCCGACTTCGCGGCGGCATTCGGCGCAACCGGCTTCTTCGAGAAAGCCTTTGGCCGGGGTGTAGATACAGCGTTTGGTGATGATCTCCAACCCGTTGATCGGCTCACCGAATGGCAACGCCTCGGGGTGCAGCACCACGGCGCGGGCGCCGTCGGCAATGGCGTGAGCCATGCGATTGCCGGTACGACCGCAGGTGGTCAACGCTTCTTCGATGATGTTCTTGCGCACCAGCCAGCGCACGATCGCCCTGGCCCGGGGTTCGTGGACCGGCAGGGTGGAGATTTTCGGGACGATGATGCTTTGCGAATTCATGGAAAGGCCTGCGGTGTGGCGTCTGACGCCTTCGCGCTCAAGCCTGCTCCCACCGTGGCCTCCGTCGTTCACACATCTTGTGTACACCAGAGAAACCTGTGAGAGCGAGCTTGCCCGCGAGGGCGCCCTAAAGGCCGGCAGCTTAAGCCCTGACAAAATCCGGTCAAGTGCCTAGTGGGCGTGTGGTGATTCTCAGGCGAATGCCTTTAAACTGCGCCCCATGATTAAAGATCCCTTTGCAAGACTCGGCCTGGACCGTGAAGTCCTGACTGTCAGCCAGCTCAACGGCCGCGCGCGGGTGTTGCTGGAAGACGTGTTCAGCAATATCTGGGTCGAAGGCGAAATTTCCAACCTCGCCCGCCCGGCGTCCGGCCACATCTATTTCACCCTCAAGGACAGTGGCGCGCAGGTGCGTTGCGCGCTGTTCCGGCAGAACGCGGCGCGGGTGCGTCAAGCGTTGAAGGATGGCTTGGCAGTCAAGGTGCGCGGCAAGGTCTCGCTGTTCGAAGGCCGTGGCGACTATCAGTTGATTCTCGACACGGTTGAGCCGGCCGGTGACGGTGCACTGCGACTGGCCTTCGATGCGCTGAAAGAAAAACTCAGCGCCGAAGGCCTGTTCAGCGCTGAACGCAAAGTGCCGCTGCCAGCGCATCCGCAACGCATCGGCATTATCAGTTCGCCGACCGGCGCGGTCATCCGCGACATTATCAGTGTGTTCCGCCGCCGTGCGCCGCAAGTCCAGCTGACATTGATTCCCACCGCCGTGCAGGGCCGCGAAGCCACCGC
Source organism: Pseudomonas baetica (assembly GCF_019733355.1). GTDB lineage: Bacteria > Pseudomonadota > Gammaproteobacteria > Pseudomonadales > Pseudomonadaceae > Aquipseudomonas > Aquipseudomonas baetica_A. The sequence goes on along the minus strand of NZ_JAIHLQ010000039.1, from coordinate 42,756 downwards.
GCAGATTGTCCGTGCTTTGAAAATGGCCGATGCCCGGGGTTTTGACGCGCTGATCCTCGCTCGCGGCGGTGGTTCGCTGGAAGACCTCTGGTGCTTCAACGAAGAAGCCGTGGCCCGTGCGGTCGACGCCTGCGTGACGCCGATCGTCAGCGCGGTCGGCCATGAAACCGACGTGTCGATCAGCGACTTTGTCGCCGACGTGCGGGCGCCGACGCCGTCCGCGGCCGCCGAATTGCTCGCCCCCGATTCAAGCCATCTGATCCGTCAGGTCGAAAGCCTGCATCGCCGCTTGGTGATGCGTATGCGTGACCGTTTGATGCGTGATCGTCTGCGCCTGGAAGGCATGGCGCGCCGCTTGCGCCATCCAGGTGAACGTCTGCGCCAGCAGGCTCAGCGCCTGGATGATCTGGACATGCGCATGCGCCGGGCGTTCGAGCGCAACTTGAATACCCGTCGAGAACGCCTGATCCGCCTGGAAACCCGCCTCGCAGGGCAACATCCGGGGCGGCAACTGGCGATGTTGCGCCAGCGTCTCGATAGCCTCGCCGAACGTCTGCCGCGCGCGATGCGTGAAGGCCTGAAAAGCCGTCGCCTGCAACTGCACAGCCAAATGCAGACACTGCACGTGGTCAGCCCATTGGCGACCCTCGGCCGCGGCTACAGCATTTTGCTCGACGAACGCGGCAACGCGATTCGCAATGCTGCGCAAACTCATACCGGTCAGCGCCTGAAAGCCAAACTGGGCGAAGGCGAACTGCAAGTGCGCGTCGAAGACAATCATCTGACGCCTGTCACCCTCTCTTTACTGGACTGATCCATGCCGCGTTTTCTGGCTCCACTGTTGCTCCTGTGCCTGACTTTCAATGCCCACGCCGACAGTTACATCACCCGGATGCTGAACAAACCGGTGCCGGGCGGCGTCGCCGTGGTTGATCTGGGCGTATCGAGCCAAGCGCCTAGAGCTACTTATCAGGGCAAACCGGTGCTGGTCGTGAAGGAACAGAACAATTGGCTGGCGATCGTCGGTGTGCCGCTGACGGTCAAGCCCGGCGCGCAGCAGATCAGCAGCGGCGGACGCAATCTGCCGTTCACCGTGGGTAACAAGAAATACCCGGAACAACGCATCACTCTTAAGAACACTCAGCAGGTCAATCCAAACCCGGCCAACCTCAAGCGCATCCAGGGTGAACTGGCCGAACAGATCAAGGCTTACCGCAGCTTTAGCCCGAACACGCCGAGCAATCTGCTGCTGGACAAACCGGTCAACGGGCCACTGTCGAGTAAGTTCGGTGTGCGCCGTTTCTTTAATGGTGAAGAACGCAATCCCCACGCCGGCCTCGACTTTGCGGTGCCGGCAGGCACACCGATCAAGACCCCGGCGGCGGGCAAAGTGATTCTGATCGGCAACTACTTCTTTAACGGCAACACCGTGTTTGTCGACCATGGGCAGGGCTTTATCAGCATGTTCTGCCATATGTCGAAGATTGATGTGAAGGTTGGCGATCAACTGGCCCGTGGTGGCGTGGTTGGCAAGGTGGGTTCGACCGGCCGGGCGACCGGGCCGCACATGCACTGGAATATCAGCCTGAATGATGCGCGGGTCGATCCGGCGATTTTCATTGGTGCGTTCCAGCCTTGAGTCATGCGCTGAGGCTGCTGGCCTCTTCGCGAGCAAGCCCGCTCCCACACAGGTTGGTGGTGTCCATGAGGTGTGTGTGTGCGACACGGACAATGTAGGAGCGGGCTTGCTCGCGAAGGCATCGTGACTGCCATCGAAAAGCGATTGCGCCCGTATCCAACCTCGCGCAAACATCCATACGATTCCCGCCATACCGCACAATAAAATCGTGCAAATCTCTACTTTTCGAGTATTCCTCTCAATTTTTTTCGACTGCTTGCCATCCTTCCCACCCGCGGTTAGGGTTGAGGGCATGAAAACCTCTCACACCCTCATTCAGCTTCGCCAGCACCGCAGCCTGTGCCTCGTCAGCGCACGACTGCGAGGCTGAATCGCTACGCCTCGTCCCACGCTTTTCCAAGAACATTCGTTCCACCGGCAGGCCGCCTCTTTTCGGCCCAGACAATAAGGAATTTCCCGATGAGCATGCTCAAAGATCCGTCTTCAAAGTACCGTGCGTTTCCTGTCATCAACCTGCCGGATCGCACCTGGCCGTCGAAAACCATCGACGCCGCGCCGATCTGGTGCAGCTCCGACCTGCGTGACGGCAACCAGTCGCTGATCGAGCCGATGGATGCGGTGAAAAAGCTGCGTTTCTGGAAAACCCTCGTTCAAGTGGGCGTAAAGGAAATCGAAGCCTCCTTCCCGGCCGCTTCGCAAACCGACTTCGACTTCGTGCGCACCCTGATCGAAGAAGGCCACATCCCGGACGACACCACTATTCAGGTGCTGACCCAAGGTCGTGAAGACCTGATCGAGCGGACGTTCGAATCCCTGCGCGGTGCGAAGAAAGCCATCGTTCACCTGTACAACGCCACCTCGCCTTCCTTCCGTCGCATCGTCTTCAATCAGGACAAGGACGGCATCAAGGCCATCGCGGTCAACGCCGCCAAGCTGTTCGTCAAATACGCCGCGATGCAGCCGGACACCGAGTGGACCTTCGAATACTCGCCGGAAACCTTCAGCGCCACTGAGCTGGAATTCGCCAAGGAAGTCTGTGACGCGGTGATCGAGGTCTGGAACCCGACGCCCGAGCACAAGATGATTCTCAACCTGCCGGCCACCGTGGAATGCGCGACCCCGAACATCTACGCCGACCAGATCGAATGGTTCGGCCGCAACATCAACCGTCGTGACAGCGTGATCATCAGCCTGCACACCCACAACGACCGAGGCACTGGCGTGGCTGCGACCGAGTTGGGCCTGATGGCGGGCGCCGATCGTGTCGAAGGCTGCCTGTTCGGCAACGGCGAGCGCACCGGTAACGTCGACCTCGTCACCGTGGCACTGAACCTGTACACCCAGGGCGTCAACCCTGAACTGGACTTCTCCGACATCGACGGCGTGCGCAAAGTCGTCGAAGAATGCAACCAGATCCAGGTTCACCCACGCCACCCGTACGTTGGCGACCTGGTTCACACCGCCTTCTCTGGCTCGCACCAGGACGCCATCCGCAAGGGCTTCGGCCAGCAGAAACCGGACACCCTGTGGGAAGTGCCATACCTGCCAATCGATCCGGCCGACATCGGCCGCAGCTACGAGGCGGTGATCCGCGTCAACAGCCAGTCGGGCAAGGGCGGCATCGCTTATTTGCTGGAACAGGAATATGGCATCAGCCTGCCACGTCGCATGCAGATCGAGTTCAGCCAGGTCGTGCAGCGTGAAACCGACCGTCTGGGCCTGGAGATGTCCGCCAAGCAGATCCACTCGCTGTTGATCAGCGAATACCTGCAAGCCAACACGCCTTACGCGCTGGTCAGCCATCGCCTGCAGGAAGAAAACGGCAACAGCTCGGTCGAAGTGGAAGTGGCAAGCCAAGGTCAGGGCGAAACCAACCTGCACTGGCGCGGCAAAGGCAATGGTGCGCTGGAAGCACTGGTCGCTGGCCTGCCGATTCCGGTGGAGATCATGGACTACAACGAGCACGCGATCGGCGCGGGCACCAATGCCAAAGCGGCGGCCTACATCGAGCTGCGCGTGAACGGCGAACGTGCGGTGCACGGCGTGGGTATCGATGAGAACATCACCACGGCCAGCTTCAAGGCACTGTTCAGCGCACTCAACCGTTCGCTGAGCCAGCCGGAAGCGAAAGCGGCTTAAGCCATCGCTGAAACGCAAAAGGCCCCGGAGTGCGAACGCCGGGGCCTTTTTTTGCCTGATGGTTTTGTGTTGCTCAATCTGGCCTGCCCGCTCCCCCATTGGAACGCGGTCAACTGTGGGAGCGGACTTGCTCGCGAAGACGGCCTGTCAGGCACCGCAAATATCAGGTGAACTCGAAGGTATCGGCATCCAGATTCGCCGGGAAACGCTCACGGTAAGCAGCCAATGGCGCAGCCTCCAGCACGGCCATGAACACCCCGTCAGCCTCCCCCGCCGCCAGCAAGGTTTCGCCCTGAAAATCCAGCACCTGACTGTCGCCGGTATACGCGAACCCCTTGCCGTCAGTGCCCACACGATTGACCGCCGCCACGTAGCACAGGTTTTCGATGGCTCGTGCAGGCAGCAGGCGATTCCAGTGCAAACGCCGTGCACCCGGCCAATTAGCGGTGTACAGCAGCAGATCGGTGTCCTGCGCGTCACGACTCCACACCGGGAAGCGCAAGTCGTAGCAAATCAGCGGTCGAACCCTCCAGCCCTTGAGCTCGAACTGCACCTGACGTTCGCCGGGGGTGTAGTGGTTGTGCTCGCCGGCCATGCGGAACAGGTGGCGCTTGTCGTAATGCCAGACTTCGCCGTCGGGCCTTGCCCACAACAAACGATTGCGGTGGCTACCGTCGGCGGCCTGAACGATCACGCTGCCGGTGATCACCGCATTGAGCTTGGCCGCCTGCACCCGCAGCCATTTGCTGGTCGGGCCATTCTCGGCTTCGGCGAGGGTTTCGGACTCCATGGAGAAGCCGGTGGTGAACATTTCCGGCAGGATGATCAGGTCCGCGCCACGCGCCTGCTCCAGTAACACGTCGAATTGCTCGAAGTTGGCCTGGCGGTCATGCCACGCCAGGCTTGTCTGGATCAGTGCCAGATTGAGATCGGGTAACGCACTCAGATCGCGCATAGTTTGGCCGCCGCTTCGCGCAGCGTCTCCTCGCGTTTGGCGAAGCACAGGCGCACCAGGCGCTGGCCTTCGGGTGGCTTCTGGTAGAACACTGACACCGGAATACTCGCCACGCCATGCTCGCGGGTCATCCACACAGCCATCTCGACGTCGTTGAGGTCAGGACGGATTTGCGAGTAATCGACCAGTTGGAAATAGGTGCCGGTGACACGGGTAAAGCTCAATCGCGACGGCGTCAGCAGATCACAGAACAGATCGCGCTTGGCCTGATAGAAACCTGGCAGCTCTTCGACGTGCTCAGGGTGTTGCGCCATGTAATCGGCCAAGGCGTATTGCAACGGCGTCACGCCGCAGAAACTGACGTACTGATGCACCTTGCGCAATTCGAGGGTCAGCGCGGGCGGCGCAACGACATAACCGGTTTTCCAGCCCGTGACGTGGTAGGTTTTGCCAAACGAACTGACCACAAAGGCGCGCTGATACAACGCTTCATGGGCCAGCACGCTGACATGTGGCGTGCCGTCGAACACCAGATGTTCGTAGACTTCGTCGCTGATCAAATAGATGTCGCGATCACGGATCAACGCTGCCAATTGGTCAAGTTCACCCCGACTGATCAGGGCGCCGCTCGGATTGTGCGGGGTGTTAAGGATGATCATCCGCGTACGTGGGCTAAGGGCTGCGGCGAGCTTGTCGAAATCAATGGAGAAATCGTTCGACCTCAATTGCACATGTACACAGCGACCGCCGGCCAACTGCGTCGCGGGCTCGTAGCTGTCGTAGCATGGATCAAACACGATGACTTCGTCGCCGCTGTGGATAACGGCCTGAATGGCACAGAAAATCGCCTGGGTTGCACCCGGCGTCACTGTCACTTCATTGTCGGCATCGACGTTCACGCCATAACTGCGGGCGATCTTCACCGCGATCTGCTCGCGCAGTGCCGCCAGGCCGGTCATCGGCGAATACTGGTTATGGCCGCTGGCGATATGCCGACCCACCGCCTCGCGCAGAGCCTGCGGGCCGTCGAAATCGGGAAAACCCTGAGACAGGTTGATGGCGCCGGTCTGCGCCGCGAGCTGAGACATCTGCGTGAAAATCGTGATGCCGACATTCGGCAGCTTGCTGGTGATCATCGGGGTTCCCTGCTCTGCCCCCGGCTCTGACGACGGCGCGGGAGAGCCCGAGGATAGCCCATACGACGCCCATAAAAAAAGGGCGCCGGACGGCACCCTTCTCTTTCAATGATCGTTCCCACGCGGAGCATGGGAACGATCAAATGACAATCTCCATCACTTCTTGTCGCGGCGCTTCTTGTCGGCTTTCTTGGTGTGCGACATCATCCGACGCTTTCTGTTGACCTGGCGATCGGTCAGCGTGTTTTTGTTGCCTTCGTACGGGTTCTCGCCGCCCTTGAACTCGATGCGGATCGGCGTACCGACCAGCTTCAGCACACGACGGTAAGTGTTCTCCAGATAGCGCACATACGACTTCGGTACTTTCTCGATCTGGTTACCGTGGATCACGATGATCGGCGGGTTGGCACCACCCAAGTGAGCGTAACGCAGCTTGATCCGGCGGTTGTTGACCATCGGTGGCGCGTGCTCGCCAACCGCGTCTTCCAGAATCTGGGTCAGACGGTTGGTCGGCCAGCGAGTGACCGCCGACTTGAACGAGTTCTGTACGGAAGCGTAGAGGTTGCCCACGCCAGTGCCATGCAGTGCCGAGATGAAGTGGATGTCGGCGTAGTCAACGAAGAACAGACGACGCTGCAGCTCGACCTTCACGAAGTCGCGCTCGCTCGGCGTCATGCCGTCCCACTTGTTGATCGCGATCACCAGCGCACGACCCGACTCGATGGCGAAGCCCAGCAGGTTGAGGTCGTGATCGACCACACCTTCGCGCGCGTCCATCACGAAGATCACCACGTTGGCGTCTTTGATCGCCTGCAGGGTTTTGACCACGGAGAATTTTTCGACTTCTTCGTGGATCTTGCCGCGCTTGCGCACACCGGCGGTGTCGATCAGCGTGTACTTTTCTTCATTGCGCTCGAACGGAATGTAAATACTGTCGCGCGTGGTGCCGGGTTGGTCGTAGACGATTACCCGGTCTTCTCCGAGCATGCGGTTGACCAGAGTCGACTTGCCGACGTTCGGACGGCCGATGATGGCGATCTTGATCCCGTCTTTTTCGCTCGGGCCAGGAATGCGCTTGGCTTCCTCGCCTTCGGCAACGACCTCTTCTTCGCCGTCTTCTGGCTCTTCCTCGTCTCTCGGGAAATCACCCAAGGCGATTTCCAGCATCTGAGTGATGCCACGGCCGTGAGCACCGGCGATCGGAATCGCGTGGCCCATGCCCAACGGAGCAAATTCAGCGCGGGCCATTTCCGGGTCGATGTTGTCGACCTTGTTGGCAACCACGTAGGAGCGCTTGTTACGTTTGCGCAAGTGTTCGGCGATCATCTGGTCGGCGGCGGTAAAACCGGCCTTGGCATCTACCAGGAACAGCACAACATCAGCTTCTTCAATGGCCAGCAGCGACTGCTCGGCCATTTTTTCGTCCATACCGTGCTCGTCACCGGAGATACCACCGGTGTCGACCAGAATGTAGGAACGCCCTTGCCACTTGGCCTCACCGTACTGGCGATCACGGGTCAGACCGGACAAGTCGCCGACGATGGCGTCACGAGTCCTGGTCAGGCGGTTGAACAAGGTGGATTTGCCGACGTTCGGTCGGCCCACCAGGGCGATTACGGGAACCATGCGGCTCTCCACTTCGTTATTTCAGAAAATACAAAAGCCGCTGCGAGGCAGCGGCTGGTGCTCGGGCAACACTGTGGGAGCGGGCTTGTCCGCGAAAAAACCGTAGCAGCACCGCGTTTATTCAGGCTGTACGCGTCATCGTTGACGCTCTTCGCGAGCAAGCCCGCCCCCACAAGTGAAGCTGCCTGGGTGTGTTAACCCCAAGCATAGTTGTTACTTGATGGTCAGGGCTTCCAGTTTGCCGCTGTTGCCATACACATAAATCGTGTCGCCCACCACCAGCGGACGGGCGCGAAGGCCGTCGCTGTCGATGCGCTCACGGCCGACGAATCGACCGTCCACCTGACTCAACAGGTGCAGGTAACCTTCCATGTCGCCGACTGCAACGTAGCTGGAGAACACTTCCGGCGCCGACAGTTGACGGCGAGCCAGCGAATCGTTGCTCCACAATGCAGTGGTGGAACGTTCGTCGACGCCTTCAACGGTGCCCGATGCCAAGCTGACATAGACGCTGCCGAAACCCTGCGCAATACCGGCGTAGCTCGACGCATCGCGCTGCCATAGTTGACGACCGCTCTCCAGATCCAGTGCCGCAACACGACCCTGATAGCTGGCAACGTAAAGCGTACCGCCGGAAAGCAGCAGACCGCCGTCGATGTCGACTACGCGCTCCAGTTCCGAACGACCCTGTGGAATCGCGATCCGTTGTTCCCAGACCGGCACACCGTTGGAAATGTCCACAGCGACCACTTTACCGGTCGACAAGCCAGCCACCGCGAGGCGGTTGGTCACGATCGGCGCACTGGTGCCACGCAGCGTCAGTACGGCCGGCGTGCTGTCATACACCCAGCGTTGAGTACCGGTGGAGGCATCCAGGCCGACCAGACGATCGTCCTGAGTCTGCACCACTACCACGTCGCCGTTGTTGGCCGGCGGCGCGAGGACTTCGCTGTTCACGCGAGCATGCCACTTCTCTTCACCGGTGACGGTGTCCAGAGCAACGACTTCGCCTTGCAGGGTGCCAACCAGAACCAGACCGTAACCAACGCCTACGGCGCCGGAGACAGGCAGTTCAAGATCTTTTTTCCACTTCACGTCGCCGTTGCTGCGATCCATGGCCATCACGATGCCGGTTACATCGGCAGCGTAGATGGTGTCACCATCAACCGCTGGCACCAGCATGTTGTAGGTTTCGCCCTGACCATCACCAATCGAACGACTCCACTGCTTTTGCAGAACCACTTCTTCTTTGAAGTCGGTCAGTTCAGCCGGTGGCAATTCTTTTTTGCTGTTGCTGCTGCAACCCGCGGCCAGAAGGGCCAGAGCCAGCAATGCTGCATGCTTCCAACGGATCACGTCACGCATCCCCTTTGGCCAGGTCGTCGAGTTTTATTTGAAGGCCACCGACTGCCGCTTCATCCGACAGTGCTGCCTTGGCTTTTTGATACGCCTTGTTCGCGTCATCGGTACGGCCCAACTGCACCAGCAGGTCGCCCTTGAGCTCTTCGCGAGTGGCCAGAAACGCTTTGTCGGCATCGCCGTCGAGCAGTTTCAGAGCGTCATCGGCCTTGTTCTGCGCACCCAGCACTTGCGCCAGACGCTGACGGGCGATTTCGCCGAGCGCCGGGTTGGCCGGTTTGTCGACAATGGCTTTCAGTTCCATCGCCGCGTCATCGAGCTTGCCGCTGTCGACTGCAACCTTGGCCACGAACAGGCTGCCGTACTGCGCGTAGGCAGTACCGCCGAATTCACTGTTGAGCTTGCCGGCCAAATCCGCAACGCGGGCAGTATCAGGCTTGCCGTCAGGCGTCAGTGTGGTCTCCAGCAGTTGCTGATAGAGCACCGAGGCGCCTTGCGACTGGTTGCTCTGATATTTGTGATAAGCCTGCCAGCCGAACACGATGACCAGCGCCAACAGGCCGCCGGTGACCAGAGGTTTGCCGTTGCGTGTCCACCAGTCCTTCAAATCCGCCAACTGTTCGTCTTCGGTACTCGACACCCCAATACTCCTTAATCGCTAAATCGGCTGTTTAGACAGCTTCAACCCTGCACGACGCAGGTGGCCAGGTGAGCGGCGAGCGCATCCCAGGCAATGCTTTGTTGTTCGCCCTGGCCACGCAGGGGTTTGAAACCTACCACTTGCTGGGCCATTTCGTCGTCACCCAGGATCAGTGCGTACAGTGCACCGCTCTTGTCGGCTTTCTTGAACTGGCTTTTGAAGCTACCGGCGCCGGCATTGACTTGCAGACGCAGGTTTGGAAGTTGATCGCGAACACGCTCGGCCAAGGTCAGAGCGGCCAACTCGGCCTCTTCACCGAAGGCACAGAGGTAGACGTCGACCTGACGGGAGATTTCTTCCGGGATCTGTTCCAGGGTTTCGAGCATCAGCACCAGACGCTCGATGCCCATGGCGAAACCAACGCCTGTGGTCGGCTTGCCGCCCATCTGCTCAACCAGACCGTCGTAACGGCCGCCCGCGCACACGGTGCCTTGGGCGCCGAGCTTGTCGGTGACCCATTCGAAAACGGTTTTGCTGTAGTAATCAAGGCCTCGAACCAGCTTGGGGTTGAGCACGTAAGGAATGCCGACGGCGTCCAGACGGGCCTTCAGGCCTTCGAAGTGGGCACGGGACTCGTCGTCCAGGTAGTCAGCCATTTTCGGCGCATCGACCAACACGGCTTGAGTGTCGGCATTTTTGGTGTCGAGCACCCGCAGCGGGTTGGTTTTCAAACGACGCTGGCTGTCTTCGTCGAGCTTGTCGTGGTGCGCCGAGAGGTACTCGACCAGCGCTTCACGATAACGACCACGGGACTCGCTGGTGCCCAGGCTGTTGAGTTCAAGTTTGACGGCGTCACGAATGCCCAACTCGCCCCAAAGGCGCCAGGTCATGATGATGAGTTCGGCGTCAATGTCCGGACCGTCGAGGTTGAACACCTCCAGACCGATCTGATGGAACTGGCGATAACGCCCCTTCTGCGGACGTTCGTGGCGGAACATCGGGCCGATGTACCAGAGTTTTTGTACTTGGCCGCCACCGGTGATGCCGTGCTCGAGCACTGCACGCACGCACGCTGCGGTACCTTCCGGACGCAAGGTCAGGGAGTCGCCGTTGCGGTCTTCGAAGGTGTACATCTCTTTTTCAACGATGTCGGTGACTTCACCGATCGAGCGCTTGAACAGCTCGGTGAACTCGACGATCGGCATGCGGATCTGCTTGTAACCGTAGTTATCCAGCAGACGCGCAACAGTACCCTCGAAATAACGCCACAGCGGGGTCTGTTCGGGCAGGATGTCGTTCATGCCACGAATGGCTTGCAATGACTTGCTCACTTTAAATCCTTAAATTCGTTCGGCTCTACAGTCAGGCTCAACCGCGCGCGATAACCGCAGCGTCAGCTTCGACCTTTTCGGCCGCTTTCTGGCGGATCAGCTTTTCCAGCTCATCCACCAGATTGTCATTCGTCAGTTTCTGCGACGGTTTGCCGTCGATGTAAATCAGGTTTGGCGTGCCGCCGGTCAAGCCGATATGAGCTTCCTTGGCTTCGCCGGGGCCATTGACCACGCAACCGATCACCGCGACATCCAGCGGCACCAGCAGGTCTTCAAGGCGTCCTTCCAGCTCGTTCATGGTCTTGACCACATCGAAGTTCTGCCGCGAGCAACTCGGGCAGGCGATGAAGTTGATTCCACGGGAACGCAGGTGCAAAGACTTGAGAATGTCGTAGCCGACCTTCACTTCCTCGACCGGGTCGGCCGCCAGCGAGATGCGGATAGTATCGCCAATCCCCTCGGCGAGCAGCATACCTAGGCCCACGGCGGATTTCACCGTACCCGAACGCAATCCACCCGCTTCGGTGATACCCAGGTGCAGTGGCTGAACGATTTCTTTCGCAAGCAGGCGGTAGGCTTCGACAGCCATGAACACGTCGGAGGCCTTCACGCTGACCTTGAAATCCTGGAAATTCAGGCGTTCGAGGTGTTCGACGTGACGCAGCGCGGATTCAACCAGCGCAGCGGGGGTGGGCTCGCCGTATTTCTTTTGCAGGTCTTTTTCCAGGGAACCGGCGTTAACGCCGATGCGAATCGGGATCCCGCGGTCACGGGCGGCATCAACCACCGCACGCACGCGGTCTTCACGACCGATATTGCCCGGGTTGATACGCAGGCAGTCCACACCCAGTTCTGCCACGCGTAAAGCGATCTTGTAGTCGAAGTGGATGTCGGCAACCAGTGGCACCTTGACCAGTTGCTTGATCTTGCCGAACGCCTCGGCAGCGTCCATGTCTGGCACCGAGACGCGGACGATGTCGACGCCGGCAGCTTCAAGACGGTTGATCTGCGCAACAGTGGCGGCAACATCATTGGTGTCGCTGTTGGTCATGCTCTGCACAGCGATAGGCGCATCGCCGCCTACCGGTACGTTACCGACCCAGATCTTGCGCGAGACGCGACGTTTGATTGGTGATTCGCCGTGCATGACTTATTGACCCAACTTCAGGCGAGCAGTCTCGCCACTGGTGAACGGAGCGATATCGACCGGTTGGCCGTTGTAGCTGACCTGCGCGGCGCGGGCAACACCCAGGCGCACAGCAAGCGGCGGCTTGCCGGAAACAGATACGCTGTCGCCTTTATGTTTCAGACCACTGAACAGAACCTTGCCACGACCATCGGTCACTTGTGCCCAGCAATCGCCGGTGAACTGCAACTGCACCTGACCATCGCCGGCAACGGGTGCAGGCGCTTCCTGGGCCGGTGCAGGCGTTGCCAGGGCGACCGGTGCTGTGACCGTCGGCGCTGGCGTGGCCGGTACGCTGGGGGCCGGGGTCGCAACAACTGGCGCGGGAGCGGGAGCGGCCGGTTCGGCTGGAGCAGGTGCAGGGGCGGCGCCTTCAGGGCCGGTCGATTCGGCTGTGGTTTCCGACTGCGGTAGCGCCAGCGCAGTGGCGCCCTCGGCCTGACCTTGCGCAACAGCCTGGTCCTCCGGCTCGTCTATCGGGTGTATCTGGGTCGTGCCGTCGGCGCCTTCGACTTCAACGTGCTCCGATGCCAGGCTGGTCAATTCTTTGGTTCGCAGCGATGTCTGATCCTGCCACCAGACGAAACCGCCGCCAATCACCGCGATCAACAACAGCAGGCAGACGATACGCAAAATGGTGTGGGAAACCCGAACAGGCTCCTCGATACGGCCAAGGGCGTGTACGTTACTGCCTTGGGAGTCGGTGCCAGTGGACTGGTCGAATTGCTGGACCAGAACGGTCTGGTCCATGCCGAGCAATTTGGCATAAGCGCGAATGTAACCGCGTGCGAAGGTATGCCCCGGCAGCTTGTCGAAAGCGCCGGCTTCAAGATTGCTCAGGGAAGTCACAGTGAGGTTGAGCTTGAGGGCCACTTCGGCCAGCGACCAGCCATTGCTTTCGCGGGCCTGGCGCAGGGTCTCACCGGGGTTAACGCGATTCGCTGCTACAATTTCGGGATGCGCCGCTTTCATCATTGCTCCGACAGGTATTGCTGATATTCCGGCGTACCGGGATAGAGTCGTTTTAATTGCAGGCCGTAACTGGCTGCCTTGTCGCGATCTTCAAACACTTTCGCCAGCCGAACGCCGAGCAATAGACTACGTGCATTTTGATCGGTAAGCAGGCTGAAACGGTCGTAATAGTCACGTGCGGGCACATAATGCCTGTCTTCGAAGGACAACTCAGCCATTTCCAGCAATGCGCGCGGTTGTTGACGATTCAATCGCAGCGCCTTTTCCAGCTGCTGCTGCGCCAGGTCACGCTCACCGAGCTTCGATGCCGTCATGCCGAGGTTCTCGAACACACGCGAACGCTCAGGATACAGGGTATCGGCGGCGGCCTGTTCAAAACGCTCGTAGGCTTCCTTATAACGCTGCTCTTCGTAGAGAAAACTGCCGTAATTGTTGAGCGTTCGCGCATCACCCGGACGGGAGGACAAGGCCTTGCGAAAGTGCTCGTCAGCCAGTTTTGGCTCCATCTCGGCCTGAAATACCAGCCCGAGGGCAGCATTGGCGTCAGGATCCGAACTGTCGAGCTCCAGTGCTTTTTTCAGCGGCACTTTGGCCCGCTCGCTCATGCCTTGCTGCAAGTACCCCAGCCCGAGTTGCACGTAGGCAGCCCGCGCTTCATCGCGGCCCTTGCTGGTCTTCATCGGGTTGTAGTCACCCGACAGGACACAACCAGCAGACAGGCTGGCCAACAGCAACAGCAGCGCAAAGCGCAGGGACATAGAGATCCTCTCTTAGTTAGTGTTCGCGGCGTTCTGTGCCAGATCGCTGTCGGCGCTCAACTCACGCACGGCGATGTAACGTTCGCTGCGACGGGTGCGATCCAGCACCTGCCCTACCAATTGACCACACGCGGCGTCGATGTCTTCACCACGGGTGGTGCGGACGGTGACGTTGAAACCGGCCTGATGCAACTGATCCTGGAAGCGACGGATCGCGTTGTTGCTCGGCCGCTCGTACCCGGAATGCGGGAACGGGTTGAACGGAATCAGGTTGATCTTGCACGGAATGTTCTTCAGCAACTCGACCATTTCAACGGCGTGTTCAACCTTGTCGTTGACGTCCTTGAGCAAGGTGTACTCGATGGTCAGCACACGCTTCTCGCCAAGGGCGGACATGTAGCGCTGGCACGACTCGAGCAGCATCTTAAGCGGATATTTCTTGTTGATCGGCACCAATTGGTTACGCAATGCGTCATTCGGTGCGTGCAGGGACAACGCCAGGGATACGTCGATGTGCTTGGCCAGCTCATCGATCATCGGCACCACACCCGACGTGGACAGGGTCACGCGGCGCTTGGAGATCCCGTAACCAAGGTCATCCATCATCAGATGCATGGCGGCCACGACGTTGTCGAAGTTCAACAGCGGCTCACCCATGCCCATCATCACCACGTTGGTGATAGCACGGTCGACGGTTGCCGGGACGCTGCCAAAAGATTTGTTGGCAATCCACACCTGACCGATCACTTCGGCGGCGGTGAGATTGCTGTTGAAGCCTTGCTTGCCGGTGGAGCAGAAACTGCAATCCAGGGCACAGCCTGCCTGGGACGAAACGCACAGAGTGCCGCGTTTGCCCTGGGGAATGTACACGGTCTCGACGCAGCTGCCGGACGCCACGCGCACCACCCACTTACGGGTGCCGTCGCTGGAAATGTCCTCGCTGACCACTTCAGGACCACGGACTTCAGCAATTGCCTTGAGCTTGTCGCGCAAGGCCTTGCTGACGTTCGTCATGGCGTCGAAATCATCGACGCCAAAGTGGTGAATCCATTTCATTACCTGACCGGCACGGAAACGCTTCTCCCCGATTGAGTCGAAGAATTTTTCCATTTCCTGTTGAGTCAGACCCAGCAGGTTGGTTTTTACAGTCGATGTAGTCATGGATTCACCTTCACTCTTAAGCCAATGCTTAGCGAGTGGTTACTTCAGTAGCTGCGAAGAAGTACGAGATTTCACGAGCAGCTGCAGCTTCGGAGTCCGAACCGTGAACAGCGTTGGCGTCGATGGAATCAGCGAAGTCAGCGCGGATGGTACCGGCAGCAGCTTCTTTAGGGTTGGTAGCGCCCATCAGCTCACGGTTCAGAGCGATAGCGTTTTCGCCTTCCAGAACCTGAACAACAACCGGGCCGGAGATCATGAAAGCAACCAGGTCGCCGAAGAAACCACGAGCGCTGTGCTCAGCGTAGAAGCCTTCAGCTTCGGCTTTGGACAGTTGCTTCAGTTTCGAAGCTACAACGCGCAGGCCTGCTTTTTCGAAACGAGTGGTGATCTCGCCGATGACGTTTTTTGCAACAGCGTCAGGCTTGATGATGGAGAAAGTACGTTGAACAGCCATGGTGTAACTCCAGAAACGGTAATTTGCGAAAAATTAAACCCGCGAATTATACGCGGGTTCTTGGGTATTGCCTAACCTGCGAGGACGATCAGTCTACTTCTTCGATCCAGAGCGCCTGAACCGCTTCCAACACCTTCTCGCCGACGCGGCCAGAGGTGTCGTCGAAGTCAGGCAGTTCCTTGATCCATCGCTGCAGGTCGACGAAATTCACAGAAAGCGGATCTACATCCGGCTTGGCTTCGGCCAATTCTTCTGCAATGCGTTGAACATCATTCCAACCGTAGCTCATGACAGTCTTACCAGTCAGTGCGGCGCTTCGGCCGCATGGTTAAGCGAATATTTCGGAATCTCGACGGTGATGTCTTCTTCACCCACGATAGCCTGACAGGCAAGGCGCGACTGCGCTTCCAGGCCCCAGGCACGATCCAGGAAGTCCTCTTCCAGCTCATCAGCCTCTTCCATCGAGTCAAAACCCTCGCGGATGATGCAGTGGCAAGTGGTGCAGGCGCAGACGCCGCCGCAGGCGCTTTCCATCTCGATATGGTGTTCATGGGCCAGTTCGAGAATCGATGTGCCGGGCGCAGCCTCGACCACCATGCCTTCAGGGCAGAACTTCTCGTGGGGCAGAAAAATGACCTGCGGCATCAGATATCCTCGATTTCATTCAGGTTGCGCCCCGACAGAGCGGCTTTCACCGTCAAATCCATCCGGCGAGCAGCAAAAGCATCGGTCACTTGCGACAGACGCTTGGTCTGCTGCTCGATGGCGTAACCATCAGTACCTTTCATCAGTTCGGCCAGTTCCTGCACCTGCAGGTCGATGACCATGCGCTCTTCGGCGTCGAGCAAACGCTCGCCATCCACCTCGAGAGCGCCCTGCACCGCCTCGATCAGGCGCTGGGCATCCACCTGCTGCTCGCGCAGAACGCGGGCGACCTTATCGTCATTGGCGTGCTGGAACGAATCCTTGAGCATCTTGGCGATTTCGCCGTCGGTCAGACCGTAGGACGGCTTGACCTGAATGCTCGCTTCAACGCCCGACCCCAGTTCACGGGCAGAAACGCTGAGCAGTCCGTCGGCATCGACCTGGAAGGTCACGCGAATCTTCGCCGCACCGGCCACCATCGCCGGAATGCCGCGCAATTCGAAGCGCGCCAAGGAGCGGCAGTCGCTGATCAGCTCACGCTCTCCTTGCAGCACATGGATCGCCATGGCCGACTGGCCGTCTTTATAAGTGGTGAAATCCTGGGCGCGTGCGACGGGGATGGTGGTGTTGCGCGGGATTACCTTCTCCATCAGGCCGCCCATGGTTTCCAGCCCCAGAGACAGCGGAATCACGTCGAGCAGCAGCAGTTCGCCGCCATCGCGCTTGTTGCCAGCCAGGGTGTCGGCCTGGATCGCAGCACCAATGGCCACCACTTGATCCGGGTCGATTTCAGTCAACGGCTGACGACCGAACGCTTCGGCGACGGCTTCACGCACGCGCGGAACGCGGGTCGAACCGCCAACCATGACCACGGCGTGTACGTCATCCAGCTCAATGCCGGAATCGCGAACCGCACGGCGGCAGGCTTTCAGGCTACGAGCAACCATCGGCTCGATCAGCGCATCAAAGGCCTCTCGAGTCAGCTGCGCTTTCCAGTCACCGTAGGCAACTTCAACGCTGGCCGCATCGGTCAGGGCTTCTTTGGCTGCGCAAGCAGTTTGCAGCAGATTACGTTGCGCGCCCGGATCGAGATCAGCGGACAAACCCGCACTCTCGATGATCCAGCCGGCAATCGCGTGATCGAAGTCGTCACCGCCCAGCGCACTGTCGCCGCCGGTGGCCAGGACTTCGAAAACACCGCCGGTCAGACGCAAAATGGAAATATCGAAGGTGCCGCCGCCCAAGTCATAAATCGCGACCAGGCCCTCGGCGTGCTGATCCAGACCGTAAGCCACAGCGGCTGCGGTTGGCTCATTGAGCAGGCGCAGCACATTGAGGCCGGCGAGTTTCGCCGCATCCTTGGTGGCCTGACGCTGAGCATCATCGAAATACGCTGGCACGGTGATCACCGCACCAACCAACTCGCCACCCAAGGTCGCTTCAGCACGCTGACGCAGCACCTTGAGGATATCGGCCGAGACCTCGACCGGGCTTTTCGGGCCTTGTACGGTATCGATGAACGGCATGTGCGATTCGCCGCCGACAAAGCGATATGGCAGTTGCTCGCCCAGTTGCTTGACGTCGGACAGACCGCGACCCATCAAGCGCTTGACCGACAGCACGGTGTTCAAGGGATCGGAAGCGGCGGCCAGCTTGGCCGACTCGCCGACCTCGACGCGATCGGCGTGATAACGCACGGCGGACGGCAGGATGACCTGCCCGTCAGCGTCGGCCAGCGGCTCGGAGAGACCACTGCGCAACGCAGCGACCAGCGAATTGGTAGTGCCCAAGTCGATCCCCACAGCCAGACGACGCTGGTGCGGTTGAGGACTTTGGCCGGGTTCGGCGATCTGCAGTAGGGCCATCGTGATCAGGACTTATCTGTATATCAGGCGTGCGACCGGAGCGGCACTGGGTTAATCGTCGAGGCGCTCTTCTAACTGGCGCACTTCGTAGGTGAGCTTGTCGAGGAACTGCATGCGCCGCATCAGGCGTTCGGCCTGCTCACGTCGCGCGGCATCATCCCAACAGGCTGCGAAGCTTTCATTGAGTTCTTCCTGAGCCACTTTCAGGCGACGCTTGAATACGGCGACACCATCCAGGTCCGCGCTGTCCTGAAGGTCTTCGAGCTCTTCGCGCCATTGCATCTGCTGCAAAAGAAACTCGGGGTCGTGGACCGTGACCTCCATCGGCACTTCATGCCCGCTGATGTTCAGCAGGTAGCGCGCACGCTGGGCCGGGCTCTTGAGCGTCTGATAAGCGTCATTAAGACGCGCAGACTGCTCAAGAGCCGACCGCTGCTCACGCTCTGGAGCGTCGGCAAAGCGGTCAGGATGAACGCCGCGCGCCAACTCACGATAGCGCGTGGCCAACTGCTCGAGATCCAGACGGAAACTCGGTTGCAGCTCGAATAAAGCGAAATGACAAGGAATACCCACGACAAGCCTCAGATGTTGAAGCTTTCGCCGCAGCCACATTCACCGCGTACGTTGGGGTTGTTGAACTTGAAGCCTTCGTTCAACCCTTCCTTGACGAAATCGAGCTCGGTGCCGTCCAGGTAGGCCAGGCTCTTCGGGTCGATAATCACTTTTTCACCGTGACTTTCGAACACCTGATCCTCTGCAACCACCTCGTCGACAAACTCCAGCACGTAGGCAAGGCCGGAACAGCCTGTGGTGCGAACACCCAGACGAATCCCTTCACCTTTGCCGCGCCCGTCGAGGGAGCGCCGCACGTGTCGAGCAGCCGCTTCTGTCATGCTGATAGCCATCGGTGACTCCTTACTCGTCGCCAAATCCTGAAAGTCAGATCAAGCCTTTCTTCTGCTTGTAATCGCGAACAGCCGCTTTGATAGCGTCTTCAGCCAGTACCGAGCAGTGAATCTTCACTGGTGGCAGGGCCAATTCTTCGGCCAGCTGAGTGTTCTTGATGGTTTCGGCTTCGTCCAGGGTCTTGCCCTTCATCCACTCGGTAGCGAGGGAGCTGGAAGCGATTGCCGAACCGCAGCCATAGGTCTTGAACTTGGCATCTTCGATAACGCCCTGATCGTTGACCTTGATCTGCAGACGCATCACGTCGCCGCACGCAGGTGCGCCAACCATGCCAGTGCCGACATCCGGGTCTTCGGCATTCATCTTGCCGACGTTACGCGGGTTTTCGTAGTGGTCGATGACCTTTTCGCTGTAAGCCATGATTCTTAATCCTCACTCATCAGAGAGTCGCTCTTTATGCCCCACAACCGGAGTTGACGGGGCCGGTTCGCGGCGACTTGAAATCAGTGTGCCGCCCACTCGATTTTCGAAATGTCGACACCGTCTTTGTACATGTCCCACAGCGGCGACAGAGCGCGCAGCTTGGTAACGGCCTCGCAGACTTTCTGCGCGGCGTAGTCGATTTCTTCTTCGGTGGTGAAACGGCCGAAGGTGAAGCGGATCGAGCTGTGCGCCAATTCGTCGTTGCGGCCCAGAGCGCGCAGTACGTACGAAGGCTCAAGCGATGCCGAGGTGCAGGCCGAACCGGACGAAACCGCCAGATCCTTGAGTGCCATGATCAGCGATTCGCCTTCAACGTAGTTGAAGCTCAGGTTCAGGTTGTGCGGAACGCGGGCAGTCAGACTGCCGTTTACGTACAGCTCTTCCAGATGTTCGACCTGCTTGTAGAAACGATCGCTCAAGGCTTTGATACGAACGTTTTCAGCAACCATGTCTTCCTTGGCCACACGGAACGCTTCGCCCATGCCGACGATTTGGTGAGTCGCCAGAGTGCCGGAACGCATGCCGCGCTCGTGACCGCCGCCGTGCATGGTCGCTTCGATGCGCACACGCGGCTTGCGGCTGACGTACAACGCGCCGATGCCTTTAGGGCCGTAGGTTTTGTGGGCGGAGAACGACATCATGTCGACTTTCAGCTTCTGCAGATCGATCTCGACCTTGCCTGTGGACTGAGCGGCGTCAACGTGGAACAGGATGCCTTTCGAACGAAGCAGTTCGCCGATGGCCGCGATGTCGTTGACGGTGCCGATTTCGTTGTTTACGTGCATGATCGACACGAGGATGGTGTCTTCGCGCAGCGCGGCGTCGATCATCTCAGGAGTGATCAGACCGTCAGTCTGAGGATCGAGGTAGGTCACTTCGAAACCTTCACGCTCCAGTTGGCGCATGGTGTCGAGGACAGCCTTGTGCTCAATTTTGGAGGTGATCAGGTGCTTGCCCTTGGAGGCGTAGAAATGTGCCGCGCCCTTGATTGCCAGGTTATCGGACTCGGTAGCACCGGAAGTCCAGACGATTTCGCGCGGGTCGGCGTTGACCAGGTCGGCCACCTGACGACGTGCATTTTCGACGGACTCTTCAGCCTTCCAGCCGAACACATGGGAACGGGACGCCGGGTTACCGAAGTTTCCGTCGACCAGCAGGCATTCACTCATCTTTTGCGCAACGCGCGGATCGACCGGGGTGGTCGCAGAGTAATCAAGGTAAATCGGCAATTTCATGGACTATCTCCTAAATCAGGCTGGCTGGCGTGCCGCTAGCTCTTTGGCTGTCATTCGACGGCGGACGCTTCAATCTTGTCCAGGTGCTGCGCCTTGCCATTGCAACGACGCTGATCCTGACGCTGGGCTACTTCTTGCACCTCACGGCGAGTGACAAGGTCAGCCAAGCTGATACCGCTCAGAAATTCGTGAATCTGCAGGCTCAGGTCGCACCACAGATGATGGGTCAGACAGGTGTCGCCGGAATGGCAATCGCCCTGGCCCTGGCACTTGGTCGCATCGACCGATTCGTTCACCGCATCGATCACCTGAGCGACCTGAATGCCCTGCATGTCGCGGGACAACTGGTAGCCACCGCCCGGACCGCGAACACTGGAAACCAGGTTGCTGCGGCGCAGCTTGGCGAAAAGCTGTTCGAGGTAGGACAGGGAGATCCCTTGGCGCTCGGAGATATCGGCCAGGGACACGGGCCCGTGCTGCGCGTGCAACGCCAGGTCGAGCATGGCGGTCACGGCGTATCGGCCTTTTGTAGTCAGTCGCATGGACAGTTACCACGGAGTTCAGAATGGGCGGGAGTATGCAATTCCCGAGCATTTAAGTCAACTATAAGACCTAGTGCTTTAGTCGGGTTTACCCCCAAAAGAGCGCGCGCATCATAGCAAAGGCTGGCGGCGCACAGCCAGACATACCGCGTTATCGTTCTTCGCGAGCGAGTCCACCCCCACAAGGGAATGCATTCCAACGCTGGCCTGCTCGCGAAGAAAACGACGCGGTTTAGCTCGCCTGACTCTGATCCTTGTCTTTTACACAGGCAAAGTCTTCTTCACGCAGCTCAGGCAGATCTTTCGCACAGTAATTACTGCCCAGATCCTTTAGCGCGCCGCACATTCCTTCCAGTCGCCCATCCACCGCTTGCAGGTGATCGAGCAACTGACCGATGGCACGCGCCACCGGGTCAGGCATGTCCTCACTGACACCATAGGCATCGAAGCCGATCTTCTCGGCCATGGCCTTGCGTTTGGCGTCCTGCTCCTCATCGGATTTGACGATGATTCGCCCAGGAATCCCCACAACCGTGGCGCCCGGCGGCACTTCTTTGGTTACCACGGCATTGGAGCCGACCTTGGCACCCGCACCGACCGTGAACGGGCCGAGCACTTTGGCGCCCGCACCGACGACAACACCATCACCCAACGTCGGATGGCGCTTGCCTTTATTCCAACTGGTGCCACCCAGGGTCACGCCCTGATAAATGGTTACGTCATCGCCAATCTCGGCGGTTTCGCCAATGACGATCCCCATGCCGTGATCGATAAAGAATCGTCGACCGACTTTCGCCCCCGGATGAATCTCGATCCCGGTCAACCAACGACCAAAGTTCGACACCAGACGCGCAAGCCATTTCAGATCATGGCGCCAGAGCATCCCGGCCAATCGGTGAATCCAGATCGCATGCATCCCGGGGTAGCAGGTCAGGACTTCAAAAGCGTTACGCGCTGCCGGGTCTCGATGGAACACACTTTGGATATCTTCACGCAAACGCTCAAACATCATTTAGTCCTTCCGCTTAAGAAGCTCACCACGGGCCGCTTTTTGGGTTTCCGTGAGAATGCCACGCAAAATATTCATCTCCGCCCGGCTGACCGAGCTGCGTCCGTACAACCGGCGCAGGCGCGCCATCAAGTGCCGTGGTTTTTCCGGATCAAGGAATTCGATGGCGACCAGCGTCTGCTCCAGATGCTCATAGAATCGCTCCAGCTCATCCATGGTCGCCAGCTCGGCGCTTTTCACCGAGGCCACTTCTTCTTTCTCGATCTTGCTCGGCTGACCCTGTGCAGCCAGCCAGGCCATGCGCACTTCATAGCTCAACACCTGCACCGCCGCGCCGAGGTTCAGCGAACTGAACTCTGGATCGGAGGGGATGTGCACGTGAAAGTGACATCGCTGCAACTCTTCATTGGTCAGGCCGGAATCTTCACGACCAAACACCAGGGCGATTTCGGCGCCCTGCCCGGCTTCCTCAACCACTTTGGTGCCGCATTCGCGCGGATCCAGCAGTGGCCACGGAATGCGCCGATCACGAGCACTGGTGCCGAGCACCAGATTGCAGCCGACCAAGGCATCTTCCAAAGTGGCGACGACTAGCGCGTTTTCAAGAATGTCACCGGCACCGGAAGCACGAGCATCGGCTTCGTGATGCGGGAACAGCCGCGGTTCAACCAGCACCAATCGCGACAGACCCATGTTTTTCATGGCGCGCGCAGCCCCGCCGATGTTGCCGGGGTGGCTGGTATTGACCAGGACGACACGAATGTTCTGCAGCAAGGGAGGCGCTCTCGGACACAGGGAAGGGGTGCAAATCTTACAGAACAGCCTACCGTTAAGCTATGAAAGCGAACAGCGTCCTTCACCTGAAGAAAAGTTCTGATAGAATGCGCGGCTTTCTTTAACAACCTTAGGTGACACATCCATGCAGCCCATGCTGAATATCGCGCTGCGCGCCGCCCGCAGCGCCAGTGAACTGATCTTCCGCTCCATCGAGCGCCTGGATACCATCAAGGTCGACGAAAAAGACGCCAAGGATTATGTATCCGAGGTGGATCGCGCCGCCGAACAGAAAATCATCGACGCCCTGCGCAAGGCCTACCCGAATCACTCGATCCAGGGTGAAGAAACTGGCCTGCACGCCGGCACCGGCATCGAAGGCGAAGAATACCTGTGGATCATCGACCCACTGGACGGCACGACCAACTTCCTGCGCGGCATTCCTCACTTTGCTGTCAGCATCGCCTGCAAATATCGCGGTCGCCTGGAACACGCAGTGGTTCTGGACCCGGTTCGCCAGGAAGAATTCACCGCCAGCCGTGGTCGTGGCGCTCAACTGAACGGTCGTCGCCTGCGCGTCAGCGGTCGTACCAGCCTCGACGGTGCCCTGCTGGGTACCGGCTTCCCGTTCCGTGACGACCAGATGGACAACCTCGACAACTACCTGGGCATGTTCCGCGCCCTGGTGGGCCAGACTGCCGGCATACGCCGTGCTGGCTCGGCAAGTCTGGACCTGGCTTACGTCGCTGCCGGTCGTTTCGATGCGTTCTGGGAGTCGGGCCTGTCCGAGTGGGACATGGCTGCAGGCGCCCTGCTGATTCAAGAAGCTGGTGGCTTGGTGAGCGACTTCACCGGCGGTCACGATTTCCTTGAAAAAGGCCACATCGTTGCCGGTAACACCAAATGCTTCAAGGCAGTTCTGACGGCCATCCAGCCGCACCTGCCGGCTTCGCTGAAGCGCTAAGCTTTTAGCGAAACGCAAAAAGCACCCTTAGGGGTGCTTTTTTAATGCCCATGACTTAGACCTCCAGACACACCACAGACCCAATGTGAGAGCAGGCTTGCTCGCGAGAGCAGTGATTCATTCAGCATCCACTTTGAATATTAAACAGCATTCGCGAGCAAACCCGCTCCCACAAGGGATTTACGGCGCGACCTGAATCGCGGACACAAAAAAGCACCCCGCAGGGTGCTTCATCTCAAACGATCGAACGATTATTGGCCCGACCCATTCTGCGACAGAATCAATTTACCTTCCTTGTCGACCGGAATCTGGTTGCCCGGATCGCGATCCATCCGAACCTTGCCTTCCTTGCCATCCAGCGAATAACGCACGTCGTAACCAACAACCTTGTCACTGATGTCATTCACTGTGTTGCAGCGCGTTTGCGTGGTGGTGTAGGTGTCACGGTTTTGCATACCTTCCTGCACCTTGTTACCGGCATAACCACCGCCGACCGCACCTGCCACCGTGGCAATCTTCTTGCCAGTGCCACCACCCACCTGATTACCCAGCAAACCGCCCGCTACCGCACCGATAGCGGTGCCGAGGATCTGGTGTTGATCCTTGACTGGCGCCTGCCGGGTCACGGTTACATCCTTGCAGACTTCACGTGGAGTCTTGATCTGTGTTTTGACCGGCTCAACGGCCAGCACTTGCGCATACTCAGGGCCGCTTTTAACCAGGCTGTAGGTGGCAACAGCACCCCCGGCTGTTACACCGACAGCACCCAATACCGCACCAACCAGTAACGACTTGTTCACATGAACCTCCTGACCATCACATGCGGGACGGGCCCGCGCTTATCCCAGCCTTGGAGCATAAAAAAAGGCGCGAGTTCAACTCGCGCCTTTTTTGGCTGACAACCGGGAAAACGATGGCCGTTATGGACGGTCGTCGATTTCCTTGTCGGTGTTGGCGGGTGGAATCAGGTCTTCAGTGGTCAGATCCAGCCAGATCAACACCACGTTAGCGATGTAGATCGACGAGTAAGTACCCGCCAGAACACCGATAAACAGGGCAATGGAGAAGCCGAACAGGTTGTCACCACCAAAGAACAGCAGAGCCGAGATCGCCAGCAACGTGGAGATCGACGTCGCCATGGTGCGCAGCAAAGTCTGAGTGGTCGAGATGTTGATGTTCTCGATCAAGGACGCCTTGCGCAGCACACGGAAGTTCTCACGAACCCGGTCGAATACCACGATGGTGTCGTTCAGCGAGTAACCAATAATCGCCAGTACTGCCGCCAGTACCGTCAGGTCGAAGGTGACCTGGAAGAACGACAGAATACCGATGGTCACGATCACGTCATGGATCAGCGAAACAATGGCGCCGACCGCGAACTTCCACTGAAAGCGGAAAGCCAGGTAGAGCAGGATGCCGCCGAGCGCCAGCAGCATGCCGAGGCCGCCCTGGTCGCGCAGCTCTTCACCGACCTGCGGGCCGACGAACTCGACACGCTTGACCGTCGCCGGGTTGTCGCCGCCGACCTTCTGCAGAGCATCAGCCACCTGATGACCCAGTTGCGGGTCTTCGCCAGGCATACGCACCAGAAGATCAGTGGTTGCTCCGAAGCTCTGCACGATGGCTTCGTGGTAACCCGACTCCACCAGTTGCTCGCGCACCTTGGTGACATCGGCCGGACGCTCGTAGGTCAGCTCAATGAGCGTACCGCCGGTAAAGTCCAGCCCCCAGTTCATGCCCTTGGTGGCGACACTGAACAAGGCCAGCAAGGTAAGGAACAATGTGACGCCGAACGCAACGTTGCGAACGCCCATGAAGTTGATTGTACGTAACATGGCAGCCCCTTAAATCCACAACTTCTTGAAGTCACGACCGCCGAAGATCAGGTTGACCATCGCGCGGGTCACCATGATGGCCGTGAACATCGAGGTAAAGATCCCGAGGGACATGGTCACTGCGAAGCCTTTGACCGGGCCTGTGCCCATGGCAAAGAGAATCCCGCCGACCAACAAGGTTGTCAGGTTGGCGTCGAGAATCGCGGTGAATGCCCGGCCGAAGCCTTCGTTGATTGCACGCTGCACGGTCATCCCGGCGGCAATCTCTTCGCGAATCCGCGAGAAGATCAGCACGTTGGCGTCAACCGCCATACCCATGGTCAAGACGATACCGGCGATACCCGGCAGGGTCAGCGTTGCCCCCAGCAGCGACATCAGCGCCAGCAGCAACACCATGTTCACGCCCAGAGCGACAGTGGCGATGATGCCGAAGAAGCGATAGATGGCGATGATGAACAGCGAGACAAACAGCATGCCCCACAGCGATGCATCGATACCTTTGGTGATGTTGTCAGCACCCAAGCTCGGACCGATGGTGCGCTCTTCAGCGAAGTACATCGGCGCCGCCAGACCACCGGCACGCAACAGCAGCGCCAGTTCCGACGACTCGCCCTGACCGTTCAGGCCAGTGATGCGGAACTGAGCCCCCAGCGGCGACTGAATGGTCGCCAGGCTGATGATCTTCTTCTCTTCCTTGAAGGTCTGCACCGGTACGTCTTTCTCGACGCCACCAACCACTTGCTTGGTGTAAGTGGTGACCGGACGCTGCTCGATGAAGATCACTGCCATGCTGCGACCGACGTTCGAACGGGTCGCACGGCTCATCAGCTCACCACCATGACCATCCAGACGGATGTTCACTTCAGGCGTACCGTGCTCGCCGAAACCGGCCTTGGCGTCGGTAACCTGATCACCTGTAATGATCAGACCACGCTCGATTTGCGCCGCAGGACGATTGCCTTCACGAAACTCGAACGTCTCGGAGGTGGCTTTCGAAGCGCCCGGCTCTGCCGCCAGACGGAACTCAAGGTTGGCCGTTTTGCCGAGGATACGCTTGGCTTCGGCAGTGTCCTGCACGCCCGGCAGCTCAACCACGATGCGGTTGGCGCCCTGACGCTGGACGATCGGTTCGGCAACACCCAGCTCATTGACGCGGTTACGTACCGTGGTCAAGTTCTGCTTGATGGAGTATTCACGGATTTCCGCCAGCTTGGCCGGGGTCATCGCCAGACGCAGCACCGGTTGACCATTGAGGTCGGCCGGAACAATGTCGAAATCGTTGAAGTTCTTGCGGATCAGTGCACGGGCTTGTTCGCGGCTGCCTTCATCAGCGAAGCCCAGCTGGATGGCACCGCCCAGTTGCGGCAGGCTGCGATAACGCAGCTTCTCTTTGCGCAGCAGGCTCTTGACGTCGCCTTCGTAGACTTTCAGGCGTGCATCGAGGGCTTTATCCATGTCCACTTCCAGCAGGAAGTGCACACCACCGGACAAGTCCAGACCCAGCTTCATCGGGTGCGCGCCCAGATTGCGCAGCCATTGCGGGGTGGTTTGTGCCAGGTTCAGCGCGACGACGTAGTCATCACCCAATGCCTTGCGCACAACGTCTTTGGCCGGCAGCTGATCTTCAGCCTTGCTCAGACGGATCAAGCCGCCCTTGCCGTTTGCCGCCAGAGTGGCCGCCTTGACGTTGATCCCGGACTCGTGAAGCGCGGTGCTTACGCGGTCCAGATCGGCCTGATTGACCTGCAGAGCCGTGCTGGCGCCGCTGATTTGAATAGCCGGGTCATCGGGGTAAAGATTGGGAGCGGAATAAATCAGACCGACCGCCAGCACCGCCAGGATCAGAATGTATTTCCACAGAGGGTATTTGTTCAGCATCACGCCGCCCGTTATGACGCGGGGCGCCTTGCGCGCCCCGTCGATTGAGTAGAAGTTGTTGCTTAGATCGCTTTCAGCGTGCCTTTTGGCAGCGTGGCGGCGATGGCGCCCTTCTGAAACTTCATTTCCACGGTGTCGGAAACTTCCAGAACCACGAAGTCATCGGCCACTTTGGTGATCTTGCCGGCGATGCCACCGGTGGTAACCACTTCGTCGCCCTTCGCAAGGCTGCTCAGCAGGTTCTTCTGCTCTTTGGCGCGCTTGGCCTGTGGACGCCAGATCATCAGATAGAAGATAACCAGGAAGCCGACCAGGAAAATCCACTCGAAACCGCCGCCCATTGGGCCGGCAGCAGCCGGTGCAGCAGCGTCAGCCATGGCATTAGAGATAAAAAAGCTCATTTAGCACTCCAGTTGCAAATGTTGAATCTTGGGGTCAGAAAACTTAGTCCAAAGGCGGAACGGGGAGCCCGCGTTTGGCGTAGAAGGCATCGACAAAGGCGGCCAATGTACCCTGTTGAATAGCCTCGCGCAAACCAGCCATCAGCACCTGATAATGGCGCAAGTTGTGGATGGTATTGAGCATACTGCCCAGCATTTCGCCGCATTTGTCCAGGTGATGCAGATAAGCGCGGGAGAAGTTCTGGCAGGTATAGCAATCGCAGGTCGGATCCAGCGGCGATTCATCATGGCGATGGAATGCGTTACGGATCTTCAGAACGCCTGTATCAATGAACAGATGCCCATTGCGGGCATTACGGGTTGGCATCACGCAATCGAACATGTCCACACCGCGGCGCACACCCTCAACCAGATCTTCCGGTTTGCCAACGCCCATAAGGTAACGAGGTTTGTCAGCCGGCATCATGCCCGGCAGATAATCCAGCACCTTGATCATCTCGTGCTTCGGTTCGCCCACCGACAGACCGCCAATGGCGAGGCCATCGAAGCCGATCTTGTCGAGACCTTCCAGCGAACGCATGCGCAGATCCTGGTGCATGCCGCCCTGTACGATACCGAACAGGGCCGCGGTGTTGTCACCGTGAGCGTTTTTCGAGCGTTGAGCCCAACGCAGCGACAGCTCCATCGACACGCGCGCGACGTCTTCGTCAGCCGGATACGGCGTGCATTCGTCGAAGATCATCACGATGTCGGAGCCCAGGTCACGCTGAACCTGCATCGACTCCTCCGGGCCCATGAACACTTTGGCGCCATCCACCGGAGAGGCGAAGGTCACACCCTCCTCCTTGATCTTGCGCATCGCGCCAAGGCTGAACACCTGGAAACCGCCGGAGTCGGTCAGGATCGGGCCTTTCCACTGCATGAAATCGTGCAGGTCACCGTGCTCCTTGATCACCTGAGTACCCGGGCGCAGCCACAGGTGGAAGGTGTTACCCAGGATGATCTCGGCGCCGGTGGCGACGATGTCACGCGGCAACATGCCCTTGACCGTGCCGTAAGTACCCACCGGCATGAACGCCGGGGTCTCGACGGTGCCACGCGGGAAGGTCAGGCGACCACGACGGGCCTTGCCATCGGTGGCCAGGAGCTCAAAGGACATGCGACATTCGCGACTCATTCTGTTTCCTCTGGGCCTGTTTGTTTAGGGGCAGTAGATGCGGGATTACGGGTGATGAACATCGCATCACCGTAGCTGAAAAAGCGGTAACCGTTGTCGACGGCGGCCTTGTAGGCGGCCATGGTTTCGGGATAACCGGCGAATGCCGAAACCAGCATCAACAGCGTGGATTCCGGCAAATGGAAATTGGTGACCAGGGCATCGACCACATGGAACGGCCGGCCCGGGAAGATAAAAATGTCGGTGTCGCCACTGAACGGCTTGAGCACGCCATCACGCGCCGCACTTTCCAGCGAACGCACGCTGGTGGTGCCGACCGCGATCACCCGACCACCCCGCGCACGGCAAGCGGCGACGGCATCAACCACGTCCTGGCCGACTTCCAGCCACTCACTGTGCATGTGGTGATCTTCGATCTTCTCCACGCGCACCGGCTGGAACGTACCTGCGCCAACGTGCAACGTGACGAATGCGGTCTCGACGCCCTTGGCGGCAATCGCCTCCATCAGCGGCTGATCGAAATGCAGCCCCGCCGTCGGCGCCGCCACCGCGCCCAAGCGCTCGGCGTACACCGTCTGATAGCGCTCGCGATCCGAGCCTTCATCCGGGCGGTCTATATAAGGAGGCAACGGCATGTGCCCGACGCGATCGAGCAGCGGCAGCACTTCTTCATCGAAGCCCAACTCGAACAACGCATCATGGCGCGCAAGCATTTCAGCTTCGCCACCGCCATCGATGAGAATCTTCGAACCCGGCTTCGGCGACTTGCTGGAACGTACATGCGCCAGCACGCGATGCGCATCAAGCACCCGCTCGATGAGGATTTCCAGCTTGCCGCCGGAGGCTTTCTGCCCGAACAGCCGCGCCGGAATCACCCGGGTATTGTTGAACACCATCAAATCGCCCGGGCGCAAATGCTCAAGCAAATCAGTGAATTGACGGTGTGCGAGGGCGCCGCTAACCCCATCCAGGGTCAACAGGCGACTACCGCGACGCTCGGCCAAAGGGTGGCGAGCGATCAGCGAATCAGGGAGTTCGAAGGTAAAGTCAGCAACGCGCATGATGGGGTTCGTCTAGCAGGGCCCGAAAGTCTAGCGGAAATATCGAAAATTGACCATGAAACGTGATTGACCAACGGTAATCTCATCTCTATACTTCGCCGCCATTGAGCCCTGATGGCGGAATTGGTAGACGCGGCGGATTCAAAATCCGTTTTCGAAAGGAGTGGGAGTTCGAGTCTCCCTCGGGGCACCAAAATTAAGAAAGGTCTTGCTTAGCAAGGCCTTTTTTTATGGGTGGCGTAAAAATGGCGTAACCGCAATTTACCTACCTCACCAACCGCTCTCCCCTGTCGCGGGCTGATTCCTACAACAACTGGCGGACGACCAGGTTGGCCAGCGAGAGTGAGCGACATGCTTGAGAGGCCCGTTTTCTCAAGTCCGCAATGAGTGTCCGCGCATCAGACACACCCCCTATACGAGGGGAAAAAGTTTTCCGGTCCTACTCTCAAAAACATGTAAGAAGTGTAAGTGAGATTTCAATCTTCTCTTAAACCCAGATAAATCAAGGGATTGAGAGCTTTCAAGACTGTAAGTGAAGTGTCGGATGGTTGTTTTTGCCCTACAGTTTTCGACTGCAAGTGAGCAATCTTTCAAACCGTTGATTTAAAGTTTTTTTTTACAGAACCAACCTCGCTTACAGTTTTCTACAGTCCTACTGTAAGTGACGAAGCCCAGCAAATACGGGGCTCCCAGCCGCTTTCTGACGCTCCTGACACCACTTACACGTTTGGAGGGGGTTACCGAGAAAAGGTTTTCCCGGCAGCCTTGGCGTTTATCCCGCCCCCCCTAGCTAACGCCCCCGGATTGTGAAAGCCGCTGAAACTCTTCAATCCGGCTGAAACCCTTGCCGCACTTGGGATACAGGGGAATCTGCCTCTCCACGCACACATGCAGTTGCCACCCGAAAAAGATCGTGCGCGTTTGGGAAAACACACCGAAAGCCACGTTTTGAGAGTTTCCGCCCAATGAAACCAGGGGTTCCAGAGCTATCCCGCCCGTGACCGCCCTGAGTGCCGCTATGCAACCGCGCTGCATTTCCTTTCAAAACTTTGCACTTTGTGAAATTGCCGACCGCCTGCAGAGCCCCACGGCCCGCCTGGGCTGTAGGTTCGTTTGCACTACATCGGGATTTGCACAAAAAAAGGACGCAAGGCCCGTCGGCGGGAGGGGGATAAGTGCTTTTTCAGAGGTTTTTTTCTTGGAGGCTGTTGGCGCTGATTGAAAACTGACCCACCCTGCCGATTGAAAATTGACCCAGGACGGATTGCTGATTTCTGTCCCAGCAATTGTGGATAAGCTTAGCAGCAGTGTTCCGATTCAAGACGCATCAAGCCCCACCGCATTTATGCATGCAGCAGGGTATTTATGGTGACGATCAAAATGGCCCATCGTCCTCGATATCATCTCCGTCCTTGCGCTTTCGTTCCCGTGACTTGATCTTTGTCTGGGCGGCCAAGGTGCTGTGTTGCAAGCGGAAAGACTCGTTGTCTGTTTCGACGATGTGGCAGTGGTGTGTCAGCCGATCCAATAACGCGGTGGTCAACTTTGCGTCGCCAAATACACTCGACCACTCCGAGAAGCTGAGGTTGGTGGTGATGACCACGCTGGTGTGTTCGTAAAGCTTGGACAGCAAGTGAAATAACAGTGCGCCGTCACTCTGGCTAAAGGGCAAATACCCCAGCTCATCGAGTATCACCAGGTCTGTGCGCAGCAGTGCCTGGGCGATTCGCCCTGCCTTGCCATCGTACTTCTCACGCACCAGCAGATTCACCAGATCCACCGTGGAAAAGAAGCGCACGCGTTTGTTGTGGGCCGTGACTCCAGATACAGCCAAGGCACTGGCCAGGTGTGTTTTCCCGGTTCCAGAGCCGCCGATGAACACGACATTCTGCGCGGTTTCAGTGAACGCTAAGCTGGATAGATCGCTGACCAGCCGGGCATCAGCGCTGGAAGCGCTGAAGTCAAAGCCAGCTAAGTCACGGTGCATGGGGAGTTTTGCCATGTTCATCTGATGATTCACCGAGCGCACCGCGCGATCCGCATATTCCTGCTGAAGCAGATGTTCCAGCAGCCATTTCGATGAAGCCGTCGACGCTGTTCCTTGAGAGACCAGTTCTTCCCAAGCACTGGCCATGCCGTGCAGGCGCAGTTCTTTGAGTTCAGTCATTAGGTCACGCATTGCGATTCTACTCATCGGCAGTACGGAGCCGGTCGTAGCGTGCTGTATTGGCAACAGGCGCCACTTTGAGTTGCAGGCTGGTTTCTACACAGAGAGGTGGTGCGGTGGAGGTCAGGCGGGCAACGACATTGAGGATGTGATCGGCGCTCAGACTTCCCGATTCAAGTACCAGCTCCACCGCCACCAGCACTGGTTCGAGACCGGCGATGGGCACAGCAGCCAGTACCTGCATCATGATTCGATCACCGTTGGTGTGACGCCTCAGTCCGCGTTTGAGAAGCTGTTACGGTTTTGGCAGATCCGCAAATGGCGCGCCATTGCGTAGTGCACCAGGCTTGCGTTCGATGAGTGGGATGTAGTGCTGCCAGTCAAAACCGACCTGATCTCGATCAAAGAGCCGTTCGTGACTGGCGATCACCGTTTCGTCGGCAATGACCACGATCCGCGAAGGGTACAAACGGCTGCTGCCCCATTGACCAACACGCTCACATGGCACTGAATAGCGATTTCGCGCCACGCTGATCAGGCAGGTGCTGGAGACCCGCACGGTACGCTCGACGGAGCCATCAAATGCCGTCGGCATTGGCATCATTTCGGCCTGCTCCAGCTCCAAGACCTCCGCCACCGTCAGCCCGTTGTACTGCGGATGCACCAGTTCGCTCCAGAGCGACAGGCAACGTCGGCCGAGCCAGACATTCAGTTCCTCGAAGGTGTGAAACATGCAGTCTAGAGCATCGAGCCAGATTCGCCTCCGGCTGTCCTGCGGTGCTATCTAAAAAAGCTAAGGGTTTTTAAATATCTGCTCTGTCATTTTCGTGGTTGGAATGATCAATGACTTCGTGTAATAGGTTTTATATCCATACGCGGTAATGCTTACCTTGCAGGGTATGAGAGCTTTATTGGCTAGAAGCGGCCGGACGGCTTCGTAATCATTCAGATCGAGTTGCGTCCCATCGGGTCTTGTATTGTAAAAAACAAGTTCTGAAGTGAAAGTGTAATTTGGTCTGGTTTGGCTGCTCGCATTCACCAGACCTTCAGCCTTTATATTGATTGAATGCTCGGACGAAAAATCCATATCGCCGTCTAACGAGCAGGTCAGCGTTGGTGTGAGCTGATTAGAGTTTTCGAAATCATTGAATGCGCTAGCCAAATCTACTGTTGAAGTGAATTTCACAGTAAAAAGATTATTCGGCCCTAATTCAAAAGACGACAAAGTGAGGTCTGCGGGAGGGATGTTGGCTGTTTTTACACAGCCCGCGCAGAGAAGTAATGTCAGGTAAACGAAGCCGCGATATAGATTCATTGGCCGAAAATACCATTGATGGAATCAAAAATCAGATCGAGCGCTGATTTTGTTTCCTGAACAGGTTGAATGAACATCCAGTCTGCAGAGGCGTGGTGAATGTCGATGGTTTTGTTCATGGTCGGACCGGACTTTATATTCCAGCGCTCGCCGAAATCAGCGACGCTGTCAGAAGAGTCGGGTTTGCTTGAGTTGGCTCGAATGTTAATCCAGGACTCTGCGACAGGTTGCGGCTCTGACATGTAGATATCCGAGCCCAGCCATACCCAAAAACCTTCGCCGACAGGGTCGAGTGTCACCAGAAATTTAATGGTGTAACCCGCTTCAGATAAAATTTTGGAAAGATGTGCTCCGTTCCATCCCCCCAAACTGTGACCCACGATATACACCGGGCTTGATTTGCTGGGTATTTTATCGATGAAGTTGGTCTTGATGTCGCCGGAGCCTTTGGCGTCGTTGTAGCCTCTGGCCCAGCTTGTGTATTTGGGTTTCAGTTTTGCGTTTGGGCTTATTCTGTTGTCGAGCAGATTTTTTGCGGCATCGATGTTGTGATAGGCACCTTGGAAGTAATATTTTTCCTGGTCTGCGGCGCCACCGATAAAGAAGACGATGGCCTTCTTTTCCGGAACTGGTACTGCTTTTACGGTTGAGTCATTTGCAGCGGTCAATGTTTTTCTTGCTGCCAGGCTTGCGGTGTTGCCGTTTGGAAGAACAATTTGCTCTGCGGCCATTACTTAGTCTTCCAGAAAGATTTTGATGGTTTCTGCCAAGTGCGAACTCACTATATGGGTGAAGCCCATCGAGTCGCTAACGCCATGTTCCAGGCTTCCATCCTCACGTTGGATGGCGTAACCGTGATTAGGCATTGGCTCGCCAGTCGTGCCGTCGACCAGTTTGATCTTGTCGCTGAAGTGCACCGGCATTGGCAGTAAACCGCTGAAGGGCGCTGATACAAAGGTGTCGCCGATGATGACGGTGCCGGAACCGCCAATGACAATGTTGCCGTGTCCCCCGGTGCTGTCTATTGTCGCGGCGTTCAGGCCGTTGATGAATACAGTCGAACTGATGCCCCCGGTAATCGGGCTACCACAGGCGGATTTGTCGGTCATGCGAGCAGCTGCGAGGCCGTCGAAGAATACGTTCGGCGAGCCGCTGGCAATAGGATTGGTACCGTGTCCTGGAAGTGGGCAACTGGTGGGATCTGAGACGCGAGCAGCTGGTTTTCCACTCATGGGAGGTTCCGTTTCGAAATGTCAGTGGCGGGCTCGTGATGCGCGCGCGAGCATGGGGACGCAATTTGCGTTAGACGATTGGTGTTTTTACGAGCAGCCGCTCGACGTAGCCGTCGCCCAAGCAGGGATGGCTTTCAATGCGGGGGCGTATATGAGAAGCGCTGGCGCGGAGGCGCTTCCGTACGTGGGGCAGGCATAAAAGTGAATCGTCCTTGAAAAATCGCGGTGAAGGATGCCCGAGGTGAAGATTTCGTTCAACGAGATTTTTCGAGTGCTCTTGTACTTTTGGTATCATTTCCGAAATTTTTTTGCAGCGCGTATAGGCCGCTGTAGTCAGCGGCTGAATTCAAGCCGAGAGAAACTCCAGGCTGTTGAGGTTGATTTCGGCATAGATCCCAAGTTCGCACTTGTAGAGGCATATTCTGGATAAGCCCAGTTCAGATTGTAGAAAACCAACGAGTCCCCTGAGACTTGAGTGTTTGGACATGCTTGTTGGATGCACCACAGTAGCTTTACCGGACTCGTCGTAAGTTCTGATAATAAAAGTGTCCTCGCCATTCTGGATGATGTAGTTAAAGCCACGGTATTCAAACCCAGCATCATGGTCGACATCATCGAAACGGGTAGCGCTTATTATTTTCAAAGTAGATTTCCGTTGAATTTAACTAGTGGCGGGTAGCTTTTCAAACCGCTGGAATTGTTACTTCTCGGGAAACATTCTTCGTGGCACCAGCCTAGCAGCGGTCACAGGGGAAAAAGGGGAGGTCGGAGTTATCTGATTTGGAACAGGCGGGAGATCGCGGTCATGGCCTTGTCTCCGTCAGCTTCATAGAGACTGAGCAGGCGCGTTTGGTCGCTTAGGTGATGAAGCCGAAAATGGTTATAGAACGCTTGGCCCAAGCGCTGATTAGCGAATGTTCCGCGTTCCCAAAGAGATAAAAACTCTTGGTACGCAACGCGCTCAATTTCCACTCTCGGCATGCCTTCCATATACACATCCATTTATGTCAGCGATGACCAAATCCTACTGATGCCGGACAGATGCGGCAATGCGCGTTTTTGGGCGATTTTTAGTCATCCGGTCGCGGTAGGGGCGGCAGGAAACTGCCGTCCCTACCGCGACCCTCCTTGGGGGATAGTCCGCTTTCCAATAGCAGCAGAATCGTAGCTCGGGTAACGCTTCTATGCGGCAGAAGTCCGGAGCGAGCGATTTTCTTTAGCCGCTCACGGTCTTCGTCCACGAGTAGAAACTTGATCGCCTTCTTGGCCATGTAGCCTCCCGGGTTAAATCATCGAAGTTTGTTTATTTACTGGCTGTAGCCATCAGCACGCCAAAACAGAAGAAGGTGATGCCCGACAGTTTTCCGACAATTCTGGCGCCCTTGTTCGTGGAGAGCCAGCCTCTTGCACCGTTGGCCATCAGGGCATATCCGGTATGAACAAGCACCACGAGCAAGCTATAGGACGACACCAGCAAGAAAAACTGGCTGTAGTAGTTACCCTCAGGTTTGATGAACGGCGGGAACACCGCGAGGAAGAAGAAACCGGCCTTGGGATTAAGCAACTGTATCGACAACGCCTCGACGAATCGACGCCACGGACGCGACGATGTGACATTGAGTTCCGGGATAAGACTCTTGGTACGCCACATCTTTATCCCCAAGTACAACAAATACAGTGCGCCGACGTATTTGAGAATCGTAAACGCAGTGGCCGAGGTGGCCAGGACCAACCCTATGCTACTGGCGGAAATGCCCGCCACGACAAACGCCCCCAGGGCGATACCGACGATGCCCGGCAACGAGCCCATCCAGCCATGTCGCAATGAGTTGGAGAGGGTCAATACCACGCCAGGGCCAGGGCTCAGCACCGTCAGGGTTGCCAGAATGATAAATAGTCCGTAACTAGCCATGAATGATTCCAGGCAGCACATCCAGAAGACTCTGCGTGGCCCATAAGATGTATTTGCCTAATAAACCCGTCAGCAACAACCCGGCACCGAAGCCATAGAGACAGGGATGAATATGCTTGTAGTCATTCCATACGCGTTCGCTGCTCAAGGCCAGAAGCAACCCGGCCACCATCACTGCGTCGCCCGCCATCAACTGCTGCGCCTGCAGTGAAAGACCGATAATAAAGAGCCCGTCCAGTGTCAGCCCTTCGATAAACGACCAGACCGCAACACGAGCCATGACCGTGCGGACAAGTTCAGCACTGCGTAGGACAGACCCCAACTCAGGCGCAACAGTAGCAACGCCCAGAATCCCGAAAGCGTCGCGTAACCCAATGCACAAAGCGCCGCAGTCCCGGCGGCCAGTAGCGAAGCCGGGCGATCACCTTTGCTCGCATAAAAACTCATGGCGTAGCGGTAACCAAAAATCCTCACCAAACGGTTGACGGCCAGCAAAATGCCCGCTTGTGCCAGGTTGATGCCGAAGGCCTCTGGTTGCATGGGCAGCAGCAAATACAGCAACGTGTCTGCGGGCAGGCAAAGGCCCAATATGGCGGCTGCTCGCATCGAGGCTCGATCAGCTACATGGGTGTTTTTGACTGACATTGGATCAATGGCCGGCAAGACAAAGTGCGGCCTTCAGATTGGCGTGAAGCGAGAACGCTGACAAACGCTTTAATTGCACCTCGGATGTGACTAAATTAGACACATGATTTCCGACCTTCCCCCTTTGAACGCCGTCCGTGCCTTCGCCGCTGCCGCTCGCCATCAGAGCTTCAGCCGTGCGGCCGAAGAACTGCATGTCAGCCATAGTGCCGTCAGCCGTCATATCAAGCTGCTTGAAGAACACCTGAGGGTGCCGCTTTTCGAGCGTCGGACCCGGCAATCCGTGCTCACGCCCGCCGGCCAGACGTTCTATCAGCATATCAGTGTGGCCTTGGCGCAAATCGCCAACGCTGCCACAGCCCTGACTCGTAGTGCCCCGTTGCGCAAAGTGACCATCAATGTGCGCCCATCCTTTGCAGTGCGATGGCTGATCCCGCGCTTGCCGAATTTCATGGCACTTTATCCGGATATCCAGCCCGAAGTGGTCACCAGTACCCTGCCACCGGATCAATCGCGGGAAACATTCGACGTGGTCATTCGCCGTGGGCAGGCCGGATGGTCCTCCAATGTTCAACCGCAAATATTGCTGGAAGATGACATGGTGCTGGTCGCGTCCCCTTCACTACTGCAAGCCGTGCCGCTGAACAGCGCTCAAGACCTGCTTCGTCATACCTTGCTGGCAGGCAGAACCCGCAGCATGGACTGGAAAAACTGGGCCGATCACACCGGTATCGCCCAATTACACAGTCAGCCCACCCTGCAATTCGATCACATGCACCTGGTGTTACAGGGCGCCGTCGATGGGCTCGGCGTGGCCCTGTGCCCGGAATCGCTGCTGGGCAAGGACTTGTCCACAGGACGGTTGATCAGCCCGTTGCCCTCCCTGCGTCTGCCACTGACCCGCTACTACTATGGCGTTTCCCAAGAGGCTGCGGCCGAAACGCAGATCTTTATCGACTGGATGTTTTCCCACATCCATCAGGACAAAACAGCCAGTACGTCGTGAACTTCAGCCTAACCTTAACGACTGACGGCAATTTTTCCCGGATCAAAGCGCAATCGGGGGGGCATGTCGAGATAAAAGAAAATCAGTAAATTTGGTCTTTAGTCAGATGGTTTATTTAGGCGTCCACGACCCGTCCTCCCAGCTCCAATCGCCGTAGCAGGGACTCAGATGTCGGAACTGCACGCAGGCTCGACTTGGGCACTCTCTCCGAACAACCGCGAGGCAATCTTGCGACCTCGCTCCAGCCCCTCCTCCGTCAACCAGATCGACTTGTTTCTGTTCACTGGGTTACTGATGAAACCCTGTTCATGCAATCGATTCATGACTTCGAAGTCGAACCCTTTCCAGGCATTGCCGTCGTCGGAACTGAAGGCTGCCAGCAGGGCAAGCAAGGCGTTTTCCATCAGTTTGTCGTCCTATTCCATGGTCGTCGCTCCGCCCGTATCCAAGAGTTAACGTCGAGTTGTCAGGGCTCACCATCTTACTCGCCGATCTCCCGTGGGAAATGGCGTTCGATCCAGTAAAGGTTACTGATCGGCTTTAGCGTGACCAGTCTCACCCCGGGCTGCACTTGTTGATCCCTCTCCGTATAATCACGCCCATCTGAAAACAGGGGCGCCTTGTGCATCTCTCGCAGGTTGCATCCACGTTTTCGACACTCACTCTGAAGGACGTCGCTAAAGGCACACCATGGAAACGTCACTGGAAACAGTCGCCCTTTTCTCCCTCAAACTCGCCTACGAGGAAGAAGGCCTGAGCCCGATTCTGCGGGACGACATGGTCATGGGTGACTACCAGCGGGATATTTTCGAATTGTTGGTACGCCGGGGCGATGTCGAGACCATTCAATTCAAGATGAATGAGTGCCTGGGGCTGGCGATGGATGCGTTGGGCGGTGTCGAGAAACCGCTGGGACGTGAACTGCACAAACTGTCAGCCGATTTCAGCCAGGCGCAGTCGCTGGAGCAGCTCGATCAGCCGCTCCTCGCGCTCAAGGGTTACTTGAAGGACATTCTGTGATCCAACGCGCGATCACTTGCCCACGCTCAGGTTGAAGAACAAACCTGCAGATTACTTGAGCACCTTTACCACTCGAATGTTGATCGCAAACCCACCCGCTCCAGTCAGTTTCTTCCATCCCACGTACTGAAATATCAAGTCCTCGTCGATGGGGTCGCCCCTCTCTACCATTGCTGCGCCCAGCACCGCGACTTCCTTATAAACGGTGCAGCTGCCCGCATCGGGGTGGACGGTGTAGATCACGTAGGGTTTGACGTATCGCACGGCGCGCAAATGTCGGCCGCATTCCCAGTCGACCGTAATCATCAACGTCTTCAGATACGCTTCGCCATCGGTTTCCGATTCCTCGGCGAGTTCGTTGAGCTTGGCGATTCCGCCGACGTCGCTAAAGCCCAGAGCGCGGGCGCGCTTGTATTGCGGGGTCTTCTTGTGCTCGGCCTGGGCCTTGAAGTATTGCTCTTGAAGCTCTCTGACCAGGACCTCCTCTTCCTTGTTCCGGATCTCGAACGCTTGGGCAATGACGTTTTCGCAACGGGCATATTCGGGAGAGGCAAGGCTTGCCTTGGCGAGGTGATCGCGATGGACGTAAAGAGTGTGATTCAAGCTGTCGACGCGGTTCATCGCTTGCCTGGTCGTCATGGTCCCGTTTTGAACTCTGTTCACTACGTCCTGAAAACTCTGACAATCGGAGAGGTATCCTTTCCAGGCCTCCTCCGGGGTTTCATCCCAGTAGGCAAGTGCCGGGGTCATTACGATGGCGAAGAACAAAGCGCTGAGCAGGCGCAAGACAGAAGAAACGGTAGGCATGTGTAGTCCGTTACGCAGTTGAAGAAAGTGGCGCGAAGCTACTATTTTGTTATCTTGCCGTCCATCTCCAGCGCGCCTCATCAATACGCGCTGTTTCAAGGTTTTTGCAGGTTAAGGAAAGGATCGAATGGAGTTTCTGTGTCTACTCGCATTTCTGGCGACGTGGGGTTTCATGTGGCGCTGGGTGGTAAAAAACCGTGGCAGTTGGAATCTGTTTATCGGCAACGTTCTCGGTGCAGGGGCGGGGTTTATTGTCGGGTTTGTGGTGTTTTCCGTCACGATGTCGCTGTTCGCGCCGGAACGTATAGTCGAGCAGGCAAAGATACAGAACGCCGCGAAGCAGAGCGCTGAACCGGCCCTCATGCCTGAAGCCGAATCCGCGCCTGAGGAACCTCCCGTTGCTGCGCCTGCGCCTGTTTCCGACAAACTCCCGGCCTACGTCGCCAGCGAGCCGCAGAACGAGCCTTCACCACCTGAGTCCGCTCTCCTGCCGAACTTCAGCAAACGGCTACCTGCTTCGCTGCTGGAGAAGGACTTCAAGGACAATGTGGGCCACGATTTTGCCGCTTTGCGCAGAGTGGCAGGCAGTAATCCGAACGCGGACAAATCGTTGATGGCTTTCATGATTTGCGAACCCTTTATCAAGAGTGCGATGCGCTTTTCAGCGTCGACAGTGATGGCAAGCGCGAAGGACGCCAGCAGTCAACGGTTCAAGGATCAGACCTACACCATTACAAGTACCGCCACCTCACGGAACATGGTGGGAGACGATGTGAGGTATCGGTTTGACTGTTCAGTGCAACAAGTGGACGGCAACGATGCAAGCAAAGCCGCGTGGCGACTGCTCGATCTGAAATTGAAGAAGAGCGAATCTTAAGCCTCGTTTAAGGGTTCAAGGCGCCCGCTGCGCTATTATCGCCGGCTTGTGCGCCTTGAGCTTTGCCCTTGATGTCACCCACACCCAATGACCTGATCCCGCTGCCTCCTGTCTTGGCCCGCCCGCTGTTGCGACGGCTGGAGCCGACGCGATTGGTGTTGTGGCTGGTCGGTACGCGCCCACTGTCGCTGACCTTGCGCCTGCAGGGTGTAGGAGACATTCCCCTCGATACCGAGAAATGCACGGTCATTCCCGTAGGCCGCCAGGCGTTCGTTCATCTCATTGATGTAGCCCTGGACAGCGCCCTGCCCTGCGACACCCGCATCGACTATGACCTGCTGATCGAAGGCCAGGAACGCATCGTCGATTGGGCGCCGCATCTGTTGTATGGCAATGCCACCTGCCCGAACTTCGTCCTGCGTTCACGCATCGACCATCTGCTCCACGGTTCCTGCCGCAAGCCGCATCACCCAGCGGCGGATGGTTTGCTCTGTGTCGATCAACTGTTGGCGGACGAAACCGATCCGCAACAACGCCCCGCCCTGTTGATGATGAGCGGCGACCAGGTCTACGCCGATGACGTTGCGGGGCCGACGCTGCGGGCGATTCATGCCCTGATCGAACGCCTCGGTCTGTTCGACGAACACCTCGAAGGCGCCGTGGTCAGTGACAGCGCCAAGCTTTACGAGCACCCGGCCAGCTATTACCACCGTGCGGATTTGTTACCGGCACTGGAGAGCAACGAGACGTTGCGTGAGCGATTTTTCGGCGGTGCGCGTAAGCCGATTTTCACCAGCAGCAGCGCTGACAATCATCTGGTGACCTTTGCCGAAGTCATGGCGATGTACTTGCTGGTGTGGTCGCCGACGGCATGGACGCTGATCAATCCGACAGCTCCTGCGCTGGCACCCGAACGCCACAAGCGCTTTGCCCTCGAACAGACACGAATCGACGGTTTCAAGGCTGGCTTGGGCAACATTGCGCGAGCGCTGGCGCACCTGCCGAGCCTGATGATCTTTGACGATAGTCCGAATGTAGCCCTATTGACAGCATAATCCGAGCGCAAAACTGTATGCCCATACAGATAACATTTCCGGATAATTCGTCGTGGCAAGAAATCACATCAGGAGTAAAACCGGGCAAGGGCGCTACGACTCGACCGCACGTAGAGTCCTCATTTCTGAGTTCAGGCCAGTAACATTGTGCTTCCTCGAATCGCCCGATCGTGGGACCTCGAAAAGCCTACCGGATTATGAGTTCATAACGGGCGAAAAGGGATACCTACCAAATTTTCCCGTACTAATTCAGAGCGACGGTGAACCGTGGATCATCGGAATCCTTTACCTAGTTACGAAACTTCATAAAGAGGTTGGTTATGAATCAAGGACATTCCGCAGGATTGCAGACTTTTAGCACCACTAAACCAAGAAATGGTTTCCACCAAGTGGGCACGATTTCTTGCTCCGCTAGCCTCGGTGACGCCTCGCTAGAGGATTTGTTGCGCAATGGTTATGTGAAAGCTGAACCGCTGGTGTACGAAGATTTCCTGCCGGTCAGTGCGGCGGGGATCTTTCAATCGAACCTTGGGGATGCAGCGCAGGCCCACTATGGCGAACATTCCAACCGACAGGCATTCGAGCAGGC
>NZ_JAIHLQ010000038.1 GCF_019733355.1 Pseudomonas baetica | reverse complement strand
CCTGGAAAGTGTCCGGATGGCCGTGGAATCGGTGTCCGGATGCTCGTGGAATGAGTGTCCGGATCAGCGTGGAATCACTGTCCGGATGTGCGTGGAATGGGTGTCCGAGTCAGCGTGGAATCCGCAGCCAACAGATCTAGCTCGGTAGGTGGTGGCACACTTTTTGTGCCTCCATTATGGCGGGCATAGAGAGCAGTCGTCGGATAGGCTTGTCCACTTCGGCATGGCTGACACAATTTTTCAGAAGGACGACAGGCCATGCGCCAGTGGACTGAAGAGCAATACCCCATCATCACAACACTTGCTAGGTTGGTCAAAGTAAACGCGTTCGCTGGTACCGGCAAAACCACGACTCTGGTCGGCTACGCCGAGAACCATCCCGATGAAAAGATCCTCTACATTGCCTACAACACAGAGGTTGCCGCTGAGGGTAAACGCCGCTTCCCACGAAATGCATTTTCTTCTACGTCCCACGGTCTTGCATATGGTCCCTTGGGCAGCAAGTACAGCCACAAGCTATGTAACAACATTCGCCTCACCGACGTGGCCAAGGCGATGAATACATCTGACTGGTCGATGGCCAAGGACGTTGTCGGGATGCTCAATTCTTTCTTGAGCAGCCCTGACACTGAAATTGCTCAGCACCACTTGGTGCGCTTCCGAGGCATCTCAATCAACAGCCGCCAGATCCAGTATGCCCAGCTGGTCATGAGACACGCCCATTCGTATTGGAACCGCATGTGCGATCTTCAGGATCTTGACGCTAAAATGAGCCAGGACGGGTATCTGAAGGCATGGTTACTCACCAACCCGGACATGAGTCGTCGATTCAAGACCATTTTGCTTGATGAAGCGCAGGACACCACGAAGCTGTTGACCCAATTCGTGAAGCAGCAATATCTGAATGGCTGCAAAGTCATTTTTGTCGGCGATCGCCACCAGCAACTTTATCGGTTCCGTGGGGCGGAGAATGCCCTTGACGAGCCATGGCTCAAGGATGCCGAGGTTCACACCCTTTCAAAAAGCTTCCGCTTTGGCTGGGCTGCGAGTCATGTCGCCAATACAATCTTGGCACTCAAGGGTGAAAAGACGCTACTGCAGGGTTTCGGTCAGCAGACGCAGATCAAGTCGAAGCTGCCTGATGGACTTGAGCACCGTACCTACCTCTATCGGACAGTGGCTGGTGTTATCGACCGGGCGCTAATGTGCTTGCCCGCCTCCCAGGAGCCTGACAACGGGGAGCGTGTGTATTGGGTCGGGGGCATCAAAAAATACAATATTCAAACCATTTTGGACATGTACTGGTTTTCGTTGAACCAGCCATCGAAGATCAAGAATTTCCAGCTCACACGGGACTATAAGAGCTTTCAGGAATACGCAGAGATTGCGGACCAAACCGAAGATCCAGAAATGGTTCGGATCATCAAAATCCTCAAGAACTATGGTGATTCGCTTCCTGATCTGATCAAGCGCTTGGAACAGATCACTGTTGAGCAGGAAATGGCAGCGACAGTCACCCTTTCAACAGGGCATAGCTCCAAAGGTCTCGAATGGCCTTACGTTCAGCTCGGTGATGACTTTACTTACGATCCCCTGGATGAGCAGGCCGCGAAGGATGATCCTGATCGCCGCAACGACGAGATCAACCTCTACTATGTGGTCTCAACCAGAGGG
Organism: Pseudomonas baetica; assembly: GCF_019733355.1. Lineage (GTDB taxonomy): Bacteria > Pseudomonadota > Gammaproteobacteria > Pseudomonadales > Pseudomonadaceae > Aquipseudomonas > Aquipseudomonas baetica_A. The sequence goes on along the minus strand of NZ_JAIHLQ010000038.1, from coordinate 67,926 downwards.
ATGAAGATGCTTGCCTTAAACACAATGGTCATTTCGATGATGCAGCACGCCAAGGATCGCCGTGCAGGATTGAATTGAAGTCAGCGCTAATTCAGCATCTACCCGAAGGTTTGACTTGCCCATTTTGGATAGCAGCTTATCGGTCGCTGGGTCATCATCGGTGCCAAATCCACGAATTGGCAACGTTCTGCCCATGCCTTCTTCCCGCGTTCCCCAGCCAGCCTCCCTGAAGCAGGTCATTTCATCTGCGGTTGCACTGTGTGGCTGGCAGGTCCTGTTCAGTAAATCGGGGCCAGGGTGGGCTTCAGTTCGCGCCAGGAGAGGCAGGGTGACAATCTCAGTTGAGGTTCCGAGTGCGGGATCGAGCCCCGAAGCGGTATTAGCCAAACAGAGAGAGTTACGGGGTGCCGGCATTAGGGGTATGTGGCTTTTACCTTTCCCTGCTTTCACCCCGGCGGCTGATCTACCAGCCGCCCATGTGACCTGGTCAGAAGCGAGCGGATACACTGCCTTGCTTGCCGGGTCGGGTACTCCTTCCGGCACTCGGAGTTTTAACCGATTGAGTGACTGGGCCCAGATATTACCTCTTCAAGATTTCATCACCTCGGCGCTGAATGGCGCATTGTGGTTTGGAACGCTACGTGAGGGAAAATCGGCAATTGTCCGGGTTGATGGCGGGTTCACCAAATGCACCACGTGCCGCGCATGGACCAATCTCTGCTCTGCTATCGAGATCATCTCTCCCTACCGTGAGTCGACATTTGCTCTCTACGGCCTTGAGCAGATACCTGCTCATCTACTGGGCGAGCTGCTGCCCAAGGATCTTCGGTCCTTCAAAGTGGGTGACATCCGCAAACGTTACCACCAACCATCCAAGGCTTCAGTGGTGCTGAATAGCTGCAGCGTTTGCAGTGCAGTACAGGACAGGGTGGCTATCAACGATCTAGAGTGTCGCCAACAACCAATCACTCAGTTCCACATCCAGGTGAGCAAGCGATTGGCAGTGGCCACTGCCTTATTGCCCACTGCGAGATGGCGTGTATCTAGAGAGCCGTAAGGGTTCTGCCACTCCAATACTGCCTACATCCTGTGCCCATCAAATACAGGATTTATCACATGGCAACGCCTCTAGCGAACCTGGCCACCCCAGAGGGTCACTTGGTTGACTCTGCCGAAGGCCTTAAAGACCTTAATGAATACGATCTGATCGAGAGCTTGGTTTCCCAACACCGGTACCAAAAGGCTCTCATTGAGCGTGTGAGCGAATTGATGGCCGGGAGTGGGTACCACGAAATCCTGGGGTATTTCCTCGCCGGCGCTGATGGCGAACTGGCTTTGCGCATGCGGGCAACACCCGAGCTATTCGATGCTGTGGCCGCGGTAAAAGCACTAGATGCTGAATACTGGAATCGTGCTTTGAGCCTTACGGATGTCCGCGTTTTCATGCCATCCGCACGTCAGAAGGAGTGGGATCAACAGATCGAAAACCGAACGTGCTTGCCATTCGAGAAGCTGGCAGTTCGAGACACACTGCAATCCTTACTGGCTAGCAGATCTCGATTCCTAGCCGAGCAAGTCGATGGCGTGTTCCATGCTTTGTCACCTAACCATGTTTCGAATTCACCTGCAGGATTCGGAAAGCGCATGATCCTCGAGTACGCCCGCTGCAAGGCCACAGGCAATCCCGAGTCTGAGAAGACTCGCCTGATTGCCGACCTTCGCTATGTGATCGCCATGTTGATGGGCCGGGACCGTACAGTTGGCTCGAACCCAAGAGCGATGAGCTATGGGTGCAATAACCCTGGCAAGTGGATCCTTCTTGACGGCGGGGCTCTGCGGGTTCGCTTTCACCTTAGCGGGACAGTGCATGTCGAAATTCACCCTGAAATGGTTTGGCAGCTCAACCAAATCCTGGCCTCGATTTACCCCAACGCCATCCCTGACAGGTTTCGTCGCCCGACCAAAAAGCGGGCTGTTCACAAAGACTGGCCCCTGATGGAAGTCCCATTGAGCTTCGGTGCTCTTGCAATCGTTTCCAAACTGAAGCGCCAAAGCATCAAGCCTACTGGCGTCTGGACCCTTGACGTTTCACGTTTTGAAATGAAGTTCATGCCTGAAGCAGAAATGATCATCCAGGCCATCGGCGGCGCGAAAGTTGACTACCAGGAGTATGCCTTTCCCTACCCGGAGGTGAATGAGGTAGTCGACCTTGTTGTTTCCCTTGGGCGTCTGCCGGAGCAAAAGACACACCAGTTCTATGGTACAGGTGAAACCTTGGCAAAGGAGGTAGTAGCAATTGCAGATATCCGGCCTGGCGAGACGGTATGCGAGCCTAGCGCTGGCCAGGCTGGAATCGCTCAATATCTGCCCGCAAACCGGACCACTTGCGTCGAGGTCTCCGAGGTTAACTGTGGAATCCTCCGTAAATTTGATTTCAACCTGGTCGTCCAAGCTGACTTCCTTACCTGGGCTTTGAACGCTTCATCTTTTGATGTCGTCGCTATGAACCCACCCTATTCAAGTGGGCGGGCCATTGCTCACCTTGAGTCAGCCTCATTGATCGCACGTCGGCGCATCGTTGCGATTCTCCCAGCCAGCCTGCGGGGTAAGGACATCTTGCCAGGCTGGGAGCACCAATGGTCGAAGGTCTATGAGGGAGAGTTCAAGGGTACAGGCGCTTCGGTGGCTATCCTTCGAGCGGATAGGGTCTCAACTTGAGCATTCAGAATCGTGCGCCAATCCTGACTGTTCTGGTAGTTAGGCACACTCTGCCTTTTTGTTTTTATCTAGGGGTTCTGGCACACCCTATCTGCAATGAACATGGGTCCACTTACTAAGGAGTTAACCCATGCAAAACGTTATCAAAGCTGCCGCCCTTGCCCTGTGCTTCGCCATCGTTACCGGCTGCTCAGTGAACCCTCAGACAGGCGAACGGGAATTCAACCGCACCGCGATTGGTACAACCATAGGCGGGGTGGCCGGTGGCATCCTGGGTGCAGCAGTAGGGGGCGAACGTGGTGCTTTGGTGGGCATTGCAGCTGGCGCAGCGCTCGGTGGCGGTACGGGCTACTGGATGGATAAGCGATCGGCGAAGCTGAAAGAAGAGCTTCGCCAGAAGGGTATGGATGCAACGACCAGTCTCGACCCAGTCACTGGCCGTCAAATGATGACCATTGAAGCCCCAGCAGACATTGCCTTCGCCACCGCATCCGCCGACCTACAGCCAGCAGCGTTCCAAGGCCTTAGTGCAATTGCCACTGCGTTGAAAGACCAGAAAGATCTGCGGTTGGAGATCACTGGCCACACAGATGGTACGGGCAGCCGTCAGTTCAATAATGTCCTGAGCTATGCCCGCGCTCAAGCAGTAGCCCAGTATCTCTATGCCGCTGGTGTACCCGCTCAAGTTATTGCAGTGCGAGGCGTCGGCCCTTCCATGCCGGTGGCTACCGATGCTACTGCTCAAGGCCGCGCACAAAACCGCCGGGTAGAGATCCAGATCAAGCAAGGCTGAAAATCAGGCGTAAACGATCCGGCCTTGTTCAGGTGTATCTGACGAGGCCAGCACGCTTTCAAGATCCAACGCTGAATAACCCGCAAGCCAGCTTTCTTCGTAGGGCGAATAGTATGCCTGCCTCCACGTTCTGACAGATCCAACATCTAGGTGAACAAAGTTTTTCGAGATGTAGGTCCCCACTCCGCCAACACCAATCACCTTGATCAGGTTGGCCAGAGCTTCAGTTCCCACACCCGGGATTCTGATATCAGCTGCTTTGGCTTTCACATGCATCGAATTGAGGGCGGCGCCCTCTAGGGACGAGTTGAATTCAGGCGTGCGGTATCCGCTGGTCACTATGATCTTCGCAGGCAGCTGCTTGACCCTGAGGTAAGCAGTTGCGATCCATAACAGATCAAGGAGCTTGGCATCGATCTGCACCGTTTTCTTCGAGACAACGTCTCTCAGGATGGTGCAAGCGATGGCATAGCCGCGGGGGTCCCATCCCTGCCCTTTTCGGTAGTAGTAAAACCTGGCTTTTTCTCCTGATTGTGGCCGCTCTAGGTCCAAGAATCGGTCGTGGTCTAGGAGCACGGCACGCCAGTCGCGTTGACCTGGATTGTTTGCGAAGGCTGGTAGTGCAGCCATGGCTAGAGGCGCTGCAATCGCCGCAGTGACGATGCTACGGCGGCTCATGAGGATGTTCTGGCTCATACCAACAGGCAACATGTGGCTTATTCTGGGGCGAGTGTATGGTTTGATCCTTCACATCGCGACTCAAAACCCCCTGCCCTTTTTCAAAGCTCCCCTTGCTCTGCTTGAGCTGGGCTTCTGGCACGCGGCGGCATCCATAAGATGGCTCCACCACCTATATGGAGTTTTTCATGTCCCGCCCATATCCAGTTCTGCGCACCCTCGGCCAGCTACTTACACCTGCTGGCCCGAATCATTTCGCCTACCTGTCAGCCCACCCCGAGCAAGATCAAGCCTTGCTGGATGCCCATGCCATGGATGTAGGGACAGCTCCCGGCTTCAGATTGGTTGCCGATACTGATAGCTTCTTACTGATCGCAGACCATGATTACCAAGGTTGCTTGGACCATATTGCCAATGGGCCTTATAGCTGTTCGGCAATGGACTGGGTTGCTGAGCATGCAAGTGGTGAGCAGGTTGAGTGGTATGGCTGTGTAACCGAAGTGGCTCTTCAGGACGCAGCAGGCAGGCAGTCTCGAGTGACGCTCGGGTATTACCCCAAGGATGAAGCCGAAGCGATCGCGGCTTTGCTCGCTCCCAATGCTGAATTATTCAGCTTGAACCAAAAGTGCATTCTTATAGCTGATGCTACGGGTGATATTTACCACTATCAGCTTCGCTACCCAGGTGATTGCGACGACACCGTCCTTTTTGTTCGAGCGATTGACTGTGATACGGGATTGGAGTTCGCGAAGGCCCATCTGCGTTCAATCCACCAGGTAGGAACTGAAGTTCAAGTAACTGGGATCAACACAGGCCTGCTGGCACGAGCTGCCTAGTGAATTTTGACGCCCTGTTCCCGCTGGTGGCACAGCTAGCCACCCGTAAAATCTATCCCATCATCTAAAGAGACTGCCTAAATGAACTCCTGCGAAATCCTGCGTGCCCTTGATACCGTTGCTGCTGTAAGCGGCAAGCTCGAGAAGTCGGCGCTTCTGACAACTTATATGGTTGACCCAACATTCCAACGCGTGATGAAGCTCATGCTCAATCCACTGATCAGCTTCTACAAGCGTCCAGCTCGCTCCGAGGTGTTCGGTACCGGGGTATTCACCGATGACACTTGGCTGATGCTTGACCGCTTGGCTACCCGCCAACTCTCAGGGGACGCCGCAAATCGTGAAGTGCAATCGGCTTTGAATACCCTCACTCCAGAATCCTCGGAGCTGCTGTGGCGAGTGCTCCACCGAGATCCGAGGGCAGGTTTCTCTGAGGGCTCAATCAATAAGATTCTGCCGCTTACCATTCCCGAAGTACCGTACATGCGTTGCAGCCTGCCTTCAGATGTAGATCTGGAAAGCTGGCCATGGGCGCGAGGAATCTATCTACAAGAAAAGGCGGACGGTACCTTTTTTGCCCTCACCGTTAAAAACGGTGGCGCAACCGTCATCAGCCGTTCTGGTTTCGAGTGGCCCCTTGAGCTGTACGGTGATCTGGGTGAGGTCTTTGCCAGCTGGCCTGACGGCCAGTACCACGGCGAAATGCTCGTGGAAAAAGATGGGGCAATCCTGCCGCGTGAGATTGGCAATGGCATGCTTACGTCAGTCAACAAGGGCACCCCGTTCCAAGCTGGTTGCGTGCCTGTGCCGTACCTCTGGGACGTTGTGCCGTTGGAGTCCCTGACCCGACGAGGTAGCTGCCTGACGCCATACTCAGAGCGCTTCTCGCAAGTCGGTAAAGTGGTCGAGGATCTGGGCGGCGGTAAGGTGAGGCTGATTCACACACAGGTCGTTTACTCGCTGGACGAGGCCTATGCCGCCTCTGGTGTGCATATCCGTAATGGCAAAGAAGGTGCGGTCATCAAGCACCCTGACGGCCCTTGGCGCGACACCGGTTCCAGTGGTTCGCCGTTCAGCGTCAAGATCAAAATGGAAGCACCAGCTGAGCTGCGGGTGAAGGGGTTGAGTAAAGGGAAGGGTAAAAATGCGAAGACGTTCGGCGCACTTGAGTGCGTGAGTGAGTGCGGAATGCTGGAGGTCAACATTTCAGGCTTTTCGGACGAATTGCGACTTGAGATTTTCAACAATCCTGAGCGCTACATTGACTCGATCATCAAGGTGACATTCAACGACGTCACCAAGCCCAACAAGAAAACAAACCTCTACAGCCTGTTTCTGCCACGATTCGGCGAGCTTCGACCTGATCGGACCACAGCCGACACCGTGGAGCGCATCATCCAGCAGCTGGAAGACGCCAAGGCAACTATTGGAATGATTGAGTCAGTGGCGGCGTGAAGAAGGCTCCCGCTGTATACCAGCGGGGCTTAGCTGAATGTGTTCGCGAAGGGATACCGCACTTAGAGGGGATGTTTGGTATTCCGCCATTCCATATAGGCTTTGTTGTGTTTTTTCTGGATTTTCGAGGCATAACCAAACCCTCCCAAGGCAGTGATGCTAAGCAGCAGAAGCCACCAATCTGCGCTGGTGAAACCGCCATCCTTCAGTGGGAGCCCCAGATAACAGAGGGCTCCTATTGAGCCTATCCCAATCAAAAAAGCGATGAGTTGGGGGACGTGAGGAAGCTTCGGAGATCCACGCATTGGATCTACTGAGGCTGGTTGAGTTGATAGCCACTTCGCGTGGGCCCTATCGTGCTTAATGCCGATCACAGCCCCAAAGCCAAAGACTCCGAGTCCCAGTAGAGTCAGAAGATTCTGAGCCCCAACAGGCATGGGCACCAATCCCGCCAAAGCGAAAGCTACGATGGCAACCAGCCAAGCGATCGATTGCTTTGTCTTTGGCGGCTTTGGTTCGGCACTGAATGTATCCATGATAGCTCCTTGAGAAATTGTGCTGCAGCTGAGCTAGCGTAACCCCATTGGCGCCTTATCCCAACCCAAGCAATGGTCGCCAAAATGCCGTGTATCCCTGTCAAACTTCATATCAATATCTTCATGCCCCAGGTGCGACAACGAATGCCATTCCACCGCTACACTGAATTTTGGGGTGGTTTTTTGACTTGTGGCCCTGAGCGAGCGGTGCTAAAAAGATCACGTTCTATGCCCAATCCTTGATTGCGCACCCTACCTATCTCGACGTTAATCCGTCAGGTTTGCAGGGACTCATTGGACTGTCAGTTATTTCTGCCATTCCTTTGCGTAGATACTGCTAGATCAATCTAAATTCGTAGCAAGGTTTCGACCTTCCTACGCATCCAGATCGCATCGACTTTTGTTGGTGATGATCGCATTGCCCTTCTTTGAAGGTGCTTCCCCCAGACGGTAGAGATCACATCCTGCCGTCAGGCTTGGTGTTTTCATTTCCTTCAGGTATGAGCGCCTAGCTTGGAGCTTTGCTCATTGCATTGCTTTTGGGTAAATCCTCGGTAACGAGAAATCCATTGCGCAGAACACAGCTCACCAGCTGTGCGGACCCCAACGGCTTGCCGTTGAGTTCCTCCTTGACCCGTCGCAATGTCTGATCTGATCGGCTTCCGCCTAATGCTCTTTTTGTGGCTGGCTACGCGATACAGATCACCCTTTCCGCAAAAGCGGATCCTTCCGGTAAGGCCTGACATCCCCAGGTTTTGGCCAGGTAATGTTGGTTCCCACCTTCCGAACCTGGCCTTAGAGCACCGGGTATATGTAATGTGCCCACCGTTCTACTGGCGAGAGAAACCCTATGAAAACTCATGAGTTGGGGTGCTCCACAGCTATTGCTTAATCAGGCCGCTGCGCGCCGTAACAAGCTGCGCGCCCTAGGCAAGCAGAGTCGTACCTACCACCCCACCAGGGCATTCTCATGCTCTGGCATGGATGCCCCTCCTCGGAGATGTACCCATGACCACATTCAGCTTTCGTAACTACTACTTCGACCAAATCGAGGCTACGCGCGAACTGTTACGTCCAATCCAATCGAACAAAGACACCCCTTGTGCGCTCGAGAAATCCTTAATCCGGGAAATTGAGGTTCGACACGAGAATTTACAGGCGGTGTATGTCGAGCTCGATGAGCTTGGCCTCGGCATGATCTTGCAAAACGAATCGGGGGATTCGTGGGCTTTGATCTTGCCGGATGCTTCAGAAGCGGGACGCTTTCGTTACTCTGCGTTCCGTGACATAGGATGGATGTCCCATTATTCAACTGACACCCTCGACGAAGCAGTCCTTGAGGCGTTTAAATCTGGGTTCACCCGGGTCGCGCCACGAGACACTCTCGACAAACTGTCAGCCACCCTGGAGTGGAAAAAAGGTTGCGAGCGCCTAGCGCACATCGAAGCCCATCAACGTGGGTCGTTGACGTATAGCGAGATGCTTGCAGAGTTTCAAAAGATTGAAACCAAGCATAGCCAGCCGACAAAGCTGGCCGCTTGATATTGGTGCAATGTTCTGGCCCTTCAACGGTTTAGTTCCGAGCACTGAGATTGATTGATCTAGCAGGGAGGACCCTCACAGCCTTATTCAGGTTGTGGGGGTTTTTTGCTTCTGGCACACCTTGATGCCTATCAGACTAGCTCTGAACCTGAGCTGCTTCAGGTTAGATCACACTTTCTAAGGCATGCCTTTGTGCGGCCGATACCCTGGCATCGGGAAGGTGGTGACTCAGCTTTGGTGTTTCAAATGCTCTCATTAGCGTCTAAAGCCCGGATGGAGGATTTAGCTTGTACCCAACCAATCAAATTGGTTCTCATACCCAGCCTCACAAGGGGTTGCTCGAGTACCTCGCCGATCAGGTAATGGCCCAGCTGGCTGCACAGGCTCAAGAGCGTACAGCTACTGAGGACGGCCTTGGTTCTGGCGCAGAGTCCAGTGAGCCATCATCGAAAGCAACATCCTTTTATTTCTCCAGTGGCGGTTCTGTCTGTAATTGCGTTCCCTGTGCAGTCATGCGCCGGCTGGTATGATTCAGCGCATGATTGTGGAGCCCAAAGATGAGTCGACTCAATGAACCAACCAAGCTGAAGGCCGGTGTCTACCTGGCCCGCTGCAAAGAGGCTACATTTCTCAAGGCAGGCATCAATGGTCACAGCTCTGTGTGGCCTGAAGCTGACCTGACGATTCGTGATGGGTGGGCCTACTTCAGCAAATCCGGAGTGGAGGTTTGGAATTGTAATTCTGCCTATGCCAGCCTTCATTTCATTGTTTCCCCAGTAGCCTCCTGATTTTTGGCACCCTCTTTTGGAGTGCAATATGGGACTTGATAGTTAAGCTCTAGATAACGTGGTTATCTGCAGGTGCTCAATCGATGTCCCTAGACCTCTCTCAGCGACAGACCAAATCCACCAATCAGCTTCGTCCCGGTGAATACATTATGCAGCCCGGTGAAAACGCCCTCCTTCGCGTCGAGGACGTGGCTCACCGTCGCTACACAACAATCACTCGGTTGGAGGGGCACTACGCGGGCACCTCGTTCACCGCGGGCCAAAAGCTTGGCCGGCGTTGGGAAGTTATTCCCCCTGAGGAGGCATTGATCCGTTTAATCGCCTCATCGTGCCACTGACCCACTAGGGTGGTGCCACATCAAAGGTCATGCCACGCTATAGTCAAACACGGCGGTTGCTATTTACCCGCCTCATTAGCTAGCGCATTGGATTTCAGATGGACAAGTACCTCACGCGAACCATGGACTTCCTCAACGAAGTTGGCATCACTGTCAGGCTAGTACCTGGAGCTACTGGGTTTGCCCAGCACTGCGAGATTTCTGCGGGATCAATCAACGTTGATCCTCGCTGCCGAGCTTCTGCACTCCTGCATGAGGCGGGACATTTGGCTACCGTTCCTGAACAGTTCCGACACTTATTCTCTGGAAATGTCGGGGCAGGTCAGAGAGCTGTTTTCAACGCGGTCTCCGGCATTGATGTCTTCCCTGGCTCTCCACTGGACCGCGCAGTTGTCCAGATCGGTGACGGCGAGGCAACTGCCTGGGGGTGGGCCGCCGGCATACAGATTGGCATTCCTGAGTTCCGGATCATCCGCAACGACGAATATAGTGGGGAAGGTTCACTAATTCGACTTGGCCTTAAAACCAATAACTACTTGGGCATCAACGGCCTGGCGAACGCAGGCTTCTGCAAGGTAAAAGCTCCCCACCCTTCAGATCTACCGGTCTACCCTTGCCTGGCGTACTGGGTCCATCCAGTGCTGGATGCTTCAGGCACTCACCTCCATGGATGAGCGGTTGAAGGTTGCGATGGGACTGGCCACAGAATGGCATTTGGGTGAGTTGCGCAACTACACTACCGATGTGCCATACATCACACACCCTACTGCGGTAGCAAACTTGTTGGCGGAGATCTCAGACAGTTGGGAACTGATCGCGGCAGGCTATCTCCATGACACCCTTGAGTGCCCTGAAGAAATTCGCATTCAGCGTGAGCGAGTGATTCTCGACCTTCTTGGGCCTGTCGTCCTTCAGCTCGTGAAAGAAGTCACAAACCCGAGTCGAATGAATGATGGTAGCAGGGCGGTTCGAAAAGCGATCGACCGCCAGCACCTGTCCAAGGCGTCGCCTGATGGGCAGTCATTAAGGCTTGCCGATGCCATACACAATTTCTCTGACCTGCAGCAGCGCTCCCCTGCCTTTGCTCTCACCTACGCGGGCGAGAAAAAGCTGATCCTGCCTTTGACAACCCAGGGCTCCCCAGTCCTACACGAGCGCCTGAGTCAGATGATACAAAATATTCTGGATGGGTGATTCTGGCACGAGTCGATAGGCAGCATGATGATCTCATCTTATTTGAGGTTCATCCCATGCCCTGGCACAAAGTAACCCGCGCCTTGCCGGTTCTGCCCGACAGAGAGTTTCTGTACGCGAGATCTGTACCAGTCATGGTTTTCCTCGAATGGGGTTCACAACGGGTAGCCCGTTTCGTCCGTTATGACGATGACGGTGACATGTGGTCCGGCCGCTGGATTAGTGAATGTCCGGACAGCCTTGATCTGACCGATAGTGTTACGCACTGGAGGGACTGCTATGAACCACCAACCGACGAATCTTCAGATGAAGGGTTCTTTGTTGAAGCTGAACAGCTTGTTCGCCTTCGACATATCTCCAAAGGGCTTTATGGCGATGGTTCAGTTTTGACTGCCGACCGCCGTCGAGATCTCGCCAACCTTCTACACCGGTTATTGGGCGAGCTGGCTGATCAGCCAATTCTGGTTTGAGAGGTGTGTTTTGAGTACGTCTGCGATCTGTTCGATGGTTGAATAGCGGGTATTGCTGGGTTCGCTCGGCGTTAAATCAGTCTTTTAAGGTCTTCCCGAACAATGGCAAAGCGCGGCGTTAACACTGTCACTATCATCGGAACAATGGGCTCTGACCCGAAGGTTCAGCAGTTCAATAACGGCTCCACCACCGTAGTTTCCCTGGCTACAAGCGAGTCGTGGACTGACAAACAAAGTGGTTCGAAGGCTGAAGAAACTGAGTGGCATCGCATCGTATTGAAGGGCAGGCACGCTGACGTAGTGGCGCAGGGTGGCCGCAAGGGCCGAGATCTCTACGTCGTGGGCAAGCTTAAATCTCGTAAATACACTGTTGGCTCCGTTGAGAAGTCGATTACGGAGATCATCGTTGATGACTTCGACGGACAGTGCCATTTTGTGGAAAGTGCGAGTGCTTCTATTCGAACCTCATCCGCGCCGGCTCAGAGAGAGTCCAGACCTCAGCAGGGTTCCCAACCCCAAGGCCAACGACACCCCGCCCCAAATCGTCAGTCTTACCAATCCCCACCTGAGCATGCGGACTTTACCCCGCCGCCCCCACAGATGGACGACATGCCTGAGTATGATGAAAGTTTCTTTAGAAACGTTCCCGTTTAAAGTCCTGATGTGGATACTGCACCTGCTTAAAGCCGATAAAGCCGGATGTGGATGTGGCCGTTATGGAATTTTCCATCTTAAAATAGCTGCAGGTTTGCTGTATCGTCTCAGTAACATTCGGCGTGCAAGGCCTTGCAAACCACATACGCCACTTGCTTCACCATAGAATTTTCATGTGCCCCTACACGAAGGGTACGACCGGGCACCAGGATCGCGCCATGCAAAAATGAGCCGTCGACCTGGCACCCCAGATCGTTATGAGCCGCTAAGTACCAATGGATTCTGGAAAATTGCGTCAACCCACTTCTGCTGTGCCTGAAATCCAATCAGCCACGAGTTTCGACCTCATTTTCATGCGTCGTCGAGCCTGCCTACCGTTGGCGGATACAGTCGACGTGGACGATCCGCCGGCAGTAGAAGCCGAATGCGGCCCCCCTATTCACGAGCGATCCAAGCGCTGGCAGCATCAGGATGCCTTTGAGATGCGCAGAATCTCAAAGCTTCACAACAAGTCAAAAGAACTGATTGGGTACCGGCCCATGATCCAGCAGGGGCATGGCTCGGATGGCGAGCGCCCAAATAAATGCTTCAGGGCATCGGATTTTGGAGGCAGCATTGAAGAAGCCCTTCTCCAAGCAAAAGCCTGGCGCGATGCAACAGAGTCGAAGCTTGGTATAAAGCCAGGCAGTCTGAGATCCAGATCAGCTGGGAAGCCTTGGTCTGGGGTTTCACTGATCGTTTCTAAATCGCCTATGGGGCGCTCTTACTGGGGGAGCAACCATGTGCTTGGACTGAAACCCCTTCGGGCATACATAGGCAAGCGATCTTACACTGCAGCCTACCATGACCTGATCCGGCGCATTGCTGAACGGGATGGCATACCTCTACCGGACGAATTACCGTCTCCGCCCCCACCTCGTGCTGATCAGTACCGCCGTATGTCAAAGGCGGGGCTCACAGACATTCCACAGCCAGCGCGTAGAAGGGCAAGCCGCTCAAAGAGCTAAGCTTCGAATTCGGACGCCACCTTTTGACTGGTGATTCTGAATCTTTGCGGTACGTTGTCCTCAAGTATTCCAGGACACATCGATAATGAAACCCTTCGCCTTTCTGCTGCTCCCACTTCTACTGGCTGGGTGCGGCGACAGTATCAATGGCGCCTACCAGGCCTCTATCCAGTACGCCGAAGAAAAGCCGCGCCCTGTGGGGTTGGCGATTATTCAAAAAGACCAGATCATCGCAGATGGCCGCGCTGTTTCGATTTCCGAATGGAAGCGTGAGGGTGCCACCTTTACCGCCTTCGACACCCAGGGTAAGCGTCTCGCTCAACTCAAGCGTAATGATGATGGTGACCTTGTCCAAGCGCTACCAATGAGCCGCGTCATCTACCATAAATTCGAGTTCTGAGATCGAGCTCCTACTACAGGATGCCCGGCCTCAATTCTTTGGTCAGTGGGCGAGCCTCAGGAATTTAGAATGCGCTTCTTCCTCTGCGGGCTGCTCGCAGCCTCCGTTTTCAGCGCTATTTCTAGCGTTGCTACAGCAAACGATATTGAGATTTTACCTTCGGCTACTGCAGGAGCCTCTTCCCCTCCAGAGGTATACCTGGCTGGCGAAATTACTGACGACACCGTCGCACAGCTCGCAAGTCTAATACCGAGCAGAGGCTTGGCTGGTTCAATCGTGTATTTGGACTCTGCCGGCGGAGATCCTCAAGCTGGTATGCGGCTTGGTGAGCTTATCCGCGGGTCTAGCATGAACACCGCTATCGGCAAGCCGGGGAAAACATCTGGACGCCCCTCCCCCGGGAAATGCATGAGTGCCTGCGTCCTAACTTATGCTGGCGGTAAGTTCAGGTTCATTGATCCAGCTTCCCAGCTAGGGATTCACCGGTTTTACCGGCGCACCGCACAGTCGACGGATCTTGATGTTGCTCAGGTGCTCTCCGCGGCCATCACTGCCTACTTAATCAAGATGGGCGTAGTGCCTGCCCTTTTCGAAAGAATGGTCCAAGTCGGCCGAGGTCAGATGGAGCTTCTTTCGCACTCTGACGCCGCTAGGCTCAACCTAGTGAACAACGGTGTGCTTCCGGCTGAATGGGGTATCGAAGGAAAGCAGGGGCAGGTCTATTTGATGGGGCGTCAGCAGACCTGGAACGGCACAGGCAAGCTGATAATGTCGTGCGCTCCAAATCAGCGGGTGAGGTTTTCAGCCCTTTATGACGCCGGCGATAACAACGGCTTTATCACTCGCAACGCCACGAACTACACCCTACGCATTAACAAGCAGTTCTTACCGATTGCTTCCCTGCAGGGAAAACCATCAGTCAGTGGTGACTATGTACTCGCCAGTTTCACCCCTAACGATTCAATGCTGTGGGCCATTTCCGGTGGCGAACAACTCGGTTTTGGTTTCCACACTAAGGATTCCAACACGTTCTACGGCTTCTTGGTCGATGCAACAGGCGAGCAGGACCTGGTCAGAAGTTGGATCAAGCACTGCACAGACCGCTAGGGGTTCTGCCACGGCCTGGATGAACCGAGGATTCTCTATCATTCATAGAGGAGCAAACCATGCGATCAGCTGCAGATTTCGAAGCCTCATCCCCGCAGAAGCGGGTATACAGTACCGACGGTACCACTTTCGGAATTTTGACTGGCGGTAGTCGTCGCTGTCAGATGGAAGGCTGCTTGGGGAGAAGCTTTGCTGTCCGCTGGCAAGATGGTCAACTCACCTACCCTTGCAGCAAAGGTCTAATTGATCACTCTTCAGGATCTCTGCAGGTAGGGAGGCAGTTTTAATGATCATCCCTCCCGGGCGTCTCTCACCCGAAACTCTTCAACGGTTGATCGAAGATTTCGTCAGCCGAGAAGGCACTGATAACGGTGATGACTCTACCGAAGCTCAGAAGGTGGCCAGGGTACGCGCCGAGCTCGATGCTGAGTCTGCAGTGATTTACTACGATGCTGAGTTCAGCCAGTGCATCCTCGCGGCCCGTAACCAGGTTCCACCTGAAATGATCAGGGCATGGAAGGAAGAACAGCAGGGATAGCCTCTCGCTAGGGCAGTTTTTAACTGCCCTGGTATGGATTTGCGTCTTGCATTAGGGGGAGTATTTTGTAGCCAGCAACCAATACTGGACTGATGTCCAAGGCCTCACGTCAATTCCAACTCAAGCGCATCAAGCTCTCTACCCTCATCCATCATTGCTTTGCGGATTATCCAGTCTGATTCGTTCACGAGGGCTGGGGAATGCAGCAGTTATCGACGGTCACGTCTTTTTTCATCTGGAGCACACCCCGGTACTGCACTGCGCCCAGATCACAGACGGCTGCGCATCCTGTTCGCCGATTCGCGCACTGATTGGCGCTGATGACCTTGATATGATGCAGATCACTGAAAGTGTGAGCAGGTTCCTTGAGTCTCCTGGCCGCTTTCGCCCCAAGTCAAAGGGGCTAGTTAAAACCTATCTAGCGGAGTGGTCGAATCAGGTAGCTAGGGCGTCCTGTGCAGTTGAGACTGTGCTCAAGATTTTTGACGCCCTGCTCGAGGTAGAGAATTGGTTATCTAGTGACGGACCGGGTGCCTGCGTTATCACTGGTGGCATCGTTATCTGGACTGCCGGCCGACACGGCATGAGCGATCTTCATTTAGCTGTCAATGTAGGAGAACGTCCTAATCCCGATATGACGACTGCTCATCGGTGGGATGCTATATCTGGTGCGTCAAACGCCGAGCTTGAACACTTGTTAGCGAGCCTTGAGCTTTGGAGCACGTCCCCATCGATCTGGAGCTTCCATGGTCGCAAAGTCCCTTCGGTGGTCTGACCAGCGTTGCTGCTTTAGGCTACCCTTAATAGCGACCAACCCCATTGATTCTGCTCTTAACCACAGCGCCAAAGATTGTGCCGGGAAATAACACCTCGGTAGTAGCTACATAGGAGAAATCGTTTTGAACACACCCCCATCTAAGGATGCACTCCGGGAATTCCTAGCATCAAAGTTTGCAGAAGCCGTTGAGCAGAATCCTGATGCCGTCGTGCTCTATGCCGCAGAGCGAGCCCCGGACCCTAAACCTTATGTGAAACGCCCAACCGTCCAGGAAGTGGCGTTCAAGCGCGAGCTCGAAAAAATGCGAGACCACCAGGCGGACAAAACACCAGCTGATTCGGCTACCTCCGTCTCCCCGGCGATCAGAACCAATGCTTTGTCTCTTGATGACTACCCTGGCCTTGTCCAGCCGGCTGAGAACAATGAATTCTGAACCCCTGTTTTGACTGTGAACACACCCTGCTTGGTGTAATGATCTGATTCCCGCAAATGCCGGAATTCCACTTACATGAGTTTCACCAGACTACCTCTTTGTATCCTCACGGTTGCTGTCATAGCTGGGTGTTCATCAAGTACGAGGCCTATGAGTTCCGGCAATCCGTTTGATGAGCCTCTCGCTGCACCTGAGGTTGTCGATTCGGTCTCACGTCAGCCACCACTACCTGTTCCCGCAACTCCGCAAGAGCTCCCCAATCAGGTTGAACTAAGTGATGGGGCTTCAGACCAGCCGGTGGAGTCTGATGTACAGGTTTATGCTGTAGATGAAGCTCCCTACTCTAGCGTCTCTGTCCCTTCTCCAGCTGTGGATACCTCTGATCCTTCGTCACCAGGTCAGACCCAGCCAACCACAACCCCAAGCCAAGCCGATGAGGTGCTTCAAGAGGCGCGCCGGGTTGGACGTACTGGAGATGTTATGGGACAGCTTGCCTTGCTTGAGCAGTCCGGATACATGGGCAATCCAAACGCGTTCTATGAATTGGCAAAGATCTATCTCACAGGCATTGGTGTTGAGAAAGCCCCAGACGCCGCTGTCGGGTACCTCAACTCTGCAATGAACCTGGGTCATTCAGAAGCTACGCGCGTCTTGGGCTGGCTATATGTGATGGGTAACGGGGTAGGCAAAGACGTTGCTTATGGTGAAATGCTGCTAGCTAAATCCGCGGAGACCAGCGTTAGAGCCAAACGTGAATTTGGTATGGCGCTGACTAACCAGCGCATTCCTCATCTGAATGATATGGAGCGAGGGCTCGAATATCTTAAGTCGGCCTCCGAAGCAGGTGATACAGAGGCCGCTAAGGCATTTGCGGCAGCTTTCACAGCCAACCCAGCTTCTGCGCCTGAACCTGAGCCCAGTACCGCACTTAGCGCGGGAGCGGATACAGCAAAGCGGCCTTATGAAGCCAGACCACGCCAGGCTATTCGGGATGGTGGTGATGAGTTGGAGCAGTTGGGGCGAACAGGCGACACCTCAGCGATCTACCAATATGCGCTCAACCTGTCACTAGGGCGCATACGCGCCCAGGGAGATCCACAATTCAAGGCCTACTGCTGGTATTCCGTGGCTGCCGCCCGCGGGTATGGGCCAGCACGGGAAGAGGTTCGGTCTTTGGCGGGAGTCAGAACCCTCGCCGACAAAAAGTACCCAGGAAGAATGGATGCTTGCATTGCAGAACTGAACGCTGCAATCGATGGCTAGCTAGCGACGCTGGCCGCCGCGCGGCCAGTAACCGTAATCTCGTAACCACCACCAGGCAGTTCAATAGCTTTTACAAAACCGACGCTTTGAAGGCGACGAAGGTGACGCCCGCCCAGCATCGACTTGCGCGAGTTGTCCAGCTTGCTGTTGAGTGCACCGCCCAAGTCTGCAGCAGTGAGCACAGAACCTCCTAGCCCATTCAGTACCTTCAGGGCTTGAAGGTCGAGCTCGGAAATAACAATGTTGGCGGGGCCCCGCGAAAAATTCTGATGTTCGAGTAGCGGTGTTTTGGGGTGTCTCATTAGCTCATGTCTACGCTTACGGGTCGCAGCAACTCTATATGGTCAAGGATCGTAGGCAAGTCATTATGGCCCTTCGAAATTTGAGAGCACTCGTTGCGCTCTGTTGATTGATTAAAAAAAGCACCATCGTTTTGGGTAGCTACTCTACCGTTTATCGGTAACCATGGCCCCGCATGGAGCTCCAATTTCCCCGAGGTTGAGAAATGGCTGATTCACCACTACGCGTTATGATCGTTGATGATTCCCGCACAATTCGCAAAGCTGGCGAAGACATCCTGACCAGTGCCGGATGCGTAGTCATGCTTGCAGAGGATGGGTTTGACTGCCTCACCAAAATCAAAGACTTCGCTCCTGACTTCATCTTCGTTGATGTAATGATGCCCCGAGTTGATGGCTACATGGTCACCCAGGTCATCCGGTCTCACGAACACCTCAATTCAAAACCAGTAGTAATGCTTTCCTCGAAAGACGGGGTTTTCGACAAAGCCAAGGGTATGGCCGCCGGCGCAACTGATTACCTGTCAAAACCGTTCAAGCAAGAAGACCTGATCGCTGCCGTTACTAAGCACGTTCCTACCTTTGTGCCGATTACTACAAAGTGACCAGCAGCACCAATCAGCAATGACCCTATCGATGCCACGGGGCCTTCCATCTTGGCCCCGTTAACCCCACCTTTACATCATTTTCCATCTCAACCCTTGTAAACTCAGATTCACACGTTATCCCAGTATCACAGGCCAACGGCCTACCAAACAGGGTGTCAATGTCGACCCCTTCTGTGATCGCTTCGGGAGAACACGTATGACTGAATCACTTCTTCGTATTGCCTACTTCGCCATTGGCATCTACACATTTGCGAGCGCGCTGCTCACAAGCACCATTCTAAGCCGTGCGGATACCCTATCGGCTGTCGAAAAGCTCAGTCTGAGCAGTATCTGGGTGTCATTCGTTGCCTTCGTTCTGATTGTAACTTGGGCCTCGAGGGCTGCCGCTGCAAAACCCGGTCACAAACTTTCCGAGTCATTCCTACGCGTCTCGTTTCTAACGATGGGGCTCTTCTTCGGTACCTGCGCCGTTGCAAGCACCATGGCTTTGACCGCATCCAACAGCGCACTTCAGGATTGGTTCTGCGTTGGTGGCCTGTGGTTCGCATTCGTAAGTTTCTGCGGGATCCTTTTGTTGCCCGGCCGTATTGGCGGCAAGGTAGTGGCTGCTGAACTTTCCACAGACGCGCATTCCGCATAACCGTTTTGACGTGATTCGGTCGCTGTAAAGTGTCAAAGTTGGATCAATATCCAGTGAGTCCAACGAGGGAACATGACGGATCTACAGCAAACTCATAATGCGTTTGGCGGTTTGGACGGCTATAGGGCCGTCCATGAGGCTCTTTCCCGAGCTCTTGCCGAGCCCGCTGCCCAAGGCGACCACGCACACGGTGCTCGCGCAGGATTTCTCCTTAGTCAGATTGCTCCTCAGGTGCAGGCCTTGCGCTCAGGCTCAATCACTCAAGCTCTGGAAGACGCTGGTGTGCCTCAGGAGTACCTTAATCTCCTCGCCCCATACCTCGTTCCTCAGGCAGAGCCGCCTCAGACCCTTGTTCATCAAGTGGTTGCGCTCTAATGCGAGGCACATTCAAATCTCAATTCCATTTTCAGGACTTGCCGACGACAGAACATATGGTTGTCTCTGGCGCGGAGCCAGGTGATTCCTTCATTGTGAATCAAGCTTCGATTCTTGTTCGCCACCCAATTGGTGATCAGTTCGCTTACACAAGCAACGACGCTTCGGGCGTATTCCTGGTGTGCTGTGAGATCGATGGGGCCGTTGTTGAAACCTTCGTCAAATTTCATAATGGACTGGTCACTTCCTGCGATAACAACCACTCACAACCCTGTGGTTACCGGTTCGCTCCAACCTGGATCAGGTCACATCGACTTGATCGGCCTGATGCAATCCGCACTCCCGAAGCCACTCATCTCGTTTCGCTTATTCGTGCTGTGGACGCCGGCGTGATTGTTGACCTTTCCTCAGATATGGATCGACTCATGGTTGCGCTCGCCCTTTGCCATGTCGACCTTTTAGGCGCGTTCACTCCAGCTCAGGCTTGGGCCTTCCTAGACGAGGCGCACATCTGCGCAGTGAGTCAGTGGGCTCGGTAGCATTGTCTGAATCGATTGTTCATTTAGACTGGCAGTTTCGCTACGCCCTTATTCAGAACGCTGATAGCCTTGAACGTATCTATAATACGAGACAAGTCATGCAGACTGATTGCACTGACGTCAGCGAGCATGTCACCCGCACGCTAGGCGTCCTTCAAGAACTGCCTCACGGCCCTTCTCATCAACGCCCTTTGAGTCTTTCTAACGATGGGGTCAACCCTGCTGAGAATAGCGGCTCACCTGATCATTACCTTAGGATTCTCCTAACCAACATAGCCAATGAGGTAGGCGCAGGGTTCCTCTCAAGCGTGAACCCTGCGCTCCTCGAGCAGTTTTGCATTATGACCGTCCTCAGAGGAGAGCCTGGCGGCAAGATGCTCAACGACTTGCTTTCTTCATTTCTCAGCTCCTATGCCAATCCAAAGAGCAGTGATTCAGCTGTTGACCTTCTCGGTGATCTCATTGGTCTTTCTGGCACCGCCCACACTCCTTCACCCGCTATTTAGAAACGTTCGGACCGCTCAATCGAGCCGTAACCAGAATTGGGGCCTAGCCCCTTTTTTGGTGTGAGGCTTCTGCCACGCGACAAGTACGTCTCCAATGGGGTTAATTTCTAGGAGTGTACTCATGAACACCACCATCTCTTCCCGCTCTACTACACCCCAGCTCGGATTCGATTTCCCCACTGGCATGGCCCTTTCTGGCGGCATCAACAAGTCTGGATCTAAATCCATCCCGGATCTCGACCTTACCAACCCAACTGGGATCGCAGCCGGGGAGGCTTTGTCACGAATGATCGTTGATGATCGCGTTCTCCACATGGGCATGACGACCTGGCGAGCTCTACTCGACCGTGCGATCTCTCTCGGGCACACAGAGTTGTATCCCTCTGAAAGTGGTCAGGTAGGCCTTCGCACCCCTGGTCTTCGTTTCGGACCGATCCAGCGCATGCCGGACCTGGGCCCGCAGTACGTCATTCAGTCAATTTTCAGAAACCGCCTCGATTCCCGCCTTAAAACAGAAGAGCAAGTGAAGTCTGGGCGGGTAATTGTCCAGGGCACGACCAAGGTTGAACTGGTCGTGCTCCAGGAGACGATGACTCTCTGCCTTTTCTTGGGCCGCAAGCAAATTGGGGCTCTCGAACTGGATCTGGACACATTGACAGCGGGTTGCGTGAACGACGGCGCCTCTCAAACCGCGGCATCTCTCACATCAAAGCTGGCCGAGGCCTTTCCCGATGAGGATCACCTCTTGATCACTCGATCGGCCCAGGCCGCTTTTGACCAGGTGCTGAAGGTCTTGGGGATCGGAGGTGTGAAGTGAGCCGACGGATTAACCAAGCTGTAATTCAACATCTGATTGATATTGAACATCGGGATTTAAACGCCGGGTCTGTTACTCCGCGGCTGGTAGAAGCCGCAGGTGAGGCGATTGCTGACGTTCTTCTTGATCATGGGTACCAGCTCGAGAGCAGCTATCGGGACGGTCGCGATGTTGTCCATTGCTACATCAACCCGCGAACAGGCGAGATTCTTGATGATATTGGATTCACTCTCGACCTTATGGATGACGGAGTGGACGGGCCAAACCTGACAGTGCTGTTGCGTACCGACGTGGCTCACACAGCACCCACTTTCGGCTTCTCCGAGGCATTGAGAACAGCCAGATCCTGGTACCTGCCCATGTCGAATATGGCGACTGCTCGCGAACTGTTCTCTGTTGCCGGCGGCCTCAAAACCGAAGCCTGCTTTGTGTGGCTCGCTGCTGCCTAGAACTAGATCATTGCGGGATGGGTGGAGACGTATGAAGAAGAAATCAACCAGCAAGAAGCACAGGCCGTTCAACGCACTACGTGAAGCTAGAAACAAGCTCGGGCTATCCCAGCTTGAGCTGGCTATCGAATTTGACGTTGCCCGTACGACCATCATAACTGCAGAGAAAACATCTCCTCGGCCGTGGATGACTATTGCCTGCCTAGGCCTAGGTAGCCTTATGTTTGTTGATCAAGGGGTGAAAACGCTATCTGGTGAGCGCTTCAGTAGTCTGCGTGAGCGGTTGGGCCTTACCCCTGGTTCCCTCGGATCGAAGCTAGGCTTTGCCGAAAGTACGATCATGACCTGGGAGAGGACATCGCCGCCGGCCTGGGCCCATCCAGCGATGATAGGACTGACAGTTTTATCGCTGGTAGGCTAACCAAGCTCTAATTTCTGAGCGGTTCCTTTGAGTTGGCAAAGGCGGGCAGTGCGTTACCCTGTTCGCCTTCATTAAACTGATTACAGAGGAATAGTGCACGATGTGGTTCAAAAACGTTTTGGTCTATCGGCTGACCCAAGATCTGCCTCTTACCCTCGAGAGCCTTGAGCAAGCGCTGCGTACCAAGGTTGCCAAGCTACCTGAAAGCCAAGTCCTCCAAACTGTTGGCTTCCTTGCTCCTAACAGCAAGAACCCCGACGCTCCCCTTGCTCACGTTGTTGATGGTGTGTTTCTCGTGGCACTCCGGATGTATGAACGTATCCTCCCCCCAGCAGTAGTAGCTGATGCTGTCGCTGAGAAGGTGGAAGAAATCGAGCTCAGTCAGCTGCGAAAGGTCTACAAAAAGGAAAAGGATCAGATCAAGGACGAGATCACCCAGGCCTTCTTGCCGCGCGCCTTCATCAAAAAGGCAACAACCTACGCTGCCATCGATCTCAAACAGAACCTGATCTATGTGAACACCTCGAGCCCTAAATCGGCAGAGGCACTTCTCTCGACATTGCGAGAGGTGCTGGGCAGCCTGCCGGTACGTCCTGTAGCAGTCAAAATTGCACCAACGGCCACCTACACTTCCTGGATCAAGACCGAGAAGGCTGCTGATGATTTCTACGTCCTCAGCAACTGCCGTCTGAACGACATCAGTGAGGACGGCGGGGAAATCCAGGTCAAGAATCAGGACCTTACATCTGACGAGATCAAACAACTGCTCGATAGCGGTAAAATCGTCAGCCAGATCAATCTGGCTTACAAGGACTTGCTGAGCTTCACTGTGAACGACAAGCTTGCAATTCAGGGCCTCCGTTTTGAATCGCTCCTGCATGAGAAGGCAGTTCAGGATGGTGGTGATGATGCAGATTCCCAATTTGACGCATCTTTCCTGCTCATGATGAAAACCTTGAACGAAGCCGTTCCAGCGTTGCTTACCGCCCTGGGCGGCGAGGATATTCCCGCCGGCGTTTAACTGACTGAATAAGGCCCGCCGCATGCGGGCCTTATGGTGAAAGCATGAATGATGTCGACAGCTTTATTCTCACGGTCCTGAAGACCGATGCGCTACCGGACAGCTTCAGTCTGGAGCAAGTCCAAGCTCTTATAGGCTCAGCTTTGGAGCATTCCGCGGACAAACAGTCTGCTCTTGACGAAGAGCGCATTCGCAATCTTCGCTCAGCCCTTCATACAATCGAGGAAACCACCACAGATACTGTGGCTGGGCTTGCTGCGCGGCATGCAAGGCTGTTAGATGATGACTGATGCCTATCAGCCGATAGCCGCGACTCAAATCCAAGCATTGCAACCCTTACTGGCTGGCTTCACCAAAGGCCTCATTGATCTAGCTACCCGCATTGCCAGCGGTCTTGCTGAGGTAGGTCTACCTACGAGCTTTGATCTGCAGGGCGACTGGGTAAAGCTCACTTTACTGACTGATCAGGGGGGCATCACCTTTGCCCTCATGGAGCCTGAGGTGTGCGGGTTATCGAACGAGGCTTTACCGATGCGTGTAGGGGTTAGCTTGTCGTTCGGTATTCCGGACGGAAACGAACTGACCGATAAGCCGGACACGATGTTCTACTTGCCGGCTTCGTTCACCGTGGATCAGCTCTTGGCACTCGGCCGAGGTCAATTTTCACCACTGCAGTTCACAGAGCTGTTGAACATGTCGGTGCGCCATGCCATGTCATCTCCACGTGATAAGTTCCCTCGCTCAATCCTCCTGATGATCGCTGAGCGAACTTCTTTACGTGACACTGGGGTTCGGTATTTTGAGCTTTGGACCCAGTCCCGTGGGGGTGTAGACATTCAACAACTACGCCCTACCAACAACCCGCACATCGCTGCAGCTGAAGCACGCACGCTTGGCTTCCAGCCAACTATCTATCGTTGCCAGTCAGGATCGTTCATCAGCTTTACGGAGACTGATGCAGGGGTGTTTTTATGAGAAGGCCACTCAGCGCTGGGATCGGTCTGCTGATCACTTTGAGCCTTGTTCAGGTGCAAGCACTTGCAGCACCTGTAGAAACACTGCCCAAACCAATACGGACCTCGTTGAAAACCGATTCGATAGTCTGCTCGCATCCCGAATCCCTATTCCTCATATACGAGGCAAGCTCTATTGCAATGGCCGGCGGGGGTAGCGATGCATTCAAAGCCTATTTTGCGGCTGCTGGGAACGTGTTCGAAGCACGATCTGAGTGTCTGGTCCAATCCCAGAGCATCGAGGTGACAGTAGAGGGTTACACCACGATTAATAATCCACTAAAACCCGAGCCAGTGGTATACGGGCGCTTTGGAATTGAGGGTTCGGATAATAAGGTTTGGGCCACGATTGGAAACCTCCCGGCCTTTGAGAAGGATGCTTTACGCTCGGGGTTGGTGAAATCATCCGCCCAAATAGCGGATACCCCACGATGAAAGACGCCTTAGCTGCTGTGCTTGGCGGAATATTGAATGGTTTTGAACAGGAGAGCCATGAAGCATACCTGGGTCTGGCCGAAACAGATTTCTATGCAAAGCTCGCTCAGGATATCGAAGAACGAACGCCCGAACGTTTCTCGATGCACCTGAGTGTCGAGCATATGAGAGCTGTGGACGGCTTGCTCCTGGCGAAACTTGGGGGTAACTCGAGTGCAAAATTCCTGTTTAAGCATGGGGACTTTATTGAGTCACATGTAAGAAAGGCCATCGAGCGTGCTGAAGGTTTTTCTTGTGGGGCAGATAAAACCAGAACCGTTATGCGTACGTTGGCTCGGCATCTTGTTGACGGCATCGCCATTGATCACGATTACTCAGGTGAGCGTACATACCACCTGCCAACAACAGTGCTTACGAACCAGGTTGAGGTCTTAAGTTTTTTCAATGGGCTGCACCGTCTCTACTACGGTGATCCTGTCCCTTACCTTTCCCACCTGATGGCCTATCCACCCGCCAGCGCTATTTCATAATCAGGCGGTGACCGCGGCCGGCGAGCCTGGCCGCGTCAACCTCGTCATCGAATGGCGCAGTATTCCTTAAGGTCAGCGATACGTTCCTGTGAATACATGTCGCCCGACGGGAGCTTTCGAGTCTCAGTACGCTCAGTGGTTTGAGCTATACCCGGAATTCCGTCTCGGGCCTGTGTGATGGTGTAAACAAGGCGTACATCGTGACAAGGCTGAGGCTCACAACCCTTTTCTGAGGAGCAGATTTTTGCTGACTTCTCGACTAATGCATCAATCTGCCGGCACTCGATATTTGAGAACCCAGCCTTGCATTTGAATCCTTCAAGCTTGAGATCGTTGATCAGGCTCGCCATCGCCGGGCTTGGATCGGTTATCCAAGCGGATGTACATCCAGCTAACGATGCAACGGTCAATAGAAGCACGGCTGTTGTCGTTCTAGGCACTGCCCTTCTCCAGCTGGCGCTGATCTTGAATGCGTTGATAGATCTCATCTCGATGAACATCAACATCCTTCGGAGCAGTGATCCCCAAGCGGACCTGGGTACCAACGCAGCTCAGGACAGTAATCGTGATGTCATCACCAATCTTGATTGATTGACCGCTGTTTCGAGTAAGTACGAGCATGTTGCCTCCTGTATTGACTCCAAGACCATATCCCCTGCTCGGGTCCGACGCATCCGAAAAATGGTCCTCCGAATTCAGTGCTGGGATTCTCATGAATTCCGACGACCCCTTTTGGCGTGCAATCGAAATATCAGCCGTTATCCTCGGAGACTGACCTGTTCTCGAGACCAAGACTGTGCAGATTTCAATGAAGAAGATCGTTTTGACCGTTGCCGCCATGGCGATGGCAGCTGCTGCATACGCAGCTTTGCAGCGGCCGGACGATGTGCAAGCACTTGCTACTGCGCAGGTTGAGGATTCTGACACCGTAAGATTGGCGATCGGCAAGGCATTCATTGCTGATCCTAAGTCTTTTGATCTGCCTGCAGCGTCTACACGTTTGGGTAAAGCCCGGCTGGAAGGATATGCGGTCTGCACGCAATCTGCTGAAGCCACTGCGGCCCAATACATTGAGGTTTCTCAGATGCTTGACTCTGTCGCGAACAATGTTCAGGACTTTCAACGCGTCATTGATGGGGTTATGGAATCGAAATCCGGCATGTCTGACTGTGATTTCCGCGTAATCGTAGCTATGGCACAAGCCAACAAGGGTATTTGATCACCCATGCATTCTTCGTCCGCCTTTCCTTATCGTCTTGTCTACCTCCATGTCGGCAGATTGAAAGCGAAGTGCGTAAATTCAAAAGTAAAGTGAGCCAGCTCACTCTTCTTGCTTCAACCGCCGCAATGCATATATGCATCGCGGGGTGCACGGGTAACCCCTAATGGACCACAGCAATCCAAGCACACAGCAACTCCCTGGGATGGAAAATGTATCAGCTTCGGCTGGCCGCCCCGACAACTCTATCGCTGCCAAGCTGCGCAACATGCAGCATCGCAACATGCAACGCTCGGCCGGGCCAGATCTGCAGGGCGAACTATTCAACCCATATGAAATCCGACTTGATGATGCTGATCACAGTAATCTGGTATCGATCTACGATGCTCTGCCTCGGTTCAGTTGGGCTTCGAAGACTGTTCGTGACATGAGCCAGATGAGCACCCAGCTTGAGGGCAGCCTCAATGGTCAGCCCTTCCGTGTGGTCATGAAGGCTGTGAGCATGGAGATCCCAATTAAAATCAAAGGAAAGGCGACTGGCCAGACGGAGTGGGTTGGCTTGTACCCCAGCAGCCGCGAAGAGTGTGTTGAGGAGGCTCTTCGAAAGTTCAGCACACAGCCCGGGCGCTTCAATGAGGTGAAGTGCTCTGTTAGCTTCAGCCTTTACGACCTCCGGCAGGAACTCAAGTCTGTAGGCCATACCTACACCTACGATGAACTGCGCCAGGCGCTGGACATCCTGGCAAAATCAAGCTTGACGATACAAACCCGGTCCTCCGATGGAGACGTGATAGACATTACCTCCAACTATCTCCCATTTCTCTACTTGCGAAGCAAGAACAAGAAGAGCAAAAACTACATCGATGTGAAGGATATTTCCGATCAGGAGAAGGGTGACGCCACTCTGTGTATGGCCGTATTACACCCCCTGATCTCACGTGGCATCGAACGGGGCGATTACCGCCTGTACCACTACTCAACCTCGATGAAACTCACGAACAGTCTTGCTAAGACTTTAAACCGGGAGCTTTCAATGCGCTGGCGGAATGCTTCCCCTACCCACCCCTATCGCTTCCACCTTGTTGAGTTTTTGAGTAATACAGCGAGGGGCTTGTCCAAACGCATGCCTGAGGATTATCGGGCGGTGAACATAGCCTTGGCCGAGCTTGTGCAGGAAGGGGTGCTCTCCGAGTTTAAGTCGACACCGATCAAGAAGCCTAAGGGCAAAGGTGCAATCGACTACGTCTACGAAATCCTACCAACTAAAAAGTTTGTCGGGATGATGATCGATGGCCATCGTCGAGAAAACAACCGCCAGCTTGCCCTCACAGCGTAATCAACCGGCATACAGCATTAAGCCCGCATCATGCGGGCTTTTTTGCACTTGCTGAAAACTTCCCCTACACATCTCGGATTTGGGAAATTATGACTTTCAAGCTTTGGTAGCGGCCGTGAGGGTTGCGTCTATTACGCAGCCCGGGCACTGGTTGGGAGAAGTGCGTGTATTTGGCTGTCCAACCAAAGATGCCTTCATCGTCTCAAATTCAGAAGGTGAGAGGTTTCGATAGCCATTGCGCCAAGGGTCGTTCGGAGAATCCAAAAATCTAATACTGCCCTCGTTGCCTGCTGCTCTGACTGACTGTTCAAGCCTTTCATCGATGCTCTGTTTTTCGATCATGGTTTGATTTCCTGGGTCAGAGTTTGACTAATCATAATTGAACCCCTAAGCATCGCTCAATGGATTCAGGAGAACCTTCGTTACAGACCAATTGTAACCGAAGGCTTAGGTGCCATCCTGTTGCGCTCATTAATCCTAAGCCCGCTGCGACAGGTTTGAATAGGCAGCTATAGTTGTATTTCTCTCAAACCAACCTGTTCTGAAACATGTTCCAGGTGCAGGCAAATCAGAAGTCAGGAATGGTGCACGATTGCCGAGCCTAATCTTCTCTCGATACCAAATTACACTCGGTTTCCTTGCCTCCAATCCGAGGACTCTGCGTCTTCATGGCAAGACCTCGCTGTCGAATCACGTTCAAACCTTATTCAAAATCGACATCTGGCCGATCCGCCATCGATCGATTACTGTCATTTGAACAGTCAGGATTGCTCCACGATTCACCAGCGACGATAGCAAGGATTGATGCACGATTCGAAAATTCCAAATCGGTGTGTTCCAGGCAGACTTGCATTTTGCCCGTTCGCGCCCTTTTCTGAATTGACTTCAATGTTAACTGTGTTCTCGGTACCGCTTAGCAAGGATTGCTTCACGATTCCTTGATGTCGAAAGGAATGAACTGTTCTCTGACATTCGTCTCTAATTTTGACCAAGTGAAAATATTTTGTTCTTTTCACCGCTATACAGTAGTAAGCATTGGTTCACGATAGTAGTCAGGATTGGTGCATTCACCCTTTGTATCTCTAGTTATCCACAGAAATTCGCTCTAAATAGCAGCTTTCCTTAGCGAGGATTGGCTCACGATCAAGCTAAGGCTAGTGAGGTTTAGTTCACGATCAGTTCTTATACAGTAAGGATTGGTCCATGATTCCGGCTTCCTTTTTGTCTCTTAATCAGGATTGATGCACGGTTGGAGTCAGGTTTGGTCCACGTTGATACGCTGCAAGGCCCGCGGTTATTGGGTTCCTGAGTTCCTTCCTTCTTTTGTCCTTTTCCTATTTATTCCTTTGATTTACCCGCTTCTGGCACGCGCCCTTACGTAGCTTAATACCCTCACATTCACTGCGAGGATTTCACTATGGAAGGACTAACCGCCTACGGTCGTTTTGCCGTCATTTGCTTTACGGTCGGGTCACTCGTTGGGAGCTTGGTCATCGGGTATCTGATGCTTACTCCTTCGCCACTACCAGTAGGCCCAACGGTTATCTCTTTCGCTGGCGCTGTATCACCAGCCTGCATCATCGCGTTAGTGATTGCTCGCTCGGTGCGTTCGATGTCATGGCTTCTGGCTCCAACCTTGTTGATTGGAGGGCTTGCAGTCCCTTTGGATTTTGCCTTCGCTTGCTTGCTCGGTTTCTTGAGCGAACGCGGTCTGCAGATGACGATAGCTGGTTTGCTCATGATTTCCATGGTCGCACTAGCAGTCGCTCTAGAGCGGACTTTGATACGAAGCTTGACTAACAAAGCACTCGGGATGCCGGTACAGCCTGGGCATGAAGAGATCTCTGGAGCCGCACGCTAATGAACGCAAAAGCAAGTCCAATTGGCGGCACCCAATCACTGCTCGTACGATCCCAGAAATGGCTCATGTCCAACCCTGAGTTGCTCGATGTGAAGCAAGCCTTATCAGCGATAGTTGCCAAGGTTTCCAAAGGTGCTATCGCCAACGACGATGATTCTCGGGATACCTACGACGCTCTGACTGAGCATTTTGTCGACGGCGGTGGCGACTTATCAGACCTCCCCTCCTACCCTGAAATTCCGATCAGTGACGGCTTGGAAACTAAGCTGGCAACTGTTGGTTCAGCAGGGCTTGATTATGGGAACTTGTACCCCGATCAGGTAACGGTCGCACCGCTGAGCCAGGAGGAAAAGCGAAGCAGGCTGCAAGAGCTCAGATCCACATTGGTTCGCCCAGGAGGTTTCAGATGAGCCCGTTGGAGCAAGCAAAAGAATGGCTCTCGAATGAAAAGCCAAACACTGAAGAAATTCAGCAATCTGTCGACAATCTATGCCACCAAGTGGCGAGGCCACCAAGCGGTTTATCTGTCGAACAGATCATGGCTGCTATTTCTCATCTGATGATGTCGATTGGAAAAGATCCAGCAGAATTGGTTCTCCCAGATCCCCCGCCCAAGGCTTGCCTTGACCTTAGCCCCCTGGGCGGCAACTCCGAGCATTTTGAACCAGAGCTGGACATCGTCGAGCGCCGTAGACGCTTCGAACAGTTGAAAGAGGACCTAAGGTCGCCGTTCTAAGATTCCGCTCGCTTCCGGCCCTTCAGCGACTCCACAGGAAGGCAAGGGGCCGATGACGCCTCGACAAAGAGATCAGCGTCGAAGAATTTTATGGCTTCCCTAAGCTCTGGCTCTTTCAGCAATTGAGCCAAGGCAGGATTGGTGCTCGATATCTGTTCCCATGCCTCACGCTTGTATTTCTCAGCTAGGCCGCTGAGCTTCACATACCTCTCACCCTTTGGCACAACTGGCATTGAATAGGTATTCATCCAGGTTGTAGCGGACTCATCTGCCATGGTTCACCAGTGGTTTTATAGATCAAACCACTGTGCCGGTATTCCCCCTCTCAGCAAGTCATAACGCCCTTCCCGAATTCTGATGAGGTGTTTTGGATTGTCATGTGTGCCGCGGCAGTTAGAATCTGCTCAATCATGGGCCAGAACTGACCATTGTCATGGCAAGAGCACTCATCCTCACTGACGTCGCGTCCGAGGCGTTTCACACTCAGCAGATCCTAAGCGACTTCTTCGATAGGGTTCGTGCGTGCAATACCGTTGCCGGAGCACTTGAGGAAATAGCTGAATCAAAGCCTGACCTGGTGATTGTCTTTGGGCTTGAGGGTTTCAGGTCCCAGCCATTCAAGGCTTTGGCTCAGGTAATAACCGACACCACCCCCGCAATGCTCATGTGTGTTGGTCCTCAGGTTGTCGGCAATGGAGAACCCGAACGGTCAATGATTGTTATCCCTCCGCTCAACCAGACCAATGTCGTAAAAGCAATACACGAACTCGGCCTGGCCGGCATCGTGAACCAATCCTCACTCAACAAATATTGCCTCCCGGCCAATTAGGGATGACCATGCTCAAGTCTTTGTTCAGCCTCACAGCTCTTTGCCTCGCCATCGCGGGCTGTGCTAGCAAGCCCGAGTTCCAGCAGAAAACGTACCAGTACGACTCCAAAGAGCACTCTGGGACCGTAGCTGTTACCGAAACCACCAATGTTCCTGATGAACAGTGCACAGAGCGCTGGCGGGATGAGCGGACTTACCAACCCAATGGTGTTCAACAGATCACCGGTTTTCGGATTGAAATTCAAATCCTTGACCACAGCCCTGACACCTACGGAAACCTGATCAAGGTTGAACTCCCATCAAACCACGGCCGTGATGTCCTGGTGCGCGACTTTCAGAAAGACAAGACTCTCATGGTCGGCGTCGACAAAAATGGCATGGTCAAACAGGGCGATTTGTTCTACTTCCCTGAAGGTTACTTTGTCCGTGCTGCACAGCCTCAGTTCAAAGACGAAAACTTGAGTTTCTGCCTAGGTGTCGATCGGACTTACGTCCCATCTGCAGAGTTGAATACACCTAACCCGCTGATCCACATGGACCGTTTGAACGTCCGATTCAACGGCAAACCTGGTGAAGAGAAGACCTTCAACTTCGGTTCGGTTCAACCGATCAGCGTTAATGTCCGGGCCGCACCACTGTGACTACGAAAACGGTTCTGGTTTTTGCCCCTAATGTCGGTGTGGCCTGTTCGATTGACGGACTGACTTCGATCGAGCTGGCGCAATACGCCATGGGGTACTACGAAAGTATGTTCGAGACATGCCGTGTCTCGTACCCGGATGGGAAGGATGCTTTCCTGATCGACGTTCTTTGCAACGGTTACACCGAATGCCATCAGGTTACAGCTTGGGCGGGTGTTCCTGAGGTCATTGAGTTCGATTTCGACAAATACCCTGCAACCCCAAAAGCGAAGCTTGATCACGCCACCTTTGGTGACGTACCAGCTCTCAAACTCATCATGAGCAAGTTTGCCAATATCCTGTGAGGACTTACCAATGCGTTGGATTGGTTTCATGTTGTGCCTGGTCCCTTTGGTAACCCACGCAGCAACCGCGGAACTGCAGGTCTCTGTGGTTGCAGGTGCTGAAGAGCCACAGGCTTACCACTACGCTCTGGATGGCAACAAATACGAGCTCGACATTCGTGAGAGCCATCGTTACCAGGCAGCATTCAAGGATGGTGCAACCAAGCGGGACGTTTGCCGGGAAGCCCAGTACAAAACTGGTCTGCTGCTCTCTTTGCGATCCTTGCCCAAAGCAGCTGATGGCTCGCAGCCTGTCGAGGTCATCGGTCAGGTCTCAACCCTTGATAGTCTGGTCGACGGCAAGCGTTTTTCCTGCGGTCAAAATCAAGAGGTGAACATGAGTAATAAAGCGTTCTCCGATACCGTCCAGGTTGAGCCCAACCGTACAAAGGTCGTTGTGATCGATGGTAAATACGTGGTGATGTTGAAGGTGCTTTAGCACTTTTGAATGTGCTTCGGCATGTATTACGAGGGTTAACGTTTTTAGATCGGTGTGTCCTTGGAGGTCCCCTTGTTAAGACTTTTGATACTCGTATGTGTGTGCGCTGCTATTGCTGTAGCCCTTACGTCCGGATTATGGGGAGGCAAAGGTTGGTTCGTTTGATATTTATGGCTCATTCGTACAACAGGATCCTACTCACCGCCCCCCGGAAAGTGATGTAGACCTTTTCGGCTTTTTAGAGGGTTTCAGAATGTGGCACTACTCGCGTGTTGACTATCTGGGCCCTCATGCCATTTGCATTTTCTGCAACCGGCTTCTGCGGAGCCGCAAAGGAATCGTTATTTCCAACGGGTCTGAAGAGGCCTTTGCCGGCCCTAATTGCGCGAAAACAATGCTAGGCCCTCCAGAAGAACGCCTTCTGGACGTTACTCGCCTTGCGCTGCTCGTAGTCTCCGACGATGACCCAACTTTGCCTCCCGCCCCCTCGACTCTTCCAAGCTTGAAATCAGTTCCGCAGCTTGGGTCTGTACCCAAGACTCAGGTTCAGGTCCGCTCTCCACTTCCACCTCTCGACAAGATCGTTCAGTACCTCAGGCTGAGGTGCGAATTCATGTCCGAATTTGCGCACCATCGCTCTCAAATATTGACTCAGGCTTTTGATGCCTATACCCGAACGGGGCAACTTGATGAAGCTGACCGCAAGAGAGTTGCAGGGACGATTCGGAATGCGGGTGAGCAGAATACGGTTTTCAGTGAGGCTAATGTGATGCGTTGCATTGGAGTCAATCACTGGCTTCGTGAGGCTCTGGAGAACACGCACGCCGATCGACGCGAATTTCTGACTGCGATGCTCAATAAACTCCATAGTCAGTGGCATCTCACTGAAGCTCAACTCTCAGCGGTTAACCGCTGGGGTGAGTGGCTACGTAAGAAGGTCCATTCATTCCCCCATCTCGACACCCAGGTATTCAATGGTGTTGTGGTACCCGAATTTATGAAATCAAAAGGGCAAAGGAAAATAAAACCCTAACCCGGCTCCGTACTTAAACTTTGAACTGGATTTAAAGATAAATACGGACGCTGAGGGTTCTGGCACGCAGTTATGGGGTCAACAATTTGCCCATCCCAACATAACGAGATCCTCCCGTGACGAACCTTTCTCTTGCGACCACCAATGTCCCCCACACCCAAATTGATCCAGCGCTCTCTGGTCAGCGAGTGGCCTGTAATCTAATCCGACGCAATCCAAAGAATGACCCCCGTAAGGGTCGCAATAAGGCCCGCTATGCACAGATGAAAGAAAGCATCCGGGCTGAAGGTGTCATTCAACCCATCTTGTTGCGCCCTGTCCTCAATGCTGACTATCCATACGAAGTCGTCTATGGGAACACCCGTTTCGATATCAGCGTCGATCTGGACATATCGGATATCCCCGCGATTATTCGTGAAATGACCGATGTTGAGGCGCGCCGCGCAGCCACCATCGAGAACATCCAGCGCGCCGATCTGACTCCCATTGAGGAGTCGTATGCAGCCGTTACTGAGCTTGCTGATCAGAACAACGATCACGAAGAGGCATGCCGAACACTCGGTTGGTCGCGCTCCAAGCTCGACGCTCGCATCCTTCTGTCCAAATGCTGCGACGATGTTGCTGAAGCCCTTGTGCAAGGGGATATCAAGCTCGGCCATGCCGAACTGCTTGCACCAATGATTCACGATGACCAGCGACTAATCTGTGCCCGTATTGTTGAGCGCAAGATGACAGTTGCCGCGACCCGCGAGCGACTGATCCAACTTTCCGGGGTTATCGCTAATGCCCCCTTCGATACAACTGCCTGCCAAGGCTGCGAACATAACAGCTCGCAATTCGGTGATCTGTTCGGCACCTCGCTTGGTGAAGCTAAGTGCCAGAATCGCACCTGCTGGGAGGAGAAAACGTCCTCGCTCATTAAGGTCAAGCTCATTGAGGCCGAGCAAGAGTACGGAATCGTCCATACCGACCTGACCCTTCCTGACAATGGCTATGTGCTTTTGGAAGACAAAGGCCCGAATGGCGTCGGCATCAATCAATTCACTGCTTGCACAGCCTGCAAGAGCTACGGCGCTGTGGTGAGCACCAAGCCGGGGAACGAAGGGCACATCATCGGTGGTCACTGTTTCAATACGTCTTGCCATAACGAGCATAAAACTGCCTATAAAGCCTTGATCGCTAGCGCCACTGCTGAACCCGCAGCGAATCAAAGCGACAACGCACAATCGCTTAGCCCGACTGGAAAAGCTCCGGCTGCTACCGGCCCAAAGTCGGCAACTAAGCCCGGTGCTAACTCCCCTGCCAAGCCGCAGGAGGTCAAAAAGGCGATCAAGCGCGAGGCATTCACTCTGTTTTCGCAAATGGGCAGTCAGGCTATTCAAGCGAATCCATCCTACTCGTTGGCGATTGCCATCGTTTCGATGTACCTCGACATGCGTTCCGATCTGCCAAGCGAACTGCTTACCCGCTTGCAGAAGGCCCTTGGCTTACCGAATGGTCTGTTCGGGCATGACCGGGCATCTACCGAGGCTGCACTGGCACAGAAACCCGCAGAGGAGCTTCAGGGATATCTGAGCCAACTGGCCGCTTGTACTGTTTTCCGCCGCGACGGCAGCGACCAATTCCAGAAATCGATTCCTGGTGCTCAATCCATTGCATTCATCAAGGCAGCGGGTATGGATCCGGTCGATCATTTTCAGATGACCGAAAGCTACCTCAAGTCCCTGACTAAAGCCGGTGTGGTCGCTGACTGTAAAGCCAGCGGTTTTGAAGCGAAGTATGACGAAGTCAAAGGGGCGAAAGAGTTCGCAAAACTTGTGATGGGCAAGAGCGATGAAATTATCAAGGCCGTCCTAGCATTTGAGGAATTCAGCTGGAAAGGCTATCTGCCAGAGACGATGAAAATCTCTGCTTACGATGGTTCTGGCACAGTCTAACCACCCCCACACTGGCTCCAACTTAACGAGGAACACAAACGATGAACACTTTTCTCCAGTCAGTAGGTGCGGTACTCACCACCGGCCTGAAATCAACCGTCGAGCTGCATGGCTTAGGTGATGGAAAGATAAAGCTGTTGTACACCCCGGACATTGGCCCAACCCCTGAAAAATCCTCCGAGGCAGTCGTTCAGCTTCGTTCCGCAATTGCAAAGCCAATGGTAGTGAGTGGCACGCCAGAGGAAATCGAGGAAGCGTTCGCAGAGTTGATCGCATCCAAGGCGGCTGTAGTGCGTCGTGGTTTGAGCGCTCTGGATGAAATCGAGCGCCTTGCCACTAAGGCGGTTGATGAAGCCAAGTCGAAGCCTGCGGCAAAAGCTGCCTCCACTGCACCTGCTGTGGGCGAAAGCGAAGACCGTGACGATGAAGCCGACAGCGATGCAGACAGCGAAGCCTCAGGCCATCGCGCCCCCGTGGCAACTGAAGTTACTGGCAACAGTGCAACGAACTTTTAAGGGGGATTTATGGCCGTTTCAATTCTCACTCTGAGCCGTTTGTTTCGCTTTGCCGGTCGCGATCTTCCTGATCCTGATCCGAGCATGGAGCCGATGGATGTGCTCAAGCACTATGCCCGTCAATTTCCTCGCCTGAATGGCGGCAAGTTGATCGACCCTATCAACGAAGGAGATTCTCAAGTTTATGAGTTCCGTCAAGGCAACTTCGGCGACCGCGGCTAGCCCGATAGAACAACTCAGGGCATGGGCGGGCGGTGCAGCCGCCCCCACTCCCGAACCCACCATCAACGATTGCTGCCTTGAGCGCAGCCAGCAGGTCAGACTGTGGAATCTCATGCACAAACCAAGCAAACCTGGAGTCCTCTCCAGTTCCCTAGCGCCCCGCTAACCGCGCTGACCATCCCGCATGTTAGTGCAGCAGTGCAACACAGTGTTGCTGCCTTGTTCATGCGCGAGCACGGCTATTTGGTAGATCATAAAGGTCACAGCGCTTTCTGCTTGGAGGCCCTTCAGGGAGGATTGCTTCACGAATCTGACCTAAGCCCTCTCAACTGCTACCCGAATGGGTACGGCCTGCATCTGGTGACTGGCAAGGTTGTGCGTAGCATTGAGTCGCGGGTCGAGTTCACACGCGAGGCTGCGGTTCCTGATGCCGAGCGAATTGCTTACGGTCTGGCCCGTAAGGACATCGACATCACATACGCTTCCGGGATTGCGCTGTCGGTAGCTGAGGCAGGATTGCTGCACGATTCTGTTCTCGCCCCCATCCTCACTCAGGGGGCCGATTGCGGCTATGACCTTGTCAACGCAACTAAGACAGCCCTTGACGCCTTGTGGCCTCAAGCTCAGCGCGAATGCCGAAATGTCGAAGGCGGCACGGTCTACACCGATCAGCCTTTTTACAGCCACATCCACGGTAACGACTTCTATCTAGAAGCCTGCGAGCGCAACTGCTTCTACCTCGATTGGCCAGAGTTGACCCAAGAGAATCTTGAGATGCATATCCTGCTGACCAAGACGCTCGACGCGATGAATACCTACTTGATCCCGTTTCACACGCCATTCACAGCTTTCAGTTGCTGGGGCCAGTACACGGGCGGGGTTTCTGAGAGCTACGAAGCAATCAAGGATGACGTTACGGGCAAGAGCCATGCTGAAATTGTAGAGGTTTTGAAGGCGCACGATGACCTCGACGAGCTTGGCTGGCTGGGGATGGAGATGGATGCCGACGAAATGGATGATGCATCTGTTGAGCGCGCCGCTTCACTGCTGTGGCAGATGGATGACGTCGAGCGCAATTTCAAATATCAGCTTACCTATGGCCAAGATGTTACCAACGAAAACCGTAAAGCCGAATTGGGTGAATTGCTTTCCCAGGCTCGGGAAATTAGCCGCCGGAACTCAAGGGAATCTGGTCTTGCGCAAGTTCTGTCTGACGCGCTCAGCTCTTGCATTAGCCGGGTTGACGGACACCAACCCGTTGACGCCCTAATTGCTCAGGCTTACGGCGACAGCGAGGAGCTTGGGGGATACGAGAACAGCCCAAACCGATTCTTCGATTGCATTTGGGTGCTCGCAGATGAACGCCATAAGGCGCTTCACGTTGAAGCTGTTGAGGGCTTCAACGCCGATCTAGAGGAGTGCGCCGATGTGACGGTGAAGCTCCCGCTAAACACCGGGGTGCTGGTGGCACAGGTCACAGTCCCGATAATGGAGAGAACTAGCCAATGCCTTGAACTGCTAAGGCGCATCCAGCTCTCTCTTGAGGTTCCTGCAAATGCTCAACAATGATGTCACGGCCCGCGCCCTCATTGCGTTTCACCACACCAAGACCAATCGTCTCGATTTCACTTCCCATGAGGTCATTAACTCACCAGTAGAAGGTGGGTTCACTCTCGGAGCTGGTCGGGCGTTCTCAGAAGAAGACAAGGAAACGCTGGTTGATCTTCTTTTGAATATTGACGCTGGCATCGAATTTATCGACACCCGGATTCTGATCAAGTCGCGTAGCTTGCTGGCTTGGTACAACCCGCCTCAGGTCATTGACGTTCTGTTCAGGGACTCTGTTCACAAAGCTCCGATCCCGGGCCTGATATTTATCGCTTCCCAAGGAAAGCTCCGCTGCTTCGCCTTCAAGGGTAAAGGGCGACCTACCCCTGACACTAAACTGTTCTTGGCCCCAATGGGCAATATGTATAGCTCGGGGTCCTTCTGCTCGGGCAACTGCGATGTTCCAAAGGACAACACCATCGCGAGCATCCCCGGCTGGGAGCGATTCGTGCTGCAATGCGTGAATACGCACATGGGTATCAAGGTGCTCAAGACTCCGACGAATTACGAGGAGGTTATTGCCTTCTATAAAATGCTGAGCGACACCAGCGCCAAAAACTTTCCGGCAGCTCAACTGCTTCCGATGCTTGCCAAGGGGGTTCAACTCACTCTGAAGGATGCAGTGGTTACAGGGGGTGAAGAATGACTGCTACCGTTCAGGCCTTGCCAGTGGCGACACGTTACAAGACCCCCAACGAATGGACTTCTAGAGCAATTCGTATCGTCGTACTTGGAGCTGGGGGCAACGGAAGCGAGGTCGTAGACTGCCTGTCGTCGTTGCACTGCGCCCTGCGCAGCCTTGGTCATTCACATGGGCTGCATGTCACCGTCATCGATGATGCAATCGTGCGCGAATCCAACCTAGTCCGGCAGCGGTTTTGGCCTTGTGATTTGGGCGCATACAAGAGTGTGGCCCTAGCCAACCGTTACAACCTGAACCTTGGACTTGATTGGGTGGGCCTACCGTACCGGTTTCCTTGTGAGGAAACTCGATTTGCGATCGCCAAGGCCGACCTGCTGATTTCATGTGTTGATGTGAACTCGGCCCGGTTAGCAATCGGGAATAGTGAGGGTGACTTCAAGCACAACGCAATGTGGCTCGACATGGGCAACGGACATCGTCACGGTCAGGTTGTTTTTGGTGGGCTGCGGGCCAAAGACCGTAAGAAGTTTCCATGTGTACTGGATCACTACCCCGAAATTGCTGACATGGCTGACAACCATACGAAGTCGTGCTCTGCTGCTGAATCGATTGCAGCCCAAGACTGTCTAGTTAATCGAACGGTTGCCACGGCGGCGATGAACGTCGTGTGGGAGTTGATACGTACTGGCTCTACAAATCGAAATTGGATCACCGTCAGTTTGGAAACGGGCGAGCAGCAAACCTACCCTTTCCCGCCTCAGAACAGCGATAGCTGATTCGCCTCGAAATAAATCCGCTCCATACACTGGGGCGGCAGACCGGAATGCCCTGACGCCTTAGCCCGGGCAATCATTCCTTCCCTGAGATTTGCTGCGAATGCTGCGGCACACGATGTACAAATCGTGAAATCCTGAAGCACGGGCAGATCATCAACTTCCACAGTGTAGATGACCTCACTCCCAGCTACAGACAGATCACAAAGAGTTAGCCTTGCAATCAAAGCTGGTTCAGGTCGGGCCATAGCAAGGTGAACGTGCTTGTGCATCACCAGCATCACCAAGGTGTCCCCTTGGCGAATAGCTTGTTGCAAGGTAGTCGTTGGGCCCACGGATCGATCACGTTTGGAGGTGTGATACGAGTATAACGCTGGCGCTGAATGAGTCATCTGAAAGCAAACCTTCTGAATCCTGGCTCAGTTAGCTAAATATCCCAATATAGGGCAGTTGCCTTCCACTATTAGGCTATAGGGGAGACAAAATGCCGTTAGCAATCCATTTCTACGATGCAATCACAGCGGGTAAATCACCCGCTGAAGGTCAAATCGTGCGCTATGACTCGCTCATGTGCGAGGAGTCTCTAATGCCTCAGGTTATGGAGATGATGGTCGGTTTGCGCAGTGATGTGCATGTTGATCTGGAGGCTGCTGCTAACTCTGAACTCGGTTCAATGGATCTGCTGAGCGGCCATTCGGAATTGGAGTGTGCGAGAACAGTCCATCGTCATTTCACGCGACCAAACTGTTTGCATATCGGCTTAGGTAATACTACGCGGGTTGATCCGTTTCTAAGGTCAACTTTTTACCGCAATCTTCTGCCTTTCCCCTGCATTGGGCTACCGGGACACAGCTACTACCTGGATCTAGAAACCATGCTCCGGGCCATTAATATCTTAAGGCCGGATGAGTACCCTTGGGCGGACAGCCCTGACCCAACCAACACCCAATCCTTCCATCATTTCCTCATGTGGGATGCGAATGTAAGCGGCGAGAATCGCGCGGTGAGGTTGAGAGATCTACTGGCGGACACGCACGCCAGCTGTCCCAAGCTTGTTGGCCATGCTCTCAAGCACTCATCTCTACAGAGCATCAAATCTGCCTTGGGCTTAGAGCAGGGTGAGGTCTGCGATCTCGAAAGCGCCACACCCATGTACCTGGTCCACCAAAGTCTGCAGGCACCGAAAGGCTTCATCCTTGGACTGCCAGTTGGTGTCGATATCACATACCCCGATATTTTGTATGTGGCGGATCTTGAGTCCGATCTTAGCCAACTATGCAATCCAGCAATCACTTCATACCAAAGCTTTGTCCGAAACCCTTCATCAAATCCAAATGGGCCGCTTGTGCGGATTTCCCTCAGCCGCTTTCCTTTCTGCGCACCGCTTTCGGCCATACGACCGGCCGATGCAGCTCGGCTTTCCATCGATATCGGACTGGTGAAGCGAAGGATCGCCCAGCTCAGGTCTGCGACGCTCTTACCGTCCAGGTTAAAGGAAACACCTGTACTCCAGTTGTCGTCTCAACCTTCTGACGTGTACCACCGCATGTGGGCAGGAGATTTTTCACCTAAAGACCAGGTACTGATGCAAGAGCTCCATCAAGCGCCTATGGGGGAATGGCTAAATCTAGCTGTTGGCGCGAGCGACGGTAGGTTCCATGAATTAGTAGTCCGTCTGCTGGGCAGGATAGCCCCGGAAATATTAACAAGCGGCCAAAGAAGCGAGGTTGATGCATTCACTCAATTGCGGTTCGCCAAAAATTCGCCCCCCCCACTTTGGGTAGCAGAGCTCTTGAAACAGGCACAAGATGGCAATGAAGCATCATCAGCGGCAGTCGGCCTTATGCAGCTGCACAAACGCATTACCCGCAATATCGGATAAGTCATGGAATCATCGACCTCACCCAGCTACGACCCATATGCTTTTTTACCCTTTGTTGCCTATCGCTCTCTTGATAGGCCCGAGGGAGAGTTTTGCTACTCATTGATGCACTTCGTCGAATCTGAGAAATTCCGGGGTGTCGATGAGTCCTATCGTCAGTTCCTGCTGAAGCAAGATGATCGTGATGACTTCCTGCTGGAGACAGGTGCCATTGACCAGGGTGGTGTACGGCAGGATTGGGTTCAGGTTCGGTTTGCTCTGATAAGAGCAGGAATGTGGATGCAGTTGGTTCAGCACCAAGACCACCTGCGTGAGTCATTGCTTCAGGCAGGATGCGAAACAGGTGTTCCATTGATTGACCAGGTTGCCGCGGACATCTACGAGCGGTTGATGAAAGCTCATGAGCCAGGAAATGAGTTGCGGCGGGTTGTACTGGCGGGCGACGTAGGCGTGATCGATGCAGAGATATTCAAAACCTTTGACCATCTGTTTCAGAACCGAATGCCCGATGAAATCTACGTTTCAGATGAACCGGGGGTAGCTGAAATGGTGCACAAATATGCACTTGCCAGGTACATCCCCCTTCGAGTGTTCACTTCAGCAGATCAAGACTGTGCTGATCAGATGCTCGCTAAGGGAACCCATGTCTTCACAATCAGTGTAGAGGCTGAGTCGGATTCTTCCCTGGCAAACCGTTTGCTACAACTCGCTGCGGAGCAGGGGAAGGTCTTTCATCGCTTCCCTTGGGTCAGTTAAGTCGTGAAGGCCCAAGCGCTGATCATTGCAATGCTTTCGCTATGTGGCTGCGCTGCAGACCCTGCCTGGGTTGTAGCGCCTCCAAAAGCCATCTGTTTTGAGCACGCGGACAAAAAGTGCATCGGTGACATGATCGCTAAAAGCGTTGAGACCGAACATCCTGGTTCAGTTCGGGACTCAGCCATCCGCAGCACTACGGCATTAACTCTAGGCGCTGGTATTCCAACCCCCCAGCTTTTGATAGACCTGAAGACGCAGTCTGAAACCTTCATGTGCCTGAGGCCCGATAGCGACTTTGTTAGTGCTGGGCAAGCGATCAACGCGGCTAGAGAGAAGCGCTTTGATTCAGCACTCGATGAGGCACTGAGTGTGAAGGATCCGGAAGCGCAGGTATTAGCCCTTCGCCACATTGCTGCGCTGGCATCTCGATCAAGCGATGTTAAGGCGATTGGACGGTCCCTCAACACCTTAAACTCGGTAGACCAGCCAGCGTATATGGACGCGCTTCAGCAACGCTTACTCACTCTTCTGGCAACAGGCGACATCGAGCGGGCAAATACCCTGAGAGACGTGTTGCTAGATTTTTACGCGAAGCGACCGGGCAGCACGATGGAGCTCGCTCAGATAGCGATTAGCTACGCGACTACCGGACATATCGAAGACGCAAACGTATTCCTGAAACGGGCGGCAGGCCTAGTCAAAGAACTGAACAGCAAAGACATTGGTGTGCTGTTCCGGCTGGTTATCAAAGCAGCCCAAGGTGTCTACCCTCCTCCACAGGACTTTTACGAGTTTTCTAGTGACGCCATGAGGCTTCAAGCTTACGTTCAGCTGGCGATCCTTTTTGACCGTTCAGGGCAAACTGGGTACGCCCACCGGGTAGCCAGTGACATGGCAAGGTTTGCACAGAAGTCATCATTTAGAGTCGACGGACGTGATGCTACCAACGCATTCAGCAAGGTTCTGATCGAAGCAATGTAATGTTATCCACAATTTCCAGGGACAAATGTGTGCATAACCCTCCGCAACTCATACGGTAACAACCCTCAAAGGATGTGGTTAATAATTGATCAGCACGACTGATTCTGGCACATTCTTTTGGCAGTAATTATGGGCAATACCTCAAAGGGATTAGCCCATGAAATTCTCCATCAAGTGTTCCGATCTAGCTCACTACCTCAAAACCGTTGCACGTGTACCCCAGCGCAAAGCCACTGACGTCTACGGTCACTTTTTGATACAGGTAGATGCCTCAGGTT
Source organism: Pseudomonas baetica (assembly GCF_019733355.1). Taxonomy (GTDB): domain Bacteria; phylum Pseudomonadota; class Gammaproteobacteria; order Pseudomonadales; family Pseudomonadaceae; genus Aquipseudomonas; species Aquipseudomonas baetica_A. Next base: position 24,673 of record NZ_JAIHLQ010000038.1, on the reverse strand, counting down.
TGGTGCTGTCTGCTCATAACGGCCAGAAGCAAATGAGCCTAACCATCCCAGCCGATCTGTTCACCCTGCAGGGCGATGGGTTTGCTGTCTGCGTCCCGGCAGTCAAGTTCGACCAAGTGGTTTCAGCTCTGGCAAAAGATGCGATGGTTTCCATCCAGTTTGCCGAGCCTAAGCTCGTGATTTCAGCTGCGCGATCGCGCTTCACTCTCGCCACAATTCCTGCCGATCACTTTCCCGTCATGGAGTTCACTGCCGACCAGAGCAAGGGTGAGCTGAACATCGCTGGTAGTACCCTCAGTACCGCAGTTCATCAAGTGGGCTTCTGTGCTGCCCGTAATGACGTTCGGGTGATGCTCAACGGCATTCTGTTCGATTTCCAACAGGGGCTCATGACCCTCGCTGCCGCTGATGGACTTCGCCTGGGTGTCACTGAAGTACCTGTGACTGGTGAACCGATGCAAAACTTCATCCTGCCGAGCAGCTGCATTGAGGATGTTTGCCAATTCGTTGGCACCGGAAGTGTTCGGGTTTCAACCTCTGGCAGCATGGCGCGCTTCACTCGAGAGGGTGGCGTACTACACACGAAGCTAGTTGAAGGAAAATTCCCTGACTACCGCAAGCTGTTAGCAGCTGCTGAGCAAGGCGACGTCGCCCGCATTGTCCGCGACGAATTTGCTGGTGCTATGGCCCGTGTCGGGCTCTTGTCCGAAGGTGCAGTTTCCTTGGTGCGCCTCGCAGTTTCCGCCGAGTCCATTTCGATCCAGTCAGTGGGCGGTAAGGCCGAAGACCTGGCCGACGATGTTCTCGCATGCGACTACAACGCGGAGCCGCTGGAGATTGGTTTCAACGGCCAGCTGGCTGGGGAAATTGTACGTTCTCTTGGAGCCGCCGAGATCGATGTGATTTTTTCCGGAGCTGCTTCTGGCACGCTCCTAAGAGCTCGAGACTTGCCATCACACAGTTTCGTATTGATGCCGGTACGCCTATAGGGCCAGGCTCTGGAGATAAATGATGAGCAATGTTGCGATCCAGCTTTCAACACAACACCAAAGCCCGGCAGAGCCACGTATTGGTAGGGGCTTCGATCTGCCTACCCAGACCCCGGCACTTCCAAGCCTCGATGGCCCAAAGGGGCTCCTGAGCGCTCAAGATGAGCAAGCTCTGGGCTTCCGGATCCTCATGGGTCAACTGGACCTGGTACGGGCATTGGCCGTCGATACGAGCATTGTCTCTTCGATGGTCAAGGAGATCTGGGATGCCATGGGCGAGAAGGACAAGGTCGACAAAGCGGTTGCGCTGATCTACCACGACGGTGCCTGGTTACGTGTTGGTACCCTGCCTGAAGGCGACTACTCAGCCAAAGAGGCTCACAAGAATGCAAAGGCTATTGCTGATCAGAAATTCGCCTCACTTGTTCGACGCAAGCTGAACACGATCCGAACCCTGATTAGCGAATTGCGGGGCTATGCGGCCGAAGGCATGGACGGCACTCTCTTCAGCGCTGCTGTTCGCGATGAGCTGCGTTTGAAACTCGCTGAGATCGTTCCATACGACTACATCTTGAATCGTGCGGCTGATCAATTTCGCGTCAACTGCAAGGAGTTGAGTGCTCGCACTCGTGATCTGATCAAGTTTATCTGCGACGAGGTTCGGATTTCTAAGATCAAGGTTGAAGGGATCATCTCTGGCAACTGGACATCACCTAAGCTGATTCCGGCATTACTGATCTCTGGCGGCTATGAGCTTAAGCTTTTCCCCCCAGCTGCGATGAAGAAACTCCGTCTCGGTATCACCAGCCGTCAGCAAGCAATCCTTGACGCTGCGTCCACCGGCGAAGCACCAGCCATTGAGATTCTTTCCGCGTGGTCCGTTTTCAACCGCGTTGATCGTGATATTGAGAAATGCGCTGATATCTTCACCAATGCAAATGTTCGTCTGGTAGAGCAGCAAATCGGCCGCTTCCGTTTTGCGGACAAGGAAATTGCTCGGTCTGCAGCCAACATGGGATTGACTCGTGCGGTTTACAGATTTGCGCCTGAGATGGGTTTCCGTTTCTCGACGATCGCGCTCACTTGGATCAATGTATCCATCAGTCGAGATCTGGCTGACCAAGAGTCCATCCGCCTACCCGAAGGTATGCATAAACACCGTCGCATGATTTCTAATATGCTTCGTGATCAGCCAAACGTGTCTATCAATTCCCTGGCCGAGGCAACGAAGCTGGAGCAGGACGTTGTTCGTGACCTTGTCCACTTCGCCGGCGGTCAGAGATCGCTCGACACAGCGTTCCAGGGCACTGACTCTTCAGATGCAGATGGCCTTCATGAGCTGCTCGCTGACACCAACAACGATTTCATGTCTGAGATCGAAGAAGACAGCATGCGCCAGTTTGTAGAAAGCGCCCTGGGAGACGTTCTAACTCAGCGCGAGATCTTCGTAATCGTCAATCGCTTCGGCATGGGCGACGCCCGTGAAAAAACCTTGGCAGAACTATCGGTCGAAATGAACCTCTCGAAAGAACGAGTGCGTCAGTTGGAGATCCAGGCTTTGAGTAAAATTCGCGACTCTGAATTCGCTGAGACGCTCTTCGAAATGTGGGGTGACATGTGAACGATCGCTTGCCTCTTCCTGGGGCCGACGTAGAAGTCCAGGGCGTTATGGGAACCTTCGTGGGGGCCGATCTTATGAGTAACGGGCAGGTTTATTTCACGATTCGATCATCGGCCTCGAACGTGTCCTTAATGGCCATCAAGTGCATTGATTGCCTGGTAGGTATCCAGCGAATCAGTGACTGTGTCGTTACGGTCTCATCGGGGGCGTGTAAGTGGCGCAAGAGTCCGACTGGGGATCGATTCGATGAGGATTTCTCAACGATGCTCGGTCACTCTGTTGAGGACTTCCAGGCATCTGAAGATGTTCAAGGTTTTCAGGCCATGCTGTCACGGCGCAACATGGCTTGGGCACGGTCTCGTTGACGTGGTGACGCATCCTGTTTCTCTACGACCATGCCTGCGAACTCATCACGACCTTCAAAATCACCGTTCACCTCAAGTTTCCATGCCAGCGAAAGCATGCGTTCCGCATCCTCGCAGTCAGGCACCTCATTGAGGTTGTCGATTTTGGACTCTTCCGTTTTGACCTCCTCTACAGTAACTGTTTCAGTTTCCAGGATGATCTCTACAGGAGGTGGCGCGGGCGCAAGAACCGGCATGCCTTTGTATCTCCGTACCTCATTCACTGGATGCGACAATTCAGGAGGATGCTCATAATGCTGCGCCTCGGACGCATGGTTGCTCAGCTTCAGGTTCCAAAGGAACGCCAAGGCAATTACGAGCAACACTAAGCCTACAATCCAAATCAAATTCGATGGCACATCAATCACGACAAATTCTCCCGTTGCTAATACCCTAATAGTGGCCACCCACTACCCCATTTTATGTGGTTTTCGCTGGTGGCACAGCTCGCTGAGCGGATACTCAAGTCATTCTCTCAAGGGCATCACCATGAACACAGTACGCAGCGAACAGACCCAAAGCATCAGCCTTCCAGTAAACTTCAATGGTGTGCTTAACGTCACACTCCCCGCGCATGTCAATGCTGAGGAGTTTTGCGCGATGGCACTCGCTCAGTTCAAGCAGCTCCTCCAAGCTGAAACCGCCATGGGTGAGACGGGGGAAGCCTCCTTCTCGTTTGAGGGTGATGTTTGGAGCACTGAGGGCCAAGCCCAGGTTGGCGATTTGATGTTTGAGGTACAGCACGACCTCTCAATGAACGTATCAGGTGCGCTTGTTGCGCTTAAACCGCGAAAGGGCGAGTTCGGGGCGGACCGGTATCGCAGTCGAATCTGCGCTTACGTATCTGAGCACGATGTCTACGTTACAGGCCGCTGTCCACAGACTGACGCAGAGCGAGTGCTCGTGCTTGTCCGGATGGACGCTTCCGACCCCACTGTGCACGTTATGAACCCCTCATTTGACGAAGATATGAGCCTCGATGGTCAGGCGCCTTTGGTGAGTGTTCCATTCCGTGGCATGTCATTCGCCCTAAATTGACTCGACATTGAGTGGGAGGTCGACTCCATAATGATCAATCCCTTTACCCTCTCAAAACCTAGATTGGGTCAGCCCTGCAACGGATGTGGCTATTGCTGCACGGTTGAACCTTGCATGCTGGCCAGCACCTACTTGAACTGTACCTCTGGACCTTGCGTCGCTCTCGAACACAATGATGGGCGATCTAGCTGTGGCTTAGTCCGAAACCCCCTTGGCTATTTGTACCAGGCGGCCAATCCAGACTCCACGGTATCGGTTCTTGATCCATCTCCAGACCTGGAAGCTGGCTACCACTTATCCGTCAAGATCGCTGCTGCCTTGGGCGTAGGGCAAGGGTGCGACTCTGACGATACGGCCGATGCGTTGCATTGGCCTTCGCACGTACCCGTAACCAACATTCCTTAGCCCGTTTTAGGGCACTCCAACTCCACTATTAGGTAAAGATTCCTTTTTGGAGATTGGGATGACCACTCGACGCGAATTCAACAAGCTTTCTGCGGTTACCGCTCTAGCAGCTGCGTCTGGTCTGGGCCTTGGGCTTAAGCCGGAAGATGCCGAAGCTGCAGTAACATCACTAGCGACCCTTCTTGTCATTGATCCTGTCACCCTCAGCTATATGGTTTATGGCCCTTGTTGCTGGTGGTGTGAGGATTACCTCATCGTGTCCCACTATCAGCCTGTAGCCATCTGTGAAGTGATCAAAGGCGGGGGCGATACCGCCTTGGGTCAGCCCATCAGCGGTCCGCTCAGTGCCGGCACTGATAACAACGACTACACCTCAATGCATGTGCGACTTTGGGAGATCCCTGACTGGGCCCTTGATATCGCTATGGCCTATCAAAGCTGCAAGCTTTGCGGGCCTGATATGGCTCGGACCTCGAATGTTGGGTTGACCAATATCCTTGATGTATGCGGAGCGGCATCTAATGTCCTCCAAAGCAAAGCGCTCAATGCGTTCAACCAAGCCTTGCCTAGTTGCTTTCCAAAAATGATCTATGACACTGAATTTGACCCCACTTGGAACACCGGGTGCAGAGATATCGGTGTTGCTTCCGCCTTGGGTATGGTGGCATGCACAAATCCTCTGACATCCAGCGTTTCCCTTTTTGGGTCGGAGATCTGCATAGGCACCAGGTGGGGAGCCCTTTATCCGCGGCAAATGGCTGATCACGATGACAATGCGGCAATTGCCGCAGGAAAGGCTGCCTACCGAGCAATTCATGTCAGTGGCTTTTCTGTTGGTTCTTTCCCTTTCAATGCCTCTCTTTCGGTCGGAAAGCTTCAGCAGACGTCACCAGGGGTAACTGTAGGGTTTGAGGCTGGTAGCTTGCTTCTGGATACCCAGATGCGGTTGTGGCCAGTATCGCTGGAGGAGATCTATACCTTTGTGTGGTGGGTCCCAGTTGTTTGCTGCAAATCCTATGATGAGATCATGGGTTTCTGTACTCCACAAACGTGTGGCTGATGGGCTTCTGGCACGTGATTTAGCGCATAGAGTGGTCCCGACCATGAGGATCACACTATGCCAAGCGTTCAAATCAATACCTCTCCCCTCCTACGCAATTTCGCTACCCTGATGCCGAATACCTGCATACAGGTGACCACAAAAATGGGACCTCAGACGCTTCTCAGGGCTGAATTCCCACCTGCCGACTACCCCGTCGACTCAGATCAGCAGTTGCAGTTTCTCCTGGACTTGATTGCCACTTCGAATCCAGGCGCCCTGGACTTAATTCATGAAGTCGCAAGCCGCTGCGTTGAAGATCAGCGTACGGCAATCGGTGACTTGCTTCGTTCCGCTCCCAACCGGCACAACAACTAACTCTCGAAAAAAAAGGCTACCCTTGGGTAGCCTTTGAATCAGAATGTTTTTTGTCCGTAAATTTGGGCAAGCTTTCGGGCCAGTCCCTCAGGGTTCGCCGAATACTGAACCGCGCCGGTATTGCGAGCAGTGTCCGGCATACTCTTAGCCCCAGATGATTCGTGATCTTGGGCCATGATCATTTTTGCTTTGCCCTTGATCGTTCTGATCCCACCAGACCCATCCATTCCCATGCCTGACAAAATGATCACCCCGAGGTGCGGGTGACAGTCGAAGACAGAACGAATCACTGCATCTATGCATGGGTTGAATGACACAGATTGAGCGCTGTATGGCTGAAGGTGGATCACACCAGCATTGATCACAATCGTGTTATCGCGCGGAACCAGGTACACGGAGTTAGGCTTGATTTTCATGCCTGACTCCGCTGATTGAACTCCCCACCCCGGAGCAACATCCTTCAAGCGTGCCAGCATCTGACTGTATCCAGCTTCTGACATGTGCTGGGCAACGAAAATTGAAATGGGCATCCTTGGAAGATCACCAAAGAACTGACGCAGCGCCTGCGGTCCACCTGAGCTCGCACCAATGATCCAAAGGTCGGGCACGTTCTTATTGTCCGCCTCATCCTTTTTTTCATCCAATTCGTTGGCTAGGTCAGGCAGAGCCAATTTGATTTCTTCGATCGTACGGTTTCGCCATGAGATACGATCACGTTGAGCCATGGCATACAGATTCTTATCGTGCACAAGACAGATGGGCTCTTCGCGGCCCAGTGCCTCCATCACCTCCTCACATTCCACGACGTTCGAGTCCGCCATGTCTATCAGCAGGATATGTGCATTGCTGATTTCCAGGTCGCCATCTTTCGCATGCGAAACGTCATACATGATCAGGTCGCCGACCAGTGGTGCAAGAAGCTCAGTGAACAACGCCTTTTGCACCTCATCCGTACTTACTACGCCAACTCTCATGCTGCGGATTCCTCCATCGATTTCTGCGCCTTGATCTGAGCTACAGCCTGTTGAAGAGACGGTGCATCACAAGGTTTGAGTAGATACTTGGTCACGCCGGCCCGCATCGCTTTTTCTTCAAGGCCCGTACGTGTAGTGATCATGATGATTGGAGTGTCGTCAAATTCCGGCTTGCGCCTGATCGCCTCAGTGAACTCGAAACCGTTCATATTCGGCATCTCAACATCAACCAGCATCAGGTCCGGCTTATCGATTAAGCCCAACTTGTGCAACGCGTTCTGACCGTCGACTGCAGTTATGACGGTGTATCCGAATCCGGTGAAGATTCGCTCAAGTTGACTGCGGTAGCTTCTTGAGTCGTCTACTACCAAAACAGTTGGCTTTTTTTCACGCTTCAGCGAACGAACGCGATTTTGTCGAACTTGATACCCTTTCGAACCTTGCTTGAGATTCAGTCGAGCCATTTCCATTACGTCCAGCACGAAGACAGGACTGCCATCTTGCATCTCTGTCTCACCCACCAATCCACGGACATTCGCGAGCATACCTTCAAGCTTTCTGATGTGGATTTCTGGCATAGAGTCGACTTCAGCCACCTCGATAGCTATCCGTTCATCACCTTGCTGGCAAAGAATGACTGTTACATCCCCTCCTTTCTGATCGGCACTGCGTGAGTCCGGCATAGCGACCAGATCTGCTAGGTGAACGACGTCGAAGCTGCGGTCGTCGTACGTGACAGTAGCAAAGCCATTAGCTGCTCTTTGCGCTGCCAGGGAACTACGAGATACAAGTAATACTTGAACCATTGAATAGCTCTGAATCGCAAACCATTGGCTGCCAGAGCTCACTATCATTGCTTTGTTAGAGCCGATTGTGAATGGCAACTCAATCAGAAACCGAGTGCCGATACCCTTCTCACTTTCGATATAGAGGCGACCCCCAAGCCCCTCAACAGTGGTTGCAACGATGTCCATCCCAACACCCCTGCCCGAGACATGCGTCAGCTTAGCCGCGGTCGAAAAACCGCTATGTGTGATCAGTCGCATGATCTCGGCACGGCTCAGTTGATCGCTATTGGAGATGATCTTCATCTCAATGGCTTTACGGTGTACGGCTTCAACATCAATGCCTCGACCGTCGTCACTGATCTCGAGAACGATGTGTTTAGCCCGGCGGGATGCTTTGATGTTTACAGAGCCTAATTCCGGCTTACCAAGCCTCAAACGTTCGGCAGGGGGTTCGATACCGTGGTCTATGGCGTTCCGAATAATATGAGTCAAAGGGTCAGATATTGCGTCCAGCATCATCTTATCCATGATGACTTCTTCACCCGCCATCGTCGCTTCAACTTCCTTGCCAGTTGCTTTCGCGGCTGTCTTCGCAGCCCCTGTCAGCTTCTGTCTGGCGTTGAGGAATGGTACCAGGCGAGAATGGAGCAGATCTCGCTGGAGTCCGATTAGGGCGGGATCAAGCTCATAGAGAGCATTTCGCATTTGGCGGATGTACGAGAAGATCTCGTGAACCTGTTCACGGACTTCATCTACTTGTGCACCCATTGCAACATGCATCGCAGAAAGGTCATTGAACCGCTCTAAATCTGCTTCAGCAGCATCCTCAAATTTCCGGGCCTGAGGTTGATTGTTGAAGAAGCTCCTGAGGGCCGTCGTAAGCTGACCGTGTTGAAGACTGTTGGCTTCAAGTAATTCCCGGGCACCGGTTAGCCGGATGTGCGCCTCTTCGTTCAGGGCACTAAGACGGTAGCGTACCGCGACCAATTCCGAAGCCCTTTCCGCAGCAGCCTCTAACAGATGAAGTTCTACACGGATCTTTTCGGAGGTACCCCCGTTAGATTTCTTGCCCTCATTACTGGCCTGGGCCTGCTCACGCCCTAGCAGGTCTAGTACAGCGTTAGAGACGATCGGTTGTTCGACTTCAATATCGCTGTCCATTTTAATGGTGTAGAGCCTGTCGAATGCCTCGGAAGCTTGGCGGGCGTATTCGGCTCGTACTGGATCGTCCTCAAAAGATTTCGCATGCGAAATCTTTTTGCTAGGGGCGATTTGGTTTTGGTCATCAGTCTCCCGCTGAGGTTGGGATTCCTGCACAGGATTTTGATCAGCAGTTGATTCTTTCGCTACGATATCGTCGGACTGAATCAGCTGTTCAGGTGCTTGAGGAATGTTTAAGACTGTCGCCTGCTCGGCGTCATCAGTGGTGATTTCCTCATTATTTATGCCTCCCTGAACGCTATGCTCACGTACAGCTGGGCCATACTCGCCATCAGTTTCCATCTCGGCAGCAGCCGTTGAAGCTTGGCCCCTGCCACCTTTTCCGCGGCCACCTCGTTTCTTCCGAGCCGGTTTGGTTTCAGCTTGATCAGCGCTGACCTCATCGAGGAACGTTACCTCCGGCATTTGTTCCGGTACTTCGCCTGTGTCATGAGGCTGCTCGAGACTGGTTTGGTCTTCGGTGGCAGGCTCAAGAACGGGCTCGCTTGGGATCACGGTCTGAATCTGTGCCTCGAGTTGAGCACCGGGAATTGCTTGATCTGAATGGAGTAAAGACAGATCGATTGTGTTTGTATTTACGGATTGTTCAAGGCATTGAATCAGGGCACTCGGTATTGAGTATCCACGGCCCTTCTTAACATCCTCCGTCATCGCCGTAATAGCTTGCATCACCAGCATAACTAGCTGAGCGCACGCTGGACTTGGATTGATAAGCTTAATTGAAAGGCTTTCAAACAGACTTTCCATCGAATGCGTAATTGCTGCAATCGATTGTGCTTCCGCCATCAACGCTGCACCTTTCAGGGTGTGCATATTGCGTTTGATGGTCAGCACCAAATCTTTATCGTTCATATCCTCGAGCCAGGCTGCAACGTTGCTTTCGAGATCGGGGAACACATCCTCAGCTTCATCTAGATAGAACTGGAAATCCTCGTTGTACTCTGGAGGAATCTCCATAGACGCTTGAATGGTGACTGCTTCAACTTCCTCACCATGGGTCGGTCCTGTGTCGTTGGTCAAAAAAGATTCTGCATGCGGAATTTTTTGCTCCTCAGAATCACCTTCCGATTTGTCGTGCCTTGCGAAAACCTCCACCTTCTGCTCGGTTGGCGGCTTAGCAATCGCGGCAGGCATTTCAGTGAATTCCGCTTCCTCAATGTCATCTCCAATCGAGGCAGCCATCGTGACCCATGCACCTAAGCGCGAAGTCTCAGACACCCACGGGAAATCCAACATGTACTTATGCGTCTGCGCGAGTACGTCGGTAAGCACCGATATGTCGTCGGCCGTTAGCGCTTTGCCAGCCGTGAACAGAACCTCAAAACGAGACTCTAGGACGCCGTATACCTCGTGCAATACCTCACAATTCACAGACCCTGAGATGCCGTGAATTGAATGCGCAGCTCTGCAAATGTCACGAGTCAGATGAGGTTGGCTGGCCTCGCTAAATGACAGGAGAATCCCGTGGTAGAGGACGAATTCCTCACGGTAGAGTTCGATGTGGCCGCCGTCGATGCCTTCTGGATATTCGCGGAGCTCAGTAACAGTATCGAGTTCAACCAACTCACCAACCAGCACCGAACTAGTATCTGAGGAGTCAGGATTCTGATTCACGTCGTGGTTGGTAATTTGGGGTTCGTCGAGTGCTTGGACGATGCCTGGATCGGACTGGGCAAGTAGGGCTTTCTCCATATCCCTAGTGAAGATAGAGACCTTACCGCGAGCAGAGTATTCGTCCATGCAACGGAAAATCATCTGGAGGGACGAAACGACTAAAGCGTCAGCTTCGGTGCGATTGAAACCCTCATCTCGTGAATGGTTATTAACCGTCTGACTGAACGTGCCCATTGCTCTTGCAAGGCGGTGGAATGAGTCGAACCCATACAGTTTCGCACCCATCGCCAAACGGTCCGCGGCTTTGTACAGCTGCTCCATTGTCTTTCTATCGCGAACATCTGGTTTGAGCAGTACGGGCTCGAAGATCTTTCTGAGCTCAAAGATTTCTGAGAGGAAGTGATTTTCGTCGCTCTCATTAACTTCGTCGGTAGCGATTGCTGCCTCAAACTTTTCCATCAATTCTGAGGGAGATACAACATCAACGTGCTCAACCTGGATGTTCAGCTCGCTAAGTGCTTCTTCAGCCCGTGTCATGAGGGTAGGGGACGGTGCCATGCCGGCCAGAATGGCCGCAAGGTAACTCTCGACGGCTACAAGTGCCCGTGCCGACATATCTACCGCAGTGGACCCTTTGATCCCCTGTTCAGTCATCTGACTCAGGAAGCCCTGGCATGACCCATTGAGAACAAGACCTGCACGAGTCAATCCCGTGAAGGACAGTGCGGCGCTGGCGCCTACCAAGCAGTTTAGGCCTGATCTCAAATCCTCGATGCCTGCGCCGCTATCCAAGTGATCGGTGATCGAGCGTCGGGTGAGTGCCAACTCTTTGATGGATTGCTCCACAACGCTGGCGATGACGTCAGGTTTTACCCCTGGAATACGCAATGATTGAATCGATTCGTTTGAGTCCAGGCGTCGGATGTGTTCATCAAGGAACATGAAATCCGACTTCAGCTTCTCAATCACTTCAGTTGTGAAACCGTCCACGGTGGACACCTTCTCCACTCTCGCTAGCGATTGCGCCGCGACAGCAGCCATCTCGCTCTCGTTCACCATGTAGAACACGCTGGCTACCTGCCGGATGGAGGCCCTGAAGGTCGCAATCTGGGCATCAAACGTCAGCGGCGATTTGCTGATGATCGCCCGGCCAAGGGAAACCATAGAGGTTTCCAGCAGAGGTTTGAGCTCGACTACCACATCCTTTATCGAGTCAGCACTGGCGGTTTCAATACGGGCTTGAAGCTCCGCGAGCGAGGTAGCGTCCACTGACTTTCTGACGTTGAATACGGCCAACACGTCTTCGATGGACTGGGGTAGCTTCGCGGACATGCTTAAGACAGAAAGCAGGGATTTGAATCTTGTGACACCTAGCGTCGCTTTAGCACCATCCTCTCCGTCAGACTCGGCTTTCTGAATGGCAACAGATAGCATACGAATTTTTGAAAGGGTATCGCCAGCCGCTCGGATAGCACCACAAGCAAGTGCTTCAGTCAGGCACTCCCCGACCCACCAAAAGCAACCGACTTCCAAATCGCTTGTTACGACCTGAAGTTCTCGAAGAATGTCGCGCAGTTCGATAACCGCAGCTTTATTCTGGTTGGTCATGTACGCGCTGAATGCGGTTTGAAATCGCTTGGGCGAACGACCAAAGACATCCTGACGTTCATCGTCAGAAACATCGCGGTTTCGATGTGGTGGCTCGACGTAGACGAACTCCACATCGGGTGGAAGAAGGTTGTCCTCTTCCAGTAGTGGAACCCCACGGAGCTCCCTCAATTCGTTGATCTGTTTAGCAAGGATGCCAGCGCTATCTGGCGCGCCGTCCACAACCATACCCAGAAACTTCGGTATGGTCAGAAGACTACCCATTATTGAGACGAGCGCCTGCTCAATCTTCTCTTGAGCTAGTCGATGATCTGCAATGTTTGTAACGATGATCTTCACTTCGAGTGCTAAGGCACTGCCGCCGATGCACTCAGCAACATCGAGCGCGGCATGGATATGCTTGACCTCGATCTCGACATTTTTGAATGCAGCATCGCGATCCTTCTTTTGGTTTTCAAACCAAACAGGCTCGGCATCGGGTGGAGGACTCGCTAAAGCTTTTGACTTTTTATTAAAGACTTCAAGCTGCAACTTGGTCGTGTCGACGCTCTTCTGTATAGGAGCCCGAAGCCAAGTCAGTTGGGCGATACGCAGTTTGTTAGACATCGACAGACCTTTGGAATACGTTGGGATTACTGTTTGGAATACGGGTCATGAATGGGTGAGACCAATTGAGGGTCTCCCCGGGGCCGGTGATGAGGTGGCCACCTGGGACAAGCATTGCTGAAAGTCTGTCCAGGATTTCGTATCTAGTATCTGTGCGGTAGTAGATGAGCATGTTCTGTGTGATTACGATGTTCGGATTCGCCAGTTGCACGGGTCTGTCTTGCAGAATGTTGTGCTCCTCAAACGTCACCATTTCACGGACGAACCTGTGAAATCGCATCTTGTTACCGCGGGTAGGGGCCGCGGCCAGTAAGCCAACACCTTCATGCCTTGGGTACAGCCCCTCACGCGCAGTGTTTATGCACACAGATGAAACATCGGTACCGTGAACCCTGAAAGTCGGGTGACCAGCATCTAGTAGCGCGGAAGCAATGCTGAAAGGCTCTTCTCCGGACGAACATCCGACAGAGAGAATCCGCGGCGAGGTAATGCCTTCGCATAGCTTGACGATTCGTTCAGTGGCTGGCAGCGATCGAAAGAACCGAGTTTCATGGTTCGTAGCCAGATGTAGAAGCATTGACCATGTCTCAGCGTCCACACGGCCCGACTTACGCCGTTCATCCAGGCTTTCCAGGTCCATACCAATACTTTCTACAAAACGCGTCAGAGCGCTCTTGAACGCGCCCTGACGGTTAGCATCAATCTGTATTGAGAACCTAGCCTCGATAGTCACTAACCATCGGTCAAATATGTCCAGCTCAGCCGGTGCATCGAGGCTATTCATCGTCAGTCCTTGGAGAATTGAGCGATCGTGCTCTGTAGGTCTTGAGCTTGTCGGTTAACGTTTTTGATTGCGACGGCTGTCTGCTCGCTAGCTGCGCTGTTATCAGCGCTGTACTGGTTTACGCTGTCTACAAGATCTCCCACGTCGCTCGACTTCGCCTTCAGCTGTTTTGTGTCTTCGGTTGCACGCTGTGCACCCAGAGTCAGGTTACCAGCCAGGTCCTTGATGTCTTTCAATGCGTCTTGAGCAACATTCGACCTATCACGGAGCTTGTCTGTTTCACGCTGCGCACGATCCACCGCGGACTGGTTTTCGCGTGCGGCATCGTTCATTGTTTTCAGCTGGACATTAATTTGCACGACCGCATCTTTCGTCTCTTCACTAAGGCGGGACATTGCCTTTGCTGCGTTGGCAATGCGGATCGACTGCCCCTTATCCTGAAGCTCATCAGCCATAAGGTTTGCGTTGAAAGAGAGCATCGCGGCCCTGGAGGCTACCTCTGCAACAACCTGCGCAATTGTTTCCAGAACCTGGAAACTCTCGATCATGTGTTTCGAGCGGTGTTGGATTGACAGGGTCTGCTGTTGCAGCTCGAGGATGTTGTCATGAACCTGTGTTACCGACGATTCACCCGAGGCAACCTTCTGCACCATGTCGTCAGAGATCTGCTGAGTCTCTAACGTCATATCCTCAATCTGGTTGATGAACTGAGACAGATCGCCAAACAATTGGCTGATATGTTCAATTGCCTTGTCCTGCTCGCCACGATTCTGTGCAACGTTCTGCTCAGTTATCAGGGTTTGCTCAGTCGCTGCGGAAAGGCCAATGATTGTTTCTTTGACTTCGTCAAGAATTGTGGCGAAATTGCCAAATGTTTTGTTAAGGCCCTTGGCGATATCGCGCGTAGCTTCGTTGTCTTCAGTCAACCGTGTATTGAGCTTGCCCTGCCCTACCAACTCGATCTCATCAAGCAGCAATTTCAAATGCTTAGATCGTGTGCTTATCGAGACCTCTTGATGGCGGCCCTGAGTCTCAATGGACTCTGTACGACTGCTAGTGATCGATCGCATCATCAGCATTGAGATAATCGAAAGGAGCAACGTTAATCCGCCCAGGCCTGCGACGATAGTGATCCCCATTGGGCGACTGTCAGGCAGTGCTTCAACTGAACCGATGAGGCTGGCCGCGGACGAAGAAACTCGGTCACGGACATTCCAAATAGTTTTCGCATGCGGAATGTTTTCACTTACCCCTGATGCGTTATCAATGGTCTTTTGAACCAGGCGAACGACGGATTCAGCTTCTCGATAGCTTTTGACCAAGGGGGTCATAAAGTCTTGATCTTTTGGAAGCGACTGTCCGAGCCTGGCCAATGTAGTCACATACTGGCTGAATGCGCTCGCAGCCGCCCGCAACGTATCGCTGTTGATAGCGCCATCCGAGCTCAAAGCTTGCTGGCCTTCTTCCAGCGACGACACAGCCTTAGAAAGCTGTCCCTTGATTTGCGGCCCGGCCGATGATGCTTCAAGGCTCGCACGAGCCTCCTTCGCAGCTTTTAAAGCCTCGGCTGCGGTTCTCTGGGTGTCAGCCAGAGTCCTGCTGTATTGATCAGTAACTGTACGCTGGCTAACAATTTGGGAGATTGATGGTGAAATCTCTGCCCAGACCTTCTGAAGTGATTCCAGATTCGCCAGCACTACTGGTGGAGCTGGTTCGATACCTCGGACTGGATCACCGTTGCGCAGAGCAGCGAATGCTTTCTCTACAACATTTTCTAAATTAGCCATATCTGAGTTGTAGCTGCTATCTGTCGCTGCTCGCTCAGCAAGGTAAATGGCCTGCATAGCGCTTGTTTGTGCTTGGTAGCTGGCCTTCAGCAAGAAGCCTTGCTGGGTATTGTTTTTCAGGAATTGATACCCGGTATAACCGGCTGCGCCACCCGACAGGAGGACCATAATTGTTGCTAGTGAAACGATGGAAGAATTATTACTCATGCTGTCCAATCTCGGGTGGGGGTCAAGTGAGGTCAACGTTCTGCAGCTTGTCGTCTGCTATTAGCGCTGGGAGATCAATGAGGGCCCAGGTGCGGCCCCTTGCAGTTACAGCTTTCCGCATGCTCTTACCAAGCCCTGGGGGGATCATGAATTCACTCTGATCGCAATCCCGAAGCTCGCTCGCAAGTAAGAATTCGCAAATCTCATCTACGACAAGTGCCACGTTACCGACGCCCTCACCGCCCTTAACAAACAGGGCCGCTCCTGCTTCATTAACTAGGGCGGGGTCTCGATATATGTTCAAAAAGCGTGAAATATTTACGAAGGGAAGGAGTTGTCTGCCCAATCTCCCAGCGCCCATCAACCACGGCTTGGTGCCCGGAATTTGATTGAGCAACTTCGGCACCTGATCTACAGCAATGATCGAAGTAGACGGGCTAAGGCAGTAAGTTTCACCTATCCGGTAACCGGCAAAGTGCATCCCCCCTTTCTGCTTGAGGCTATTCAAGGAGTTCATCCATCTCAGTTAGAGCTTGTTCAAGCTTCGCCCGTGTGAAGGGTTTAGTCAGGTACAGATCGGCTCCGCTTATGAGACCAGATTGCTGGTCGAAAACGCTGCTTGCACCTGAAAGCATTGCGATTGGCTTGTCACCCCAATCCTTCCAACCGCGTAGTAGCTCGATGAGCCTAAGCCCGTCGAGCTGGGGCATTTCACGGTCTATGAAACATGCGTCGGGGTTTGTTTCTCGGATCACGGCCAGGGCCTTATACCCATCCTCAGCGACGTGAACCTCGTACCCGAGTTTTTCAAGCAGCGTGATACCTAGCTTCCGCATACCGCCGGCATCATCGACGATGCAGACAGATCTGATTTTGGGCATATTGAATCCTCTTCTATGCCCTAATAGTGAGGTTCAGGTGCTCCATATCTGGGGTATCAGCGAATCTGAGGTGGTTTTTTTTTGGCAGTCGTTATGTTGCTTGGGTTTAGGAGAACCCAGTGCCGTCAAAAACAAACCATCGATCTGCATTTGCCTCTGACCCGAAGTTTCTTGAGCGTCTTGCAAAGCAGGGGTTAACCCCAAACACACAAACAGCTGCCACCCCTCGCTCAGAGATAAACGCCCAACCCTCTGGCCGGACAGGTGAAAGCAAGGCAACCACCCGCATGCGCAAGGTGCGTGATGCCAATATGGACGGACGGAATGATCGGTTTGAATTCGACACGTTGACTAAGTCTTTGTGTGCCTTTTTCCCAGGTGCCCTACTTCTAGGACTCAATGTGATGTTGCGAGTGCATGATGCGAAGAGCACCTCTCTCAAAGCTACCTGGGTTAAACGAATTGAAGCGATGAAGCTTGAAGGCATGCCAGTTTTCAAAGAGTGGCTTGCTCGCGCTGAGTACCCAGTCATTGTGGAAGAGATTTATATAACCCCAGAAGTTAGGCTTTTGGACCACGAATCAGTGGCAGCAGCTTGCAAGCCTATCCTCGATGCATTCGTCGTGAATGGCTTTTTGCCGGACGACAACGGTCACTTTATAGCCCATCCCCTCGCCTTCACTGAAAGGGGCCAGAATCCTGGTCTCCTCATCCGGTTTAAGCCTACTCCTAAGCCGTGGGGCTTGATCGATGACGACACTATGCTCCGAGCTAGGACTTCAATGCTCGGGAACTGAACGATCTGTGGAAACCCAATCCTCGACGACATGGTTTTTGAGGACGAGATCTACACAGTCTCGGCCTTAGCTGAGTTGTCGTTTATTGTATTTTTGGCTTGACCTTGCATTAATTCTCATGTCGGGTATACCTGTGTATCCGTTACACGACGAACAGAGTGGATACACGTGTATCAATTAGATCCGAAAAAGCTGTCCTGTCTGGGTATCCAGGATGTACCTACAACCCTCATGAACATTGAGGTCGAGCGGCTTCACCCTGGGGTTTGGCAGAAGCGAAAGCTATTCAGTGAAGAGTCCTTGGATGACCTGGCGGACTCGATGAAGACAACGGGAACGAACGTTGTCCCCATGATTGTATGTTTCCGGCCAGATGGTGACTTCAGCATCATTGCAGGCGAGCGTAGATGGCGTTCAGGCCAACGGCTGGGGTTTCGAACCCTGAAATGCGAGGTTGGTGCCTATAGCTATGAGCAGGCTGCATACATTTCGGCTGTTGAGAATCTTCAGCGTACGGACCTAAACCCCATCGAGGAAGCTACCTCATACAATGACCTTTGCACGGAACTGAATCTTTCACATGGCGATCTGGCTACTCAGCTAGGAAAGAGCCGAAGCCACATCTCTAACTATGTTCGCTTGCTGGATTTGGACATTCGAGTACGCGACTCGCTAATCAGCTCCCGGCTTTCCTACGGTCATGCTCGGCCTCTTTGCTCATTGAAAAACAAAGCTGATCAACGAAACATTGCGGAAAAGGCTGTTCGGTTTGAATGGAGCGTTCAAAAGATTCAGCAGGCAGTGAACGCTCTCACTCAGCGTAAGCCCTCCCCCGTTAAGCTGTCTGATACGGATCCTGATCTCAAGCGTCTTGAGCGGGACATTTCAGAGGTCACTGGGCTAGATTGCGTTGTTAAACGCACTCCTGGCGGCAGCTGGCAGTTGGGGTTTCTCGCACCCGAAAGTGAATCGTTTACCGGCCTTCTAGACCGATTGGGTGTCCGCTTCGATTCTGATTTGGAAAACTGAACCGCGACATCATGTTTTTGGGACACCTGCCCTCCACTATTAGATAAATACATATGGATTCCCCGCAGATGCTTTCCCACCTCGAACTCATAGATTGTTTTAGTCCTGAGCGCGATGCTGGGCAGGAGATCCTCAGCGGTACAGCTCCAGGACCATTCCGCATGCGAAATCTTTTCAAACTGACCCTGTTGGCCGCGGCGCTGACGCTTTCGGGATGCGGTTCTCACGCGTCCAAGCCGTCAGAGTTATCGACCCTTGAACCGCAGAGCCAGTATGACGATCGCATTCAAGATGCTTTGGGCGCCCAAAAGTACACAGAAGCACAGATCCTTTATCAGCGCAGGTTCAACGATTACCAAACGCAGATCGACGATCTGGAAAAGAAACGGCGTGACTTGGACGCAAGGCTCAACGCCAGGGCTTACGAAAGTGGCCTAGCCGACGCACCCGTTTCTGATACTGAAGCGGGGCGAATACAAGAGTACCAGGAGGCCTCAAGAGCCTCTCAGTCACGTGTTGCTGAAGCTACCTCTCGCATGGCTATCGAGCAGTCATTGATCGAGAACAGGCGAGATAAGGAGCTCTTAGAAGCGGACAGCAAAGCCGCTAAGCTGATTGCCGATATAGAGATCAACGCTGCTAAGGATCTCTCAAAGGTTGAGGATCGTATCAATCAAGACATTGAGGGAAGGCGCAGTATTGATAGCGCTGAACGCCTTGCTGAGTCAAAGCGGTTTGATGATCAACGATTTACCCTTGCATTAGCTAACGCTGAGGCTGAAAGGCTTGCTAAGGAGCGCCGTGATCAAGAGTCGGCCGCGTTAGATAGAGCACGAGCCGAAGCTTCCATGCATGTGAGCGCTGAAGAATCAAAAATTGCAGAGCTTCAACGACAAATTGGTGTAATCGAAGCCAACCTGGTCAAGGTCAAAGGCCAAGATCAGCTTGCAATCCGAACTCAGGAATCGAAGTTGAGCTTCGCCCAGGGTGAAGTCGATAGGCTCGCTAAGATCAGTAGCGAACTCAAGACGTCGGCATCATCAGCTCAAGCTGGTCTTACCCCAGCAGGCTCTGACTATGTGCAGGCGAAAAATGCCGAGTTCAGTCGTGCTCGCGCAGAGGCGGATGTCCGGAAGACTCAGTTGATTGCTGAAGTGAAGTCGCAATCCGCTCGGGATAAAAACGAAATCACAGCAAGAGCAAGGACAGAGCTAGCTTCGCTTTCAGCAAACACTGAAATGGCTAAAGCGGATGTGATTGCACCGGTTGTAACCGGAAGGGCCGTCTACAACGGGACAATGAAAACCAAGGCAGCCCCCAAAATCCCAACTGAAACACAAGCCTCGCCTCAAAAGCCTGCTACTCCTGTGGCTAAGGGAGCTCCAGTTCTCACCATTAGTAGGTTCGAACCAAAAGTAGATGCAACGCCCAAAGTTGTCACGAACGATGAGATCGGTGGCGTTGTGCTAGCAGGAGGTCCACGAGTTTCTATGCCGGCCGCACAGGCTTCTGTAGCCCCTCTGATGGTCTCGCCCAAAACACGCACGATCTACGACGTTTACTATGTGTACAAGGACGAGGGGAGCTGGACTAAATTTCAGCAGTTTTTGAAGGCATACGGGATCACTGATTTCGAGCCTACCAGGAATAACAAGGCAGGTGAGTTTTTCATCTATTGCGGTCGTTACTACGACAAGGATGAAGCAGCGACTCGAGTTGCGTACTTAAACAAAACGACCGCCTCATCCAATGTGAAGGTGCGCGAAACGCAGGTTCCTCGATAGAAAAAGATTCCGCATGCAGAATCTTTTTATTTGGTCTATATCCCGCATTGCGTGAGAATTCAAAAAATATTTGCGCATGCGGGCTTTTATCCTTGAAAATGCCCGCGATGCGGTTACATTGATCTGCATCTGCAAAGGAGCCAGTCATGTCACCGAAGAAACGCACCCACAAGCCTGCGAAGGTCATTGTCATCGAGAACCAGAAGGGCGGCGTTGGCAAAACCACCATCGCTTACCATCTCAGCTGCTACCTGGCTGAGCAGGGGTACAAAACCTTAGCTATCGATCTAGACGGCCAAGGAAACCTCTCAAGCCGGTTCCTCGATCGATCCAAGCGAGTAGGTGGCTGCCGCTCCGTTCATCTTTTCAACGACACTGCGCCTGATCTCAAACCTCTGGACACACCAGACGGCGTCGATTTGATCTATTCGATTGATCGCGATGTCGAGCTCTTCAACGTTGAGCGTATGGATTTCGACAAAGCCCTGATCAATTTCAACGAAAATCTTGACCCTATGCTGGATGCGTATGACTACATCGTCATGGATACGCCTCCAGCCCACGGCAACAAGATGTCTGCTGCAAGCATCACCAGCAATTACATCTTTGTTCCTGTTGAAATGGCTGCCTTCGCCGTAACAGGGGTCGAAAGTGTTCTTGAAACTCTGGCTGAGATTCAGCGTTATGTATCGGACCGGCTACAAGTGACCGGCGTCATTTGTAACCGGCTCCGTCCGGTTAACTCCCACACGGAAGCGTTGGCCGAGCTTAATGCTGCGGGCGTGAACATCCTGACAGCTCGTTTGGGGACAAACGGCGCAGTGGATGATGCGTTACGGGATGGAGTGCCTGTGTGGAAGAACAAAAGAACAGGTGCTCAACGAGAGACAGCCAAGAGCATGGTTTCTCTCATGCAGGAAATCTGCGGTTATGTGGGTGCTAAGATCCAACCGCCACAAGCTAAGGCTGTAGCGAAGCAATCAGGAGTTACAAAGTAATGGCCCGCGATCTTACCCGTCTTAAAGGCCTTTCCAGCGTTAATGCGCTGACAGAGGGAGCTCAGCAGGGAACTGTTCTCGAGCTGGACCCAAGTCAAATTCGCGTAGAAAAACAGGTCCGTAAAAAATTTCGTAACATCGAAGAGTTGGCGAGATCGATGAAGGAGGAGCAGCAATCTCCGATCATCGTTTCGCCTCTAGACAAAAACACTAACACTTATCTGCTTCAGAAAGGCGAGCGGCGGCTGCGTGCCGCGATGCTCATCGGAGAAGGTTTTAAAATCAAAGCTATCGTCGACCCGACGATTCGAACAAAGTCTAAATCCACAGCTAGCCAGTTGGCTGAGAATATTCAGCGTGAACCGCTTACCCCGATCGAAGTCGCAATCGCGCTGGTTGATTTACGCGAACAGATGAAGGAAGAGGGCAAGAAAGGCACCGGCCGTGAACTCGCAGATTATTGCAACAAGCCCGAATCGTGGGTTTCTAAACACCTGGCACTTGCTGACCTACCTGATGAGCTTGCCGCTCTCATTGATGATGAGATCACGTCTGATTCGGAATTGATTCAGTCATTAGCCAAAATTTGTGAACTTAAACCAGATTTATATTTACAACTGATCGATCAAGCACGGTCTGAAGGCGGCTTAAGCCGCTCTGAGGCCCGCGATCACTTAAAGGCAGCTAAAGGGTCGCCTGCGCCTAAACAACCATCCGAGCCCCCTCATGTAACATCTCAGGTGAACCCACTAACAACAAATCAAAGTGGGACTGAAGTTGAAGCCGGCGGGGTAGGGCAGGGTGGTATCGAAACATCCGATCCGCAAGCGCAACAGGGCGGCGAAGATAACCTTGCAAAAGAACAAAACGGCGGAGGAAGCCTCCCAAAGACTCCGCCACCAGTAACTACACCGTCAGAACCTGGAGCCGGCCACACTGAACTGAACCCTACGCCACCAACGGCTAGGCAGCAGGCGAAGAAGCTCGGGAAAAGCGAAGTCCGTGAGATTCCAGCTGATCAGATGGTTATGCAGGTTCGGGTATGCACTGACAAGAAGCACTTCACCGGCGAGTTGCTTCTGAATGTGGTTTGCGGAAACCCTAACAAAGGCATGGTTTCGTATCTCGATGGAAGCAAGCAGCAAAAAGCTCTGTTTGACCTTGATCAGATCGAAATAATTACTATTGCTCAGCTAGCGTCGGGCGACTAAAAGATTTCGCATGCGAAAACATTTAAAGGGCTGCGGCCCTTTTTTTGTGCCTGATTTGGGACATGCCGTCCTTGATTCTCAATCTGCGCAAAAGTAGCCTGAAGGTGTTTTTAGTGATCTCCCTGTGCTTCGAGTATTTCTCAAGCGCTGATCACGGCCTGCTCCGACCTACGTTATTTCGTTGGTTTGTTTAGGTGGTCTGTCTGAGGTGCTACTTCTCCTCCGGCCTGACTAATCGTTTTTGCTTTGACTTTTGCTTTTGCTTTTTTGCACTTGCTTCAGCTTCACAGCTTGCCTTTGACTTCAGGTCTCTCGGCTTCGCTGATCTGCTCTTTAAAAAGTCATTGTCTTCGGTTTTTCTCAGGATTGCTTCCTGCGACTTGTCGTTTGGTGTTTACACATCCATCCGTCACCTCGCTCATTGCCCATCTGTGCTTTCACTTGCATGTGGTCGGTCTGCTTGGATTTTGACGTTTGTGTGTGTGTCCTTTCGCACTCACCATTCATCACTATCTTGTCGCAGTTCGCCGTCCCGATCTTAAAAACTATGACATCTCTGATGCAGTATCAAATCTCCTCAGAGAGATGTGTTTCGACTACCTTATCGTTTGTCGATACTGAAAACCTCAGGACTATGCCACCGTGTTCGCCGCTGCTCTTTGCTGGTTATCAGCTCTTGATGCGCAGTTCATAGTCGTGTATTTCGCCCGCACCACACTTCGTGATGTAGGTTTAGAGCGTTTTCTTTGCATCTATGACTCTGTCTGGGTACCCCTCGTACAGCTTTTCTCAAGGCTGTAGGAGCGGTACCCAGGCGAAAGCAATCCCAACAGGCCCTGGCGTTCGCGTCAGGGCTTTTTGCGTTTCTGGTACATCGTGTCCTTGAATACGAGTTCCGACAGCTTTAGCGTCATAGGTGATCTTTTTGCCAGTTTTTCGCATGCGCATTTCGCATCGAACTCTGTCGAAGGTTCCTCGTACAGCTATTTGCTGCGCTAGGGCTCTTTAAAAATCCGTATTCACGTAACACACACCCTCAAGGGCACGCCTAATGCCCCTTGGGACATGGCTGCCTCATTTTTCAAGGAGATACAGCCATGTCAGATAGTCAAAAACGTCTTCCTTTGAAGGACGAGGTTGCCGATATTGTTAAGCACGCTGGTGGTTGGTTAAACGTCATCGAACGTGTAGCCCCTATCCTCGCGCCCGCAATTCGACATCATGGTCACGGCGTAGATTGTCCTTTCCCAGAGCGTCATCGGGAAGGCGGCGGTCGTGACTCCTTCAGGTTTTCCGAAAAGGCGGACCATGAAGGCCGGGCCATTTGCTCCTGCAACCAGGACGGATGGAGTCAGTTTGATCTGCTTATTCAAGCAGGTGTTGGCAGTAATTTTGTCGATGTCTGTAAAGAGATTAAGCGGGCGTTTGGTGGCGGTAGTGAGGCGTATAAGGCTAAAGAAGCTCCGGCTCCTAAGCGTCAGCGTCCTCGTTCAACTGCTGAAGACAATGCAATTAAGGCGGCTTCGATGAAACAGATTGTCAAGGATCTGCTTCCGCTTGGTCATCCTGATGCTGCAGTCGGACGGTTGTACTTCCGTCGCCGCGGAATCCCACTCAACAAAGCCATTGGCGATGTTAAATTCCATCCAGCTCTTCCGTACTACCGCACTCGTGTGGAGAACAAAGTCCGGATCAAGGAACTGGTAGGAAGGTTCCCGGCGATCGTGTCTGCATTTCGTAATGGGCAGGGTAGGGTGATGAACCTTCATCGCATCTTCCTCACTCAGGACGGATTCAAGCTTGATCACCCCCTGGTTTCGAAGCCTAAGAAGGTTTGCTCAGGTTTGGACAACTGGTCGAAGACACCCGTTGCTATTGCCACCGTCCCAGAGTGCAGAACCTTGCACATATGTGAAGGTGTCGAAAAAGGATGGGCGCTTCATCTGGTTACAGGTGAAAGCGTACGGGCTGCTAATAGCTGCACGTCTTTGCCTGGTCTCTACGTCAACCGTGATGAGTTTGACGACGTTGTGCTTTGGGCCGATCACGACCCTTACAACGAAGTTAGCGAAAAGCATGGTGCAGGTCAGACCTACATGTACAAGCTCTTCATCGAGCTGATGCGTGCAGGCTTTCGCGTATGTCTCATGATCCCCGATACGAACCCCACCAAGGAAGCGAAAGGTCCTGACTGGGAGGACATCGCGGTCAATGAGAAGGTGCTGGAGATGCCCCTGACTGAGCGTTTTGACTACCTGCGTACCCGTGCTCTCGAAGGCGGTGTGTTTACACCTACAGGCCACGTTAAGAAGATCCCGAAAGAGACCTTTTTGGCTGAGGCTAAAGTGGCGTGACTACAAAATGCGTATTTCGCTCATCGTGACCGGTCATTTCGCTAACAACGTGACCGGTTTCTCCACCCGATTGCGCGGGGTCTAAATTCTAACCGCATCGGTCACGATGCCGCTTCTTCTTCCGTCTTTTTACGTCGCAGCGACTCACCCTTCATC
>NZ_JAIHLQ010000037.1 GCF_019733355.1 Pseudomonas baetica | reverse complement strand
CCTATCTCAAAGATGTGCTGACGCGGTTGCCGACGCAACGGGCGAGTGAGATCGACCAACTGCTGCCGCATCAGTGGGTATCTGTCTGACTTACGCAACGTGAGTTGGGCAGACGCTTACGATTGAGGAGATCGCACGGTTCAAGAAGCTCACGCCGGCGCAGAAAGCCCTGTTGCTCTCCGCGAGCAAGGAGCCAGGCAAATACACCGAGGGAGTGGTGCTGTCGAAAAAGCTCGAGACGCTGTTTCGAGCCGTGCCACCCAGTCTTTACCTCGCCCTGGCCATGACGGAACCCGAAGAAAAAGCCGAGCGCTGGACACTGATGCAGGACAATGGCTGCTCGGAGTTGGAAGCGGCTTACCAGGTAGCTGAACGGATCGATAGCGCACGAGGAATAGAGCCCATATAAGGGAGTAGTGGCCCCAGCGTTGGCCAATCCGGCAGCTAACCGTTGGACACCTTTTCAACGTAGGCATCCATGAACCAGTCAGGGACCTCATCAACCTTGAACTCAAGGTCCGTCCCATCCGTAACTTCGGCCAGCAGCACCAGGTCGGCACCAGAGTTATCGAAGATGTAGGCCCGGCTCGAAGCTGCAATAGCCGCAGGCAGCAGGCTCAAGCAACGGCCATAGCGCTGAACAATTTTTTCTGTGGGAACTGGGTGCCCACCTGCCGCGACACGGTTCCTGACCCTGTTGATATTGATATCAGGGTCTTCAGTTGCCACAAAGTAGAGGTAGGTTCGATAATCCGACTCTCTTGCCTTGAGCATAAAAGCGATTTTGTCATCGCTAGACATCACCGTTTCGAAGGTGAAAGACAGTTGGTCTTCGAGGAGTTTGTTCCGGATGAAGTCAGAGAGCACGGAGGCAAAATAGGAGTTCATCGCGACCGTCTGGAAATTCAGACCGTTGCTGCTAAAGCCTATTTTGGCCGCCTCCTCGTCGAGCCGAGCGGACCTGACCAGCCGATGCTCCATAATGAAACAGAGGACCTCATCACTCTCAGCTTCCAGTTGAAAATCACTGAATTCCAGACGACCGCTCTCTTTGGCAGCCTTCTCGATTTCATCCGGATTAATGTAGATACCGATCAGGTGGGAAGGAATGGCACTTTTCATCGTGCTCTTGCCGGAGCCGTTGGGTCCAGCAAAGACCCTCAACCGAGGGACGGTCATGAGCAGCGGCGCACCTTGATTACGCCACCTAGAGTCACTTTGTGCTTGGGTTTGGCCACCCGAATGACCTTGTGCTTACCGTCGGCAGTCGTTTCAACAAGCATGCCGTTCACGACTTCCATCACACTGCGGCCTGCAGCCAGCGCGTTGATATATGCAGTATTGATGGCGCCTTCAGCCATGACTGGGATCTTATCCTCCAGTCGGCTCACCAGATCGTCACTCAACACTCGTTTGGCTTTCATATCGCGCTCCACGTTCTCAGAGCGTGCAGAATCTGCACTTAATCAGAATCTTAGCTACGTAAACCTGTTTGCAACAGGGCGAAAGCTACTTCTGTTAGCCCCATTCTAGAGGAATGACGTCTGGAACCATACCTTTCAAGAGATTTTCACGCTCGATGCATGATCGGTGGCATTTTGAAACAAGTGCCGCCCTTGGTGCAGCGCCCAAATAAGGGAAGCGCTATCTCCCACCAAGTCTTCAGACGTTGGACAAAAACGCGCCAGCTAGAAACGACAAGCGTTCTTAAACTGCAATCAGTTGGTCTGTGCCATTGTGGTCAGATTGAGTGCAAACGGGCGATCAAGACGATGCAATCGCCCATAAGCAACAGGGTTACTGTGACACGCTCCGAAGCCGTTGCTGAATCCTCAACAAGAATCCGGCTTCAAAAGCATCTTGGCAGTCACCGACAGGAAACGTCTTGCGGGTTTGAGCCAGTTCCCACCACAAAGGAGTATCGGTCGTTACCTCAAGCCAAGCCTGGGCGCATTGCACACCACGCTCGATCATCGGCGAAAATTCGCTGCCCCAAGGTGTCAGAAGACTTGGGCAACCATCCGCCGCGGGAATTGAAATGTAGTTTTCGTCCATACACACCCTAGATTTCTGATTTTATTGTTAGACGCTGGACCCAGCCTCGAAAAGCTTAACGACACCAAATGAACGTTCGATAACAGGCATAAGCCTCAAATGGCGTAGATCAATACCAATGTAGACTATATCCCGTGGATTGAGAGTCCCTCAAGGCGCAATTTGCGCGCATGACTCAAGACTACGAACAGCTTCGTCTGCAGCTGGCGGAAAACATCCGCTGGATGCGACGCGTGAAAAACCTTACCCAAGAGCAGCTCGCGCTCATGGCCGAGGTGGATCGCACCTACGTCAGTCAAATCGAACGATGCACGGGCAATCCGTCGCTGTTGGTCCTGTGCAAGCTCGCCAATATTTTCGAAATTACCGCAGATCAGTTACTTGTAGAACCCGATATCCTGCGCAGCGCCCTTCACGTCAAATAATAGTCTCACGTTTCATAAACCCGATAGATCCGCCTTCATAATTTCCACTGACAGTCTTCAGTCCCTAACCGAACCTGTCCAGGCCATACACCAAGAGCCTGGATCATGCCTGTTGCCTGCTCGTCAATCCCACCTACAAAGCTAAGCCCATTGGCGCTGAGCGTTCTGCTGGCGTGCGGCCCAAGCATGGCGCTGGACACCGGCAGCATCACGTCCTCCGTGCTTTCTCCAAGCTGTCTCGAATACAGGGTCGTCGGCATTTGTTTTTGGCTGCTCTGCACGCCCTTCGGCTGTGCAGTCAAAACCTCGACCAAGGTTCGTCATTTCATTCCTGAACTGGTGGTCTCGAGCTACGCCACCACGGGCAATAACCCATGGACCGAGATGGCCGCCCTCTCCTCTCCGATCAGCGGTGCGGAAGGTGGCGGCAACCTGATCACCCCGAACACCCGCCGCGACAACCTGCCCCGCTTCAAGAACGTCGATGGTATCGGCCACCCCGGTGGCTGGATCGCAGCGCAACTGGCTTCGCAATCCGGCTATGCCTGCGCCAGCGGTGCAGCTGCGTTCATGCCTTACTACCTGAGTACCCTGGACTCTCTGGCCTGGCGCCATGGCATTCCGGAAGTTTTATACCCAGAATCGCTCATGCCAGGCGTTCGTGAAATCGGTCGGCAGGCTTCGGGAAACATGTGGGGCAACGTCTATCCCCGTCAGGGTTTTCTGGTACAGCCCGACGACTTCAAGGCAGCCGCAGTCATGGCGCAACGGGCCGGCGATGTGATTACCCGCAACTGGCAACCGCATGTGTATGTACCGCTCACACCCACACCACGCGACGGCTACTGGCCGCCTGGTCCTATCGTTGAAAACGACGCATCAACCCACAGATGGCAATTGCTCTCCCCCCAGATTCAGCCCACGTGCGCCATCTTCCCCAGCGATCCGGTACAGAGCACGGATGGCGGCTACGCCTGGTCGCTGTGGCGTCCCTATAGCTGCTGCAAACGTGAGGGGCAGACCTTCCTGTTCAGCATCGACTTCGAAGGCGGTGCTTCATGAGTCGGCTTCTCGCGCGACCGTGGCTTGCCGTGGTGAGTCTGTTGCTTTACGGACTGCTCGCCATTGCCACGCATGCCCACGCCGCCGAGGGCGATTACCGCCTTGGCACTCAAGGCGAAGTGCTCGACGACCGGGTGATGTATACCATCGGTGGCGGCTCGGCAGTGGGCTCACCGAGCTCGCTCTACCGACCCAGTGGTCTCGGTGTCGGCGGGTCCTGGCGAGCGAACATGATGTGCGGAAACATGAGCCTCACCAATACCCTGCAAAACCAGCTGAACGGCGTCACTGAAGGTTTCCAGCAGATCATGGGCAGCGTCGTGCAGAGCGCGACCCAGGCGGTGATGTCGTTGCCGGCGTTGATCATCCAGCGCGCCAACCCCGGCCTCTATGAGTTGCTCAGTAACGGGGTGATGCAGGGGCGTATCGACTTCGATCGTTCCAAACTGACCTGCCAAGCCATGGCCGAGAAGATGGCGGATAAGGTCGGTCAAGCCGGCTGGGGCGCGCTGGCCAAGAACCAGGAGATGCAGGGCAATCTGGAGCAAACCGGCGGTGATGCGGTGGCGGCGGTGAAAAATACCGAGACCCATAACGGCAACAATGGAATGTCCTGGGTCGGCGGCTCAAAGGCCGGAGGTAACGGGCAGACGCCCATTCGTGTGACTTCCGATGTGGTGCACGCGGGCTATAACCTGCTGCATAACCGGTCGGTCGATGACAGCACCTCGATTAGTAGCAGCGACTGCTTAGGCGGGGCTATTTGCCAGACATGGACCTCGCCCCAAGAGGAATCCGAATGGGCCGTTCGCGTGTTGGGCGAGAGCGAAGTCTCGACCTGCGACACCTGCGAAACCCTTCGTGCGACCGCTGGCAGCGGATTGACACCGCTGATCCAGGAGGCCTACAGCGAACGTCTCAAGGCCCTACAAGGGCTGCTGTCCGGCTCACTGTCGCCTACCCCTGACAATCTGGCTAAAGCCTCCAGCCCAATGCTGCCGGTGACCCGTGGCGTGATCGAAGCCTTGCGCGACGATCCCGACCAGGATCTGCTGGCGCGACGCCTGGCCAGCGAGACGGCCCTGTCCAGCGTACTCGACAAGGCACTGCTGCTACTGCGCACGCTACTGGCGGGCAGTCACGAACCGAACATCGCCTCCGCCGAACCAGCCCAGACCGCCTTGACGAAAAACATCGACGCTCTGGAGCGCGAAATACGCTTGTTGCAGACCGAACTGCAGGTCCGGCAGATGCTGGCCACCAATACCGCCAGCCTGGCGCTCGACCGGCATGCCGGTGGTGCCGATGCTTCGCGTACCGTCGAGCAAGGCGACCCCGAGCCCGGTCGACTCAATGATGCTGACGCCAGGCGCAAGTGAGCCATGAAACGCTCACCGCTATTCACTTTGCTTTCGAGTCTGGGGATTGCCGCGGTGATGATCCTGACCGCCGCACTCGTTGCATGGATCGGCCGCACTGCACTGGGTAGTTTCGAGGCCTGGCAGCAGGCACTCGAATCCGTACGGCCCTATCTGCGGTGGTGGCGTGCCCTGCTCTACGGCGCCCTCTTTGCGCTGTGGCTGGATCTGCTTCGGCGCCACCGACATCGACCACAGGATCGACTGCGCGTAAAACGCATCGGGGCATTAGGGCTCTTGCTCTTTACCTTCGTCGAACTCACCCGACTGTGAGGTCACCACCATGCTCATGAGCACCAACAGCTACCTGGAGTTTTACCTCTCCCTGCTGGCCTGGATCATCAACAACGGCCTCTGGAGCGTCCTGTCCGACACCGGACTGTTCGCCGCGCCCTTTGGAGCAATCATCTTGCAAGAATGGTTGTCGGCCCGTCAGCAAGGCGCGGATGAAGGCAACAAGGGACTATTGTCGGTACCGCGGATTGAGAACCGATTGTGGCTGGCCTACATCGTGGTGTTGTTCGGCTGCGCGCCGGTCTTTCCGTTGAGCCTCTCGTCAATGACGTTCGATGATGTGGCGAGCCAGCGCTGCGGTATTAGTGTGGCCCAACCGACGGAAACCGCCTGGGCGACCACCTTCAATACTATCGGCGAACGCTCCGCCAACGTACCGATCTGGTGGTTTCTGGTACATGCCTTGAGCAAAGGGGTAACCGCGGCGGCCACCGCCTCCATCCCCTGCGCACCGGATATCCGACAGATGCGCATGGAGATCGACAGCTCGCGCATCGACAGTCAGGTACTGCTGCAGGAAGTTGCCGACTTCACCCGCGACTGTTATGGCTATTCCCGTTCTCGGTTGTTTACCAATCGCCCGCAACTGGACAAGGCACAAAGTCACGACGCGTCCTGGATCGGCTCAAGCTATCTTCTCGACGCGCCCGGCTACTACGACACGGATCGTTCACGCACACCGCGAATCAGTTGGCCGTATGACGAAAGCCGCGATGTTTCCTTACCTCGGCTGGAGAATGGCGCGGGCTACCCCACCTGCAAGCAATGGTGGAGTGATAGCGGTGTTGGGTTGCGCGAGCGCTTGATCCAGCAGGTCGATCCCTCGCTGCTGACTCAGTTGAAAGGTTGGCTGACTGGCCGCTCGAGCAACAAGATCGACGATGCCACCCTACGTGAGCTGGTCAGCCCGCGCCAGCAATCGATGTCCATGTCGCCCGGACAGGTGTACCAAGACTATGGCTCCAGTGCCCGCGGCGGCTCGATCAATCAGGGGCTTAATAATCTGGCCACCAACACCGGGCTGGCCCTCGGTTCCTTCAGCAACTTCCCGGCAATGAATGCACTACGCGCCGCCTTGCCGATGGTGCAGGCGTTCCTGATCATGGGCGTCATCATCAGCTTGCCGCTGATCCTGCTGGTCAGTACCTACCAGCTGAAGACCGTCATGACGGTGACGTTCGCGCTGTTCACCTTACACATGCTGAGCTTCTGGTGGGAACTGGCTCGCTGGGTCGACTCCAGCATGCTCGATACCTTGTACAACCAGGTTTCGGCTTCCAATAAAGTGCTGTTGTCGCTGCCTACGTCCGGGTTTATGGATGGGACTGTCACCGCGCAGGTGATCGAGTACGTGATGGGGGCAATGTTCGTCGTGCTTCCGATGTTGTTTTTGGCTGCAATGAGCTGGGCAGGATATAGCGTTGGCTCAATTGCCGACGGCATGCTTAGCAAAGGAGCAGCTCAAGCGCAGGACGCTGGTGCAAGGGGCGCTGGAGCTCTGATGTCTGCTGGAAAGGCCTTAAGGAAGGGGTGAAGAACTCGACTACAGGTCTTTTAAATCAGGCTGACCGGGTGCGCGGCCATACTCATACTCACCATATGGGTCGCCATATGCCTTGTACCGGAGAGCATCCTTAGGTTTGATAGGCGTTCCATTGGCGATGGCCCAACACAAGACAATAAGGATCATCACCGACACTGTGAACCATAAGCTAACTAGAAGGAGTCCAGCGGCTATTGCCAACTTGATAACTAGAAAACTCCCGCGAACAAGTAATTTACCTGCGGGCATTCCTGACGTCTCCGCACCCTCAACCACGCGGGATTCAAACGCTTTCACCTTACGGTAACCACGCTTCACCGACAGACCACAGGCGTACGCCCAGCGGTGGGCACGTGAACTTTGAGCAGGTTGCTGAGTCGGCATGGTCTTGCCCTCTTCTGAGCGTTTTCATGGTTGAGGCAAGAGTATTAGCCTACTACTGAAAGCGGTCCATATCTGACCGTTTATCAGTTTGCTCAGACGGCGCCGCGAGCGTTGATATGGGCTGCGCGTTGAAAACAACCCCCATATCCTAGTCCGCCAAGAATAGGATCCGTAAACGGCTAGTAACCTTTCGGTATGCGATAGGTCTTGCCCTTTTTTGTGCGGTCTTCGAAAAAGTCCGCATGCTCCGATTCGTCCGTGCGTATGCAATCGCGCGTCTGACCATTCCCAACATTGCATTTCGACCACTCAACCCGACTGCCTAATTTGTCCAGCCTCGCCACCTCGCCTCGACGCGCTTTTATTTCGTCTAACGACGGCACCCAAAGATAGAGAGACACTACTACCAATGTAAGGATCGTAGCCTGCGCCGACAGGAAGTAGAGCCAACGCCTGCTATTCAATTTCTTTGCTGCCATGTTGTACGGTTCAGCAGCCCGCTGAGCGGCAGCATCTGCCTCCGTGAATCTCTTGCTCAACAGCTCAGCGGCTTGATTCGCAGTTGACTGTGCAGAACTCTCGATGCTCTGTTTGACGCCCGCCTCCAGTCGAACCAGCTTCTTTTCGACGCTATCCTGCAGCTCACGCAACGCCTCAGTAGCCCGTCGAGACTTGCTCTCATCGATCTCTACAGCTTCGAGAACTTTGCGAGCCGCGCCAAAGAGGGCCTGAAAATTTCGATCGTGCGCTTGCTCTTGACTTGTTCCGGCCATCAATATCTTCCTAAAGTTGGACCTTTTAGATCGGGCATCTCGTGATCTGGTTGCTTCATCTCTTTCTGAAGGGAAAGATATCGCTCCTGGCTGTACTCGATCCATTATTTGTGGGACAGGTTCAAATCCATCAAATCCTGTAAGGCGGCGAAATGCAGACCTCAACCGCTGCCGGCCACCAGCACCAACCCGCCTGTTCCGGTCTCCTCTGGCCCTTGAGCAAGCCGCACCAGATCGATGTAGTCGCGCTCAGCCCTTGTGATCTCAGCCGATCTGCGTTGCAGAATGCCAGCAGCCAGCTCCTCGATAAAATTTTGGAACCTCTCGCTTGACTTAGGCCGTTGCCTGGCGCCTTCGCCAAATGCATCGAGATAGGGCTCAATGCGTGCCGACAGTGCAGCGCTGGGAAGAGGCGCCGTTTCGATGTACCAATGCACCCGCCGCGAAGTACCTGGCAGGTCAGGCAATTCGTCCAATTTTTCGGAAAAAATTCGAGATAGAAACTGGTGACGACCAGCCTCTTTTTTTGACTTGTTAGCCTCAGTCTTAAACTCGATCAAACGTACTGTGCCAGGGAATGCCATCAGCAAATCCCCCAATCGTTTATCGTCTGGCGTTTGTTGAAGCAAGTTCACCATGCTTGGTAACTGACCGGATCTCAGCTGTGAACCAAGAGCGAACCCCAGCCCGTAGAGAAAATTTCCGATAACCACATTTTCATACAACTTCATTGAACATCATCACCCTAGTATCACGCCCTTTAGAAGCTTGCCGGTAGCGCTCCAAGCCTAACCGTTTGTCAGTCAATCCGGTCGAAAAAACAAGGCTGGCTTTCAGTAGACTCAGTTCGTCTAACGCGTTGGTTTATCTCGTTGCTATTCGCGAACAGCTCGGCTAAACCCGAGGTACGGATCGCTGTTATCGACAGCATTTTCCCAGGTAGCCAGAACCTTCAAGGCTACGTCACTTCGGTGATGGTTCTCCCCAAGTGCGATTAGCGTTCGGTGGCTCGCACGATGGCCGTTGCTACGGTGATGAACGCCTACTGCTCTCCTAAGCGCCTTTCGAGCGCTGCTCGTGAGATAAGCCCTCTTGATTTTCTTCAACCCACTGCGGGGAAATCTTTCCCCGCACAGGACAGGTTTCTTCGCGTTTTCAACGGAGACATACCATGCCCGACTCACTTACACCGGAAACACTGAACACCCTTCGGTTGCCCATCGTGTTCACCCCTGGCGCGTGGCAACGCGCAGTACTGCTCGAGCAATCCGATCACGCTGAGAAGCTGCAGGTCGATCGGTTGAGCCAAGTATTGCGCGCAGCCTTCGAAGCCCACTTGGCCTTTCCACACAAGCCTTACGTGCTGTTCGAGGTAATCCACATTGAACCAACCGGTCACTTAGACCACGACCCGTTGCTGCAATTGAGTCTGAGCCTACTCCAAGAACCGGGTCAGCCTGGCTTCTTGTTGATAGCGCTTGCAGGAGAACACCAGCGCTAAGCGCAATGGGCGGCGCCCACCTCCACATTCGGACGGCATGCAAGACCTGCATCAATCCAGCCCATCACCCAACCGGGGAACCCTCTCCCGACGGGCAAGGCGTTCCTCCGTTTTTCTCTCGAGGAAATTGCCATGCGCGATATCTACCAAGACGTGACAGACAAGATCGTTACCGCGTTAGACCAAGGCGTTGTTCCCTGGATCAAACCCTGGTCCTCAAGTGGCTCCGCTGACATCGGTCATCAACCCTACCCCATCAACGCCATCACGCGACGTCCGTATTCGGGCATCAATTTACCGCTGCTCTGGGCCGAGGCCAGGTTGCAGGGGTTCACTCAAGATCGTTGGCTGACTTTCAACCAAGCCAAAAAGACCGGTGGGCACATTCGTAAGGGTGAGCACAGCACTCTGGCGGTGCTCTACAAGCCGATGGAGCGCGAGGAACAGACCGAGTCAGGCCAACCCGTACTCGATGAAAACGGTCAGCCCAAGGTCGCTCACTTCGGCATTCTCAGGACACATTTTCTGTTCAACATCGAGCAAACGGAGGGGCTCGAAATGCTCAATGACACCCTGCTCGAGACGGAACAGAGTGATCCCTTCCAGCCCAACAGCGCCGCGGAAAATCTGCTGTTAAGTTCAGGTGCACGCATCGTTCATCGGCCTGCCGACGAAGCCTTTTACCACCCGATCAGGGATCTCATCCAACTGCCGACAAAAGCACAATTTCACGATG
Organism: Pseudomonas baetica; assembly: GCF_019733355.1. GTDB lineage: Bacteria > Pseudomonadota > Gammaproteobacteria > Pseudomonadales > Pseudomonadaceae > Aquipseudomonas > Aquipseudomonas baetica_A. Next base: position 60,250 of record NZ_JAIHLQ010000037.1, on the reverse strand, counting down.
AAGGCGGGTACTACGCCACCGCACTTCATGAGCTGACGCACTGGACCGGGCATCACGCTCGGTTGCAGCGCGAAGGCGTGACGTCAGCCTGTCCGTTCGGCTCGCCAGGCTACGCGTTTGAGGAGTTGATCGCCGAGATGGGCGCAGCTTTTTTATGTGCCTACGCCGGTATACAGGGAGAGCTACGGCACGAGGGCTACATCGACTCCTGGCTCGGCCTGCTCAAGGCTGACAAACGCGCGATCTTTCGCGCCAGTGGTCAGGCCCGAAGCGCCTCGGAGTATGTACTCAACCTGGAGCAGCAACTGAAGCAGATGGTAATGGATGACTCACGATGCATGAACGATGGAGTTTGAGCGTTAACTCACCGTTGCAATCGCATCACAGGGCCCAACGCGAGTTGGGCCCTGTGATGCGCCCAGAAAAATCCCATGCCGCGGTGCTCTAATGCAAAGAGTCAGGGATGGGCACACACTCGCAGCCTGTCATTCCGCATCCAGGTTCTGCGCCAGAAAATCCACCAGCTCGAGCGGGCTTCGGCTATCGATTACCTTGTAGATCAGATCACGCTTACTGCGCGGCAACTTCTTGACCACGCTCTTCGCCGAGGCTCGAACGGCTTCGTCGGTCCCATGGATACGTGCCGCGAGCAGCAGCACGAGCGTGGCGTCAGTAAGGTTCATGGCAAGACCCAGAAAATTTGCCCCGCAGTGTACCGACTCTTGTCTTTTCCATACCAGCCCTCAACAAAATGATGCCTAGCAGTATCCATATTCCGATTGCCGCGCAAAGGGACACGAGCCAAAAGGACGGTAAAGGTTGGAAAGGAATGGGGGGTAAGGGTAAGAGCCCTATCCGAAAAGGCTAAAAGGCCACTGACCCAGCCACTTCCCGGAGGTCACGATGCTCAGTCTGTTTCGCCACAAAAGGCGGAAGCCCCCTCCGCCACCGACCGTGAGCGTCGCCGAAGGTTACCTGCCCATCGAGTCGGCTCACAGCTTGTTAGCCGCAGAGCACCGCCGTCAGTTGCTCGATCGCATCTGGCAGTACACCGCCCTCTCCCACGCGCAGTTCACCCAGCTCTATTTAAACCCGATCCATCGCTACGCCGAACAGGTCCAGCAACTCCCAGCCAGCGAGATGCACCACCATGCTTATCTCGGCGGCATGCTCGACCATGGACTGGAACTGGTCGCTTGCAGTTTGAAACTGCGTCAGTCATATCTGCTTCCCACCGGTGCCGCGCCCGAAGACCAAGCAGCCCAGACCGACGCTTGGTCCGCTGGCATCGCCTATGGCGCGTTGCTGCATGACATCGGCAAGATCGCCGTGGACCTGCTGGTCGAACGCCAGGATGGCCGTGTTTGGCATCCTTGGCAGGGCTCCCTGGATCAGCCCTACCGTTTTCGTTACATCAAGGGTCGTGACTACCACCTGCACGGCGCCGCCGCAGGCTTGCTCTACACCCAAATTCTCGACCGCCCAATCCTCGATTGGCTCAGTGGATTTCCGCCACTGTGGGCAAGTCTGCTGTATGTCCTGGCGGGCCAGTACGAACGTGCCGGCGTGCTCGGTGAGTTGGTGATGCAGGCCGACCGTGTTTCCACCGCACAGAACATCGGTGGTAACCCGAGCAAGGCGCTGCAAGCGCCGATTCATTCGCTGCAACATCACTTGATCAGCGGACTGCGTCATCTGGTTCAACACGAGTTGAAACTCAACCAACCAGGTGCCGCGGGTTGGTTGACTCAAGACGCGCTGTGGCTGGTCAGCAAGACGGTCACCGACAAGCTGCGAGCTTATTTGCTGTCGCAATCAATTGAGGGCATTCCCTCCTCCAACATTGCCGTGTTCGACGAACTGCAGTCGCATGGGCTGGTCGAGTCGACTCCAGAAGGCAAAGCTATCTGGACCGCGCTCGTGGCACAGGGAAACTGGCAGCAGAGCTTTACGTTTTTGCGCCTTCAACCGGCGTTGATCTGGGGGAATGAAGACCGCCCAGAAGCTTTCAGCGGAACAGTGAACGTGGCAGTCGATGACCACCCGACTGACGCTCCGGTATCACCACCAGCCCCCAAGGCTGTCGATACAAAGTCAACACAAAACCCATCGCAGCCAGATCCCATGGCGCTGGAGGATGCCGACTACCTCGGAACACTGCTTGATATGTTCGATTTGGCAGAGCCACAAGCTCGTGAAGGCACGTCAGAAAGCACTCTCGAAAGCTCCCCCCCATCAGACAACCCAGGCGAGGCATTCCTGAATTGGGTCAGGGAAGGCATCCTGAGTCACAATCTGATCATCAATGATAGTAAGGCCAAAATTCACACGGTGAGCGGTACTGTATTTCTGGTATCTCCAGGTCTCTTTCAACGTTATGTCCAGGAGTTTCCTGGCATCGCCAAGAAGGTCAATAAAGAGATTGAAGAATGGCGTTGGGTACAGAAGCAGTTCGAGAAACTGAAGGTCCACAGAAAGCGAGACAACGGCCTAAACATCTGGGCATGCCAAGTGCAGGGCCATAGGAAGAGAACCACCTTAAAGGGGTACTTGATTGAGGATCCGAAGCATTTATTTGAGTTGATACCACCCGACAATCCTTTTCTTAAAATCGCAGAATCTTAATACCTAGCATGAGGGCGACATCCGACGTAAGGCTTGGTGAGTTTGTTCCTATGGACGCCTTAGGCCTTAGGAGGAAGCCCCCGTGATGATGATTTGCGCTCCCGCATAACACACGTATGCTTTTCTGGGGCGACGACATTTAACGCTCGGCATCGAGATGTCCAAGTTCGACCGGCGCGCAGCCCCCTATCGTCGCAACGTCGTCGAGCTTGCGATCCTGTTGTCCGGTGCTCAGGTCCGGTTGCGCAGGATGAAGCAGGATCAAGCGCTTGAGCCTCACAATAAAAAGGTGCATCGCGCCAACCTACCATTGGAGGTTGGCGCGCCCACTGCTGAGTCGTTCGTACGACCGGCCAGCCCCAGGACACATCGTCTCCCACCACGACGATCAGCCGCGCGCTGTAAGAGCCAGGTTCAGCCCCATAGACCCAGCGCGAGCATACACCTTCATTGCGGCAGCTATAGGCCTGGCTCCCGAACCGCGTCAAGGGAGGCTGGCTCGAACCGATTAATATCATTGACGATGTCTTCCAGAGTGACTGTCGCGAGTTCATCCTCCAGAGCTTGCTGCGCTTTATCAAAACGCGGGCTTAGTACGCGTTGAATGTTTTTCCCGACCAAGCATTTCTGGTCGGGTTTGCCTCGGTGCAAGGCGAAGATTTCCGGGTCTTCAACAGCACGGTAGACGTCGATCAGGCTTATCTTTCCCGGTTTTTTGGCCAATTGCATACCGCCGCCCATGCCAAGCTGCGCCTGCGATCAACCAGTCGATCCAAGACACTCTCTGGCCCAGCATCTTGTCCATGAAACCCACAGTCAGCAGGTTCTGTTCGGCAGCCGTCTGAATACCCACGTTCCAGATACTGGTGCCTTGGGCAACAATGATCATCAAACCCGCTGCGATATTGGAGCGTTTGGCCACGCCGAAGGCGGCGATCACGCCCATCATGATCGGCACCACGCAGGCACTACGAGCTGTGGCGCTGGGCACTACCAGACTCAACAGCACGATCACGAGCATCGCCCCGAACAGAATCCGCCTTGTGCTGGCCCCAACCTTCGTCAAGGTCACCAATGCTATGCGACGGTCCAGGCCCGTATGGGTCATCGCGGCAGCAATGAACAATGCCCCGACCACCAAAGCAAGCGCTGGATTGGAAAAGCCGCCAAGTGCCATTGAAATGCCGGCCGATGACCCATAGGTGAGTGACGGATCTAACAAGGTCGGTGCCGTGCCGATCAATGTCGCCATCAGCGAAGTGATCATGATGGCGCTGGCCTCGTAAGAAACCGCCTCGGTCACCCACACCGTGACCGCAAACACCAGGATGGCCAGCATTCGATGTCCGGCTACCGGTAACGCCGCAGGTAACGGCAAGAACAGCACGATCACCATGGCTAGGACGGCGACAATCAATCCTGGCGGAAAGTGTAAAGGCGGCGGCGGGGTAACCGGTGAGGCACCTTCATTCATAGCGTTCTCGCATAAGCTCTAAAATGGAATTAAATGACTCTGAACAGGGTCACGCATCGGTGAAAGTCTGCCCGCGCGCCTGGCCTTTGGCCAAAGGCGATGGGGACTGTGGCTGCGTGAAGTCGGCGGTCCAGTGCCAGTTGCGGATCTTGGGCATGTCTTCGAAATGCTCGCGGATATAAGTGTGATGACGACGCAATTGGTCTTCAAAATAACTCATCGCGTCCAGGCTGCTGGACCGCAGCCGGGGCACATGTGACAACGCATCGATTGCCAGCTGATACCGGCTCATATTGTTCAGAACGACCATGTCGAACGGCGTTGTAGTGGTCCCGCGATCAGAGAAACCCCGCACGTGAAAGCGCGCTTCATTCGCCCGCCCGTGCACCATGGAATGAATCACCCAGGTTGAACCGTGGAAGGCAAACATCACCGGCACTTCGCGGGTGAACAGCGCTTCGAATGAAACATGGTCCATGCCGTGTGGGCGATCGTCGGGACTGGCCAGAATGCTCAAATCGACCACGTTGACTAAACGAACGCGAATACCGGGTACGTGCTTCTGCAACAGCCACGAGGCCGCTACCGCTTCTGTCGTTGGCACATCTCCGGCGCAGGCCAGCACGATATCCGGCTCCGCCGCGCCGTCATTGGTGGCGAAATCCCAAATCGATGCGCCCTGCGAGCAGTGCTTGAGAGCCTGATCGAAATTCAGCCACTGGAAATCCGGCTGCTTGCCGCAGGTGACGACGTTCACGTAATTGCGACTGCGCAAACAATGGTCGAAGACGTTGACCAGACAGTTGGAATCAGGCGGGTAATAGACCCGCACGACGTCGGAGCGGCGTTGCAGGACGTTGTCGACGAAACCGGTCGATTGATGGCTGAAGCCGTTGTGATCGTTGCGCCACGCATGGCTGGTCAGCAGGATGTTGAGCGAGGCCAGCGGCCGCCGCCAGGCGAAATCGCGGCATTGCTGCAACCATTTGGCGTGTTGCGTCACCATGGAGTCGACCACTTGCGCAAAGGCTTCGTAGGTCGACCACATGCCGTGGCGGCCGGTCAGCAAATAGCCTTCCAACCAACCTTCGCACAGATGCTCGCTGAGTACCTCCATGACTCGGCCGTCGCGCGCCAAGTGGTCGTCGATGCCCAGCAACGGACCCGCGGCGGTTCGATCGGTGGCCTCGAAGACCGCGTTCAAGCGGTTCGAGTTGGTCTCGTCCGGGCCGAAGATCCGGAAATTATGCGGGTTGGTACGAATGACATCGCGCAAATACTCGCCCAGCTTGCGAGGCGCCTCGGCGATCACCTGGCCTGGCCCCGGGACGTGCAGGCCGTAGTCGGCGAAATTAGGTAAATCCAGCGCCGTGAGCAGTCGACCGCCATTGACGTATGGCACCGCGCCGAGGCGCAACGGCGCGGGTGGCGTCAGCGCCTGCAGATCAGCGACCAGGCAGCCCTTATCATCAAACAGCGTGTGCGGCTGGTAGCTGCGCATCCACGCCTCCAACTGCGCCAGATGGTCAGGATTCTGCACGACATTGGCCAGAGGCACCTGATGCGCGCGGAACGTGCCTTCCACCGGCAGGCCATCAACGACTTTCGGGCCCGTCCAGCCTTTGGGGCTGCGCAGGATAATCATCGGCCAGCGCTGGGGCGAAGTGTCGCCCTGCTCCCTGGCCTGCTGTTGAATATGCCGGCCCTTTGCATAGGCCGCATCAAGCGCTGCCGCAAAACGCTGGTGCATGCCAGGCACGTCTTCCCCGGCGACGATCAGGGGTTCGTAGCCACGCCCACGGTACAGCTCGATGAGGTCCGCATCGGTGGTACGCGCCTCCACCGTAGGCCCGGATATCTTGTAGCCATTGAGGTGCAGGATGGGTAATACCGCCCCGTCGCGGCGAGCGTCGAGGAAGCGCACGCTCTTCCAACTGCCCTCCAAAGGGCAGGTTTCGGCTTCGCCATCGCCAATAACGCAAGCCACCCACAAATCCGGATTATCGAATACGGCACCGAATGCATGCACCAGTGAGTAGCCGAGTTCGCCGCCCTCATGCAACGAGTTGGGCGTATGCGGGCCACAATGACTGGGGACCCCGCCGGGCGTGGAAAAACTGCGGAAAAAGCGCAGCATGCCCGGCTCGTCCGGGGTGATGTCCGGATGAACGTCGCTGTAAGTCCCCTCCAGCCATGCACAGGCGTTGAGTGTCGGCCCGCCGTGGCCCGGCCCCGATATGTACACCATGGACACTCGCTGTTCGCTGATCAGCCGGTTCAGGTGAACATAGATAAAGTTTTGCCCTGCTGACGTTCCCCAGTGCCCCAGCAGCCGTGGCTTGATGTGCTCGGCCTGCAAGGGTTCGCGCAACAACGGGTTGGCCTTGAGGTAGATCTGCCCGACACACAAGTAATTTGCGGCTTGCCAATACCGATGCATCCGGTCGAGCAACTCTGGCGCCAGCGGACCGCCCGCCTCGGGCGTTATCGGGCTGACGTGGTTTGAATCATCGGCGCTGGAAAACGCTGGATTGAAGGTATACATAGCGACTCCACGAAAATATGACGATGGAAAGCGCCCGGCAAAACGCCAGAGGCTCGCGGTCAATCCGGGTTGCTGTCGAGCAACGGTGTCGGTAAAAGCTTCAGGGTGTACCGGGCGATTACCCGGTCTTCATCGGTAGGGATCATCCAGGCCCTGACCGGGCTGTGGGATCGCGAAAGACGCGAAGCGGATGCTTGATTGGCCTCTTCGTCGAGTTCGAGCCCCAGCCAGGCACACCCGCGCAGGATAGCGGCGCGCACCGGTGCTGCGTGTTCACCGATGCCGCCGGTGAAGACCAATGCGTCCAGCCCGCCCAGCACGGCGGCAAAGCTGCCTATTTCCCGGACCACGTTGTGAATGTACAGCGACACTGCCTCACGAGCGGCCACCTGATCACTGGCCAACAGGGTCCGCATGTCGCTGGCAATGCCGCCTGATACGCCCAGCAAACCACACTCGTGATACAGCAAGTGTTCAAGCGCTTGCGCGGACATTGCGCGCTCGCGCATCAGGTACAACAAGACGCCAGGGTCGAGGTGGCCCGGTCGGCTGCCCATCAGCAGTCCGTCCAGCGTCGTGAACCCCATGCTGGTGGCACGACTGCGCCCATTATGCAGTGCACACAGACTGGCGCCGTTGCCCAGGTGCGCGACAATGGTTCGTCCCGCAGCAGCAGCACTGTCATAGTCGCCGAGCACTCCAGCGATGTACTCATAGGAAAGCCCATGAAAGCCGTAACGGCGCACGCCTTCCTCAGTCATTCGTCGAGGCAAGCCATAAAGAGTTTCAAGCGGGTCAAGGGTGTGATGGAAAGCCGTGTCGAAGCAGGCCACCTGAGGTAATCCAGGGTATTTGGACGCGAGAAAGCGAATCGGCGCCAGGCACAGCGGCTGGTGCTGCGGTGCGATGGGGGTGAGCGCCTGTAGCTCGATCAGCAAGGTCTCATCGACCAGTGCGGCGACTTCCTGACGGAGGCCGCCATGCACCACGCGATGTCCGGCGGCAACCAACGGCGCGCCGGTGCGAGCTTCGATCCACGGCAGTAAACGCTCCAGGGCGTCGCCATCTTTCGCAGGCAACGGCCAGCGTTCCTCAGCGGCTTTGCCCGACCTGTCGGTAAACGACAGCACCCACTGCTCTTCCCGCCGTTCCAGGCTGCCCTGCCCCTGAGCCAGTGGTTCGCCCTGCTCATCGGGGTTACCGTGATAGAGAGAGAACTTCAAGCTCGAGGAGCCGGCATTGAGCACCAATAAGGAACCGCCCATCGCAGCGGGGAAAGCCTGGGTTGCCATTCGCAGCTCCTGAAATCCTGGGTGGGCGTGTCTTACTGGCTGAGGATGACCTTCATCGCTTTCTCCTGGGCGGCATTGCCGAAGATTTCATATGCCTGAAGGATGTCATTCAAGGCAAAGCGATGAGTGATCAACTGGCTGGCGTCGATCTTGCCGGCTTGCACGGTCTTGATCAGCATCGGCGTGGTGTTGGTGTTAACGAGCCCCGTGGAGATGTTGATGTTCTGAATCCATAGCTTCTCCAGGTGCAACTCCACGCTCTTGCCGTGTACCCCAACATTAGCAATATTGCCGCCGGGCGCGATCACCGACTGACAGGTATCGAACGAAGCCGGAATACCCACCGCCTCAATCGCGACGTCCACACCGACGCCATCGGTCAATTCAAAGATACGCTCGATGGCGTTTTCGGTCTTGATGTCGATCACGTGGGTGGCACCAAAACGCTGTGCCACCTCAAGGCGATTGCTATCACCGTCGACCATGATCAGCGTAGCCGGTGAATAAAATTGAGCCGTCAACAATGCAGCCATGCCCACTGGGCCTGCCCCGACAATCACCACGCTGTCGCCAGGCTTGACCTTGCCGGCAAGCACGCCGATTTCAAACCCGGTCGGCAAGATATCGCTGAGCATCACCAGGGCTTCCTCATCGGCACCGGCGGGAATCGGATAAAGACTGTTGTCGGCGTGTGGAATGCGAACGTATTCCGCCTGAGTTCCATCGATCATATGGCCAAGAATCCAACCACCGTCCGCGCAGTGGGAATACATCTGGCGGCGGCAATTGGCACAACTGCCACAAGAGGTGACGCAGGAAATCAGCACATGGTCGCCGGGCTTGAAATTACGTACGGCCGAACCTACCGTCTCGACAATGCCCACCCCTTCATGGCCAAGCGTTCGGCCCGGCGTTACCGCAGGGACATCGCCCTTGAGAATGTGCAAGTCAGTGCCACATATCGTCGTGTGCAGCAGGCGAATAATGGCGTCAGTAGGTTTATCGATGAGCGGGGTAGGTTTGTCAGTCCAGACTTTAACGCCAGGGCCTTGATAGACGAGGGCTTTCACAATGTCTTCCTTTATCCGATGGGCCATCAGTATGGGACGCACGTGCTGGACCGGTGGCCTTCTTCGAGGCGCTGATTATTCCCTGCCCCGCAAAGTAAAGGCCGGACCGATTAAATCATCGACCGTTGAATAAATCAAAGGGTTACCAACCCGGCACGCCCTCTCGGATCCGCAGGGAAAAAGCCGTGTCCGATTCGGACTTCGCCCGCTCGGTGATGCGACCGGCATCACGCAACGCCTGAAGCGAATAACCTGGCTGCAAGCCTCCAACATCGTAAACGTAGCCCGGCAGGTAACCGGTCAGAAGCAAACGGTAGTCCATCGGCAAGCCTGCGACGATGGTGTTCATCATGTCGAAGACAATGCTGGTGCAATTGGCAGTCACGGTATTGTAGAAGCGCGGGTGATTCAGCAAATCATTGGTTTGTTCAACGTACGACAACAACAAGGCCTTGCGCTGAGGGGCTGACAACGCAACGCGATAGAGATAATCGTCCTCCCCGCGCACATTGGTCCTGACCCGCAGCGCGTCACGTTCGTCAGTCGCTAGAATGCTGACTTCATACTGTTTGAAAAAACCGGCGATCGCAGAATAACTCTCGCCCTTCTCTTTTCGGGTTTCGACGCTGAATAACAAAAATCGACCGTCATCGAAACCGAACGACACCATGATGTGAGCGATAGCGGGCATTCCCCAGTACGAAGTGATCACGTCCACCGAAGCCAGGTGATCCAGGTCGTACTCACGTGCCTCCCAACGGATCTGGTAATTGTCATCCGTTTGCCACTCGAAGTTGCGCACATTGCTCATGGTGAGCGTGTTGCCATTGAGTTTGCCGGAGGTCATTCGCGCAACGTCATCTGCCCAGATTCGCTCGTTCGACGGTATGAACGTGCTCCACCAAACGCCAATACTGGCCAGCAGTACGACGTAACCGAGAACGGCGCGCAACGGCCGTGCGCTCCACGTCAGTACGACCAAACCGACGCCGCATAGACACCAGACGAAGATCAAGGCGTTACAGGCCCACGACGGCAGTGCAAGTCGATAACTCAGCGCTAATGTACCCCAGGCGAGAAAGCCCCCGCCTGCCAGGGTCGCCAGGCTGCGCAGCAGTATGCCGATAAGCTTGCGTGCAACGCTCATTTTCGAACCCCCACCGGCTCTTGCAGGTTTTGAAGATGCTGCTGAAGAATACGCCGGATCTCGATAATTGCCTCGGGGGTATCCTGAACGCTATGCCCCGAGGGCACTATCTTTTCCGATTGGGCGCCCGCCAGATGGCTGCTGCTGTAGGGCACCACACCGTCATCGGACAGGGTCAGTGCCAGAGAGGGCGTGTGGTTACCGATGATGCTGTGATATTGCACCCCAGGTGAGATGGGCAAGTCTGCAACCGCCATTACGAATGGATCGCGGTCACTCAAGTTATCGATGCTGTTCAGCGGCCGGGCCATGGCCGCAGAGGATGCGCTACCAGGCACCACCAGCAATTGCGCGAGCTGCTTGAACCGGTCAAGCACCGACACCGGTAACTGCACAAGCCCTGCAGCCCATCGCGAAATGCGGTTCTCGGCAAATGGCGTCCCTCGGTGCGGTGCGGCGACGAAAATCGCGCGGCTGACCTGCGGCAAAGGGGTGAATTGCAAAAACGGGTCGAGGTTGCTGTGCGCGGCCGCTAATTGTTGGTCATTCATTTTGTACTTGGAGAGCAAGGCATCCCCTACCCCCGTGCCCGACGTCGACACCATAAGACGGGACAGAACACCGCCCATGCTATGGCCTACCAGGACCACATCGTGACTGGCCCGTGCGGTTTGATCGGGATCGAAATGCTGCAGCGTCTGCTCAATGACATTACGGATCGTGGCGTTGTTCAGCGCCAAAGGCAGGTTGGTCGGATAATACAACTGCCAGACCTGATAATTGCGCCGCAGGTTTTCATCACCGAGCACTTCATTGGCAACGTTGATCCACGCCTCGGGACTGCTTGCCAGGCCGTGCAACATGATCACGACATGGCGGTCGGGGTCGTAGGGCTGCAACAGGTATAGATGAGGCTTTTTCAGGACCTCCCCCTTGCCCACCAGCGTGAGCAATGACTGGCGGGCAAACCCGGAGCGCGCAAGCCACAAACCATAGCCCGAGGTGAAATTAGCCGCCAACGGCGTTTCGTTGCCGGCAAGCTTCACAGCGTCCTGCCGGTACGGGTCATAGGCCAGCAGCTCGACCTCGTCGGTGGTCAAGACTTGCTCAAGGGTTTGACCGGGAAAGCGAGCGACGGCGGTCAGGGCCGGAAAAGGCGTCTCGCTCCAGGGCTGTTCGTCACTGTCGCTGTTCACCACCTTTTTCGCGGTGACCGCCACCAGTTCGGCTCCGACCCCGTCACGGCGATACTGATTGCGCAGCCCGGCAAATGACAGGGACGAGGCCGGAATTAGTCCCTGAGGCAAGGAACGCTCGTTGGCCAGACGTACATTTTCCATTCGCCCGAACACCGTCCAGCGACCTGCGCGCAGTCGGAAATTCCCCTGGTCGTCTTCGGCCTTCGGCGGATGCCCCCGATACCGTTCGAACAACTCGCTGAGCGCTTGCTGAACGGAGAAGTTGTAGTAATCGCGGACCTGAGACTGACGATCCTCCAATGCTCTCTGACTGGGTGTTCTTGCGGTCATGAACAGATAGGCATAGGCATAACGCGCGCTTTCCAGAAATGCGTCGGTACGCCGTTCGGCACTTAACGAGCTGTGTGCATGTTGGGCCTCTTGTAGCCACAATTCAGACAGCGTGGCAAGACGCTGTTCCTCACCCAAGCCAGTGTTATTACGCACCTGTTCACGGCAGTCTTGTGGGGCCTCGTCGCAGTGTTTTTCTTCGACACCAGCAACTTGCAAAGCGGTGCGCGCTGCCGCGCTGAGCTGCCCTGACGTCAGCACGTCGCCACGCCGAAGCGAGAGATAATCGCGATTATCGATGGTGTTGACCTTAACCCCGGCACAACCACCCGCAGCCATCACGAGTAAGACCAACATGGCGCCCGGCCAAACGCGAGCCGAACCCTTCAAATGATGCAACGACACAAAAAAACCCTTACTGGTGAAAACGACAATCCGAGTGTCTGCTCTGCTTGGGTAAACGTAGCTATCACGCCATCTGGCTGATCGTTTTGCGAAAGCGCGAAAGCGAAATCGCAAACAACACCGAGCCGATGATGAGTAACGTCACGAATGTTGGCCACACCACCATCACCCCTGCCCCGCGATAAAGAATCGCCTGACTGAGCTCAACGAAATGGGTGGTAGGCGCTATCAGCATGATGTTCTGGACGAGTTCGGGCATGCTCTCGCGTGGCGTGCTGCCGCCTGAGAGCATTTGGAGCGGCAGCAGTACCAAAATCATCAACATGCCGAACTGAGGCATGCTTCGCGCCAGTGTCGCCAGAAATATGCCTATGGACGTAGTCGCGAACAGATGCAACGCGGCCCCGGCCAGGAATAATAGGATGGAGCCCTCGATCGGCACATGCAGCACGCCCTGCACGATGAATATCAACGACAGCGCAGCGGCGGTAAGTACCACCAGGCCCATCGACCAGACTTTGGCCAACATGATTTCCCGAGGTGTCACCGGCATGACCAACAGATGTTCGATGGTGCCGTGTTCACGCTCACGAATCAGCGCTGCGCCGGTCAGGACAATGGACAACATGGTGACGTTGTCGATGATCTGCATCAACGCGCCAAACCAGGCGTGTTCAAGAGAAGGATTGAACCGCATGCGGGTGACCAACTCCACAGGCAGGGCCTGAGCCCCGCGGTATCGCTGCACGAACTCGGTGATTTCGCCATTGATCATTTGCTGGATATAACCGCTGCCAGTGAAGGCCTGGGACATGCGGGTCGCATCCACGTTGAGTTGGATTTCCGTCTCCCGGTTCGCCAGCACATCGCGTTGGAAGTTTGGCGGGATAGTGAGCGTGAACGTGTAGTCACCTGCGTCCAGGCCGGCATCAACCTGCTCCAGGGAGATCATCACCGGCGTAGTAAACTGCGGTGGAAAAAAAGCCGAGGCAATGCGTCCGGATAATGGCGATTGGTCTTCATCGACGATGGCTATGGGTGCCATGTGCAGCACGTCCGGCTGAGCAGTTGCGGCGGTGTAGACCGAAAAGGTAAAGGTGTAGATGATCAACACCAGCATCGTCGGATCCCGGGCCAGGCTCCACAGCTCCTTGATTCCCAGCCGGTAGACATTCTTGAGCGACTGCATGTCAGCGATCCTGTTTCTTGAGCAGGGCAACCGTCAGCATCAGAATCAACGGCACGGCGACCAGCAGCGGCCAGAACTCGTTATGCAGGTCATCGAAACCCAGGGATTTACCGAATACGCCGCGACTGATATTGAGCATGTGCGTCGCCGGATAGACTTCACCCACGAATCTGGCCGCGCCCTCCAGCGACGACACCGGGTTGAGCAGTCCGGCCAACTGGATAGCCGGGATCATGGTGCCAATCATGGTGAAGAACATCGCAGCGATCTGGCTGCTGGTCAGTGTCGAGGCCAGCAAGCCGATCCCGGTGGCGATGACGTTATAAATCAACGCGGCCAGCAGCAGAGTCATGAAGCTGCCTTTGACGGGCACATCGAACAGCGTGACCGCCATCAATGTCATCAGCAGAAAGTTGATCATCGCCAATGCCACATACGGCAGCTGCTTACCCACCAAGAATTCGGTTCGCGTCACCGGCGTGACATATAAATTGATGATCGATCCCAGCTCTTTTTCCCGGACGACCGACAGCGCCGTAAGCATGGCGGGCAGCATAAGCAGCAACAGCGGAATGATGGCCGGGACCATGGCGGGCAGGCTTTTGACATCCGGGTTATAGCGAAACCGGGTCTGGATGCTGAACGAACTGTCGCTAACCGCTGTGCCCAGGCGATGCAAGGCCTGATCCTGCAGCCATGTCTGGTGCATGCCCTGTACATAGCCCAGTATCGTCTCGGCCCTGGACGGCATCGCGCCGTCAATCCACGCCGCAATCTGCACCGGTGCTCCCCTCTGCAGATCGCGCCCGAAACCTGGCGGTATCTCGATGGCCAACGTGATCTTCGAACTGCGCATGCGCTGGTCCAGATCCTGATAGTCGGCCAACGGCAGCATCTCCTTGAAATACCGCGAGCCGGAAAGGTTGAGCGCATAGTTGCGGCTCAGTTCGGTCTGGTCATGGTCCAGCACGGCATAACTGAGGTTTTCCACATCCATACTCAGACCGAAACCCATCACCAGCATCAACACCAGTGACCCTATCAGGGCCAGCGTCGCACGCACGGGATCACGTTGCAGTTCCAATGCTTCGCGCCACAGGTAGCTGAACATGCGATTGACGCTGAAACTCGGCTGACCCGCGGAATTGGACGGCTTGAGATTGACCGCAGGTGAAGGGGCCTTCGCCGGCTCTTCTTCCGACTTGCCTGCTGCCTCTTGCAAGTAAGCGATGAAGGCCTGCTCCAGTGAGCTGGCTCCACGCTGCTCAACGATATTGCCAGGCGTATCGCTGACCAGCACCTTGCCCGCGTGCATTAACGAAATGCGATCGCAACGTTCAGCCTCGTTCATGAAGTGGGTGGAAATGAAGATGGTCACGCGATCGCGCCGGGACAGCTCGATCAGCAGGTTCCAGAAGCCGTCGCGCGCAATCGGGTCGACGCCTGAAGTCGGCTCATCGAGAATCAGCAACTCGGGCCGATGAACCGTCGCAACCGCCAGAGACAGGCGCTGGCGGATCCCCAGCGGCAGACTTTCTGGAAGACTGCCCAGCACCTCGCCGAGGCTGAAGCGTTCGGCAAGCTCGTTGATCCGCGGGCCGATCTGCTCTTCAGGCATTTGGAACAGCTGCGCGTGAAGTACCAGGTTTTGCCGAACGGTAAGCTCGCTATAGAGCGAAAACGCCTGCGACATATAACCGACTCTACGTCGTGTACCGATGTCGTCGGGGTCGACTTCGCGTCCAAACAGACTTGCCGTGCCCTCACTGGCCGGCAACAGCCCCGTCAGCAACTTCATGGTGGTGGATTTACCGCAGCCGTTGGAGCCAAGAAAACCAAAGATTTCGCCGCGGCGAATACGGAAACTGACATGATCCACCGCCACGAAATCACCGAAGCGAATGGTGAGATCCCGGGCTTCAATAGCGATCTCGGGTTCAGCGACGTTCTCCAACGGTTCGATATGCACCGGTTGGTGACCGCGACGCTTTTCCTCCGGCAGCAAGGCGATAAACGCCGCTTCCAGATCCCGGGATTGGGTACTGGCCAGCAATTGCTCGGGCGAACCGGTCGCCAACACCGTGCCGGCGTCCATCGCGACCAGCCAGTCAAAGCGCTGCGCCTCATCCATGTATGCGGTGGCAACAATGACGCTCATTCCTGCCCGTTGCTGCCTTATGCTACCGATCAGGTCCCAAAACTGGGCCCGCGCCAGAGGATCCACGCCGGTGGTAGGTTCGTCCAGAATCAGCAGATCAGGGTCATGAATCAACGCGCAGCACAGGCCCAGCTTCTGTTTCATGCCGCCTGACAACTTGCCGGCTGGACGGGTGAGGAATGAGTACAGCCCTGTGCTGCGGGTCAGGTCATCAATACGGCGACGGCGCTCCGCGGCGTCATGGCCAAACAGGCGGGCGAAAAATTGCAGGTTTTCTTCGACCGAAAGCGTCGGGTAGAGATTCTTGCCCAATCCCTGTGGCATATAGGCAATACGTGGGCAGACCCGATTGCGATGGGCAACCTGGCGCATATCGCCGCCCAGCACGCTGACCTGGCCCTGCTGTATCGCCTTGGCTCCCGCCAGAAGCGACAGAAGGCTGGATTTACCGACACCGTCCGGGCCGATGAGCCCGACCATTCGGCCTGCGGGAATATCCAGAGTAATGTTGGCTAATGCCTGGGTCTTACCGTAGGTCAGCACTACGTCCCTGACGCTGGCGACGCCAGGCAACGGATCGCCTTGGGGTTCGTCCGTCATTTAGAAACTTTCACAGCCAGTTCAACTGGCCAGTCGGCTTGCGGGTCAAGCTTGACCCAGGCCACACCGGGCAGACCGGTCTTGATCTGTGTGAGGTTGCGCAGTAAAAGGTCCCGATCGATCTGCGCCTTGACACGAAACATCAGCTTCTGACGTTCGCTGGCCGTTTCAACGGTCTTCGGGGTGAATTGTGCAACGCTAGCGACGAACGAGACCTTCGCCGGTATGACGTACTGAGGTGCGGCATCGAGAATGATGCGGATATCGCTGCCCAGCGCGACCCGCCCTGCCACACTTTCCGGGAGAAAAAACGTCAGGTACACGTCGGAAAGATCGACCAGGTTGAGTACCTTGCCGCCCGCCGCCAACACTTCGCCCGGCTGAGCGACGCGGTACTGAACGCGCCCGGCGCGTGGCGCGACCAGCTGGCTATCGGTGATGTCGGCCTCTATTCGAGCAATCGTGGCCAGGCTCGCCGTCACCGCCGATTGCGCGCCCACGACCTCGGCTTGAGCAGCCTCAATATTGGCTTGAGCCGCTGCCACCTGAGCCTGAGCCGCCTTCAGTGTCGCCTCGGCGCTTCGTACGTTCGCTCGGTCATCGTCATATTGCTGAGTCGACAAAGCGCCTTCACGGGACAACATTTCGGAACGTTTCAGTCGGCGCTTCATGGCGTCAAGTTCGCTTTCGCGTTGAGCGATCAGCGCCTCGGCAGCCAATTTGTCGCTTCGACGTACCAATACCTGTGCCTTGGTGCCCAACACGGTGTTGATCGCCTGCTGATGCTGAGCGACAGCCTCGTCACGCTGAGCCGTAAGCGTCTGGATTTGCATGCTTGCCAACATCTGTCCGCGTTCGACGAAGTCACCCTCCTGCACCAGGATGTCATCCACACGACCCGCAAGTTTTGCCGAGACATCCACTTCGGTGGCCTCGATACGCCCGTTCCCGCTGACAAACCCATCGCCAAACCCGACAGGGTTCAAGGCCTTCCACATAAACCAGCCTGCAACCAACACAACGACGACGCCCAGGGGCACTAACAGCTTATTGCCAGGTACTTTCATGAATAACGACCTTAGTCCTTGGGCTTTACGTTCAATTCAGGCGTTCGGCAGCCATAGCGAAGTGGCCTGGTCTGCGCTTGTGCGGCGTACAAAGCGACTCGGCTGCAATGCATGGGAATAGGTCCGCCCACTGAATCCCCTAGCGAGTTCAAAAGTGTTCGATTCGCGCAACGGCAACGCGCAAGTCTCAAGCAATATCCGTTTCCAGCTGCAACGAGCGAATGTGGCTGCGAATTCAGGTCGGGAGTTGGCTGCCCCTGAAACGACAGCGGGTCAGCCTCGTTTCGGGCCCTCAACAGTGAGACGCCCCCACGATCCGGTGCTAGGATTAGCCCACCATGAAAATTAATTCATCGAGCGTTGATTAAAGCGTCGCTTCGACGCACATGTCAACCAATCCGTCTAGATCAGGTATATCCACCGAATGCCCAACGAGCTCACCAAACGCCGAGGCAGGCCGCCCAAAGCCGACGAGGTCAAACCCGATGCCATTCTGCGGGCGGCATTGACGTGCTTTGCAACGCACGGTTTCGAAGGTGCCAGCCTGCGGCGTATCGCTACCGCGGCGGACGTCGACGCGGCCTTGATCGCGCATCGCCATGGCGCAAAGCTGGATCTGTGGAAAGCAGTCGTGGATGACATAGCAAGTAAATTTGTCCTGGAACTGAGTCGATCACGAAGTCCCGCCGAATTCGCCGATGGAACGTCCATGGACCGACTTCAGCTTGCGATTGACCAGATGATCGACTTTTCAGCAGATGCACCGGAAATGTCGATGTTCGTCATAAAGGAAATCGCCCAGAGGGATGAAAGATTCCACTACGTCTATGAGCGCCTCATCAGGCCCGCACAAGAGGTCTTGCTGCCAACCGTTGAGCTCGCAATCGCTGATGGCTTTCTTGAAAACGTTGATCCCGAGCTGTTTTTCTATAATGTCTCCGGTGCTATTGCCCTGACAGTTTCGATGCGCTCTTTGGTCGGACAGCTCGACGGTAATGCATTCAGCTCTGAACATTTTTTGCCCGGCATGAAATCGCTATGGAGATCACTTCTTCAGCGGGAAATTTGAATACGCAAGCTGCATGTGCAACCTAATCGTCGGTCATCACAGGCGACACACTCAGGCGTTTACGCCGTCAATGCAACGGCGTGCATTCGGTTCTTCCGAGCCGTGAGACAGGAGAAATAGTTCAACACGCGTAACCGCCCTTTACCAAGCTAGTGACACGCACCGGAGAGGCTTTATGGCGCTGGAAAAAAGTATCGAAAAGCTGCGCATGGACCTGGATGAGCTGGCATTCGACCTGAGCATTACCTGGTCGAGTTTGAACGACATGATCTGGCGGCTAATGGACAATGATCTATGGCTGCTCAGCCGCAATCCTTGCCTGGTGCTATCCAGTGTCAGTGACGATCACATTGAGGGGTTGCTGCGACAGCCGACGTTTCGTGCGCATTTGCAGCCGCTTTCGCAGACCCGCTACGACGAATTGAACACGCCAGGCTGGTTTCACCAAAGCCATCGGCAAGAACAAGCCTGCTGCATCGCGTACTTTTCCATGGAGTTCATGCTCAGCGATGCACTGCCCATTTATTCCGGCGGGTTGGGAAACGTGGCCGGGGATCAGCTCAAGGCGGCCAGCGATCTAGGCGTGCCGGTCACGGCGGTAGGCATGCTCTGGCAGCACGGTTACTTTCGTCAGGAGTTCGACAGCCAGGGACATCAGCAAGCGTTGTACCCGGTCAATGACACCCGACAGATGCCCGTAAGGCCGTTGCTCGATGGCAGCGGAAACCCGGTGCGGCTGGCCTGCCATTTCCCCGGTTGGACCATCTGGTTACGTGGATGGCAAGTCAATGTCGGACGTAACCGCCTGCTGTTGATCGACACCAATGACCCGGCCAATCCGCCGCCAGTGCGCTTGATCGCCGGCGAACTCTATGGCGGCGATCTGGAAATGCGTCTGCGCCAGGAACTGGTTCTCGGCATTGGCGGCTGGCGTCTGCTGGAGGCCGCCGGCGTCGAACCGGACGTGCTGCACCTTAACGATGGCCATGCCGCATTTGCAGTGCTGGAGCGTGCGCTCAGCTATCAGCGCAAACACAATGTCGACTTCGAGGTAGCCCTGACAGCCACTCGTGCAGGCAACCTGTTCACCACCCATACGCCGGTCACCGCCGGCTTTGATCGTTTTCCGCCAGCGCTGATCGAAAAGTACCTGGGCCATTACATCCAGCAGGAGCTGGCACAGCCCGTGGCACGAGTGATCAGTCTTGGTCAGGAACAGCCCGGAGTGCCTGATTCGCCATTTAACATGGCTTGGCTTGCCAGTCGTGCCGCGGGGGCGATCAATGCAGTGAGCGAACTGCATGGCGCCACCAGCCGACGCATCTTCGAACCGCTGTATCCGCGTTGGCCAGCGGCGGAGGTACCCATCGGCCATGTCACGAACGGCATTCATCTGGCGACCTGGATAGGCGCCGATGCACTGGAGGCCTGGAAACACTGGCATAAGGGACAACCCAGCGGGGGTGAACCGGAACTGAGCGCCGAGCAGGCGCTGAGCAGCTTCAGTGATCAGGACCTCTGGAATATCCGCCGCCGGGCCCGGAGTGCATTGCTGGACTATAGCCGTGATCATCTGGCTCGTCAGCGAGCGATTCATGGAGCATCGCTGCAACAGATCGACGCGTGTCAGCAGTGGTTCGACCCCGATGTTCTGACCTTGGGTTTTGCCCGCCGCTTCGCCACCTACAAACGCCCCAACCTGTTGCTGCATGATCCACAACGCTTGCTCAATCTGATCCAACATTCACGATGGCCGGTCCAGTTGCTGGTAGCAGGCAAGGCGCATCCTGCAGATCTGCAGGGCCAGGCAATGCTCGCTCAATGGCATGCCTTCATTCGCGACACCGACAGCCAGGGGCGCATCGCCTTTCTCGACGATTACGATATGCGTGTGGCACAGCATCTGGTAAGCGGTGTGGACGTCTGGATTAACACCCCAAGGCGTCCATGGGAGGCCAGCGGCACCAGCGGCATGAAGATCCTGGCCAATGGGGGTCTGAACCTGTCGCAACTGGACGGTTGGTGGGCAGAAGCCTATGAGCCAGGGCTGGGTTGGGCCATTGGCGATGGTAGCGAGGAGCCCGAAGCCGATCCGGGTGCAGATGCCAGGGACGCTGAACAGCTATATCAACTGCTGGAAAACGAGATCATTCCGACCTTCTATGAGCACGACGCCGATGGACTGCCTCGGCGCTGGATCCAGCACATCCGCAGTAGCATGAGCAATCTGGTGCAGGAATACTCCGCCGACCGGGCGGTACGCGAGTACACCGAGCGCTACTATCTGCCAGGCGCCCTCCGCTACCGTGAGCGGACGAAAGAGCGTAGTGCCGTGGCGAACCTGTTGAGAGATCGACTCACGTCCCTGGATGAACATTGGGACGAGATTAAGATACTCGACACTCGGATCACCCGCGGGCCGGCACTGACGTACAAGGTGGAAGTGGCAATCGATACTGGCGCTCTACCCGTAAATGCTCTATGCGTACAGTTGTATGCGGAGCAACGCGGTCATGCGCCCGCGCAAGTGCTGGACATGACGCTCAAACCGGCCGATGAGCATGCCCAGACGCGGCTCTACGTTGTGGAGGCGCGCGGTGACCGGGAGATAGAAGACTTCACTGTCCGCATCATTCCCGGCAGCGAATATGGCCTGGCGGTGCCATTGGAAAGTCAACGGGTTCACTGGGCAAGCTGACACCAGGCAACGACGCGGTACTGCAGTTCTCCGAGAAGGCCCGACCGAAGCACGAATCGTTGGATTACGGTTTCCGCCGATGGTCTTCTATTCACCGTATGCCTGTACGGGACAATCCACCTTCCGGGATTGCGGCACACATCAGACTCACGACGGCATTCGGTACACCCATGTTTTGGGCGCACATCTACCCAGTTACTTTATGAAGTCCTTCCAGGGCTTTCAGGTAAGCGGTCAGAGCTCTCGGAAGCTCTTCAATCAAGATACGCCTGGACAACGCATTATTTTCCTGCGCGATCTGAAAGGCGCCCATGGGCAGCCCTATCAATGCCAGGACGTAAGTTTGGCGTGCCTCGGCAGTCACATCTGGCAATCGGATCTGAAGCACCCGTGCGTAGATGCCTTCGATCCGCAGGCGCAGATCAGGGTTACTCAAACGATAAGTGCCATCGAGCGGAAAGATTAATGAAACCAGGTCCCGATGCTGCTCGGTATAGCGCAGGATCGGAACGATCAGTCGAGCGATAACGCCCTCTACGCTTTCGTCGACCCAGACACTGTCGTCGATGGCCATCAATTCGTCCGTAATGACCGCCAGCGACTGTATATGGCGTTCACCCAACGCTTCCAGCACTCGCTGCTTGTCTGAAAAGAAATGATAGAGCGAGCCAATCGATGTTCCAGCTTCTCGGGCAATGCCATGCATCGTCACCTGGGCGGCACCTTCGAGCAGGATCAAACGGGCGCAAGCGTCCAATATCGCCGATACCCGCTCGCGGCCGCGGGCTTGCTGAGGGGGACGGGATGAAGAGGGTTTCTTGTCAGTCATGGGAGAGATACATGATTTGGCCGTCCATTATGACCGATTTGATATCGTCGTAAAATGAACTAATACTCGACTCACCCGTCTAGTATCCCGCAAACTGAACGGCACCTTCGCCCATAACGGTTTATCGAGATTACTGCGCTTGGCTGAGTACCTTGAACCGACGCCAAAATGGGAAGCGCATGAACGGCCATCGATGCCAGGTTCTCCTTCCACCCCCTATCACAGCCCGCTCGTGCGATTGGCCTATGCGCTTGTTGCGACGTTGCTGGGCATTACAGGGGGATTAGGCAACGCACTGATCAGCGCCAACCTTGCCAATATCCAGGGGCATCTGGGATTGACCCCCTCCGAAGCGGCCTGGTTGCCGGCTGCCTACCTGATGGTGAACATCTCTACCGCATTGCTGTTGGTTAAGTTTCGCCAACAGTATGGTCTGCGACGTTTCGCTGAAATTGGTCTGCTCGCCTATGTCGTGCTCACGGTTGCGCATGTATTCATCGACGGCTTCACCATGGCGGTATTCGTCAGGGCCGCCAGCGGTTTTGCCGGGGCGACCGTCAGCACCCTGGCCGTGATGTACATGTTGCAGGCATTTAAAAAGGCTGCAATGGGGAGCGCCCTGGTCCTTGGCATCGGTATCTCTCAATTGGCCACGCCGCTCGCCTGGCTGATCTCCCCCGCCTTGCTCGACATGGGCGAGTGGCATCGTCTTTATGTCTTCGAGGCGGGCTTGGCGCTGTGCTGCCTGGCCGCCGTAGTGGCGCTCAAACTGCCGCCCGGCGTGCAGATCAAAGCTTTCGAACCACTGGACTTTCTCACTTTTTTCCTGCTCGCCCCTGCGCTGGGTTTGTTTGCTGCGGTACTGACCCAGGGCCGCGTCCAGTGGTGGAATACCCAAACGTGGATAGGCTATGCCCTCATCGCGGCCATTGTATTGCTGACCGTGGCCGTCATGATCGAGCACCAGCGCAAGAACCCGTTGCTGCAAACCCGCTGGCTGGCTTCGCTCGAAACGATACGTTTTGCCTTGGGCGCGCTGATGTTGCGCTTCATCCTTTCCGAACAAACCTATGGCGCGGTTGGCCTGTTACAGAATCTGGGCATGGCAGCCGATCAATTGCAGCCCTTGTATGCAGTCATGCTTGCAGGGCTTGTGGCGGGGATACTCGTCAGCGCCCTGACGTTCAGCGAAAAAGCTGCCGTACCGCAGATTCTGGTGTCTATCGTGCTGGTCGCGGTGGGCAGTTTCATGGATGCCGATGCCACCAACCTGACACGTCCGCAAAATATGTTCCTCAGTCAATTCCTGTTGTCGGTGGCCGCAGGGATGTTCATGGGGCCTTTGTTGCTGATAGGCGTGATGAGTGCGCTGAAGAATGGGCCTCATTACATGGTCAGCTTCGCTGTGCTTTTCTCGCTCACTCAAAGTATCGGGGGGCTGGCGGGGCCAGCAGCTTTAGGCTCGTTTCAGGTCCTGCGGGAAAAGTTTCACTCCAGCCAGATCAACGCGCACATCGACCCCACCAATTCCGTAATCGCGCAGCGTCTGCAGATTCAGGGACAGATCTATGCCGCGACTCAGCCTGATCCCGCCCTACGCAATGCGCAGGGCATATCCCAGCTAAGCCAGGCCGCTACCCGAGAAGCCAACGTACTGGCATTCAATGACGTCTTCCGGGTACTGGGTGTGCTGACCATCAGTTTCCTGTGTTGGTCATTGGTGCACACCGCCCGTGCTGCGCGTAAAGCGACACCGCCGCCGCCCGCCACTCCCTCCTCCGCAGTTGTGTGACCTTATGAGCCAGACCGATCCGACGAAAAACCTCGAAACCTCAACCCCTCCCAGCGATGCAGCCGATGCAGGTGGCGCGTCGGTCGATCCGCCGAAAATCATCAAACCGAGCCGTACGACCCTGTGGTTGATGGCGGGCGGGGCGGGCGTTGGCATCGTCCTGGTTCTGTATGCCTGGCAGTTCTGGCCGTTCAACAGCGCAGTGATGACCACAGAGAATGCCTATGTTCGGGGGCAGATCACCGTCATGGCGCCGCAGGTCAATGGCTACGTAGCGCAAGTGCTCGTGCGGGACTTCGAGGTGGTCAAGCAGGGAAAGGTGCTGATACAAATCGACGACCGTATTTATCAGCAGCGGGTTGAACAAGCGGCAGCCGATCTGGACGCTCGCAAGGCGGATCTGGAAAACTCGCTGCAAACCCAGGCGTCGGATCAGGCGACGCTGGCGTCCAGGCAGGCGGAGATGTTTTCGGTGGAGGCCGAATTTGATCGTGCCAGAGCCGACGAAGCGCGGGTCAATGAACTCGCCTCGCGAGGTTCGGTGTCTATCCGCGAACGTGACCAGATCCGCGCTACCGCCCGTGCTGCGGGCGCCAATGTAAAAAAAGCGCGAGCCGCAATCGACATCGCCAAAGAGACGGTGAAATCCACCCAGGTTTCGCGAGGGGTATTGGAGGCTGCCGTCAGGAGCGCGCAGGCCGCCCTGCACCTGGCGCAGATCGATCTGGAAAACACTCGTATCCGCGCTCCGCGTGATGGTGTGCTCAGCGAGGTCTCGGTCCGTCTTGGACAATACGTCAGCGCCGGCTCGCAATTGCTGTATCTGGTGCCCGAACAGCTTTGGGTGGTGGCCAATTACAAGGAAACCCAAGTGAATGGCATGCTGGCGGGGCAAGCCGTAACCCTCGACGTGGACGCCCTGGACGGCGCGCGACTGAGCGGGCGCGTCGAGCGGTTCGCTCCGGCCACAGGTTCGGAATTCAGCGTCTTGCGGCCCGACAACGCCACCGGCAACTTCACCAAAGTCGCTCAACGCATTCCCGTAAGAATCGAGCTGGACACCAACCAACCGATGGCCCGGCGCCTCAGGCCCGGAATGTCGGTCGTCGCTCATGTCGATACGGCCAGCGTAGGCGACGAAGGTAGCGCGCCATGAGTCGGTCAGCCTCCTGCCCGTGGCAACACCTCGCGCTCGCAACCCTTGTCGCGCTGGCAGGTTGCGCACCCGCCAAGGCACCTGCGCCAACGCAATCCAAGGTCTTCCCCCCTTCGCAGTGGCGAGGTCAAACCCAAGCCCCGGCGCCTGTCTCGGCGCAGTGGTGGCAAGCCTTTAATGACCCCGTCCTGAGCCAACTGGTCGATGAGGCGTTGACGCATAACAACGACGTGCTCACAGCGGTCGCACGCGTTGAGGAGGCGCGTCAGCAGATCGGCCTGGCTCATTCGGCGCTGTTGCCTACGCTTGACGGGACACTGAGCGCTCAGACGACACGTAACCTTGGTCTGACCGGCGTGACTCACACCCGATCGGTGCAACCGGAAATCCAGGTGGCCTATGAGTTAGACCTTTGGGGGCGCCTGCGCAACCTGGACAAGGCGGCTCAGTTGCAATACCAGGCCACCCGCACAGACCTGGACAATATTCATCTGTCGGTCGCGAGCACGGTTGCACGCGCCTACATTACCCTGCTGTCGCTGGACACCCAGCTCAAGGTCACTCGCGATACTGCCGCGTCGCGCCGCGATGCACTGATAGTCGCTCAGGACCGCGCCAATGAGGGCTATACCTCGCAGTTGGAACTGACCCAGGCGCAGTCCGAGTATGAATCCGCCCAGCAGATGATTCCGCAACTGGAACAATCGATACGCCAGCAGGAAAACGCCATCCGCCTGCTGACAGGAACGCTGCCGGGCTATGTGTCCCGCGGCAGCCTGTTCCAGAACGTCGTCCCTCCTTCAGTGCCAGGGATGCTGCCAGCAGAATTGCTACGGCGCCGTCCGGATATCCAGCAAGCGGAGCTTATGGTGGCGGCTTCGGATTACAACCTGGAGGCACGTCGCGATGAGTACCTGCCTCAAGTGCAACTCTCGGCAGGCTTCGGTCGACTCTACGTCAACGCTCTGGACTTCGATCCGGTCAAGGTGTGGGATCTGGGCGCCAGCGTACTGGCCCCAATCTACAGTGCCGGACGGCTTGAAGCACAGGTTGGGGTGGCGACGGCGCAACGAGATCAGGCCGCTTACAACTATCGCGCTGTCGCGCTCAACGCATTCGGCGAAGTGGAAAACTCGCTGTCGGCGGTCAAGCGCTTTGAAGAACAAATCGAATGGACACGCACCCGGATACACACGCTGGGCCGTTCATTGGATATCGCTCAAGATCGTTATCAAGGTGGTTATTCCTCCTACCTGGAGGTGCTCGACGCCCAGCGCAATCTATTCAACACCGAGTTAGCGGCGATTCAGGTCAGAGAGAGTCAACTCAACAACGTTATTTCGCTATTTCAGGCACTCGGAGGAGGTTGGCCTGGCTCGAATCTGAACCAGGCCGCAACAGCGGCGAGGGATGCAAACTGAATCGATGGGCGGCGTGCATTTGTTGTAGCGCATCGCTCATCTCCGACACAAGTGTCACAGCCTCGCTAATACTGACCGCAGACAGGCTTCCATCTTGGTAAGCCTTGTGCCGTAGGGATAGCTGGTTGGCGTTGATGCCGTTGCGCCGGGCTACCAATGACACTCTTTGCCCGGATTCAGGACCTATCGAACATGGCCAGCTTCTGGTCGGCACTCCAGTGGAGTCGGCATTCCTGGCCGAGCAGCTCGCACCCTTGTCGTTTTAGTCGCACTCACCGTTGTTCCTCACTTTGGCTTTCTCAAAGCCCTTCTTCCCTGATCAGTGATCGAAGGAGTCATGCCGCAGGTGCGTCACTCCTTGGTCTCCTCAAATCTATCCTGTCCGACCTTGATCGCATAGCCTGACTTCGGACTGCTAATCAGCAGGTACCCGCTGCGCGCTCAGAAAATCCGTTGAAGGTCGCCCGATTTGCGGCATGTAAGCTTCAGGCGCAGGGGGCGGAACGCCGACCTCTAGTGCATCTAATAAGTCCGCCCAGTATTGCATCATCCTACGTCTCGGTTCGACGTATTCCGCGTGATTGTACGCAGCCCGAATTTGGTTGGCATCAGCATGGGAAAGCTGCGCCTCAATCCACTCTTCTACAAAGCCAACCTCGTTGAGCGCCGTTGAGATGGTGGCCCTGATGCCATGACCGGTGAGCCGCCCTTTGTAACCCATCCGGCTAATCGCGGTGTTAAGGGTATTTTCACTGATCATTTCCTGCGGTTCGTATCGGTGAACCAGCAGATACCGCGCACCGCGCGTCCTTAACTGCATTAGCCGCTGCACAAGTGCAATTGCTTGAGTAGACAGCGGAATCACATAAGGCGGGATCTCATTTCCCTGTGTTCGCACACGACTTCGGAGCTGCTTCACGCCCTCCGGTGGCACCAGCCAGATCCCCTTGTCGAAGTCGAATTGGTCTGGCGTCGCCGCCCGTAGCTCTCCTGTACGCACGCCCGTCAGCAGCAATAGACGAATACCAAGCCGTGTCTTTTCTGCACACTCATAGTGGGTGACGGTCCTGAGCAATCCTGGAAGTTCACTTACGTGGAGGAAGGGATTATGGCGGACTGGCCGCGGCGTCTCGGCAACGATATCAAGGTCTGATGCTGGGTTCACATCAATAAGCCCTTCCGCCATAGCAAAACGAAAGATCTGGTTGAGCCAGGTGCGCACCTTTCGAGCAGAGACCAGCGCGCCTCTGCGCTCAATTCGCCTAATGAGCTCCAGCACGTCACCACGAGAAATATCCGCGATCGGAAGATCGCCCAAACACGGCAGCATGTCCTTCTTCAGGTATTTGCTGGCTTGCCCTGCACTGCCCTTCTTACTTTTCGTCAGTTTTTTACTTCGGAACTCATGCCAGCGATCAGAAACCGCTTCAAATGTGTTGCTGGCGGCGTGAGAGGCTTTCTGGCGCTCGGCGCGACGATGTGATCGTGGATCGATATTGTTGGCCACCAGCGCACGTGCAGCCCCTCTTCGCTGGCGAGCCTCCTTGAGACTCACGTCGGGATAGGTGCCAAGGGAAATACGCAATTGCTTGTCATGCCAATAGAAACGGAAATGCCAGCGCTTCGAACCCGTCGTGGGCACTTGCAGCGATAAG
The DNA here is from genome assembly GCF_019733355.1 of Pseudomonas baetica. Lineage (GTDB taxonomy): Bacteria > Pseudomonadota > Gammaproteobacteria > Pseudomonadales > Pseudomonadaceae > Aquipseudomonas > Aquipseudomonas baetica_A. The sequence continues at coordinate 32,529 of NZ_JAIHLQ010000037.1, read as the reverse complement.
CCATCCCCATCAGTTAACGTATAAGGCTTGCTGGCGGGCTTGGCTTGCTTGATCGCTGTATCTGTCAGAGCCATCAGACACCTCCTTTTGCATCAAGGAGGGGAATACAACCCAGCGGTAGACGAACCAATACGAAAATTGATGCGCAAGGAATCGTAAAAGGCTGTGCCAGCGGTGTACTTAAATGTGTACTTAAAAACCGTGGCTGGAGATGGATTCCAGTGGAATTCAGAAAACGAAAAAAGCGGCTCAAGGCCGCTATTTCCGTGACTTCCAGGCGTTCAGTGGGCCTTAGTGGAAGCAAATATGGCGCAGCGGACGAGACTCGAACACAAATACGCCTCTCAGATGGCAGCGCTACCAAGATCCATGATATCCGTGGGAGTAAATGTGGGAGTAATTTTGTAGGCATGAAAAAGCCCAACCTTTTCAGATTGGGCTAAGTCATTGAAAAATATGGTCGGGACGGAGTGATTCGAACACTCGACCCCTAGCACCCCATGCTAGTGCGCTACCGGACTGCGCTACGCCCCGACTGGTTTTGTAACTCGCTCTTCGCCTCGAAGAGCGATCAAGAATATATCGCAAGCGTTTGAAAACTGGAAGTATTCAAACGCTGCTTTTTATTTCTTGAGTACAACTAACACATCTTCGAGCTCCGCAATCATCTGCCGGATCATCTGTTTGTATTGGGTGGTGTCATCTTTGGCTTCATCGCCGGACAGCCGCAAGCGTGCGCCGCCGATGGTGAAACCCTGATCGTAAAGGAGCGCACGAATCTGCCGGATCATCAGCACATCCTGGCGCTGATAATACCGGCGATTTCCGCGGCGTTTGACAGGGTTGAGTTGAGGAAACTCCTGCTCCCAGTAACGCAGCACGTGTGGCTTTACAGCACACAGCTCGCTGACTTCACCTATGGTGAAGTAACGTTTGCCCGGGATAACGGGAAGTTCGTCGTTATGACTTGGTTCCAGCATAAGCCTCAACTCGGGCCTTCAACTTCTGCCCTGGACGAAAGGTGACCACACGGCGAGCCGTGATCGGGATTTCTTCCCCCGTTTTCGGGTTGCGGCCAGGCCGCTGGCGCTTGTCCCGAAGATCAAAGTTGCCGAAACCGGACAACTTGACCTGCTCGTTGTCTTCAAGAGCGTGCCTGATTTCCTCGAAAAACAGTTCTACCAATTCCTTGGCTTCCCGCTTGTTCAGGCCCAACTCTTCATACAGACGTTCCGCCATCTCAGCTTTCGTCAAAGCCCCCATACGTCACTTCCTTAACGTGGCGTTCAACCTTTGTTCGAGCGAGGTGAGGATATTTTGCGTCGTCGAATTCACCTCATCGTCATTAAGAGTGCGCGATGGATGCTGCCAGGTCAAGCCAACTGCAAGGCTTTTTCTATCAGGATCAATACCTTTACCCTGATACACGTCAAACAGCCTGAGATCTGTGAGCCATTCGCCTGCATTTTCACGGATTACGTCCAATACGGCCGAGGCTGCGACGTCTTTGTGCGCAATCAGTGCAAGGTCACGACGCACCTCAGGAAAGCGCGACAACTCGTGGAATTTCGGCATTTTACCGAGCGCCACTTCAGCCAGAACCAGTTCGAAAACGAAGACTGGCCGGTCGAGACCGAGGGCTTTCGACAATTCGGGGTGGATTGCGCCGATGAAGCCGACTTCACGCCCTTCCCGCTCGATACGCGCGGTCTGACCCGGGTGCAGCGCCGGATGTTTACCCGGAGCGAAAGTGAACGAATCCAGAGCACCGGCGAAGCCCAGCACTGCTTCAACATCAGCCTTGACGTCGAAGAAGTCGACAGTATCGCGACCTTGCGCCCAGCCTTCCGGCAGACGGCTGCCGCAGACAACACCGGACAGCATCGGCTCCTGCTTCAGGCCTTCAAGTTGGCCGACAAAGCGCAGGCCACTTTCGAACAGGCGCACGCGGTCTTGCTGACGGTTCAGGTTGTGCTGCAACGCCTTGACCAGACCGGGCCACAACGACGAACGCATGGCGGCCATATCGTTGGAGATCGGATTGGCCAGCAACAGCGGCTCGACGCCCGGATTAAACAGTTCGAACTGCTTCGGATCGATGAAACTGTAGGTGATCGCTTCCTGATAACCACGAGCCACCAGCAGACGGCGCAATTCAGGCAGATCGCTCCGCGCTTCGGCCTTGGCTTGGGGCGCCAGACGCGCTTGCGGGTAACGAACCGGCAGACGGTTGTATCCATACAAACGAGCCAGCTCTTCGATCAGGTCGACCTCCAGGCTGATATCGAAGCGATGGCTTGGCACTTCAACGCGCCACTGCCCTGCTCCGTCGGCGGAAATACTCAGGCCCAGGCCGCTGAGCAGACGCTCGACCTGTGCCGAATCCATTTCCATGCCCAGCATTTGGGTGATGCGCTGCGCACGCAGAGTGATCGGGGCGATCGACGGCAAGTGCTGCTCGCTCACGGTCTCGATGATCGGGCCGGCTTCGCCACCAGTGATTTCCAGCAGCAGGCCAGTGGCGCGCTCCATGGCTTCACGGGCCAGTTGCCAGTCAACACCGCGCTCGTAGCGGTGCGAAGCATCGGTGTGCAGACCGTACGAGCGGGCCTTGCCCGCGACAGCGATCTGGTCAAAGAACGCACTCTCAAGGAACACATCTCGAGTGGTCGCGGATACACCGCTGTGCTCGCCACCCATCACACCGGCAATCGCCAGGGCACGGGTATGGTCGGCAATCACCAGCGTATCGCTGCGCAGGCTGACTTCCTGACCGTCCAGCAAAACCAGCTTCTCGCCTTCTTCAGCCATGCGCACGCGGATGCCGCCATTGATTTCGGCGAGATCGAAGGCGTGCAGCGGCTGGCCCAGTTCGAGCATCACGTAGTTGGTGATGTCGACGGCAGCATCAATGCTACGCACATCAGCGCGACGCAGACGCTCAACCATCCACAGCGGGGTTGGCTTGGACAGGTCAACGTTGCGGATGACACGACCCAAGTAACGCGGGCACGCGGCTGGTGCCAGCACTTCTACCGAACGCACTTCGTCGTGCACGGCAGGAATGGCCATGACCACCGGACGGGTGACCGGAGCCGCATACAGCGCGCCGACTTCACGGGCCAGACCGGCCAGCGACAGGCAGTCACCGCGGTTGGGGGTCAGGTCGACCTCGATGCTGGCGTCTTCCAGGTCCAGATACACGCGGAAGTCTTCGCCCACTGGCGCATCGGCCGGCAACTCCATCAGACCATCGTTGCCTTCACCGATTTGCAATTCGGCTTGCGAACACAGCATGCCGTTGGACTCAACGCCGCGCAGCTTGGCCTTCTTGATTTTGAAATCGCCCGGCAGTTCTGCACCGATCATCGCGAACGGAATCTTCAAGCCCGGGCGCACATTTGGCGCTCCGCACACGACCTGGAAGGTTTCCGCGCCATTGCTGACCTGGCACACACGCAGTTTGTCGGCATCAGGGTGCTGCTCGGTACTCAGCACCTCGCCCACTACCACGCCACTGAATACACCGGCGGCCGGGGTCACGCTATCGACCTCAAGACCGGCCATCGATAGACGAGCAACCAACTCGTCGCGATTTACCTGCGGGCTAACCCAGCCACGCAGCCATTGTTCACTGAATTTCATCCTGCTCTCCTAATAATTCGTTACGACTAGCGAAATTGCGCGAGGAACCGCAAGTCGTTGTCGAAGAACAGACGCAAGTCGTTCACGCCATAACGGAGCATGGCCAGACGCTCGACGCCCATGCCGAAGGCAAAGCCGGAGAACTCCTCTGGATCAATACCGGACATGCGCAGCACGTTCGGGTGAACCATGCCGCAGCCCATCACTTCCAGCCAGCCCGTCTGCTTGCAGACACGGCAACCTTTACCGCTGCACATCACACATTCCATGTCGACTTCAGCGGACGGCTCGGTGAACGGGAAATAGGAAGGACGGAAACGTACGGCCAGTTCCTTCTCGAAGAAGACCCGCAGGAACTCTTCGATCGTGCCTTTGAGATCGGCAAAATTGATATCGCGATCAACCAGCAGGCCTTCGACCTGGTGGAACATCGGCGAATGGGTGATATCGGAGTCGCTACGGTACACACGGCCTGGGCAGACGATGCGGATCGGAGGCTGCTTCGATTCCATGGTGCGGACCTGTACCGGCGAGGTATGGGTGCGCAACAACATGTTGGCGTTGAAATAGAAAGTGTCGTGCATCGACCGGGCCGGGTGATGGCCTGGGATGTTGAGCGCTTCAAAGTTGTGATAGTCGTCTTCGACTTCAGGGCCTTCGGCGATACCGTAGCCGATACGCGTGAAGAACTGTTCGACACGCTCCAGAGTCCGAGTAACCGGATGCAGACCACCAGAGGTCTGACCGCGACCCGGCAACGTCACGTCAATGGATTCGGCAGACAGTTTGGCAGCCAGTTCAGCTTCTTCAAACAGAGCCATGCGCGCATTGAGAACGCCTGTGACACGTTCCTTGGCAACGTTGATCAGGGCGCCGACTTGCGGACGCTCTTCTGCCGGCAAATTCCCCAGGGTCTTCATCACCTGAGTCAACTCGCCCTTTTTGCCAAGGTATTGAACCCGGATTTGCTCCAGGGCATTGATATCTTCAGCGCTTTGCACAGCCTCTAGTGCTTGAGAGACCAGCGCATCCAGGTTTTCCATGTACAGACTCCAGATACAAAATAGGGGAAGAGCTTGAAGGCTCTTCCCCTATTTAAGACGTTTACCACCTGGCCCCACGAAAGTGAGGCAGGGTGATTGTCGGGGGTACTTAAGCCAAGGTGGCTTTAGCTTTCTCGACAATCGCAGCAAACACCGCTTTTTCGTTCACTGCCAGATCAGCCAGAACCTTACGGTCGATCTCGATGGACGCTTTTTTCAGGCCAGCGATGAAACGGCTGTAGGACAGACCGTTAACACGAGCACCAGCATTGATACGAGCGATCCACAGAGCGCGGAACTGACGTTTTTTCTGACGACGGTCACGGTAGGCGTATTGGCCAGCCTTGATAACCGCTTGCTTGGCAACACGGAATACGCGCGAACGTGCACCGTAGTAGCCTTTAGCAAGTTTCAGAATTTTCTTGTGGCGCTTACGCGCCATGACGCCACGCTTTACACGAGCCATGAGTTACTTCCTCTATTCTTGACTAAAATTAACGAAGGCGCAGCATGCGCTCGACTTTTGCGACGTCCGACGGATGCAGCAAGCTGCTACCGCGCAGTTGACGCTTACGCTTGGTCGACATTTTAGTCAGGATGTGGCTCTTGAAAGCGTGCTTGTGCTTGATACCGTTAGCAGTTTTCAGAAACCGCTTAGCAGCACCACTTTTAGTTTTCATCTTTGGCATGTTCGGTACTCCGCATTCAGTTGATAAACATAATCAGAAGGCCTGCCGTGCCCTGTTGATTACTTCTTCTTTTTCGGGGCGATGACCATGATCAGCTGGCGTCCTTCCATCTTAGGATGCTGTTCGACCGAACCGTACTCGAGCAGGTCAGCTTCAACCCGCTTGAGGAGTTCCATCCCCAGCTCCTGGTGGGCCATCTCACGGCCGCGGAATCGCAAGGATACCTTGGCCCTGTCCCCATCACTCAGGAAACGTACCAGGTTGCGCAGTTTTACCTGGTAATCCCCTTCCTCCGTCCCTGGACGAAACTTGATTTCTTTAACCTGAATCTGCTTCTGGTTTTTCTTGGCCGCGGCAACCTGCTTCTTCTTTTCGAAGATCGATTTGCCGTAGTCCATCAGTTTGCAAACAGGGGGTGCTGCATCGGCGGAAATTTCCACCAAATCCAGTTTGGCCTCTTCAGCCTTAAGAAGCGCGTCTTCAATTGACACAATCCCAAGCTGTTCACCTTCAGCCCCAATTAACCGAACCTCGCGTGCCGAGATATTCTCGTTGATCGGGGCTTTCGGTGCAGCTCGTTTATCTTGTCTCATTTCACGCTTAATAGTAATTACTCCGAATCTGGGCGACCACGCCGGGAAACCGCTTGCGCGAGAAACTCAGCGAACTGGGCGACGGGCATCGAGCCCAGGTCAGCACCTTCACGAGTACGCACAGCGACAGTCTGCATCTCGACTTCCTTATCTCCGATAACCAAAAGATAGGGAACCTTGAGCAAAGTATGCTCACGGATTTTAAAGCCGATCTTTTCATTTCTCAAGTCGGACTTGGCACGAAATCCGCTTTCGTTGAGAGTTTTTTCAACTTCAGCAACAAAATCCGCCTGTTTATCAGTGATATTCATGATCACTGCCTGGGTTGGCGCCAGCCAAGCAGGGAACGCACCTTCATAGTGCTCGATCAAAATCCCGACGAAACGCTCAAAAGAACCAAGGATCGCGCGGTGCAACATGACCGGGTGCTTGCGGCTGTTGTCTTCGGAGACGTATTCGGCGCCGAGACGGACAGGCAGGTTGAAATCGAGCTGTAAGGTACCACACTGCCACACGCGACCGAGGCAATCTTTCAGCGAGAACTCGATCTTGGGACCATAGAACGCCCCCTCACCCGGCTGCAGATCGTACGGCAGGCCCGCAGAATCAAGGGCGGCAGCCAGCGCAGCTTCAGCGCGATCCCACAGTTCGTCGGAGCCCACGCGCTTTTCCGGACGAGTGGACAGTTTCATCTCAACATCGGTAAAGCCGAAGTCACGATAAACATCCATGGTCAGCTTGATGAACGCTGCGGATTCGGCCTGCATCTGCTCTTCAGTACAGAAGATGTGGGCATCGTCCTGAGTAAACCCACGCACACGCATAATGCCGTGTAGCGCACCCGACGGCTCGTTACGGTGGCAGGCACCGAACTCGGCCAGACGCATCGGCAGTTCACGGTAGCTCTTCAGGCCCTGATTGAACACCTGCACATGGCAGGGGCAATTCATCGGCTTGATAGCGTAGTCGCGGCTTTCCGACTGCGTAGTGAACATGTTGTCGGCGTAGTTGGCCCAATGCCCGGATTTCTCCCACAGGCTACGGTCAACCACTTGCGGCGTCTTGATCTCGAGATAGCCATTATCGCGCTGAACCTTGCGCATGTACTGCTCAAGTACTTGGTACAGAGTCCAGCCATTCGGGTGCCAGAACACCATGCCCGGCGCTTCTTCCTGGGTGTGGAACAGGCCCAAGCGCTTGCCGATCTTGCGATGATCGCGCTTTTCAGCTTCTTCGATACGCTGAATGTAAGCTGCCAGTTGCTTCTTGTCTGCCCAAGCGGTGCCATAAACACGCTGCAATTGCTCGTTCTTGGCATCGCCGCGCCAGTAGGCACCGGACAGCTTGGTCAGCTTGAAGGACTTCAGGAAACGTGTATTAGGCACGTGCGGACCGCGGCACATGTCAACGTATTCTTCGTGGTAGTACAGGCCCATGGCCTGCTCGTTCGGCATGTCCTCGACAAGACGCAGCTTATAGTCTTCGCCGCGAGCCTTGAACACTTCGATCACTTCGGCACGCGGAGTAACCTTCTTGATGACGTCGTAATCTTTTTCGATCAGCTGCTGCATGCGCTGTTCGATAGCGGCCATGTCGTCCGGAGTAAAAGGACGCTCGAAGGCGATGTCGTAGTAGAAACCTTCATCAATGACTGGCCCGATCACCATTTTGGCAGTCGGGTACAACTGCTTGACCGCATGGCCAACCAGGTGGGCGCAAGAGTGGCGAATGATCTCCAGCCCCTCTTCATCCTTAGGCGTGATGATTTGCAGGGTCGCGTCGCTGCTGATGATATCGCTGGCGTCGACCAGTTGACCATTGACCTTACCGGCCAGAGTCGCCTTGGCCAGACCTGCACCAATAGATGCGGCAACTTCGGCTACCGAAACCGGATGATCGAATGAACGTTGACTGCCGTCGGGAAGAGTAATAGTTGGCATGGCGCCTCCTCTCCTAGTGGTGACCCCTACCAAAGGTCACGTGGGTTGGGATGAGCCAGTACAAGATCCGATCCAGGCCATTCAATGACGAACGCCTGCCTTACAGCGGCAGGAGCCTTGCGGCCAACCGGAAAACCGAACCAGAGTGACTGGGATTCAAATCAGGATATTCGCACGTTGACCGCTGCCGGGACTAAAGGTCATCCGGAGCCTGAGAACGCTTGAGCCAGGCATGCTAGCACAGATGAGCGGTCACTTATGCCTCTGTTTCATCAGAAGGCATATCGTCTGTATTTATGCCAGAGTGCTGAACTTGATAGGCCCTTCAGCCCTCAGATAAAAAGACATTGACCCACAAGGAGCATCCTCGCATGCGTCTGAATACCTTATTCGCTGTAGTCGCCCCCATTGTTTTGCTGCTGCCATTGAGTGCTCACGCTGACTGGCCGAAGGGCGAGCGTCAGAAGTACATGAAGCAGTGCACCGAGGCAGCCACCCCACAGATCGGCGCCGCTGCGGCCAAATCTCACTGTGCCTGTGGTGCTGATGCAATCAAGTCGTACCCGGCGAGCGACATTCAGGCACTAATGGACAACAAGGCGACCCCTGAACTGCAACAGAAAGCACTCGGCCTGATTGCCAAATGCAAAGCCAATACCCCGGCGAAAAAGTAAGTAAAAAAACGTTCCGACTCGGTTCAACACTGGCAAAAAAGGCTGAATCTGAGCCTTTTTAGACGTTTTTTTGCAGGTTTTACAGGTTTTTTTATTGTCTTTACTTTCCGCGAAAAGCCTTTTAAACCGGGGCTTTCAGCCGAAAAGGACACTAAAGAAATCACGACTTATTGGCAAACAGCACGTCCAGGGGGCTACCAAAGCGAACATTTCGACTATGATACCCGGGTGTGCCCAGTTGGCCTGAGCAGCACAGCACTACTGAAAATATATGTTTCTTGGAGATACACCATGTCTAATCGCCAAACCGGCACCGTTAAATGGTTCAACGATGAAAAAGGCTTCGGCTTCATCACTCCTCAAGGTGGCGGTGACGACCTGTTCGTACACTTCAAAGCTATCGAATCCGACGGTTTCAAAAGCCTGAAAGAAGGCCAGACCGTTTCCTTCGTGGCTGAGAAAGGCCAAAAGGGTATGCAAGCTGCACAGGTTCGCCCAGAGTAATTTCTCGGCGCACTAAAAAAACCCCGTCCATGTGACGGGGTTTTTTATGCCTGTAACAAAAGCCGCTTGTAATCAGCCGCAGTTGACGCGAGTGATTACCAGGTTGCTGTCGGTGTTCAGGTTCAGCCGATCGGAGCGGTATTCCAGCGTAATCATGTCATTGGGTTTGAGGAAGCGCGCATTCTGCGCACCTGCCTTGGCGCGGGCCTGCTCCAGCAACTCTGGCGAAGCTTTCTTGCCAATGGCGAACTCCGCCGCTGTCGCTTCACATCGGCTGTGACCGGTTGCGGTCTCCACGGACTCCTTTGCCGACTCGCTGGAGGTTGTACTGCAACCGGCCAACAGGGCAACGGCCATAAGTGCACCCAGTGACGCGAACTTCAAAGACATGAAGCCTCCTTGTTTTCAAATAGTTAACTGAGATCGTGCGACCGCCAATCCAGCGTTTGGTTTCATGACAACAGCCATCACCCTGCCACACGACAGGAAAACGCCGAGTGTGCCTGAGCGACGCTCAGCCTGCTCATCAATCAATCGTGACTTAATATTAACGAAGCTCAGTAGACGTCGATGTAGTCATACGGCGGATTCGGCCAGTTGTCCTTGAGCGCATTGAAAATCTGCATCACCCACACCTCGTCGCTGGCCGCAATATTTCCCACATAACCCGAGCCCTTGGCCCAGGTTTCAAGTCGAAACAGCAGGCCGTCAATATCCTGCCCGCCAGTTACTCCCGAAGAGATGTAGGCAATACCGCCTTTGGTCACGCGCAACTGCGTGTGTTCATCATCGCTGGCCGATGCCAACAAATGGCGTACAGCGTCGAGCGTGAGGCCATCAGGAGTATTCAAATCGATCTGCACAACACGATCCTTGGATAAGCCGGAAAAGACCAAGTGTCGCATAGCGCTGCGCTCATGCCTAAGTCGCAGTGCCAAACGCCCGACAAAATGGTTAACTCGACGCACAGACCTCCCGACTTTTCGAGCCTGATCATGACCAGTGTAAGCATCGACGCCGATATCAAAGCCAAATGGGCAGACGGACATAGCTCTTACAGTCCGGGAACCACCGAAGAGTTGGCGCTTATTGGTATCGATCTATTGATCAAGGAACTGGGAACGGAAGCAGCCCAGCAATTCATCAAGCAGATTTTCGAGCGCTACCCAACCGAACAGGTCAAGCATGAAAACGCCGAGAGGGAATAGAAACCCGCAGGCTGGCACCTGCGGGCCAATCATTTACTTCAGGCGCTTCAGGCGCTCGGTCAGCAGATCGAAGAAACCCTGAGCATCGCCATTTTCGACCCAGAACGCGTTCTTCGGTGCCTTGAGGCCGTCATACCAGTCGACAATGGTCTGACCGAAAGTCGGCCCTTCACGGCTATCGACCACAACATTCACCGAACGACCGGTGAACAGTTCCGGTTTGAGCAGATAAGCCACGACAGTGGCGTCATGCACCGGGCCGCCCGGAATGCCGTAGTGTTCCATATCCCCTTTGATGTACTCGTTGAGGATGTCACCAACAATTTTGCTCGCATTATTGTTGAGCGCAGCAATCTGCTTCAGGCGCGCGTCACTGGTGAGAATCTTGTGGGTAACGTCCAGTGGCAGATAGGTCAGTTTCACGCCGCTTTTGAGCACAACTTCAGCCGCTTGCGGATCCGCAAACAGATTGAATTCAGCCACAGGGGTGATGTTGCCACCATTGAAGTGCGCACCGCCCATCACCACCACTTCCTTGATGCCCTGAACAATTTCGGGCTCTTGGATCAGCGCCAGCGCCAAGTTGGTTTGCGGGCCGAGCATGGCGATAGTGATGCTGTGTGGCTTGGCTTTTTTCAGGGTGTCGATCAGGTAGTTGACCGCATTACCTTCTGCCAGACCTTTTTTCGGTTCGTGCACGCTGACACCCGACAGGCCTTCCTTGCCATGGATGTTCTCGGCGTAGATCGGTGTGCGCATCAGTGGCTTCGGCGCACCGGCGTAAACCGGCACCTCCTCGCGCCCTGCCCACTCGCGAGCCAGACGCGCATTACGCGACGTTTTGTCGAGTCGCACATTGCCAGCCACGGTGGTCAACGCACGAATACTCAGTTCGTCCGGCGAAGCCAGAGCGAACAGCAACGCGACCACGTCGTCAGCGCCCGGATCGGTGTCGATGATCAGGTCGATTTTTTCCGCCGCCTGAGCGCCGGTTGCGGTTATCACGGACAAAAGCAGCAGACTCCGGATGAATTGATGCAGTTTCTGAGCATAGCGTTGCATGGCGCATTCCTTGTGCTTGTGAAAACGAAAATTAGAACGTTACTCCGGCGACCAACACGATGTTGCAGTACGGCTGACATTCTCCCGTACGAACAATCGCCCGTGCCTGTCGGCTAAGTACTTTGAATTGCTCGTGACTGAGCAGATCGCGACGCCCCAGCGCGCCTTCTTCATTCAGCTCGTCCAGCGTGTTCAGCGCAGTCGGCTGCTTGTCGAAGATTTCCTTGGCCAGCGCATGGCTTTCCACCTGCATCTCACTGAGCACGACCTTCAAGGTGCTGACGAAATCCGGAACGCCGTGGGTCAGCGCCAGATCAATCAGTTCAACACCCGGCGGCACCGGCAGCCCGGCATCACCAATCACGACCATGTCGCCATGGCCCAGAGACGCGATCAGTCGTGACAGCGCGACGTTGAGTAGAGGAGTCTTTTTCATGCGGGTTTAAAGGCCTGTACGTCGGACATTATTGGAATGGATGGCTGGGCGCCGGCCCGAGTGACCGACAATGCCGCAGCAATTTGCCCGTATCGAATCGCTTCGGCCTCGGACTTGCCATCAGCCAGCGCGGCGGCAAAACCACCGACGAAGGTGTCACCCGCCGCCGTGGTGTCGACAGCTTTCACTTTCGGCGCTGGGAAATGTTCGAAACCTTTACCGTTAGCGAATAACGACCCCTCGGCACCCAGGGTGATGATGACTTTGCCCGCCCCCATTGCCATCAAGTGACTTGCCGCATGTTCTGCGGTTTCCAGCGAGTCAACCGGCAAGCCACTCAACGCGGCAGCTTCGCTCTCATTGGGAATCAGGTAATCGATCGCCCCAAACCAGTCTGCCGGCAAAGGACGACTGGCCGGCGCTGGATTGAGAATAACGGTCTTGCCCAACGCTCGCGCACGCTTGAGCGCATGACCGACCGTCGCATCCGGGATCTCAAGCTGGCAGATGACAACGTCAGCCGCTTGCATTACAGCATCGAACCGATCGATCACCGCTGGCGTCATTGCGCCGTTGGCTCCAGCAACGATCACAATGGCGTTCTGACTGTTGTCATCGACTACGATCAACGCCACACCACTTGAATCCTCGACAACGCTCACCGCCTGACAATCGATCTGTTCGGCCAGCAAGGCGTCACGCAATTGCACGCCATAGTCGTCATTACCGACACAGCCAACCATTGCCACTTGTGCACCCAATCTCGCCGCAGCCACGGCCTGATTGGCGCCCTTGCCGCCGGACACGGTCTTGAAGGAATGTCCGATCAGCGTTTCACCGCCCCGGGGCAGCCGAGGCGCCCGGGTCACCAGATCCATGTTCAGGCTGCCTATTACCACTACATTTGCTGGCATACATCACTACTCGTCAATTCGGTTTCAGCGGTATTCGGTGAACACGCCGGACAACGGCGCAGTCGACTCGCGCAAAACAATACTCGGGGTCACGATCCGCTGATCAGTGCCCAGATTCGGGGTAGCAATCCTTCGCAGCAGCACCTCAGCCGCCATTTCGCCCAACTGCAGAATCGACTGGCCGACGGTGGTCAGCGCCGGGTACACGTAACGGCTCATCTGAATATCGTCGAAGCCAATCACCGACAGTTCGGTCGGCACCCGCACGTTGCGTTCTGCCGCCGCGCGCAAAACACCGATACCGATCATGTCGTTACCGGCAAAAATGGCGCTCGGCGGATTGCGCTCAAGGAGGATCGCCGCAGCGTTGTAGCCGCCGGTGCTGGTGAAGTCACTTTCCAGCATGCGCGCCTCTTGCACCTCGATACCGGCCTCTTTCAACGCCCGGCAATATCCGGCACGACGCATCTGCGCCACGCTAGTGCTCGCCGGGCCGCCGATGGTCGCGATGTCGCGGTGGCCCAATTCCAGCAGATGACGGGTAGCGAGGTAAGCGCCGTATTCATGATCGATACGCACCAGATCAGCGTTCACGCCATCCAGACCACGGTCGACGATGACCATTGGCGTTTTCACACCCGCCAGCCCCTGCGCCAAACCACTGTCACCGCCAGCCGAGGCAACGATCAAACCGTCAATGCGCTTTTCCAGCAGCACACGCAAATAGCTGCGTTGTTTTTCCGGATTGTCATCAGAGTTGCAGAGGATGACGCAGTAGCCGTTACGCTCGCAGTAATCTTCTATACCCCGTGCCAGTTCAGCAAAGTACGGGTTGAGACTGTTGGGCACCAACAAGCCAATGGTTGCAGTAGTCTTGGCCTTCAATGAGCGCGCCACTGCGCTGGGTACGTAGTCGAGGCTCTTGATTGCCGCCTCGACCTTGAGCCGAACCTCCTGACTGACCGGCCGGGTGTTATTCACCACATGCGACACGGTCGTGTAGGAAATCCCTGCAAGGGCAGCCACATCCTTGATCGTTGCCATGTCTCAGCCCCGTCGACTAGCGCGTTGACTGCGATAAGTATCGAGTACGACCGCGATGACGATTACCGCACCGGTAATGATGCGTTTGGTCGGCTCAGTTGCACCGATCTGTGCCAGCCCCGCCGCAAGTACGGAGATGATCAATACACCGAAGAAAGTGCTGATCACCGAACCACGCCCACCCATCAGACTGGTTCCGCCGATCACAACAGCAGCGATCACTTGCAGTTCAAGGCCGGAGCCGGCATTCGGATCAGCAGCCTCCAGGCGAGAAATCTGAAACAGCGCGGCGACACCGGCCAGCAGCCCCATGAGACTGAACACCAGGATCTTGTAAGGTTTCGGATTGATACCCGCCAGCCGCACAGCCTCTTCGTTGGTGCCGATGCCGATCAGATAGCGACCGAATACGGTGCGAGTCAAAACGGCCTGCGCAATGAAAATCACCAGCAAGGCGATGATGAATGACGGCGAAATACCGAAAGCGATCGGATTCGACAACCAGGAAAAAGCGTCACCAATATAGGCGGTGCGTGACCCGGTCATCTGATAGGCCAGCCCGCGAGCCATTTCCAGCACGCCTAGGGAAACAATGAACGACGGAATCCGCCACGCTACGGTAATCGAACCCGTGATCGTGCCAGCCAGCGCCGATACCGCCATCCCGAGCAACGCCGCTGGCAACACGCTCCAGCCCCAACCAAGAATGGCGACGCTGACCGTCGATGCCGCCAGCGCCAGCACCGAACCGACCGAGAGGTCGATGCCACCGATGATCAGCACAAAGGTCATGCCGACCGCCAGAACCATCAGATCGGGGATCTGGTTGGCCAGCGTACTGAAAGTGTTATAGGACAGAAAGTGGCTGCTCAAGACCGAGAACAGCGCGACCATTGCCAGCAAAGCACCGGCCAGCCCCAGATAAGTGCCCAACCCATAAAAGTTGCCACTACGTTTGCCGGCAGAAGATGCTGTTTTCATGGGAGATCCCTAGGCGCGGCTTCGTTGAGCCGCGCATCACGTTTTTGGTAGCCGGCGAACGCGGCGGCAAGCAAATCATCCTGGGTCCAACTGTCGCGCTCGAAGGTCTCGATCAGACGCCCCGCCGACAGTACGCCGATCCGATCGCAGATCAGCATCAGCTCACGCAGGTCACTGGACACCACCACCAGCGCTTTGCCCTGACGAGTCAACTCACCGAGCAAGGCATAGATGTCGAACTTGGCGCCGACGTCGATACCCCGGGTTGGCTCATCGAACAGCAGCACCGAACAATCACGCTCCAGCCAGCGACCGATCACAACCTTTTGCTGGTTACCACCGGACAGTTCTGACACAAGCTGTGTGGGGCTCGAACTGCGAATACGCATGGCATCGATCTGGCGCTGCGCCAAAGAGATTTCAGCGCCATTGTTGACGAAACCACCACTGGAAATTTCCGGCATGTTGCCCAAGGCGATGTTGGCGCTGATCGACTGGCTAAGCAGCAAACCCTCGCCCTTGCGGTCTTCGGTGATCAGCGCGATACCATTACGCACTGCATCGACAGGCGAACGCACACTTACCACTTGCGCCGGCGAGCCGAGTGCAATCGTGCCGCTGTCGGCGACATCCGCCCCGAAAATCAAACGCAGCAATTCTGTACGCCCGGCGCCGATCAGCCCGGAAATCCCGAAGATCTCCCCGGCGCGCACTTCGAACGAAACGTCCTGTACCTTATCGGAGCGAGTCAACCCCTTGACCGTCAACGCCGGGGCGCCAATATTGCGCGGCCCCATGTCGATGTGCTCGCCCAGCTCACGACCGACCATCAACGTGACCAGTTGCTCGCTGTTGTAGTTGGCTATCGGCTCGACGCAGACCAGATTGCCGTCACGCAGCACGGCAATGCGCTGTGCCACTCTGGCCAGCTCTTCGAGGCGATGCGAGATGTAGATGATAGAGACGCCACGCGCCTGCAAACGGGTGATTTGCTCGAAGAGCATTTCGACTTCCCGCGCGGTGAGCATCGCGGTCGGTTCGTCAAGAATCAGCACATGGCAATCGCCAATCAGGTTGCGGGCGATTTCAACCATCTGCTGATGCCCGATGCCCAACTCGCCGACCAACGTGTCCGGGTCGATCGCATCAAGACCGACCTGAGCCATCGCCTCGATAGCCGCTTTACGCAGCTGTTTGCGACTGATCCAGCCACCGTTGCTCGGCAAATTGTCGAGAAACAGGTTCTCCGCCACTGACAGTGTCGGCAACAAATTGAGTTCTTGCATGACCATACGCACGCCGAGCTCTTCAGCCTGGGTACGACTGCCCGGACGATAGTCCTTGCCCTGGAATTGCATCTGGCCGGTGGTCGGCGTGACCAGTCCGCCAATAATCTTCGACAAGGTGCTTTTACCGGCGCCATTCTCGCCGGTCAGCGCCAGTACTTCACCGCGCATCAGCGTCAATTCGATGCCTGTGAGCACCGGTTGCGCATAGGTCTTACCGATACCGCTGACCGAGAGGACAGCGTTCGGGGCGGAAACTGACATAAAAACTCTCCATGCGCTCGCCCGGTCGGACGAGCGCCATTGTGTCGTCAGAGGATTTACTGGGTGACCAGTTCGACCGGCGTTTCAATCACACCATTGGCACCACTGTCGACTTTCTCGCCCTTGATGATTTTCAGCGCAGTTTCGATACCAAATACAGCTTGCTTGGCAGCGAACTGATCGGCAGTCGCCAGAATGCGACCATCCTTGAGCATGGGCTTGATGGCGTTGATATTGTCGTAACCAACCACCTGCACTTGCCCAGCTTTGCCGGCAGCACGCACGGCGGAAACAGCACCAACGGCCATGCTGTCGTTGCCTGCCAGCAACGCTTTGACATCCGGGTATTCGCTGAGAATCGAAGCGGCTACCTTGTTGCCCTTATCGATCTCCCAATCACCGGACTGCAGGGAAACCACCTTGATCTGCGCCGCGTCCATCGCATCCTTGAAGCCAGCGGTACGCTGCTGGGCGTTGGTCGTCGTGGACACGCCTTCAATGATGCCGACTTCGTCACCCGCCTTGAGCTGCTTGGCCAGGTACTCACCGACCAGACGCGCGCCTTTACGGTTATCCGGACCTACGAAGGGGACGCTGATGTTTTTGCTTTTGACGATTTGCGGATCGAGTTGGTTGTCGATGTTGATCACGGTAATACCGGCATCGACGGCTTTCTTGATCACCGGCACCATGGCCTTGGAGTCGGAAGGTGCGATGACCAGCGCATTGACCTTTGCAAGGATCATTTGCTCGACGATACGCGTCTGGCCCGCAGTGTCGGTTTCGTCCTTGATGCCGTTGGAGATCAGGTCGAAATCGGCGGAGTGTTCTTTCTGGTAGGCCTTGGCGCCGTCTTCCATGGTCAGGAAGAATTCGTTGGCCAGAGATTTCATGACCAGCGCGACTTTGGGTTTTTCAGGGGATTCGGCGAACGCCGAAGAGACAGGCAGTGCAGCGGCTGTGGCAGCCAGCATAGCGACAGCAAGAAGACGTCCAGCGAATGGCAGCTTCATGGGTTCACTCCGATCTTATGATTATTGTGAGCAACGCTTGCGCTGGCGTAAGCTACGTCGCCCCGACCGACTGATAACACATCGGGGAAGCCGCGCAAACGTTTGCGTAGATCGAACTATGCGAATCCCGCCGACATTTGTCAACAATCAGAAACCGTCATTTATTGCAGGGCAAAACTCGAGAGTCGCACTTTGATGCCTATGCCGTGGTGTTGACCAGGTTGCCACCAGAAGGATTTTTTTCCAGTTCTTTGACCAACGCGTTCGAAACCTCCGCCAGCGCGGCGTTGGTATCAGCGACCTGCCCCTGAATGGACATGACTGCCTGTGCCTTGGCCTCGGGAGTGGGATAGCTCGCAGCCTGTGCCGCCGCCAGTTGCTGTTGCTGCTCCTGCAATTGCTTCTGCAATTCCTGCATCCGCTTCAGTAGCATCTTGGCGGCGATGCTCAGGCTGTCGCTGCTATCAGCTTTGCTGTCTTCCTGAGCGGCACCACCGGTTCTGACCTGATTGCCATCACCCTCATCTTTGCCCAGCGCCTCGGTAGCAGCTTCCTCTGACGCCTCGCTCAATGCATTGATCGTTGCTGCAGATTTGCCACCGATGGTGACAGCAGCAGGATTGGAAAAACCGACCGTGAGTGACATGTGAACTCCCTCGAATTTCGTTTCATTGAACACGCATCGGCCTATGCGCGGGTTTCTTTAGCACAAAACCCGAAACTGACAACCCGATCCATAAGACAGAAGCGGTAGTACTTTTCGGAGAGCCGAACGCGAAAGTTTCTTTTGTTCGGAAACCCGGATACAGGGTTCGCCACACTCCCTTTTTTTTCGAAAAATACTTATGTAAATCAAAAGGTTAAACATTTTTCTAACGCAAGGTACGTCTGGTATAGATCCTGCTCCCTTCACCACACCCCGGGCATCCAGATCGGCCTGGGGCGCATCTAGATGAACCTGCATCAGCACCGTCTCACTACTAGAGAGAAAAATAATGAAATCTGCTTTCAACACTTTGGTTCCGGGCGCTTTGGCCCTCCTCCTGCTACTGCCGACCGCCCTTCAGGCAAAAGAAGTCGAAACCCAGACCAAACTTGCCAATGTCGTGGTTCTCGCCACGGGCGGCACCATCGCCGGCGCTGGCGCCAGTGCCGCCAATAGCGCGACGTATCAGGCCGCAAAAGTGGGCGTCGAGCAATTGATTGCTGGCATCCCTGAGTTGAACAAGCTCGCCAATGTGCGCGGCGAACAAGTCATGCAGATTGCCTCGGAAAGCATCACCAACGACAACCTGCTGCAACTGGGCCGTCGCGTCTCAGAACTGGCCGACAGCAAGGATGTCGACGGCATCGTCATCACCCACGGTACCGACACCCTGGAAGAGACCGCTTACTTCCTGAACCTGGTCGAGAAGACCGACAAACCGATCATCGTCGTAGGTTCCATGCGTCCGGGCACAGCGATGTCGGCGGACGGCATGCTCAACCTGTACAACGCCGTAGCTGTGGCCAGCAGCAAAGAAGCGCGTGGCAAAGGTGTACTGGTGACCATGAACGATGAAATCCAGTCTGGTCGCGACGTCAGCAAAATGATCAACATCAAGACCGAAGCGTTCAAAAGCGCCTGGGGCCCATTGGGCATGGTGGTCGAAGGCAAATCCTACTGGTTCCGTTTACCCGCCAAGCGCCACACCATGGATTCGGAATTCGACATCAAGAACATCAAGAGCCTTCCTGACGTAGAAATCGCCTATTCCTACGGCAACGTGAGTGATACCGCCTACAAGGCACTCGCCCAGTCTGGCGCCAAGGCCATCATCCATGCAGGCACCGGCAACGGCTCCGTGTCGTCCCGCGTAGTACCGACGCTTCAGGCTCTGCGCAAGGATGGCGTGCAAATCATCCGCTCGTCTCACGTCAACGCCGGTGGCTTCGTGCTGCGTAACGCTGAACAGCCTGACGACAAGTACGACTGGGTTGTCGCTCACGACCTGAATCCACAAAAAGCCCGCATCCTGGCGATGGTTGCACTGACCAAAACCAACGACAGCAAAGAACTGCAACGGATGTTCTGGGAATACTGACCGACCTTCGCCCGATCGACTCTCCGTCGGGCACTCTTCGTACCACTCGCCTGATTGGCGAGCGGTACGTCGCCTACACCCCACCTGCATTTTCCCTACAAAAAATTCGACAGGACTCACACCAAAATCGGAAAACCGCTGTCAGAGGATTTTCTTGAATTTTAAGCAGTTGCGAAAATGCCCACAGTTAAATACTGTATGCACGTACAGCTTAATAAGGATAACCTCGTGGCCACCTCTCTTGACGCTCCTGACACTTACGAACGCATGGGCGTGCGCGTTCAGAAAATCATCAATTCTCCCACCGCACAAAAAGCCAAGGCCGCATTGATCTTCCGCTTGCCGGACGAACCGATGGATCAGTGGGAGCGCTTGCTCGAGGAAATCGACGAGAACGATAACGTTACCCTCGCCTATCGAGATGATGGCGGCGTGCAGATTTTTTGGGTTGTGCCGAAGGAAGATTGATTCAATGATTGTCCGCTGTTTTGCTTTGCTGTTGCTGCTCATCGCCACGGGTGCCCAGGCTGGCGCACCTCGTACGTTCAATGAAGCCAAAAAGGTCGCCTGGAAGCTTTACGCACCGCAGTCCACTGAGTTTTATTGCGGCTGCAAATACACCGGCAACAAGGTCGATTTGAAAGCTTGCGGTTACGTACCACGCAAAAATGCCAAACGCGCTTCGCGCATCGAGTGGGAGCACATTGTGCCGGCCTGGCAGTTCGGGCATCAGCGCCAATGCTGGCAGAAAGGTGGACGCAAGAACTGCACACGCTACGACCCCAGCTACCAGAAGGCCGAAGCGGATCTTCATAACCTGGTACCGAGCATCGGTGAGGTCAACGGTGACCGCAGTAACTTCAGCTACGGATGGCTGCCGACGCAATCCGGGCAATACGGCTCATGCCTGACCCAGGTCGACTTCAAGGCCAAGAAGGTCATGCCCCGCCCTTCAATTCGCGGCATGATCGCACGCACCTATTTCTACATGAGCAAGCAGTACGGCTTGCGCCTGTCTAAACAGGATCGGCAACTGTATGAGGCTTGGGACAAGACTTACCCGGTGCAGGACTGGGAGCGCCAGCGTAATCAGAGCGTGGCGTGTGTGATGGGGCGTGGCAATGAATTTGTCGGCCCCGTAAACATGAAAGCCTGCGGCTGATTGCAATGTAGAAAGGCCTCGAACGTTATGTTCGAAGCCTTTTTATTGATGGCTAACCGGCAGTCTTGCTGTGTCGCCAAGACCCCATCAAATTAACTCATCACCATTAAAGAGCCCAAGGCAATTCCGTCGTAAAACCCGTCAGTGCCGGCATCGACGATTTCCCCAAGGTTGTCCTCTTCCATGTCGACATCAACCAGCTCGGTCGCCCGCCAAGCAGCTCCGTCGAATCAATCGTTTAAGGCGTCAGAGGATGCTCAACCAACACTGACTCGACGTTCTGCTTTTTGGCCTTCACCAAAGCAGCATCCACCTGCACCTTTCGCGCCTCAGCCTCGGCCTGGGAGTTGAAAGGGCCAATCAGAATTCGCGTTTTGCCGCTACCGTCCTTGATGACCGTCGGAACGAACGCGTGCTCGATCAGCCAGCCACTCAAATCGCTGACGGCCTGAGGTGTTTCACCGCGCACCTCAAGATCCCACTGAGGGGCAGAGGACACCGCAGGCGCTGTTGCGACTGCCACTTTGGGCTTATGTGTGTCCACACTTTTGCCTTCACCACATCCAGCCAATGCCAGTGCCGCGACCATCCAGACCAATTTGCGCACAACGCCTTCCTCGAAAATCTCAAAGCGGCGATCTTAACATTCATAAATACTTCGCGAGCCCCGCAAAATGGGCACAAAACAACGAGATTGATGAATGCAGCCTCTGTATAGTTACGCCCTGGGAATTAATGCCGCATCTGCGCGTCAGAAAGATGCACCCAAACCGTGAGACTTCGCACTAATCTATACGTACCACCGACCTCTGCACTGTCTGAATCAGGTGCCCTACAAAGCAATCAAGGAGAAGACCATGCTGATACTCACCCGCAAAGTCGGTGAAAGCATAAACATTGGTGATGACATTACGATCACCATCCTCGGCGTTAGCGGCCAACAAGTCCGAATCGGCATCAACGCCCCGAAAAACGTTGCGGTGCACCGCGAAGAGATTTACCAGCGTATCCAGGCTGGCCTGACCGCCCCGGACAAGCCACAAACGCCCTGAGCCGCTTTCGCAGTCAGTAGCCAGTTCGTTTGCCCCGTGTAATGACTGGCTAAAGATTCACGCGCCGTACTGCTATCCGCTCCCCACTCGCTGGGCACGGCGCCTGACACATAACTCCTCACTCCAACTCCTTGCCGCCCCTATCCTCTGTTGCCGAGCGATACTACCTGCCATTCCCAAGGCTGGCTGTCGGACGTTTCCGATAGAGCGCAGAGAATTCGCCCGCCTAATACAACGTCACGCCACGCGCCATACCTGTGGCCGCCACCACCATCAGCACCAGCAACAACGCCTCGACATGACTGATTCGTGCGTACAGCTTTGCACGGCCAGTATCGAGCGCCGCACCTCGCACTAATGAGATCCGCCACTTGACCAACGTGATCATCGGCGAGAGCTCTATCAGCAAAATCAGCACAAACAGTGTCATTTTCAAATGGAAGAGCGGCTGATGCAGGTAGTAGTCAGTGCCCTTTTCATAGCCACCAAAGGCACGCATCCCGCCCGTCACCAGCAGAACCAAAGCAGAAATACCCCATAGATTATCGGCGAGCAAAACGCGCCTGGCATCCCCTGAGCCTGCAACCAAGCGGCTAAACGCCGCTCCACGAGTCAGAACCGCCCAAAAACCCAACGCAAAAGCCAGTAAGTGAACAGCCGCTAGAAACCAGTGAACCAGCATCGCCAGACTCCCTCTGTAAAGAGATGGAAATCGCCAGTCAGTAGTAGTCGAAAAATAAAGGACATGCTCGCGCGACATCGCCGGTGACGTATCGAGCGACTAAAATACGGAGA
Source organism: Pseudomonas baetica (assembly GCF_019733355.1). Lineage (GTDB taxonomy): Bacteria > Pseudomonadota > Gammaproteobacteria > Pseudomonadales > Pseudomonadaceae > Aquipseudomonas > Aquipseudomonas baetica_A. Next base: position 10,140 of record NZ_JAIHLQ010000037.1, on the reverse strand, counting down.
AAGAGAGCACGAAAAGCCAAATTACAGGCAAAAAAAATCCCAAGCAGCTGATGGAAGCTTGGGATTTAAAAATGCATAAACCGTGGTGGTGAACGCGGCTCAAATGTTACTGAAACTACCACCCTGTCACAAGGTATTTTTGATAACTGGTTGGTTAAATAAAATCGTAAGCCCTTAAATATCCACATATTTTAGAAGGCCGCTGGCGACGAAAGGCGATCCATGCAGCAAATTTCAAACTCGACATCAAAAAAATGAGCCTGACCGGACGCCCGCTCTGCACACTCCCCCATATGCGCCCGAGAGGGATTAAAGCCCTCCTTGAGAGCGCCGAATTGGCGACTTAAGGCTGGGCTTTGCAAATCGAAGACAACAAAAAAGGGCCCACCTTTCGGTGAGCCCTTCTAGACCGCCCAGCAGAGCGGATTTTGTTTGGTAGGCGCGATTGGACTCGAACCAACGACCCCCACCATGTCAAGGTGGTGCTCTAACCAACTGAGCTACGTGCCTGCTGTGAGGCGGCATTCTACGGAATTCCGAAGGGGTGTCAACACCTTTTTTCACCTAACCCTATGAATATGCAAAATATTTAATTTGCGGCCAATGAAGAAGATTTTCCGGTGGCTGGCGGAGGTTTTTCAACTCCGGTAGGATCGGGGCACTCGTAAAATATATTAAACAGAGGCGGCAGAATGGCGAACACCCTTTACCCAGAGTCTTATTACGCTGCGTCGGCCAATGCCGTACCGCCACGTCCAGCCTTGCAGGATGATGTGGAGACGGATGTCTGTGTAATCGGCGCCGGGTATACCGGGCTGTCCTCGGCCCTGTTCCTTCTGGAGAACGGTTTTCGCGTGACAGTGCTGGAGGCCGCTAAAGTCGGCTTCGGTGCTTCAGGACGCAATGGCGGGCAAATCGTTAACAGCTATAGCCGCGACATTGATGTGATCGAGCGTACTGTTGGCCCGAAACAGGCGCAGTTGCTCGGCGAGATGGCCTTCGAAGGCGGCCGGATCATTCGCGAGCGCGTGGCCAGGTACAACATCCAGTGCGACCTGAAGGACGGCGGTGTATTCGCCGCCCTTACGGCCAAACAGATGGGGCATCTTGAATCGCAGAAGCGCCTGTGGGAGCGCTTCGGGCACTCACAACTCGAACTACTCGATCAACGCCGCATCCACGAAGTCGTCGCGTGTAATCAGTACATTGGCGGCATGCTCGACATGAGCGGCGGCCACATTCATCCATTGAACCTCGCGCTGGGCGAAGCGGCTGCCGTGGAATCCCTCGGTGGCGTCATCTATGAACAGTCGCCAGCCGTGCGCATCGAACGCGGCGCCAATCCGGTCGTGCATACGCCGCAAGGCAAGGTCAGGGCCAAGTTCATCATCGTTGCCGGCAATGCCTACCTCGGCAATCTGGTGCCGGAACTGGCAGCCAAATCGATGCCATGCGGCACGCAAGTGATCACCACCGAACCGCTGGGTGATGAACTGGCGAAAACGCTATTGCCGCAGGATTACTGCGTCGAAGACTGTAACTACCTGCTCGATTACTACCGCCTGACTGGCGACAAACGCCTGATTTTCGGCGGCGGCGTGGTTTACGGCGCGCGGGATCCGGCGAACATCGAAGCAATCATCCGCCCGAAAATGCTCAAGGCTTTCCCGCAGCTCAAGGACGTGAAAATCGACTACGCCTGGACCGGCAACTTCCTGCTGACGCTGTCGCGCTTGCCGCAAGTTGGACGCCTGGGCGACAACATCTATTACTCGCAAGGTTGCAGCGGCCATGGCGTGACTTACACGCATCTGGCAGGCAAGGTACTGGCCGAAGCACTGCGTGGTCAGGCCGAGCGTTTTGATGCGTTTGCCGACTTGCCGCACTACCCGTTCCCGGGCGGGCAAATGCTGCGTACGCCTTTTGCTGCGCTGGGTGCATGGTATTACGGGTTGCGCGATAAATTCGGGATGTAAACAACCCTCAAGTGGGAGCGAGCTTGCTCGCGAATGCGGTATGCCATTCAAGATTCAGTTGACTGACACGACGCCTTCGCGAGCAAGCTCGCTTCCATATTTTGAAATGCGCGTCAGAGCTGGTCTCGTGCAATCCCACTACGGATCCGCAGGATGTCCGCCAGTACCGCCAGGGCAATCTCCGCCGGCGTCTTGCTGCCAAGATTAAGCCCGATCGGCGCGTGAATCCGCGCCAACTCGCCCTCTCCTAATCCGCCAATCCGGCGTAAACGCTCAAAGCGTTTCTGCGACGTCTGCTGTGAGCCCATCACGCCAATGTAGAACGCTTCGGTGCGCACGGCCTCCATCATTGCCAGATCATCGATACGCGGATCATGCGTCAGCGCCACCACCGCCGTGTCGCGATGGCAGCCACCGTCAGCAATGAACACCGACGGCAATTGCCGACGAATCTCTACGCCATTGAGTACCACGCCTTCGAGCACCTCATCACGCGGATCGCAGAGGATCACTTCGAAACCCAAGCCAACCGCAAACTCGGCACACGCCTGCGCCACGCTGGAATACCCGGCAAGCAAAAGACGCTGAGCCGCGCCAACACGGATTCGCACCCGATCAATCTCGCGCTCGATCCGAGCACCCTGCTCTCGATCAGCAAACAGGGTGCGCGCACCACTGGCCAGATCGACTTCACGAATCAGCCGACGCTGACCAAGCAGCGCCGATTCCAGTTCACGCAGATGCGCCAGCACGTCGCAGCCAACGTCGAATTTCTCTACCAGTACATCGAGAATACCGCCACAGGGCAGGCTGACCCGCGAACGCGGATCGTCGCCTTCGCCATAACGCACGACGTTGACCGCATCGAAAAACGCACCTTCGGCGACGCGCTCGAGAAAATCCTCCTCGACACAGCCGCCAGACAGCGACCCGATCCACTGCCCGCCGTCATTCACTGCCAGCAGCGAACCCGGCGCACGCGGCGCCGAGCCGTAAGTGGTCAACACGGTGCAAAGCCAGATGCACTGCCCCGCCACCGACCACTCCAATGCACGCCGCACCACTTGCAGATCGAGATGCTGCATGTCAGTGCGCCTTGTGCTCGATGGGCGGCGCGTCAGCTTGCAGCTTCTGAACCTCGCTTACCGCCAACTCAACGGACTGGCCGCCCCACCCTTGACGCAGGTAGTTGAGCAGATCGGTCAGTTGCTCAGGACTGAGCTTGTCGGCAAAACCCGGCATCGGTTGCATGTGTTCGAACCCGGAGAACTTCTGCTCGCCGATACCGTCCTCGATGACCCGCAACAGATTGCGTGGATCTTCCAGACGCAGCGTGGTGTTGCCGCGCATCGCGACAGCAATGTGCGGCTTGCCTTCACCACCCGCCGCGTGACAACCGGCGCAGACATTCAAATATTCCTGACGGCCACGCTGGGCACTCGCGCTGAGCTTGTCGACCGGCACGGCGACGAGCTCTTTGGCTGCCGGCGGTTGATCGCCGAGCAGGAAGGTCGCCATGGCTGCCAGATCGGTATCGTTCAAGCCCTGAGTGCTGTTGTGGAACACCGGGAACATCTCGTTGAACATCGTGCCCTGCGCGCTCATGCCAAGCTTGAGGAATGTGCTCAGGTCCTGATGATTCCAGCCGCGAGCGGCCAGATCAGTGGCCAGCAGGCTCGGCGCCAGATAGCCATTGAGAATACCGCCAGTCAGGCGCTTGTCCATTTGCATTGCACCCGACAGCCCGCGTGGCGTATGGCACTCGCCGCAGTGTCCGAGGACGTCGACCATGTACTGGCCACGCTTCCAGGCGTCGCTTTTGCCGTCGGCAGATTCCAGTTTCACGTCTTTGCCGTACATCATGTTCCAGCCCATCAGGCCCAGACGCACGTTGAACGGAAAACTCAGGCTGGTGACCGGCGCTGCCCGCTCGATCGGCTCAACGGTTTTCAGGTACGCATGAATCGCATCCGAATCTTCGCGCGGCACCAGGTGATACGAGGTGTACGGCATCGCCGGATACAGGTTCGCGCCATCGCGACGCTTGCCTGCGGTCAGCGCAGTGAAGAACTCGTCATCGTTGTACAAACCGATGCCGTGCTCCTTGCTCGGCGTGATATTGGTGCCGTAGATCGTGCCGAACGGCGACACAATCGGCAGGCCACCCGCATACGGCGCGCCACCCGGCGCGGTATGGCAGGCCATGCAGTCGGCGGCGCGAGCGAGGTATTCGCCGCGCTTGACCTGATCATCGGCGTGGGCAAACAACACTGGCGCAGCCAGCCCGACCGCCAAGGTCAGTCGGGTCATTAATAGCTTCATGCTTAACCCTCCTTGACCAGGCCGAGATCGGTCAGCACGTTGCGGGTCGCGTTGTAATAACGCACGTACCCGGTGCAACGGCATATGTGATGACCGAGGCTGTCCTCGATGACTTGTTCGAGCTTGCTTTGGACGATCGGCTGGCGTTGCAGCTTTTCCACCAACACAGTCGCGGCGTTGACGAAGCCAGGCGCGCAGTAGCTGCACTGGAAGGCGAACTCATCAACAAAGCGCTGCTGGATCGGATTCAGTTCCGTGACCTGCCCACTTTCATCACGCTTGGCGTGGCTTTCGATGGTGCGGACTTTTTTGCCTTCGAAGTAATGCGCGCCGGTGATGCAGGTGCGCACTTCTTCGCTGGTGCCGTCCGGGTTGTCGACGATCACCACGCAGGCATGGCAGATACCCTGACCACAGCCCAGACGCGAGCCAGTCAGGTTTTTGTATTCGTGCAGGTAGTCGATCATCGGCAGGTCATCAGGGATCTCCACCGGGCCGACGGATTGACCATTGAGGGTCAGTTGAAGCGGACGGTTAGCCATTGAGGGCCTCCTTGATGCGCGCAGCAGTGATAGGCAGATCGCGAACACGTTTACCGATGGCGTGCGCCACGGCGTTACCAATGGCACCGACCACCGGAATCATCACCACTTCGGCGATGCCTTTGGACGGGTCGCTGGGTGACAGCGGCGGCAGAATCTCTGCCGTCTGTTTCCACACCGCGACGTGCCGGGCCATTGGCAGGCGATAACGGTTGAAGTTCCAGTCACCCTCCCCCGGCCCGCCCTCGTAAAGCGGCATCTCTTCCATCAGCGCATGACCGATACCCATGGCGACCCCACCTTCGAGCTGTCCCTTGACCAGTTCTTCGACCAACACCCGACCGCACTCGACCCAAGAATGGTGGTTGAGCACTTCGACTTGCGCCGTGCCCTTGTTGACTTTCAGCTCTACCAACGTGGCGACCGGGCTGTAGTAAGTCACAGCAGCGTTGTTCAACTGAACAACCGGGTAGTTGATGTTCTGGCGATCCAACAGGTGGAAACCTGCCGTGCTCATCAGCGCTTTCTTCGCCTTCGGCGCCCCATCGCCGTACTTCACCGCCAAACCGTCAAGCGGCAGACGCTCACGCACGCCGTCGATGCTGTATTCGGCCTCTGCCCAGCTCCAGCGGTTGAACGCATGAACGGTGGCGCCGGTCACCAGACCGCGCTCATGAGCGCGCTTGGCCAGCTCTTCGAAGCTCAACGGCTGCATGCCGTTGGCAGTGAGTTTGCCGTCGACCCAATGCGCATCTTCACGACGCACCACGTAAGGGTTGGCTTGACCGCCGTAAGGCCCCTGACGCCAGATTTCCATGGCCGCCGGCCACAATCCGTTGTTGAACAGCACGCGCGCTGCCTCACGGGTTGCGTGGCTGAAGTAGTAAGCCGAGTTGGTCGCAGATGACGCCGAAGCCAACTTGCCGACCCAGCGCGGGTTGCGCAGCAGATTGTCCTGCTCGGCCTGGCTCATGATGTAAGGGTTGCCGCTGGTAATCAGCTGCATTTCCTTCCATTCGGTTTCGCCGGTCTTCACTTCATGGGCAGGGCTACCGAGGAAATCAGCGACGACCAAAGCTTGCGAAGTCGACATGCCGGTGCCGATTTCAATGCCGATATGACGCAGGGTGATGCGACCGTCGACAGTGAATTCGATACTGGCCATCGGCGCTTCAGAGCCGGTGCCGAAGTCTTTCTGGCAAATGGCGAAACCGACGCCGTACCAGTTGTCCGGATCGGCTGCTTCGCGCTGTTTCTTGATGGCGTCGCGGTTCTTCCAGACTTCGTGCACCGCAGCTTTGTCGAGAATCTCGTGCAGGCGCAGAGCACCGGCCGGGATCGCGCCCTGGGTGTTCTTCATACCCGAACGCAAAGCGTTCTTGCGGCGCAAATCGATCGCATCAACGCCGAGGCGATTGGCGATTTCGTCAACCATCATTTCGGTCGAGGCCATGCTTTGCAGCGTGCCGTAACCGCGCATCGAGCCCGCCTCAACAGCGCGCGAATGATAGGCGGTGACCTGCAGGTCGTTCTGCGGCATGTAATAGATCGACTGCGCCGCCGTGGCGCCAACCGCCGCTACGGATGGGCTGTAGTTGACCCTCCCACCACCGTCGACACTCATTTCGGCACGGAAAATCTTGAAGGTGTAATCGTTCTTGTCCACGGCCAGTTGGTAGCGGATGTCGAACGGGTGGCGCTTGATGCCGCTCTGGAATTGCTCGTAGCGGTCGTTGGCCAGGCGCACCGGCACACCCGCGCCGTACAGCGCAGCGAGTGCTGCGTAGTAAACGAAGATGTTGTGGTCTTTGGAGCCGTAACCGACGGTGTAACCGGGGTGCATGTTCAGGTTCGTCAGACCGAAGCGCGACGGCGCGATCATTTTCGCGGTCTCGGTCGCCGCTTCCAGTGGGCACTGGGTCGCCACCACGAAGTGCAGCGTCTTGGTGGCAGGGTCGTACCAACCGTTACCGTTGTCCGGCTCCATGGCGGCCGGCTCGATCGATGGGGTCTTGTAGCGCTCGTCGAACACCAGCCAGTTATCTGGCGGCGCATCGATCTCTTTCTTCATACGGTCGGCGTAGAACAAACCGCGCTCGCTCAGGTTGCCGTGCAGGTTCGGCTGGGAATTCCACACCGGACGACGGTTTTTCAGCATCGGGAACAGGATCGAGTCCTTGAGGCTAGCGAATTCATCTTCGTCTGCCGACGTCGGGCCACCCACACGTACGTAGCGGAAGCTGCCGTAGGGGTCGCCTTCGTAGTACGGCACCTTGGCGCCGTAACGAATCGCTTTGTCATTGAATTTGAGCTTGTTCTTGGCCTGACGAAAACGCTCGAAGTCGTTCCAGATCAAGATAGCGACCGGGTGGCCGATGAACATCGGCACTTTACCCTCAGGCAAGAGTGGGTCTGGAGCGTGCTCTTCAGGGAAGACAATACCGTCCTTGTCCAGATCGGCAGCGGTGACGATGCGGTCAGGCTGCAAGTCGGCGCCGAGCCACGACAGGTCGTATCCGTTATAGATATGGTCAGCCTTGATGGTTTTGAGCAGCATGGCGTGGCCTTGCTGCTCAGGCCAACCCGGCATGTCCTTGGAGCGGATGTCGCGAGCAAAAACCTTGCTGCCGCAGACCTTGGACAGAGCGTCGTTACGCTGGCGCGCCTTGCCGTTGTTGCCGAGCCACTTTTCGGACGGCACGGTGACGCTGTTTTCCATCAAGGCAGCCAGCGCCTGACTGCTGAGCGGCGTGAGCGTAACGCTCACCCCCGCCACCAGCCCGCCCTGAAGGAACGAGCGCCGGGATATTTCACGGTTGGACATGGATCATCCTCTGGGCGGTTATGAGTCCACCCTTCTGGTTATCTACTGGGAATCTCGAGTCTTGCAGAAGCCCTTTCTGGCGAAGCCAAGAGCCGTGTTGACAGTGCAAAGCTGACCGAAAGGTTAACTTTAAAGGTTTCTGTAGCTGCGGCAAACAAGCAGTTACAAAAATCTGACTAAAGAATCAAAATTACTGCGGCATTGCACCGCAGCAAGTCAATGGACAAATCGATGTGCAGCTTCTGCAGGAGTGAGCCTGCTGTAATCGTCCACCCAGTACAAATCAATCCAAAGCAGGTATCTGAAATACCCGTATCGGCGCAGTCACATTATTCAAAGGCTGGTTTTTAAACCATGTCTCTCGACATGTGCTCTCCTGCGGTAAAAGGCGTGAATAGCCCACACCACTCCAACGAATAGCAACCCTGTCCCAAGCGCTTCCATAGGAGAGGGCCAGCGCTGGTTGATGAGCAAACCCATCGCAGTCGCATAAATGGTCCCGCTGGCGATCAATTGCCCGCTCAGCGCCAGAGGTAGGCGCCGGGTTGCGATTGACCACGCCCAAGCACCTGCAAGGGTGGCCCCCAACCCCTGAATTAACCCACAGACTATTAGCGCCTGAGTACCTGCCAACCCGCCCGAATGGCTAGCGAAGTGGGACAACTTCAAGTAAAGCCCAGCGGGGATAAAGGCCAGCATTTCGACGCTGCACATGAAGATCAGCATGGCGGACCACAACATCGGCGACATACTTGGGCGTCGAGCCAAAGCACTTTCATTTATCAGGCCAAAACCCGTCCAAAATCCGATTGCAAGCAACGATGCCAGGAGTCCAAACATTATCGAGGTTGTCGGGAGCACCACCGTGGCGCTACTAAAATCAAACACGCTCAAGTTGACCAGACTGATGCCTAACGCCGCCACCAACAAAGGCCCGGAAATGGCGCGCCAAGGCACGCTAGAGCTTCGCATGTTGCCGGCAATCGCAAGCACGATAGGGACTGATCCCATCATCACCGGAGGGATCACCGGCCCAGCCGCCAAGACCGCAGTGGTAATCAGAAAGAAGTAACCGATGTACCCCAAGAAGCCCAACAGTGCGGCGCAAGCCCAGTCGCTCAGCCTCAACTGCCGCACTTCACTACGATAAACAAACAGCACTAGCAGACTACCTAAACCGGCAAAGGCATAGCTCACCACAGCCAGATCAAAAAGGCTGTAATCGCCGACAAGCCCCGGAAAGATGTAGAGCAGCGACCAAGAAAAAGTGGCAGTAATGGCTGCTAATAAGCCGAGCGTCATACGCTTTGCTCCTGCCCAGCCTGCTTCCGGATCCAGCAATGAGCTATGTGCCGTGCAGTGTCAAATACCTGCGCGTTCTGGCCCATGGCGCCGGTGACAAAACTGCCCTCCAGCAAGATAAACAACCCCTCAGCAACTACGTCAGGGTCGCTTAGACCGGCACTCATGGCCAATGCAGCAAGATTTTCGCGCACCCCTTGCTTATGCCTGCTTACAGCCAAATGCACAGGATGGCTAAACTGGGGGAATTCAGCCGCACTGTTGACGAACAGACATCCGCGCCCGCTATCTTTCAAAAGAAAGCGTTGATACAAATCGAAAAAAGCGAGCATCCCACTGACCGGATCAGGGTGTTTTGCCAAGGTGCACGCCACCTCTTCACGCCAGCGCAGGTCACGCTTCTCGAGGCAAGCCACTATCAGCGCATCCTTTGAGGGGAAATGGCTGTAGAGCGTCATCTTGGTAACACCCGCCATCGCGGCGATGGCCATCACACCAGTAATGTATATACCTTCTGACAGAAACAGCTTCAGCGCTGAGTCAATCAATCGCTCACGGGTATTGTCCAATTTTAGGTACTCCGGCATCGGGACGGAGTTGACTATACTGACCGGTAAGGTTGAGACACATCCAGATACGACCTGAATCATGGCCGTTACGACACAGACCGCAACATGCCAGCGCAGCAGTAAATCGCAAGATTTGGCCTATCCGAAATTTCGCTAAGCTATATAAGCGCCCCCCGCCCCCGCATGGCTAAACAGACGCCCATTTATGCGACAGCAACTCAGTAATTTCATTTGCACGTTGCGAATGCTGGAGTTCGCAAGGCGACCTGGCCGTACGCTTACAGCCTGCTCACGATGATGGTGTGCATCTTCCAAAGATATTGGCTGCACTGGCGCTATCGCGAGCAGGCTCGCTGCCACAGGGATCTTTGCTCAATATCGGTCGACTGAAAGAAGTCAAACGGGAAAGGTCAAATTTCAGACACAAAAAACCCCGGTCTTTCGACCAGGGTATTTGCTATCGATTCCGAATCAGCCAGCGGCTTTTTTCGGTGCTTCAAGGCGTTCAGTGGTCCTTGAAGCAGATATGGCGCAGCGGACGGGACTCGAACCCGCGACCCCCGGCGTGACAGGCCGGTATTCTAACCGACTGAACTACCGCTGCG
>NZ_JAIHLQ010000036.1 GCF_019733355.1 Pseudomonas baetica | reverse complement strand
GGCGCTGGCGAAGAAACGATGGGACAACCTCGGCCTGGTCTCGATACTGGACACGATAAACCGACTTAACCGTATAACCTGAACCGCCGTATACGGAACCGTACGTACGGTGGTGTGAGAGGACGGCGGATGTGAATCCGCCTCCTACTCGATGGCGGTCGTTAGCCGTGTGCGCATTTACAGCCCTTGCTTGAACACGCCTCACCATGTTCGTGGTGTTTGGCACAGCCTTCGCAGCAGTAGTGCTTGCCGTGGCGCGCAATCGGATGTTCACCGAGCTTGCAGTTGCATTTAGGACAGTCACAGGTGCTTTCAGAAGTAACAGGCATGGGACAGACTCCTTCAGTGGTGGTTGTCTGAGGCTTGAAAGGCAAGCCGTAGGAATCAGTGTAGCTGCCGAGGGCTGGGATCTTTTGATTTGGTTTTCCCGGGGATTTGAACGTGGGGTTTGTGAGCATATCCGTTGCGGCGGTAACGGCTGCTTAGGGTTGCGCCCAAAGCAACGGATATTCACCCATCCCGTCAAGCCACAGCAAACACCTCGACCAAGCGCTCAGCAATATGCTGCTGCGCCTCTTCAGCCTCATCGATAATCGCGCCCATGCGCATGAAGTCGTGGGTCATGCCCTCATAAACCTTCAATTGCACCTCAACCCCCGCCGCCTGCAAATGACGCGCATACGCCACGCCCTCGTCGTGCAACGGATCACATTCGGCCAACACCAACAGCACCGGTGCGAGGTTGGCGTTGACCTGCGCCAGCAACGGCGAAAAACGAGGATCGAGACGATCACTGACATCACGCTGATAGTGCTCGTAGAACCAGTGCAGCGAATCTTTCTCCAGCAAATGCCCTTCGCCAAAACGCTCGATCGACGGCGTGCTGCGACTGGCATCCGTGACCGGATAAATCAGCACCTGCAAGCGCGGCTGCACGGCGGCGCCCGCCAGTTGCGCGGCGAGTACCGTGGCCAGGCTGCCGCCGACGCTGTCACCGGCAATCGCCAGGCGCGAGGCGTCGATGCCCATACCCTCGGCGCTGACCACCAGCCAATCCCAGGCATCCCGGGCATCATCGGCCGCCGTTGGAAAGCGAAATTCCGGCGCCAACCGGTAAGCCACCGACAGCACCACACAATCGGCCATCGAAGCCAATGCCCGGCAAAGCGAATCATGGGAATCGAGGCTGCCGACCACATAACCCCCGCCGTGGAAATACAACAGCGCCGGACGTCCGGCACCTGCATTCAAAAGCTGATTGCTGTAGATCCGTGCGTTCAGACGCGTACCATCGCGCACGGGTAATTGCAGTTCATCCACCACTTGCAAGTCTTCGCCGCCGGCATCCATCAACAGTGATGACTGATCAAATTGCTCGCGGGCTTCTGCCGGGCTCAGCTCATGCATGCCAACACGTTTGCCACTGGCCCGGCCGTTACCGACCAGTTGCAGGAATGCGGCGATATCAGGGTTCAAAGGCATTTATTTCTCCAAAAGCATTCGCACGCGATGAGCGCCCGAATGCTTTCTTTCTGGTTTCAGAGCAAATTTCAGGACATGGCTACTGGTTCAACGATCTCGCCGAGCATTTCTTCAGCCTCGGACAGGAAAGTTTCATCGCGCGGGATCTGGAAGTGCCCGCAATCAAGCCATTCGCCGCCCATGCCCGACTGCTCAAGTTGCGCCGCCAGTTCCACGGCCTCCTCTTCGCGCCCCAGGGTCCACCAGCAGATAGGGTTGAACGCCAGCGGTGCACAGCGATCCAGTTGCAACGACAGTTGCTTGAGTCGACGCGCCACGCTGAACACATGGGCCAGTTCATCGGCGCCCAGTGCCACGTAGGTCGAAGCCCCACGTTCGGCACTCATGGCCCTGGCGAACAATGCGCGCAGGTTCTGCGGCGTTTCTTCACCGTCGATGCTCAAGCCCGGCGCGGCGTCCGGCAGGGTCACCCGCAGGAAGTCACGCAGATCAGCCTGCCAATCATCCACCGCGCCCTCGTTGACCTTGGCCGACGGTACGAAGCTGTCCACCAGACCAACGAACTTGACTGTCTGGCCGACCTGTTCGAGTTGCGCGGCCATCAACATCGCCAGCGTCCCACCCAGCGACCAGCCCAACAGGTAATACGGCCCGTCTGGCTGTTTCTCACGGATCTGCGCCACATAATCGCTGGCCATGTCCTGCAACGACACATCGTTGAACGCCGGATCCAGCAGCATCCGCGACTGAATCGCCAACACCTGCCGGCGCCCGCTCAAGCGGCGCGCCAATGGTTCGTAGTCGAACACCGTACCGAAGCCGGCGTGAATGCAGAACAGCGGCGCAACGCCCTTGACTTCAGGGTTCATCGCCAGCAACCCGGAGGCTTTTTCGGCGGATCCCTGCACACTGGCAACCAGTTCGGCGATGCTCGGTTTCTGCATCAGGTCGCGCAGTTTCAGGCTCAGCCCTTGGGCTTTCAGCACGCGACTGCGCGCCACCACTTGCAGACTGAGGATCGAATCACCACCCAGTTCGAAAAAGTTGTCGGTGAGGCCGACGCGATCGATTTTCAGCACCTCTTGCCAGATCTTCGCCATGGCCTTTTCCAGCTCGGTGCGCGGCGCCACGTAATCCTGACGTTGTTCGGCGTCGGGGCTGGGCAGGGCCTTGCGGTCGAGTTTGCCATTAGGGGTCAGCGGCATGCGCTCGAGCAACATCAGGTGCGCAGGCACCATGTAGTCCGGCAGGCTGGCCTTGAGCTGCTCGCGCAAGCGTTCGCACAAGCCGTCCGTTGCCGTTTCGGCTGTGGCCAGTACATAACCAAGCAACTGCTTGCCGCTGACACCCTCGCGGGCCACCACGGCGGCGTCACGCACCCCCGGTTGTTGCTTGAGGCACGCTTCGACTTCGCCCAACTCGATGCGGAAACCACGGATCTTCACTTGATGGTCGATCCGACCCAGATAGTCGACAGTGCCGTCCTCACGCTGGCGAACCAGGTCGCCGGTACGGTACAGGCGGCTGCCATCAGCGCTGAACGGGTTGGCCACGAAACGCTCCGCAGTGCCGCCGGCACGTCCCAGATATCCACGGGCCAACGCGCCGCCCAGGTACAGCTCACCGGCAAGGCCCACTGGCAGCGGATTGAGGTCGGCGTCGAGCACATAACCGCTGCGCTCACCCACCACACTGCCGATTGGCGCATAGGCCGCACCGCACTGATCGTCAGCACCGGCTTTCCAGATCAGCGGCGTCACCACGGTTTCGGTCGGGCCGTAGCCATTGATGATGTATTGCGGTTTCAGTGCCCGTTTCGCCAGTTCGAAACTCGCCACCGGCACCGCATCACCACCGAAGCAGTAGATGCGCACCGCCGGCGGGTTGCCGTGCTGTTCAGCGTGCTCGGCCAGTTGCTGCAAGTACACCGGCGGGAACGCGGCCACGGTCACGCAATGCTCATGCAGGGCGTTGTAGGTTTGCTCGGCGGTCCACAGGCTGTCATCACGGATCAGCAGGCGCGCACCGTGGGTCAGTGTCGTCAACCAGCGCTCATGGGCACCGTCGAAGGCGAACGACATGAAGTGCAGTTCGCAATCGGCTTCACTCATCTCATAACGCTGACCGATGGCCTGGCAGTGCATCGCCAATGGCCCGTGAGCGACACCGACGCCTTTCGGCTGGCCGGTAGAGCCGGAGGTATAAATCACGTAGGCCAGATTGTCCGCTTGCACCGCGACCTGCGGCGCCACCTCTGGCTGAGCGCTCAGATCCAGGTGATCGAGTTCCAGCACATGCAGGTTGTCCCCGGTCGGCATCACCTGACGCAGACTCGAATGGCTGAGCAACAAGGCGATGCCCGAATCGCGCATCAGATAACTCAGGCGTTCGCGTGGATACGTCGCGTCCAGCGGTACATAAGCGCCTCCGGCCTTGAGCACCGCCAACAGCGCGACGATCATGTTTTCGCTGCGTGGCAGGGCCACACCGACGCGGATCTCCGGGCCGACACCTTCGGCGATCAGCGTATGGGCCAGACGATTGGCCCGGGCCTCGATCTGGCCGTAGCTGAAGCTCTCGCCATTGAAGATCAATGCAGTTTGGCCTGCATGCGCTTGTGCCCATTGCGCGATGCGCTGGTGCACTGCCAGTTCTTGCGAAGGAGCCGGCAAGGCCTGCGCGATGCATGCCTGACCGGTCGGCAGACCGATGCGGCCCAGCGGCTGCGCGGCGTCTTGCGCCAACGCGGCGAGCAGACCTTCCATGTTGCTGCGGATGCCTTCCACAGTCACCCGGTCGAAATGCTCACGCAGGAACATGTACTCAATCACCAGACCTTCTTCGAGCGTGACCATCAGGTCCATCGGGAAGTTGGTCAGGCCGGCGTTGCTGATTTCGCCGAATTTCAGCGAGTCATCGCGCCATTCGCGCAGCGCCTGGTCGATTGGGTGGTTCTCGAACACGATGATGCTGTCGAACAGCGATTGCCCGGCACGTCCGGCCCAGCGCTGCACATCGGTGAGCGGGGTGTACTCGCGCTCACGCATTTCCAGGTTGAAATCCTGCAAGTCGCGCAGCCATTCGCCGACCGACTGCTCGGCGGGCACATCCTTGATTACCGGCAAGGTGTTGATGAACAGGCCGAGGATCGACTCCGACGCCGGCAGGCTCGCCGGGCGCCCCGCCACCGTGGCGCCGAACGCCACGCAACGCTGACCGCTGTAACGGCTCAGCAGCATCAGCCATGCGCCCTGCACCAAGGTGTTGAGGGTCACTTGCTGAGCTTGCGCAAAGGCCTTGAGCTGTTCGGTGCGCGGCTCGCCCAAGCGGCTATACAGTGCCTCGTGACCACGACCGCTGCCAGTACGCGCCACGGTGTCGGCAAGGTAGGTCGGCTCGTCGAGCTTGCTCAGGTGCTGACGCCAGAACCCTTCGCTGGCATTGCCGTCCTGTTGTTGCAGCCAGTTGATGTAATGACGATACGGCACGGCGTCGGCCAGCGGCTTGCCGGAATACTGGCTCAGCACTTCGCCGATCAACTGCGAACTGCTCCAGCCGTCGATCAGGATGTGGTGATAGGTCCAGATCAACTGATAGCTGTCCTCGCCCACTTGCACCAGCGTCAGACGTTGCAGCGGCGGCTGATCGAGGTCGAAGCCCTTGGCCCGCTCGCCGTCCGCCAAGGCCTGCAAGGCTTGGGCCGAGTGATCCTGTTCGCGCCAGTCGAGCAGGCTGAGCGGCAACGGCGGATCGGCGAGGACGAATTGCAGCGGTTCGGCCATGTCCTGCCAGAGGAAACCGGTGCGCAGGATGTCGTGACGACGGCTGACGGTTTCCCAGGCATCTTTCAAGCGCCAAGGCTCAAGGCCTTGCACCGGAATGCACAACTGGTTGATGTAGAGATCCGACTCCGGCGAGTTCAGGCCGAGGAACAGCATGCCCTGCTGCATCGGCGACAAGCGATAAAGCCCCGCCAGTTGATCCTGCGGCAGCGGCAATTGCGCGATTTGCGCGTCGGTCAAACCGTGCAGAGGCATGTCGACCAGCGCTGCCAACGGTACGTCCGAGGTGCTGGCAACGCGTGGCGCCAGTTGCTCGATGGTCGGGTGCTGGAACAGGTCTTTCGGGCTCAGTTCCAGGCCTTGCTGACGGGCGCGGCTGACCACTTGAATCGAGATGATCGAGTCGCCGCCCAAGGCGAAGAAGCTGTCGGTGGTGCTGACCTGCGCCAGACCCAGCACGTCTTTCCAGATGTCCACCAGCGTCTGCTCGGTAGCGTTGGCCGGTTCGACGTGTTGTTGCGCGGCTGTGAGCTCCAGCGCCGGCAAGCGCTTGCGATCGATCTTGCCGTTGGGGGTCAGCGGTAGCTGCGCCAGCCACAGACGGTGAGTCGGCACCATGTATTCCGGCAGGGTCGCGCCCAGCCAGGTGCTGATGTCGTCGTGCAGTTCACGTTGCAACTCAGTGCTGGCATCCAGCGTTGTCGGATCGGCCGGCACCAGGTAGGCGATCAATTGTTGGCTGCCCAGCACTTCACTGGCCACGACCACCCCTTCGCGCACGGCGGTATGGGCCACCAGACGCGCCTCGATTTCGCCCAATTCGATACGCAAGCCGCGAATCTTCACCTGATGGTCGATCCGCCCCATGTACTCCAACGCGCCCTCTTCGCGCTCGCGAATCAGGTCACCGGTGCGGTACATGCGCTCGCCATTGGCGGCGAGTGGGTTGGGCACGAAGCGCTCGGCGGTCATCGCCGCACGACCCAGGTAGCCGCGAGTGATGCCGGCGCCGGACAGGTACAACTCGGCCGATACTCCTTGCGGGACAAGGTGCAAATCGGCGTCGAGCAAGTGACTGGCGCTGTGGTCGAGGGCACGACCGATGCGCGCCTGACCACCGCTGCCGCGGCGAGTCCAGGTCGAATAGGTGGTGTCTTCCGACGGGCCGTAGAGGTCGTAGACGTGCTCGACCGTCGACTGTTGATACAGCGCGTCGACCAGCCCTTGCTTGAGCGGTTCACCGGCCAGATTGATGATGCGCACACTCGGCGCAATCTCTCCGGCGCGTTGCAGTGCAGCGATGGCCGACGGCACGGTGTTGATCAAACGAACTTGATCGCGAGCCGGCAAGTGCGGCAGCTCCAGGGCATTGCGCGCGATGATCAGCGAACCACCGTTGGCCAACGTGACAAACAACTCCCACACCGACAGGTCGAAGCACACCGAGGTCGAGGCCAGTACGCCTTGAATGTCGTCACGGCTGTAGACCTTGGCCGACCAGTCGATCAACGCCATGACGTTGCGATGGGTAATCGCCACGCCTTTGGGTTTGCCAGTGGAGCCCGAGGTGTAGATCACGTAGGCGAGGTTATCCGGCGCGACCGATGTTTGAGGCGCGACAGCTGAATAGCTATTCAGCGACACCTGATCCAGCAGTAACACTTGCGTTTCGCTCGGCACGCTCAGGGTCGCGGCGACCGCTTGCTCGGTCAGCAACACCCGCGCACGGCTGTCTTCCAACATGTAAGCGACACGACCCGCCGGGTAATCAGGGTCCAGCGGCACATACGCGCCACCCGACTTGAGCACCGCCAGCAAGGCAATGAGCAACTGCTCGGAACGCGGCATTGCCACGCCGACCCGCACTTCCGGGCCAACACCCAGTTCGATCAGTTTGTGTGCCAGACGATTGGCTTGCGCGTCGAGTTCGGCGTAAGTCAGCTGCTTGTCGCCGAAAGTCACCGCCAGCGCTTCCGGCGTTGCCGCCACTTGGAGGGCGATGCCCTGATGGATGCACAGCTCGGTGACGAAATCGGCAACGACGCTCGGGGCACTATCGATCAGGTTCAACTCACTGAGCAAACGCTCACCCGACTCGCTCATCTGCCCGAGCAGGCGCTGCAAGTACTCGCCCAACTGCACCACGCTGTGCGCCGCAAAGCTGTCGCACTGGTAGCTGAAATGCATCGACAATTCATCGCTCAAATGCACCAGCAGGGTCAGCGGGTAGTTGGTCTGTTCGTGGTTGTTGATCTCGCCAAAGCGCAACTCCTGCGGCGCGCCCTGCTCCAGCGCCTCGGACACCGGGTAGTTCTCGAACACCAGAATGTTGTCGAACAGCGCTTCACCGTTGCGCGCGGCCCAACGCTGAATGTCGAACAACGGCGTGTGTTCATGCTCGCGCAGGGCCAGGTTCTGCGCCTGCACACTCTGCAACCACTCGCCCACGCTCGATTGCGCGCGAGGGCTGGCGATCACCGGCAAGGTGTTGATGAACAGCCCAATCTGCTGCTCGACACCTTTGAGTTCGGTCGGGCGCCCCGCCACCGTGGCGCCGAACGCCACGCTTTGTTGGCCGGTCAAGCGCTGCAACAGCAGCAGCCAGGCCGCCTGAATCAGCGTGTTGAGCGTGACTTTTTGCTGGCGAGCGAAATCGCCCAGACGACGGGTCTGCTGCGCGTCCAGCACGCAGAAATGTTCGCCATGCCCGGCACGCGGCGCATCGCCACGCTGTGCCTGAAGTGCCTGCGCCAGCAGGGTCGGCGCCTGCAAGTCGGCTAGTTGCGCGGTCCAGTAGTGCTCGCTGGCCTGTACATCCTGACGTTGCAGCCATTCGATGTAATCGCGATAACGCCCGGCCAGCACAGGCTGAGCAATGCCGCTGTAGCGTTGCAGCACTTCGCCGAGCAACTGCGAGTTGCTCCAGCCATCCATCAGGATGTGATGGTTGGTGTAGATCAAATGGCAGCGCTGGTCATCCAGACGCACCACCACCATGCGCAGCAGCGGCCCTTGGCTCAGGTCAAAACCTTGCGCCTGCTCGGCAGCGGCCAGTGCATTCAATTCGCCCTGGCCATCGCCACGCTCGCGCCAGTCGAGCACGCTGAACGGCATGTCCAGTTGCTTGTGTACCACTTGCACCGGTCGCGCCAGTTCACCCTGCCAGACAAAACAGGTGCGCAGGATATCGTGGTTGTCCACCGCCGCTTGCCAGGCCTGCTGGAAGCGTTGCGGATCGAGGCCTTCGACGTCGAGGCGAACCTGATTGATGTAATCGCCAGCGGCCTGTTCGTAAAGGCTGTGAAACAACATGCCCTGCTGCATTGCCGACAGCGGATAGACATCGGCAATCTGCTGCGCCGGCAATGGCAAGCCGTCGAGTTGCGCCTGCGTCAGGCCGGCCAACGGGAAGTCCGACGGGGTCAGACCTTCAACGCCCGGGGTCAGGCAATGGCCGATCAACGCGGCCAGTTCTTCGGCGTAATCGGCGGCCAGCGCTTCGATGACCGCGCTGTCGAAGCGTTCGCTGCTGAAGGTCCAGCCCATGCGCAACTCGCCGCCATACACCTGACTATTGAGGGTCAGCCAGTTGCCCAGCGGCGCGTCCGGGCTTTGATCGAGGCCGGCGTTGTCCGGCGACGGCACGAACAATGCGCCGTCATCGCCCTCGAAACTGCCGTCGAACTGGCCGAGGTAGTTGAAGGTGATCCGCGGTGTCGGCAAGGCCCGCAGACTCTGTTGCGCCTGAGTGTTACCGACGTGGCGCAGCACACCGAAACCAATGCCCCTGTCGGGGATCGAGCGCAGTTGTTCCTTGATCTGTTTGATTGACTCACCCGCTGTCGCGGCCGGGGTCAGGCACACCGGGAACAGGCTGGTGAACCAGCCGACGGTGCGGGTCAGATCGACCCCATCGAACAGTTCTTCGCGACCATGGCCTTCGAGCTGAATCAGCGTCGACGCCTGCCCACTCCAGCGGCCGATGACTCGCGCCAGCGCCGTCAGCAAAAGGTCATTGACCTGAGTGCGATACGCCGCCGGGGCTTCTTGCAGTAGTTGTCGGGTCAAATCGGCGCTCAGATGAGTCTGCACGGTCTGCGCCAAACGGTTTTGCTGACCGGCGTCCACGCGTTTGCACGGCAGATCGGTGCTGACATCGCTCAGGCAGGCCTGCCAGTAAGCCAGCTCAGCCTGCAACGCCGGGCCGTTGGCGTAACGCTGCAAGTGTTCGCTCCAGTCCTTGAAAGCGCTGGTCTTGGACGGCAGGCTCAACGGCTGATCGCCCAGCAATTGCTGATACGCGTTTTGCAGGTCTTCGAGCAGAATCCGCCACGACACCCCGTCCACCACCAAGTGATGAATCACCAACTGCAAACGCTGAGTGCCGTCGGCCAGATTTGCCAACACAGCGCGCAGTAATGGCCCGTTTTGCAGGTCGAGACTGCGCTGGGCGCGGTTGCCCAAGGCTTCCAGCGCAGCAGCATCGGCGACGTCTTCCTGCCAGAGCAGGTTTTGCGATGAATCTTCCACCACACGGTGTTCGGCCTGCCACACGCCATCCTGCGGCGAGAAACTCAGGCGCAGGGCATCGTGATGGGCCACCAGCGCGCGCAGCACTTGCTCGACCTTGGCGGCGTCCAGCGCCTGACGCGGTTGGAGCAGCACCGACTGATTCCAGTGGTGACGTTCAGGGATTTCATCTTCGAAAAACTGCTGCTGGATCGGCAGCAGCAACGCCGCGCCGGTCACCGCCTGTTGATCAATCGTCGACTCGCCATCGCCCAGTTGTGCGACCAGCGCCAGACGCTGCACGGTCTGGTGCTGGAACAGGTCTTTGGGATTGAGACGAATGCCGGCCTGACGGGCACGGCTGACCACCTGAATCGAAATGATCGAGTCGCCGCCCAGCTCAAAGAAATTATCGTTGAGGCCCACTTTCGGCAGTTTCAGCACGTCTTGCCAGATCGCCGCCAAGCGCTGTTCCAGCTCGCTTTGTGGCGCCTGGTAAGCCTGCTGCGCCTGGCTCGCGTCAGGGGCCGGCAAGGCGCTGCGGTTGAGTTTGCCGTTGGCGGTCAATGGCAGTTGCGCCAGCAGCAACAGGTGCGCCGGGATCATGTGATCCGGCAGGTTTTCCTTGAGCTCGGCACGCACACGGTCGCGCCACTGCGCCTGTTCGGCCAGGCTGGCGTCGAGCAGCGCGGCATCGCTCGGCACCAGATACGCGACCAATTGCTGACCACTGAGGCCCGGCTGCGCCAGCACCACGGCTTGGCGCACCGCTGGTTGCTCCAGCAGTTGCGCTTCGATCTCGCCGAGTTCGATACGGAACCCGCGAATCTTCACCTGATGGTCGATTCGACCGACGTATTCAATGACCCCCTCAGCGCGATAACGCGCCAGGTCACCGGTGCGGTACAGACGCCCGCCGTCAGCGGAAAACGGATCGGGAATAAAGCGCAGGCTGGTTAGATCGGCACGGTTCAGATAACCCCGCGCAAGACCGGCACGCCCGATGTGCAACTCGCCGATACAGCCTTTGGCGACCGGGTTCAGGTCAGCGTCGAGCAAATACCACGACAGATCCGCGATCGGCTCGCCGATCGGGCTGCCGACATCGCCTTGCAGATCGGCCATCGACAATGGCCGGTAAGTCACGTGCACGGTGGTTTCGGTGATGCCGTACATGTTGATCAGTTGCGGTGCCTGATCGCCGAAACGTTCGAACCACGGGCGCAGGCTCTTGACCTCCAGCGCCTCGCCACCGAACACCACGTAACGCAGCGACGGCTGTAGAGTGGTGTGTTGCGGGGCGCACGCCACTTGCATCAATTGCTTGAACGCCGAGGGCGTCTGGTTCAGTACGGTAATGCCTTCGCGGCCGAGCAAAGCGTAGAAATCTTCCGGCGCACGGCTGACCTCGTAAGGCACCACCACCAGTTTGCCGCCGTACAGCAGCGCACCGAAAATCTCCCACACCGAGAAATCGAAGGCGTAGGAATGGAACAGGCTCCAGACATCGGTCGGACCAAAATCGAACCACGCACCCGTGGCTTCGAACAGGCGCAGCACGTTGCGATGCGCCAGCAAGGTGCCCTTCGGCTGGCCGGTCGAACCGGAGGTGTAGATCACATACGCCAGGTTGTCCGGGCTCATGCTGACCTGCGGGTTGCTGTCGCTGTAGCCTTCGAGACCGTCGCGGTCCTGATCGAGCATCAAACTGCGTACCGAGTCCGGCACCGGCAGACGATCAAGCAGATGGCTTTGGGTCAGCAGCAGGCCGATGCCGCTGTCGCCGATCATGTAGCTCAGGCGTTCTTGCGGGTAGCTCGGGTCCAGCGGCACGTAAGCGCCCCCGGCCTTTAGGATCGCCAACAGCCCGACCAGCATGTCGAGGCTGCGCTCCACCGCCAGACCGACGCGCACATCCGGGCCGACACCGTTGGCGATCAATTGGTGGGCCAGCTGATTGGCGCGGCTGTTGAGTTCGTCGTAGGTCAGCGTCTGTTCGCCGTAGGCCACGGCAATCGCTTGCGGTGCGCGGGCAGCCTGGGCTTCGATCAATTGATGCAGGCACCGCTCGCTGGGGAAATCGGCCAAGGCCGGGTTCCATTGCAGCAAGGTCTTCGCGCGTTCGGCAGCGTCGTGCAGCGGCAGTTCGGCAATGCGCTGACCGCTGTCGACGACGATGCCTTGCAGCAGATTCGTCCAGTGTTGCGCCAGGCGCGCGATGGTCGCGGCGTCGAACAAGTCGGTGGCGTAAGTCAGCTCGGCCCAGACGTTGTCGGTGGATTCGAAGGTGTTCAGGGTCAAGTCGAACTGTGCGGTGTTCGACGCCCAGTTCAGGCCTTCGATCTCGATGTTCGGCAAGCGTGTGGCGCCCTGAGCCTGACGGGCCTGGCTCTGGTGATTATGCAGCACCTGGAACAACGGACTGTGGCTGAGGCTGCGCTCCGGTTGCAGCGCATCGACCAGTTGCTCGAACGGCAGATCCTGATGAGTCTGGGCGCCGAGCACGGTGCTTTTCACTTGCTGCAGCAGGCTACGGAACGTCTGCTGGCTGTCGAATTCAGCTTTCAGCACCTGGGTGTTGACGAAGAAGCCGATCAGCCCTTCCGTCTCGACCCGGTTGCGGTTCGCCACCGGCACACCGACGCGGATATCGGCCTGACCGCTGTAGCGATGCAGCAAGGTCTGGAACGAGGCCAGCAACAGTGTGAACAGCGTGACGTTTTCACGCTGGGCAACCTGCTTGAGCGCAGACGCCAGTTCCAGGCTCAGCGGGATATCACGACGGGCGCCGCGATAGCTTTGTTCGGGCGGACGTGGGCGGTCGGTCGGCAGCTCCAGCAGCGGCTGATCGCCATCGCCCAGTTGCGCCGTCCAGTAGCTCAACTGACGCTCGCGTTCACCGGCGTCCATCCACTGCTTTTGCCACACCGCGTAGTCGGCGTATTGCACCGCCAGCGCCGGTAATTGCACGGCCTGCCCCTGGCTATAAGCGGCGTACAACGCCACCAGCTCATCGACCATGACGTTCATCGACCAGCCATCGGAAACGATGTGGTGCAAGGTGATGACCAGTGCGTGGTCGTCATCCGCCAGACGCAGCAATTTGACCCGCAGCAGCGGGCCTTGCTGGAGATTGAACAGGTGCAGGGTTTCTTCGGCGACCAGCGCTTGCAGCGCAGCCTCGTCCAGATCGGCGGCAACGTCCTGCACGTGCAGATCCAACGTGGCGAGGGCCTGAATCACTTGCAGGGTCTGGCCCTGCTCTTCGACGAAGCAGGTGCGCAGGGATTCGTGGCGCGCGATCAGGGCATCGAAGCTGCGCTGCAACGCCCCCAGATCCAGTTCACCGCGCAGACGCAACGCCGCCGGGACGTGATAGGCAGTGCTGGTCGGCTCCAGCTGCCAGAGGAACCATTGCCGTTCCTGAGCATAGGACAGCGCCAGCGGTTGCAGGCGCGGCAACGCGACAATTGGCGGTTCCTCAGTCGCCTGATCGACGCCCAGCGCAGCAACGAAATCTTCCAGCGTGCTGTGTTCGAACAGCGTACGCAGCGGCACCTGAACGTTCAGCGCCTGACGCACCCGCGAGACCACTTGGGTGACCAGTAAAGAGTGGCCGCCCAGTTCGAAGAAGTTATCGCCGAGGCCCACGCGATCCAGTTTCAGCACCGCTTGCCAGATCTCGGCGACGGTGTGCTGGGTGGCGGTTTGCGGTGCGCTGTAGGTCGATTGCAACTGGCTGGCGTCGGGCGCCGGCAAGGCTTTGCGATCCACTTTGCCGTTGGGGGTCAGCGGCAGTTGCGCGAGGAACAACAGGTGCGCCGGCACCATGTATTCCGGCAGTTCAGCCTTGAGGCTGGCCTTGAGCGCGGCGCGCAAATCGGCTTCCGAAACATCATTGACCAATGGCACCACGTAGCCCACCAGTTGCGGGCCGGTCGGGCCGTCCTGCGCGACCACAACGGTTTCGCGCACGCTGTCGAGCGCGAGCAAACGCGCTTCGATTTCACCCAGTTCAATACGCAAACCCCGGATTTTCACCTGATGGTCGATCCGCCCGATGTACTCGATCACGCCCTCGGCGCGATAGCGGGTCAGGTCGCCGGTGCGGTACAGACGCGCGCCGTTTTTCGCGAAAGGATCCGGCACAAAACGTTCGGCGGTCAGGCTTGGGCGCTGGAAATAACCACGGGCCAAACCGTCACCGCCAATCAGCAATTCACCCGGCGCGCCGAGCGGATTGAGCTCAAGGTCACTGCCGAGGATGTACAACGCGGTGTTGTCGATGGGCGTGCCGAGGAACGGACGGCTGTTGTCCGCACTCAGCGCATGTTGTGCTGACCAGATCGTCGTTTCGGTCGGGCCATAGAGGTTCCACACGCGTGGCGTCAGCGCCAGCATGCGCTGCGCCAGTTCCTGCGGCAGTGCTTCACCGCCACAGAGGAACGTGCGGCCGTTGAGGATCGCGGCGTGTTCGTTGTCCAGCAGCATGCGCCAGGTCGACGGCGTGGCTTGCAGCACACTGACGGCGTGACGCTCGATCAGTTCGAGCACCGCTTGCGGGTCTTGATGCACGTCCTTGCCGGTCAGCACCACGCAGGCGCCGGCCAGCAATGGGCCGTAGATTTCCAGACCAAAAATGTCGAACGAGAACGTGGTCAGCGACAGCATGCGATCAGTGGCCGCGATCCCTGGCTGCTTGATCATGCTCACGACAAAGTTGCTCAGGGCCGCGTGGCGCACCATCACGCCTTTCGGTTTACCGGTCGAACCCGAGGTGTAGATCGTATAGGCCAAATGCTCGCCGTTGACCGCCACGTCCGGCGCGGTCTGTGGATACGCCGCCAGCCAGTCGTGTGGCTGATCGAGCAACAGCGTCTGCACGCCCGTCGGGATCGGTAACTGCGCCTGCAAGTGCGACTGCGTCAGCAGCAATTGCAAACCACTGTCCTCGATCATGTAGGCCAGACGATCTTCCGGGTACGCCGGGTCCAGCGGCACATACGCACCACCCGCCTTGAGGATCGCCAGCAGGCCGACGATCATTTCGACGCTGCGCTCGACGGCGATGCCGACCAGTCGATCCGGGCCGACACCGGCCTCGATCAGTTTGTGCGCCAGTTGATTAGCCCGAGCATCCAGCTCGCCATAGGTCAGCACGTATGCGCCGATGATCAGCGCGGTGGCCTGCGGCGTTTGCTGTGCCTGCAAGGCGAAAGCCTGCTGCACGCACTCGGCCTGCGCGGTGTGATCGGCCACGCGTAACCAGTCCCGCAACAACACACCGTGTTCGGCACTGTCCAACAACGGCAATTCGCCGACGCGCTGAGTCGGTGCAGCCACGATGCCTTGCAGCAGATTCTGCCAGTGACGGGCAATGCGCTCGATGGTCTCAGGCTTGAACAGGTCAGTGGCGTAGATCAGCTCGGCGGCGAAACCGTCGTTGGATTCATAAGTATTGAGGGTCAGGTCGAACTGCGCGGTGCGCCCTTCCCACTGCACATCCTCGACGCTCAACTGCGGCAGTTGCACCGCGCCACGCCCCTGATCACGGCGGGTCTGGTGGTTGAACATCACCTGGAACACCGGGCTGTGGCTCAGGCTGCGCTCCGGTTGCAGCGCTTCGATCAATTGCTCGAACGGCAGATCCTGATGCGCCTGAGCATCCATCGCCGCTTGCTTGACCTGCGCCAGCAAGCGGTTGAACGGCAGTTGCCCGTTCACCTCGGCATTCAATACCTGAGTGTTGACGAAAAAGCCGATCAGGCCCTCCGTCTCGACGCGGTTACGGTTGGCCGTAGGCACACCGACGCGAATCTGCGCCTGGCCGCTGTAGCGATGCAGCAAGGCCTGGAACGACGCCAGCAACACCATGAACAGGCTCGCACCTTCGCGCTGGGCCAGATGTTTGAGGGCGTCGCCAAGGGCCGCCGGCAAGTCCAGTTCAAGCCGCGCACCGCGAAGACTCTGCACCGCCGGGCGGGGGAAATCGATCGGCAACTCCAGCACCGGCTGCTCGCCATCCAGCGTCTTGATCCAATAAGCCAGTTGCCGCTCACGCTCGCCCGCTTCCAGCCAGTGACGCTGCCAGATCGCGTAGTCGGCGTATTGCACGTCCAGCGCCGGCAGCGTCAACGGCTGCCCGCCGGTGTCGGCGGCGTAATGTTGGATCAGCTCATTGACCAGCACTTTGATCGACCAGCCATCGGAGATGATGTGGTGCTGGATCAGCACCAGCACATGATCGTCCTGCGCCACTTTCAGCAGCGCCACGCGCAGGAGCGGGCCCTGTTGCAGGTTGAACGGGCGCGCGGTTTCGCTTTCGACGAACGCCTTGACCGCAGCCTCTTCACCGGCGGCATCAAGGCCTTCGGGCAGCGGAACCAGACTGATGTTCAGCGGCAGTTGCGGATGGATCACCTGACAAAAGGTTTCGCCCTGCTCGGCGAAGGTCGTGCGCAAGCTTTCGTGACGCGCCGCCACGGCATTGAAGCTGCGTTCCAGCGCCGCCACCTCCAGCCGCCCCTTGAGGCGCAGGGCGCTGGGGATGTGATACGCGGTGCTGTGCGGGTCCATTTGCCACAGGAACAATTGACGTTCCTGAGCATACGACAGAGGAATCGCCGCAAACCCGGAACGTGTTTCCGGGATCGGCAGGTTGGCCGGAGAGACACCCTCTTCGAGCATCTTCTCCAGGTACAGCTTACGTTTGTCCAGCGGCAGAGTGATAAAGCGCTTGGCTACCCTCAAAGCAACACTCTTGTCCATCAGACTTCCTCCATATCGTCAAGCAGGGCTTCCAGCTTGCTCAGTTTCTGTTCGTTGATTGCCCCGCCTCCTGTATCGAGTCGAGCGACAAAGTCGCTCAGGACGGGGTGCTGGAATAACAGTTGCGGGGTCAGCGTCAGGCCCAGTTCAAGGGCCATGCGCGACACCACGTTGACCGCCAGCAGCGAGTGCCCGCCCAGTTCGAAGAAGTGATCGTTCAGGCCGATGCGTTGCACGTCGAGCACTTGCTGCCAGATCGCCGCGACCCGCTGCTCAAGCTCACTGTGCGGCGCGACATACGCGGCCTGCATCTGGCTGGCATCGACCGCAGGCAAGGCCTTGCGGTCGAGTTTGCCGTTGGGGGTCAGTGGCAACTGCTCAAGGAACAGCAGGTGCGCGGGAATCATGTAGTCAGGTAACGAAGACTTGAGGCCAGTCTTTAGTCCGTCGCGCAGGAGCCGCTGCGCTTCGCCGTCGTACAGATCCAGTGGTGGGGCGACCACATAGGCCACCAGTTGCGCGCCCGCCTCGCCTTCGACGGCCAGCACCGCCGCTTCGGTGACGGCCGGTTGGGCGAGCAATCGCGCCTCGATCTCCCCCAACTCGATGCGGAATCCACGAATTTTCACCTGATGGTCGATCCGGCCCATGTATTCCAGCTCGCCCTCTTCACGCTCGCGGATGAGGTCGCCGGTGCGGTACATGCGTTCGCCGTTATTGGCGAACGGGTTGGGCACAAAGCGTTCGGCTGTCATTGCTGCACGGCCCAGATAGCCGCGCGTGATGCCGGCACCGGACAGGTACAGTTCGGCCGACGCTCCTTGCGGGACAGCGTGCAAATCAGCGTCGAGCAAATGGCCGGCGCTGTGGTCGAGGGCACGACCGATGCGTGCCTGACCACCGGCACTGCGGCGAGTCCAGGTCGAATAGGTGGTGTCTTCCGACGGGCCGTACAGGTCGTAGACATGCTCGACCGTCGACTGCTGATACAACGCATCCACCAACCCTTGTTTTAGCGGCTCACCCGCCAGATTGATGATCCGCACGCTCGGCGGAATCTGCCCGGCGCGCTGCAATGCAGCAATGGCTGACGGCACGGTGTTGATCAGGCGCACCTGATCGCGCGCCGGCAAATGCGGCAGTTCCAGAGCATTACGGGCGATGATCAGCGAGCCGCCGTTGGCCAGTGTGACGAACAGCTCCCACACCGACAGATCGAAGCACACCGAGGTCGAAGCCAGCACGCCTTGAATATCGTCGCGGTTGTAGACCTTGGCCGACCAGTCGATCAACGCCATGACGTTGCGATGGGCAATCGCCACGCCTTTTGGCGTGCCGGTGGAGCCGGAGGTGTAGATCACGTAGGCGAGGTTGTCTGGAACGACCGATGTTAGCGGTGCACTGCTCGGATAACCGCTCAACAACACCTGATCCAGCAGCAACACTTGCGTTTCGCCAGGTACCGTCAGGGTCGCGGCGACCGCTTGCTCGGTCAGCAACACCCGCGCACGGCTGTCCTCCAGCATGTACGCGACACGATCCGCCGGGTAATCCGGGTCCAGCGGCACATACGCACCACCGGCCTTCAACACCGCCAGCAAGGCAATGAGCAACTGCTCGGAACGCGGCATCGCCGCGCCCACGCGCACTTCCGGGCCAACACCGAGTTCGATCAGTTTGTGCGCCAAGCGGTTGGCTTGCGCGTCGAGTTCGGCGTACGTCAGTTGCGTGCTGCCAAAGGTCACCGCTAGCGCATCCGGCGTCGCCGCCACCTGACGGGCAATGCCGTGATGAATGCACAGATCGGTGACGAAATCGGCATCGACGCTCGGGACGCTTTCGATCAGATTCAACTCACTGAGTGACCGCTCGCCCGCCTCGGTCATCTGGCTCAGCAGACGCTGCAAATGCGCGCCCAACTGCGCCACGCTGGCGTCGGCAAAGCTGTCGCGCTGATAGCTGAAATGCACCGTCAGTTGCGTGCTCATGTTTACCAGCAGGGTCAGCGGATAGTTGGTCTGCTCCTGATTGGCCACCGCGCCGAAACGCAAGCCTTGCGGCGCGCCACGTTCCAGCGCGTCGGCAATCGGGTAGTTCTCGAACACCATCAGGCTGTCGAACAGCGCATCACCGCCCTGCCCGGCCCAACGCTGAATATCCGCCAGTGGTGTGTGTTCGAACTCGCGCGAAGCCAGATTCTGCGCCTGCACGCCTTGCAGCCAACTGGCCAGACTCTGCTGCGCTTGCGGCGCAGCAACCACCGGCAAGGTATTGATGAACAGGCCGATCTGCGCTTCGGCACCCGGCAGATCCGCCGGACGCCCGGCGACGGTGGCGCCGAAAGCGACACAGTCTTTGCCGGTATAACGCTGCAACAGCAACAGCCAAGCGGCTTGCACCACGGTGTTGACCGTGACTTTCGCGGCCCGGGCGAATTCGCCCAAACGCTGCGTCAGATTGACGTCGAGTACTTGGTAGTGATCGCCATAACCGACGCTTGGCAAACCGTACTGCGGCCGCGCGATGGCATTGGCCAGGCGCGTTGGCTCTTGCAGGTTGTGCAGCGTCGCCAGCCAGTAGGCTTCGGCCGCCGCCGCATCCTGGCGTTGTAGCCAGCCGATGTAATCGCGATAGCGGCCCGCCGGACGCGCCACCGCTTCGCCGCGATAATGCTGCAACACTTCGCCGAGCAACTGCGCGCTGCTCCAGCCGTCCATCAGGATGTGGTGGTTGGTGTAAATCAGGTGATGACGATCCGTCGCGGTGCGCACCAGCACCAGACGCAGCAGCGGCGCACAGATCAAATCCAGACCCTGTGCGCGCTCTTCGTCGGCGAGGGTTTGCAGCGCCGCGTTCAGCCCGGTTTTGCCGTGCCAGTCGAGCACGCTGAATGGCACTTCAACCTGGCGCTGCACCACTTGCACCGGTTGCGGCAGATCGCCCTGCCAGAAAAACCCGGTGCGCAGAATGTCATGGGCATCCACCACCGCTTGCCACGCCGCTTGGAAGCGTTGCGGATCGACGCCGTCGACGTCCAGGCGCATCTGGTTGATGTAGTTGCCGTTGCCATGTTCGAGCAACGTATGGAACAGCATGCCCTGCTGCATCGGCGACAGCGGGTAGATGTCATCGATGCTTTGCGGTTCGAGCACCAGCGCATCGAGTTGCGCCTGCGACAGTTGCGCCAGCGGGAAGTCTGACGGCGTCACGCCACGGTTGGCGTTGTCGCAGCAATGGCCGATCAGCACAGTCAATTCCTGCACGTAGTCATCGGCCAGACGCTGGATGGTCGCCGCGTCGAACATCGCGCCGCTGTAGGTCCAGCTCAGATCCAGTTCGCCGCCAAAGACTTTGCCGTTCAGCGCCAGCGGATTGCCCAACGGGCCTTGCAGATTGACTTCGGCACCGCCGGACTCGCTGGTCGGCACGAACAGGGCTTCGGCGGCGGCATCGAAACTGCCGTCGAACTGGCCCAGATAGTTGAAGGTCAGGCGTGGTGTCGGCAAGGCTTGCAAGGCTTGGCGAGCCAGCTCATCGCCCAGATGCGCGAGCGCGCCGAAGCCAATGCCTTTGTGCGGAATCGCCCGCAGTTGTTCCTTGACCTGCTTGAGCGATGCGCCCGGCTCAGCAACCGGCGACAGGCGCGCCGGGAACACACTGGTGAACCAGCCGACGGTGCGCGTCAGGTCGACGCTGTCGAACAGGTCTTCGCGACCGTGGCCTTCGAGCAAAACCAGCGCGTGGTCGGCACCGGTCCAGCGCACCATCACCCGCGCCAGAGCGGTCAGCAGCAGATCGTTGACCTGCGTGCGATAAGCCGCCGGGGCATCGTGCAATAACTGACGGGTCAGGGTCTGGTCCAGTTTGCTGCGAATGGTCAGCGCCTGATCGTGTTGCTGCCCACCGTCGGGACGGTCGAAAGGCAACGTCGCCGATGCACCTTGCAACTGTTGCTGCCAGAAGCCCAGTTCAGACTGCAACGCAGGCGTGGCGGCGTATTCCTGCAAGGCCTGCGCCCAGGCTTTGACCGCATGGGTCTTGGCCAGCAACTGCACGGCATTGCCCGTAGCGATCTGCCGGTAAGCGTTTTGCAGATCTTCAAACAGAATCCGCCACGACACGCCATCGACCACCAGATGATGGACGATCAGCAGCAGGCGTTGACTGCCATCGGCCAGGTTCGCCAGCACCGCGCGAATCAGCGAGCCACCGCTCAGTTGCAGGCTACGCTGGGCCTTGTCGCCCAATGCCTCAAGGGCTGCGAGGTCGGCGACCTCGACTTGCCAGAGAATGGTTTCACCTGCTTGCGTGGCGATGTCGCGGTAGTTCGCGATCCAGCCGTCAGCCTGCTCGACAAAGTCCAGGCGCAGGCTGTCGTGGTGCAGCACCAGCGCGTCCAGCGCTTGCTCCAACAAGTGGCCATCGAGCGCCTGATTCGGCTTGAGCATCACCGACTGGTTCCAGTGATGACGGTCGGGAATCGCCTGAGCGAAGAATTCCTGATGAATCGGCAACAGTGCCGTGTGGCCGGTCACCGGTTGCTGATCGATCACTTGCAGCGCTTCGCCCGTCTGCGCGACAACCGCCAGCGCCTGGATGGTCTGGTGCTGGAACAGGTCTTTGGGCGTGAAGCGAATGCCGGCCTGCCGCGCACGGCTGACCACTTGAATGGAAATGATCGAGTCGCCGCCCAGCTCAAAGAAGTTGTCGCTGATGCCGACCTGCCCAAGCTTAAGCACGTCTTGCCAGATCGTCGCCAATTGTTGCTCCAGCGCATTCTGCGGAGCGACATAGGTCTGTTGCAGTTGACTGACATCCGGCTTCGGCAGGTTCTTGCGGTCGAGCTTGCCGTTTGGCGTCAGCGGCATGCGCTCCAGACGCAAGACATACGCCGGCACCATGTGCGCCGGCAAGATGGCCTTGAGCTGCGCACGCAGGTCTTCGGTGAAGTCCGCGCGGGCAGAATCGCCCACCACATAGGCGACCAGACGCTTGCCGCTACCCGCACTGCCTTCCTGGGCCACGACCACGGCTTCGCGCACACCGTCGAGCGCTTGCAAGGCGGCTTCGACTTCGCCGAGCTCAATGCGGAAACCGCGGATCTTCACTTGATTGTCGATGCGGTCCAGATAGTCGAATGTGCCGTCGACGCGCTGGCGAACGAGGTCACCGGTGCGATAAAGCAAGCCGCCAGGGCTGCTGAACGGGTCAGCGACAAAACGCTCGGCGGTCAGCCCCGGACGGTTCAGGTAACCGCGGGCCAGACCCGTGCCGCCCAGATACAACTCACCGGCCATGCCTTGCGGCAGCAGGTTCAGGTCGGCGTCGAGCACGTAGGCGCTGCGGTCACCGATGCGGCTGCCGATTGGCGCGTAAGCGGCGCCGCACGGCACATCGCGGCCGGCCTTCCAGATCAGCGGCGTGACCACGGTTTCGGTCGGGCCGTAGCCGTTGATGATGAAGTCCGGATCGAGCGCCCGTTTGACCCGCTCGAAACTGGCGTTCGGTACCGCGTCGCCGCCAAAGCAGTAGATGCGCACGTTGGGTGGACTGCCCACACGCTCGGCGTGTTCGGCCAGTTGTTGCAGGTACACCGGCGGGAACGCGACCACGGTCACGCCATGCTCAATCATGGCGTTGTAGGTTTGCTCCGGTGTCCACAGGCTGTCGTCGCGGATCAGCAACGAGGCGCCGTGGGTCAGGCTGGTCAGCCAGCGCTCATGGGCGCCGTCGAAGGCGAACGACATGAAGTGGAATTCGCAATCGCTGTCGCGCATTTCATAACGCTGACCGATGGCCTGGCAATGCATCGCCAAGGGGCCGTGAGCGACGCTGACGCCTTTCGGATTCCCGGTGGAGCCGGAGGTGTAAATCACATACGCGAGGTTGTGCGGATCGAGCTGCACGGGCGGCGCGGTGATCGGCCATTCGCACAAGTCGAGGCGATCGAGTTCAAGCAGCGGCACCGATTCGGCCAGGGGCAATTGCGCCGACACCGACGCATCGCTGATCAGCAGCGCCAGCCCGGAATCCTCGATCA
Organism: Pseudomonas baetica; assembly: GCF_019733355.1. Lineage (GTDB taxonomy): Bacteria > Pseudomonadota > Gammaproteobacteria > Pseudomonadales > Pseudomonadaceae > Aquipseudomonas > Aquipseudomonas baetica_A. Next base: position 48,738 of record NZ_JAIHLQ010000036.1, on the reverse strand, counting down.
GATAGGCCAGGCGTTCACGCGGATAACGGGTGTCCAGCGGCACGTAAGCGCCGCCAGCCTTGAGCACCGCCAGCAATGCGACGATCACCGCCTCACTGCGCGGCAGGGCCACACCGACGCGGGTTTCCGCGCCGACGCCACGGGCGATCAGCGCGTGGGCCAATTGGTTGGCACGCTGATCGATTTCGCCATAGCTGAAGCGCCGACCGTTGAAGATCACCGCCGTGCGTTGCGGATTTTCGTCGGCCAGCGCGGCAATACGCTGATGCACGCCGATGTCCACCGGGTACGGTTGCGGATGGTTTTCGGCTTGCTGGCGCGCCTGCTCTTCAGCGCTGGCCAGGCCGATTTCGCCGAGGTTGCGCTCAGCCGATGCGGCAAACTGCTCAAGCAATTGCAGCAGGTGCGCACTGATACCTTCGATCACTTCACTGGCGAACTGGCCACGGTCGAAGCTGTAATGCAGGGCCAATTGCTGGCCGAGCGTCACCGCTACGCTGAGCGCGTAATGCGTCTGCTCCAGATTGCCCACATCACCGAACACCAGCCCCTGCCCGGCCTGACTCAGCGCCTGGGTAACCGGGTAGTTTTCGAACACCAGAATGTTGTCGAACAGCGCTTCGCCACCCTGCCCGGCCCAGCGCTGGATGTCCGCCAACGGCGTGTGTTCGAAGTCGCGCAGGCTAAGGTTCTGCGCCTGCACTGCTTGCAGCCATTGGCCGACGGTTTGATCCGGACGCGGCGCACCGATGACCGGCAAGGTGTTGATGAACAAACCGACCTGCTGCTCGATGCCCGGCAGATCCGCCGGACGCCCGGCCACGGTCGCGCCGAACGCCACCGCTTCGTGACCGGTGTAGCGTTGCAGCAACAGCAGCCAAGCCGCTTGCACCAAGGTGTTGACGGTGACTTTCTGCTGACGGGCAAACGCTTCCAGTGCCTGGGTGTGTGACACGTCCAGCGTCAAGTAATGATCGCCGTGACCGCTGAGGTTTTCCCCGCCGGTGGCGGCGCGGGCCAGTCGGGTCGGCTCTTGCAGCGCAGCGAGTTGTTCGCTCCAGAAGTCCTGACTGAGTTGACTGTCCTGCCGTTGCAGCCAGGCAATGTAATCGCGATAACGTCCACCGCCGCTTACCGGCGTACGGCCGCCGTAACGCTGCAAGACTTCGCCAAGCAACTGCGAGTTGCTCCAGCCGTCCATCAGGATGTGGTGATGGGTGTAAATCAGGTGCCATTGCTCGGCGCCGGTCTGCACCAGCACCAGTCGCAGCAATGGCGCGCAGGTCAGATCAAAGCCTTGCTGACGTTCGGCATCGGCCAACGCTGCAAGAGCGGCTGGTTGATCGTCGCGGCTGCGCCAGTCCAGAGTGGTGAACGGCAATTTCACCTGCTTGTGCACGATCTGCACCGGTTGCGTCAGTTCGCCCTGCCAGACGAAACCGCTGCGCAGAATATCCTGCGCGTCGACGGTGGCCTGCCATGCGGCGCGGAAACGCTCGGGATCAATGCCTTGCACATCGACGCGCAACTGGTTGATGTACTCCCCCCCCGCTTGCTCGTAGAGGGTGTGGAACAGCAAACCCTGCTGCATCGGCGACAGTGGATAAAGGTCATCGAGCTGACCGGCCGGCACCGGCAGTGCATCGAGTTGCGCCTGCGTGACCTGCGCCAGCGGGAAGTCCGACGGCGTCGCTTGCGCGGTTTGCAGGGTGCAGCAATGTTCGATCAGCGCGTGCAACTCGACGGCGTATTGATCCACCAGTTTCTGTACGGTTGCGCCGTCGAACATCTCGCGGCTGAACCCCCAACTCATCGACAGTTCGCCGCCATACACCTGACCTTCCACGGTCAGCCAGTTGGCCAGCGGCGCCTCTGAATCCTGCGCGACGCCGCTGGTTTCGGCGGACGGCACGAACAGCGCCGCCTCGTCGAACTGACGATCAAACTGGCCGAGATAGTTGAAGGTAATGCGCGGCTGTGGCAGCGCCTCAAGTTCGGCGCGTACCGACGGCGCCGCGAGATAACGCAGCACGCCATAGCCCAGACCTTTGTCCGGCACCGCGCGCAGTTGCTCCTTGATCGACTTGATCGAACCGTCGAGATCGTCGGCGGCAATCAGATTTACCGCGAACAGGCTGGTGAACCAGCCCACGGTGCGACTCAGGTCGATGTCATCGAACAGATCTTCGCGACCATGCCCCTCCATCTCGATCAGCGTGCCCGGTTGCTCGCTCCAGCGGCTGATGGTGCGCGCCAGTGCAGTGAGCAGCAGATCGTTGACCTGCGTGCGATACGCTGCCGGCGCCTGTTGCAACAGTTGACGGGTGCGCTCGGCGTCGAGGCGCCATTGGATTTTCTCGCCATGCCGGTTCTGCAGGCTGCCATCCGGACGCTCGCACGGCAGATCCCGGGCATCCTGATGCTGGGTTTTCCAATAGCTCAGTTGGTCGTCGAAGCGCGACGCTGCGCTTTCGAGGCGTGCTGTCCAGCTCTGAAAGGCACTGGTTTTTGCCGGCAATTGAATGCCGCCGCCCGCCGCCAGTTGCTCATAGGCCTGCTGCACATCTTCCAGCAGCACTCGCCAGGAAACCCCATCCACCACCAAGTGATGAATGATCAGCGCCAGACGCTGGCTGCCATCGGCCAGCGTGACCAGCAACGCGCGCAGCAGCGGGCCGTTGCGCAGATCAAGACTGCGCTGGGCCTCGTTGCATAAGGCGTTCAACTGCTCGACAGAGTCGGCGTCGCGCTGCCACAGCCCAGCGCTTTCAACCCGCGGGCCATGGCTTTGCTGCCAGCCTTCGGCGTTTTCGACGAAGCGCAGGCGCAGGGCATCGTGGTGGTTGATCATGTGCGCTAGCGCGGTATCGAGCCACTGAGCGTTCAAAGTGGCGCGCGGGGTCAGCAGCAGCGACTGGTTCCAGTGCTCACGCACCGGCATCGCATGGCTGAAGAAGTGTTGCTGGATCGGCCCGAGTACGGCGTCGCCGGTCACTGGCCCTTGATCCACCGACGTCTGGCTGTCCAGCGTGGCGACCAGCGCGAGGCTGCGCACGGTCTGATACTGGAACAGATCACGCGGACTGACGCGAATCCCGACCTGTCGTGCGCGGCTGACCACTTGAATAGAGATGATCGAGTCGCCGCCCAGCTCGAAGAAGTTGTCTTCGAGGCCGACGCGCTCAAGACCGAGCACGTCGGCCCAGATCGCCGCCAGGGCTTTTTGCATCGTGTCCTGCGGCGCAACGAAGGCTTGCTGCGGCGCGGCGTCAGGTTGCGGCAGGGCCTTGCGATCCAGTTTGCCGTTGGCGGTGACCGGCAGTGTGGCCAGGGTCATCAGGTAGGTCGGCACCATGAACTCCGGCAGACTGCCGAGCAGCCAGGCTTTGACGTCCTGCTGCCATTGCTCGTCCGGCTGAGTATTTTCCAGCACCAGATAAGCCACCAGATGCTTGCCGCCCTGCACCAGAACCACGGCCTCACGCACCAACGAGTGCTGCATCAGGCGCGTTTCGATTTCACCGAGTTCAATGCGCAAACCGCGCAGTTTCACCTGATGGTCGAGACGGCCCAGGTACTCGATCACGCCGTCAGTTCGCTGACGCACACGGTCACCGGTACGGTACAGGCGCGCGCCCTCATGGAACGGGCACGGCACAAAACGTTCGGCGGTCAGTGCCGGACGCTGGTGATAACTGCGCGCCAGCCCCGCTCCGCCCAGGTACAGTTCGCCGGCCACGCCAGTTGGCACCGGCAACAGTTCGGCGTCGAGCACATGGGTGCGCAGGTTGGCGATCGGACGACCGATCGGCACGCTGTCGGCGCCTTCGTCGACGCAGGTCCAGTGGGTGACGTCGATGGCCGCTTCAGTCGGGCCGTAGAGGTTGTAGAGGCCGGCATTCGGCAGTTTGGCGAAGACTTGCAGTTGCGCATCCAGTGGTAATGCTTCACCGCTGCACACGATGCGTTTGAGGCCGGCGCACGTTTCGACGCCCGGCTCGTGAATAAACGCCTGCAACATCGATGGCACAAAATGCAGCGTAGTAATGCGGTGGCGGTTAATGGTGTCGATCATCTGCCGCGGATCACGGTGCGCCCCAGGCGCAGCGACGACCAGACGCGCACCGCTGAGCAGCGGCCAGAAGAACTCCCAGACCGATACGTCGAAGCTGAAAGGGGTTTTCTGCAGCACCGAATCACTGGCGTCCAGAGCGTAAGCTTCCTGCATCCAGCACAAGCGGTTGACCAGCGCGGCATGACTGTTGCCGGCCCCCTTGGGCTTGCCGGTGGAACCGGAGGTGTAAATCACGTACGCAAGATTCAACGGATCAACGCTGACCTCGGGACGGCTTTCACTGTAGCCGTCGAGCAGGCCCGGCTGATCCAGCGTAATGACTTTGACGCCGTCAGTCGGCAGCGATGTCAACAGCGCCGCTTGGGTCAACAGCAAGGTGATGCCGCTGTCCTCGATCATGTAGGCCAGACGTTCCTGCGGATACTCCGGGTCCAGCGGCACATAGGCACCACCAGCCTTGAGGATGGCCAGCAGGCCGACGACCATCTCTAGGGAGCGTTGGGCGCAGATGCCGACCAGACTGTCGGCCCGCACGCCCTGCTCACGCAGCAGGTGCGCCAGACGATTGGCCCGGGCATCCAGCTCGACGTAGCTCAAAGTCTGCTCACCAAACACCAGCGCTGGCGCATTCGGCGTACGCGCAACCTGTGCTTCGATCAGTTGATGGATAGGCTGCTCGATAGGGTAAGCAACCGAAGTGTCGTTCCAGAGGTGCACCAGCGCGTGCTGTTCATCCGCCTCCAGCAGCGGCAACTCGCCAACCCGCTGCGATGGATCAGCGACCATCGCTGCCAGCAATCGCAGCCAATGACGCGCCATGCGTTCGATGGTCTTGGCGTCGAACAGGTCGCTGGCGTAGGTCAGCGCGGCGTGCAGCTTGCCACCCTTCTCGTAGGTATCCAGGGTCAGGTCGAACTGCGTGGTACGACTCTGCCAGTCGAGACTGTCCAGCAACAGGCCCGATGCAGTGCTGATGTTGGCGATATCGGCCACTTGCGGCTGGTGGTTGTACATCACCTGGAACAGTGGCGTGTGGCTGAGGCTGCGTTCCAGTTTCAGCGCTTCGACCAGTTGCTCGAACGGCAGATCCTGATGCGCCTGGGCGCCAAGCGCCGTTTCCTTGATCGCGCATAGCAACTCATCGACTCGAGTTTGCCCATCCACCTGCGTGCGCAATACCTGGGTGTTGACGAAGAAACCGATCAAGCCTTCGACTTCGCCGCGATTACGGTTGGCGATGGGCACACCGACGCGGATATCAGTCTGGCCGGTATACCGGTGCAGCAGCGCGTTAAAGGCGCCGAGCAAAAACATGAACAAGGTGACCTGATGCTGCTGCGCGGTGTTGCGCAGTTGCTCGGCCAACTGAGCGTCGACGGCAAATTCGTAGCGGGTACCGCGATAGCTCGGCACCGCCGGGCGCGAATGATCCAGCGGCAATTCCAGTACCGGATGTTCGTCGCCCAGTTGCGCCTGCCAGTAGTCGAGTTGGCGCGCCTGCTCCCCCGCCTCCAGCCAGCGGCGTTGCCACAGGGCATAGTCGCTGTACTGAATCGGCAGCGGTGCCAGTAGCGGCTTCTGATCGCCATCGAACGCGTCGTAGCAGCGGATGAATTCATCGATCAGCACGTTCATCGACCAGCCATCGGAGACGATGTGGTGCAAGGTCAGCAACAGGACGTGTTCCTGCTCCGCGAGTTTGAGCACATTGACCCGCAGCAGCGGACCGACTGCCAGATCGAACGGCAGCACCGATTGTTGCTCGGCGGCGTAAACCACAGCCTGCTCGCGTTCGGCCTGCGGCAGCGCGCTGAAATCTTCGCGGGCAATCACCAGCGGTGCGCTGGCCGGCACTTGCAGCAGGCGGTCATCGGCCTGGCGCTGGAACACCGTGCGCAGGGTTTCGTGACGCTCGACCAGACTGGCGAAGGCTTGCTCCAGCGCCGCCACATTCAGGCGCCCACTCAGACGCACTGCGCCCGGCAAGTTGTAGGCGCCACTCTGCGGATCGAGTTGCCAGAGAAACCACATGCGCCGCTGCGCGTAGGACAACGCCTGACGATCCTCGGCCTCGATGCCGGCGGGGATCGGAAACCGGGCGAAATCCACGCCCTCCTTTTGCAAAGCCGCAAGGAACATCTGGCGTTTTTCCAGCGGCAGCCCGATAAACCGGCGAGCAAGTTTCAAGGAGTCTTCAGCATTCATTTCTCAGCATCCGGATCAGTAGGCAGGCAGCACAAAGGCACGTCGTCCCTATAAAACGAATGCAGACCGGAAAAATTAGCGAATGAGAACAACTGTCAGGCAGACAAAAATTGTGGGAGCGAGCCTGCTCGCGATGGCGACCTGTCAGTCATCGTTGTAGTGACTGATCAATAGCTATCGCGAGCAGGCTCGCTCCCACGGGGTATTGGGTAAGTTACGGGAATTGGACTACACGACGGCCATCAGGTTGTGCCGGCGGTGATGCACATCGAGCTGATCCTTGATCACCTTCAGCACCTTGGCCTCATGTTCATGAATGAAAAAGTGCCCACCGGCGAGCATATCCACCGAGAAGCTGCCACGGGTTTCCTTGCTCCAGCCGATCAACTGCTCGGTGGTGGCACGATCCGCCTTGCCGCCGAGCACATGCACCGGACAGTTGAGCAGTGGTCGCCGTAACGGCTCGAATCTGCCGCAGAGCTGGAAGTCCGCGCGCAGGATCGGCAGCGTCAGGCTCATCAATTCCGCGTTGGCCAACACTTCTTCGCTGGTGCCATTGAGCGTGCGCAATTGGTCGATCAGCTCGGCGTCGGTTTTCGGCTCGGCAAACCCGCGATCGTAATCGGCGCGCATCGTCGGCGCCGCCGTGCCCGAGGCGAACAGTGCAACCGGTTCCGGGCAACCGAGGGCACGCAAGGCGTGCGCCATTTCGCAGGCCAGCAACGCACCGAGGCTATGGCCAAACAGCGCGTAAGGCGTCTTGAGTGTCGGGCACAACTCTTTAGCCAGTTGCCTCGCCAATGCACGCATGTCGGTGTGCAATGGCTCACCGAAACGTGCGCCGCGTCCCGGAAGCTCTACCGGTTGCAAGTGCAGCCATTGCGGCATCTTCGGCCGCCAGCGGCTGTAGACCATGGCACTGGCGCCGGAGTACGGCAGGCACAGCAGGATCAGCTTGGTCACCATGCGCTCCTCAAAAAAACTGTCTGTAGTGAGAAACGGATTGCGCCCCGAACAAATTAGTCGCCAGCCAGTAAATCCCGCATACAGGCGCTCGTTAACTGTTCAGACCAAAACCAATAATGAGGATTCACCGTGGACCTGCAGCGCATTCTGGGCAAGTTGTTCGCCAATGCCGGTGCCGTCGGCATCGTAGGCGTTTTCCAATTCGTGTTTGGCCCGCAGCAGGCCTACTGGTCCGAGGTCAAGGCCAGCAGCCGCACTGTGCCTGGCCGACATGCCAGCCCCGATGTGACCATCGAAGTCGCCGAGCGCGACTTTCTCGGGATCATGGGCGGCATGGCCAACGTCGAAGAACTGTTCGCCAGCGGTCGTCTGAAGATCGGCGGCAATATGGGCCTGGCGACGCTACTGCCGCAGATCATCGAGCATGCGATGCACGGTGGCGCCGTGACGGAGAAGGTCGACATGAACAAGCGCTATCCGACACCGCCGCGCTTCAGTGAAAAACTCACCGCCAGCCTGCCGAGACAGATCAGCATCGAACGGCGCGCGCACAACGAGTTGTCGGTCAGCGAATTCAAAAGCAAGTACTTGCCCAACGGTATTCCCGTGGTGATCAGTCACGCGCTGCACGACTGGCCGTTGTTCAAACTCAGCCGCGAAGAATCACTGGTGCATTTCGCCGAACTGCAAGGCATCACCCGCCATGGCGATTACGTGAAGAAAACCTTCTCTACCGAACGTAATTTCCGTTCAACATCGATGGCCGACTTCATCGCCTCGCTGGACACGCCAGCGGCCAAAAGTGCAGACGGTGAACCGCCGGCGTACATGGGCAACAACATTCTGCCGACGCAATTGATGCAGCAGATCCAGTACCCGCCCTACTTCGATGCCACGCTGTTCATCCCGCCACGAATCTGGATCGGCCCCAAAGGCACGCTGACGCCGTTGCATCGCGACGACACCGACAATCTGTTTGCTCAGGTCTGGGGGCAGAAGACCTTCACCCTCGCCGCGCCTCATCACCGTGAAGCGCTGGGCACCTGGTCGACGGCGCCCAAGGGCGGCCTGGATGGCTGTGATTTCAACCCGGATGCGCCGGACTACGAGCGCTTCCCGGCGGCACGGATGTGACATTCCTGCGGGTGACGCTGGAGGCCGGGGATCTGCTGTTCTTGCCGGAGGGCTGGTTCCATCAAGTGGCGTCGGTGTCGACGTCGCTGTCGGTGAACTTCTGGGTCAACTCGGGGCGGGGCTGGTAACGGCGCAAACCCTGTGGGAGCGAGCCCGCTCGCGAAAGCGCCAGATCAGTCGACGTCAATGTTCAATGGACGACCGCATTCGCGAGCAGGCTCGCTCCCACAGGCGAAATTCATTTCAAATGCCGGAAGCTCTGCACCGCCGAAACCAGCACCACCGCACCGGCCGCAATCGACAGCCAGAAACCGCTACGCGCGCCAAAGGCATCCACCAGCGCCCCGGACCCGGCGGCACCGACAGCGACGCCGATGCTCAGACCAGTCACCAACCAGGTCAGCCCTTCGGTGAGTTTGGCCGGCGGCACAATGCGCTCAATCAACGCCATCGCCACGATCAGCGTCGGCGAGAAGAACAACCCGGCGATAAACACCGCCACCGACAGCCCGAAAATATTGTTCGCCAGCAACAGGGGTAAGGTCGTCACCGCCGTCGCGACACCGCCATACAGAAACAATCGCGGCAGCGGCAGTTTGGAGCGCATCGCACCGAACGCGATACCGGCCAGGCACGAGCCGATGGCGTACACCGACAGCACAATGCTCGCAGCGGCAGGCTGGCCTTGTTGCTGGGCGAACGCCACGCTAACCACATCGATCACACCGACGATGATGCCCATGGCGATCATCAACAGCAGCAACCATTGAACGTCCGTCGAGCGAATGATCGAGCTTTGGTGATGGGATGCGTGGGGATGCACCGCAGGCTCGGTGCTGCGCTGGGCCACGAACGCCGTTACGCCGATCGCCAACATCAACAACGCCGCCAGCGGCCCGGCTTCGGGAAACACCGCCACGCAAAACCCCACCGACAGCGGCGGGCCGACGATAAAGCAGACTTCATCGAGCACGGACTCCAGCGCATACGCGGTCTGCAGTTGTGGCTGGCCGCGATAGATTTCCGTCCAGCGGGCCCGCACCATTGCCGACATGCTGGGCATGCAACCGGCTAACGCGGCGAAGATGAAGAGCGTCCAGGTCGGCGCCTGCAACCGCGTACACAGCAACAACATCAACAACGCCCCGCCACCGATCAATGCCGACAGTGGCAAAACGCGCCCCTGACCAAACCGATCGACCAGCCGCGACACCTGCGGCGCACAAAACGCGGTGGCCAAGGCAAACGTCGCCGCCACCGCACCCGCCAGCGCATACCCGCCCTTCAACTGCGACAGCATGGTGATCACGCCGATGCCCGTCATCGAAATCGGCATACGCGCAATCATCCCCGCCAGCACAAAATTCCGGGTGCCGGGGGCGTTGAACAATTCGCGGTAAGGGTTTGCCATCGGTTGCTGCCTCATCAAGGGCGGCCAAGTTGCCATAAAGGCTGATGTGCGTGGAAGCGGGGAATTGTTGGTGGAGTGTGAAGGCCTTTTGCTTTGGATGGTGTTCATGGCCGGATCAGCCACTGGCGCGAAATGGCACCGACCGCCTGTCGAAAAACCAAGCGAACCTGTCAGGTCTGACAGGTGTATTTTTCCGTCAGACACGCTCTCATTCATCCTGCCCCTCAAGCAGGAACCACTGCGATGTTCAGGTACATCAACTTCACCCCTACAGCGCCCGCTCGCCGCGCCAGATCATTTGAGAACTGGCGCCAGACGAAAATGCCTCACATCCGGTCTGCGCTGGAAAAGGCGCTGGATACTGGACTGATCAAGCCGCTGGCATCGAATCACGATGTGCTGAAGCCGGGGGAGCACCCATGACCCCGTCAAAGTCCACCGCACAAACCGAAATGCCTGCGAAGGATGCCTACGCTGTGCGCCCTCTTCGCTGCCCGGAAGCGCAGGATATCGATGAGAACCTTGGCGCAGAGGTCAATCGGCGCTTGATGAGCTGGATCGAACAGGTCGGTATTTTTCCTGGCAAACAGACAGCTGTCCGTGACTCGAATTTCGGCCGCTTCGCCATGCTCTGCCACAGAGATACCGACGATCCCGACCGTCTGCTGCTTTCGGCGCAATGTTTCGCTGCTCTGTTCGCGGTCGACGACTATTACTGCGACGATGAAAGAACCGGTTCCGTTCCGCAGCTGGTCGGCCCACGGTTGTCTTTAGCGCTGGCGGCAATGGAACCCGCCTACCTGCCTGTCCCCTTTTCAGTCGAGCTGGATCTAGCGCTGCTTCGCGACCCCGTACTGGTTGCACTTCGCGCCTATATGCACCGGGTCGCACAGTTCTCGACGCCCTCCCAATTGGCCCGCGTACGTCACGAAACAATCGCCATGTTCGTCACAATGACTGCCGAAGCCACCTGGCGTATCGAAGGAATGGTGCCAGCGATATGGGAATACCTCGCACAACGGCAGATCAACAGTTTCCTGCCATGCATGTCATTGATCGATGTGATCGGCGGCTATGAGCTGCCTGCGAATATCTACAGCAGCCCAGCGGTAAGACGAGTAACCGTACTGGCAGCCAGCGCCACGATGATTGCCAATGATCTGTACTCGGCCCGCAAGGAAAGCATGGCGCAAATCGGCGATTTCAATTTGCCCTCATTGCTGGCCCGCGAACAGGGGGGTTCATTGAGCGACGCCATGAGCCGCAGCGCCGACATTCACGATGAAGTCGTTCGCCTGTATGAAGAAGCAGATCAGGCGCTGAGAGCCGGTTCGTCATCACTGCTACTACGCTATCTGAACGGGGTGCAAACCTGGCTGGCGGGCAATCTCGAATGGCACAAGCATAGCGGTCGTTATCAAGTCTGACTGACCATCGGACAACGGAATGAACTCTCTCTGCGCAAGGTCTGTCAGTTGATTAAATCCTCAACCCCAGGTCCATCGCGCATGCAGATATCCCTCACCCGCCAGGTGGCCCTGGTGACCGGCGCCAGTTCCGGCATCGGTCATGCGGCTGCCAAAGCCCTCGCCGCTGCCGGCGCGGCGGTCGTCATCAACTACAATCGCCATGCCGAACCCGCCCAAGCGCTGGTCCGGCAGATCATCGCCGACGGTGGTCAAGCCCTCGCCATTGGCGCCGATGTGTCGAAAGAGGATGAGGTCGAACGGATGTTCACCGAAACCCTGGAAGCCTTTGGCTCACTGGATATTCTGGTAGCCAATTCCGGCCTGCAAAAAGACGCCGCCGCCGTGGATATGTCGCTGGACGACTGGAACACGGTCATCGGCGTCAACCTCACTGGCCAGTTTCTCTGCGCCCGCGCCGCGCTGCGGATTTTCCAGCGCCAAGGGATTCGCGAAGGTGTGTCCCGGGCCGCTGGCAAGATCATTCACATGAGTTCTGTGCACCAGCGCATCCCATGGGCCGGGCACGTCAACTACGCGGCCTCCAAGGGAGGCGTCGATCAGTTGATGCAGACCCTCGCTCAGGAAGTCAGCCATCAGCGCATTCGCATCAACGGCATTGCGCCGGGAGCGATCCGCACGGCGATCAATACAGCGGCCACTGAAGGAGATGCCGGCGAAAAACTGCTTGAGCTGATTCCCTACGGACGTATCGGCGAAGCTGAAGACGTCGCCAACGCCCTGGTCTTCCTCGCCTCTGACGCGTCCGACTACATCGTCGGTACGACCCTGTTCATCGACGGCGGCATGAGCCTCTATCCGGAGTTTCGCGGCAATGGCTGAACATCATCAAGAACGACAAAGCCCGATCGATGCCCACGGCATCATCGGCGACATGCGCAGTGCGGCACTGGTCAACGACAAGGGCAGCGTGGATTTTTTCTGCTGGCCGGAGTTCGACAGCCCGTCGATTTTCTGTTCGCTGCTAGATACCCCTGAAGCAGGGATTTTTCAACTGGCACCGGACTTGCCCGATGCACGGCGCGAACAGATTTACCTGCCGGGCACCAACGTCTTGCAGACCCGTTGGCTCAGTGAGCACGCGGTGGTCGAAGTGACCGACCTGCTCCCCATCGGCGACAACGAAGATGACATGCCGGTGCTCATGCGGCGGGTTCGGGTGGCCAGCGGTCAGGCGACTTTTCATATGCGCTGCGCCGTCAAGCATGACTACGCCCGCGCCGAAACGAGCGCCCGGATGGACAAGCAAGACGTGTTATTCAGCGCCGGTGGTTTTCCAACCCTGCGACTGGCAGCGGACCAGGACCTGCACATTGACGCAGGTGCAGCTGTCGCAACATTCACCCTGCGGCAGGATCAGCAAGCCTCGTTCATGCTCGGTGAAAGCCAAGATCCTCGCTTTGCCGAAGGGGCCGGCAACCTGTGCATGGCGCGCACCCTGAAGTACTGGCGCGACTGGATCGGCCAGTCCAGCTATCGCGGACGCTGGCGCGAGATGGTCAACCGCTCGGCGCTGGCACTCAAGCTGCTGACCTCACGCAGACACGGCGCCATCCTCGCCGCCGCCACGTTCGGCCTGCCGGAAACGCCGGGGGGCTCGCGCAATTGGGACTATCGCTACACCTGGATCCGCGACGCCTCATTCACGGTATATGCGTTCATGCGTCTTGGCTTTGTCGGGGAAGCCAACGACTACATGCGCTGGCTGCGTGGCCGGGTCAGCGATGGCCACGGCAAATCGATGAAACTGAATATTCTGTACGGTATCGACGGGCGCCAGCAGTTGCCGGAAACCGAGCTGACTCACCTGTCAGGCCACGGCGGCGCCCAGCCCGTGCGGATCGGCAACGAAGCCTACGACCAAATCCAGCTCGACATTTTTGGCGAGTTGATGGACGCGGTGTACCTGGTCAACAAGTACGGCGATGCGATTTCTCACGAAGGCTGGAACCATGTCAGGCAAATAGTCGACCGCGTCTGTGAGACTTGGCAGAACAAAGATGTAGGAATTTGGGAGATGCGCGGTGAGCAGCATCATTTTCTGCATTCGCGGCTGATGTGCTGGGTAGCGCTGGATCGCGCGATTCGCCTGGCTTACAAACGCTCGCTGCCCGCGCCATTTGCGCGATGGGATCAAACCCGACAGGCCATTTATAGCGACATTTGGGAAAACTTCTGGAACGAAGAACATGGGCATTTTGTTCAGTACCAGGGCGGTACCGCGCTTGACGGCTCGATGCTGTTGATGCCGTTGATGCGCTTCGTCAGCGCCAAGGACCCGCGCTGGCTGACAACGCTGCACGCCATCGAGAAAAGCCTGGTGCGCGAAGGCATGGTCTATCGCTATCGCAACGACGACAACGGCATCGATGGCCTGCCCGGCACCGAAGGCGCGTTCGCCGCCTGTTCATTCTGGTACGTCGAATGCCTGGCGCGCGCCGGGCAGGTGGAAAAAGCCCATCTGCAATTTGAACAACTGCTGCGCTACGCCAACCCGCTGGGGCTGTACGCCGAAGAGTTCGACACCCATGGACGCCACTTGGGCAACACGCCACAGGCGCTGACACACCTGGCGTTGATCAGCGCGGCAAGTTTTCTGGATCGTCGTTTGAGTGGAGAAAAGAATGCTTGGCAGCCGTAATGTCGTCAGAGGCTGTCGGAAATTTCACTCAAAAAACCCTCGCTGTAGGACTAAAACCCGCGACTGATGCAGGAAAGTCCTGTCCCTGCGGCGAGGGACTACAAATACTCAACAGAACTTGATCCATCCTCCCCCTGCAACTTGCACTTACACCACGAAATACCTTGTTGCCAGCTGTTTAATCCGCCCCTACCATCCACCGCAACGGGCACAGCGGAGCTGTCCAACAAAACCCGATTCAAGGAACCAGAATGACCCACCACATCCAGCGCACCATCGACTCGCCCCTGCGCACCGGCCTGACCCGCACTCAACTGTGGGAGGCCGACGACAAAGGCCTGATCAAATGCTGGGAAATCGGCCGCCAGCGCGCCATCCGCTTCCCCGAACTCGCTCAACAATGCCTCGCCGACGAACTGCCGGTACTCGGCTGGAAAGGCGGCGTGAGTCGCAGCCTGAAGAAAAACGAGAAGTACGGCTCGCTGAAATACCTCGCCCAGTGGCAGGGGTTGCGCGGGGAACACCTGGATATCGACTTGAGTGAAGAACGCACGCTGACCTGTTCGCGAACGAAGATGCGAGTGACGTTTACCCCGGATCGGACCAAGTATTTCAATCAGGTGGCGGAAGCTGAGGCCTGACCGGGCAAACCCTCAAGGCAGTGCTGGATCTTTGGTAGCACTGACCGAAAACCGCTCCCGATAAGCCTGCGGCGTCACGCCAATCGCGCGCAGGAAACTACGGCGCAGCGTTTCTTCACTGCCAAACCCGCAATTGGTCGCAATCCGTTTGATGGGCAGCCCGGTATCACTGAGCAGCCGCCGCGCCGTCTCGACCCGGATCAACTCGATAGCCCGCGCCGGGGTCTGGCCGGTGTCGGCGCGGTAATGGCGCACGAAGCTGCGTTCGCTCATTCCGGCCTGCTCGGCCAGGGTCGGCACGCCTAGATCGCAGGTCAGGTTCTCGGCGATCCAGGCATGCAAGTCATCAAACCGATTACCCTGATTTTGCAATGACAAGGTCACGCTGAACTGCGACTGCCCGCCCGGGCGTTTGAGGAACACCACCAGATGCCGGGCGACGTCCAGCGCAATCTCGCGACCGAGGTCTTGCTCGACCATCGCCAGTGCCAGATCGATGCCGGCGGTAACGCCCGCCGAGGTCCAGACCGGGCCGTCGTTGATAAAAATCGGATTGGCTTCGACCTGCAGTTTCGGATGCTGCTGCGCCAGTTGTTCGCAACGGGTCCAGTGGGTGACAACGCGACGGCCATCGAGCCAGCCGCTGGCTGCGAGCAAGAAAGCCCCGGTGCACACCGAAGCCACGCGCCGACATTTCGCCGCGTGTTCCCGCACCCAATCCACCAGCGGCACATCTTCAGCCGCCGGATAAATACCCCAGCCGCCCGCAATGATCAGCGTGTCGCTGGGTGCTTGCGGTAGCGGTTCGGCCAATACCGCCAAGCCGGCCGACGACATCACCGCCCCGCCCTCGCTGGCGATCACCGATGGCGCGTAGGGAATGGGCAAGCCGCGCTGACGGGCAAGATCGTTGGCCGAGGCGAACACCTGCAAAGGCCCTGTGACGTCGAGGATCTGCATGTTGGCAAACGCGAGTACGTGAATGGCTTTGGGCATTTGGCGTAATTCGTGGGGTTATTGGCGTATACGCCAGAACCTACGCGCCTACAGTGAAGCCGTCCACCCCTTCAATGGAGAAAAACACCATGACGTTGCAGATCGGTTTTCTGTTATTCCCGCAGGTTCAGCAACTCGACCTGACGGGCCCGTATGACGTGCTCGCTTCGCTGCCGGATGTGCAGGTGCACCTGATCTGGAAGGATCTGATGCCGGTCACCGCCAGCACAGGGCTGCTGCTCAAACCGACCACGACGTTCGAAGATTGCCCGGATCTGGATGTGATCTGTGTGCCGGGCGGTGGCGGCGTCGGGCCATTGATGGAAGACGAGCAGACCCTCGCGTTCATTAAACGCCAGGCCGCCCAAGCGCGTTACGTGACCTCGGTGTGCACCGGCTCGCTGGTACTCGGCGCCGCCGGTCTGCTGCAAGGCAAACGCGCAACCACGCACTGGGCGTACCACGAGTTGCTGCCAATCTTGGGCGCGATTGCGGTGAAGGATCGGGTGGTGCGTGACGGCAATCTGTTCACCGGGGGCGGAATTACGGCCGGGATCGACTTTGCGCTGGTGCTGGCGGCAGAACTGGTCGATGCCGAAACGGCACAACGCGTGCAACTGCAACTCGAATATGCGCCCGCACCGCCGTTCAACTCGGGCTCTCCTGAAAACGCATCGAGCACAATCGTCGACCAGGCCCGCCTGCTTGCCGCGCCATCGTTGAAGCTGCGCACGGAAATTACCGAACGCGCAGCTGCAAAGCTCAACCTGCGCTGATCCCTCTGCCCCCCGGTGGAATACAAATCCCCTGTGGGAGCGGGCTTGCTCGCGAAAATGGTGTATCAGTCGACACATTCATTGCCTGACCCACCGCCTTCGCGAGCAAGCCCCACATTGGGATTTGTGTTTGGCCAATGGCTTTGGTGCTGTCCCGGTTTCTCACCTCACCTTCACTTGTCCCCCGCCGCCCGTCCGTGTAGAAAGCCCTTCCACACAATCTGCACAAGGACCCTCCATGAAGTCTCTGCCATGGTTCTTTCTGGCACTGCTCGGCCTCGGCTACGGATTGGCGCTGAGCCTCGGCCAACTCGGCTGGCTGGCATTGATCTCGATCGCGCTTCTGTTATTCGCCGGGTTCGCCGTACGCCAGCAAAAGGTGCCGGTTGGACGTTTTCTGGGCCATGGTCTGTTCATTGTTTTGGCCGTCGCGCTGGCCCTGCACTGGCTGCCGGGCTTCTATAACGGCCGGGGCATCGCCCCGCAACGCTTCACCGACAACGCCGTGCCGTTTTCGATGTACCTCAATCTCGACAAACCGCTGATCGGTTTCTGGTTGTTGCTGGTGTGCCCGTGGATTGTCGCGCGACGGTCGTTGCGACTGACGGTCTACGCCACTGTTTTGGCCCTGACCTTGAGCGTCATTCTGGCTTTGGGTGGCGCGATGTTGCTCGGCATGATTGCCTGGGCGCCGAAGTGGCCGGATCCAGCGTGGCTGTGGGTACTGAACAATCTGCTATTGGTGACACTGGTCGAGGAGGCATTGTTTCGCGGCTATATACAGGGCGGTCTGAGCCGGCACTTCAAACACCTGCCTTACGGCGAAAACCTCGCCCTGCTGCTGGCTTCAGCGTTGTTCGCCCTGGCACATATCGGCGCAGGCTGGACATGGGTGTTGCTGGCGGGGTTGGCAGGTGTCGGCTATGGTCTGGCCTACCGATTCGGCGGGCTCGGTGCCGCGATCGCCACACACTTTGGGCTGAACCTGCTGCATTTCGGCTTGTTCACTTATCCGATGCTCGCTGGCTGAAGCAAGAGCCGTTTTGCGACGCCGTACTTAAAACTGAAAAAAAACTTCAATAAAAAGCTGACAGCGCCGACAACCTTTCAAAGCCTTGCGGATTGAAAAACATGCGTAATAACCAGCCCATTACACAACGCGAACGGACTTTCCCGGCTCAGCAGCGGTTGATTTCCACAACCGACGCCAAAGGCGTGATCACCTACTGCAACGACGCTTTCGTCGAGATCAGCGGGTTTTCGCGTGAGGAACTGATCCGTGCGCCGCACAACCTGGTCCGTCACCCCGACGTCCCGGCGGCGGTGTTTTCGCACATGTGGGGCACACTGAAACAAGGCTTGCCATGGATGGGCATTGTCAAGAATCGCTGCAAGACCGGTGATCACTACTGGGTTAACGCCTACGTGACGCCGGTGTTTGAAGGCAGTCAGGTGGTCGGTTACGAGTCGGTGCGGATCAAACCCACCGCCGAACAGATCCGCCGTGCCGAAGCGCTCTACCAACGCATCAACCAAGGCAAGTCGGCGATCCCTTCCAGCGATAAATGGCTACCCGTGCTACAAGACTGGCTGCCGTTCATTCTGGTCAGCCAACTGAGCTTCGTGATCGGCGCGACCCTGAACTCGCACTGGGGCTTCGCCCTCGCGGCCGGTCTGTCGGTGCCGCTGGGCTTGATGGGCCTGCAATGGCAGCAACGCGGGCTCAAACGCCTGCTGCGTCTGGCCGAGCAGACCACGTCCGACCCGCTGATCGCGCAGATGTACACCGACAGCCGTGGCGCCCAAGCGCGTCTGGAAATGTCGATCCTCAGCCAGGAAGCGCGCCTGAAAACCTGCCTGACTCGTCTGCAAGACACCGCCGAACACCTGACCGATCAGGCCAAGCAGTCCGACCGACTGGCACACAGCAGCTCGACCGGTCTGGAACGCCAGCGCGTGGAAACCGAACAGGTCGCCACCGCCGTCAACCAGATGGCCGCCACCACACAAGAAGTGGCCAGCCACGTACAGCGCACCGCTGACGCTACCCAGGAAGCCAATCGCCTGACCGGTCGCGGTCGTGACATCGCCGGTGAAACCCGCGAAGCCATTCAGCGCCTGTCCGTTGTCGTAGGGGAAACCGGCCTGACCGTGACCCAACTGGCCAAGGACAGCGACGAAATCGGCGGCGTGGTCGACGTGATCAAAGGCATCGCCGACCAGACCAACCTGCTGGCGCTCAACGCCGCCATCGAAGCGGCCCGTGCCGGCGAAATGGGTCGTGGTTTTGCCGTAGTGGCTGACGAAGTGCGCCAACTGGCGCAACGCACCAGCGAATCCACCGGACAGATCCACACCCTGATCGCCAAGTTGCAACAGACCGCCAGCAGCGCCGTGCAGACCATGGAAGCTGGGCATCGTCAGGCGGAAGAAGGTGTGGCGCGAGTCCTGGAAGCGGATCAGGCACTGGTCGGCATCAGCGAAGCGGTGGCCAACATCACCGACATGACCACCCAGATCGCCGCCGCGACCGAAGAGCAAAGTGCAGTGGCTGAAGAGATCAGCCGCAACATCAGCAATATTTCGGAGCTGGCGGATCAGACTTCCGAGCAGGCGCATAACTCGGCATTGCTGAGTGAAGAGCTGACGAAGACTGCGAATACGCAATACTCGTTGGTGGAGCGGTTTAACCGCTAAAAGCAAAAGATCGCAGCCTTCGGCAGCTCCTACAGGAACATGCATTCCAATGTAGGAGCTGCCGCAGGCTGCGATCTTTTGATCTTCAAAGCCCGGACGGCGAAAGCTTCCGGGTTTTTTGTTGCTTGTCTGAAAGTGATGGTGCTTGGCAGACCGCTTTCGCGAGCAGGCTCGCTCCCACTTTGGAACGTAGTGGGATCACAGATTTGTTTCTGACGACAATCCCCTGTGGGAGCGAGCCTGCTCGCGATGAGGCAATAACAGCCAGCGAAATTATTGAGGCAACTTCAACTTATCCAGCAACCGATTGACCAACAGTTCGTTGAGCATGATCACCTGTTGCAGCGCCAGCAGCGGTTTGCGCTCCGGGCCGCCGATTGAGTTGGCGATGTTACCGGCCATGGCATGGGCGTATGAAAGCGACTCGCTCGCCTCGACCAGAAGGGTTTCGTCATCCAGCGTGGGGTCGACGAGAGAGACGGGGCGAAACTTGGGCGAGTTTGGCGGGGCCGCCAGGTCTTCGGGTTTGAGGTAGTAGTCGAGGGCGCGATCGGTTGCTTCTTTGACCTTTTGCGGGCTGAGCGCTGGGTCGTGGGGGATTGGATCGGTGTGCGGTGGGTTTGGCGTGATTTTGAACATAGATGAAGCTCCATACCGAAGAAATAGGAGCCAACACCCTCGCTACCAAACGATGGGTGGCGGCCATGCGCGGGTTGGTAGACCGGTCGGTACGGAACCCGGCGCTCACGAATGAGCCCCACGCATGTCCACCATATAAAACGCAGCCGCAAAAGAGACTGAATAAGGTGGCGCCATACGGCGGTACCGAAGCGGGCTACCAAACCCGATCACTGTTTTCCAGTGACAGGGAAACGATACAACCCACCTCATAGCCGCGTAAGTCGGCGGATTCTGGCGTACGCGTAGGCAACGACGCAAGGTGTTGTAGGCCCGGTGGCGTAACGGGTTGTGTAGTTTAAACGTGCTCGCAGGATTGCGTTTATGGGCAGAAAAAGCGGGAAGTTAGCCTGTTGTTTTGATGTTGTTTGTCAGACCGCTTTCGCGAGCAGGCTCGCTCCCACATTTGGATCGGGTGCATCAGTAAGAGATTGGTCGGCTGTCAGGCCGCCATCGCGAGCAGGCTCACTCCTACAGTTGGGCCGGGTGCATCAGCAAGGGATTGGTCGGCTGGCAGGCCGCCATCGCTGGCAAGCCAGCTCCCACAGGAACTGCATGCAGTCTGTAGAAATGGGTCCACTGTCAGGCCGTCTTCGCGAGCAAGCTCGCTCCAACAGAAAAGCAAAAGCAGGAGCAGCGCCCAACGCGCACCGCTTCTGCTCTTCACCACTCAACAGGATGAGCGCAAGCTCGGCTGCCGCTTTTGATCTTGATCCACGGGCGACGTCGGAAGGCTGAGCGGAGGGATTGATCCGGGGGTGGGAGCGCAGCGACCGTTTGGCGAAGCCAAACACATCGAGAGGAGGTGCAGCGAAGCAAACCGGAGGCGATGCGCCCGGATCAATCCCGGAGCGAAGGAACCCCGAGCCCCAGCGAGCGGGCCGAACGCAGAAGCAAGCCTTTTTGGTTACTTTTTCGGCGTCTGGAAAAAGTGACCCGCCGTAAGGGCGGAACCCTAATCAGCCATCACCGCAGCAACGGATATTCACCCAATCCCATTCCCAAACCTCAACGAAGAAACCAAGCCACCTTCTGCGCGGCGCTGGCCAAATGCTGCTCATGTGTAAACCCGGAAACCTTGAGCGGCTTCAAATCATGATCCCCAGACGCCAGCCAAAACACCTCAATAATCGGCGATAAGTCGTAAGCCTCGACAGCGTCCCGATTCCCCAACGCATCCCGCTCGCCTTGCACAATCAACGTCCGCGTCCGCAAAGAAGCCAAATGCTCAACCCGAGGCTTCTCCGGTTTCCCCACCGCATAAAACGGATAACCCAGGCAAACCAAGGCATCAGCCCCCAATTCGTCAGCCAAGAGACTGGCCATCCGCCCCCCCATGGACTTTCCGCCAATCGCCAAAGTCCCAGCGACATGAAGTCGCACCAAGCCATACACCTCACGCCAACATTCCTGCAATTTCCCTGCAGGATTCGGCGGCCGTTTAACCCCATCCACCCGCCGCTGCGCCATATAAGGAAACTCAAACCGCAACACATTCACCCCAAGTCCAGCAAGGCGCCCAGCCATATCCGTCATCCAGTCACTGTCCATCGGCGCCCCCGCCCCATGCGCCAGGATCAACGTCGCCGAAGCCTCACCACTGGCGGCATCCCACAGCCATCCATGATCGAGCACACACTGCGCCCATTGATCCCCGTCAATACTGGCCTTGTGCTGTTTGTCCATGCTTGCCTCGCTTTTAGTCTGCCTATAACTCCAGACGAAGGATTCGCGGCGTTTATTGCTCGCACTCACTTCGGCTGAACCGTGGATGGGGAACCATGAACACTTCTATCAGTACCGCCTACAACTACAAGGTGGTCCGCCAATTCGCCATTATGACGGTGGTGTGGGGCATCGTCGGCATGGGCCTCGGGGTTTTTCTCGCCGCCCAATTGGTCTGGCCTGAACTCAACTTCAATTTGCCCTGGACCAGTTTCGGCCGTCTGCGCCCGCTGCACACCAATGCGGTGATCTTCGCCTTCGGTGGCTGCGCGCTGTTCGCCAGTTCGTTCTACTCGGTGCAACGCACCTGCCAGACTCAGCTGTTTGCGCCGAAAATCGCCGCGTTCTGCTTCTGGGGCTGGCAACTGGTGATCCTGCTGGCAGCGATCAGCCTGCCGCTGGGTTACACCAGTTCCAAGGAATACGCCGAGCTGGAATGGCCGATCGACATCCTGATCACCATCGTCTGGGTCGCCTACGCCATCGTGTTTTTCGGCACGATCATGCAGCGCAAGACCAAGCACATTTATGTGGGCAACTGGTTCTTCGGCGCGTTCATCATCACCGTGGCGATTCTGCACATCGTCAACAACCTTGAGTTGCCGGTGAGTTTCACCAAGTCCTACTCGGTGTATGCCGGTGCGACCGATGCGATGGTGCAATGGTGGTACGGCCACAACGCCGTGGGCTTTTTCCTCACCGCCGGTTTCCTCGGGATGATGTACTACTTCGTGCCGAAACAGGCTGAGCGTCCGGTGTATTCGTATCGCCTGTCGATCGTGCACTTCTGGGCCCTGATCACGCTGTACATCTGGGCCGGCCCGCACCACCTGCACTACACCGCGCTGCCGGACTGGGCGCAGTCGCTGGGCATGGTGATGTCGCTGATCCTCCTGGCACCGAGTTGGGGCGGCATGATCAACGGCATGATGACCCTGTCGGGCGCCTGGCATAAGTTGCGCAGCGACCCGATCCTGCGCTTCCTCGTGGTGTCGCTGGCGTTCTACGGCATGTCGACCTTCGAAGGTCCGATGATGGCGATCAAGACCGTCAACGCCCTCTCCCACTACACCGACTGGACCATCGGCCACGTCCACGCCGGCGCTCTCGGTTGGGTGGCGATGATTTCGATCGGCGCGCTGTACCACATGATCCCGAAAATCTTCGGCAAAGAGCAGATGCACAGCATCGGCCTGATCAACGCGCATTTCTGGCTCGCGACCATCGGCACCGTGCTCTACATCGCTTCGATGTGGGTCAACGGCATCGCCCAAGGCCTGATGTGGCGTGCGGTGAACGAGGACGGCACGCTGACCTACTCCTTCGTCGAAACCCTGGTGGCCAGCCACCCAGGCTTCGTCGTGCGGCTGGTGGGTGGGGCGATCTTCCTCAGCGGCATGTTCCTGATGGCTTACAACACCTGGCGCACCGTGCGGGCCTCGCAGCCTGCTGACGTCGTTGCTGCCGCGCAGATGGCCTGAGGAGTCCGCCATGAAACACGAAACGATTGAAAAGAACGTCGGCCTGCTGATGCTGCTCATGGTGTTCGCCGTGAGCATCGGCGGCCTGACCCAGATCGTCCCGCTGTTCTTCCAGGACGTGACCAACAAACCGGTGGAGGGCATGAAGCCCTACACCGCGCTGCAACTGGAAGGCCGCGACATCTACATCCGCGAGGGCTGCGTCGGTTGCCACTCGCAGATGATCCGCCCGTTCCGCGCCGAAACCGAACGCTACGGGCACTACTCGGTGGCCGGTGAGAGCGTGTGGGATCACCCCTTCCTGTGGGGCTCCAAACGCACCGGTCCGGACCTGGCCCGGGTGGGCGCGCGTTACTCGGATGATTGGCACCGCGCGCACTTGTACAACCCGCGCAACGTAGTACCGGAGTCAAAGATGCCGGCCTACCCGTGGCTGGTCACGCAAGCGGTCGACAGCAGCCACACCGAAACCAAGCTCAAGACCCTGCGCACCCTCGGCGTGCCTTACACCGACGACGACATCGCCGGCGCGGTGGCCAGCCTCAAGGGCAAGACCGAAATGGACGCCCTCGTCTCCTACCTGCAAGTGCTCGGCACTGCGATCAAGAGCAAGAGGTGAGCCATGGTCATTGAAATGAGCACAGGGCTGATTCGCGGCCTCGGCACCGTCGTGGTGTTCGTCGCCTTCGTCGGCCTGACTTTCTGGGTGTTCAACCGCAAGCGCACGCCGGAGTTCGCCGAAGCGCGCCTGCTGCCGTTCGCCGACGAGCCGCAACCCGACACTACCCAAGCACCTGAACCAAGGAGTACCCGGCCATGACCACCTTCTGGAGTACGTGGATCTGCGTACTGACCATCGGCAGCCTGATCGGCCTGACCTGGCTGCTGATCGGCACGCGTCGGGGCGAGACCAAGGGCAGCGTCGACCAGACCATGGGCCACAGCTTCGACGGCATCGAGGAGTACGACAACCCGCTGCCGCAATGGTGGTTCATGCTATTCGCCGGCACGCTGGTGTTTTCCGTGGGCTATCTGATCCTGTATCCGGGCCTGGGCAACTGGAAAGGCATCCTGCCCGGTTACGAGGACGGCTGGACCGGCGTCCACGAATGGGAAAAGGAAATGAACAAGGCGGATGCCAAGTTCGGCCCGATCTTCGCCAAGTTCGCCGCCATGCCGCTGGAAGACGTGGCGAAAGACCCGCAGGCGCTGAAAATGGGTGGCCGTCTGTTCGCCTCCAACTGCTCGGTCTGCCACGGCTCGGATGCCAAAGGCGCGTTCGGCTTCCCCAACCTGGCCGACAGCGACTGGCGCTGGGGCGGCGACGCCGACACCATCAAGACCACCATCATGGGTGGGCGGATGGCGGCGATGCCGGCCTGGGGTGAAGTGCTCGGTGAAGCGGGTGTG
This sequence comes from Pseudomonas baetica, assembly GCF_019733355.1. Classification (GTDB taxonomy): domain Bacteria; phylum Pseudomonadota; class Gammaproteobacteria; order Pseudomonadales; family Pseudomonadaceae; genus Aquipseudomonas; species Aquipseudomonas baetica_A. The sequence goes on along the minus strand of NZ_JAIHLQ010000036.1, from coordinate 24,415 downwards.
AAGAACGTTGCCGCGTATGTGCGTCACGATCTGGCCGGCCTGCCTTTGCCCGCCGACAGCAAGGCCGACCTGCAAGCCGGACAGCAAACGTTCAGCACCACTTGCGTCGCCTGCCATGGGGCAACCGGCCACGGCACTGAAGCCATGGGGGCGCCGAATCTGACGCACCCGGCCGGATTTATCTATGGCACCAGCCTGACCCAGCTCGAACAGACCATCCGCCATGGTCGCCAAGGTCATATGCCAGCGCAGAATGAGCTGCTGGGTAACGATAAAGTGCAATTACTGGCGGCTTATGTGTACAGTCTTAGCCATGGATTGAATACAGAAAAACTTGTTAATGAAGACAATAAACAGTAAGCATTGACTACATCACTGCCGCACGTTTCTCAGTGCGGCAGTTTCCCGCCCCTTTGCGACGCATTGTCGCACCCCTTGATGCCCTCACCTTTCGGTTCCCCTGATTCGGGTCTACGCTTGCTCGATGCGGACTGGCCCGTGCTGGTTCCAGGTCGACCCTGAGCGATGTGTTCGATGAATCGGCTGACAAACTCGCCGCAAAGGCCGGTAGATACCGGCTGTCGCGCCGATTGCCGTTCATCAGCCGAACCGGCTGTTTGAACACACCTCGTTACAAGTGATCTGAGCCCCTCGCTTTTTTCGTCTGCTGCGACATTTTGTCCGAGGCCAATTTTGTCCTTACGCGGCGTATGGAAAGGCCGCAGAATCAGCGTTGGAAAGCATTGACCCAGGTCATGGCGCGTTGCAATGACCCCCTGCTCTCTGCATACTTGCGGCCGATTTTAATCCTAATAAAACACCTAAACCGTGGAACCTTAGAATGAGCACAGCAATCAGTCCGACTGCTTATAACTATAAGGTAGTCCGCCAGTTCGCCATCATGACGGTGGTCTGGGGGATCCTTGGCATGGGGCTCGGTGTCTTCATCGCCTCGCAACTGGTCTGGCCGGAATTGAACTTCGGTCTGCCGTGGACGAGCTTTGGACGCCTGCGCCCGTTGCACACAAACCTGGTGATTTTTGCCTTCGGTGGATGTGCACTGTTTGGCACCTCCTACTATGTCGTGCAGCGTACCTGCCAGACGCGACTGATTTCCGACAGCCTCGCCGCCTTCACCTTCTGGGGCTGGCAAGCCGTCATTGTCGGCGCGATCATTACCTTGCCGCTGGGTTACACCACCACCAAGGAATACGCGGAACTGGAATGGCCGCTGGCCATTCTCCTGGCCATTGTCTGGGTCACCTACGGTCTGGTGTTCTTCGGCACCATCACCAAGCGCAAAACCAAGCACATCTATGTCGGTAACTGGTTCTACGGCGCCTTCATCGTCGTCACCGCGATGCTGCACATCGTCAACCACGCCTCGCTGCCCGTCAGCTTCTTCAAATCCTACTCGGCCTACTCCGGCGCGACCGACGCGATGATCCAGTGGTGGTACGGCCACAACGCCGTGGGTTTCTTCCTGACCACTGGCTTCCTCGGGATGATGTACTACTTCGTGCCGAAACAGGCCGAACGTCCGATCTACTCCTATCGCCTGTCGATCGTGCACTTCTGGGCGCTGATCACCCTGTACATCTGGGCCGGCCCGCACCACCTGCACTACACCGCACTGCCGGATTGGGCACAGTCGCTGGGCATGGCCATGTCGATCATCCTCCTGGCACCGAGCTGGGGCGGCATGATCAACGGCATGATGACCCTGTCGGGCGCCTGGCATAAATTGCGCACCGACCCGATCCTGCGCTTCCTCGTGGTATCGCTGGCGTTCTACGGCATGTCGACCTTCGAAGGGCCGATGATGGCGATCAAGACCGTCAACTCGCTCTCGCACTACACTGACTGGACCATCGGCCACGTACATGCCGGCGCTCTGGGCTGGGTAGCAATGATCTCGATCGGTGCGATCTACCACATGATCCCGAAACTGTTCGGTCGTGCACAGATGCACAGTGTCGGCCTGATCAACGCGCACTTCTGGCTCGCGACCATCGGTACCGTGCTGTACATCGCGTCGATGTGGGTCAACGGCATCACTCAAGGCCTGATGTGGCGGGCAATCAACGACGACGGCACCCTCACCTACTCGTTCGTTGAAGCGCTGCAAGCCAGCCACCCTGGCTACATCGTCCGTGCCCTGGGCGGTGCATTCTTCGCCAGCGGCATGTTCCTGATGGCTTACAACGTCTGGCGCACCGTGCGCGCCTCGAACCCGGCTGAAGCCGAAGCCGCCGCCCAGATCGCTGTCGTTGGAGCTCACTGATGAAGCATGAAGCTGTCGAGAAAAATATTGGCCTGCTGGCCTTCTTCATGGTCATCGCCGTCAGCGTCGGTGGCCTGACCCAAATCGTTCCGCTGTTTTTCCAGGACGTTACCAACAAGCCGGTCGAAGGCATGAAGCCACGTTCGGCGCTGGAACTGGAAGGCCGCGATATCTATATCGCCAACGGTTGTGTCGGCTGCCACTCGCAGATGATCCGTCCGTTCCGCGCCGAAACCGAACGCTATGGCCACTACTCGGTCGCCGGTGAAAGCGTCTGGGATCACCCGTTCCTGTGGGGTTCCAAACGTACCGGCCCGGACCTGGCCCGCGTGGGCGGTCGCTACTCCGACGACTGGCAGCGTGCGCACTTGTACAACCCGCGCAACGTGGTGCCTGAGTCGAAAATGCCGGCTTACCCATTCCTCGTGGAAAACAAGCTCGACGGCAAAGACACGGCCAAGAAAATGGAAGTGTTGCGCACGCTCGGCGTCCCTTACACCGACGAAGACATCGCCGGTGCAAAAGATGCCGTGAAGGGCAAAACCGAAATGGACGCGCTGGTGGCCTACCTGCAAGGCCTGGGCACCATCATCAAAAGCAAACGGTGAATTGGATGGATATCGGGATGATTCGTGGCCTAGGCACCGTTGTTGTGATGGTGGCCTTCATCGGTCTGGCGTTGTGGGTATTCAGCCCCAAGCGCAAGTCGGAGTTTGAAGACGCGACCTTGCTGCCTTTTGCGGATGATCCCGAAGCCATCAAGCACGTCGAGCAAGCTTCTAGGAGTAACAAAGAATGACTACATTCTGGAGTCTGTACGTCACAGTCCTCAGTCTCGGTACGATCTTTTCCCTGACCTGGCTGCTGCTGTCGACCCGCAAGGGCCAGCGCAGCGAGCAGACGGACGAGACGGTCGGGCACTCCTTCGACGGGATCGAGGAGTACGACAACCCGCTGCCGAAATGGTGGTTCATGCTGTTCGTGGGCACCATCATTTTTGCGCTGGGTTACCTGGTGCTATATCCGGGTCTGGGTAACTGGAAAGGCCTGCTGCCGGGCTACAACTACCTCGATAACGACAAACAGACCGCGTTCGCCAACGGCCAGACCGGCTGGACCGGCGTACACGAATGGGAAAAGGAAATGGCTCGCTCGGACGCCAGGTTCGGTCCGATCTTCGCCAAGTTCGCCGCCATGCCGATCGAAGAAGTGGCCAAGGATCCGCAAGCCCTGAAAATGGGTGGCCGCCTGTTCGCCTCCAACTGCTCGGTCTGCCACGGTTCCGACGCCAAAGGCGCTTATGGCTTCCCGAACCTCACCGACGCCGACTGGCGTTGGGGCGGGGAGCCGGAAACCATCAAGACCACCATCATGGGCGGTCGTCACGCGGTGATGCCGGCCTGGGCCGAAGTGATCGGCGAGCAAGGCGTTGCCGACGTGGCAGCCTATGTGGTGACGCAACTCGATGGCCGCAAGCTGCCGCAAGACGCCAAGGCTGACCCGGTCAACGGCCAGAAACTGTTCGCCGTCAACTGCGTGGCTTGCCACGGCCCGGAAGGCAAAGGCACCCCGGCCATGGGCGCGCCTAACCTGACCCACCCGGGCGCGTTCATCTACGGTTCCAGCTTCGCGCAATTGCAGCAGACCATCCGTTACGGCCGTCAGGGCCAAATGCCGGCGCAGGAACAACTGCAAGGCAACGACAAGGTTCACCTGCTGGCCGCTTACGTTTACAGCCTGTCCCACGGCGAAAAAATGCCGGAAGCCGAGGCGCAGTAAGGCCCACGCTTGATGCAAAGGAAGGCCCGGCCAATGACAATTGGCCGGGCCTTTTTCATGGACGGCTGGCCGAGATGGATTTCACCGTCACCGTGTCGATGAGCGTTCGCTCCTGCCATTGATTGTCCTTCACCAGATAAATCTGCAACTGCTTGCGATCCTCGGTGAAGCTGGTGATCAAGTAAGTTTGCTGAGACGTGGCGCCACTCAGATACATCGGCACATCTCCCACCCAGTAGGAGTCACCGCCGTCCCGATGTAAATGACCGGCGAATATTGCAGTGACCTGATATTTGACGATCATGTCGCGAAAGCGTTTTTGCTGCGCACTGTCGCCCTTCATCTCCAACGGCTTGTGCATATTTATGATAATGGCGTACCCCTGAGCTCTCGCCAGACTAAGGTCAGTCTCAAGCCAGTCCAGTGCACTATTGATCTCGAACGTCGTCGGGTTCAGGAAATGAGCAATCCGGGTCGTGTACGTCGGCTCATTGTTGAGTTGAACCATGTGGACGTCGCCGATGGTCTTTGAATAAGCGAGACTTCCTGAATACGTATTACCCCAGAAACCTTGCGTGGACCTCACATCAAAGTTGTCCACCCTGTTTTCATGATGTTTTCTGAACTCAACAATGCTGCCCGCCGCACAGCTATTACTGAAACAATCATCCACGTTGTTTTCATAGTCATGATTACCCAAACCATACAGGTACTCACCACCGAAGTGCTTAGCCAGCACCTCTCTCATATAGGAGCGCTGCCAGTCATGGCCGAAAGCGGTGATATCTCCATTGATCATCAATGGTACTTTCGCTTGTCCACCCTGAGCATTTCGAAAAGCGGCAATACTTGCCAACTGAGTTTCCACCAGCCACTTCGAACGCTTTGTAAACGCCTCATCAGACTCAGGCGTTCTACTGTCTGTCTTGTCTGTCCAGGGGTATTGCGTATCCGATGCAAACACCATGTGCTTCGGCGCAGGCTCCGCAGAATAAGCCGAAACTATCGACAGCAACAAACACACACCCAGAATATAAGCTGCAACTTTACTACCTGTCATGATATTTCACTTCCATTTAATAACTTATGCTGGCGACCTCATATCGCCAGCCACCAACTTATTCGAAAGCCATTAAAACCTCAAAGACACAAACATGATTAATTAATTACTCTTGTGTCCAACCCTTTAAAAAACAACTAAAAACAATAATTAAAAAGCAATCAACAATCAGCCGCTGGGGCTTGCGGACCTTGCGATCAGAAGGCGTTCACGATTTGAGGCAAATGCTCAATAGACTCAATCTTCATCGGCCTGTAACTTTTCTTTCCGTCTGCCGATGGTTCGTCAGACCACCCCCTATACCGCTGTATATCAAGGAAGAAAGCCATGCGAGAATCCGATCATGACTGTGTGCAATCCCACGAAGATTTCACTTTTGCCGACCCGGGTATCAAGCCCGACACTGCGTCCCCCGATACCAGCGACGATGCCACCGCTGGCCACGAGGTGAAGAAACCCAAAGACGGCGGGCTCGAAAGTCTCGGCGGCGGCAGGCTGGACTGATGCCTGCAGATTGCCTGCCGAGACGATGCATGAGACTCACTCGCCCGAGCGAGTCTCATGCATCGTCTATAGTCAATTGATCTGGATCAGGACTTGTTACATCTGCTACACCATTTACAGCCCGCCCCCAACGCGACCAAAGGTCGCACCCGTTCGCAGGCGTGACAGGCGTATCATTGCGCCACTGCAACGCCCTTTCCGACCCCGGCCGGCACGTATCGACCGAGGCATTTTTCCACTGCCGTGGGATGCAATGATGAGCAACCAGATTCCGGTACACGACGTCACGCCACCGAGCAAAAACGCGAACAACAGCGTGGATCTTTACGCCTCACGAGAAAAAATCTACACCCGTGCTTTTACCGGTCTGTTCCGCAATCTGCGGATGATGGGCGGTGCCGCACTGTTCCTGCTGTATTTCGGCACGGTGTGGCTGAACTGGGGTGGCCATCAGGCCGTGTGGTGGAACCTGCCGGAGCGCAAGTTCTTCATCTTCGGCGCCACCTTCTGGCCGCAGGACTTCATTCTGCTTTCGGGCCTGCTGATCATTGCCGCGTTCGGTCTGTTCTTTATCACCGTGTATGCCGGCCGAGTCTGGTGCGGCTACACCTGTCCGCAAAGCGTGTGGACGTGGATTTTCATGTGGTGCGAGAAGGTCACCGAAGGCGACCGCAACCAGCGCATCAAGCTCGACAAGGCGCCGATGAGCGGTAACAAGCTCCTGCGCAAACTCGCCAAACACTCGCTTTGGCTGCTGATCGGTTTCGTCACCGGTATGACCTTCGTGGGTTACTTTTCGCCGATCCGCGAACTCGTGTTCGAGTTTTTCACCGGGCAAGCCGATGGCTGGTCGTACTTCTGGGTCGGCTTCTTCACCCTTGCCACATACGGTAATGCCGGCTGGTTGCGCGAACAGGTGTGCATCTACATGTGCCCATATGCTCGCTTCCAGAGTGTGATGTTCGACAAGGACACTCTGATCGTTTCCTACGACCCGCGTCGCGGCGAAAGCCGTGGCCCGCGCAAGAAAGGCGTCGACTACAAGGCCATGGGCCTGGGCGACTGCATCGACTGCACCATGTGCGTTCAGGTGTGCCCGACCGGTATCGACATCCGCGACGGTCTGCAAATCGAGTGCATCGGCTGCGCCGCGTGTATCGACGCCTGCGACAGCATCATGGACAAGATGGACTACCCGCGCGGCCTGATCAGCTACACCACCGAACACAACCTGTCGGGCCAGAAAACCCATAAACTGCGGCCACGCCTGATCGGCTATGCCGTAGTGTTGCTGGCGATGATCAGCCTGTTGGTGACCGCGTTCGTCATGCGTTCACTGGTCGGTTTCGATGTCAGCAAAGACCGCGTGCTCTATCGCGAGAACGCCGAAGGCCGGATCGAAAATGTCTACAGCCTGAAGATCATGAACAAGGATCAGCGCGACCACACCTACGTGCTGGAAGCCGCTGGCCTGCCGGATCTGCGCCTGCAAGGCAAACGCGAGATCAAGGTCGCGGCCGGAGAAATTTTCAGCATGCCAGTCGAACTGTCGAGCGCACCGGAACAACTGCCGTCGAGCACCAACGAGGTGAAATTCATCCTCAAGGATGCCGATGACAACAGCGTCCACGTTGAAGCCAAGAGCCGATTCATCGGCCCACAAATCCGTTAAGAGAACTGAACATGCCCGCAGCAAACGCCGCAAGTCCTTGGTACAAGCACCTCTGGCCATGGATCATCATCGCGATTCTGGCCTGTTCGGTGACGCTGACCCTGTCCATGGTGACCATCGCGGTGAACAACCCGGACAACCTCGTCAACGACAACTACTACGAGGCAGGCAAAGGTATCAACCGTTCACTGGATCGCGAACTGCTCGCACAGAACCTGAAGATGCGCGCCGCTGTGCATCTGGATGATGTGACTGGTGAAGTCGATGTGCGTTTGAGCGGCGACAGCCAGCCCAAGACACTGGAACTGAACCTGATCTCGCCGACCCAACCGGAGAAGGATCGCAAGGTCATCCTGACCCGCAGCGAAACTGAGACAGGGCGCTACATCGGTCAGTTGAGCGACAAGGTCGACGGCCGCCGGTTTGTCGAATTGCTGGGATCGCAGGATGATCAGATCTGGCGCATGTTCGAAGAAGAGTTGGTCAGCCATGATACGGATCTGCTGCTCGGTGACGAACCGCTCCAGGGCGCCGAAGACCTGAAGAAGTAACGCCGCGCTTCGCGCATTCGCGAGCAGGCCCGCTCCCCCAGTGGAACGCCAGTATCCACATAACCTGTGGGAGCGGGCTTGCTCGCAAAGAGGCTCGAGCGGACGACATCGATATTAATGAAAATCTGATGACCAACCCAATCCCCTGCTACCACTGCGCCCTGCCCGTCCCGTCCGGCAGCCGCTTTACCGCCGTCGTACTCGGGGAACCCCGCGAATTCTGCTGCCCAGGCTGCCAGGCTGTGGCCGAAGCTATCGTTGCCGGCGGCCTGGAAAGCTACTACCAACACCGCAGCGAAGCCTCGGCCAACCCCGAAGCGCTGCCGGTGCAATTGGTCGATGAGCTGGCGCTGTACGACCGCGCCGATGTCCAGCAACCGTTTGTCCGCCACGAAGGCGAACTGGCCGAAACCACGCTGTTAATGGAAGGCATCAGTTGCGCCGCCTGCGGCTGGCTGATCGAGAAACATCTGCGCACGCTTGGGGCGGTCGCCGAAGCCCGACTGAATCTGTCCAACCATCGACTTCACGTTCGCTGGGCGGATGGGCAATTGCCACTGAGCCGATTGCTCGCCGAACTGCGCCACATCGGTTACGCCGCCCACCCGTATCAGGCCGATCGTGCCAGCGAACAAATGGCCAGCGAAAACCGCCTCGCCCTACGTCAACTGGGCGTGGCCGGGCTGCTCTGGTTCCAGGCGATGATGGCGACCATGGCGACCTGGCCGGAATTCAACATCGACCTCAGCCCAGAACTGCACACCATCCTGCGCTGGGTCGCGCTGTTTTTGACCACGCCGATCGTGTTCTACAGTTGCGCGCCGTTCTTCAAAGGCGCGATGCGTGACTTGCGTACGCGCCACCTGACCATGGATGTTTCGGTGTCGCTAGCGATCGGCAGTGCCTACATTGCCGGGATATGGACGTCGATCACCGGCGTCGGCGAGTTGTATTTCGATGCGGTCGGCATGTTTGCGCTGTTTCTGCTCGCCGGGCGCTATCTGGAGCGTCGCGCGCGGGAGCGCACCGCCGCTGCCACCGCACAGTTGGTCAACCTGTTGCCCGCCTCGTGCCTGCGCCTCGATGATGCCGGCCAGAGCGAGCGCATCCTGCTCAGCGAGCTGCGCCTGGGCGATCACGTTCTGGTGCCACCGGGCTCGACCCTGCCCGCGGACGGCAAGATCCTCGATGGCCAGTCGAGCATCGACGAATCGCTGCTGACCGGCGAATACCTGCCACAACCGCGCACGTTGGGCGATGCCGTCACAGCGGGCACCCTGAACGTTGAGGGTGCGTTAACCGTGCAAGTGCTCGCGCTAGGACAGGACACGCGACTGTCGGCCATCGTCCGTTTGCTCGACCGCGCCCAGACCGAAAAACCACGACTGGCGGAAATCGCCGACCGCGCCGCGCAATGGTTCTTGCTGTTGTCGCTGATCGCCGCTGCCGCCATTGGCCTGCTGTGGTGGGAGCTGGATTCATCACGCGCATTCTGGATCGTCCTCGCGATGCTGGTGGCGACCTGCCCCTGCGCGCTATCGCTGGCAACACCGACCGCCCTCACCGCCGCCACCGGAACGTTGCACAAACTCGGCTTGCTGCTGACCCGCGGCCATGTGCTGGAAGGCCTGAACCAGATCGACACGGTGATTTTCGACAAGACTGGCACCCTCACCGAAGGCCGGCTGGTATTGCGCTCGATTCGCCCACTGGGCGCACTGGACAGCGATCAATGCCTGAGCCTCGCCGCTGCGCTGGAGAACCGTTCGGAACACCCGATTGCCCGAGCGTTCGGCCGTGCGCCGCTGGCGGCCGAAGAGGTCCACAGCACGCCTGGGCTTGGTCTCGAAGGCTTGGTCGGCGAACAACGCTTGCGCATCGGTCAGGCGGAATTTGTCTGCGCCCTTAGCGGCGCTACTGCGCCTGCGATGCCGAATGAACCCGGGCAATGGCTGCTGCTCGGCGACACCCGGGGGCCACTGGCCTGGTTCGTCCTCGATGACCGTTTGCGCGACGATGCACCGGCCCTGCTCGCCGCCTGCAAGGCGCGTGGCTGGCGCACATTGCTGTTGTCCGGCGACAGTTCGCCGATGGTCGCCAGTGTTGCCGCAGAACTGGGCATCGAAGAGGCCCATGGTGGTCTGCGCCCGGACGACAAACTGCAAGTGCTGCACCAGTTGCACCAGGAAGGTCGCAAAGTATTGATGCTCGGCGACGGCGTCAACGATGTGCCGGTGCTCGCCGCCGCCGACATCAGCGTGGCCATGGGCTCGGCCACAGACCTGGCAAAAACCAGCGCCGATGCCGTGTTGCTGTCCAATCGGCTCGACGCACTGGTGCAAGCCTTCACGCTGGCGCGACGCACCCGCCGGGTAATCATCGAGAACCTGCTGTGGGCCGCGCTGTACAATGGCTTCATGTTGCCGTTCGCCGCCCTCGGCTGGATCACCCCGGTGTGGGCAGCGGTCGGCATGTCGATCAGTTCGCTGACTGTGGTGCTCAACGCCTTGCGTCTGACTCGCCTGCCGAGCGCGCCGCCCGCCCGCACCCCGTCAGAAACCCGCCCGCTACCGGCCTGAGCCGCGCGAGCATGGAGTGGAGTACAGATGCCAGCTCTCTACGTGATGATCCCGGCCGCACTGCTGATCGTGGCCATCGCCGTGTACATTTTCTTCTGGGCAGTGGACAGCGGTCAGTACGACGACCTCGACGGCCCGGCCCACAGCATTCTGTTCGACGATCAGGACCCCAACCACACCGCTGCGGTGGACGAAGCCAACGCAGCCAAACCGAACGACAAGGCGCCGCCCCATGCTTGAATTGGCGCCCCTGCTGGTGTCGGCGCTGATCCTCGGCTTGCTCGGCGGCGGCCATTGCCTGGGAATGTGCGGCGGCTTGATGGGCGCGCTGACGCTGGCGATCCCCAAGGAACAGCGCAGCCGACGCTTTCGCTTGCTGTTGGCCTACAACCTGGGTCGAATCCTCAGTTACGCCACCGCCGGATTGCTGATCGGCCTCGCCGGTTGGGCGGTGGCGAATAGCCCGGCCGCGCTGTTCATGCGCGTGCTGGCCGGTTTGCTGTTGATCGCGATGGGCTTGTATCTGGCCGGCTGGTGGAGCGGGCTGACCCGCATCGAAAGCCTCGGTCGCGGCTTGTGGCGTTACATTCAACCGGTAGCCAACCGCTTGCTGCCGGTGTCGAGCCTGCCCCGCGCCTTGCTGCTCGGTGCGCTATGGGGCTGGCTGCCCTGCGGCCTGGTTTACAGCACGCTGCTGTGGTCGGCGAGCCAGGGCAATGCGCTGGACAGTGCGTTGTTGATGCTCGCATTCGGGCTGGGTACCTGGCCGGTGCTGCTCGCAACCGGCCTCGCCGCCGAGCGCGTCACAGCGCTGTTGCGCAAACGCAGCGTACGCATGACTGGTGGGATTTTAGTGATGCTGTTCGGCATCTGGACCCTGCCCGGCCCGCATCAGCATTGGTTGATGGGGCATTGAATTGGCGGCGCAACCTTCGCGGGCAAGCCCGCACCCGTCACACCTATCTCCCTGTTGATGCAAATCAACATGCCTGCGCGCCCTCTCCCCTAGACTCGCCAACACTGCCAGCCTACCCGGGGGAATGCCCGCATGCTCGACGCCATTCGTTGGGACACAGATCTGATCCGCCGCTACGACTTGGCGGGGCCGCGCTACACCTCGTACCCGACGGCCGTGCAATTCAACAGTCAGGTCGGCACCTTCGACCTGTTCCACGCCCTGCGCGATAGCCGCAAGGCCCAGCGCCCGTTGTCGTTGTATGTGCATGTGCCGTTCTGCGCGAACATTTGCTACTACTGCGCCTGCAACAAGGTGATCACCAAGGATCGCGGCCGCGCGCTGCCCTACCTGCAACGCCTGGAGCAGGAAATCCAGCTGATCGCCTGCCACCTCGACCCGGCGCAGAAAGTCGAGCAGTTGCACTTCGGCGGCGGCACCCCGACCTTTCTCAGCCACGACGAACTGCGCCAACTGATGGCGCACCTGCGCAAACACTTCAATTTGCTGGATGACGACTCCGGCGATTACGGCATCGAAATCGACCCGCGTGAAGCCGACTGGTCGACCATGGGCCTGCTGCGTGAACTGGGGTTCAACCGGGTCAGCATTGGCCTGCAAGACCTTGATCCGGCGGTGCAGCGGGCGGTCAATCGCCTGCAAAGCCTGGAAGAAACCCGCGCCGTGATCGACGCGGCGCGCACGTTGCAATTTCGCTCGATCAATATTGACCTGATTTACGGCTTGCCCAAGCAGACCCCGGACAACTTCGCCCGCACGGTCGAGGAAGTCATCAACCTGCAGCCGGATCGACTCTCGGTGTTCAACTACGCGCACCTGCCAGAACGCTTCATGCCCCAGCGGCGGATCAACAACAATGAGCTGCCGACCCCGACGCAAAAACTGCACATGCTCCAACGCACCATCGAGCAACTGACCGCCGCCGGTTACCGCTACATCGGCATGGACCACTTCGCCCTGCCCGACGATGAACTGGCGGTCGCCCAGGAAGAGCAAACCCTGCAACGCAATTTCCAGGGCTACACCACCCACGGACATTGCGACTTGATTGGCTTGGGCGTGTCGGCCATCAGCCAGATCGGCGATCTGTATTGCCAGAACAGCAGCGATCTCAACGAATACCAAAACACCCTCGCCGCCGCGCAATTGGCGACCAGTCGCGGACTGCTGTGCAATGCCGATGATCGGCTGCGACGTGCAGTGATTCAGCAACTGATCTGCAATTTCAACCTGGAATTCGCCGAAATCGAGCAGCAGTTCAACATCGATTTTCAGGGGTATTTCGGCGCGCTGTGGCCACAACTGCAAGGCATGGCCAACGATGGCCTGATAACGCTTGATCGCGAGCGTGTTGAGGTTCTACCGGCCGGACGCCTGCTGGTGCGCTCGGTGTGCATGGTATTCGACGCCTATCTTGAACAGCAGAACCGCCAGCGTTTTTCCCGGGTGATCTGAACCGTCGTTGATTGCGTAAACGTCTTGAAACCGATTGCTCAGGCTTCACCCGATAACACCCCGTCTGTCGCTTGCCCTGCGGCTTTATGCCCGCGGGGCAATCTCGTCACAAGCTGGCCTGAATGTCCTCCCGTGAGTTACCCTTACGGCTTATGTGTGTTTTCCCACAAGGATTAAAGAAATGTCCGAGCCAGTTAAACTGCGCGCTCACAACCAGGCTCATTGCAAGGATTGCAGCCTGGCCCCTCTATGCCTGCCACTTTCTCTGAATCTGGAAGACATGGAAGCGCTGGACGAAATCGTTAAACGCGGCCGCCCGCTGAAAAAGGGTGAGTTCCTGTTCCGCCAGGGCGACACGTTCGATTCCGTTTATGCAGTACGCTCCGGCGCCCTGAAGACTTTCAGCCTGAGCGATACCGGCGAAGAGCAACTCACCGGCTTCCACCTGCCCAGCGAACTGGTCGGCCTGTCCGGCATGGACACCGAAAAACACCCGGTTTCCGCCCAAGCCCTGGAAACCACCTCTGTCTGCGAAATCCCTTTCGAACGCCTCGACGAACTGGCCCTGCAGTTGCCGCAACTGCGCCGCCAGTTGATGCGCGTGATGAGCCGCGAAATTCGCGACGACCAGCAAATGATGTTGCTGCTGTCGAAGAAGACTGCCGACGAGCGTATTGCGACCTTCCTGGTCAACCTGTCCGCCCGCTTCCGCGCTCGCGGTTTCTCGGCCAACCAGTTCCGCTTGAGCATGTCGCGCAATGAAATCGGCAACTACCTGGGGCTGGCGGTGGAAACCGTGTCCCGGGTGTTCACCCGCTTCCAGCAAAACGAACTGATTGCCGCCGAGGGCAAAGAAATTCACATCCTCGACCCGATTCAGCTGTGTGCGCTGGCGGGTGGCTCGCTCGAAGGCTGATCTCGATCCGCGGTTGAGCGAAGCGTTTCAGCCGCGGGTATACTGCGCCGTTTGCAGCCCTGCCAGGACACCTCGACGATGGTCTTCGACTCCTTCGACATCAAATCCCTGATCCGCCCCGTGATCGACTTTCCGAAACCGGGCGTGATCTTTCGTGACATTACCCCGCTCTTCCAGTCGCCAACGGCCCTGCGTCTGGTGATGGACAGCTTCGCTCACCGCTATGTCGAAGCCGACTTCACCCACATCGGCGCGATGGATGCCCGTGGTTTTCTGATCGGTTCGGTATTGGCCTATCAGTTGAACAAGCCGCTGGTGCTGTTCCGCAAGCAAGGCAAACTGCCGGCGGACGTGCTGGCCGAGGGTTACGCGACCGAGTACGGCGAAGCGCTCCTTGAAGTGCACGCCGACAGCCTGTGTGAGGGCGATTCGGTGGTGATGTTTGACGACTTGATTGCCACCGGCGGAACGTTGATTGCCGCGGCCAATCTGATTCGCCGGATGGGCGCTCGGGTGCATGAGGCGGCGGCGATCATTGATCTGCCGGAGCTCGGTGGTTCGCAGCGTCTGGAGGACATGGGGATTCCAACGTTCTGCCTGACGCAGTTTGCCCTGACCGACAAGTAAGTAGCGCGTGTACTGACGCCTTCGCGGGCAGGCCCGCTCCCACAGTGATCTCGTTCGTTCACAAATACTGTGCACACCTAAGAAACCTGTGGGAGGGGGCTTGCCCGCGATGAGGCCGGTAGCCTCACCTACCCTTCAAAGCCCCATCTGCTTGCTGATGATCTCGTTCATCACCTCCCGCGTCCCGCCGCCAATCGACAGAATGCGGTTATCCCGATAAAGCCGCTCCACCAGACTCTCGCGCATGTAACCCAGCCCGCCGAGAATCTGCACTGCTTCGGTGGTGATTCGGTCCGAAGTGTCCGTGGCAAAGTTCTTCGCCATGGAAATCTCCTTGATCACACTCTGCCCCTCCGCCATTTTCGCCGCCTGCCGATAGGTGAACTCCCGCGAGACTTCCAGCGCCGTCGCCATCTCGGCGAGCCGGTGCTTGATCACCTGGAATTTACCGATCGGTTTGCCAAAGGCCTCACGCTCACGCGCCCACTTCAGGCTCTCTTCCAACGCCAACTGTGAAGTCATGTTGGCCATCAGCGCCAACGCCAGTCGCTCGTTCTGGAAGTTGCCCATGATGCAGGCGAAGCCCATGTTCTCGGCGCCGATCAAGTTACCGACAGGCACCCGGCAATCGTCGAAGAACAACTCAGCCGTGTCCGATGCCCACCAGCCCATTTTCTTCAGCTGTCGGCCGACGGTGAATCCCGGCGTTTGCTTCTCGACCAGCAACAGGCTGATGCCACCAAAACCCGGCGCACCGGTGCGAACCGCGACGGTGTAGAAATCGGCGCGTACGCCACTGGTGATAAAGGTTTTACTGCCGCTGACCCGGTAGAAATCACCGTCACGCACAGCGCGGGTTTGCAGGTTGGCGACGTCAGAACCGCCGCCGGGCTCGGTAACGGCCAGCGCACTGATTTTCTCGCCACGGAGCACCGGCGGCACTACGCGATCGCGCACTTGGGGACGCGCCCATTTGACGATCGGGGGCAGGCCGATATCGAGCGAGCCCAGCCCCGCCACCAGGCCGCCAGCACCGCAGCGCATCAATTCCTCACTGGCGGCAACCTTGGCGAACACATCGCCTTCATGGCTGCCACCCAGCGCTTCGGGGTAGCCGATACCAAGGATCCCGGCTGCACCGGCCTTCAGATACAACTCACGGGGGAAGCTTTCGGCTTCTTCCCACTGATCGATGTCCGGCAGGATTTCACGCTCGACGAAACGTCTGACGCTGTCGCGAACCAATTGGTGGCTGGGGTCGAAGTATTCCTGGAAGGCAGGCATCGGCAAACTCCACTGAAGGGTTGACCGACGTTAACCGAGCGCTTGCTTGGTTTTCAACAGGATTGTTTGATTCAGATAGACCGAGCCGCGCCATTCGCGAGCAAGCCCGCTGCCACAGGGGATTTGTAGCGTATACAAAACCATTGTGGCAGCGGGCTTGCTCGCGAAGGCGTCAGATCAGACAACACAAATGTCAGAGGGCGATTGGTTTACGCCCGGCAAACGAGTGCGCCAGGGTGCCGCCATCCACCAGTTCCAGCTCGCCGCCCAGCGGTACACCATGGGCAATCCGCGAAGCGATCAAGCCTTTATTGTTCAGCAACTGCGCGATGTAATGCGCCGTCGCTTCACCTTCCACCGTCGGGTTGGTGGCCAGGATCACCTCGGCAAAAGTGCCCGCCTCTTCGATCCGCGCCATCAATTGCGGAATACCGATTGCCTCAGGCCCGAGGCCGTCGAGCGGCGACAGGTGACCTTTGAGCACAAAGTAACGCCCACGGAACCCGGTCTGCTCGACCGCATAGACATCCATCGGCCCTTCCACCACGCACAACAGCGTGTCATCGCGGCGCGTATCGGCGCATTGCGGGCACAGATCGTCTTCGGTCAGCGTGCGGCACTGACGGCAGTGACCGACCCCTTCCATGGCCTGACTCAGAGATTGAGCCAGACGCAGACCGCCGCTGCGGTCACGCTCGAGCAACTGCAACGCCATGCGCTGGGCGGTTTTCTGACCCACACCCGGCAGAACGCGCAGGGAATCGATCAGTTGGCGAATCAAAGGGCTGAAGCTCATGGGTAAAAAGTCCGACAAAACAACGAGACGCGGTTTATACCCGCGCCTCTGGCCAGCGTCAAATACTCAGTCCTGGGCGACCCGCACCACCAGTTTGCCGAAGTTGCGCCCCTCCAGCAGACCGATAAACGCATCGGGCGCCTGCTCCAGGCCTTCGACCACGTCTTCACGGAATTTCACCTTGCCATCACGCACCCACGGCACCATGTGGCTGATGAATTCCGGCTGACGATCACCGTAGTCATCGAACACGATAAAGCCCTGAATCCGCACACGCTTGGTCAACAGGGTGCGTTGCAGCATCGGCAGGCGATCCGGGCCTTGCGGGGCTTCATGGGCGTTGTAGCCCGCGATCAGACCACACAGCGGAATGCGCGCCTTGGGATTAAGCAATGGCACCACGGCCTCGAACACATGCCCGCCGACATTCTCGTAATAGACATCGATACCATCGGGACAGGCCTTCGCCAGTTGCTCGGCGAAATCCGCAGCCTTGTGATCGACGCAGGCGTCGAAACCCAACGTCTCAACCACGTATTTGCACTTTTCGGCACCGCCAGCCACACCGACCGCGCGCAGACCTTTGATTTTCGCCACTTGGCCGACCACTGAGCCGACAGCCCCGGATGCCGCCGCGACCACCAGCGTCTCTCCAGCCTTTGGCTGACCGATATCCATCAGGCCCATGTACGCGGTCAACCCCGGCATACCCAGCACACCGAGGGCCATTGAAGGGCTCGGCAACCCCGCCGGGATCGGAATGATATTGCGCCCATCGCTGATGCTGTGGCTCTGCCAACCGGTAGCGCCAACGACCAGATCACCGGTGTGGAATTTGGGGTGGGTCGAACGTTCGACTCGGCTGACCGCACCACCCGTCATCACTTCACCGATTTCCACCGGCGCGGCGTAGGACGGAGCGTCGCTCATGCGCCCCCGCATGTAGGGATCAAGCGACAGGTACAGGGTTTTCAGCAACACCTGCCCGTCTTCAAGCTCTGGCAGGGCTTCGCGCTCAAGGCGAAAGTTTTCCGGGGTCGGCGCACCAACCGGGCGCGAGGCCAGGACGACACGTTGATTGAGGGTGAGAGGGTCGGACATGTCAGCGTCTCCTTTGAATGAGGAATTCGGGGATATAGGAAGCAGACCGTGGGTGGCGGTGATGGGTTCGATGTTTATTCGGATCGACCGAGTCGACTTCTTCGCGGGCAAGCCCGCTCCCACAGGGTTAACGCACTTCAAATGTGGGAGCGAGCCTGCTCGCGAAGGCGTCAGCCCTGCCACCGCAAAACAATCAGCCAGAAACAAAAATGCCAGGCGCGATGCCTGGCACTTTGTGTAGCTCATCTGTCGCGCAATGGCGAATCAGAATGGCAGTTTCATACCCGCTGGCAGGTTCATGCCGGCGGTCATGCCGCCCATTTTTTCCTGGCTGTTGGCTTCGATCTTGCGCACGGCATCATTGACGGCGGCAGCCACCACGGCTTCCAGCATCTCTTTGTCGTCTTCGCTCAGGCCTTCAACCAGGCTTGGGTCGATGCTCACGCTTTTGACGTCGTGACGACCGGTCATCACCACGGTGACCATATCGCCGCCGGCTTTGCCGGTGACTTCGGCGTTGGCCAGTTCTTCCTGCATCTTGGCCATTTTTTCCTGCATCTGCTGCGCCTGCTTCATCAGGCCGGCCATGCCACCTTTCATCATGGGAATCACCTCAAAAGTACTTGGATCAAAACAGCGCCCGGCCTTCGAGAACGAGCGCCTTCAGTTATTAGCCTTGGGCGACCAAGGCGTCGACGGGTTCAATAGTATCGTGTCGCACCACTGCGCCGAACTGCTGAACCATCTGCTGGATGAACGGATCGCCGTGGATCGACTCCTCCGCTTCGCGCTGACGGTTGGCACGGCGACGGGACGCGGCCTGGGCCGGGGTTTCCTGCTCGGGCTTGATCAGTTCGATGGTCAGGCTCAGCGTGCGACCGTGGAACTGGTTCAACGCATCGTTGAGACGACGCTGTTGAGTGGCGTTGAACAAGGCGCTGTGAGCCGGGTCCAGGTGCATCAGCCAATGATCGCCATCAACCGCGATCAGCGTGCAGTTGGCGGCGATGCTGCCCGTCATGCCGGAGATCGGCAGTTTCGGGAACAGTTCCAGCCATTGCAGCGCCAGACCGGTGGCCGGCATCGCTGCGGGCTCCGGCTCGGGTTCCGGGGCCGGTTCTGCAGCATGCTCGCTCGCCAGTTCGTCGAGATAGCTGTAAGCCGAATCCATGTCCGGCTCGATGTAATCCTCGTCCAGCGGCGGCTCGTCATCCATGTCCATGCCCGGTGTGGCGGCATCGACGTCGGCGACCGACGGCTCGGGAATCGGTACGGCGGCCCACTCCGGCGCGTCCGGTACAACGCTGTCCGGGGTGGGCAGCGGCATCGGCGGCAGATCAGGCTGCTCGGCAGCGGTTTCCAGCACGGGGTCGACCGCCGGCTGCTGAGCCGGTTCGGGTTCGGGCTCTACCGGATCGTTCCAGGGCAAGTCGACGACGGCATCGACGACGACTGGCTCGGGCTCGGGCTCGGGCACAGGATCTCGTTCTGGTTCTGGTTCTGGTTCCGGCTCAGGAGCAATCACCGGCGCTGGCTCGGGAGCCGGCGCGGGTGCAGCAACCGGCCCTGGAGCCGGCGCAATAGCCGCAACGACCACCGGCGCAGCTTTAGGCGCGGCAGCCACGGCGTTTGCGGAATCAACTGTGGCCTGGCTGATCCCCACTGGCTTTAGCGGTTGCCTCGGGGCGTCCACTGTGTCGGCGGGCCGGAAGGCCAGCATCCGCAACAACACCATTTCAAAACCACCGCGCGGATCAGGCGCCAGCGGCAAATCGCGACGGCCGATCAGGCCCATCTGGTAATAGAACTGCACGTCTTCGGCCGGCAAGGCCTGAGCCAATGCCAACACGCGATCGCGATCGCCATGGCCATTGTCGACGCCTTCGGGCAGCGCCTGAGCGATGGCGACGCGGTGCAGCACGTTGAGAATTTCCGAGAGCACGCCATTCCAGTCCGGGCCTTGCTCGGCCAGGTGGCGAACGGCTTCGAGCAACGCCTTGGCGTCACCTTCGATCAGCGAATGCAAGACGTCATAGACCTGACCATGGTCCAGTGTGCCGAGCATCGCTCGCACGTCGGTGGCCAGAACCTTGCCTTCACCAAAAGCAATGGCCTGATCGGTCAGGCTCATGGCGTCACGCATCGAACCGTCAGCGGCGCGACCGAGCAACCACAGTGCATCGTCTTCGAACGGCACGTTTTCGGCACTGAGGACGTGCGTCAAGTGCTCGACCACACGCTCAGGCGTCATGTTTTTCAGAGAGAACTGCAGGCAACGCGACAAAATCGTTGCCGGAAGTTTCTGCGGATCAGTCGTCGCCAGGATGAATTTGACGTACGGCGGCGGCTCTTCGAGGGTTTTCAGCAGCGCATTGAAGGAATGGCTGGAGAGCATGTGCACTTCGTCGATCAGGTAGACCTTGAAGCGCCCACGGCTCGGCGCGTACTGCACATTGTCGAGCAGTTCGCGGGTGTCTTCGACCTTGGTGCGGCTCGCGGCGTCGATCTCGATCAGGTCGACAAAACGGCCTTCGTCGATTTCACGACACACCGAGCACTCGCCGCAGGGGCTGGAAGTGATACCTGTCTCGCAGTTCAGGCATTTGGCAATGATCCGCGCAATCGTGGTTTTACCCACCCCGCGTGTACCGGTGAACAGGTACGCATGGTGCAGCCGCTGGCTGTCCAAGGCATTGATCAGAGCCTTGAGCACATGGGTCTGGCCGACCATTTCGCGGAACGAGCGCGGACGCCATTTACGTGCAAGAACCTGATAACTCATCGAAAACCGTCGCAACGAAGGAAGCTGAAGCGGCTAATGCTAGCGGAGCAAGGGCAAAATTGCATCCGGTGTCCTCGTCTAATGTGGCTAAGCTGCATGAGCGGAGTCTTTTATCGGCTCGGGATCGGGGAATGACCGGAGCGTTTATGCGTTGGGCCTTGGGGGCACTGCTGGGAATCAGCTTGAGCGTGACGGCAGCGCAAACACCACTGCGCTTCGCCGTGCCGGATAGCTGGGCCATGCCGATGGTGCAACTTGAACGCGGTCGTCCGACCCAGGGCATTCTGTACGACATGATGCTCAGCCTCGCGACTCAGGTCGGCGTGCCGGCAGAATTCCACGTCCTGCCCCGGACTCGCGCACAAAGCACCATGGAACACGGCGGAGTCGACGTGCGCTGCTTTGCCGCACAATCCTGGCTGCCGAATCAGTCCGGGGATTACATCTGGAGCATTCCGTTGTTTTTTCAGCGTGATTTGCTGATCAGCCGCCAGGATCAGCCTGCCCGCGTCGACACTAACCGACTGCCACGCCAATCCATCGGCACCGTGCTCGGTTACACCTACCCGACCCTGCAAAATCTGTTCGATGCTGATCGACTGCATCGCGAAGACGCCCGAAATCAGGAACAGGTACTGGAAAAACTGCTGGCCGGGCGTTACCGCTATGCCGTGAGCAATCAGTGGACGCTGGACTGGTTCAACCAACGCCTGACGCCTGAAAAGCAACTGCAAGGTGTCGCGATACTGCAGGAGCAGAGCGTGGGCTGCTATGTCAGGAATGACCCAAAGGTGCCAGTGCAGCGCGTTTTACGCACGTTGCTGAGGATGAAAATGTCGGGGGAGATTGATCAGATTATCCGGCTCTATACCGGCAACTCTGAAGTTCACCACTAAACAGCCTCCACCGCTTTTTTCCATGCCTGGACTTTTCGGGCTCAAACCTTCGCGCTGTGCATCGGAAGACCCACCGCCTTCGACAGCTCCCAGATTGTGCCTCGGTGCGTTCAACTGCACCGCTTTCGTGCCATTCCTCGCGACTCGTCTATACATAATCGCGCCCACCCGCATTTGGCACGAGCACTGCAACCCTCCCGCGTCTTCCCCTTTTCAGCAAGGACCGCCCCATGACGCAGAACGATGCCGGCAACGATTACCCCCTCAGCGAAGTCCCCATGCACGCGCGCAAAGGCCTGGCCTCGACGGCGATAGTGTTACTGGGCTTCACGTTTTTCACTGCCACCATGTTTGCCGGTGGCAAGCTCGGCGTGGCGTTCAGTTTTAGCGAGATGATGGCGGTGATCATCGTCGGCAACTTGCTGCTCGGCCTCTACGCGGCGGGCCTGGGTTACATCGCCTTCAAGAGCGGTCTCAACTCGGTGCTGATGGGCCGGTTTTGCTTCGGCGAGGTCGGCAGCAAACTCAGCGACCTGATCCTCGGTTTCACCCAAATTGGCTGGTACGCCTGGGGCACCGCGACGGCGGCGGTGGTGATTGGCAAATATTTCGATCTTGATCAAGGCACGGTGCTGGGTTTGATGGTGCTGTTCGGCCTGATGTTCTGCGCCACGGCATATGTGGGCTATCGCGGACTGGAAATTCTTTCCTACATCGCCGTGCCGGCGATGATGTTGCTGCTGTTGCTGTCGATGTGGGTGGCGACGGTGAAGGTCGGCGGTTTCGAGGGGTTGCTCAGCATCGTCCCGAGCGGCTCGATGGACTGGTCGACGGCGATCACGCTGGTGTTCGGCACCTTCGTCAGCGGCGCAACACAGGCGACCAACTGGACACGCTTCTCGCGCTCGGCAAAAGTCGCCGTACTGGCCAGCCTGATCGGTTTTTTCATCGGCAACGGCCTGATGGTGCTGATCGGTGCCTACGGCGCCATCGTCTATCAGCAGCCGGATGTGGTTGAAGTCTTGCTGCTGCAAGGCTTCGCCATGGCGGCGATGGCGATGCTGTTGCTCAACATCTGGAGCACACAGGACAACACCATCTACAACTTCGCCGTCGCCGGTTGCAACTTGCTGCGCACAGGGCGGCGCAAGACCGTGACCCTCGCCGGCGCGGTGATCGGCACCCTGCTCGCCCTGCTGGGCATGTACGACATGCTGGTGCCCTATCTGATTCTGCTCGGCACGGTGATTCCGCCGATTGGCGGGGTGATCATGGCTGACTTTTTCTACCGTTGGCGCGGACGCTATCCACGGCTGGTCGACGCACAACTGCCAGCCTTCAACTGGCCGGGGCTCGGGGCTTACGCCGTCGGCACCGTGGCCGCGTTCAGTTCGCCATGGGTCGCGCCGCTGGTCGGCATTGCCGCTGCCGCGCTAACGTATGTCATCGTTACCGGCCTGCTCGGCGCCCGCCGCGCCAGCGCGCCACTACAAGACCTATAAAAGGATAAGCCTGATGCTCATCATCAATGCCCGATTGCGCAACCAGGAAGGTTTGCACCAATTGCACCTCGAAAACGGGCTGATCCACAGCATCACCCGCCAGACAGAAGCCCCGTCCTTGGGCCTCGACGACCTCGACGCCGGCGGCAACCTGGTGGTGCCGCCCTTCGTCGAGCCGCACATTCACCTCGACGCCACCCTCACCGCTGGCGAGCCGCGCTGGAACATGAGCGGCACGCTGTTCGAAGGCATCGAGTGCTGGGGCGAGCGCAAGGTCACCATCACCGAAGAAGACACCAAGACCCGCGCCAAGAAAACCATTCAGGCACTGGCCGCCCACGGCATTCAACACGTACGCACCCACGTCGACGTCACCGACCCGCAACTCACCGCACTCAAGGCCATGCTCGAAGTGCGCGAAGAGAGCCGTCACCTCATCGACCTGCAAATCGTCGCGTTCCCGCAGGAAGGCATCGAGTCGTTCCGCAACGGTCGCGAGTTGATGGAAGAAGCCATCCGCATGGGCGCGGACGTGGTCGGTGGGATTCCACATTTTGAATACACCCGCGATCAGGGCGTCAGTTCGGTGAAGTTCCTGATGGACCTGGCCGAGCGCACCGGTTGTCTGGTCGACGTGCACTGCGACGAAACCGACGACCCGCACTCACGCTTTCTCGAAGTGCTTGCCGAAGAAGCGCGCAGCCGTGACATGGGCGCCCTCGTCACCGCCAGCCACACCACCGCGATGGGCTCCTACGACAACGCCTACTGCGCCAAACTGTTCCGCCTGCTCGGCCATTCCGGGATCAGTTTTGTTTCGTGCCCGACCGAAAGCATTCACCTGCAAGGCCGTTTCGACAACTTCCCGAAACGCCGTGGCGTGACCCGCGTCAACGAGTTGCTGGAGGCCGGCATGAACGTGTGCTTCGGCCAGGACTCCATCGTCGATCCGTGGTACCCACTGGGCAACGGCAACATCCTGCGCGTGCTTGAAGCGGGGCTGCACATCTGCCACATGCTCGGTTACCGCAACCTGCAAAGTGCGCTGGATCTGGTGACGGACAACAGCGCCAAAGCCATGCATCTGGGCGAGCGTTATGGCCTTGAGCCGGGGCGCCCGGCGAACCTGTTGATCCTTTCGGCGGACAGTGATTACGAAGTGATTCGTAGCCAGGGTCTGCCGCTGTATTCGATTCGCGGCGCCAAGGTATTGATGAAGCGGCAGATGCCGGTGGTGGAATTCAGCGCCTGAGCGGCTGAAAAATGCCCTCGACTGCCCAGCAAAGCATGCTCTGTGCTGGGCTAGCTGATGGCACATCGCCAAGAAATATTTCGCATTACTTTCCCGGAGCCCCCATAAAACGGGGCCCTCACCGTATGTGCGCAACTTTTTGCGCAACTTTTTACGTTTAACATCCAGCTCCCATCTGCGTCCCCCCTACACAGATGCACTACGCCCATGGATTACCGGCGCTGTCTCAAGGAGTCTGAGATGTTCAACCTGGCTAACGAAACCCACTTCAGTCTCAAGGTCGAAGACTACGTGGGCGACCTGCAAGTGCTGTCGTTTGTCGGCACCGAAGGCATCAGCCAGCCGTATCGTTTCGACCTCGAACTGGTCAGCGAAAACCCCGATCTGGACCTGGAAAAA
>NZ_JAIHLQ010000035.1 GCF_019733355.1 Pseudomonas baetica | reverse complement strand
CACGGCGGGTTCGCTTACGTTTACCTGCGTACTCGGCATCGGCGAAAGAAATCTGCTTCATGGGGGGATCAACCGTTCAGCTCATGTGATGGGAGATATTTCACCAGATTTTGAAACCTTTTTCAGAGTTTCCTTAGAGGTATCGGGCGTTTTTTATATGCTCGTGTTTTAACGGTCATAAAAAAGACGCCCCGAGGGACGTCTTAAAAATTCACCTTTTTCCAAAGGAGCTTCTAAAGGTGAGCTTGGAGCTTTTAACTGAACAGCGATGAGTTTCAGATTTTCACATACTAGCTACTTGTCTATAGGACTCCAACCAGATGCGCTAGCTAGATTCCTATTAACTCCCACTCACTATAAGCAATTCAAGTTAACATGAAGATGATTGAAAAATTACATTTTTGAAATCTTTCTAGCGAAAACGGGATATTCGTGAAGAACGAATTATCCCGTTCAGGTATTACAGAATCGCTAGTGGGTACTCAACGATCACACGGACTTCATCCAAATCAGACTCAAACGCGGTTGCACGGGTGTTCATTTGTCGCAAGCGGAAGGACATATCTTTCAAGGAGCCTGTCTGAACGACGTATTTTACTTCGATGTCGCGCTCCCAACGTTTCTGATCGGTCAACGGGTTTCCATCCGCATCGCGCCGCATGTATGTGGCGTTGGCGTTGGAGTAGTCGGCGTCGGTGCCACGACCATAACGTGTCATAAACGACAAGCCAGGTACACCATACGAGCTCATGTCGAGGTCGTAACGCACCATCCATGAACGTTCTTTTGGCGAGTTGAAGTCGCTGTACTGGATTGAGTTGTCGAGAAAGATGGAATCCGACTGACGCAGATAGTCGAAGTCGTCGTTACCATTATTTCGCTGGTGAGAAAGTGCAAGTGAGTGTGCGCCATACTTCACGCCAACCTTAGCGCTCCAAATATTGTTGTCGAACTCGCCCAGCAGTTTTTTCCCTTCGTCAACGGCCTTGTAGTAATTCACACCGCCGAATACGGAAAGCTCATCAGAGAAGGAGTAGTTCAACCCGGTGCCAGCATAGTATTGATTCCAGGCGTCTTTGAGACGACTGGAGTAAAGACTAACGATAATATTCTTATTCACATTGTAGTCGCCACCAAAATAGCCGACCCAAGGTGAGTTAACTGGGCCTGCATAGAAGGTTGCGAAGTTGTCGCGCATATTGCTGGAGACTGGTTGACTCATAGCATGCAGGCGACCACCCTGAACTGTCAGCCCTTCGATGCTGGTATTGGTAGCGGTCACACCACGGAAACTTTCCGGTAAAAGCCTTGAGTCGCCAGAAGCCACGACAGGGTTGGCGGGAAATACATCACCTACTTTCACCACAGTGTCAAAAGCGCGAACTTTTGCCGCGCCACCGACTTTCGTGTATTCATCTCGAGCTTCGCCGTCGCCATTGACAGGTAGCACATCGAATGAACTACGACCGCCGTTACGACCGTCACCCGTATCAAGCTTCAAACCGATCATCGCGAAAGCGTCGACGCCCACGCCTACAGTGCCTTGGGTAAACCCGGATTCGAACTTACTGATAATCGCATGCGACCAAGCTTCGGAGTAGCCATTGCCCGTGGGGCTTGATTGACCGTTACGATGATCACGATTGAAGTAGAAATTTCGATTGAGCACGGTAAGGCTGCTGTCTTCGATAAACCCCCCAGTCTTTTCCTCCGCAAACACTATAGAAGGCCCAGAACTGACAACCAACGCCAAAGCGGCCATCGAAAATTTCGTATTGTTATCCATTAATCACTCCTTAGGTTCGGCAGAACTAGAAAGCTCTTCGGCTGGAATTATTGTTTACGGGAGCAGTTTCTGCTCCCGTATCGTCGCCGACTTGTATCGTTGCAATTTGAAGATAACGGGGAGATGATTGAAAAATTACAATTCTGTAATGTTCGCCTGTTTTTTCAAAATTAACTTTTGCGGCATGCCCCCAACCGATGGGTGGCTCTACCTTTACTAGGGCTTTTCTCAGGAATTCTCTTAACCAGCAGCACGAATCCACACCTGAAAGTGCGCATGCTCAGGAGCTGAAATCAGTTCTCGATGCATCGTCACAGTGAAGTCGAACCGAGATCGTTTAGATTTTTGGCTCACCTGACCAATCTGACCATCACACAGCTTTATATGATTCAAGCAGTGACCGCGGTCAAGTTGGGATGCGGTAATAGCTGTACCCGGAAGGCGGTGGCCGCTAACCAAAATGGGATAGCAATAGCGGAAATATTCCGGATGTAGTGTTGTGGAGTTCCCCATCCGCTTGTTCAAAAAACCGAGTATTTTTTAATACTGCTGGAGTTGTTGCTTTTGGACTTTATCAGCCAGTCCCTATTACGGCGCATACTGGTCAAGTTACATGCAAACGAATGTCTGCAAGAAAACAACTGGCTGGTCAGTGGTATTGCATAGGGAGCAAGAGCAGTGCAATGAAGCACGCTCTTTAACGACACGATAGTTACTGGATGGGTTTGACCGAGACCACATCGAAATATTTGAATTTCTTTTTTTTAGCTTCTTTTTTAGCCTCTTGTTCCGCGATAAGAGTACTCAGCGTGTTCGCATCATAAATGAACACGCTCACGTCGCCTTCGAAGTCCTTGGTAACGTGCAGTGTCACCCTCAGCTTCAGTGATAGCGGTTTAGAGTTTAGTCGGGACGTTGGACTCGGCTGCGGCTTTGCGAGTACTACGGGGTCGGATTGTTTTGGGGAGCCGAATAGCGCCAAGCGCATATCCTCCTCATTCAGTTCAACGCTCATCTGGGATTTCTCGTCGCTAATGTAAGACGCGGGACCTTCATTACGTAGACTACGTGGCAAGCTCCTGCTGACTGCCAACTGTGATGGCCTCAGGAGTTTCAAATGGTGGGTTTTCATCTCTTAACGTTCATCACTGAGCGATTGAAAACGACGTGGCCGAGGGATAAGCCAGATTTCCTGCAAAGCGCAGCCTTTATGAAAACCGCCGCACGCTCCAGCTCCGTTGAGGATGCTGCGTGCTCAGCTGCCATCTGTTTGTTGCGAGCATAAATTTTTTCCTCGATCAATTGTAGGCAGCGTGGATCATTATTCAACAGTTTGAACTTACTAATCCTATTTCACCTTAAAATTTTCCATAGAAATGAGGCAAAGCCTTTACGGGCTGAGAAAGTTCGGGGCTACGTTGAGCGCGGAAAACACGATCGACAGGATGGTCATCAATAGCCATACGAAACCATCCCAGTATTTTATCGCGGCCAGCAGCAAGGCCCCGACGATTGGCAGCAAGGACAGCCCCTTCAGCAAGCGAAAGGTCCTGGTTAGCGTTCGGCCCTGCTTGTCGACCTGGTCGATGGTGATCCTGAGCAAGCCCTGAAGTTTTGGGGGATAGGTTTTTATCTTGTCCTTAAAATCATCGAAGATGACATTGAAACTGTGTAGCAGGCGCTCTGTTTGCAGCATTTGATTGTGCAGGATCGCAAGCAGAACCACAGAGACCACTGCTAGCCCAAGGACAAGAATAAAACCTTCGAATTTTGAGGTTGTTTTCTCCAGCACGACCAGACCCGCTAACGATATCGGCAGGGCAAGCATCTTGCCCGCGATGTCGCCCAGTACTCCACTAAGCTTAGTGCCATAGTCGATTTCAGCCTGGGCCACCTCGCGCCGGGCCCGCTCAAACGAGAAGCTATAGACGTAGGTTTGCAGATTCGCACGGTACGTGGCGAGGACCTCCCGCCACTCCCGCACGATCACCAAGAACAGATTCGGCTCGCTCTCAAACTTCTCGATGACGCTCGCCACCGCCATCCGAATCATCAATTTTCGTTCGGAGAGGTGCGCCTTGTTTTCGTTTTTTCGATTGAGTATTTCTTCCAACAAACTCAGGTGGTTGAGCTCATAGTCAAGAACCTTGACGTCAACCTGGGTAGGCAACAGAAAAGTTCTCGGAGGCTTAGCCCCATCGGGAGGCAAGGCAAAAAACAGGTTATAACCATCTGGACTGCTGTCTTTGTCGACGCCGATCGCTAGCAGTGCAAGCAGCTCGATCATCCGGCAGACGCGCCTGAGCGCCTTAATCGCCGAAGGTTCGGTGTCATCACTATCCGCCCAACTGAGCTCAACAATGTACACGTTGCTCGGAAATTGGCCCTTGCCCAATGAGCCATTGCGAGCGACAAACTCGCCTAAGTTCGCGTAGAACCGGCCCGACTCGTTCGATGGCAAGCGAAACTCAATATCGAGAGAGTCAGCTTCTTCAGAGCAATGCTCGAACTTGCCATAAGCTGCGGGCAGGTCATCACACATTCGCAACGCACCGATAATGTCGGGCGTTGGCCTCCCCTCATAGCGGATGACCCCATCCTCAATGGTGGGCGCTCCGAGGGTACGGTAGAGAGCTACCACATTGGAAAACATTCTTAGCCAGCCCTAGCCAGCAATTCTTTCTCGATCACACCAACCAGTTCGGCAGTCAGATTGGACAGGGTCAACTTCTTCCGTCCCTCATCATAGTAAACGTCTGCGGCCGGATCCTTACCTAACGCTCCACGCTCGAATTGCAACGACCAGTTAGCAGCGTCCCCCTTGATACGGGTCTTCTCTTTCAGCGATTTCGCATTGACCGTAAAGTCGTCCGGCACCTTATGTTTCTCACTATTCAAATAGTCTTTCAGCCCAACGATTTCATCCACTAAGTCAGCGGGTACGTGTGCGACAGCGACGTGGCAGATGGCGTCCAGGCGTGCGGACTTACCTGCGGCCAACTGCTCCTCCAGATATTTGATCACCGCCTCTTTGGCCTTATAACCAAAGCTTTTTAACGCTTTGTTGTCGCGAAAAAACCGGGCAACGTTATCAATGGCATTTTTGGTAGCGCGTCCGGAGGCCACTCCTTTCGCACAACCCAGTGCAGAAATGAAATAGTCAGATGCCTGACTATCACGGCCGCGGCTGATGAAGCACAGGTAGGTTGAATCCACTTCATCCTCCGCGTCATCCTCATCCTGCTCAGGCGCAGCAGCGGCCGCAGCAGCCATAGCCTTTATGGCCACGAAGCTAGCCAAGTTGATCCTGGCGGCCTGCTGAACCTTGTTGAGATCGACCTCTTGAATTTCCTTCGGCACATAGTTTTCGTCCAGCTGAATACCACCGCGCTCCTTCATGCTGGCGACCAGGAAAAAGTCGGTTGCGCCCGAGGTGTACTGGGCGCAAAGGATGTGTCCACCAGTCGACAAGACTTGATTACCGGCTTGCTCCACCAGTTGGTCCATTGCCAAGTGGGTCAAGTCGATAAATTGCGCTTCATCATCTTGTACTTCTACGAACGCGGTGAAGCGCTCTGGAAACGGCCCCTGACGGTCATCATTGGCAAACTGTCCATAGACCACGCTGTTGCCTTCTTTGCCGATGAGGCCGTGGATGCCATTGACCAGAAAATGCAACGCAGGATTTTCAGTATCGAGCGCCACATCCTTCTTGACCACCTCGGAGATAAAGCTGGTCTTGGCCAGCTTCTTGAAGCTGTGAATAATGGCAGTTTTCAGTGTGATCATAGGTCGAATTCCGTTCCGATAGTATCAATATGGAATCACTGAAAATAACACCTTACCCAACAAACTTCAGGGCTTATCTCGGCACATGACACCGCCTAAGGGCTTCAACACTTAGGCAATGAGTAAGGCCGCAAGAACCCATTAACTGTACATGCATACAGCATAAGAATCTATGCCGTTCATCAACACGAGGGTCGGAGCGTTGAAGCGCGGACAGCACCATCGCGGATTGCCACAGACCATGGTCTCTATCATAGACTCAGTCTGAGGAAGTTTTTCCAGCCTTATCCGTCAGTGCTGGAGCTCAACTGGGGAGTGTGGACCACTATCGCGAACTCTCGCGTTGGATCGCTCGGACCCTTTGTTTGAAGCAGCTCTTCGAAGGAGCCGATCCCAAAGATCACCCATGGTTCTGGGTAATGCCGCAGGAGGCGTTTTGCCTGCTGACGAACAGATTCTGGGAGAGTCTGATCTCTGGACAGCTCACGCAAGAACTCGCCTGTTTGGACGATACTCCGGGTACGCTCGCAGGGCATAGTCATGTGTTGCCACTCCGCTAGAATTTGCGCTTAACCTTAGAAAACCAACCGCCATCGCCGAGGATTCTGGGGGTGTGAACCATTCGTTTGAATTATAGCAAGCACGCCGCTCGGCTCCTCTGAAGTAGACAGGCTACCCCCTATCAAGCCAAGTTCTAGGGGGCGATTGCTGATACGTGGCCAACACTAAGTCTTGGTAAGCACCGGAAAAATATAGGGATGGCTGAGGCGGACGAAACCTAAAACGCTGAACGTCGATGACTGCCACATTGCGCACCAGTGACTTTCAGTACAGGCTCTGCGCGACGTCCAGGTCTGTTCGTACCCTTCGACCGGGTCCCATCAACACATAAACGGTGTTTTTTGTCTCGAACAGGCAATCATGGGTGAACGAAACCCCCAATGAAGTTCTTACCCAGTGACCGCGAGGGAAACGTCCTTTGCTATCGTGGATAACACATAAAGCGTTGACCAAAGTAGGAGTGACTCCTCTTCTAGCAACGGCGTTTAACTGACGGGGGGAGACCGCTATATCAACCACTGTCCAGTCAGCGACTAGACAATAGGCGCGTCCAGGGAAGTAAAATCCGACCAGTGCCAAGGCGTCTGAATGAGCTAGCTCACATCCAGGTAGTTTTTCGCCACCGGAAAGCAGTTCGGCTAGGCCCTCAAGATTCATTCGTCCCTCCGACCCACTTCAAAAATCGAGTCGAACTATCAATCACACCAGTCAGCATAGCTGCCCGTAAAACGTAAGCGTCCGCCGAAGTCACCTTGCGTGACTCAGGCGGGCATCCACCGATGCGGCAGCAGTTGATCAATCTCACTGGCACGCTGCGTCGGCAGCCGCGTCAGTACATCTTTGAGATAGGCATACGGATCATGCCCATTCATGCGTGCTGACTGGATCAAGCTCATGATCGCGGCTGCCCGCTTACCGCTGCGTAGTGACCCGGCGAACAACCAGTTCGAGCGTCCAAGTGCCCATGGCCTTATCTGATTTTCGACCGCGTTATTATCGATGGGCACAGCGCCGTCCTCGAGATATCGAGCCAGTGCCGTCCAGCGCCTGAGGCTGTAATCCAGAGCTTTGGCAATAGCCGATCCTTCGGGCACAAGATCGCGCTGGGCCATCATCCAGGTATGTAGTGCGTCGATAATGGGTGCCGCTTTTTCCTGACGTATTCGCCAGCGATCTTCGTCGGTCATTTCCCGCGCTTGCCGTTCGATTTCGTACAAGCTGCCAATTGAGTGCAGCGCCTGTTCGGCCAGTTGGCTTTTGTTCGTCGCGTGCAGATCGAAGAACTTGCGGCGCGCATGGGCCATGCAGCCAATTTCGGTGATGCCTTGCTGGAAGCTTGCCTTGTAGCCGGCGAAATCGTCGCACACCAGCTTGCCATCCCACTGGCCAAGGAAGTTACGTGCATGCTCGCCCGCACGGCTCGGGCTGAAGTCGTAAACGACTGCCCTGACCGCCGAAAACGGCGTAGTGCAGTAGGCCCAGACGTAAGCACGGTGGGTCTTCTTCTGGCCCGGCGCGAGCATTTGCACTGGCGTTTCGTCGGCGTGGATCACGCCTTCGGCAAGTACCGTTTCGCGTAGCACATCGACCAACGGCTGGAGCTGCACGCCGGTCTGGCCGACCCATTGCGCCAGTGTCGAGCGGGCGATAGCCAGGCCAGCGCGGCCAAAGATTTTCTCTTGGCGATACAGCGGCAAATGGTCGGCGAATTTGGCCACCATCACGTGAGCCAGCAGCCCTGCGGTCGGTATACCCTTGTCGATTACCTGGGCCGGAACCGGTGCCTGAGTCAGCGTTTCACACTCGCGGCAGACCCATTTCCCGCGCACATGCTGCTCCACGGTGAACACGCCCGGCGTGTAATCCAGCTTCTCGCTGACGTCCTCGCTGATCCGCTGGAGCTGGCAGCCGCAGGGGCATTGGGTGTTGTCGGGTTCGTGATAAATCACGGTACGCGGAAACTGCGCAGGCAAAGGAACACGCTTGGGCTGCTTGCGTGGCTCGGCCGACGCAGCCGGCGGATTCAACGCCTTCAGCTCGGCGTCAATGGCCGCGATATCGGTGTCGAGCAGATCATCGAGCAGGCTGCCTTGAGCAGGGCTCAATTGCTCACTGCGCTTGGCAAACTTGTTACGTTTGAACCAAGCGATTTCGTGGGTGAGTTGCTCGATGATGGTTTGGTCGCGGTCGTTCTTCTTGCCCATCCTGTCGACTTGCAGCCCGAGAGAATCAACCTGCGACAGCAACTGCGCCGCGAAGGCGCGCAGTTGGTCGGGGGTCATCTGATCGAGATTGGGCGAGGAAGTCATGCCCTGGATTTTATCAAAGCAGGTCGCTTGCGGCAGTAGGCCAAGGCGCTAATTACAGCTTTTTAAAGCAGTGTGATTGCACCGCCAACCCCAACACGCTGCCAAGGTAGGCCGAGCACCAACGCTTGAAGTTGCTCAGCATCCAGCTCTATCTCGTAGCCATTACGAATGCCGGGCCAGTGAAACTTGCCTTGGTTCAACCGGCGAGCAGCCAGCCAGACGCCAATCCCATCATGCACCAGCACTTTCATACGAGTGGCGCGGCGGTTGGCGAACAGATAAGCGCAGTGCGGCTTCGCCGCACCGAACACCGCGATCACCCTGGCCAGCGCAGTTTCAGTGCCGGCACGCATGTCCATGGGGTCGGTGGCGAGCCAGATGGCATCGATGCGAATCATTGAGTGAGCCCACGGACAAAGCGGGCGCAGCCTTCAGGATCGGACGTTGGCCATTTCACTGAGATCGATTGCTCGCCAAATGGCAGCTCAATAACCGCCAACGCTTCCGTTTGCCGTTTGGGCGTAGCTCTCAATGGAATGAAAGCTGGCAACGCCGCTGGCGACTGATCTCGATAAAGCGGTAGCCACTTGCGGATAACGTTGGCGTTGATGCCGTGGCTGATGGCAACGCTGGATAGGGTTGCGCCCGGTTGCAGGCATTCCTGAACAACCTGGGCCTTGAAGGGTTTCGGGTAAGAGCTTCGTTGGCGCATGGAAATCCTGACGTTAAGGGCGATCGCGTCCGCTTAAAAATACGCGGACACCATCGCCCTTAATGCTGGAGTTCGGAAGGTGTGTTGGCTGGACGCTTACCCTACAACACATGGCAGTAAATGCGCGAATAGGCGTTTCGTGGTACGCAACTTCAGATCATATGGTTCTGAGGCTTGCGCCTAAACGGCGCGATTAGCTGCGCACGATAGCCTGTTGGAAAGTCTCGCTCTTTTAGCCCTACCTGCGCATCACCGAGCTTGTTTGCTGCGTCATAGAAGGTTCCAAATAGGTGATCCCAAATAAGTAAAAACTCTCCGAAGTTGACCTGGGCATCTTCGAACTCTCGCTTATGGTGCCAGCGATGTGTCTCGGCGACTCCAATCACGTTGCGTAACCAGCCCAACGAGTAGTCCAGGTTCGAATGCTGGAAGGCTAAATGAACGGTCAAGATGCTGAACCAAGTCGCGATAACGGCCGACGGCGCACCTGAGGCGAGCAGAACCACCAGCCCCGGTCCGGCCATTAGCGCCGCATGCAGCGGATGTCTGCGCTCCCCATTCATCCAATAAAGGCGATCAGCGCTGTGATGAATCATGTGCATACGCCACAGCCAATGCACCCGATGGCTGATGCGATGCATGACATACAGGCTTAAATCGAGGACGGTTGCGACCAGAACCAGCTGTAACCAGAGGGGACTCTCGCTGGGAAAAAGGCGAACTGATGCCGGCACCGCATCGCCAAGCTTGGCGAGGACTTCAGCAGTGAACTGAATGACAGAAAGGTTGACCAGCATATGCAATAAATCGGTCGAGGTGTCTTGATGATCTTCGAGCCAGGATTGACGAAAGGGTTGGAATTGCTCCAGCGCGGCGATCGTGAACAAGCTCACAATAGCGATCAGGAGTGTTGTGGGCCATGGCGGAATCCCGGTGTAAAGCGCCCAAACCATGAACGCAGCGGTGCCACCAAATATGAGCGGATAGCTCATCCAACGTATGACGTATCGGAAAATAATGATCATCGCTCACCTCCTTTTAGGAAGCGAAGACGATAAGTCACAGGCTGGCGTTTGGATTGAACGAAAGAGCTACAATCGAATGATGAATATCCTCGCTTGACCTTATAGCGGCTAGAAGGTTTGTAATCGACAGGATCAAGTGTATTTAGAGGAGCGGCCCCATGAGTTCGTGTGACAAATCCTGTGGCTGTGGCCCGGCTTCAGCAGGCCCAGAAGCAGCAGCTAAGCCATTAAATGAAGGGACATGGATCAGCAAATTTTCAGTACCAAAAATGGACTGTCCTTCCGAAGAACGGATGATCAGACTCGCGCTGAATGGCTTGCAGGAAATAGCTTCACTTTCTTTTGACCTATCCGGTAGACAGGTGAGTGTTTTTCACGAAGGGGCCGTAGAGCAGATCGCTACCAAGTTGGAGTCACTTGGCTTGGGGGCAAGGCTATTAGATACGCAGCCCATCAGCCCAGAGTCCGTATCAGCCAACAGTGCCAATGAAGAGCAAAACGCTTCAAAGGAAGCCAGCACATTAAAAATATTGCTCGGCATCAATGGTGCAATGTTTCTCGCCGAAATGAGTGCTGGCCTGATTGCCCAATCGACGGGGCTGATTGCCGACTCGCTGGACATGTTTGCTGATGCGGCCGTTTACGGGCTGGCCCTCTTTGCGGTCGGCCGCAGCGCGGGAATGCAAGTACGTGCAGCACACCTGGCAGGTATGTTTCAGATCATTCTAGCTTTGGGTGTGCTTTTGGAAGTTGCTCGACGCTTTCTCTATGGCAGTGAACCTGAATCGATGCTGATGATGGGGATAGGCGCCGTCGCGCTGGTGGCAAACGTCACTTGCCTGTGGCTGATCTACAGCCACCGCGAAGGAGGAGCACACATGAAAGCGAGTTGGATTTTCTCAGCCAACGATGTGATTGCGAACGTTGGCGTAATCGCTGCAGGAGCATTGGTCGCTTGGACAGGGTCTCCGTACCCAGACTTGGTGATTGGTACGGTCGTTGGCCTGATCGTTTTGAACGGCGCACGTCGAATCCTGGCTCTAAAAGCTTAACTATTCCAATCGGCGAGCGGCCTGTAGCTAAGGCCGCAAGCCTCTAACCTAGTCGCTTAATGCAAGCTCACTTCGGCGAGCGCCGATGAGGGATCTATACCCAACAGCGAGCGAAAGGTTCTGGAAAAGTGGGCTGAGTCGGAGAAGCCTGACGCGTGCGCAGCGGTGGTTATAGGTTCTCCGGATGCCAGATGTCGAACAGCTTGGGTCAGTCGTAGCCATTTAGCATAGCTACGCAGCGGCAAACCGGTTTGTTCCACGAACCAATGCGAGAATCGAGTTGGGGACAGGTGTACCAGTGCTGCCAACTCTTCACGTCGTACCATGCCCTGGTAAATGGCCGTGCTGACTATTGCCAGGCGAGGATCGGCGACTGGAGGTGCATCGGTTATCTGTAGGGCTTTTCGCACTGCGGACCGAGTGTCTCCCGCGCCTGCCTTCAAGGAGTCAGCAATTAGTGCGGCGTCAGCCGGGGCGATATTGATCGGAATCGGCGTCATGGTCTTCGGCAAAACCTGGCCCTCTTCTGCCAAGACGTCCAAGTAGATTGAAACGATGAGGGCTCCGCTGATTCGATGCCGAACACCGGCTGGAATAAACACTGCAAACTCGGTGTGCTGACGCGGCAGGCATTCCACTGTTACAGGCACGTCGATACCTATAGCTATTTGGTGAGCCTGATGCTGATGCCAATCTTGATGACCAGCATGCCCAGCAAAAACCGCTAACCCAGGCGTTAGCCATGCGCGACCAGACCACCTTAGGACACGTACTGGAAGGTGGCGCTCCATCGTCAACGTTTGCTTGGCGACGCGGGGCTAATCACGCTTATGACCAATAAAAACGATGCGCCGCTGACAATACATATATCTGCGAGATTAAACGCGGGCCAGTGCCAGCCTTGATAGTGAAAATCCAGATAGTCCACGACAAAGCCTCGCAAAGAACGGTCGATAAGATTGCCAACAGCCCCACCCAAAACGAGACAATAGCCCAAGGCTTCGCTCCAGTGACGTTCCCGTTGAAGGATCGCGACGAGCGTCAATGCTACGGCTAGCGCAACAACAACGAAAAGGTAACGCTGCCAGCCTCCAGCGTCAGCCAAGAAGCTGAACGCGGCGCCGGTATTGCGTGCATGCACTATGTTGAAAAATGAGCCTACGGCGACCGATGAGCCCAGCTCATAAAGGTGCTCGACGCCAAGCTTTAGACTTTGATCGATCAACGCCAGGACCGCTGCAATTCCCCACCACAAAGTAGGCGGCTGTACACGAGCTGTCATTGGGAAACCGTTCATTGGCTATTCCGTAGTAACCGTTCCAGTACATCTGAAACTGGTATTTTTTGAAAAGCACTGACTCTTGCTCGTGCGGTATCACCCACTGGGATCCAGGTCTTGGAACAGCAAAGCAGGCATCGTGTCCGTATCATTTGCGCAGCAAGCGCAGGCCATTCAGTACTACCAACAGGCTTACCCCCATATCCGCGAATACCGCCATCCACATCGTAGCG
Source organism: Pseudomonas baetica (assembly GCF_019733355.1). Taxonomy (GTDB): domain Bacteria; phylum Pseudomonadota; class Gammaproteobacteria; order Pseudomonadales; family Pseudomonadaceae; genus Aquipseudomonas; species Aquipseudomonas baetica_A. Next base: position 60,317 of record NZ_JAIHLQ010000035.1, on the reverse strand, counting down.
TGACCAGTGAGCGTAACGGCTAGGAAGATGGCTTTAACGCCCAGCGCGAGCGCAATGTTTTGCGTAAGTACTGCTCCGGTCTGGCGGGAGAGACGAATGAAGGCAGGAATCTTGCGCAAATCATCATCCATGATTGCTACGTCAGCAGTCTCGATCGCCGTATCGGTGCCAGCTGCCCCCATCGCGAAGCCCACATCAGCCCGAGCAAGCGCAGGGGCATCGTTTATTCCGTCACCGACCATGCCGACGGTGCCTTTATGATCGATCAAGGCTTCGATGGCTTTGAGCTTATCGATCGGTAGGAGATTGCCCTTGGCCTCGTCAATGTTTACCTGCGCGGCAATTGCCAGCGCGGTATGTGGGTTGTCCCCTGTCAACATCACAGTCTTCACACCTAACGCGTGAAGCTCCTCGATTGCGGCTCGGCTGGTGGCTTTTACCGTATCGGCGACTGCAAACAACGCCAGCGCCCGTTTGTCATCGGACAGAATGACTACAGTTTTCCCTTGCCGCTCAAGGTGGCCCAGGGCGGCTTCGGTATTAGGTGAGCAGAACCCCAACTCCTCCAACAAACGATGGTTACCCAACTGGTAGCGCTTACCCTCGATCTCGCCGCGGACCCCTCGGCCCAGCAGCGCTTCGAAGTTATCCACTTCCAGCAACCGCAGCGATTGCTGGGCCGTTTGTTTGGCAATAGCCCGCGAAACCGGATGATCCGAACGTTGGGCAAGGCTCGCGGCGGCAATGCGATAATCTCTAGATAATCCATCAGCTAGAGGCAGGAAATCGGTCTGTACGGGCTTGCCATGGGTAATGGTCCCAGTTTTATCCAAGGCCAGATGGGTGATCTTGCGACCGCTTTCCAGGTACGCCCCGCCCTTGATTAAAATGCCTTTTCGCGCCGCTGCCGCGAGGCCGCTTACAATGGTCACCGGGGTCGAAATCACCAGTGCGCAAGGGCAAGCGACTACCAGAAGCACCAGCGCCCGATAAATCCAGTCAGCCCATAATCCGGCCATAAACAGGGGCGGGAATATCGCAACGGCAAGGGCGAAGAAAAACACCGATGGCGTATAAACCTTGGCGAACTTATCGACGACCCGCTGGATCGGGGCGCGTGAACCTTGGGCTTCCTCCACAGCATGAATAATCCGGGCCAGTGTCGTATTGCTGGCCTCAGCCGTCACGCGGTACTCGAAGGAACCGGACTCATTGATCGAGCCGGCATAAACAGGGTCACCGACAGCTTTCTCGATGGGCAAGCTTTCCCCGGTGATAGGGGCTTGGTTTACGGTAGAGTTGCCGGAGATCACGTTGCCATCCAGACCAATGCGCTCGCCGGGGCGAACTCGAACCAAGGAGCTGATCTGGACGGTTTTGACATCTACGTCCAGCCAACTGCCGTCTGCCTGGCGCACCGTTGCATGATTTGGGGTCAAGTCCATCAGTCCTTTGATCGCATTGCGTGCACGATCCAACGACTTGGCCTCAACCAATTCGGCAACAGTAAATAAAAACATGACCATCGCCGCTTCTGGCCACTGCCCAATCAGGACCGCTCCCGTCACCGCAATGCTCATCAACGCGTTTATGTTGAGATTGAAATTTTTGAGAGAGATCCAACCTTTCTTGTAAGTCGCGGGCCCGCAGAGTGCTACCGAGATTAAAGCTACAGCAGCAATCACCCATTCGGGGGCTGCCTGGGTGAAATGCAAAATTTCCGCGCCTACCGCAGCAATACCAGACAGCGCTAACGGCCACCAGGTGCTTTTGCGCAGTGATTCAGCTTCAAACTGGCTTTGCTGCTTATCCGCGCCTGGTACGTCGACCGCGCCATTCAACGGTTCCGCCTGCATACCAAGCGATGACACGGCCGCTTCGATTCCCAGGGTATGTGGCAATTCGTGCCAGACACCTAGAGTACGGTTCATCATGTTGAATTCCAATTTCTGAATTCCAGGCATCTTTGCAAGCTTGCCCTCAATCATCGCCTGCTCGGTAGGACAGCACATTTGCCCAATCCGGAAACGACTCAAGCGAGCCGTGTCGTTGACAACGGCTGATGACACTTTGGATGCGCACGCGCTTGGGCCATCCGTTCCAGATGCAGAGCAACATGCATCGGTAACAACCGAGGTGGTGGGCTCGTTCGGTTCGGTAGGTGGATATTGAGAAGATGTCGGAGATGAAGTGGAGCAGCTTGTCTTTCCGCCGTTGCCTCCAGCAGAGCAGCCATCCGCACTTTTGGTTGTTGAAAGCGCAGGATTCACGTCCGAGGTCTTAGAAGAACAGCAACTGGTAGTTCGATCTCGATCGGTTTCGTCTTCACCCGATGTTGCGGAAGTCGCACAGCAGCTCCCGGATGCGACAGGGTCAAAAACGTCCACGCCCGCTGGCTTTTTTGGTGCTTGCTCGTCACCGCAACAGTTTTTCATGAGAACGCTCTCCGCTTTTCATGGCGAGAGTGAACACCTTATAGCCACTATAAGGTCAAGAGATTCTTCGATGCCTTAAGGCATCCACCAGCGACCATTCATGTTCAACGTGATCACAGTGAGTAAGTGGCCGGTAGTAGATAGGAAATGCTGCTTCCCCTCGCGCCTACGGTGTTGGCATCAACGGCGTCCTATTTCGTGACGCTAATATCAGGCGGCATCCCGTCCTCACAGCAAAGCACACAGGGCACTTGCCCTATGCGGCGGCCGACGAGCAGCACAGAAGCTCTGCTACGAAGGTAAGCAGCCATGTGCAGAGCAAAGCGTCCAAACTCGAGTTGAAGAGATCGGCGGGGAGGGTTTTCATCGATCAGAGGCCTGGCGATCGGTAGAACGGTGAGCAAGGATTTGCTTGTTGCCTGACGCGAGTAGAATGAGGATTCCAGCAACTATAGGGTCAAGAGAAATGAATGCGCCCACGTACACGATCGGTGCCTTGGCGAAGCTGACCGATACCAAAGCCGTAACCATCCGCTATTACGAGCAGTCAGGGCTGCTGCCTTCTGCTGGAAGATCACCGTCGGGTTATCGCTTTTACACAGATGAAGAGCGCAACCGGCTGCTGTTTATCCGTCGCAGCCGCGCGCTTGGGTTCAGCGTCGATGACATTCGCGATCTACTCGGCCTGGCTGACCGACGCGACGCTTCCTGCGCCGCTGTGGATGCGAAAGTGCAAGGGCAACTCCAACAAGTTCGAATCCGTATTCAGGACTTACGAGGTTTAGAAGCCGAACTGACACGACTGAGTGTTTGCTGCCACGGTGGTGTTATAGAGCAATGTCGCATCATTGAATCATTGTCGAATCGTAGTTAACGCGGCAAAAGACTCCATGTGCGTAGAGATTGTACGAGGTGAGAATCGTCATTGTGCAATAAAGTCCGCTATCTTGGTTTATTTCAGGATGCGTGCCTTAGGATTGTCCTGTGGTTCGCAAATTTGCCATCCCATTAAAACCGCATGCGGCGACATGTGGGAAAATCGATGGTAATAGCTCTAAGTTAACCGTGCTCAGTTATCATTATTGAACCACCGACACCTCCGTGCTTATTAAATTTCTGACGCAAAGTGCTTAACCGTGCGACAGGGTAAATTCATTGCCGCTTTGAAATGTGCAGCTTACCGCCTGTTTTGCACCCTTGCTCGGCTTACGGGGTTCACCGAGTTCGGGGGACTTCATGTCACGGCGGCAGCGTTGGCCCATGTTGTCATCCGCCATCCAAGGGTTTCATTGGACATGGCTCTCCGGCGCTTGAACACCCGCCATCCCGCTGAGGGGAAGCGCCAGGCTAATCAGGAAAATCAGGCAAAGCCGTAGACAGCGTGTCATGGGCTGAAGTGTAGCCAGTAGAAATGGTGCTAACAATCACGCTCCAGGCTTCTGGGTTAGCTGCCAGAAACCTCTATTGCGCGCTCATTTCCATTTCAGGACTTAGCGTGCCTAACCATGCGACAAGACAGATGATGAGGATTGCCATCAGGAATTCGAATTTCATGCTGCGGCGCAAGGCATTGACCGCTACAGAGTATTGACCATTGCGAACCGAGCGCTCCAATAGCGGGCTTAAGTGAAAGCGGTTCAGCGTCGCTAAAACGATCATCCCGGCAAAGAGCAGGATCTTCAAAAACAGCAACTGGCCATAGGTACTGAGCATGACCTCATCAAGGTTGGGACCGACGATGAAAAGGTAATTTACTACTCCCGTAACGCTTATGATCGCAACAATCACACCGCCGGCCGACTCAAAGCCAGTCAGCACGCGGGCAAGAATACGTGCTTCCTCCTCACCCTTCAGCGATTTCAACCGTAGCAGTAGAGCGAAGGCCGCTAGAGCACCCAACCAGCCACCTGCCGCTAATAAATGGAAAATGTCGCTGAGAAAATGCCAGTAGCGGCGGCTGCCTTCGTCCATGGCACCATGCCCCGTCCAGGCTAGCGTGGCCAACGCGATTGCTCCACAGACGGTGACGATCCAGAGGCTGGGTGTCGGATATCGTTTATTCAACGCGACGCCCAGAATTGCCCCCACCAAGGCGGCTATCCGAACCATCCAGGTCAGCCCAACGTCGGTGCCCATGATGACCATTTCAAAAATGTGGTGATGTAGCTCCATAAGCTCCGATACACCGCTCATTGCTTTTGCAAGCAACAACATCGCAGCAAGGGACAGAACTACACCTGCAACAGAAGTACCGTAGAGAAGCGACTCAAAGTTCAAGACCGTGCCCGATACCCTTTCCTTTCCCCTGAGGCTGTACAAGCCAAATATGGCCAGTCCAAATAACAACATCAGGTCAAAATAGAGAGCAAAGCGAACCACGATATTTAATGAGTCGCTCATGGATTATTTCACTTTGAATGAAAAGTTGCCGGTGATCGGGTGGGTGTCCGAAGACACTGCACGCCATTCAACTTTGTAGGTGCCGGTGGTCAGCGGTGCAGCCGGCGTAATCACCATGGTTTTCGGATCACCACCAGCAGCGACGGCGGCCTTTACACCCATGGGTGAGTTAGGCATGCCTGGCATGTCGGTCATGATCAGCTTTGCACCGGAGAACTGAGTGGTGAGATTCTCAGAAAAATGCAGTTCGATTTTCGACGGAGCCGCCGCATCCGAGCCTTCTGCCGGAGTGGAAGAAAGTAGTTTTGGATGTGCCTGGGCCACTGCACTCAGAAGCAAACCAGCAGTGATTGCAACAGCCACGGACGTAGTTTTAAGGAATGACATGCAAGACTCCTCACAGCAAGCGCTGTTGATTCGAGGTTTTTTGGGAGGAACTAGTTTTTAATTTCTTTAAAAACCACTGTTGATTAACTTGGAGCCCCCGTCCTCTTCGCCAGGTTGAACAGGAGAAACTCGCTAGCCCTAACGTCACAGTGCGAGAACACGATGCCACACGATCACAAACTGTTCGATTACATTTCAGTCAGCTTGATCCGATGTTTGGCATCTAATCGTTGAGCGTAGCAAGACCTGGAAAAGACACGGCGTACCGCAGGACAGGGGAGCTCAATCACTTTGAAAAATCCGCAGAGGCGTAGCAAACGCAGAACGCCAAGACGTCGTTGGTCCCAATGTTTTGTCGCTCAGCTAACCGTGGAATCGACGGCCGGAAACTCAAGATGAAAAGCCGTTTTCCCGTCGCCTGACGTACACCAGATCTTGCCATTGTGCGCTTCGACAATTGATCGGGTAATTGACAGACCTAGCCCTGCGTTGCTCGGACTTCCTTCTCGCCGCGCTGGGTCCACGCGATAAAAACGATCAAACAGCTTTTCAAGGTGTTCGGGGGCAATGGGCTCACCATAGTTTTCCACGACAACCGTTACCGACGCATCCTTGTGCTGAATATCGACACTGATTGACGTCCCTTCATAGGTGTAGCGCAGCGCATTTGAGAGCAGATTGGAAATCGCTCGGTGGAGCATAAGAACATCACCTCGCACGCTCCCCCGTCCTGAAACCTTGAGCTCGATCCCTCGTTCATCAGCCAACAGGCGGTAGTACTCAAGCAATTTTTCCACGACAGCCACCAGGTCTATTGGCTTGCTCTCGTGCGTAATTAGACCATTGTCAGATTTCGCCAGAAAAAGCATGTCATCAATCATCCGGCTCATGCGCTTCAAGTCATCAAGATTGGAGTACAAATTGTCTTCGTAGTCCTCGATGTTTCTTTTTCTCGAAAGCACCACTTCAGTGTGGGTCATCAAGTTGCTCACGGGGGTCCGTAGTTCGTGGGCAATGTCTGCCGAAAAGTTGGATAACCGGACAAATGCATCGTCGAGCCTGGATAACATGGCGTTGAACGACAACACCATCTGTTGAAGCTCTTTCGGAACGGGTGCCAGGGGAATACGCTCCTTGAGTGATTTTGCTGACATGGAGGCAGCAACCCATGTGACCTGGCGGATAGGCCGCATGCCACTGCTAGCTACCATCCAGCCGAGTGCAGCACTGACCAATGCGCTGATCACCAACCCTATCCAAAACCATCGTTCGAGCGTCTCGAAAAAGGACATATGCTGCGTAACGTCAAAAATCAACATGACAGTTAATGGCCTTTCTTGTCCCGTCACTACGGATTGCGCAGTCACACCACGGAACATCTGCTCTTGCTCCCGCCATTCCCAGACGGTTGTGTTTGTGGTTGTTCGAAACGCCTTCGGAACGTCGACCGGGCCGGGATCCGCAAACAGCACCTTGCCGTCGCCATCGATGATAAGCGCAGTCAAATCACGGTGTGCGCCCAGCAGCGCTTCTAACTCCGGTTTAGCCTCGCTGAATTGATCGATGTTGCTCAGCCCGGACAAGATCCGCTGGGTCGAGTGGAGTTTTTCGTACAATGCCTGCTGATCCAGCATCTTGAAATGATGCCGGCTGAGGTTATTGAAACTGAGTCCGGCGACCGTGAGCACGGCCGTTACCGCGAGCATAAACATCAGACTCATACGAGTCGTCAGGGACATCCGGTTCATCACGACTCCGAATCTGGTGCATCGAGCATGTAACCCATTCCCCTTGAGGTATGAATCAACTTGACCTCAAAATCGTCGTCTATCTTGGCCCTGAGCCGTCTCACTGCAACCTCGATAACGTTGGTATCGCTGTCGAAGTTCATATCCCAAACCTGGGAGGCGATAAGAGACTTTGGCAGCACCTCCCCTCGACGACGCAGCAGAAGCTCAAGCAACGCGAACTCTTTGGCCGTAAGGTCTATGCGTTTGCCTCCTCGGATGGCTCGACGCTTGAGCAGGTCCACTTCAAGGTCAGCCAGTTTCATAAAGGTTTGCGAAGGTGCGCTGCTACCGCGACGCAGCAGCGTTCTGACTCGAGCAAGCAATTCAGAAAACGCGAAGGGTTTGATCAGATAGTCATCCGCACCGAGTTCAAGTCCCTTCACTCGGTCTTCAACGCGGTCTCTGGCGGTGAGAAAAAGCACCGGGACGTCTTTCCCGGAAGCGCGCACCTTCTGCAGGACTTCCCAGCCATCCAAACCCGGCATCATGACGTCGAGAATCAGCAGATCATAGGCTTCGCTCAAAGCGTGCTGAAGCGCCTCTTTTCCATTCGTGAAACGGTCGACATTGAACCCGGCCTCGTTGAGCCCTTGCTGCAAATAGATACCTATTTTTGGTTCGTCTTCAGCGACAAGAAGTCTCATGAGGTCGTTCTCAGATAAAGGTTAAGCGGAGTCTGCAACGAAAACTGGCAGCCAACCAGCAACTGACAGAAAAGTAATCTTGGCTTCAGGTAGATGTCAGCGAGTGCTGGCTAGGGTTCAGACATGAGCACTTCATTGGTGCTCGACCGACCTCTGAGCGATGAATCGTATGGAAGTCGGATTCCCTCATGAGGAGCTACCCCGATGAACCACCTGAAAATGCTGTTTTTTGTAAGCTCGATACTGGTCTCGGCTTCTGTGTGGGCTGAAAGCGGCGGAGATCGTGTGATTGAGCGTATGGAAGGTTTGCGCGACAAGGCCGAGGCCACGTTGATGAAAGCTGAACAAGCCCCTGAAGGAGAGCGTCACGTCCACATGGCAGAACACATGAAGATGCTTGGCGACATCATGAGCCAGCTCCACAACGATCACCCAGATGCCTCAATGTCACCCCAACAGCATCTAGCCTGGATGGAGAAGCACGACAAAATTGTTGACGACGTTTTGCGCCAGATGCAGCGCGAGCACAAATTGATGCTTTCAGAAAACCATCAATAAACGCCCCCAGGATAAGTACTTGTCAGCATCTTGTTGCGGCGTCAATTGGACGCCGTATCTATTTAGAAAACTGACAAAGAAGTAATGCCCAAGTCAGTTAGCTGGCAGCTGAGCATCATTAGCATAGCCAATGTTCCCACGTATTCCTGAGGTCACCATGAAAACTACGCTCGCTACCCCGTTCATCGCAGCAATGACCCTTTTTTTCGCTGCTACGGCTATGGCTAATGCTGGGCATGGACAAGACGACATAGGCCAGCCTGGTGTGGCCTCTGACGTTACCCGCACTGTAGAGGTCGAGATGGGCGACATTTTTTTCAAGCCTAAAAGCATCGACGTAAAACCTGGTGAAACAATCCGCTTTGTCCTTCGCAACGAGGGTTCGCTGCTGCATGAGTTCAACATCGGCAAAGCCGCTGCTCATGCAGCACACCAGAAAGAAATGGCAAGCATGTTCAAGAACGGAACATTAAGCCCTACCGGTACCGGGAAGATGAGCGGCATGAGCCACGGCATGGGCGGAATGAAGATGGTCGCAATGGAGCATGACGACCCTAACAGTGTCCTGATTGAGCCTGGCTCAACCCAAGAGCTGATCTGGACCTTCAACGACAGTGCAGGGCTTCAGTTTGCCTGCAACGTGCCGGGGCATTACCAATCGGGAATGGTCGGCGAATTTGATCTGAAATAAACCGGAGTCGGCTGTTTCTGCCGGCCCGACGCAAGAGTTGGCTACGCTAAGTCGCAAGTAACATAGCAACGCTTCTCAGCCGGGGTCCGTGCGGAAACATCACCGCACCACTGTGGAGCCGCAAATCAGCGTTGTACTGAATATGCTCATTTCTAGTAGCACCTTACAAGGGGAATAGACATGCCTACCACCTCTGGCCATCACGACCATAATCACACCCATGCTGCTTCCCGGGATGATGCTGATCTACATGACCCGGTGTGTGGAATGGCAGTCACTTCGTCGAGTAAATTTGCTGAGACTTACCAAGGACAGACGTATCGGTTCTGTAGCCTGAAATGTCAGGAGAAGTTTCGAGCGGACCCTGAGCGCTACAGTGGCCACGTGGTGCGCAACGAGTCAGGCAGCACAACGCCGGAGTCTGCGGTACAAACGGGCACTGAATTTACGTGCCCGATGCATCCTGAAATACGGCAGACCGGCCCCGGTAACTGTCCTAAATGTGGCATGGCACTAGAGCCTGTCATGCCGGCGCTTGATGAAGAAGAAAATCCTGAACTCCGGGATTTCAATCGCCGCTTCTGGTGGTCGCTGCCCTTAACCGTGGTCGTAACCGTGCTCGCGATGGCGGGTCACTCGTTACAACTTCTTCATGGTTCGGCTCAAAACTGGATCGAGTTCGCTCTGGCGACACCCGTGACCTTATGGGCAGGATGGCCTTTTTTTGTAAGGGGACTGGCCTCGGTTAAAAATCGCAGTCCCAACATGTGGACTCTGATTGGGTTGGGCACCGCCGCAGCTTATCTGTACAGCGTCATAGCAACGCTCTTCCCCCAAAGTTTTCCCTCCAATTTCATGCAAGATGGACGTATCGGCGTTTACTTCGAAGCGGCAGCGGTCATCATCTCGCTCACGTTGCTTGGCCAGATCCTTGAGCTCAAAGCCCGATCACAAACTTCCGCCGCCATTAAGTCTCTTCTCGGCCTTTCGCCCAAAACTGCACGCCGGATCAATGCCGATGGCCAGGAGGAAGACATTCCTCTCACACATGTGCACCTGGGAGACCACTTACGGGTCAGACCGGGTGAAAAGGTGCCAGTTGATGGTTCGGTACTTGAGGGTGAAAGTGCGGTGGATGAGTCGATGCTCACTGGCGAGCCAGTCCCGGTAATGAAGAAAGCTGGAGATAGCCTGATCGGCGCCACGCTGAATACGCATGGGAGCCTGGTGATGGAGGCCCAGAAGGTCGGTGCCGAAACCATGCTGTCCCAGATCGTACAGATGGTCGCGAGAGCTCAGCGTTCCAAGGCGCCGATGCAACGAATGGCCGACTCGATTGCCGGCTACTTCGTGATGGGTGTTATCGCGATTGCGATAATGACATTTATCGGTTGGGGGCTTTTCGGCCCTGAGCCCAGTTGGGTGTTTGGTCTAATCAACGCTGTCGCCGTGCTGATCATCGCTTGTCCCTGTGCGTTGGGACTTGCTACGCCTATGTCGATCATGGTGTCGACAGGTAAAGCAGCCAGCATGGGTGTTTTGTTCAGAGATGCCAGTGCAATTGAAAGCCTTTGCAGAATCGACACGCTGATTGTCGACAAGACAGGCACCCTGACAGAGGGACGGCCCGTGTTTCACAGCGTGGAGGCCACTCCCACCTTCAATCCCGACGACGTCCTTCACCTGGCTGCCAGCCTTGATCAGGGCAGTGAGCATCCTTTAGCACATGCGATCGTCGATCACGCCCGAGCCGAGAACATAAAGCTCACCAAGCCCGAATCCTTTGAGTCGGATTCGGGTATCGGCGTCAGTGGCGTTGTCGATGGCAAGAAGCTCCAGCTGGGGAACACAGCGTTGATGGAAGCCGCAGGCGTGAGCACCAACTCCCTACAAGAGCGCGCTGAGGTGTTGCGACTTGACGGCATCAGTATTATCTACCTCGCCGTCGACGGCGCATTGGCAGGTTTGTTGGCCGTATCAGATCCGATCAAGCCAACCTCAAAAGAGGCCGTCACCAAGCTTAAGGCTCACAACGTGAAAATCATCATGGCTACTGGGGACGGGCTTACTACCGCTCGGGCTGTCGCCAGGGAGATGGGGATTGAAGAGGTCCACGGTGAAGTCAAACCCCAAGACAAGGAACGTCTGGTGGCAGACCTACAGCAACACGGGCGAAAAGTGGCCATGGCAGGTGACGGTATCAACGATGCTCCGGCCCTGGCGCGAGCAGATGTGGGGATAGCCATGGGAACGGGGACTGACGTGGCGATGAATAGCGCGCAACTCACGCTGGTCAAAGGTGACCTGATGGGGATCTTACGAGCACGAGCTCTTTCGGTCGCCACAGTTAAAAACATGCGCCAGAATTTGGGCTTTGCTTTTCTCTACAACTCAATGGGTATACCTCTTGCCGCTGGTTTGCTCTATCCATTGACGGGGCACCTCCTGTCGCCAATGATCGCTGCCATAGCCATGAGCGTCAGTTCCGCGTCGGTAGTTTTCAATGCATTGAGGCTGAGGAATACCCGAGTTGACTGACCTTCAAAATTGCAGCGGTTTTAACTCGGGGGGAATGGCGATCCATGTGCTTTCTTCAATCCCTTTAAGCGCGCATTCGCCCTTTGCACAGCGGCCATTTTTTCGGGCCGCTTCATGCGCTTCCACTTTCTGATGTCTTCCTTATTCCGCCCGCAGCTCACACACAGATCACCACTGAGTTGGCAAACCGAGATACAAGGATTCTCGATTTCTTTTGCCATGGTCAGTCCCCCTTAGCTTTATGTAGTTGAGCCACGCGACGTTTCCAGTCGCCTATGTGCGTGCGTTGGCACTCTTGCTCCGAGTCAAAGCGGACATTGCGGTCTGAAACAGGCAGGTCAAGATTGGCCTCTTTCAAGGCGATCGCCGTCAACTCAAAGATGCGGGCCTTCGCGTCAATCTCGGCCCGCTTCCTGTCAGCCAGGGTTTCGAACACCCAGATGACCTTCAGGGTTTCAGCCAACGCACTTAGGTCAGCGGTGTGAGTGAGCCAAATAAACCCCTTTATCTCGTCCTTTGCTGTTTCGCACGCGTCGGTGAGCGTGACGATCAACTGGCGCTCGATCCGAGCCAGTTCACGTTTACCGGGCGGCATCGGTGTGTCCTATAGAGGTTGTGCTGGACAGGCGCTGAGTCATGTCTGCCGGAACTCGACGGTCAGGTGGCTGACTTCGTGAACTGTTTTGAGACGCTCACGAATGCTCTCGGCGTTCACAGTGGCTTCACCTAGAACGCTGACGATCGCCGCGCACGCTTGAGGTCCCACCCTCCAAACGTGCAAGTCTGTAATGGTAGCGCCACCAGGTTTCTCAACGAGTTCGCGGATTTCCTCGGCAACGTGCGCGTCGGTCTGATCGAGCAACACGCCCGCAGTTACCCCCATCAAGGTCCAGGCCCAACGCGCGATAACGATAGCGCCGACGATACCCATGACCGGGTCGAGCCACACCCAACCCAGATATCGACCGGCAAGCAAGGCAGCGATGGCCAGAATCGACGTCAGCGCGTCTGCAACGACGTGGACATAGGCGGACCTCAAGTTGTTGTCGTTTCCGTTGTGGGCATGAGGGTGATCGTGGTCGTGCCCATGTCCATGTCCATGCCCATGCCCATGCCCATGACCCAGCAGCAGGGCACTGACAATGTTGACGAGCAAACCGACAACGGCGATGAGGGTCGCGGTGCCAAACTGAACCGGTGTTGGCTGCAACAAACGCATGAACGATTCAACGCCAATGCCCAACGAAATCATGCAAAGAATCAGCGCCGAGGCGAACCCGCCCAAGTCTCCAACCTTTCCTGTACCGAAACTGTAGCGCTGGCTGGTAGCGTGGCGTTTTGCGTATCCGTAAGCGGCCGCCGCGATGCCCAATGCGCCGGCATGGGTTGCCATGTGGAAGCCATCGGCCAGTAACGCCATCGAACCCGTGATATAGCCGGCGGTGATCTCCCCGATCATCATTACCACCGTGAGTGCTACAACCCAAAGCGTACGCTTGGCATTCTCATCGTGCGCTGAGCCTAGAAACACGTGGTCGTGTGTGTAATCGATGTCGGTCCTGCTCATACGTGTTTACCTGGATGCATTCACTTGGAGTACCGGCGGATAGCTTCAAGAAGCTCTTCGACGCCCTTGTTACGCTCTTCTTCGCTGAGCGCGGGGTTCGCGACATGTGCTCGTGCGTGATCCTCGATGATCTCCTCCATCAGCCCGTTGATGGCACCCCGAGTGGCCGCAACAAGATGTAGTGTCTTGGCGCAGTCGAAGTCCGATTCCAATGCTCGTTCAACAGCTTGAATTTGCCCGGCAATACGTTTTACACGTTTAAGAAGATCGTCTTTGTGTGATGCGATATGACCCACGCTATACCCCCCCTACCTATATAGGGTCGCATGATAGGCCTCCCCCCTATACCTATGCAAGGTTCGCGGGAGGACAGATCAAAGCCGTTGACGAAACGAGAGGCATACAAAATCGTTGGATCAAGCGAGAGAGCCGCAATGTTGCCGTTAGCCGACCTTTACCGACGAGAACAATAGGGCGCACTCCTGGAAACCGTTCAAATGGTAGCGAGCTAATTAGCAGCCGAGTGGTCAAGTCCCGTAAAACTTCTCGAAATCTGCGCTCACGGCTTTGATTAGATAATCGTTGACCTTGCCATGGTGTCAACGTCGATGCTGTCGCTGCGGGGAAAAGACACCGCTCAGCACGAGGGTAATTCACATGGTCGTCTTAGATGTATCAGGCATTGGTTGCGGCAGCTGCGTCGGCAAAATCACCAGAGCGATCCAGGCACTGGACGACAACGCTACGGTCTCCGTCGATCGATCAACCGGTAAGGTGAGTGTTGAAAGTAGCGAAAACGCTGAACAGCTCCGTAAAGCTGTGGAGGCTGTTGGTTTTCCTTCCAAGATCAGCCATTGAATGGAGACGCCTGCTCCTGAGTAGAGCGTCGTCTGATGGTGAATACCTTTGAATCCGAAAGTACCTGAGCCGCTGTATCGGCCAAAGTTGGCTCGCATGCGCCTATGCTGCTAGTCACCGCGCAGAGCTTTGAGCAAACCCTTGAATGCTCCATTTAGCCGAGTAAAAGCGGCATCGAAACGTATCGCGTTTTCCGTGTATTTCGCGACCTCGACCTGCTGATCGACAGTATTTTGGTCCAAGGCAGGCTGAGCCGGCGTGCTGTAAAGCAAGTCGCGCCCGTATATAGCCACCGCCGATTCTTTCTTAAGAAAATGCTTTGCGTTTGTTGTTTTCAAAGAAAACGCAGTGGTAGCAGGTTCTTTGGTTTGGCTGGCGAGCACAGTAGAAAAATCCAAGTCTTGGGCTTTGAAGTTCGGAGTGTCAGCGTTCGCGATATTGTTACTTAAGATCTCAGCTCTTTGGCCACGATAAACTAACGCTCTTTCTGCGGAGCCTAATGCTTTCTCAAAATTAATACTCACAATTAATCACCCTCGGTGGCATTACTATCTTCTTTGATCATTGAACACCCAGCTGTTGCAGCAGAGCATTCAAGTCTCCTATTAATTTTAATGCAGAGACCTAGAACATCGCCTCCGTGAGAATTAATGGAACCCAAAGCAATGATTACACTTCAATCTTATATTCAATAAAAGTCGCGCAATGCGAAAAGATGGAGACCATACGTATTAAATAGCGTGTACTTCAAGAAAAATATTCCAAACTGACACAACTGTAATATTGGCCTAAGCTTCCTGACAGGGGGTGTCTCTTATAGTCCAACTGAGTCTTTTGCTCACCCCCAAAGAGTCCAATCCATGATGTGATTCAGAGGGGATATTTTCACACATCTGAGGTAGCCCATATGAACACCATCAAAACCTTGTTCGTCGTCGCAGCGCTGACTGTTTCCACTCTGGCCATGGCTGAAGGCGGTGGTGACCGGACTTTCGCACGTATGGAAGTGGCCAGGACGAATTCGATGGAATCGTACCAGGTAGCTCAAACGCAGAGCGCTCAACCGCCTGTCGCTGAAAGCAAAGCCAAAGCGATGGACCATAAAAACTGCTGAACGATCAGGCACGCGGCCAAGCTGACAGAAATGTAATCACGAAGGTGGTTTAGATGTGGCAATTTCTGAGCTCGCTTGCAATGAAAAATTCGTCTTTTTTTCGGTACGCGAAGCTCATCTTGCCAACTCACGGGTTGATTTGAACGGCTCCCTTTTGACTGATTGGAAATAAACGGCATGCATTCCAAAACCTCTAGACGGACATTCGTTAAAGGCCTGGCCGCCGGCGGCATCCTTGGTGGCCTTGGTCTGTGGCGCACTCCTGTATGGGCAGTGACCAGTCCCGGCCTGCCGAGCGTCCTCACCGGCAACGAATTTGATCTGTTTATTGGTGAAACGCCGGTAAACATCACTGGCTCGCCGCGCACAGCCATGACCATCAATGGCTCGTTGCCGGGGCCTTTGCTGCGTTGGCGCGAAGGGGAGACGGTCACTCTGCGCGTGAAGAACCGTCTGGATCAAGACACCTCCATCCACTGGCACGGCATTATTTTGCCTGCCAACATGGATGGCGTACCGGGTTTGAGCTTCCACGGCATCGCGCCCGACGGCATGTACGAATACAAGTTCAAGGTGCATCAAAACGGCACGTACTGGTACCACAGCCATTCTGGGTTGCAAGAGCAGGCAGGTGTTTACGGGCCAATAGTCATCGATTCGAAAGAGCCTGAGCCGTTTCAATACAATCGCGACTATGTGGTGATGCTGACTGACTGGACCGATGAGGATCCTGGGCGCGTCATGGCCAAACTCAAGAAACAATCGGACTACTACAACCACCACAAACGTACCGTGGGCGACTTCATCGACGACGTCAGCAAGCAAGGTTGGTCTGCTGCCGTCGCCGACCGGAAAATGTGGGCCGAAATGAAAATGAACCCAACTGATCTGGCAGACGTCAGCGAGGATACTTACACCTACCTCATGAATGGCCAAGCGCCGAACGGCAACTGGACCGGTATTTTTAAGCCTGGCGAGAAGCTACGCCTGCGCTTTATCAATGGCTCAGCGATGAGCTATTTCGATGTTCGCATTCCTGGTTTGAAAATGACCGTGGTGGCGGCCGACGGCCAATATGTCCAACCAGTCAGTGTCGATGAATTCCGAATCGCCGTGGCAGAAACCTATGATGTGATTGTTGAGCCTGCCACCGAGGAGGCTTACACAATCTTTGCCCAGTCCATGGATAGAACCGGCTATGCGCGGGGGACCTTGGCAGTTCGTGAAGGACTGAAAGCACCGGTACCGGCGATCGATCCGCGTCCGCTGTTGACCATGGATGACATGGGCATGGGCGGTATGGCTGGCATGGACCATGGCAGCATGGCTGGCATGGGCGGCGGCGATATGAAACAGGGTGACATGTCAGGTATGGCTGGCATGGATCACAGCAAGATGCAGGGAATGGACCAAGGTGACATGACCGGGATGACCGGCATGGGCAGTGGTGACATGACCAACATGGCCGGCATGGACCATAGCAAGATGGCAGGTATGGACAAAGGTGACATGTCCAACATGGCCGGCATGGACCACAGCAAGATGGCGGGGATGGACAAAGGCGACATGTCCGACATGGCCGGCATGGACCACAGCCAGATGGCAGGGATGGGCGGTATGGGAGGCGAGATGCAATCTCACCCAGCGTCCGAAACCAACAACCCGTTGGTTGACATGCAGGCCATGAACCCAACGCCAAAACTGAACGATCCAGGTATCGGTTTGCGGAACAACGGTCGACGGGTGCTCACTTACTCAGATCTGAAGAGCACTTTCCAGGACCCTGATGGCCGAGAGCCCAATCGCACCATTGAGCTGCATCTGACCGGTCACATGGAAAAGTTTTCCTGGTCCTTCAACGGCATCAAATTTTCTGATGCTGAGCCCCTTCGTCTCAAGTACGGGGAGCGTCTTCGCATCACCTTGGTAAACGACACCATGATGACGCACCCCATCCACCTTCATGGAATGTGGAGCGACCTTGAAGATGAAAACGGCAAGTTCATGGTACGTAAGCACACAATCGACATGCCACCGGGTACCAAGCGCAGCTATCGAGTAACCGCCGATGCTTTAGGTCGCTGGGCCTATCACTGCCACCTGCTTTTCCATATGGAAATGGGCATGTTCCGTGAAGTACGGGTTGATGAGTAAAGGAGACGATCTGTGAGCACACACCTAAATCGTAAATCGCTGATCGGTTGCCTCTTTGCTTTTGGCCTGATGGGTGGATTCTCCTGCGTAGCATTGGCAGTCGAAGAACGTGGTGATCCTTCACCTGCTACTTCTGCGGATGCGCCGAACAAGACTGCGACCACGTCAAACGAGGCAACGCCGAATCACGCGACGATACCTCATACCAAGATGCGCCATGAGTCGATGGATCATGACCATGAAAACAAGAAGGCGGATTGAGATCATGACCAAGAATTTTTTACGCCCAACGTTGATGGTATTGGCAGTTTCTACGAGTCCTGTCTTCTTTGCCGTGGCTCACGCCGCTGAAGAGATGGATCACTCGAAGATGAACCATGGCTCCATGGGAGCGATGGACCATAGCAACATGGGGGCTATGGACCACAGCAAGATGAAAATGGACGACGGTCAAATGACCGGCATGGAAAGTATGGATGAAGGGACGACGACAACCAGTCGAACCCCTGTCCCCGTACTTACCGATGCTGACCGTGCAGCCGCCTTTCCAGATGTCGCTGGTCATGGTGTCCACGACAAAACAATCAACTCTTTCATGCTGCTGGATAAGTTTGAATACCAGGATGCTGACAACGGTAGTGCGTTGGCTTGGGATGCGAAAGGATGGATCGGCGGTGACATTGATCGACTGTGGTTGCGCTCGGAAGGCGAACGTACCAATGGCGTGACGGAAAGTGCTGAATTATCCGCGCTCTGGGGGCACTCCATCGGACCGTGGTGGGACGTCGTCACCGGTGTACGACAGGATTTCAAACCAGGGTCTCCTCAAACCTGGGCCGCACTCGGCATTCAGGGCATGGCCCTCTACAACTTCGAGGCCGAAGCGACTGCCTACATCGGTGAGAACGGTCAATCGGCTGCTCGACTGGAAGGCGATTACGACATTCTGCTGACGAATCGATTGATCTTGCAGCCGACGGCCGAGGTCAATTTTTATGGGAAGAATGACCCTCAGCGCGGCATCGGGTCCGGATTAGCCAACACCGAAGTGGGGCTCCGATTGCGTTATGAGATTGTCCGCCAATTTGCCCCTTATATCGGGGTGAGTTGGAGCCGTTCCTATGGCAATACGGCAGACTTTGCACGTGAGGAAGGTGAAGATGCCAGCGAGGCACGCTTTGTCGCCGGTATCCGGATGTGGTTCTGAGAACCGGGCATGAAGATTACACTGAAGGCACTGATAGCTGCTGGTCTGGCCACCGTAGCAGCGGCTGCCGGCGTGGTATATTTCGGCGTGATCAATGTCGGGGCGGATGATCCCCACTCTGCCCCTGTCTACGCGCTACTTTCTATTGCTCGGGATCGCTCGATCGAAGTGCGCTCGCGCGACATTCAGGTCCCCGACCTGAGCCAAGAAGCCCTCATCCGTGAAGGTGCTGGCAACTACAACTCGATGTGTGTCGGTTGCCATTTGGCTCCGGGCCTTACAGGCACCGAACTGAGTAACAGCCTTTACCCCGCACCTCCGAACCTTTCAAAACTGGGCGTCGATGGGCACCCAGCCGCAGCTTTTTGGATCATCAAGCACGGCATCAAATCCACCGGCATGCCCGCGTGGGGCAAAAGCATGGCCGATCCGTACATATAGGGGATGGTCGCATTTCTCCAGCAGCTTCCGTCACTTGATACAGAGCAATACAAAGCCCTGATCACGAGTAGCGGTGGCCATCAACACGGTGGTGGCGAAAGCGTGATGCACAACCATGAGGGTCAACATGGAACGACCCAGGGGCAAAGTGGCGCAGGTGCTGCCAACCAAAGGGAGGAAGTCCGCGCTAATGATGACGAGAAAAACACGGCACATGCCCATGGCCCCTCCGCAGCGCCGTCTGCAAAGGAGCCTGCGGACCACGCCGATCATAAGGGTAGGGAAGCTTCAGATGACGCGGCCCCGACTCCAACCGTACAGCCCAAATCACATACACATACTGATGGGAAGGAACATACCCATGCGAAATAATTCTCTTCGTCGCAGACGGGCACTTCGTCTCGCTGCTCTCGTGGCTCTGTTCATCAGTTCAGCCAGTCACGCAGCAGAGCCATTGACGATCGATGTACATCGCGACGCTAATTGCGGATGCTGCAAGAAATGGGTCCAGCACCTTGAAGCCAGCGGCTTTACCGTCGTTGATCACGTGGAAACCAACATGAGCGCGATCAAGCGCGGTCTCGGGATTTCTCCTGAGCTCTCGTCCTGTCACACAGCAACCATCAACGGAAAGTTTGTTGAAGGTCACGTGCCCGCCGAGCAAATCATTGCGATGAGCAAACGTGATGACCTGCTCGGGATTGCCGTTCCAGGCATGCCGGCCGGCTCCCCAGGAATGGAAGTGGACGGGAAACATGACGCGTATAACGTAATCGGCTTGTCAAAGGCAGGCACAGACCACGTCGTTGCTGAATACCCCGAAAACTGATCTTCTAATCTCACTCCTGCATGGTGAAGGTCATGGCCGTGCAGAGGACATAGCTCATTTCGAACGTAAAAAAGGCGCCACTAGGGCGCCTAAACCACCTCCCAAACCAAAGGAAAAACAAGGAGGCGGGATGTATCAGGTGGTCGAGCAATTGTTTACTGCACGTTAGAAACCCTTCGACTGACGGAATGATTTCATAAAATGGATAACTTCAGGCTTTCCTGAAAATTACTTCTACGTCAGCGAGCAGTAAGCTAGTTTCGGACAAAGGAGAATTATGCAGTTCTTAAATAATTTCATTGTCTAGCTTCCATGGGGGCAGTTGTCGGCCATGACCTTATATTCCACGGTGTTAAGCTTGCCCGTAGAGTCTTCATAGGTCATGCGCGAAGGGGCAACCCCACAGGTTTTATTGGCTTGCGTGACACTGACGACCTTGTGGATATCGAGGTTCATACCATATTCATAATGAACAACTTCAGGAGGAGTCTTGCCGTTCCTTGAGGCATATTGCTCCATTGCTTGTTGGTTCTCTTGCATCATTCGACCATACACGCGGTCACCGCCACCTTCAGCCATGGCTAATGAAGATAAGGTCAAAATCGAAGCGGCGCAAAACGCTTTCACTGCTGTCATTGCTTTCATGATTTTCTCCTAAAGCTCAATTTACTGAGTTAAAGAGTAACAAGTGAAAGCTTTCAGAAAGCTGCCGCGAAGGTTACTAATGTGAAAGGTGGACGCTACCCCGCATTTACGCTTTCAAGCCAGATGGGATTTTTGTTAACACCAAAGGTTGGCAGACGCTGACGGAACAAAGATGCCCTCAAAAGCTTATTTGAACCGGTGGTCCCTCCCAATTCCTCGATACGCCGGTAGACCTGAGCAGGGCCTCCGCGTCGACCCCGGTTCTTGCCAGGCTTTCCAGATCCCACTCGAAGAAACTGCAAAAAACCAGGAAAACCTTGCTTGATACCGCTGAGGTCAATCTTACCGTCGAGTAATTCACGGGGAGCTTCATCCTGATGAGTTCAGAGACAGTCCACACCAAAGTTCTTAGACGAAAATGCCATACTGACTCCTGATGAATCTTGATCTGTTGATAAGTAAGAGGGAACCTCTGCTTGCGTAGATCCAGCTCATGAGGTAACGAACCTGGGAGCAGCGATTGCAAATTCCGAATGTTCACTCTCTTCGGATCTTTCGTAACTTTATACAGCTCATCTACGCCCGCTTCGATAAGGGCTGCATAGGCGTCGTCTCTTGAGTCGACGGACTTTTCGACCTTAACTGTAGCTTTTTTAGGGGCATGGAGTTTTGCCATTAACCATGCGTTATCATTTTCTAGAATCCATTGCGTAGGTTTGTACGCCTTCTTCCAGAGGTACTCGATATTGGCATCGGTACGTAGCGCTAAAAGCAACTCGATTTTTTGGCGATATCTAGTTTTTTGACTAAGACGCGATTCTTCGACTTTGGGCGCTCGCGGAGAAACAGCGGCACTCAGCAGAATAGACTCATTCTTCAGAGCCTCTTCAAAGCCATCTGCACTGGAAAACAAATGAAGAGCAATGATCAAATGCCGCGCGAGCGGCATATTTAGCTGACCTTTATCTGATTTGAGCCGGATCCATTGCTCATGCTTTCCGGTGTTGTAGGCTGGATCAATCTGCGCCAAAAGCTCATCGCCGTAAGCGCTTTGGATGCTGTCGAATAGTTTTGCGATACCCGCATTTTTTCCGAAAATGAATCCGCGTTTCTTGCATTGGCGGACGTAGCACGAACTTAATACCGTACTGCCTATCGGAGGGATATTGCGTTGCAGGATATCGTGTGCGAACAGAGCGACTTTCTGTTCCATCTTTGACCCCTTGTGTATTGCTGCGCTGTTTAACGGGCTCCAGCCGCATGCGCATGGCTCAGTCAGATTGGGAAGCAGCTTCAATTTACGGTAGAACGGGCGAGAGCACTCGGGGCAGGCATGGATCAATGCGTCGCCATGACGCCAACAGACGGCAACACCGGGTATCTGGTGAGATCGATGCCAGTAGGCAGAACCCCGCTCAATCAAATCTTCCTGAACGCAGGTAGGACAAAGCTTAGCCTTGCCATGGGTGGACTCTTCTCTGCGGGGCACCCGTACCACCCCGTCATAACCCAGTGGCCCTACGTCGTTCTCTGGCCCCTGCTTAACCCCAAGAAACGGTCGGTAAGCAGGAAAAGTAGTATTGCTTCTGATCAACTCTGCGAGATTGCTCTCCGATTGCCCCGGCAGCCTGTGCGCGAGCCTCTCGATCTGCTTGGGTACGATGCCACCGATGCAAAAGGGTTTCGATGCGAACAAATCGCGATAGGTTTCCGTCGCGGTTCTGTTACCTGACAGATAGTGATATCGGGTGACACGAGAGTAAAGCATTTCATCCGGCATCGAAACGGGGAAAAATAATAGATCAGACATCATTTACCGATTAAAGGTAGGGCTCGAAGAGAATGTGCATCCGGGGGCAGTATATATGCAACCCCTAAAATTCTGCATCCGGTCTGGATTTGAAATGACAAGCCGCTCAACTTTGAATCGTAGTGAATTCATCTAAATCCTGCCGCGCCCGTATTCCTCGAATACAAAACACGTATCGATAAACCCGCGTAGGTCAGCCCATGCCGGTTGCAAAACTATTTCCGTTGATCGCGGGTTAGTACGTTTACATGCTGATCGTGATGATCCAGCGTATGCCGGACCTATTCTGGAGGGGAATTTTTTCATTAACAGAAAAATAATGGGTTTATGGTGAATTGATTTAGAACTTTTTAGATGGAGGGAGAATGCCCAGCTGGATTACAGCATGGGTCGAATGCTCGCGACCCTGTAGAGCGAAGAACGTGATACAGCCTTGCCCTCTGAGAGCAATTGGCGTCTAGCCCATCGCAGACGCCTATCGTGAAAGCCTTCGATTGGTTCACATACTTTTTCGAGCATTGCTGCACACAGAGGAAGCTTGCAAAGCTGCTTTTCGAAGCGAGAAAGAACATGAAGCTCCCGACCTATCCTGGTACGCGAAATGCGGACAGGCTTACCCGCAAGAGCATAAAGCGCGTCGGCACACTGACGGACTTCGCCGGCCAGTCTCGCATCGAGGGCAGCGAACATTTCGGTGCTATTTAGACGAGGCGTACGATGGGGGCTTGGG
Organism: Pseudomonas baetica; assembly: GCF_019733355.1. Classification (GTDB taxonomy): domain Bacteria; phylum Pseudomonadota; class Gammaproteobacteria; order Pseudomonadales; family Pseudomonadaceae; genus Aquipseudomonas; species Aquipseudomonas baetica_A. The sequence continues at coordinate 37,519 of NZ_JAIHLQ010000035.1, read as the reverse complement.
TTTGCAGTTGACTCCGAAAGCCACTGCTTATCGTGGCGATACAGCCACGCATACCCCCTGCATGCATGTGCTTTGTAAAATCGATAATCAGCCTCGAAAGCCGCGCGTCTTGCGCATAGCTCAGTGTGAAATCGTGCCTCCCTCCAAGCATCTTGCCCGCCGGGTACATTTCTGATGTGACGATAGACATACGCTGATGAAACGCCTAGAACGGCAGCGATCTTTTTGGCATCAGCTCCTTCAAGAGCATGTTGCCACACAGCGGCTGACGAACAGTCCAGGCCTTCACCAGGCATCACCGGAGAAAGGCGCGCGTGAAGCCGAATGTGAGCTTTCGGATCACATGCCACCGCCTCTTTCACTGGGCATTGACCATGAAGCAAGCTCACCATTTCAACGCCCAGAGCACCGGCCAATAAAATGTATTTGAGCGGATGGTGAGAGGTTATAGGCGTACGAAGCAGCTTCGTGACCCATGAGGCGGGTGTACCTGCACGAACATCTCCGAGTATAGAAAACTCCCATTCTCGCGGGAGTGCAGCAAAAAAATCGGCCATGTGCTGCGCCAGCATGTGCAGGTGCAAGCGATGGTTATCAGAAGCAAGGTTGAGCTGCGTTGCCCTGTGTAAAAGCGTGAAGCGCACCGCCTCCGCCGACAAAGCAGTGACGTCAGACTCGAGGACCTGAAGTGAGCGCAACGCTATTTCGTGAAGCGGTGGCATGCACCGCAACGGGGTGTCGAGAAGTACTGTGTGTGCTTGCACATTCTCATCATTGGGCAGATTGAGTTGTCGAGAGCTGCGGCTGGACCAGCGAGGATCAAGGATCCTGAGTGACGTACCGTGATGCGGACATACCAGCACGCCTGGAAGCATGTGGACCCTGTGCCAGTAAGCGACTCCCCGTTGAGCCTGATCTTGTGCGATACATTCTGGGCATAACCGCACTCGGGAGGCGAATCCAATACGGCTCGCGTTGACGCCCAGCTTCAACATCAAGCCTTTCCCATCAGCGGTCATCAGCGTCCGAGCGTGTTCGACCTGGCTCATCCTCAAAAACGGCGCATAGTAGGGTAATAATGTGTGGCGCATGAGGACCTCGGCTACCGATAGCTCAGTACCGCTGGGTAGCGCATCGACAAAATCCCCTAAATGACTCGGGAATGCCACATTTTGCGAAAAAGCTGCCGCCGATTTCAGTCCGGCAAATGCTGCTTGGCAATTACGAACACCGCAAAGACGGGCATAACGAGAAATCACGCTGTGCAGCGTCTCGTCGGGAAACGCGGCGGGGAAGAAATGGAGTTTAAGTTGCACTTCACCCCCCCTCCGACTCACGCTTTGTGATACATCGGTGAGAACTCAAACAGGTCCTCGTTGAGCCAGCCCGCAGCGCGCAGAGCGTCGAGGGGAGCGTCATGTTCGCTAAGCGCTTTAGCCTCTGAGTTTTCCACAGCAGTAGCAATCGGCGATGGGTGATCTTTCGCAAAAATGGTCGGAGATGGGTCTACCGGCTTCTCACGGGATACAACGCTTCGAAGCAAGGTGAGGCGATCCTCTCGTGCCAATCCATCGAAAACCATCATTTCGCTCAGCTGATCCTCAATCGGCAGCAAATCGTCAAACTGTCGCATCCGCTTCGGATCACGGCTACGCAGAGCTGAAAGGGCTGGCTTTAGAATCTGCATTTTTGAGTTGCTTACCTTCACCAGGATCTCGGCAGTCAAACACTCCGAGCCACTCTGGACCGCATAACGCTGACTCAATACCAGCAGCTTGACCAGGAAATCCGTGACGCCTTGAGTGTGCTCATACAGCGTGTCAAAAATCTCGTCGGTCAGCTCAGCCGTCTGTTTGCACCACTGATAGCTCCAGAGATTTTCGACCAACAACCGCCACTCCTCATCATCCTTTTCGAATCGTTTGAATTCGAGCGTACCAGCACCACAAACTCGGCGGGCAGTCCGCATGGCTTCTGAGAACAGGCTAATCGTCGAGTTCGTGCCACTGAAAACCACCGGGATACCGATGTTGTTTACCAAGTGCAGGAAAAAATTCAGCATGCTCTCCTTACCACCGGTTTTCGCCAGGTGGAGGTTTTGCAGCTCGTCGATCAACAAGGCGCCGATGAAAAACGTGCTGGCCACCTGCTCCATCTGTTGCAGCGCATCATTGATGTTTCGATGCCGGTAGCGCTTGTGGTAGTCCTTGTCTCCTAGAGCGTCTCCAACCGCATAAAAAAACTGCTGGCAAAATCCAGCCAGCGATCCATCCCGAGGGCAGTCAAGCTTCAGCCATGTGATTTGGGTATGAACAAACTGCTTTCCCTCATAGCGCTCATGACGGATTGTCTGTGGATAAAGGCTCAAGATGGCGTGGAGTGCCGTTGACTTGCCAATGCCGCTCAGGCCGACGACCGTAAACGTTTCTGCAGTGGACTTGAACGCATCGTGGTAACGCTGAGCTCCCGATAAAGAATGCAAATGCCGGACGGTAGCGGGCGACATCGGGTTACGCCCGACATACCCTCGACGGATGAGCAGTGAGAACAGGGCCTCCAGTTCCAGATGTAGCAAGAACGGCTGTACGACGGTTCTCAGCCTGTCGATACAGTGAATTCGAGTGGCTCCTTCGAGCGTCAGCTCTTTCGGATCCACCGGCTGAGGAAAGTTCGAAATCAGTTCAACAGCCGCCGCCTCCGACAATATCGGAGGCAAAGCTTCGATAAGCGGGTTACCCGCATACTCACTAATGTCCTGTCTGACGTAATTGGCAAACGTCTGTGCACCTTTCATTTTGCCTGTCCTGGCCGAATTCTTTTGAGCAAATCGATAACCTGAGCGGTGCGCTCACCGGCATATGAATCATGCGCTTTCTGTGTCGTTTCAGATTGAAGTGAAGCTGGCTCCACCCTGACGCCTTCAGGAACAACCGCATTTTCACGCTCGCGGAGACGTTCTTCTGCGCGGTTCTCGCGGATGTTTCCAGTGGCCTCTGCCTTAGTAGGCGGAGCAGGTTCCTGTTTTCGTTCTGCGAGCGCGTGACTGATGATCTGGTGGACCTGATCGCTAAGCTGCACACGGCTTTCCAGCTCAGCTCGACGGCGAGTAGGCGGTTTTTGGCGATAGGCTTCGAGCAGATCAAAAATCTCGTCCGAGCGATAATTCGCGTAACCGGCATCCGATCGTCGAAGATCACAACGGATAAACTGCTTGGCCTCTCCTTGAATCCAAATGTGTGCCGCAGAGTTCGGATCGAACCAACACTCTATTGACCAAACGCCCCCTTTGCGAGCCTTGGCAAACCAATCTTTCTCTATGGCCATATCACACACGTAGTGCATGCCGCGAAACATCACTCCGCCCTTTTGAACGGTCGCGCGCTCACGCGGTAAAAGGTGGAGATAAACCAGCTCGTCGGGACGTTTGTTGGATTCGATCAGGTCGTTGTCGCAGGCCCAATTCCATATACCGTTAGGCGTAGGTTCTACGCCGTCATTCATCATCGCTTGAGTCAGTCGGTCAGGCTGTCGATGGTGACGGTTATAGTGGAGCACGCAATTGATGAGGATTTGGGTGAACTCTTTGAGGTTCAGCGTGGCATCGAGCCGGTAATCTCGCTCGCCGCGCTCTTTGTCCCGCGCAGCTACCCCGCCAGGTAGCCACCTGATACCCGTCAAATCATTCAAAATGCCAAACCGACTTTCTACCATAGGCTTCCAATCAGGCCGATAAGGTGGGGCAGTGCCCATCTCAATTCCCAACCCTGAGGATAACCCCTCTGCTGCGAGTGACAGCATCTCTCCCCGGTCGGCGTAAATCTGGTGGGGCAGGTGGTGACAATTCCAATCATCTGCATTGATGTCAACGCCGTTCTGAGCGCAGAACTCGACTTTGGAGGTAAACGCGTTGAACAGCGCTTGTCTCGCCCCATTCCAACTAGGGCCCTCCAATCCTACATAGAGACCAGCAATTATTCCGGAGAAACTATCCACTACGATATAAACAACGGGCCGACCAATGAGCATCCGTCTAGAGTAGCTGTTGACCAAATAAATATCGGCAATCGTTGCGTCGATTTCGAACTGATGACAGGGTCCACGCAGCCAATCTCGAACGGTACCTGAAAGCGGACGGCAATCCTTTAACCACCTCCTCAACCCTTTACGGCCACGCTCGGTTTCAATCTCGTCGAAAAAAATCTGTCCCCAATATTGGAACTGCCTCAAGCTGGGGAGTTCTGAACCAGGCAACAAACGAAGCTCTTCTTCACTGTTTTTAGAGATGTCTCGAACAGAGTAGAATCGTCTCAACATTTCGTCATATGCGCTCGAAATAGATGATTTCTTATCTCTTACATAAAGAGCATATCCAACACGGATGCATCGTTTATCAACTGCACTGAGCATCTTGGAAGGCGAAGTAAGAACGCCTTGAAATTTAGGCTTTCGCCCTGGTGGCCTGCTCGGATCATATTTTCTATCGGCAACACCTACCGCCGTATAATTATTAAGCAATGAGTTGCGAACTTGACCATAAAACCAATATCGGTAAAGAAGCCGATAGATCGTTTTCCGCTGGATTCCGAGCTCTGACGCCCGTCTGCTAACAAGCCGGCCTAACTCACCTCGTACAAATATTTGTCCCGGGTATTCAGGATCTAATAGAGGGGCGATGACGGCCCACTTTTCGTCCCGGCCTTGCTTGGCTCTCTCATCCAACTGTTCCTCAAGCACAAGCATAAACTCGGGCGTGGTGATGGCTGCTGGTTTGGTGTGACCAGACGCTATCGAGCGACGCAGCTCATCCAGACCAACCGCGTACGGCTGCCGGGGTGGGTCAGCTAGATCCATCAAAACTGCTAAGTCATGCGTTTCATCCTGGTAAAGGAGCCTGGCTATCGTAGCAATGACCGACAGATCGGTTACAGGCTCGAAAACGTCATTAACGAGAACAGTCATGATAATTTCTCCTTCAACGATACTTGGACAGGGCCCGGTGAAACTTCGAAGCCAGGAACTAGACCAGTAAGGTGGAGAGGAGTGTTAACCAAATCGATTTTCAGTATCTTGTTCCAAACCAGATGAAAGAAAATTGCTTGAGCGTCTATATAGGAAATGGACAGAAGTGATGCTATTTGTCTTAGACAGGTGGCCAAGGTCCACGAATATTCCCGGCTGTTTACAAGGCACTCGATAAAACTCGAATGCAACGGCGCTTTCATTAAATCACGAGAGAGCTTCGAGTACCTCCTGATTAGTCCAAGATTTTTAATCAAATCTCGTGTAAAAAACTCGTCTGTTACGATTTTCCAATCAACACCTTGGCTTTCCCAAAAACGCTTTTCAATTTCAAGTTTTTCAAGCGTTCTTTTACTTCCATTGCCAATTAAATCGGAACGATACTTCACCGTCCTAGCTACCGATTTGAAGTTTCCGCTCGGGTCCTTAACAGTTAACAGGAAGTCTGTTGTCATCACATAAGGCAGTGTTGTTCTAGGGTATCTTGGATAGCGTACATCGATCGCCGACGCTATCGCTTGCGCACGCTCTGTGGGTAGTAAAGGGTATTGCTCCCGTATATCCACGACGTCTTCAGAAAATTCACACACAAGGAAGTACGAACGCTCGAGATCTGACAGGAGGTGATGAATCCTCTCGATCTTCACGCCTTGAATCTTGTGCGAACGACCTATCGACGGGACATCTTGTACCCGCAGCCAAGGCACGTAGCTTGCCCCGGCGCCTTCGCCAAATCCATTTGCAATGTGCCGTTCAATGTCCTGCTGTGATGCAAACTTACGACCTCGCAACCCACGCCTCCTCAGTCGATGCGGACCGCTTCACCTCGCGCCGAGAAAAAGTCGTAGAAGGACACGACCGGCAAAGCGGCCGTATACAAAACGTTTTCTAGACTACACCCGCTGAAAGTTGAAGCGATGATTCCAGACCAAAGGGAAAGCCTGGAAAGGAAAACCCCCGTAGATACGGGGGTTTGAGCCTTGTGTCAATCTATGTTCGCCAGTGTCAAACTTTATTGTTTTGTGTCAATCTTTATTGTTAAAAACCATGGGTCGAACTCAGCTGTGGATAACTTATTCCACCGTTACCGACTTCGCCAGGTTACGCGGCTGATCCACGTCCGTGCCCTTGAGCACAGCAACGTAGTACGACAGCAGTTGTAGCGGAATGGTGTAGAGGATTGGCGACAGGATGTCGTGGATGTGCGGCATCTGAACCACATGGGTGCCTTCGCCGTTGGTCATCCCGGCTTTTTCGTCGGCGAACACGACGAGTTCGCCGCCACGCGCACGCACTTCCTGCAGGTTGGACTTAAGCTTCTCCAGCAGTTCGTTGTTCGGCGCTACGGTGACCACCGGCATGTCGTTGTCCACCAGCGCGAGCGGGCCGTGTTTCAGCTCTCCGGCTGGATAGGCTTCGGCGTGGATGTAGGAAATCTCCTTGAGTTTCAAGGCGCCTTCCATCGCTACCGGGAATTGCGCACCGCGACCGAGGAACAGGGTGTGGTTCTTCTCGGCGAACAGTTCGGCGACTTTCTCGACCGTGCTGTCCATCGCCAGGGCTTCGCCCAGACGGGTTGGCAGGCGACGCAATTCTTCCACCAGCGTGGCTTCAATGCCTTTGGCCAGCGTGCCGCGCACTTGGCCCAGCGAAAGGGTCAGCAGCAATAGGCCGACCAGTTGCGTGGTGAAGGCTTTGGTCGAGGCGACACCGATTTCGCGCCCGGCCTGGGTCAGCAGGGTCAGGTCGGATTCGCGTACCAGCGAACTGATGCCGACGTTGCATATCGCCAGGCTGGCGAGAAAGCCCAGTTCTTTGGCGTTGCGCAGCGCGGCCAGGGTGTCGGCGGTTTCGCCGGACTGCGAGATCGTGACAAACAAGGTATCTGGCTGCACCACTACTTTGCGGTAGCGGAACTCGCTGGCGACTTCGACCTGGCAAGGGATGCCAGCCAGTTCTTCGAGCCAGTAACGCGCAACCATACCAGCGTGGTAACTGGTGCCGCAGGCCACGATCTGTACATTGCGTACTTTGGCGAACAGTTCGGCCGCTTGCGGGCCGAATGCCTGTACCAGCACTTGATCATTGCTCAGACGACCTTCAAGGGTGCGCTGAACAACGGCCGGCTGCTCGTGGATTTCCTTGAGCATGTAGTGACGGAACTCACCCTTGTCCGCCGCTTCGGCACCGTCGCTGTACTGCACGGTCTGGCGCTCGACGGCGTTGCCGTTCACGTCCCAGATCTGCACGTTATCCCGGCGAATCTCGGCGATATCGCCCTCTTCCAGATACATGAAGCGGTCTGTGACCTGGCGCAACGCCAATTGATCGGAAGCGAGGAAGTTCTCGCCCAGACCCAGACCGATCACCAGTGGGCTGCCGCTGCGGGCGGCGACCAGACAATCCGGTTGCTTGGCATTGATCACTGCCAGACCGTAAGCACCGTGCAGTTCTTTAACAGTGGCTTTGAGGGCCACGGTCAGGTCAGGTTGCTCCTTGAGCTTTTCGCTGAGCAGGTGGGCAATGACTTCAGTGTCGGTGTCCGAAGTAAACACGTAACCCAGCGCTTTCAGTTGTTCACGCAGAGCTTCGTGGTTTTCGATGATGCCGTTGTGCACCACCGCAATGTCACCGGAGAAATGCGGGTGGGCGTTGCGTTCACACGGTGCGCCGTGGGTTGCCCAACGGGTGTGGGCAATTCCGAGACGGCCGATCAGTGGATGCTCGGCCAACGCGGTTTCGAGTTCGCTGACTTTGCCCGGGCGGCGCATGCGCTCCAGGGTTTCGTCGTTGGTGTAGACCGCTACACCTGCGCTGTCATAGCCACGGTATTCGAGGCGCTTGAGGCCTTCGAGCAGGATGGCAGTGATATTACGTTCAGCCACTGCGCCGACAATTCCACACATGCTTATTTCTCCTGACTGACAGCCGCGCAAATCAACGTGATGCCGCGGGCCTGAATCTGATCGCGGGCCTCATGAGGCAGGCGATCATCGGTAATGAGGGTATGGATGCTGCTCCATGGCAGCTCCAGGTTGGGAATCTTGCGGCCGATCTTGTCGGCCTCGACCATCACGATCACTTCGCGCGCGACTTCAGCCATCACCCGGCTCAAACCCAGCAGCTCATTGAACGTGGTGGTGCCGCGCACCAGGTCGATGCCGTCGGCACCAATGAACAACTGATCGAAGTCGTAAGAGCGTAGTACCTGCTCCGCCACCTGGCCCTGAAAGGATTCCGAATGCGGATCCCAAGTGCCGCCGGTCATCAGCAGCACGGGCTCGTGTTCGAGTTCGCTCAGGGCGCTGGCGACGTGCAGCGAGTTGGTCATCACCACCAGACCCGGCTGCTGGCCAAGTTCGGGAATCATAGCGGCGGTGGTGCTGCCACTGTCGATGATGATGCGTGCGTGTTCACGAATTCGTTTTACCGCTGCACGCGCAATCGCCTGCTTGTATTTGGAAACGCTTTGGGCAGTTTCCGCGACCAGTTCTTGGGGCATGGTGATCGCCCCACCGTACCGACGCAGCAACAGACCGTGACTTTCCAGCGCGGCGAGATCCTTGCGAATCGTAACTTCAGAAGTTTCGAAGCGCTTGGCCAGTTCATCCACACTCACTTCGCCCTGCTCGTTGAGCAAGGCCAGTATGTTGTGGCGGCGTTGGGGCGTGTTGCGTTTCGACATGGTGATTTTAAGTTTCGTTTCGAAAGATAACGGAACCAATCAAAACCTATTGCTTAAAGGTCGTCAAGCGGCAGACCGACTTTTTTGAGAACGACACAAACTAAAGTGGGAGCGGGCTTGCTCGCGAATGCGGCGTATCAGTCACTGATTGTGTGCCTGATGCACCGCGTTCGCGAGCAAGCCCGCTCCCACATTGAACAAGATTGTGGATAACTCAGCTTTTCCTGATCTTCTCCGGCCGCTTCCAGCCATCGATGTTCTTCTGCCGCGCACGGCCAACAGCCAACTGCGCGTTATCCACATTTTGAGTAATGGTCGAACCTGCCGCTGTGGTTGCACCGCTGGAGATATCCACAGGTGCGACCAATGAGTTGTTCGAACCAATGAACACATCTTCGCCCAACACGGTTTTCCACTTGTTGGCACCATCGTAGTTACAGGTGATCGTGCCGGCACCGATGTTGGTGCGCGCACCGATTTGGGCGTCGCCCAGGTAGGTCAGATGTCCAGCCTTGGCGCCCTCACCCATGTGGGCATTTTTCAGTTCGACGAAATTACCCACATGGGCGCGGGCCTCCAGCACAGTGCCTGGACGCAAGCGAGCGAATGGGCCGGCATCGCTGCCTTCACCGAGAACCGCGCCTTCGATGTGACTGTTGGCTTTGACGACCACGCCTTTGCGCAGCGTACTGTCCTTGATCACGCAGTTAGGGCCAATCACCACGTCATCTTCAATAACGACGTTGCCTTCGAGAATCACGTTGATATCGATCAGTACGTCGCGACCGACGGTCACCTCGCCGCGCACATCAAAACGTGCGGGGTCACGCAGGGTAACGCCCTGCGCCATCAAGCGGCGACCGGCACGCAACTGGTAATGACGCTCCAGTTCGGACAGTTGCTTGCGGTCGTTGGCGCCCTGCACTTCCATCGGATCGTGCGGCTGTTCAGTGGCCACCACCAGACCGTCGTTGACCGCCATTTCGATCACATCTGTCAGGTAGTACTCGCCCTGCGCGTTGTTGTTCGACAGGCGGCTCATCCAGTCGGCCAGACGATTGGCTGGCACGGCGAGTATGCCGGTGTTGCCTTCAGTGATTGCACGTTGGGCTTCACTGGCATCTTTGTGCTCGACGATGGCGGCGACTTTGCCATCGGCGTCGCGCACGATGCGGCCATAGCCCGTCGGATCGTCCAGCTCGACGGTCAGTAAACCCATCTGGCCTGGAACGACGTGCTTAAGCAGGCGTTGCAAGGTCTCGACTTCAATCAGCGGAACATCACCGTAAAGAATCAACACGGTGTCGGCAGTAATGAACGGCACTGCCTGGGCGGTCGCATGGCCGGTGCCCAGTTGCTTGTCCTGCAGCACGAAATTCAGATCATCAGCGGCCAGACGTTCACGCACAGCGTCTGCACCGTGGCCGATGACAACATGGATGCGTTGTGGATCAAGTTGCCGGGCACTGTGGATAACATGGCCCAACATGGAATTTCCGGCAATCGGGTGCAAGACCTTCGGCAACGCCGAACGCATACGAGTGCCTTGACCGGCCGCGAGGATAACAATTTCGAGAGACATGACTGGCTACCAATCCTGGGTGGTCAGCAACTGCGACCGGGTTGTAAAAATCGGAAAAGAAAAAAGGGTAGCCGAGGCTACCCTTTTTTATCAATCACACAACAAGTGGCTGACGGATTAACCGCCAAACTTCTTGCGGATCTGCTGGACGGTGCGCAGCTGAGCTGCAGCCTCGGCCAGACGTGTGGCAGCGGCGCCGTAGTCGAAGTCCGCGCCTTTTTCGTTCAGGGCATTCTCGGCAGCCTTGAGAGCTGCTTGAGCCTGAGCTTCATCCAGGTCGGCAGCACGTTGCACAGTGTCGGCAAGCACCTTGACCATGTTCGGCTGAACCTCGAGGAAACCACCGGAGATGTAAAACACCTCGGCTTCCCCGCCTTGCTTGATCAGGCGGATTGGACCCGGCTTGAGATTAGTGATCAGCGGCGCGTGACCCAGAGCGATACCAAGATCACCCAGTGCACCGTGCGCAATCACCATCTCGACCAGGCCGGAAAAGATTTCCCCTTCCGCGCTGACGATATCGCAATGGACTGTCATAGCCATCTGATTGCCTCAACCTAAATTAGCGCCCGTTGCCGGGCGCCGGGATTACAGTTTCTTGGCTTTTTCGATCGCTTCTTCGATGCCGCCAACCATGTAGAACGCTTGTTCTGGCAGGTGGTCGTAGTCACCGTTGAGGATGCCTTTGAAGCCAGCAATGGTGTCTTTCAGGGAAACGTATTTACCCGAAGCACCGGTGAAGACTTCAGCCACGAAGAACGGCTGCGACAAGAAGCGCTGGATCTTACGAGCACGGTTAACCAACTGTTTGTCGGCTTCCGACAGCTCGTCCATACCCAGGATCGCGATGATGTCTTTCAGCTCTTTGTAACGTTGCAGAACATACTGAACGCCGCGAGCGGTGTCGTAGTGTTCCTGACCGATTACGTTCGGGTCCAGCTGGCGCGAAGTCGAATCCAGTGGATCTACCGCTGGGTAGATACCCAGGGATGCGATGTCACGGGACAGAACGACGGTGGCGTCCAAGTGGGCAAAGGTGGTCGCTGGCGACGGGTCGGTCAAGTCATCCGCAGGTACGTATACCGCTTGGATCGAAGTGATCGAACCTTCCTTGGTCGAAGTGATACGTTCTTGCAGAACGCCCATCTCTTCAGCCAGAGTCGGCTGGTAACCTACTGCCGAAGGCATACGGCCCAGCAGTGCGGATACTTCAGTACCGGCCAGGGTGTAACGATAGATGTTGTCGACGAACAGCAGAACGTCGTTACCTTCGTCACGGAACTTCTCGGCCATGGTCAGGCCAGTCAGTGCTACGCGCAGACGGTTACCCGGCGGCTCGTTCATCTGACCGTAAACCAGTGCCACTTTGTCCAGAACGTTGGAGTCCTTCATCTCGTGGTAGAAGTCGTTACCCTCACGAGTACGCTCACCCACACCGGCGAACACGGAATAACCGCTGTGCTCGATGGCGATGTTACGGATCAGTTCCATCATGTTTACGGTTTTGCCTACACCGGCACCACCGAACAGACCGACTTTACCGCCTTTGGCAAACGGGCAAACCAGGTCGATGACCTTGATGCCGGTTTCCAGCAGGTCGTTGCCGCCTGCCTGTTCAGCGAACGAAGGCGCTGGACGGTGAATGCCCCAACGCTCTTCGGTGTCGATCGGGCCAGCTTCGTCGATCGGGTTACCGAGCACGTCCATGATCCGGCCCAGGGTCGCTTTACCGACCGGTACGGAAATGGCTGCGCCAGAGTCGGTAACTTCCAGACCGCGCTTCAAGCCCTCGGTGGAACCCATCGCAATGGTACGAACCACGCCGTCGCCCAGCTGCTGCTGAACTTCCAGAGTGGTTCCGGCCGCGCTTTGAACTGTCAGCGCGTTGTAGATGCTCGGTACGCTGTCGCGTGGAAATTCCACGTCGATAACGGCGCCGATGATTTGAACGATACGTCCGCTACTCATAGCTGGATCCTCTGAATATTTGAACCGTTAAACCGCGGCAGCGCCGCCGACGATTTCCGAGATCTCTTGGGTGATCGCAGCCTGACGCGCCTTGTTGTAGATCAGCTGCAAATCGCTGATCAAATCACCGGCGTTGTCGGTAGCGTTCTTCATCGCGATCATCCGCGCAGCTTGTTCAGCCGCGTTGTTCTCGACCACCGCCTGGTAGACCTGCGACTCAACGTAGCGGACCATCAAGCCGTCAAGCAGCTCTTTGGCATCCGGTTCGTAGAGATAGTCCCAGTGGTGCTTGAGATCCTGATCCGGGGTAGCCACCAGTGGAATCAACTGCTCCACGGTAGGCTGTTGCGTCATGGTGTTGATGAACTTGTTGGACACCACGGACAGGCGATCAATACGGCCGTCCAGGTAGGCATCCAGCATCACCTTGACGCTGCCGATCAGATCATTGATCGACGGCTCTTCACCCAGGTGGCTGATAGCTGCAACGACGTTACCGCCGAAGTTGCGGAAAAAGGCCGCACCCTTGCTACCAACAACACACAGATCAATCTCGACGCCGTTTTCGCGGTTTACCGCCATGTCCTTGACCAGGGCCTTGAACAGGTTGGTGTTCAAGCCACCGCACAAACCACGGTCACTGCTCACTACGACATAACCGACACGCTTGATTTCGCGGTCGATCATGAACGGGTGGCGGTATTCCGGGTTGGCGTTGGCCAGATGCCCAATTACCTGGCGGATACGCTCCGCATAAGGACGGCTAGCAGCCATGCGCATTTGTGCCTTGCGCATTTTACTGACCGCCACTTTTTCCATGGCGCTGGTAATCTTTTGCGTGCTTTTGATGCTCGCAATCTTACTGCGAATCTCTTTTGCGCCTGCCATGTAACACCTATCAGGTTAGCAAGCGGGAGCCTCGCGGCTCCCGCTGCGGCTTACCAGGTTTGGGTGGCCTTGAACTTCTCGATACCGGCTTTCATGCCAGCGTCGATTTCGTCATTGAAGTCACCTTTAACGTTGATCTTGGCCATCAAATCGGCGTGATCGCGGTTGAAGAAAGCAATCAGCGCTTGTTCGAAGCTGCCGATCTTGGCGATTTCAATGTCAGTCAGGAACCCACGCTCAGCGGCATACAGCGACAGCGCCATGTCAGCGATCGACATTGGTGCGTATTGCTTCTGCTTCATCAGCTCGGTAACGCGCTGACCATGCTCAAGTTGCTTACGGGTCGCTTCGTCCAGGTCAGAAGCGAACTGGGCGAATGCCGCCAGTTCACGGTACTGAGCCAGAGCGGTACGGATACCACCGGACAGCTTCTTGATGATCTTGGTCTGAGCGGCACCACCCACACGGGATACCGAAACACCGGCGTTCACTGCAGGGCGGATGCCCGAGTTGAACATGGCCGATTCCAGGAAGATCTGACCGTCGGTGATGGAAATCACGTTGGTCGGAACGAACGCGGAAACGTCGCCAGCCTGGGTTTCGATGATCGGCAGTGCGGTCAGGGAACCGGTTTTGCCGGTCACTGCGCCGTTGGTGAACTTCTCTACGTATTCTTCCGAAACGCGGGATGCGCGCTCCAGCAGACGGGAGTGGAGATAGAACACGTCGCCTGGGTAAGCTTCACGGCCTGGTGGACGGCGCAGCAGCAGGGAAATCTGGCGGTAAGCCACTGCTTGCTTGGACAGATCGTCATAAACGATCAGCGCGTCTTCACCGCGGTCGCGGAAGAATTCACCCATGGTGCAACCGGAGTACGGTGCCAGGAATTGCAGCGCAGGAGATTCCGAAGCACTGGCAGCCACGATGATCGTGTTGGCCAGGGCGCCGTTTTCTTCCAGCTTGCGAACCACGTTGGCGATGGTCGATTGTTTCTGACCGATAGCAACGTAGACGCAGAAAATGCCGCTGTTTTTCTGGTTGATGATCGCGTCGATCGCCAGAGCGGTTTTACCGATCTGACGGTCACCAATGATCAGCTCACGCTGGCCACGGCCGACAGGGATCATGGCATCGACAGCCTTGTAGCCAGTCTGTACAGGCTGGTCTACCGACTTACGCCAGATCACGCCTGGAGCAACTTTCTCGACCGCGTCGGTCTCGGTGTTGCCCAGTGGACCTTTGCCGTCAACAGGGTTACCCAGTGCGTCGACTACGCGACCCAGCAGTTCCTTACCCACCGGAACTTCGAGGATGCGGCCTGTGCACTTGGCGCTCATGCCTTCAGCCAGAGACTGGTAAGCACCCAAAACAACGGCACCTACGGAGTCTTGCTCCAGGTTGAGGGCCATACCGTAGACGCCGCCCGGAAACTCGATCATCTCGCCGTACATGACGTCGGCCAGACCGTGAATCCGCACGATGCCGTCAGATACGCTGACGACAGTGCCTTCGTTACGGGCTTGGGAGGTCACATCGAGGTTGTCGATGCGGCCCTTGATAATTTCACTTATTTCGGAAGGATTGAGTTGCTGCATTGCTCTGCTGCCCCTTCAAACTCAAGATTTCAATGCTTCGGCAAGTTTCGCGATTTTGCCGCGAATCGAGCCATCGATAACCAGGTCGCCGGCGCGGATAACGACACCACCTATAAGGGCAGCATCCTCCGCAACTTGCAGGCGCACTTCCCGGTTGAGTCGTGCACTGAGAACCTTGGCGAGTTTGTCTTGCTGTTCTTGGTTCAATGCAAAAGCACTGGTTACTTCCACGTCTACCGATTTCTCTTGTTCAGCCTTGTACAGGTCGAAAAGAGCGGCGATCTCCGGCAGAAGCAGGAGACGGTCGTTTTCGGCAACGACGTTGATGAAGTTCTGTGCCTTCACATCAAACTTGTCGCCGCACACGTCAATGAACGTGGCGGCCTTTTCTGCGCTCGTCAGTCGCGGGGCCTTGAGCACGCGCTGCATGGTGTCGTCTTGTGACACCGCTGCAGCCAGGCCGAGCATGGCTGACCAATTGGCCAGTTGCTGGTGGGCCTGAGCGTGCTCGAAGGCCGCCTTAGCGTAAGGTCGGGCCAACGTGGTCAGTTCTGCCATGATCGCCCTCGCTTAGATTTCAGCAGCCAGTTGGTTAACCAGCTCTGCGTGCGCGTTTTGATCGATTGTGGCACCCAGGATCTTCTCGGCGCCGCCGACAGCCAGCATGCCCACTTGGGCGCGCAGCTTGTCTTTGACACTGTTCAGTTCCTGTTCGATCTCGGCTTGAGCCTGAACCTTCACACGGTCAGCATCGACACGGGCCTTTTCAACGGCCTCTTCGACAATCTGGTTACCGCGTTTCTTGGCTTGCTCGATGATTTCAGCTGCCTGAGCTTTCGCTTCGCGCAGTTGCTGACCCGCTTTTTCTTGGGCCAACTCCAGGTCGCGAGCTGCTCGGCTGGCAGCGTCCAGGCCATCAGCGATCTTCTTTTGACGTTCGTGCAGTGCCGTAATGACCGGAGGCCATACAAACTTCATGCAGAACAGTACAAAAATCAGGAACGCAACGGACTGGCCAATCAGGGTCGCATTAATGTTCACGCCAACACCTCGCAGTTACGTTGTCCATCACATCAAATTACTCGGAAGAATCCGGGTAATTAGCCAGCGATCTGACCAACGAACGGGTTCGCAAAGGTGAAGAACAGAGCGATACCAACACCGATCATGGTTACGGCGTCGAGCAGACCGGCAACGATGAACATTTTAACTTGCAGCATTGGAACCATTTCTGGCTGACGCGCTGCGCCTTCCAGGAACTTGCCGCCCAGCAGGCCGAAACCAATTGCGGTACCCAGTGCGCCCAGGCCGATCAACAGTGCAACAGCGATAGCGGTTAGACCAACTACAGTTTCCATCTTTCCTCCCGACTTTTACGTCGTATGGTTTAGGTTTTTTAGATTAAAGCGGTAAAACAAATCGTTTCAGGTGCCCTGTGAAGAGCCCCTTCCCGTATTACCGGGAAGGACATCAGACTAGTCGAGACTGGCCTTAATGGTTTTCTTCGTGCGCCATCGACAGGTAGACGATGGTCAGCATCATGAAGATGAACGCCTGCAGGGTGATGATCAGGATGTGGAACACAGCCCACGCCCACTGCAGAACAACGCCCAGGCCGCTCAGCCAGAGCAGGCCGCTGCCGAACATCACAGCGATCAGAATGAACACCAGCTCACCGGCATACATGTTGCCGAACAGACGCAGAGCCAGAGAGATCGGCTTGGCGATCAGGGTCACGAATTCCAGCAGGAAGTTCACCGGGATCAGCAGGGCCTGAACGAAAACGTTCTTGCTGCCGAACGGGTGCAGGGTCAGTTCGCCGATGAAGCCGCCGATGCCCTTGACCTTGATGCTGTAGAAAATGATCAGTGCGAAAACCGAGAGCGCCATGCCCAGCGTCGCGTTCGGGTCGGTAGTCGACACGGCACGGAACGGGATGTGGTGGTCGCCGGTGATCAGGATGGCCAGCTGAGGAATCCAGTCGACCGGTACCAGGTCGACGGCGTTCATCAGGAACACCCAGACGAAGATGGTCAGTGCCAGCGGTGCAATCACCGGGCTACGGCCATGGAAGCTGTCTTTCACGCTGCCATCGACGAATTCGACCAATACTTCAACGAAGTTCTGCAAAGCACCCGGCTGACCCGACGTCGCCTTTTTTGCCGCCATGCGGAAAAGAAGAACGAAGATCAGACCCAGCGCGACCGACCAGCCGAGGGTATCGACGTGGAAAGCCCAGAAGCCCATTTCTTTGGCTTCTGCTGCGGTGTGGGCAAAGCCCCAGCCGCCGTTGGGTAGCTGACCGAAGGTCAGGTTCTGCAAGTGGTGCTGGATATAGCCCGAAGCGGTTGTCTCTGCCATGGTTGCCTCAAACGCCCTAAGGTCTCGAAAGTCTTGTTCTCATCAGCAGGGGAGCGAACCAGCTGACCGACTGCGTCAGCACGAACACGCCGAATACTGCTACCGGCGCCAGTGGCTTCACACCTGCAAACACCAGTGCAAAGAGCACTGCCGTCAAAATAAGTTTGCCTGCCTCGCCGGCATAAAAAGACCGGACGATGGACTGGGCTGCTCGGGCGCCGGAAAACCGAAATGCCTTGTGAGCGAAATATACATTGGGCAGCAAGGCTATCAGGCCTCCGCAAAGTCCCGAGTATCCGGCAACGACTCCGTGCCATTGCCAGAGCGCCAAAGCGCCAATGAGCAAAATGACAAATTGAGCCATCAACACCGGAAAAACCGCCAAGCGATGGAACGGCAGGCGGTTTGGCTTGCGGGTTTCCATCACGATTGCTCTCCAATGGTCGGCTGCCAGAATTCAATAACTTGGCATAATTTGTGCCGACAAAATGCGCGCAGAGTATAGGGGCGCTTCTGCCCCTATTCAACTGTCAGGTAGTGATTTCCGACTGCTCGCTACATGAGGAAATGTTTCAGCGGATGTGTGCGAGCACACCTTGAAGCTCATCGAGGGAGTTGTAACCAATCACCAACTGCCCTTTTCCCTTCTTGCCGTGGCGAATCTGCACCGCAGAGCCTAGGCGCTCGGCCAGACGCTGTTCGAGGCGGGCGATATCCGGGTCGGGTTTGCTGGCTTCGACAGGCTCCGGTTTACCACTCAACCACTGGCGAACCAGTGCCTCGGTTTGGCGCACGGTGAGGCCGCGTGCGACAACATGTCGCGCCCCCTCCACCTGCTGATTGTCCGGCAGACCGAGCAAAGCACGGGCATGACCCATTTCCAGGTCACCGTGGGACAACATGGTCTTGATGACTTCCGGCAGCGCAATAAGTCGCAACAGGTTAGCCACAGTGACGCGAGACTTACCCACAGCCTCGGCGACTTGTTGCTGAGTCAGCTGGAATTCCTGCTGCAACCGTTGCAACGCGACCGCTTCCTCGATCGGATTGAGATCTTCACGCTGAATGTTTTCGATCAGCGCTATGGCGATCGCGGTTTCATCCGGTACGTCGCGAACCATCGCCGGAATGGTTTCCTGCCCGGCCTGCTGACTGGCGCGCCAGCGGCGTTCACCGGCGATGATTTCAAAGCGGCCGCCACCAATCGGACGAACCACGATCGGCTGCATCACGCCCTGTGCCTTGATCGACTGCGCCAACTCTTCGAGCGCCTGCGGGTCCATATCCCGGCGTGGCTGATACTTGCCACGCTGCAGCAGGTCCAGTGGCAGGTGCTGCAGTTCACGGGTATCCGCTTGCGCCGCTTGTTCTTCCAGCGCACCGACAGTCGGACCACTCAGCAGTGCATCCAGTCCACGTCCGAGACCTCGTTTCTTGACGGCCATGGGGATTCCTTAAGTTGCCTGAGCAGCGGCGATACGTGAATTTTTGCGCTGACGGCGAACCATTTCGCCCGCCAATGCCAGATAAGCCAATGCGCCGCGCGATTGCTTGTCGTAGGCCAGAGCCGGCATGCCGTAACTCGGCGCTTCAGCCAGACGAATGTTACGCGGGATCACCGTGTCGTAGAGTTGATCGCCGAAGTGCTCTTTGAGCTGCGCCGAAACGTCGTTCATCAGGCTCAGGCGCGGGTCGTACATGGTCCGCAGCAGGCCTTCGACTTTCAGGTTGGGATTGAGCAGTTCAGCGATGCGCTTGATGTTATCCACAAGGTCGCTCAAACCTTCCAGCGCAAAGTACTCGCACTGCATGGGGATAATCACGCCATCAGCAGCCACCAATGCGTTCAGTGTGAGCATCGACAGGGACGGCGGGCAGTCGATCAGAATGTAATCGTAGTTTTCACGGATCGGCGCCAGCGCGCTGCGCAGGCGGCTTTCCTTCATCTGCATTTCCAGCAGAACCACTTCGGCCGCCGTCAGATCGCGGTTGGCCGGCAGTAGTTGATAACCGCCATGCTCGGAGTAGTGCATGGCCTGAGTCAGATCGCATTCGCCGATCAGCAGGTCATAGACCGAGTTTTCCAGGCCATGTTTATCCACACCGCTACCCATGGTGGCGTTGCCCTGTGGATCGAGATCGATCAACAGCACCCGGCGCTTGGTCGCGACCAGGGATGCTGCGAGGTTGATGCAGGTGGTGGTCTTGCCCACACCACCCTTCTGGTTCGCTATCGCGAATACCTTAGCCATTCTTGCTTGTGTTCCCAATCATGCCGTGCGGCGCAGTATCAGCAGATGGCGTTGGCCTTGGCAACCGGGTACGGCCAAGGCGTGTTCGCTATCGAGTTTGAAGTCTGCCGGCAATGCTACCAGCTCATCGGCCGGATGAACGCCCTTCATTGCCAGCCAGCGTGTATCGGCGTCGCCCAGATGGCGAGTCCAGTTGGTGAAGTTCTCCATGCTGCTGAACGCCCGGGAAATAATCCCGTTGAAGGGTTGTTCTGGCTGCAAAGCTTCGACGCGACTGTGGATAACTTGGAGGTTATCCAGTTTCAGTTCGAGTTTGACCTGGGTCAGGAAGCGGGTTTTCTTGCCGTTGCTGTCCAGACAGGTCACTTGCGAGTCTGGATACAGGATCGCCAACGGGATGCCCGGCATGCCGCCACCACTGCCAACATCGAGCCAGCGGCCGTTTTCGATGAACGACATCACACTCAGACTATCGAGCAGGTGGCGAGAAACCATTTCGTCAGGATCGCGAACAGCCGTGAGGTTGTAGGCCTGGTTCCACTTGATCAACAGGGCCAAATAACCCAGCAGCAATTCATGCTGGGTTTCACTGAGATTGACACCGAGCTCACGGGCTCCTGTGGATAACTCTTCAGCGTGTTGCGAAGTGACCTTAGAACTCAAGCGCTTTGCTCCAACTGACGGCCCGCGCCGCGTTTTTTCAAATGAATCATCAACAGCGAAATGGCCGCTGGGGTCACGCCAGGGATACGCGAAGCTTGGCCCAGCGTCTCTGGACGCGTCGCGCCGAGCTTGCTCTGGATCTCCTTGGAGAGACCGGAAATGTTGGTGTAATCGATATCCACAGGCAGTTTCGTGTCTTCACTGGCGCGCAGACGGGCGATTTCGTCCTGTTGACGGTCGATGTAGCCGGCGTATTTGGTCTTGATCTCAACCTGTTCGGCAACCTGGGGGTCTTCGGCACCGTTGCCGGTCACTTCGACCAGACCAGCGTAGTCGATTTCCGGACGGCTCAAGAGGTTGAGCAAGTTGTATTCGTGGGTCAGCGGCGTACCGAATTTTTCCGCAATCGCATCGCCCTGCTGCGTGCCGGGGCGAACCCAGGTGCTTTTCAGGCGTTGCTCTTCGAGTTCGATGCTTTCGCGTTTCTTGCAGAAGGCCGCCCAACGCGCGTCATCGACCAGACCCAGTTCACGACCTTTTTCGGTCAGACGCAGGTCGGCGTTGTCCTCGCGCAGGATCAGGCGGTACTCGGCACGGGAAGTGAACATTCGGTAGGGTTCTTGGGTACCGAGGGTGATCAGGTCATCGACCAATACGCCGATGTACGCTTCATCACGACGCGGACACCAGGCTTCTTTGCCCTTCGCACGCAATGCGGCGTTGGCTCCGGCGAGCAAACCCTGGGCCCCGGCTTCTTCGTAACCGGTGGTGCCATTGATTTGCCCGGCGAAGAAAAGACCGCCGATGACTTTGGTTTCGAGGCTGTACTTCAAGTCACGCGGATCGAAGTAGTCGTACTCGATCGCATAACCCGGACGCATGATGTGCGCGTTTTCCATGCCGCGGATCGATTGCACGATCTGCAATTGCACGTCGAACGGCAAGCTTGTGGATATCCCGTTCGGATACAGCTCATGGGTGGTCAAACCTTCCGGTTCGATAAACACCTGATGGCTTTCCTTGTCGGCAAAGCGGTGAATCTTGTCTTCGATCGACGGGCAATAACGCGGGCCAATGCCTTCGATTTCGCCGGCAGCGGAATACATCGGCGAACGATCGAGGTTCGCGGCAATGATTTCGTGGGTGCGGGCATTCGTGTGAGTAATCCAGCAGCTGACCTGGCGTGGATGCTGTTCTTTGTTGCCCATGAACGACATCACCGGGATCGGCGTATCCCCTGGCTGCTCGGTCATCACCGAGAAATCCACAGACTTGCCGTCGATACGCGGTGGCGTACCGGTTTTCAAACGACCGACACGCAGTGGCAGTTCACGCAAACGGTGAGCCAGGGCAATCGACGGTGGATCACCGGCGCGGCCACCGGAAAAATTCTGCAAACCGATGTGGATAAGTCCGCCGAGGAACGTACCGGTGGTCAACACCACGGAGTCTGCGAAGAAACGCAGACCCATTTGCGTAACAACACCGCGCACTTGTTCCTGCTCGACAATCAGGTCGTCAGCAGCCTGTTGAAATATCCACAGGTTCGGCTGGTTTTCCAGAATTTCGCGGACAGCGGCTTTGTAAAGAATGCGGTCCGCTTGTGCACGGGTTGCACGTACGGCCGGGCCTTTACGGCTGTTCAAAACGCGAAACTGGATGCCGCCCTTATCGGTAGCCATGGCCATCGCACCGCCGAGGGCGTCGATTTCCTTGACCAGATGGCTTTTGCCAATGCCACCGATGGCCGGGTTGCAACTCATGGCACCGAGGGTTTCCACGTTATGCGTCAGCAACAGGGTTTTTGCCCCCATACGTGCTGAGGCCAGTGCTGCCTCGGTACCGGCATGACCGCCGCCGATGACGATCACTTCAAAACGGGAAGGGAAATCCACCACGCACCTCGTGCCTGCTTAAGTAGGTCATTCAGGAATAGTTTGAGATCAGGTTTTTGGACCCGGTCGGCAAGTATAGGGACTTCGCCCTTCCTAAAGAACCCTTTGCACAAAATTTAACCAGCTGTGGAGAACTCGCGGTTAAAAAAATAAAAAAGAAAGAAATTTATAAAATCTTTGTTTTTATGTTTATTCTTACTGACCACCATTTCTGTGGATAGATCTCTACAGGCCTTTATATTCAATATGTACAGAGATTCAAAACCCTGTGCCCATGTGCCAATGAAGCCCTTGGATAACCGGTGTAAGCCTGTGGATGAAAGGGGTGGTTATCCACAGAGGGGTTTATATCCAGTTTTCGGGCCCTGTTATCAACTGACCTTAGAGGCAGTTATTCACAGGGCTTAATCCACAGAAATCTGATGAATGAGCGCGCGACGGGTACAGGGAATCCGCTCAGGAAGAAGAAATCTGCCCGGCACTCAAGGAGGGATTTATAAAAAGAGGGAGTCAGACAGGCCGTGAACAGGCCTGTCTGTGAACAGCAGGGGGGTTATTTTCCGATGCAGAAGCTGGAAAAGATCCGTCCGAGCAGATCATCGGAGCTGAATGCTCCGGTGATTTCACCTAGCGACTGCTGAGCCTGACGTAAATCTTCAGCCAACAACTCGCCAGCGCCAGCCAAGGTTAATTGCGCACGACCGTGTTCAAGGGCCGCACTGGCGTGGCGTAAGGCTTCCAGGTGTCGCCGTCGGGCACTGAAACTGCTTTCCGAGGTTTGTTCGTAGCCCATGCAGGCCTTGAGATGTTCGCGCAGCAATTCAAGGCCTTCGCCCGCCGATTTGGCACTCAGGCTGATAGTCACATGGCCGTCATCGCTGACTTCCAGAGCAATCGCTTCACCGGTCAGGTCTGCCTTGTTACGGATCAGGGTCACTTTGGCGGGATCGGGACGGATTTCGAGGAATTCGGGCCACAAGGCGAACGGATCCAGCGCTTCTGGAGCCGTCGCATCGACTACCAGCAGCACACGATCGGCTTCACCAATAGCTTTCAAAGCGCGCTCGACACCGATTTTCTCCACCTGGTCGTCGGTATCACGCAGACCGGCGGTATCGACTACGTGCAGCGGCATGCCATCGATGTGGATGTGTTCGCGCAAGATGTCTCGGGTAGTACCGGCAATCTCGGTAACGATCGCAGCTTCGCGCCCGGCCAATGCGTTAAGCAGGCTGGACTTGCCGGCATTCGGCCGTCCAGCGATCACCACCGTCATGCCGTCACGCAGCAAGGCCCCCTGGCCGGCTTCGCGCAGCACTGTGGATAATTCATCACGCACCTTGTCGAGCATGCTCAGCACATGGCCATCGGCGAGGAAGTCGATTTCTTCTTCCGGGAAGTCGATGGCGGCTTCGACGTAGATGCGTAGACCGATCAACTGTTCGGTGAGGTTATGCACACGTTGGGAAAACGCACCCTGCAAGGAGCGCAGGGCGTTGCGCGCAGCCTGTGCAGAACTGGCTTCGATCAGGTCCGCGATGGCCTCGGCCTGGGCCAGGTCGAGTTTGTCATTGAGGAACGCTCGCTCGCTGAATTCCCCCGGGCGAGCCAAACGGCAACCCAGTTCGAGACAACGTTTGAGCAGCATATCGAGCACGATCGGGCCGCCGTGGCCCTGCAATTCCAGTACGTCTTCACCGGTGAACGAGTTAGGCCCTGGGAAGTACAGCGCCAGTCCTTCGTCCAACACCTGCTGATCGTCGCTGTAAAACGGCCCGTAATGGGCGTAACGCGGTTTCAGTTCGCGGCCGCAGATGGCTTTGGCCGCAACACTGGCCAGCGGCCCGGAAATACGGACAATGCCCACACCGCCACGACCTTGAGCGGTGGCAACGGCTGCAATGGTTTCACGAGGTGTGCTCATAAACCGGAATCCAGACAAAAGTGACAGATAGCAAAACGCCCCACTAGGGGGCGTTTTGAGTGGTGTTATCCACAGAGCAAGTTACGCCTCGGCTTTTTTCGTCGCCGCTTCGATCTTACGCGTGATGTACCACTGCTGGGTAATCGACAGGCAGTTGTTCACAACCCAGTACAGCACCAGACCAGCCGGGAACCACAGGAAGAAGAAGGTGAAGATGATTGGCATCATTTTCATGACCTTCGCCTGCATCGGATCCGGAGGAGTCGGGTTCAACTGCTGCTGGATGAACATGGTTGCACCCATGATGATCGGCAGAATGAAGAATGGATCCTTGATCGACAGGTCAGTGATCCACAGCATGAATGGCGCTTGGCGCATTTCCACGCTTTCCAGCAGAACCCAGTACAGCGAAAGGAAAACCGGCATCTGCACGAGGATCGGCAAGCAGCCGCCCAGTGGATTGATCTTCTCTTTCTTGTACAGCTCCATCATGGCTTGCGACATTTTCTGCCGGTCATCGCCATGTTGTTCTTTCAGTGCAGCCAGTTTCGGCGCAACGGCACGCATGCGCGCCATCGATTTGTAGCTGGCAGCCGACAGAGGGAAGAAAAGCCCTTTGATCAGCATGGTCAGGAAGATGATCGACCAGCCCCAGTTACCCACAATCGCGTGGATGTGTTGCAGCAGCCAGAAGATTGGCTGGGCAATGAACCAGAGGATGCCGTAGTCGACAGTCAGTTCCAGACCTGGGGACAACTCTTTGAGCACTGCCTGGCTTTTCGGACCTGCGTACAGAACAGCACTGGTTTCAACTTTGGCACCTGGTGCAGCGGTCAGCGTAGGACCGGTGTAACCGATGATGTAGTTGCCTTTGCTGTCTTTACGGGTCTGGACGATGTTGTTTTCGCCCTTGGCCGGAATCCATGCAGTCACGAAGTAGTGTTGCAGCCAGGCTACCCAACCACCGGTGACGGTTTCTTTGAGTTGACCCTTGTCCATGTCCTTCATGGACACTTTCTTGTACGGCTCCGAACTTGTCCACAGGGCGGCGCCCAGGTAAGTCGCGGTACCGGTAGCAGTAGTGGACGAAGGATCGGCGCTGTTGTCGCGCTTCAACTGGGCGAACATCGCGCCGTTCCAGGGCTGAGCGCTCTGGTTATCCACAATGTAGGAAACGGCTACGTCATACAGGCCACGTTTCAGGGTGAAACGCTTGATGTAATTGACGCCGTCCTTGCTGAACTTCAGGTCTACGACCAGTTGGTCCTGACCGTCAGCCAGTTGATAAGTATTCTTCTCCGAGGAGTAGACCGGGCGACCTGCCGGATTTGCGTCCGGACCGTTGGTGCCGATCAGACCGCTTTGCGCCAGATAAACACGCTCGCCGCCGTTATCGAACAGCTGGAAAGGAACGTCCGGACGATCCTGACGACGTGGATACAGAGGCAAGGTCAGTTGAGCAACGTCACCACCTTGTGGATCGATCGCGAGATCGAGCACGTCGGTTTTGATCTGGATCAGATCCTTGCTGGCGGCTACCGGTGTTTCGGCAGGTGCGCTGGTATCGCTTGCGGCACGCGGAATATCGTCACTGGCTTCAGCATTATTGCCAGTGGCGGTGTCCGGCAAACCGGATGTAGTCGTACTGGAAGCAACATTCTGAGTCGGCAGGGCAGCTTGGCCATAGTCCTGGTTCCATTTAAGAACCATAACGTAGGACACGATTGCCAGGGCGACGATCAGGATCGTGCGTTTGATATCCATGATTACTCGGCCATCGAAGAAGAACGGGAGGTAGGGATAGGTGGAACCGGGTCATAACCACCGGGATTCCACGGATGACAGCGACCTAAACGACGAAAGGTCAGCCAGCCACCGCGCAGAAGGCCATGATTTTCAATGGCTTCATACGCGTAGCAGGAACAACTGGGGTAGAAGCGACAGTGACTGGCCATCAGGGGACTAATGGCATAGCGATAAAACTGGATCGGAACGAGGGCCAGTTTACGCATCTGAACTGTCTACCCCTACAGTTTCGGTTTTGACTGCTGGAACTGGCTTGCTACGTGCCAAACGCTTCCAGAGTTTGCCGAAATGCTGAATCAATTCGGGGTTTTCTACATCACCTAAACCTTTGCGCGCGACGATAACGATATCCCAACCAACCAGTGAATCCTGGTGAAGACGGAACGATTCGCGCATCAAACGTTTGAGGCGATTGCGCTCAACGGAGAGCTTTACGCTCTTTTTCCCGATAACCAGCCCGAGACGGGGGTGATCAAGATCGTTGTTGCGTGCAAGGAGCAGGAGATTTTTCCCCGGAACCTTGCCGGTAGGGGAGTCAAAGACTGCCTTGAAATGCCGGGCGGTAAGCAGACGCTTTTCCCGACTGAAGTCCTGACTCACCTCCAGTGCCGGATTATCAAACTGCCAGACGCGCACGACCTTTGGCGCGACGACGCGACAGGACGGCACGACCGTTTTTGGTAGCCATGCGAGCACGGAAACCGTGGGTACGAGCGCGTTTGATAGTGCTTGGTTGGAAAGTACGTTTCATGTCGTGTTACCTGGTTCGTCCACAACGGGCCGGAATGGCCCCCGTTTTAAGAGACCGGGGATTCTAGAGAAAGCAAGCCTTCAGGTCAATTTCCAACCAACGTTTCCTTATAAATAGATCTCGAGGCGTCTTTGGCCGACACCGTGTTCGCCATACATAAAAATAAAGAAGGGAATTATTTAAAGCTTTTCTGTAAAGCTTATAAAAGCTAGGGCCGGGTCTAGCTGTGGATAACTGGCATCAGCCCTTGTTTTACGTCGTGTACAGCAAATGACAACTACAGTGGAAAACGGTGTTCAGCCTGTGCTGCGCTGTCGGATAAGCTGTGTGTGAAATGGGTAGTTATCCACAGGGTGGTTATCCACCGAGTTTAGCCCCCACTTGTCCAATGCCCTTAGAGGTGGTTATCCACAGAGCTTATTCACACACCGTTGGTCGCCTTTTTTCCAGTTAACGCATTGATAAATCATGTTCACCGGGCAACCTGCATGTGGATAAGTAAACGGCTCGCCGCTACAATGGCCGCTTGTTTTTGCCTCACCGGCTTTCAACTTAGGGGATATCCGTGTCAGTGGAACTTTGGCAGCAGTGCGTGGAGCTTTTGCGCGAGGAGCTGCCTGCCCAACAATTCAACACCTGGATCCGTCCACTACAGGTCGAAGCCGAAGGCGACGAGTTGCGCGTTTACGCACCGAACCGTTTTGTCCTGGACTGGGTCAACGAAAAGTACCTGGGACGCGTCCTTGAACTGCTGGATGAGCATGGCAACGGCATGGCGCCAGCGCTTTCCTTATTAATAGGCAGCAAACGCAGTTCGGCACCTCGTGCAGCTCCCAATGCTCCGTTGGCCGCCGCGCAAGCTTCCCAGGCCCAGGCAAATGCCGCGCCGGTCAGCACGCCGGCGCCCACCCCGACGGCAGCTGCGGCCAAGCGCGCTACGCAGAAAACCGCCGAAGTCAGTGAAGAGCCGTCCCGCGACAGCTTCGATCCGATGGCCGGTGCCGCGTCGCAGCAAGCCCCGGTTCGCGCCGAACAGCGCACCGTGCAGGTCGAGGGTGCGCTCAAGCACACCAGTTATCTGAACCGCACGTTCACCTTCGAGAATTTCGTCGAAGGTAAGTCCAACCAACTCGCCCGAGCGGCAGCCTGGCAAGTGGCAGATAACCCCAAGCATGGCTACAACCCGCTGTTCCTTTATGGTGGCGTGGGTCTGGGTAAAACCCACTTGATGCACGCTGTGGGTAACCATCTATTAAAGAAGAACCCGAATGCGAAGGTCGTGTACCTGCATTCGGAGCGTTTCGTGGCCGACATGGTCAAGGCACTGCAACTGAACGCGATCAACGAGTTCAAGCGTTTCTACCGTTCAGTGGACGCTTTGCTGATCGACGATATTCAGTTCTTCGCCCGCAAAGAGCGCTCGCAGGAAGAGTTTTTCCACACCTTCAACGCCCTGCTTGAAGGTGGCCAGCAGGTCATCCTCACCAGTGACCGCTACCCGAAAGAAATCGAAGGCCTTGAAGAACGCCTCAAATCCCGCTTCGGGTGGGGGCTGACGGTTGCCGTCGAGCCGCCGGAACTGGAAACCCGTGTAGCGATCTTGATGAAAAAGGCCGATCAGGCCAAAGTCGAGTTGCCTCACGACGCAGCGTTCTTCATCGCTCAGCGAATTCGCTCCAACGTCCGCGAACTGGAAGGTGCGCTGAAACGCGTGATCGCCCACTCGCACTTCATGGGCCGCGACATCACCATCGAGCTGATTCGCGAATCCCTGAAAGACCTGTTGGCGTTGCAGGACAAACTGGTCTCTGTGGATAACATTCAGCGCACTGTCGCCGAGTACTACAAGATCAAGATCTCCGACCTGCTGTCCAAGCGCCGTTCGCGCTCGGTGGCTCGTCCGCGTCAGGTCGCCATGGCATTGTCCAAGGAACTGACCAACCACAGCTTGCCGGAAATCGGCGATGTGTTTGGCGGTCGCGACCACACGACTGTTTTGCACGCCTGCCGCAAGATCAACGAACTTAAGGAATCCGACGCGGACATCCGCGAGGACTACAAGAACCTGCTGCGTACACTGACCACTTGATGAACACCAGCGCAGCTTATTAAGGCAAGGGACTAGACCATGCATTTCACCATTCAACGCGAAGCCCTGTTGAAACCCCTGCAACTGGTCGCAGGCGTCGTTGAGCGCCGACAGACCTTGCCGGTACTCTCCAACGTGCTGCTGGTTGTCGAAGGCCAGCAACTGTCGCTGACCGGTACCGATCTGGAGGTCGAGCTGGTTGGTCGTGTGCAACTTGAAGAGCCGGCCGAAACAGGCTCCATCACCGTGCCTGCGCGCAAGCTGATGGACATCTGCAAAAGCCTGCCTAACGACGCGCTGATCGACATCAAGCTCGACGAGCAGAAGCTGGTGGTGAAGGCCGGTCGCAGCCGCTTCACCCTGTCGACGCTGCCGGCCAACGATTTCCCTACGGTTGAAGAGGGCCCGGGTTCGCTGACCTGCAGCCTCGAGCAAAGCAAACTGCGTCGTCTGATCGAACGCACCAGCTTCGCCATGGCCCAGCAGGACGTACGCTATTACCTCAACGGTATGCTGCTTGAAGTCTCGGCCGGCGTCATCCGCGCCGTGGCCACCGACGGTCACCGTCTGGCGATGTGCTCGATGCAGGCCGATATTGGTCAGCCGGATCGCCACCAGGTGATCGTGCCGCGCAAAGGTATTCTCGAACTGGCGCGTCTGCTCACCGAGCCGGACGGCAACGTCAGTATCGTTCTTGGCCAGCACCACATCAGAGCTACTACTGGTGAATTCACCTTCACCTCGAAACTGGTCGACGGTAAGTTCCCGGACTACGAGCGTGTTCTGCCCAAGGGCGGCGACAAGCTAGTGTTGGGCGATCGTCAGGCGCTGCGTGAAGCGTTCAGCCGTACTGCGATTCTGTCCAACGAGAAGTACCGTGGTATCCGTCTGCAACTGGCCAGTGGTCAGTTGAAGATCCAGGCCAATAACCCGGAGCAGGAAGAAGCGGAAGAAGAGGTGGGCGTTGAATACAACGGCGGCTCCCTGGAAATTGGCTTCAACGTGAGCTATCTGCTCGACGTGCTGGGCGTAATGACTACCGAGCAGGTTCGTCTGATCCTGTCCGACTCCAACAGCAGTGCGCTGGTGCAAGAGTCTGACAACGACGATTCGGCTTACGTTGTCATGCCGATGCGCCTGTAATCAGCTGACTCTGGATGTCCTTAAGTCGTGTTTCGGTCACCGCGGTACGCAATCTGCACCCGGTGACCTTCTCCCCATCCCCCCGCATCAATATCCTTTACGGCGCCAACGGCAGCGGCAAAACCAGTGTTCTGGAAGCCATTCATCTGCTGGGGCTTGCCCGTTCATTTCGTAGCACGCGGCTGTTGCCGGTCATCCAGTACGAACAACTCGCTTGCACCGTGTTCGGTCAGGTTGAATTGGCCGAGGGCGGGCACAGTGCACTGGGGATATCCCGCGACCGTCAGGGCGAGTTTCAGATCCGCATCGACGGCCAGAACGCCCGTAGCGCCGCGCAACTGGCAGAAATCCTGCCGCTCCAGTTGATCAACCCGGACAGCTTTCGTTTGCTCGAAGGCGCGCCCAAGATTCGCCGGCAGTTCCTCGATTGGGGCGTGTTTCACGTCGAGCCGCGCTTCATGGCCACTTGGCAGCGCTTGCAGAAGGCCCTGCGCCAGAGAAACTCTTGGCTGCGGCATGGTACACTTGACGCCGTTTCGCAAGCGGTTTGGGACAGGGAGTTGTGCCAGGCCAGCGCTGAAATAGATGAATACCGTCGCGCTTACATCAAAGCCTTGAAACCAGTCTTTGAACAAACCTTGAGTGAACTGGTTGAACTCGAAGGTTTGACGCTTAGCTATTACCGAGGCTGGGACAAAGACCGGGAACTGAGTGCCGTACTTGCCGGATCCCTGCAACGGGATCAGCAAATAGGTCATACCCAGGCCGGACCACAACGGGCTGATTTGCGTCTTAGATTGGGCGCACACAACGCCGCGGACATTTTGTCCCGGGGTCAGCAGAAGTTGGTGGTCTGTGCCTTGCGGATTGCCCAGGGGCACTTGGTTAGCCAGGCCCGCCGCGGCCAGTGTATTTATCTGGTGGATGACTTGCCGTCCGAATTGGACGAGAACCACCGTCGCGCGTTGTGCCGCTTGCTGGAAGACTTACGCTGCCAGGTTTTTATCACCTGTGTAGATCATGAATTATTGAGGGAAGGCTGGCAGACGGAAACGCCAGTCGCCCTGTTCCACGTGGAACAGGGCCGTATCACCCAGACCCACGACCATCGGGAGTGAAGGCATTGAGCGAAGAAAATACGTACGACTCAACGAGCATTAAAGTGCTGAAAGGCCTGGATGCCGTACGCAAACGTCCCGGTATGTACATTGGTGACACCGACGATGGTAGCGGTCTGCACCACATGGTGTTCGAAGTGGTCGACAACTCGATCGACGAAGCCCTCGCCGGCCACTGCGATGACATCAGCATCATCATCCACCCGGATGAGTCCATCACCGTTAAAGACAACGGTCGTGGCATCCCGGTAGACGTGCATAAAGAGGAAGGCGTTTCCGCCGCTGAGGTCATCATGACCGTCCTCCACGCTGGCGGTAAGTTCGACGACAACTCCTACAAAGTATCCGGCGGTCTGCACGGTGTAGGTGTTTCCGTAGTGAACGCGTTGTCCGAAGAACTGGTACTGACCGTTCGCCGCAGCGGCAAGATCTGGGAACAGACCTACGTCCACGGCGTGCCTCAGGCACCGATGGCCATCGTTGGCGACAGCGAAACCACCGGCACCCAGATTCACTTCAAGCCATCGGCTGACACCTTCAAGAATATCCACTTCAGCTGGGACATCCTGGCAAAGCGTATTCGTGAACTGTCCTTCCTCAACTCCGGTGTCGGCATCGTCCTCAAGGATGAGCGCAGCGGCAAGGAAGAGCTGTTCAAGTACGAAGGTGGTCTGCGTGCGTTCGTTGAATACCTGAACACCAACAAGACTGCGGT
The DNA here is from genome assembly GCF_019733355.1 of Pseudomonas baetica. Taxonomy (GTDB): domain Bacteria; phylum Pseudomonadota; class Gammaproteobacteria; order Pseudomonadales; family Pseudomonadaceae; genus Aquipseudomonas; species Aquipseudomonas baetica_A. Next base: position 6,065 of record NZ_JAIHLQ010000035.1, on the reverse strand, counting down.
CAACCAGGTGTTCCACTTCAACATCCAGCGTGAAGACGGCATCGGCGTGGAAATCGCCCTGCAGTGGAACGACAGCTTCAACGAGAACCTGTTGTGCTTCACCAACAACATTCCGCAGCGCGACGGCGGTACTCACTTGGTGGGCTTCCGTTCTGCACTGACGCGTAATTTGAATACCTATATCGAAGCCGAAGGCCTTGCGAAGAAACACAAAGTCGCAACCACCGGTGACGATGCCCGTGAAGGCCTGACCGCGATCATCTCGGTGAAAGTGCCGGATCCGAAGTTCAGTTCCCAGACCAAAGACAAGCTGGTCTCTTCCGAAGTGAAGACCGCGGTCGAACAGGAAATGGGCAAGTACTTCTCCGACTTCCTGCTGGAAAATCCGAACGAAGCCAAGCTGGTCGTCGGCAAGATGATCGACGCCGCCCGTGCCCGTGAAGCGGCGCGCAAGGCCCGTGAAATGACCCGCCGCAAAGGCGCGCTGGACATCGCCGGTCTGCCAGGCAAGCTCGCGGACTGTCAGGAAAAAGACCCTGCGCTGTCCGAACTGTACCTTGTGGAAGGTGACTCCGCGGGCGGCTCTGCCAAGCAGGGACGTAACCGCAAGACCCAAGCGATCCTGCCGTTGAAGGGCAAGATCCTCAACGTCGAGAAAGCACGTTTCGACAAGATGATCTCTTCCCAGGAAGTGGGCACCTTGATCACCGCGCTGGGCTGCGGCATTGGTCGCGAAGAGTACAACATCGACAAGTTGCGCTATCACAACATCATCATCATGACCGATGCTGACGTCGACGGTTCGCACATTCGTACCCTGCTGCTGACCTTCTTCTTCCGTCAGTTGCCAGAACTGATCGAGCGCGGCTACATCTACATCGCCCAACCGCCGCTGTACAAAGTCAAAAAAGGCAAGCAAGAGCAATACATCAAAGACGACGACGCCATGGAAGAGTACATGACGCAGTCGGCCCTGGAAGATGCGAGCCTGCACCTGAACGAAGAAGCCCCAGGCATTTCTGGCGGAGCGCTGGAGCGTCTGGTAAATGACTTCCGCATGGTAATGAAGACCCTCAAGCGTCTGTCGCGCCTGTACCCACAGGAACTGACCGAGCACTTCATCTACCTGCCGGCCGTGAGCCTGGAAACGCTCGGCGACCACGCCGCGATGCAAGAGTGGCTAGCCCAGTACGAAGTCCGCCTGCGCACCAATGAGAAGTCCGGTCTGGTCTACAAGGCCAGCCTGCGTGAAGATCGTGAACGCGGCGTTTGGCTGCCAGAAGTCGAACTGATCTCCCACGGCCTGTCGAACTACGTCACTTTCAACCGCGACTTCTTCGGCAGCAATGACTACAAAACTGTCGTCACCCTCGGCGCTCAACTGAGCACTCTGCTCGACGAAGGTGCCTACATCCAGCGTGGCGAGCGCAAGAAAGCGGTTACCGAGTTCAAGGAAGCTTTGGACTGGCTGATGGCTGAAAGCACCAAGCGCCATACCATTCAGCGATACAAAGGTTTGGGCGAAATGAACCCGGATCAGCTGTGGGAAACCACCATGGACCCAAGCGTGCGTCGCATGCTGAAAGTCACCATCGAAGACGCCATTGGCGCAGACCAGATATTCAACACCCTGATGGGTGATGCGGTCGAACCTCGCCGTGACTTCATCGAGAGCAATGCTTTGGCGGTTTCGAACCTGGACTTTTGATTTCGTTGTCGATGGGCACATTAACTGTCGCAAGTGGGCGAGTTACTGTCGCTTTCTAGAGAAATCCCCGGCCTTGGTGGCGGGGTTTTCTCTGTGGCGTAGCCTATTCAAAGCAATACACACCGTGCTCCAAGGCCTCGTTTGGGCTTTATGGGCTATGTGATGGAACATGGTTGCGGCTTCATCGAAACAAACCGCATCCTTTGATTGGCTGATTGGCTGATTGGCTGATTGGCTGATTGGCTGATTGGCTGATTGGCTGATGTAGGTGGGCAAAGTTAACCGCCACTTCGGTCAAAGTTATGCGATTTGACTAAAGTTAAAGGCCTAAGACCTTGCAAATAAACCCCGGTTGATCGAAAGGTCTATCGGGTTTTTTTTGGCTGTCGTCAGTCATGCCAATTGTTAGACTGTCCGGATTTTGCGCCCGTGAAGCGCCTCGCGTATTCAAAAGGAATTCCCTCAAATGTCAGCCCTTTCAGCCTTGCTCAACGCCTACCGCACCGCCTCAATAAGCGAGCGAGAAAAAGGCATGTACTTCGAAGAACTGATTTGCACCTATCTGCGCAACGAGGCGACGTATTGCGATTTATATGAGCAGCTGTGGACATATTCCGACTGGGCTAAGGAACAAGGGTTAGACGGTCGCGACACCGGCATTGATCTCGTAGCGAAAACCCATGGCACCGGCGAGTTTCACGCTATCCAGTGTAAGTTCTATGCAGACAACTACCGCATCCAGAAAAGCGACATCGACAGCTTCTTTACCGCATCTGGCAAAAAACCTTTCACCCATCGAGTCATCGTAACCACCACCAATAACTGGAACGAACACGCCGCCGACGCCCTGCAAAACCAGCAGCCGCCAGTGAGCAAGATTGATCGCCAAGACTTGGAAAACAGCCAGATTGACTGGGCGCGATATCAGCCCAATCAAGCCGTAGCCTTCAAAGCTAAGAAGCAACTGCGTGATCACCAGAAGCGCGCCCTGCTATCCGTTGCCAGCGGCCTGGAAAATGCCGACCGGGGCAAGCTGATCATGGCTTGCGGCACCGGCAAAACCTTCACTAGCCTGAAGATTGCCGAACAGTTGGCGGGTGCCGGCAAACGTGTGCTGTTTTTGGTACCCAGCCTGTCTTTGCTGTCGCAAACTCTAACCGAGTGGACGCAAGAGAGCGAAACCCCGTTGCACAGCTTTGCCGTTTGCTCCGACAGCGACGTGGGCAAGAAGCGCAAGAAAGACGATGACGCCGTACAAACCTTTGCCCACGAATTGCGCTACCCGGCCACCACCCAGCCAGGCAAGTTAGCCGGCGAGATGCTCAAGCGTCATGACGACCAGCACATGAGCGTGGTGTTCAGCACCTACCACTCCATTGCCGTGATCAGCGATGCTCAACACCAGCATGGTCTGGCCAACTTTGATTTGATCATCTGCGACGAAGCCCACCGCACCACCGGAGCCACCTTTGGCGACGATGACGAAAGCGCTTTCATTAAAGTCCACAACGCCGATTACATTCGCAGTGCCAAGCGTCTGTACATGACTGCCACGCCGCGCATCTATGGTGAGCTGGCCAAGGCGAGTGCTGAGAAAGATGATGTTGCGCTGTGCTCCATGGATGACGACAGCCTGTACGGCAGAGAGCTATTCGTTATCACCTTCAGCGAAGCGGTAAAGGCCGAACTACTGGTGGATTATAAAGTGCTGGTGCTGGCCATGGATGAAAAGCACATAAGCAGCCGCCTGCAAAAACTGCTGGCCGACGACGACAACCAGATAAAGCTGGAAGATGCCGCCAAAATCATCGGCTGCTGGAAGGCCTTGAGCAAGCAAGACACCCGCGAAGACCTCGTAGACGATGGCGACCCCATGCGCCGTGCCGTGGCTTTCTGCCAGGTGATCGAATACCAGAAGTTTGCTAGAACCCACAAGGTAAGCTCTAAGAACATCTCCAGCATGTTTGACCAGGTGGTTGAAGCGTACAAAGCCAGCAACCCAGAAAACACCGACACCGCCGCCACGCTAATCTGCGAGGCCTCCCATGTGGATGGTGGCATGACTGCCAGCCAGAAAGAGGCCGAACTCGACTGGCTCAAGGCCGAGGTGCCCGATAACACCTGTCGCATTCTCAGCAACGTACGCTGCCTGTCTGAAGGCGTGGACGTGCCCGCCTTGGACGCTGTGTTGTTCCTCACTCCACGCAATTCACAAGTGGATGTTGTTCAATCGGTTGGACGAGTCATGCGCAAGGCGGAGGGCAAGAAACGGGGCTATGTGATTCTACCGGTCGTTATCCCCTCGGGTATGGCTCCCGAGGAAGCGTTAAACGATAACAAGACCTACAAGGTCGTCTGGCAAGTGCTGCAAGCTCTGCGCTCACACGATGACCGCTTCGACGCTATGGTCAATAAGCTTGACCTGATCGGCAGTGACCCCACCAAGATGGAAGTAATCGCCGTCACCGAAAAGCTCAACAAAAAGTCCGACCGTAGCAATGCCGGCAAAGACGATGGCAGGGACACCTATGGCATCGGTACAGGTGGTGGTAAGTATGACCACGGCCCCGCTCCTGAACAGTTTGGCCTAGAGTTTGAAATTGGTGAAATCGAGCGCGCCATCTACGCCAAAGTGGTACAGAAGTGCGGCAATCGTAGTCACTGGGAAATATGGGCCAACGACATCGCGAAGATTGCTCGCACCCACATCACTCGTATCAGCAGCATCATCGAAGACGAAGCTAACACCCGGGAGCGCGAAGCCTTCTTTAGCTTTGCTGGTGAGCTGCGCGACGACTTGAACGACAGTATCAGCGACAGCGAAGTGATCGAGATGCTCGCCCAGCACCTGATTACCAAACCAGTGTTTGACGCGCTGTTTGAGGGTTATAGCTTTGCCAGTAATAACCCCATGTCCTGCGCCATGCAAAACGTCCTAGATGTGCTGCAAGAGCATCGGCTGGACAAAGAAGCTGACACCCTCAATCGCTTCTACGACAGCGTGAAAATGCGCGCCGAGGGCATCGAAAATGCCGAAGGCAAACAGAGAATCATCGTCGAGCTGTATGATAAGTTTTTCAGCAATGCCTTTCCGCGTATGAGGGATCGACTGGGTATCGTCTACACCCCAGTAGAAGTGGTGGATTTCATAATCCACAGCGTTAACGAGATCCTGCAACGTGAGTTCGGCCAAACCTTGGGCAGCGATGGTGTGCATATCATCGACCCTTTCACTGGCACTGGTACCTTCATCACTCGCTTGCTGCAAAGCGGGCTGATCAGCAAAGAGCAGCTCCAGAACAAATACCAAGGCCAAATCCACGCCAACGAAATCGTCCTGCTGGCCTACTACATTGCTGCTATCAATATCGAAGCCGTGTATCACAGCATTGTCGGTGGCGCGTATCAGCCTTTCGAGGGCATCTGCCTAACCGACACCTTCCAGCTGTATGAAAAAGACGATCTGGTCAGCGAGTTGTTGGTGGACAACAGCGCTCGCCGCACTCGTCAGAAAGCCCTGGACATTCGGGTAATCATTGGCAATCCGCCTTACTCGGCAGGGCAAACCAGCGCCAACGACAACAACGCCAATGTGGCTTATCCACTGCTCGATAGCCGAATTCGTGACACCTATGCCGAGCGCTCGACGGCGACACTTAAAAACGCCTTATACGACTCCTACATTCGTGCCATCCGCTGGGCGTCTGATCGTATTGGCGACAGTGGTGTAATTGGCTTTGTTACCAACGCTGGCTTTTTGGAGGCCAACACCGCCAATGGTTTGCGTCAGTGTTTGGCCGAAGAATTTTCCAGTATTTATGTGTTTCATTTGCGCGGTAATCAGCGGACTTCTGGTGAGCTTTCTCGAAAGGAAGGAGGCAAGATTTTTGGTAGCGGTAGCCGTGCCCCGATTGCCATTTCACTGCTAGTCAAGAACCCAGTCGCCCAGCAACATGGGAAAATTTACTGGCACGATATTGGCGACTACCTCACTCAGGCCGAGAAGCTGGATAAGATCAGCGCCTTTGCCAGCATTGCTGGGATCGACGCCGTAAGCGGCTGGCAGTCCATCATCCCTGACGAGCATGGCGATTGGGTCAACCAGCGCGATGATCGGTTTGGCGACTTTATCGTTCTGGGCGACAAGAAAAACACATCCACAAAGGTGCTTTTTGAGAACTACTCTAGGGAAGGTCTGAAGTAAGACCTTCTTTTTCCAGCAAATCGGGCGTCAGGCTGTAAAAAAGAGAGCACTTCGCTGAAACTCTAGAAATATCGACTTTTTTCGATGAATAAGCCTGTTTTAAGCACTTATTAATCCTTAATTTCCATACTGCGGACGCACCTGTCCTATAGG
>NZ_JAIHLQ010000034.1 GCF_019733355.1 Pseudomonas baetica | reverse complement strand
TTGACGACCATAGAGCGTTGGAACCACCTGATCCCATCCCGAACTCAGCAGTGAAACGATGCATCGCCGATGGTAGTGTGGGGTTTCCCCATGTGAGAGTAGGTCATCGTCAAGATTAAATTCCGAAACCCCAATTGCGAAAGCAGTTGGGGTTTTGTTTTGCCCGCAGGAAAGTTTTTGCTCGTGCTTCGATTGCCCAGCCGTCGCAAGATCTGCCATCGGGAAAAAACCTTCTGAAGTAACCCGGCAGTTTTTGGGTAAGCGTACGCCCAACACCCTCTTGCTGATCAGACCTTCGCCTGCTTCAACCATTGATTGACCCACTCGCAGTCAAACGCCGTCGGATCGAACCCATCATCCCCATACCACTCCGACATTGCTTCATGCTCAGGGTGATTCGGATTCGCCAACGCCGCCAAAAAATCTTCATACCCTGGCGCGCCACCGATGTCCTCCGGCGGGCGAGCATTGGCTCCATCAATGCAACACGGCAGTTGCGGGAAAATATTCGCGGGCAACGTTTTCTCGACTTTAATTCGCAGTTCCCAGTTGTCGCCGAAGTCATAGACATAGCGAAACGTCTTCTTCCCGTACAATACGCTGGTCAGCTTTTTGCGCTGCTCCGAAATCACCGGTGGCCCCCAATCCGGATCAGGCACGCCGTAACTTTCGCCATCAATTTCAAACTCATGCAGGTGCGTATCGCTCCAGCCAAAAACGGCCTGGATCACGCGATGCAACTTGCTCAAGGTGATGCTTTCAGGCACTGCCACCCGGCGCCAGATCGAAGGTTTTATCCATTTAAATTCCATGTGCAGTATCAGCACACGGTCGGTTTCAACCACGGACAGATGAGATGTTTTTGGCATGGATCAAGCAGCCTCGCAGCGTTCGAGAGGGTTAAGAGAAACGTTCCAGGGCAATAGTTCGTCCACCCGATTGATCGGGTGGTCGGCGATCCGCTCCAGCACGTGGGTCAAATAGGCTTGCGGGTTCAGGTCGTTGAGTTTGGCCGAGCCTACCAGGCTGTAAATTGCAGCGGCTCGCTCTCCACCGGCATCGGAACCCACGAACAGATAATTTTTGCGACCCAAAGCGACGGCGCGCAGCGCGCGTTCGGCAGCGTTATTATCGATTTCAATCCGGCCGTCATCGCAGTAGCACACCAAGGCCTGCCACCGGTTGAGGGCATAGAAAATCGCACCGCCTAATGCCGATTTTTTCGACAGTTGAGTCAGCGTCTGGTTAAGCCACGCGTACAGCTGTTCCAGCAGCGGGCTTGCCCGGCTTTGCCGAGCGGCTTTTCGCAGGTCGGGTGGTTGGCCGCGAATCTCGCTTTCGATGGCATATAAGGCCGCGATTCGTTGCAGCACTTCGGCGGCAAGTGGTGAGGACTGGTCTTTATAAACGTCGTAAAACTTACGCCGGGCGTGAGCCCAGCAGGCAGCTTCTTGAACACGACCCGAGCGATACAACTGAGCAAAACCAGCGTAGCCGTCGGCCTGCAAGATCCCGCTGAAGTTTTTGAGATGAGCACGGGGATGTTGTCCCTTGCGATCCGGCGAGTAAGCAAACCATACCGCTGCCGGCGTCGTGTAGCCGGCGGGTCGGTCATCGCGCACATACGTCCACAGGCGTGCCGTTTTTGTTTTGCCGGTGCCCGGCGCAAGTGCGCCAATCGGCGTGTCGTCAGCGTGGACTTTATGACCACTCATGACGTGGCTCTTGAGGGCGTTGATCAGCGGCCTGAGCAACTGGCTGCTCTGGCCGACCCAGTCGGCCAAGGTCGAGCGCTCCAGATCTACGCCCTCACGAGCGTAGATCTCGGACTGCCGATACAAAGGAAGATGATCAACGAATTTGGAGACCAATACATGAGCCAGTAGCCCAGGGCCTGCCAGGCCCCGGGCTATCGGGCGGCTCGGCGCAGGTACTTGGGCGATGTACTCGCAGCAGCGGCAAACCAGCTTGGGACGAACATGGCGAATCACCTTGAAACGTGCCGGAACGTACTCCAGCACCTCAGACACATCCTCCCCCAACTGACGAAGCGTCCCGCCACAACCGGAGCATTGCGACTCGGGATGATGGACATGGATTTCGCGGGGGAGATGTTCAGGCAATGGTTTACGGCGGGAAACTGTACGAGGTGCTGGCTCAGTGATTGGCATCACTTCGGCCTGGCTGACCTCCAGCTCTTCAAGACTCAACTGGAGTTGGTCGATCATCGCGTCCAGTTGCTCGGAACTGCGACCGAACTGCGTGCGCCGCAATTTGGCGATCATCATTTTCAGGCGCTCGATCTCTGCCCGCTGGGCAGATATCAGCGCCTTTAAGGCTTGAAGATCATTGGGCAAGGAGTCGGTCACGTGAGTCATGGCCGAATATTACTAAGAATTTCCAGCGCGTAAAGTCAGACCGCGAGGACAGGTGCTGTACGAATTGGCCTGCGCCAATCAATGCCCTCCAACAGCATCGACAACTGCGCCGGCGTCAGCGACACGCTGCCGCTGGTTGCTTGCGGCCAGACGAAGCGACCTTGTTCCAGGCGTTTGCAAAACAGGCACAAACCGTCGCCGTCCCACCACAGCAACTTGATCCGATCACCGCGTCGTCCGCGAAAGGCAAAGATCTGGCCGGAAAAGGGATCGGCTTCCAGCTGTGTTTGTACCAATGCTGCCAATCCGTCGAAGCCACGGCGCATGTCGGTGACGCCGGCGGCGATCCAGATACGGGTTCCAGCGGGAGGGGCAATCATCGCAGCAACTGCTGCAAGGTGAGGTGCAAGGTCTGCGGGGCAGGTGTGCCGGTGATGCGTAGCGTGGCTTTTCCTACTTCTATAACGATCTCAGAATGGGGTTTTTGCGGCAACGGCGCTGCTGACGGCAAGTCGACAGGTGCTTTGATCACCTCGACTGGCAAGAACGTTGCGCTCGGGCTGACGGGGCCGAATGCACCGTCCTGGTATTGCTGCCGCCAGCGAAAAACCATGTTGGCGTTGACGTCATGCTCGCGGGCGATCATCGACACTGAGGCACCGGGTTGATATGAGGCTTCGACGACTTTGCGCTTGAATGCGGATGGGAAGTTCGGGCGGCGACCGGGGCGTCGAGCGGGAGCTATATCCAAGATAGTGTCCACTAAAAAATGGTGTCCACTATCTTGTCTAATTTGGAGAACGGTCAGGAGTGGGTGCTGACCGGACGGTTACGTTTTTGGTATGGTGCAGCTCTTTTTTTCATGGACTGATGCCATGCCTATGGATCGGCACTCATTTATGTCAAAGAGTTGCTGTAGAAATGCCTGAACCAATCCCGATCAAGGATCACGAGAAAGAGACGCGGCTGGTCAACAAACGCTTGATCGCCTGCGCCTTTTTTGTCTTCGTTATTAGCTGTGCGCTGGTGGTACGCCTTTACATCCTGCAAGTAGTCGAGTTCGATTACCACTCAACCATTTCAGAAAACAATCGCGTCCATGTCTTGCCGATCCCGCCCACACGCGGACTGATCTACGACCGCAATGGCGTGCTATTGGCAGATAACCGTCCCAGTTACAACCTGAGCATCACTCGCGAGCGTGCCACCAACGTCAATCAGGAACTGGACGAGGTCATCAATCTCCTACACTTACCTGCGGAAGATCGCACGGTATTCGATAAGGCGCTGAAGCAGTCCCGCCACCCATTCACTCCGGTAACGCTGTTCTATGAACTGACCGAACAGCAGATCGCTGTGTTGGCGGTCAATGAGTTCCGTTTGCCTGGCCTGGATGTCGAACCACAGTTCGTTCGACATTACCCATTCGGCATGCACTTCGCTCACTCAATTGGTTATGTCGGCCGAATCAACGAAAAAGAATCCAAGACCCTCGACTCGGTGGAATACCGCGGCACCCAATCCATCGGCAAAACCGGTATCGAACGCTTCTATGAAGCGCAACTGCACGGTCACGTCGGTTATGAGGAAGTGGAAACCAACGCTCAAGGCCGAGTGCTACGGGTACTCAAACATACAGATCCCGTGCCGGGCAAAAACATTGTCCTGAGCCTCGACGTCAAATTGCAGGAGGCTGCCGAAGCAGCTTTGGGGAATCGCCGCGGTTCCGTCGTGGCGCTCGATCCGAGCAGTGGCGAGGTGTTAGCCATGGTCAGCAACCCGAGTTTTGACCCGAACCTGTTCGTTACTGGCATCAGCTCCAAGGAGTATTCGGCGCTCCGTGACTCCATCGATCGACCGCTATTCAACCGTGTACTTCGGGGCTTGTACGCGCCGGGTTCGACGATCAAGCCGGAAGTCGCGATCGCCGGTCTCGATGCGGGCGTTGTCACGCCGCAGACCCGCGTGTTCGATCCGGGTTACTACCAACTCCCGGACTACGATCACAAGTACCGCAACTGGAACCACAGCGGTGACGGTTGGGTAGACATGGACGCAGCGATCATGCGCTCCAACGACACCTACTTCTATGACTTGGCGCACAAGCTGGGCATTGATCGCCTGCACGACTACATGGCGATGTTCGGCTTGGGTGAGAAAGTCTCGCTGGATATGTTCGAAGAATCCCCCGGTCTGATGCCATCTCAAGCCTGGAAGCGTGCGACACGGCGGCAGGCCTGGTACCCGGGCGAAACGGTCATCCTCGGTATCGGTCAAGGCTACATGCAGGTCACGCCTTTGCAACTGGCGCAGGCGACTGCGTTGATCGCAAACAAAGGCGTGTGGAACCGACCGCACTTGGCCAAGACCGTCGATGGTGTGGCACCGGTCGATGAGCATCCGATGCCGAATATCGTGCTCAAGGACCCGCGCGACTGGGAGCAGGTCAACCACGGCATGCAGATGGTGATGCACGCTCCCCGCGGCATTGCTCGCGCGGCAGCAGCGGGCGCGCAATATCGAATCGCCGGCAAGAGCGGCACGGCACAGGTGGTGGCGATCAAGCAGGGTGAGCGCTACAACCGTGAGAAGACTCTCGAACGCCACCGCGACAATGCCTTGTTCGTCGGCTTCGCGCCGGCCGAAGATCCAAAGATTGCGGTTTCGGTGATGATTGAAAACGGCGAAGCCGGTGGTCGTGTCGCCGGTCCTGTAGTACGGCAGATCATGGACGCCTGGCTACTCGATCAAGACGGTCATCTTAAGCCGCAATACGCGGCGCCAACCAAAGCACCGGGCAATCCGCACGTTTAACCGGCAACAGCTTTACAGCACAGGCTCTCACAGGCTGAGCATGTGCTGGAAGCTGTCGAGAAATATCGTTTCAACGCGGCGGCACGGTTGTTGCGCGAAAGATTCGGCACTACAAGCATCAGGCCCCGGGTACCGGGCAACCCATGTCACCTTCTTCACACTTCAAATACTGCTTCAGCGTCTCAACCCGGACTTTGGTCACGGCCGTCATGCAGCTACTGTAAATCAGCGGGTAAACGCTGCCGCCCGCCACCCCGGATGACGAAAACGCGCACTCGGCATCGCGAAACCCGATCCACGCCCGCTGCGCATTGACCAACAGCTTCTTGCTATCCGGGTTGTCCTTCAGCCGGCCGGTGATCTGCTGATATACGGTATTCAGCTCTTTGTCCGCCGCTTTGAAGTCCTGTCCGGCGCATTGATTCATCGTCGCCTGATCGCTGGCGTTGGCGCAATCGATGGCGGCGTGGGCGAGGGGGGTGAACAGAAATGGCGTCAGGGCCAGGAGCAGGCGTGGGGACATGGGAGTTCTCGCTATGTCGGATGAAAGTGCAGAGTAGTGTAGCGACTGTGTGGATCCTATTCAGGTACGCGTTGGCTGGAGGCTTCAAGCAAGCGGTCTGCGGTCGCGGTAATCTCCTCGCCTTCATGCAGCAGTTCCAGCCATTTGGCAGGAATGGCCCGGACGCCGTAGAAGGCACCACAACACTGCTTCCAATGACTCGACGCTGTAGCCGCTACCGCGTATTTCGTTTGCCGATTTTTCGAGGTATTCACCTCAGGCCAGCGCAGCGACTTTGGGTAGGGTGAAGGTCGTGAGGGCGTGCTCGAGCAAGATGTTTTTCGCTGTTCCGAGCAGGGTTTTGCCGATCAGTTCGGCAAATAGTAAGCAGCATTCGATGGCTTCAGGCGCCGCATGGGTTGTTCGCGAGCTGTCGGCGGCAAACTTTCGTACCTGTTCTACGTCGGGAAAGTAAAACAGCATCACCGGCGCCAGCCGCATCAGGGAGCCGTTGCCAGCAGTGTACGGGTCGGCTGATCCAGCAAAGGGCTCACCTGTTTGCTGATACTGCGAGAGCGCCTGACTGACGGTCATGCCGATATCAAAACATTCGCCGGTAGAACTGAGGTAACCCCATTTCCACCAGTTGAGATAGCGGCCTATCTGGTCTGTGGCATCGAAACCGTTTTTATTCAGCAGACTTTCCGCCAGGCACAGAGCCATCGATGTGTCGTCCGTCCATTGCCCCGGCTTCAAGTTGAAAGGACCACCACCGACCATGTCGGTCAATGGTTGGAATGAACCGCGCGGTTTGAACTCAACCGTGGTGCCGACCGCGTCGCCGCAAGCCAGGCCCAACAGGGCGCCGCGATACCGTTCGGTGAGGGATGGCTGCATGATTCTTCTTTGCTTCGTTCAGTTCCCGGGAACAGGTATCAGTTTCATCCGTTCAGAGGCGCTTGAAACGCTGCGGGATGTGTCATTGCAGGTGAACAGCCGCACTGCTTTGATACAACTTCAGGTTGGACATGTGGTCATACAAGCCTACTGTTCAGAACAGGAGGTGACGTATGAAACCAGTACCCAATAGTTTCGAACGCAAAATCACGCTCAGGGCGCCACGTTCTCATGTCTGGCGTGCATTGGTCGATGCCGAGGCGTTTGGCCAGTGGTTTGGGGTGGCACTGGAGGGCAGGCGTTTTATTGCCGGCGAATGGACGCAAGGGCAAGTCACGTATCCGGGTTTTGAGCACGTTTTATGGAATGTGCTGGTCGAGCGAGTCGAGCCGCAGCAACTATTTTCATTCCGCTGGCATCCGTATGCGGTCAATCCGAAGATCGACTATTCCCAAGAGCCCACCACGCTGGTCAAGTTTGAGCTGCAAGATTACGAGGAAGGCACCTTGCTGAAGGTGTCAGAGTCAGGTTTTGCACACATTCCGGATATTCGTCAGAAGGAGGCGTATTACATGGACAGCCGTGGCTGGGAAGAACAGTTGAGCCGCTTGGAACACTTTCTGATTGACAGTGCCAGGGCCCGTCAGGGGGCTGGGGGGTGAGGTTGGGTATGTTGGCCGCTGTGTGGTTTCTGCCGGAATACGCCTATGGGCCGCTGAAAGTCGAACAAATTGCGGATTTGAAGCCCCGCGCCTGACACGTCTAAGGGTTTTCGGAAGGGGTCGTATGGCGAATGTCCTACACGCGATGGTAGTTATGTCGACTATTGCCGATTGGATCCCACGCGTAATCTACACACATCAACTGAAGCACAGGGAGTACTTCAGGATCACGGATGATCGACCATTGCAAGGATCGCTGCCGACAGGGAGTCGATAATGGTCTTGGGAAAAACCCGCTTCGGCGGGTTTTTTTTCGTCCGTAAAAAAGTGCCGGTATAACCCATTGCTGGGGGAGAGCAAGCTCCCTCCCAGCAGGTACGGTGTGGATCAAGAGGCGATAAGCTGCCGCAGCACGTAATGCAGGATTCCGCCCGCCTTGAAGTACTCCACTTCATTCAAGGTATCGATGCGGCACAGCACGTCGATTTTCTCCTGCTGCCCGTCTTCACGGGTGATCACCAGCGGCAGGTTCATCCGCGGCGTCAGCTCAATGCCGCTCAGGCCCTTAATCTCGAAGGTTTCCTTGCCGGTCAGATTCAGGCTCTTGCGGTTTTGGTCGAGCTTGAACTGCAGCGGCAATACGCCCATGCCCACCAGATTGGAGCGGTGGATGCGCTCGAAACTTTCGGCAATCACCGCTTTGACGCCCAACAGGTTGGTGCCTTTAGCCGCCCAGTCACGGCTGGAGCCGGTACCGTATTCCTGTCCGGCAATCACCACCAGGGGTGTTCCCGAAGCCTGATATTTCATGGCCGCGTCGTAGATCGCCAGTTTTTCACCCGAGGGAATGTAGATCGTGTTGCCACCTTCTTCACCGCCGAGCATCTCGTTGCGGATGCGGATGTTGGCAAAGGTGCCGCGCATCATCACTTCATGGTTGCCGCGCCGCGAGCCGTAGGAGTTGAAGTCCCGCGGTTCCACGCCTTTTTCGCGCAGGTAACGCCCGGCCGGACTGTCGGTCTTGATGTTGCCGGCAGGGGAGATGTGGTCGGTGGTCACCGAATCGCCGAGCAAAGCCAACACCCGCGCGCCTTTTACATCCTTGATCTCTGGCAGTGGGCCAGAAATCTCGTCGAAAAACGGCGGATGCTGGATGTAGGTCGAATCGTCCTGCCACACATAAGTTGCCGCTTGTGGCACCTCGATGGCTTGCCACTGTTCGTCGCCGGCAAACACCTCGGCGTATTCCTTGTGGAACATCGCGGTGTTGACCTGATTCACCGCGTCGGCGATTTCCTTGCTGCTTGGCCAGATATCGCGCAGGTATACCGGATTGCCTTGTGGGTCATTGCCCAACGGTTCGCTGCTGATATCGGTACGAACAGTGCCGGCTAGCGCGTAAGCCACCACCAGCGGCGGTGAGGCCAGCCAGTTGGTTTTCACCAATGGATGCACTCGACCTTCGAAGTTGCGATTGCCGGACAGCACCGAAGCGACAGCAAGGTCGGCGTTCTGAATGGCTTTCTCGATCGGCTCTGGCAGCGGGCCGGAGTTGCCGATGCAGGTGGTGCAACCGTAACCCACCAGCGAAAAGCCAAGCTGATCGAGGTATTGCGTCAGCCCCGCCGCGTTGTAGTAATCGGTGACCACTTTCGAGCCTGGCGCCAACGAACTCTTCACCCACGGTTTACGGGTCAGACCTTTTTCCACGGCTTTTTTGGCCAAGAGCCCGGCGGCCATCATCACGCTCGGGTTGGAGGTGTTGGTACACGAGGTGATGGCGGCGATAACCACGGCGCCGTTTTTCAGTCGATAGGTGCGCCCCTCGTATTCGTACTCCGTTTCACCGATGAGATCGGCATTGCCCACGGCCACGCCGCCGCCACCTTCGCTTTCCAAGCGTCCTTCTTCTTTACTGGTGGGTTTGAATTGCAGATCGAGGAAGTCGCTGAAGGCTTGCGCGACATTGGGCAATGAAACGCGATCCTGCGGCCGTTTTGGCCCGGCGAGGCTCGCTTCGACGGTGCCCATGTCCAGCGCCAGGCTGTCGGTGAACTCCGGCTCCTGACCGGGCAGACGCCACAACCCCTGAGTCTTGGTGTAAGCCTCTACCAGTTTCACCACTTGTGGGGGGCGCCCGGACAGGCGCAGGTATTCCAGGGTCACGTCATCGACCGGAAAGAAACCGCACGTTGCGCCATATTCCGGGGCCATGTTGGCGATGGTCGCGCGGTCAGCCAGCGGCAGGTCGGCGAGGCCGTCGCCATAGAACTCGACGAATTTGCCGACCACGCCTTTCTTGCGCAGCATTTGCGTGACGGTCAGCACCAGGTCTGTCGCGGTGATGCCTTCCTTGAGTTTGCCGGTCAGTTTGAAACCGACCACTTCCGGAATCAGCATCGACACCGGTTGCCCAAGCATCGCCGCTTCGGCTTCGATCCCGCCGACACCCCAGCCCAGCACGCCAAGGCCATTGATCATGGTGGTGTGGGAGTCGGTGCCCACTAGCGTATCGGGGAAGGCATAGGTGCGACCGTCTTCCTCTTTGGTCCACACCGTGCGGCCGAGGTATTCGAGGTTGACCTGGTGGCAGATCCCGGTGCCCGGCGGCACCACGCTGAAGTTGTCGAAAGCGCTCTGGCCCCAACGCAGGAAGGCATAACGCTCGCCGTTGCGCTGCATTTCGATGTCGACGTTCTGCTCGAAAGCGCTGGCGGTGGCGAATTTGTCGACCATCACCGAGTGGTCGATCACCAGGTCCACCGGCGACAGCGGGTTGATCCGCTGCGGATCACCACCGGCCTTGGCCATGGCGGCGCGCATCGCGGCGAGATCGACCACAGCCGGTACACCGGTAAAATCTTGCATCAATACCCGGGCCGGGCGGTACTGGATCTCGCGGTCGGAGCGGCGCTCCTTGAGCCACGCGGCAATCGCCCTGAGGTCGGCGCCGGTGACGGTTTTTTCATCTTCCCAGCGCAGCAGGTTTTCCAGCAGAACTTTCAGCGACATCGGTAGCTTGTCGATATTGCCAAGGCTTTTGGCAGCATCCGGCAGGCTGAAATAGTGGTAGGTCGTATCGTCGATTTGCAGTGTTTTAAGCGTCTTCAGACTATCGAGGGACGGCATTACGATCACTCCTTTGAATCCGCACGGCTACGGATCGGGGGACGAATAGAGCTTTAAAACTAGCCCTGTTTTCATTAGCTGGCTAATAACTGGACTCTATGACGAAGTCCAAGGTTCCGACATCGGCTATCATGCGCCGGTTTTCGTGACAGGCTTTGCCGCAACGCAAGGCTTGAGCATCGCGCAGGGGCCGAATGTCCGCCCTCTGCCCAGGAGTAAGAATGAACACCCTATTCATGCATTGCCGGCCAGGTTTCGAAGGCGAAGTCTGCTCGGAGATTTCCGACCTCGCCGCCCAACTCAACGTGGCCGGTTACGCCAAAGCCAAAACGGCCACCGCCTGCGCCGAGTTTGTCTGCACCGAAGAAGACGGCGCCGAGCGCCTGATGCGTGGTCAGCGTTTTGCCGAGCTGATCTTCCCGCGCCAATGGGCGCGTGGCGTTTTCATCGATCTGCCGGAAACCGACCGTATCAGCGTGATCCTCGCGCACATGGCCGATTTCCCGGTGTGCGGCAGCCTTTGGCTGGAAGTCGTCGACACCAACGACGGCAAGGAACTGTCGAACTTCTGCAAGAAGTTCGAAGGGCCGCTGCGTAAAGCGTTGACCGGCGCCGGCAAACTGGTGGAAGACGCCAGCAAGCCGCGTCTGTTGCTGACTTTCAAGAGCGGCCGCGAAGTGTTTCTCGGTATGGCGGACGCGGGTAACTCGGCGATGTGGCCGATGGGTATCCCACGTTTGAAGTTCCCGCGTGAGGCGCCAAGCCGTTCGACACTGAAGCTGGAAGAGGCCTGGCACCACTTCATCCCGCGTGATCAGTGGGAAGATCGTCTACACAGCGACATGACCGGCGTCGATCTTGGCGCCGCGCCGGGTGGCTGGACCTGGCAACTGGTCAACCGCGGCATGCTGGTGACCGCCATCGACAACGGCCCGATGGCCGAAAGCCTGATGGACACGGGGTTGGTGCAGCACTTGATGGCTGACGGTTTTACCTTCAAGCCCAAGCAACCGGTGGACTGGATGGTTTGCGACATCGTCGAGAAACCGGCGCGTAACGCCGCGATGCTCGAAGAGTGGATCGGCGAGGGGCATTGCCGTGAGGCGGTCGTGAACCTGAAGCTGCCGATGAAGCAACGTTATGCCGAAGTGAAGCGTCTGCTTGAGCGCATTGCCGATGGTTTCAAGGCGCGTGGGATCAAGGTTGATATCGGCTGCAAGCAGCTGTATCACGACCGCGAAGAGGTCACGTGCCACTTGCGCCGGCATGACGTTAAAAAAACCAAATCCCGCTGAAGCACCACAGGGTTAGACGATATACCCGGCAATGCGCGACAATGCCGGCCAGTTTCAGGAGTGAATCATGAGTGAAATGATCGACATGCCGGTCGACGGTACCCTCGATGCCACTGGCCTCAATTGCCCGGAGCCGGTGATGATGCTGCATCAGCATATCCGTGATCTGGCACCCGGCGGCCTGCTCAAGGTGATCGCCACCGACCCTTCGACCCGTCGCGACATTCCCAAGTTCTGCGTGTTTCTCGACCATGAACTGGTTAGCCAGCATGAAGAGGCTGGTACTTACCTGTACTGGATTCGCAAGAAACAAGCCTGAGCCTCAGGCCAAACCCAATGAGGGAGCGGGCTTGCGAATGCCGTTTTTCAGTCACCTACAATGGCGACTGAGATACCGCTTTCGCGAGCAAGCCCGCTCCCACATTTTTTTGGTTTAAGTGGACTTAACCCAGCGAACGGCTGATACGGATACGCTTGCGCGCGCTGCGGGTCAGACGAATCGACAACATGAACGCCGCACAACTCAGGCCGACGATCAAACCTTGCCACAAACCGCTCGGGCCACGTGGCGCGCCGAGCCAATCACTCAGGCCGAGGGCATAACCCACCGGCAGACCGATGCCCCAATAGGCGAACAGGGTCAGGATCATCGTCACGCGTGTGTCCTGATAACCACGCAGCGCGCCGGCGGCGGTGACCTGGATCGCGTCGGAAAACTGAAACAGCGCCGAATACACAATCAGCATCGCGGCGATGTGAATCACCGTCGGGTCAGCGGTGTAGATCGCCGCAATCGGCTCGCGCAACAGCAGCATCATGCTCGCCGACAAGCAGGCGTAGGCCAATGCGGTCCCCATGCCGACGCCCGCCGCAAAACGCGCTTCACGCGGTTCTTCCCGGCCCAGAGCCTGGCCCACGCGCACGGTAACTGCCATGCCCAGTGAGTAAGGAATCATGAACACCAGCGAGCTGACGTTGAGTGCAATCTGGTGCCCGGCCACCACGGTAGCGCCGAGGCTGCCGATCAGCAGCGCGATGACCGCGAAAATGCTCGACTCGGCAAACACGGCGATACCGATCGGCAGGCCGATCGCCAGCAGACGCTTGATGACCGCCCACTGTGGCCAGTCGAAACGGCTGAACAGTTCACTTGAACGATAGGCTGGCGCCCAGCGCTCGTAACCGGTCAGCCCCAGGGCCATCACCCACATCACGATCGCCGTGGCCCAACCGCAGCCGACGCCGCCCATGGCCGGCACGCCGAAGTGGCCATAGATGAAGATGTAGTTCAGCGGAATATTGAGCGCCAGACCGCACAGGCCCAACACCATCGCCGGCCGCGTGCGGCCCAGACCGTCACTGAAGCAGCGCAGTACGTGATAGAACGCTACCGCCGGGAGACCGCTGGCGATGCCGTGCAAATACTGCATGCAAGGGCCAATCAGCTCGGGATCGACGTTCATCAGATGCAGGATCGGCTCGGCGCCGAGCAGCATTGCGGTCGCAATTAACCCTACTGCCAACGCCAGCCACAATGCCTGCCGCACGACCGGACCGATTTCGCTGTGAGTGCCGGCGCCGAAGCGCTGGGCGACTTTCGGCGTGGTCGCCAGCAGGGTGCCGGTCATCAGCAGAAAGACCGGTACCCAGATCGAGTTGCCCAGGGCCACCGCAGCCAGATCCCCGGGGCCGACGCGACCGGCCATTACCGTATCGACGAAACCCATGGCCGTGGTTGCCAGTTGCGCAATGATGATCGGCAACGCAAGGACGAGCAGGTTTTTCATCTCCAGGCGAACCCTGGCGGGGCGGGTGAGGGCGACGGCGACGGCGACGGCGACAGGTTGGTCAGTTACAGAGTTCACAGGCAAAGCGTCCACAGATGTTGATGCGCAGGGCGCCGTATTCTACGCCGCTGACGCCTTGGTCAGGAAAAATCCTCTGTTACGGATTTGTAAGCGCAACGCCTGCTGGCCCAACCGCCTATCTGCACCTAAACTGCCGATCCGCCAAAGGAGCCCGCCATGCTGATTGTTGCCGACGAAAATATTCCGTTGCTCGATGCTTTTTTTGCCGGTTTCGGTGAGATCCGCCGAGTTCCAGGCCGTTCCATCGACCGTGCGACGGTTGAACAGGCCGATGTGTTGCTGGTGCGTTCAGTGACCAGCGTCAACCGTGCGTTGCTTGAGGGCAGCAAGGTGCGCTTTGTTGGCACCTGCACCATAGGCACTGATCATCTGGATCTTGAATACTTCGCTGAAGCCGGTATCACCTGGTCGAGCGCGCCCGGCTGTAATGCCCGGGGCGTGGTCGATTACGTGCTTGGCAGTCTGATGACGCTGGCCGAAATCGAAGGCGTTGATCTGGCTCAGCGGACCTTCGGTGTTGTGGGCGCGGGCGAAGTCGGTGGTCGACTGATCACGGTTCTTAAAGGTCTGGGCTGGAACGTGAAGGTCTGTGATCCGCCGCGTCAGGCCGCCGAGGGGGGCGATTACGTCAGCCTGGAGCAGATCATCGAGCAATGCGATGTGATCAGCCTGCACACGCCATTGACCCGCAGCGGTGACGGGGCGACCTGGCATCTGTTCGATCAACAGCGTTTGCAGCAACTCAAACCAGGTGCCTGGCTCATCAATGCTGCCCGTGGCCCGGTGGTGGATAACGCCGCGCTGCGCAAAGTGCTGCTGGCGCGTGAGGACCTGCAAGCAGTGCTCGATGTCTGGGAGGCAGAACCGGAGGTCGATGTGGCACTGGCCGAACTCTGTGTGCTGGCCACGCCGCACATTGCCGGGTACAGCCTCGATGGCAAACAGCGCGGGACGGCACAGATCTATCAGGCGTACTGCGACTTTATCGGGCAGCCTGCGAGCATCCAACTCACTGACTTGCTGCCAGCCCCATGGTTGTCGCAAGTCACCTTGCATACCGACAGCGATCCTGCCTGGGCGTTGGCGATGTTGTGCCGAGGCGTGTACGACCCGCGCCGCGATGATGCAGATTTTCGCCGCAGCCTTGTAGGCAATGTCGCTGAACAGCGTGCGGCGTTTGATGTGCTGCGCAAGCAATATCCGGTTCGGCGCGAGATTGAAGGGTTGAAGGTGCTGATTGAGGGGGATTCGCCTGTATTGCGGCAGATCGTGGCGGCACTTGGAGCGGTTGCCGTCTAGGGCACCGAACCGGCCCCTTCGCGAGCGAGCCCGCTCCCACATGGGTTGAAAGACACAGAATCCGTGTGGGAGCGGGCTTGCTCGCGAAGGGCGCGCTGCGGTCTGACAGCCACGCATAAAAAACCCGGCCAAAGGGGCCGGGTCAGGAAGACAGTGGCTATATCACTTTTGTTCGGCAGGCTTGATCAATCGCTTCTCCAGTTCGCGGCAAGCGTTCTGGATCATGTCTTCAGTGATCGGTACTTCACGCCCGTCCTTATCAATGATCGAGCAACCCAGAGTCTGGCCGGGCTTGGTGCGGATCACTTCAATCTTGTCATTGCTGCTGTGTTGCAAGGACATGGCCTGTCTCCTCATCAGGTTGTGTGCCTAGGTTAGAACCGCCACGTGACCGGGCTGTGACAATCCCCTGAGCTTTATCGGGGGCGGCATCTCCACTCAACCAGAAATGACCGTTCGTCTCAACCGGGACTTTAGACCAATAGTGTCTAGACCCTAGTCATCACGGGCATATTTAACCTGACTCATTGTGATTTACAGAGTTCCACCCCATTTGAGTGTGTAGGCTGGCCCTATCCATCAGTGCAGATGTGAACCTCAATGATCCCGATGCTTTCCTCTCGACACCGGCGCGCCTTGCGTCTGACCAGTCGTTTTCTCGCCCCATATCGCTGGCCGGCCTTCGGCGCGCTGTTAGCGTTGATCGTTACGGCCGGTATTACCTTGTCGTTGGGGCAGGGGATCAAACTGCTGGTCGATCAGGGGTTCATGACCCAATCACCGCATTTGCTCAACCAATCCATAGGCATATTCATGCTGTTGGTATTGGGCTTGGCGGTCGGCACCTTTGCCCGGTTCTACCTGGTGTCGTGGATCGGTGAGCGTGTGGTGGCAGACATCCGTCGGCAGGTGTTCAACCATTTGGTTTACCTGCACCCGGGGTTTTACGAGGACAATCGCAGTTCGGAAATCCAGTCACGCCTGACGGCTGATACCACTTTGCTGCAATCGGTGATCGGTTCGTCATTGTCGCTGTTCTTGCGCAACTTGCTGATGGTCATCGGCGGCGTCGTACTGCTCTTCATCACCAACCCCAAACTCACCAGCATCGTGGTGATCGCTTTACCGCTGGTGATTGCGCCGATCCTGATTTTCGGACGGCGCGTGCGCAATCTGTCGCGGCAGAGCCAGGACCGGATTGCCGACATCGGCAGCTACGTTTCCGAAACCCTCGGCCAGATCAAAACCGTTCAGGCTTACAACCATCAGGCGCAGGATGAGCAACGCTTTGCGACGACGGTCGAGCAGGCTTTCGAAACGGCACGCAAGCGAATCTTCCAGCGTGCGTGGCTGATTACTCTGGTCATCGTGCTGGTGCTCGGCGCTGTAGCGGTGATGTTGTGGGTCGGCGGCATGGATGTGATTGCCGGGCGGATATCTGCCGGTGAACTGGCGGCGTTCGTCTTCTACAGCCTGATTGTCGGCAGCGCTTTTGGCACATTGAGCGAAGTGATTGGTGAACTGCAACGCGCCGCCGGTGCCGCTGAACGGATTGCCGAATTGCTGCGCTCGGAAAACATCATTCAACCGCCAGCGACGGGTTTGGTGACCTTGCCGGCGCGAGTAAAAGGCGAACTGGAACTGCAGGATCTAAGGTTTTCCTACCCCTCGCGTCCGCAAAGCTACGCCGTCGATGGGTTGAATCTTACCGTTCGGGCTGGTGAAACTCTGGCGCTGGTGGGGCCGTCCGGTGCCGGTAAATCCACGGTGTATGACTTGCTGCTGCGCTTTTACGATCCGCGCGAAGGCCGAATTCTGCTGGATGGGGTGCCGTTGACCAGTCTCGATCCGCTGGATCTGCGTCGCTGTTTTGCTTTGGTTTCCCAGACGCCGGCGCTGTTCTTCGGCAGCGTGGAGGAAAATATCCGCTATGGCTGCCCATCGGCCACGCTGGAACACGTCAAGGAAGCGGCCCGAATTGCCCACGCCCATGACTTCATCGAACAAATGCCTGATGGCTATCAAACCCATCTGGGAGATGGCGGTCTGGGACTCTCTGGTGGTCAGCGCCAGCGTCTGGCCATTGCCCGGGCGTTGTTGGTGGATGCGCCGATATTGCTGCTGGATGAAGCCACCAGCGCACTCGACGCGCAAAGTGAACACCTGATCCAGCAAGCCTTGCCCAATCTCATGCACAACCGCACCACACTGGTGATCGCCCACCGTTTGGCCACGGTGAAGAACGCCGACCGGATCGCAGTGATGGACCAGGGCAAATTGGTCGCGGTAGGGACGCATCAGGAATTGATTGCCAGTAATCCGCTATATGCACGGCTGGCGGCGTTGCAGTTCAACGATGGCGTGCAGGTGATGACCGACTAAGCACCGACTCGGTCGAGCGCTATGAAAAATGCCCTTATCTCGCGACAAGGGCATTTTCTTTACCGGGTGTGATCAGCAAGATCACTGATCATCAAAATACCGCTCATGCCAATCCACTAGCGGCTGGGGTGAGTTGAGCTTCTGGCCGTAGATCACCGAATAAGACAACACGTTTTGCACATATTGGCGGGTTTCGTCGAACGGAATGCTTTCGACCCAGACATCGAAGCTCAGGTGATCAGCACCACGCAACCACTGGCGTACACGGCCGGGACCGGCGTTGTAAGCGGCAGAAGCGAGGACGCGGTTGCCGTTGAACTGGCTGTGCACCTGACTCAGGTAAGCCGCGCCGAGCTGGATGTTCTTGTCTGGATCGAGCACCTGCTTCGGCGAGGCCAGCGGAATGCTGAACTTGCGCGCGGTTTCCTTAGCGGTGGCAGGCATCAGTTGCATCAGCCCGCTGGCGCCAACGCCGGAGCGCGCGTCATCCATGAACGCGCTCTCCTGACGGGTGATCGCGAATACCCAACTCGAATGCAGACCGCGAACCTTGGCTTCACGCACAAGTGTATTGCGGTGGGCCATCGGGAAGCGGATGTCCAGATCGTCCCAGTATTTCGCCTGACTGATGGTGCGGATTGCCGGGAAGTACCATTTCAGGTCATAGGCCAGTTTTGCCTGGGCGACCATTTCGTCGCGGTTGAAGTGGCGGCTGACGTAATACCACTCACGACGGCCATCGACGATCTGTCCCCGGGCGTGGAATTCCAGCGCACGACGTACGCCAGGGGTGTTGCGTACTTTGTTGATCAGCGCCTGACTGAGCATCAAAGGTTTGTTGTTCAGCGAATAAGGGGATTGCGAGCGGTCGGCGGCAAGAAAACCGTAGAAGTCGCGCTCCTGGGCCAGGCTCTTGTAGAGGTGCTGCA
Organism: Pseudomonas baetica; assembly: GCF_019733355.1. Taxonomy (GTDB): domain Bacteria; phylum Pseudomonadota; class Gammaproteobacteria; order Pseudomonadales; family Pseudomonadaceae; genus Aquipseudomonas; species Aquipseudomonas baetica_A. The sequence goes on along the minus strand of NZ_JAIHLQ010000034.1, from coordinate 66,522 downwards.
CTTGCGGGTTCTGTGGCTGTGCCAGTTCCAGGCTGCGGGCTTGCCAGTAGCGCCAGCGATTGGTGGTGGCCAGATCCTGCGGCAAGCGGCGGGTCAATTGGTAAGCATCGTCCCAACGTGCCAGACGCAGCAGCAGGCGCAGGCGCCATTCGGAAACCGTGTTGTCACGCAGTTCCGGGTCGTATTTGGTCATCACGTCCAGCGCTCGACTGTCGAAGCGTCGGGCCAGGGTCAGGCCGATTTCCCGGGCGATCGCAACTTTTTCATCGCGGGAGAAATGCATGCTGCTGGCGTAACCGTCGAGCAAGGCCATGGCTTTGTCAGGGTCTTGGCGGGCCAAGCGGCGCAGGCCGAGGCTGACCACGTCGGACATCGGTTCGTCGGCGGGGGTAAAGCGTGACGGCTGATTGAGCAACTCGGGTTTTTGCGCCACATCCACCAACAAACGACCGCGTGGGGCGAGGGTGGTCAGGCCGTTCACCAGGCTGTTGGCCAGCGCAAAGTTGCGAGCCTGAGCCGCGAGTTTGGTGCGCTGCCAGCGTTTTTGCTCGGTCAACTGACCGTCAGCGGCCCAGATACCAAACAGCGCATCACACGCAGCAGGTTGCGATTTGCCCGTGAGCCAGAGCTTGTCCGCGTTGGCGTATCCCTCGGCTTTTTGGTTATGGCTGATCTGGTACTGCGCATTGAGGCAGTCCAGTTCGGTGAAATTGAGTTTCGGGTCGTAATACTTGACGAAGGTTGTCCAATCGCCACGGTCGGCGAGCCAGCGCAACCAGCGCAGCTTCATCCAGTTGGCCTGGGGCAGGTCGCCATGCTCGGCGAGGAATTTCTCGATTTCCGCGTTGCTCGCGGTTTTGAGGCGTGCGGTCAACTCGTCGTAAGCCAGATACGGTTCCAGCGGATAATCGGCCAAGGCCTGGCTGTAACGCAAATATGGACCGGTATCGCCCTTGGCCAGGGCGCGTTTGGCTTCATCGTAATACTGGCGTTGGGTGGACAGATCCACCGCCTGGGCGGATTGAACGGCAGCGGCGGTAAGTAGAAAACAGGAAAAAACACTGAAAAGGCGACTGCGCATGAGACATCCGGGCAGAGAAATCATGACAAGTGCTGACCTCGATCAGCACTGAATTGTCTGTAGCTTAGCCTTTTGCCAGCAAGCGGCGAAAGCTTTGCGGGCCTCGCAGCACAAGTTCGCAACAAATGTTGTGCAGAGTGCTTCGACAGACAAATTGCCGGCCTGCTGAAGCCCTAACTCAGGTAGAATGCGCGCCCGGTTTTTGGAGAAGCTCATGACCCTGCTCAAATTCAGCGATGTGTCCCTTGCATTCGGCGCTATGCCGTTGTTGGACAAGGTGTCCTGGCAGATCGCCCGTGGTGAGCGGGTGTGCATCATCGGCCGCAACGGCACTGGTAAATCCAGCATGATGAAACTGGTCAAGGGCGACCAGAAGCCCGATGACGGCTCGGTGTGGCGTGCACCCGGTCTGAAAATCGGCGAATTGCCGCAAGAGTTGCCGGTGGCCGACGAGCGGACGGTGTTCGACGTGGTTGCCGAAGGCCTCGATGGCGTTGGCGCCTTGCTCGCCGAGTATCATCACCTGAGCCAGAACATCGTCACCGATGCCGATCTGGACAAACTGATGCACGTCCAGCATGACCTCGAAGCCCGCGACGGCTGGCGCTTGCAGACCCTGGTCGACAGCACTCTGAGCCGCCTGCAATTGCCGGCCGACAAGACCCTCGCCGAATTGTCCGGCGGCTGGCGTCGTCGCGTGCTGCTCGCGCAAGCATTGGTGTCAGAGCCGGATCTGCTGCTGCTCGACGAACCTACCAACCACCTGGATATCGGTGCAATTGCCTGGCTCGAAGAAGCGCTGAAGGATTTTCAGGGCGCCGTGCTGTTCATCACGCACGACCGTTCCTTTCTGCAAAACCTTGCCACGCGCATCCTCGAACTGGATCGCGGCGGCCTGATCGACTGGAACGGCGACTACGCCAGCTTCCTCGTCCACAAAGAAGCCGCGCTGGCCGCTGAAGAGACCGCCAACGCGCTGTTCGACAAGCGTCTGGCTCAGGAAGAAGTGTGGATCCGTCAGGGCATCAAGGCGCGTCGTACCCGTAACGAAGGTCGCGTCCGTGCATTGAAAGCTTTGCGCGTAGAGCGCAGTGAACGTCGCGAGCGTACCGGCAAGGCCAATATCCAGCTGGAAACTGCCGACAAGTCCGGCAAGCAAGTGATGGTGCTGGAAAATGTCAGCTTCCATCACCCGGACGGTCCGTTCCTGATCAAGGACTTTTCGATGGTGCTGCAGCGCGGCGACCGTATCGGTCTGCTCGGCGCCAATGGCACCGGCAAGACGACTCTGCTGAAGCTGATGCTCAGCGGTCTGCAACCGACCAGCGGCAAAGTGGAAGAGGGCACCCGGATCGATGTGGCGTACTTCGACCAGTTGCGCCATCAACTGGATCTGGAGAAGACCGTGATCGACAACGTCGCTGAAGGTCGCGACTTTATCGATATCGATGGCCAGAGTCGCCATGTGCTGAGCTACCTCGGCGACTTCTTGTTCAGCCCGCAGCGTGCTCGCACGCCCGTCAAGGCGTTGTCGGGTGGGGAGCGGGCTCGCCTGCTGCTGGCAAAACTGTTCAGCAAGCCGGCTAACCTGCTGGTCCTCGACGAGCCGACTAACGATCTCGACGTGGAAACCCTCGAACTGCTCGAAGAAGTGCTGCTGACCTTCAACGGTACTGTGCTGATGGTCAGCCACGACCGGGCATTCCTCGACAACGTCGTCACCAGCACCCTGGTCTTTGAAGGTGAAGGCAAGGTGCGTGAATACGTCGGTGGTTATCAGGACTGGATTCGTCAGGGCGGCTCGCCGCGTCTGCTGGGCGTAACCGAGAGCAAGTCGGGCAAGGCTGACCTGAACTCGGCGGTGGTGACGGCTGAGCCGGCTCCCGGCGCAGCGCCTGCCGTTGCTGCCCCGGCCGCGAAAAAGAAGCTGAGCTACAAGCTGCAGCGCGAACTGGAAGCGTTGCCGGGTGAGATTGACGCCAAGGAGCAGCAGATCGCCGCGGTCGAGGCTGAAATGGCCGACGCCGGTTTCTATCAGCGTCCTGCTGTCGAGACTGCCAAGGTGATTGCCTCGCTTGAGCAATTGCAGGCAGAGCTGGACTCACTGGTGGAACGTTGGGCCGAGCTGGACGCCTGATTGATCCGGATGTAAAAAAGCCCGGCGTTCAGTCATGAGCGCCGGGCTTTTTACGTAGTGTTTAGGTCCATGGTAGGAGCGAGCTTGCTCACGAAATCGGTGTGTCACTCGACATCAAATTGGATGTGCCGACGTTTTCGCGAGCAAGCCCGCCCCCGCAGGGTTATGCCTTTCACTGCTTGACCAGGTGCACCGCTAGCACGTCACAAGGCGCGCCGTGCAACACATCGTTGGCGGTCGAGCCGAGCAACAGCGCCAGACCATGGCGCCCATGACTGCCCACCACGATCAGATCGCACTCATGCTCCTTGGCAAAATGGTGGATTTCCTGGCGTGGCTGGCCGTAGGTCAAGTGGCAGTTGGCACCTTCGAGTTCAGAATATTTGAGTTTCAGGCGCTCAAGGCGTTCCTTGGCTTGATCGAACTGCTGCTGTTGCAGTTGTGATAGATCCATTGGCACGTCGCCGCCGAAAGCCATCGCCATCGGCTCGACGATATGCACCAGCGAAAGCTTGGCGCCGTTGCTCACCGACAGCTCGCGGGCGCGGTGGATAACAGGGTCGCACTCTTCAGTCAGATCTACGGCGACCAGGATGTGGTGGTAGGGCATGAGGTGCTCCTCCTGAGGTTTCAATATTGTTAAGTATGGCTGGTTTCAAGCGCATTGGTTCCAAGGTGACACAATGGGCCCTTCTAAAATCGGGAGTAGAGATATGACGGTCTGGCTGGTGGTGTCAATCCTGTTGGTGGTTTTGAGTCCACTGGCCTGGTTGCGCCCATCGCGTGCGCAGAGTGGTCGCATTGCCCTGCGCATGGAGGCGCGGCGTATCGGTCTGGCCATGCAACTGGCGCCTCAGGAGTGGCCGCACTGGCTCTCGCAAGAGCCGCCGAGTCCGTGTGCGCAATATCATCGACCGCGCCGGAGCAATCAGCCGGCATGCTGGTCCTGGTGGCAAAAATCGCCGGGTGTGTGGGTCAATCAGTGGCAGGAGGTTTGCGAAGATCGGACGCTACTAGATCATTTCGAAAAATTGCCGGGCAACGTCTTCAAAGTCGAGGCGGATAAGCAAATGATCGCCTTGTACTGGGGCGAGAAGGGCGAAACCTCGGTTTTGCAGGACATCGACGCCACACTGAAAGCGCTGGCGTAACTCGTGGACGTTTCCCACTGCAACGGTGCGAAACGTCCGGCAGACGAGCAATAAAAAGCCCGACATGATTCATCGGGCGGGGTTGGCCAGGCAGGCCGGTAATTTTTTGTGGCTGGCCCCTTGTCGAGCCTTCAGCGCATTTCCATGTAGTCCACTCAGCGTAGCCGCTTTAAACAGGGCTCAATGCGAATTAGGGCGACTTTTCTAACTATTGATTCTATGAATGGCTCGACATGCAGAGCCGTGTTGCTGGTCTTCGTAGTACGGAAGTGACCGCAAAGTCGCATTTCAACCCGTATTTTGGGCGATTGACAATTGTCGGAAATTCCGTGAAGGTGGCGTACCCAAATCAAACGGGCGTATGAATTGAGCGTTTGTCTTACAGATCGCTCCTACAGAATCCCGACTATCGCGTTGGCGGGTGTGCCGGGTGGATTGGCGTTAGCATCGACGAAAAAGCGTCCTGCCAAGCCATTCGCCTGCGTCCGACGTGTACTGTTCAGCTTCCATATCGTGGAGATCAGTTGATGATTTACGAAGGTAAAGCCATCACGGTTAACGCTCTTGAAAGTGGCATCGTCGAATTGAAATTCGACCTCAAGGGTGAGTCCGTCAACAAGTTCAACCGTCTTACCCTGAACGAGCTGCGTCAGGCCGTAGACACCATCAAGGCAGATGCTTCGATCAAGGGTGTGATCGTCAGCAGTGGCAAGGACGTGTTCATCGTCGGCGCCGACATCACTGAATTTGTCGAAAACTTCAAGCTGCCGGATGCCGAGCTGGTTGCTGGCAATCTCGAAGCCAACAAGATCTTCAGCGATTTCGAAGACCTCAACGTTCCGACCGTAGCGGCCATCAACGGCATCGCCCTGGGCGGCGGTCTGGAAATGTGCCTGGCAGCTGACTATCGCGTCATGTCGACCAAGGCCAAAATCGGTCTGCCGGAAGTCAAGCTGGGTATCTACCCAGGCTTCGGCGGTACCGTGCGTTTGCCGCGCCTGATCGGTGTCGACAACGCTATCGAATGGATTGCCGCCGGCAAGGAAAATCGCCCTGAAGACGCCCTGAAAGTCAGCGCCGTCGACGCCGTGGTTGCTCCAGAGAAACTGCAGGAAGCTGCCCTTGAGCTGATCAAGCGCGCCATCTGCGGCGAGTTCGATTTCAAGGCCAAGCGTCAGCCGAAGCTGGAAAAGCTCAAGCTGAACGCCATTGAACAAATGATGGCTTTCGAAACCGCTAAAGGTTTTGTTGCCGGTCAAGCTGGCCCGAACTACCCGGCGCCGGTCGAAGCGATCAAGACCATCCAGAAAGCCGCCAACTTCGGTCGTGACAAGGCGCTGGAAATCGAAGCCGCTGGTTTCGTCAAACTGGCCAAAACCTCTGCCGCGCAGAGCTTGATCGGTCTGTTCCTGAACGATCAGGAACTGAAGAAGAAGGCCAAGGCCTACGACGAAATCGCCAAAGACGTGAAGCAGGCCGCCGTACTCGGCGCTGGCATCATGGGTGGCGGTATCGCCTATCAGTCGGCTTCCAAAGGCACGCCGATCCTGATGAAGGACATCAACGAGCACGGTATCGAGCAGGGTCTGGCCGAAGCCGCCAAACTGCTGGTTGGCCGCGTTGACAAAGGTCGTATGACAGCCGCGAAAATGGCTGAAGTGCTCAATGGCATTCGTCCGACGCTGTCCTACGGCGATTTTGGTCACGTTGACCTGGTTGTTGAAGCTGTCGTCGAGAACCCGAAAGTCAAGCAAGCCGTGCTGGCGGAAGTCGAAGACAAGGTCAAAGAGGACACCATCCTCGCGTCCAACACCTCGACCATTTCCATCAGCCTGCTGGCGAAAGCCCTCAAGCGCCCGGAAAATTTTGTCGGCATGCACTTCTTCAACCCGGTGCACATGATGCCGCTGGTAGAAGTGATCCGTGGCGAGAAGTCCAGCGAGCTGGCTGTTGCCACCACCGTTGCCTACGCCAAGAAAATGGGCAAGAACCCGATCGTCGTCAACGATTGCCCGGGCTTCCTGGTCAACCGCGTGCTGTTCCCGTACTTCGGCGGTTTCGCCAAGCTGGTCAGCGCCGGTGTGGACTTCGTCCGCATCGATAAAATCATGGAAAAATTCGGCTGGCCGATGGGTCCGGCCTACTTGATGGACGTGGTCGGCATTGATACCGGTCACCACGGTCGTGACGTGATGGCTGAAGGCTTCCCGGATCGCATGAAGGATGACCGTCGTTCGGCTGTTGACGTGCTTTACGAAGCCAAGCGTCTGGGCCAGAAAAACGGTAAGGGCTTCTACGCCTACGAGACCGACAAGAAAGGCAAGCAGAAGAAAGTCGCCGATCCGTCGGTATTGGAAGTGCTCAAGCCGATCGTTTACGAGCAGCGCGAAGTCACTGATGAAGACATCATCAACTGGATGATGATCCCGCTGTGCCTGGAAACCGTGCGTTGCCTGGAAGACGGCATCGTTGAAACTGCCGCCGAAGCCGACATGGGTCTGGTCTACGGTATCGGTTTCCCTCCATTCCGTGGCGGTGCGCTGCGCTACATCGATTCGATCGGTGTTGCCGAGTTCGTTGCCCTGGCTGACCAGTACGCTGATTTGGGCGCGCTGTACCACCCGACCGAGAAGCTGCGCGAAATGGCCAAAAACGGCCAAAGCTTCTTCGGTTAAGCGCCCCCAACTAGAGTGAGAGTGAACTTATGAGCTTGAATCCTAGAGACGTCGTGATTGTCGACTTCGGTCGTACACCGATGGGCCGCTCCAAGGGCGGCATGCACCGCAACACCCGCGCTGAAGACATGTCGGCGCACCTGATCAGCAAATTGCTGGAGCGCAACGTCAAGGTCGATCCTGCTGAAGTCGAGGACGTGATCTGGGGCTGTGTAAACCAGACCCTGGAGCAGGGCTGGAACATTGCGCGCATGGCGTCGCTGATGACCCAGATCCCGCATACCTCGGCCGGCCAGACCGTCAGCCGTCTGTGCGGCTCGTCGATGAGCGCTCTGCACACTGCAGCGCAAGCGATCATGACCGGTAACGGTGACGTGTTCGTGGTTGGCGGCGTCGAGCATATGGGCCATGTGAGCATGATGCACGGTGTCGATCCGAACCCGCACATGTCCCTGTACGCGGCGAAAGCCTCGGGCATGATGGGCCTGACCGCTGAAATGCTGGGCAAGATGCACGGCATCACGCGTGAGCAGCAAGACGCCTTTGGCGTGCGTTCCCACCAGCTCGCCCACAAGGCAACTGTGGAAGGCAAGTTCAAAGACGAAATCATCCCGATGCAGGGCTATGACGAGAACGGTTTCCTGAAACTGTTCGACTACGACGAAACCATTCGTCCGGAAACTACCCTGGAAAGCCTGGCGGCCCTCAAGCCTGCTTTCAATCCAAAGGGCGGCACCGTGACTGCCGGTACTTCGTCGCAGATCACTGATGGTGCTTCGTGCATGATCGTGATGTCGGCGCAGCGTGCGCAGGACCTGGGTATTCAGCCGATGGCGGTGATCCGTTCGATGGCAGTGGCGGGTGTGGATCCGGCAATCATGGGCTATGGTCCAGTTCCGGCTACACAGAAAGCCCTGAAGCGTGCAGGTCTTGTCATCAACGATATCGACTTCTTCGAGCTCAATGAAGCTTTCGCCGCACAGGCGCTGCCAGTGCTGAAAGATCTGAAAGTACTCGACAAGATGAATGAGAAGGTTAACCTGCACGGCGGCGCGATTGCCCTGGGTCACCCGTTCGGTTGCTCCGGTGCGCGTATTTCCGGCACCCTGCTGAACGTGATGAAGCAGAATAGCGGCACCTTCGGGGTGGCCACTATGTGCATTGGTCTCGGCCAAGGCATCTCCACCGTCTTCGAACGCGTATAAGCGTCTCGTTGATGGAAGCCGGGGCCAAGTGCCCCGGTTTTTGTTTTTGTGGATTTATTTTGTTTTTTTTTGAAAAAATTTGAGTGAGGGCCGAAGCATGCCGATACAACCTGGGCTCTACCAACATTACAAAGGTCCGCAGTACCGTGTGTTCAATGTTGCACGGCATTCCGAGACCGAAGAAGAAGTGGTCTTTTACCAAGCCCTGTATGGCGATTACGGCTTTTGGGTGCGCCCTTTGAGTATGTTTCTCGAGTCAGTCGAGGTTGACGGCGAGCAGGTGCCACGCTTTGCTTTGGTGCAAGCCGAACCGAGCCTTTTTTCCAAGGCATGAGGCGAGTGCGCGCAGCACCCTGTGCTTGACCTCACCTTGTATCAACTATATATAGCGGTGCCGCGTCAGGCGCCAACCGCCTTTCACTTCTAGAATTCAGGAATTTTCTGATCCATGGGCAAATCGCTGGTCATTGTGGAATCCCCGGCTAAGGCCAAGACCATCAACAAGTATCTGGGTAACCAATACGTGGTGAAGTCGAGTATCGGCCATATCCGAGACCTGCCCACCAGCGGTTCGGCTAGCGCCAGCAAAGAGCCAGCCGCCAAGCGCGGCAAGGCTGCCGCAGGCGAAGGTCCGGTGCTCACACCGAAAGAGAAAGCGCGCAAGCAGCTCGTCTCGCGTATGGGTGTCGATCCCGATCATGGCTGGAAAGCCAAGTACGAGATCCTCCCAGGTAAAGAGAAGGTGATCGAAGAGCTGCGCCGGCTTGCCAAAGATGCTGACACCATCTATCTCGCAACCGACTTGGATCGCGAGGGGGAAGCCATTGCATGGCACCTGCGCGAAGCCATCGGTGGTGACGACAGCCGCTACAAGCGAGTGGTGTTCAACGAAATCACCAAGAAAGCGATTCAGGAAGCTTTCTCGGCGCCCGGCGAACTGGATATTGATCGTGTAAATGCCCAGCAGGCGCGTCGTTTTCTCGATCGCGTGGTTGGTTACATGGTTTCGCCGCTGCTGTGGGCCAAGATCGCCCGTGGCCTGTCTGCCGGTCGTGTGCAATCGGTTGCGGTGAAGCTGGTGGTCGAGCGCGAGCGCGAAATCCGTGCCTTCAACCCTGAGGAATACTGGGAAGTGCACGCCGATTTAGGCACTACCAAAGGTTCGACCGTGCGTTTTGACGTTGCGCGTGAGAAGGGCGAGGCCTTCAAGCCGCTGAACGAAGCCCAGGCCATGGCGGCGCTGGAGAAGCTCAAGTCTTCCAGCTACAGCATCGTCAAGCGCGAGGACAAGCCGACCAGCAGCAAGCCTTCTGCTCCATTCATCACGTCCACCCTGCAGCAGGCTGCGAGTAATCGTCTGGGCTTCGGTGTGAAGAAGACCATGATGATGGCTCAGCGTCTGTATGAAGCGGGCTACATCACTTATATGCGTACTGACTCGACCAACCTCTCGGTTGATGCCGTGACGATGGCGCGTACTTACATCGAAGACGAGTTCGGCAAGAAGTACCTGCCGGAAACGCCAAACGTCTATAGCAGCAAGGAAGGCGCACAAGAGGCTCACGAAGCCATTCGTCCGTCCGACGCCAACACCACGCCGAGCAAGCTTGCAGGCATGGAGCGTGACGCGGAGCGCCTCTACGAGCTCATCTGGCGCCAGTTTCTGGCCTGCCAGATGCTGCCGGCGCAATATCTGTCGACTACCGTCAGCGTTGGGGCGGGTGATTTCGAGTTGCGTGCCAAGGGCCGCATCCTCAAGTTCGACGGTTACACCCGCGTTATGCCGCAAATTGCCAAGCCTGGCGATGACGACGTTCTGCCTGACATGGCGCAGGGCGATGTGATGAAGCTCATCAAGCTCGATCCTTCCCAGCACTTCACCAAGCCGCCGGCCCGTTACTCGGAGGCCAGCCTTGTGAAGGAAATGGAAAAGCGCGGCATCGGTCGTCCTTCAACTTATGCGGCGATTATTTCGACTATTCAGGATCGCGGTTATGTGACGCTGCACAACCGTCGTTTCTATTCGGAAAAAATGGGCGACATCGTTACCGAGCGACTGTCGGAGAGCTTCTCCAATCTCATGGACTACGGCTTTACCGCCGGCATGGAAGAGAACCTTGATGACGTGGCTCAGGGCGAGCGTGACTGGAAGAGCGTGCTGGACGAGTTCTACGGCGACTTCAAGAAGAAACTCGAAGTAGCTGAGAATCCTGAAAGCGGAATGCGTGCCAATCAGCCGGTCATGACCGACATCCCGTGCACGACTTGCGGCCGTCCGATGCAAATTCGTACGGCTTCGACCGGTGTGTTCCTTGGTTGCTCGGGTTACAGCCTGCCGCCAAAAGAACGCTGCAAGGCTACTGTCAACCTGGTGCCGGGCGATGAAATCGCTGCGGACGACGAGGGTGAGTCGGAGTCGCTGGTACTGCGTGGCAAGCATCGCTGCCCGATTTGCAGCACTGCGATGGACGCTTATCTGCTCGATGAGAAACGCAAACTGCACATCTGCGGTAACAACCCGGATTGCGCCGGATACGAAATCGAAGAAGGCAGCTATCGCATCAAGGGCTATGAAGGTCCAAGCCTTGAGTGCGACAAGTGTGGCAGCGAGATGCAACTCAAGACCGGCCGTTTCGGCAAGTTCTTCGGCTGCACCAACCCGACCTGTAAAAACACGCGCAAACTGCTCAAAAGCGGTGACGCGGCGCCGCCGAAGATGGATCCGGTGAAGATGCCTGAGCTGAAGTGCGAAAAGGTCAACGACACCTACATCCTGCGCGACGGTGCGTCCGGTCTGTTCCTGGCGGCCAGTCAGTTCCCGAAAAACCGTGAGACTCGTGCTCCATTGGTGATCGAGATTCTGCCGCACAAGAGCGAGATTGATCCGAAGTATCACTTCCTGTGTGAAGCGCCGCAGAAGGATCCTGATGGTCTGCCAGCGGTGATCCGCTACAGCCGCAAGACCAAGGAGCAATACGTGCAGACCGAGGTCGACGGCAAACCTACCGGTTGGAAGGCTTACTACGACGGTGGCAAGTGGGCGGTTGAAGACAAGCGCAGCGCAAAAGCCAAGGCTGAGTAGGCGTTAGCCACACACTGAAAAGGCCGCATGAGAACCCACGGGTTTTCATGCGGCCTTTTTGTTTTGTGCTTGCGGTGGGATCGGCTGATCCACGACACTGTTCGGCCTTTGTGAAGCAATTATTTCGCTGTGGAGGCTGCCGTCATGGCCCACGAACTCTATACCCGTACCAATCAGAAGATCTATTTTGCCGGCCTGTCGCTGGAAACTCTGGCTCGAGCTGAAGAGGGGCGGGCGATGAATTCTCTGGCGCTGATTCAGGCCGGACGTGAATCGGCGTTGTTTCACCTCTACGGTGCCTTGTTGGGGCTTTGCCATGAAATCGCCGGTTTCTACCGTCTGCCGCAGGCTAATGCGCCGCGGGCGGAGATGCTGCTGACGCGCGAAGTGCTAGAGTCGATTGCTATCCCCGAACTGGCTGAAATGGTTGAGTTGGCGGGCAATTCGCAAACCTGGCTGGCCAAACTGCTAGCAGCGCATTCGGCGTTGTTCCAGCCGCCGAGGGTACCGCGCAAACCCAAGGGAGATGTGACACGGCCGCTGATCCAGGCGGTTAATCTGGATGAAGAAGAGGCACCAGATGAGTTGAGTCGAGATGAGTTGGAGGGCTGGCGGCAGAACCTGAAAGGTCTGGCGATTCGTTTTCGCGAAGGCTTGAATGAGTGCTGAGGGAGATTGATGCGGCGGCAATCTGAAACATGCTGCTGGTCAAGATCCCGAGCGAAGCCTGAATGATGTCTATATAATCCCTGCCTTTCGTGGAGAACAGACCTATATGCCAACGTCCTTTCTAGAAATTGTCGAGTTACCCGACGGCCGAATCGAACTGCGCAGGGCTGAGGACGAGGGTTCTCTGGTGACTCTGGATTTCTCCGAGGATGCCAAGACATTCCTGCAGGGCCAGCATGTAGAAATCGCCAAGGCGATGCTGAGCGTCGGCGTGCAGATGGCGGGTCGGATGATTGAGGGTGATTTTGACAAGGAAGAGGGGCCGCGGGTTCTTCATTGATCCCCGTCTGCTTTCCTGTTTATCCTACCGCTTCAGATCGGCTTCTCTATCCTTGGAGAAGCCCGGCGCTTCAAACAGCGCGCGCAACCAGCCAGTTAACCCAATCGAATATTCAGGCTCTGGGCGTCGCCCTTGCGTGCAGCACTGATCAGTTGTTGTCGTGAACCCGTGTTCAGTGGATTGAGCCAGGTGACGACGGTGTGGCTTCGCCCCAGGCGCAAGGCTTCGCACGCCAGTTGCTGAGTACTTTGAGTGCCCCTCGGTTGCAGCAATAGAATGCGCTCGCGGTTCAGTCCTGCATCTCGCAACCAAGATTGGGTCAGGCTGGCAGGTGGTGCAATCAGCGTTAGCCAGCGTGCGTCTTGATCATCGCTCAGTTCGCGAAGGATCGGAGCCAGCAGGTTCAGGCAGTTCCCGGTGGCACCGCGCAGTGACAGCTCACTGAATACTTCCGGTTCGGCATTCCATGGGCGCTCGACCACTTCGTTTAGGATCGGCGCCATCGGTTGCGTCAGAAACGCTTCGAATAACGGCAGTTGAGTCTGTTGAGGGGTATGTGGGAACTGCATAAAGCCTCCTTTAACGGCGGATTACGCCGACACTCAAGCCTTCGATAACCAGTTCCTGATCTTTCAGGTCGACTTCGATGGGGGCGAACTCAGGGTTTTCTGCAATCAGCCAGACTTTGCTGCCTTCCCGCTTGAAGCGTTTGACGGTTACTTCATCACCAATGCGGGCGACGACAACCTGGCCATTACGCGCTTCACGGGTGGTGTGAACGGCCAGAAGGTCGCCATCGAAAATTCCGATGTCCTTCATGCTCATGCCGTGCACGCGCAGAAGATAGTCGGCGCGAGGGTGGAAGAATGCAGGATTGATGTTGCAGGATTCTTCGATGTGCTGCTGGGCGAGGATCGGTGCGCCGGCAGCGACTCGGCCAATGATTGGCAGGGTCGAGTCGTCGGCTTTGGCTTCGAAACCGGGGATGCGAATGCCACGGGATGCACCAGGGGTCATCTCGATGGCACCCTTGCGAGCCAGCGCTTTGAGATGTTCTTCCGCTGCGTTGGGCGACTTGAAACCCAGTTCCTGAGCGATTTCCGCGCGGGTCGGCGGGTAGCCGTTGTCTTCAAGGCAGCGTTTGATAAAGGCCAGAATCTCGGCTTGGCGTGGCGTCAGCTTTAGCATATTGATCGCTCTGTCTTTTTATACAGTGACTGGGATTATATACAGTGAAGCGGTCTTGGCAATGCTCGTTTTTTTGCAGGGCGCCGGACGGTCGGCAGGCCTGCTTATTAATGCATCGGTCTTGTGTGGTTAAATAGCTGACCGACCATTCCCAAAACGAACTGGCAGGCTTGACAAGGCACAGGCTGAAACGTATGTTTCAAACAAGTGTTTGTCAGGCGGAGTAGCCATGGCCCAGTCGGAAACCGTTGAACGCATTCTTGATGCTGCCGAGCAGTTGTTCGCGGAGAAAGGTTTCGCTGAAACCTCATTGCGTTTGATCACTAGCAAGGCCGGCGTCAATCTGGCAGCGGTGAATTACCATTTCGGCTCGAAGAAAGCGCTGATTCAAGCGGTCTTCTCGCGCTTCCTCGGACCGTTTTGCACGAGCCTTGATAAAGAGCTGGAGCGGCGTCAGGCCAAGCCTGAAAACAAACCAACCCTTGAAGAGTTGCTGGAAATCCTCGTCGAGCAGGCGCTGGTGGTTCAGCCACGCAGCGGCAACGACCTGTCGATCTTCATGCGTCTGCTCGGCCTCGCGTTCAGCCAGAGCCAGGGTCACCTGCGTCGTTATCTTGAAGACATGTACGGCAAGGTATTCCGCCGCTATATGCTGCTGGTCAACGAGGCAGCGCCGCGCATTCCTCCGATTGAGCTGTTCTGGCGCGTGCACTTCATGCTTGGTGCTGCCGCGTTCAGTATGTCCGGCATCAAGGCCTTGCGTGCGATTGCCGAAACCGATTTCGGCGTCAACACTTCAATTGAGCAGGTCATGCGCCTGATGGTGCCGTTCCTCGCAGCGGGCATGCGCGCCGAAACCGGCGTCACGGACGCGGCCATGGCCACCGCGCAACTGCGTCCGCGCAGTAAATCAACGCCGGTAGCCGCCAAGGTTTAACCGCGCACGGGTGGGCGCGGCAGCTTGTATCCGCTAAGCTAGCCGCCCATGCCAACTCTCGTTCTGAACCCGTTCTCCAAAGATATCGCCGACCTGCCGGGCACCGCCCTCGGTGGCGATTTCATGTGGATCGGTTTTTTTGTTTTCAAGGAATCTCTATGACTGCTGGCCTGCAAGGCTCGTTGATGGTGGATGTCGCCGGTACCTGGCTGACGCCTGAAGATCGCCAATTGTTGCGTCAGCCTGAAGTAGGTGGCCTTATCATTTTTGCCCGCAACATCGAGCATCCACGTCAAGTGCGCGAGCTGAGCGCGTCGATTCGCGCCATACGTCCCGACCTGCTGCTGGCCGTGGATCAGGAGGGCGGTCGCGTCCAGCGTCTGCGTCAGGGCTTTGTCCGTCTACCGGCCATGCGCGCCATTGCTGACAACCCGAATGCCGAATATCTGGCCGAGCAGTGTGGCTGGATCATGGCCACGGAAGTGCTGGCGGTCGGACTCGATTTGAGCTTTGCCCCGGTACTTGATCTGGATTATCAGCGCAGTGCCGTTGTCGGCACGCGCTCGTTCGAAGGCGATCCCGAGCGTGCCGCATTACTGGCCGGTGCCTTCATTCGCGGCATGAACAGCGCCGGTATGGCGGCCACCGGTAAACACTTTCCCGGTCATGGCTGGGCGGAAGCCGATTCGCATGTGGCGATCCCGAACGACGAGCGTAGCCTCGACGAGATCCGCGCCAACGACCTTGTGCCATTTGCAAGACTCAGCAAACAATTGGCCGCGGTCATGCCCGCCCACGTTATCTACCCGCAAGTCGACTCACAGCCTGCTGGCTTCTCCCGACGCTGGTTGCAGGAAATTCTGCGCGGCGAGTTGCAGTTCGACGGTGTGATCTTCAGCGACGACCTGTCGATGGCCGGCGCCCATGTGGTCGGCGATGCCGCCAGCCGCATTGAGGCCGCACTCAGTGCCGGTTGCGACATGGGCCTGGTCTGCAACGACCGCGCTGCGGCCGAGTTGGCGCTGAGCGCTGCACAACGCATGAAGGTCAAGCCGTCCGCCCGTATTGCGCGGATGCGCGGCAAGGCGTTCGCCAGCACCGATTATCGTCAGGATCCGCGCTGGCTCACGGCTATCGGCGCGCTGAAAGATGCTCAACTGATTGATTAAGGGTTTTTCCGTTATGACGGTTTACGCAATCATCGGTGGCACCGGCCTGACCCAGCTAGAAGGCTTGAGCATTCGTCAGTCGCTGGCGGTGGACACGCCTTACGGCGCGCCATCGGCGGACGTGCAGGTTGTAGTGGTCTAATGAAACCGGACACTCATTTAGGCGAGAATGCTCGCCATATCGAGGTGTCAGATGACCAAGCAACGTCGTGTCTTTTCCGCTGAATTCAAACGCGAGGCTGCTGACCTCGTACTCAAACAAAATTACAGCTGCATCGAAGCCAGTCGTTCACTCGGCATTGGCGAGTCGGCCCTGCGCCGTTGGGTCAGTCAGCTTCTGCAGGAACGCACAGGCGTCACCCCGCAGAGCAAGGCGCTCACCCCAGAGCAGCAAAAGATCCAGGAACTGGAAGCCCGAATCGCCCGTCTTGAACGAGAGAAATCGATATTAAAAAAGGCTACCGCGCTCTTGATGTCGGAAGATCTCGAGCGTTCGCACTGATCCATCAGCTAAGCGCCCATGAACCTGTTGACTGCTTGTGCGAGGTGTTCGAAATCACCCGTTCGACTTACTACACCCATCACCTCAGGCGGCGTTCTCCGGGCGTTGAGAGAATTCGATTACGCAGTCGAGTCAACGAACTGTTCACCCAGAGCCGAAACGCTGCTGGCAGCCGAAGTATCGTGTCGATGATGCAGGATGATGGCGAGCAGATCGGGCGTTTCAAGGTGCGAGGCTTGATGCGGGAACTGGGGTTGATCAGCAAGCAGCCTGGCTCGCATGCCTACAAAAAAGCAACGGTCGAGCGGCCTGACATTCCAAATACACTGAATCGTAAATTCGATGTTCCCGAGCCAAACAAGGTTTGGTGCGGTGACATCACCTACATCTGGGCGCAAGGGAAATGGCACTACCTGGCCGTGGTTATGGATCTCTATGCTCGCCGGATAGTGGGCTGGGCGTTATCAGGAAACCCGGATGCTGACTTGGTCACCAAAGCACTGGATATGGCCTATGAGCAACGCGGGAAGCCTCAAGGGCTGCTGTTTCATTCGGATCAGGGATCGCAATATGGAAGTCGCCACTTCCGTCAGCGTCTGTGGCGGTACCGCATCAGCCAGAGCATGAGTCGCCGGGGCAATTGTTACGACAACTCGCCGATGGAGCGAGTATTTCGCAGCTTGAAAACCGAGTGGATACCTTCAGTGGGTTATATGTCGGTTCAGCAGGCACAACGAGACATCAGTCATTATTTGATGCATCGCTACAACTGGATACGGCCTCATCAATTTAATGGCGGGCTAACGCCGGCTCAGGCCGAGAAAAAACTTAACGTCGTGTCCGGGATTAGTTGACCACTACAGGTTGGCGAATACGCTGGCAAGGAAGTATTGTTTCTCGCCCGTCACGGCCATCCGCACCGCCTCCCGCCGCACAAGGTCAACTACCGCGCGAACCTCTGGGCGCTGAAGCAGGCCGGTGCTGAGGCGATCATCGCGGTTAATGCGGTGGGCGGGATTCATCCTGCGATGGGCACCGGGTATTTCTGCGTGCCGCATCAGATCGTCGACTACACCAGCGGCCGCGAGCACACCTTTTTCGCTGATGATCTGGAGCAGGTTACCCACATCGACTTCAGCTTTCCTTACAGCGAGCCTCTGCGTCAGCAATTGATTGCTGCGTTAACCGCCGAAGGCTGCGGATACAGCGATCAGGGCGTTTACGCCTGCACGCAAGGCCCACGCCTGGAGACTGCCGCAGAAATCGTCCGTCTGGAGCGTGATGGCTGCGACATCGTCGGCATGACCGGTATGCCGGAAGCGGCGCTGGCTCGTGAGCTGGATCTGGACTACGCCTGTCTGGCACTGGTGGTGAACCCGGCGGCGGGCAAGACCACTGAAGTCATCACCATGGCCCAGATCGAGCAGGCGTTACAGGACGGGATGGGGGCGGTGAAGTCGATCCTGTCACGCGTTTTGGCGGGTTGACGGCGTGGCTACTATAGTTGAGCGACTGGATGCTCTGCCTTGGGAAGATGTGTTCAGCCAGCGCACTTTGGACAGGGCTCTGAAGTATGCGGACGAGGATCGGCTAACGATCCTTCAGATCGACGACTCAAGGGTCGTCGCTTCGTGTGTCGGCTCTGGGATTGAGGTGTATGAGCAAGTCATTGAGCTTGTCAAAGCGGGGGGGCATTGGCGGCTCGAATGCTCTTGCTCTTGCCCCGTCATGCTTTATTGCAAGCACTGCGCTGCGGCTATTTACCACCTGAAGGAGGAAGTGCCCGTTAATCCATCCGACAGTCGCGCTCCGGTTCAACTCAATCGTGAGTTGGAGCGTTGGCTCGCCGATATACCCGCGGCGACAAAGCCTGGCGGGGAACTGGCGCAAGCGGCGAGTACGCGGCTGTTTTACAAACTCAAGGCAACCCCTGCTACAGGGAAGTGGCTGGTACAGATTTTCAAGGGTTATCAGCTAAAGAGTGGCGAGTTGCGCGATATCAAGTCGCTGTATTCGCTGTCGGACTTGCTGATCCGCCAACCTGGTTACTTATCCGAACTGGACTTGCGCATTGCCAGGCTGTTGGTTGCCATGCACTCCCATCATGCGTATTACAGCGGCTATCCTCTGGAGGGTAGCAGTGGCGCTGAATTGCTTGAGATGTTGTTGAATACCTCACGACTCTTTCTGGATTTTGAAGTGTTGCATCCTCTAACCAAAGGCGTGAGGAGAGTGGGGCGTTTTGCTTGGGCCGAGCAGCCAAACGGCAGTTTCCGTTCTCAGTGGAGCAGTGACGAAGCCGCGGTGGAGTCGCCACTGGCTGTGGAGCCTCTTTACTATCTTGACCGCGAGCGGCATCAGATCGGCCCTCTGTTTAGCGACCTGGATGAGAAACTGGCTTGTCATTTGACGCTGGCTCCGGAAATTCCGGCTCGTCAGTCGATGCAGTTTAGCCATCGCATGGGCGCTGTGACCCAGGTTGCTCCGCCGCACGCCCTCACTGATCGTGTTATCGACAACGTTCTGCCCAAGGCTCATCTCACTCTCGCCAGTGGCAAGCGTTATGCGCGCTGGCAATATGAGCCGGAGCATCGGGCGGCATTGGCGTTTACCTACAACGGACATCCAGCAACGGACAGAAATCCGGAAGTGTTGGTCCTCAGTGGTACTGAAACTCAGCGTATTCAACGCCAACCCGCCGCCGAGAAAGCCTTGCGCCAGCTCTTGACGAAGCAAGGTTTTAAAAAGGCCACGCGTAAAAGCAGTATTGACCGTCCGGGCGAGATGTTCGCCCTGCCCGATGATTCGGCCTGGCTATTATTTATGCAGGATGGACTCGCGGTGTTGCGCGAGGCTAACTGGCAAATCGATATCAGCCCTGGCTTTCATTTCAATTTGCAGCCTGTGGAGCAGTGGTATGCAGAAGTCGAGGAGGAGTCCGGGCATCAGTGGTTTGATCTGCAGCTAGGTATTGTCGTCAACGGCGAGCGGTACAGCCTGTTGCCGATCCTGTTGCATTTGTTACGCAGCCAGCCACAGTTGCTCGAGCCCTCCAGCCTGGGTCAGCGCAGCGATGATGAGCAACTCTTGATCGAGCTGGGAGGTGGTCGCCTCGCTTCCCGTGCAACTACAAAAGTCGCGCTACCCTATGGCAGGGTCAAGCCGCTGATGGCCACGCTTGCTGAGTTGTATCTGGGCAATCATCAGGGCGATGCGTTGCGCTTGAGTGCTCCCGATGCTGCGCGTCTGAGTTTGCTGGAGGGCGTGTCGCTCGACTGGCAAGGGGGTGATCGATTGCGCGCTTTTGCAAAGCGATTGCGTGAGTCGACGCATGCTCACGTCGCTGCACCCGCCGGTCTCAAGGCGCAGTTGCGTCCCTACCAGCTCGAAGGTCTGAACTGGATGCAAACCCTGCGCGAGCTGGAGGTTGGCGGTATTCTTGGCGATGACATGGGATTGGGGAAAACCCTGCAAACCCTGGCGCATCTACTCACGGAAAAGCAGGCGGGACGGCTCGATCATCCGGCGCTCGTCGTGATGCCCACAAGCCTGATACCCAACTGGCTGGATGAGTCACAGCGTTTTACTCCGCAATTGAAGGTGTTGGTGCTGCATGGCGCGACGCGTCAAAAGGATTTTGCCTGCCTTGCCGATTACGATTTGGTACTGACGACCTACGCGCTGCTGTCGCGAGACCTTGACGTTCTGCAACCGCAGATGTGGAGTGTGCTGATTCTCGATGAGGCGCAGAACATCAAGAATCCAGTCAGCAAGGCTGCTCAGGCGGCCCGTGATCTGCAGGCTCGCCAGCGGTTGTGCCTGAGTGGTACCCCACTGGAAAACCACCTGGGCGAGCTGTGGTCTCAGTTTCACTTTCTATTGCCCGGCTGGCTTGGTGATAGCAAATCGTTCAATCGCGACTACCGTACGCCCATCGAAAAACACGGCAATGCCCAGCGTATGCAACATTTGACGGCCAGGATAAAGCCGTTTCTGTTGCGTCGAAAGAAAGACCAGGTGGCGACCGAGTTGCCGCCAAAAACAGAAATTGTGCATTGGGTTGATCTGAGCGATGGTCAACGAGACGTTTATGAAACGGTTCGCGTGGCCATGGACAAGAAGGTGCGTGAGGAAATTGCCCGCAGCGGAGTAGGCGGCAGTCAAATCATTATCCTTGACGCTTTGCTCAAGCTGCGCCAGGTCTGTTGCGATCTGCGGTTGATCAAAATGCCGCTGACGCCGAAGACCCTTCGCTCCGGCAGTGGAAAACTGTCCAGTCTGATGGAGATGCTCGAAGAGCTGCTCGGTGAAGGCCGCAGAATTCTGCTCTTTTCACAATTCACTTCGATGCTCGCCCTGATCGAGCAGGAGTTGCAGCAGCGTAGTCTTGGCTATTCGCTGCTGACCGGCGAAACGACGGATCGGCGTACACCGGTGAAAGACTTTCAGGGCGGTAAAGTGCCGCTGTTTCTGATCAGTTTGAAAGCCGGCGGCACAGGTTTGAACCTGACAGCGGCGGACACAGTCATCCATTTCGACCCGTGGTGGAACCCTGCGGTAGAAAATCAGGCGACAGACCGTGCCTACCGGATTGGGCAAAACAACCCGGTGTTCGTCTACAAGATGATTGCCCGAGGCACGGTGGAAGAAAAAATACAGGCGATGCAGCAGGAGAAAGCGGCGTTGGCCGGTGCGGTGCTTGAAGGCGGTACCACTGGCGGCTGGAAGCTGGAGCAAAGCGATATTGAGGCACTTTTTGCGCCGCTGCCTGCCCCCAGGAGTTGATAGCTGAACCTTGCAGTATTGCCCCGCTGTTCCCAACCTGGATTTGTGAGCACTACAGATCCCGTGTGGGAGCATAAACTGCCCGACTGACGCCGACAGTCTTAGCGTTTCTCGAGCTTATCCGGCAACGGCGCAAACAGCGCTTCAATATCATCGCTCTGCAATTTCCAGTCCCCCGCCTTGCGCCCATCCAGCACGCCCGCCGCCAGGTCAGATTTTTCTTTCTGCAGGTGCTGAATCTTCTCTTCCACCGTGCCTCGGGCGATCATCTTGTAGACGAATACCGGCTTCTCCTGGCCGATCCGGTACGCACGGTCAGTCGCCTGATTCTCGGTCGCCGGGTTCCACCATGGATCGTAGTGAATCACTGTGTCCGCTTCCGTCAGGTTCAAACCAACACCACCGGCCTTCAGGCTTATCAGAAAAATCTGACGCTTGCCGCTCTGAAATTCCTTCACCGGCGTACGTCGATCCCGGGTCTGCCCGGTCAGCAAAGCGTAAGAGATATTGCGTTTTTTCAGCTCGTCTTCAATCAATGACAACATCGAAGTGAACTGCGAAAACAGCAGTATCCGTCGACCTTCCTCGAACAGCTCTTCCAGCATTTCCATCAAGCTGTCGAGCTTGCCTGAGGTACTGCCGCGGGCGGGTAGGGTGGCATCGTTGACCAGGCGCAAATCGCAGCAGACCTGACGCAGCTTGAGTAATGCTTCAAGAATGATGATCTGGCTGCGTGCCACGCCTTTGCGGGTGATTTCGTCGCGAACTTTTTTGTCCATGGCCAAGCGCATGGTTTCGTACACATCGCGCTGGGCTTCGTTGAGATCGACCCAGTGGATGATTTCAGTCTTGGGTGGCAGTTCAGTTGCAACCTGCTCCTTGGTGCGGCGCAGCAAAAACGGTTTTATCCGACCGTTGAGGTGCTGAAGTCTGACTTCACTCCCGCGCTTTTCGATCGGTACACGGTAATCGGCGTTGAAGCTTTTGACGTCGCCGAGCCAGCCGGGCAGCAGGAAATGGAACAGCGACCACAGCTCGCCGAGGTGGTTTTCCAGCGGCGTACCGCTCAAGCACAGGCGCTGGCGAGCGTTCAGTTCGCGCGCTGCTTGAGCCGCTTTGCTGTTTGGGTTCTTGATGTACTGCGCTTCGTCCAGCACCAATACGTGCAAAGGCTGTTGCGCCAGACGCTCGATGTCCTTGGGCAGCAGCGCGTAGGTGGTGAGGATCAGGTCATAGTCGGCCAAATGATCGAAAAGCTTTTTGCGGCTGGCTCCGTACAGGGCCACCACTTTCAGTTGCGGTGTGAAGTGTGCTGCCTCATCGAGCCAGTTCGGGATCAGGCTGGTGGGCATCACCACCATGCACGGGCGGTTCAGGCGTCCGGCATTTTTCTCGCTGAGAATATGCGCCAGTGTCTGCAGGGTTTTACCCAATCCCATGTCGTCCGCAAGAATCCCGCCGACCTCCAGTTGCCGCAGCGATTGCATCCAGCTCAAGCCTTCGAGCTGGTAGGGGCGCAACGTCGCGTTCAATCCCTCTGGTGCTTGTGCACTGAAATCGCGGATGTCACGTAGGCGTTGGGCAAAGGTGCGGATCTGTTCTGCGCCTTCCCAAAGCAGCGGAATGCCTTCCAGCGAATTCAAGCGTGTGGCGTCGGCCTTGCTCAGGCGCAGGGTGGTTTCCCCTGGTTCCTGCAAATAGAACTCGCCCAGTGTCGCGAGTACCGGTTTCAATCGACCCAGTGGCAGCGCTACTTGCAGCGGCCCGTGTTCGCTGTTGCGTTGCGGGACATTGACCAGAATCAGCTCGTCATCGCGGCGGCGTGCAAGGCGCTCCGGATTGAGGATTTCAGCATGGGAGCGCATCAGATTGAGCAGGATCGGCAACAGGCTCAGGCGTTCGCCGTTGACGATGATCCCCAGTTCCAGATCAAACCAGTCGCGCTCTGGCGCCTGCTCTACGGTGGCGTACCAGTCGTCCACGGCGGTCAGGTCGAAGCCGAACTCTTCGTCGATCTGTAATTCCCAGCCGTGTGTGCGCAGCTTCGGCAGATCATTGAGGGTGAAGGTCAGCCAGGCGCTGTCGTTGACCATCTCATAGAGTTCGCCAGCACTTTCCGGCAAGGCTTTGCTTTGTCGCGTGGCGATACGGAAGCCGAGGATTCGTAACTGTTCGCGGTAGGACTGTTCGACTTCCGGGTGGCGTTTTATCCGCAGCGTTTGGGTTTCCTGGCGAATCAGGATGTCGCTGTTTTTCTGCCCGCTGACGTATTCGTCCAGATAACTGAAAGACAGTGCCGCACGATGCTGAATATAGCGCTGCATCTTGCCGTTACGCGGTTCGAAAGCGCTGAACTCGACACTGGCAAGCCACAGGCGTGGCAGCGGTTGCACGTTGTCGATCAGCACTTGCGGCGGGGCTTTGGGGCTGCGGTTCTCCAGTACGGCTTGAAGTTTTTCCAGCAGTTCGGCGTCTTTGGCGGCGGCGGGGAAGTCGAGGGTTTCCTGGATGTGCAGCAGCACCGCTGCGCAGTGTTTGCAGTTGATGCGAACCGGGCAGGTACACCCGGCGTCCACCAACAGCAAGGTACCTTTGGCTGACTCGCGCAGGTGAATGGTCTGACGGTAGACGTTACCGCCAGAGCCTTCGCAACTGGCGGTGATGGTCGCATCGCCGACCTGGGCGATGCGTACCCGGTTTTCCAGGGCGTAGCGGCGGCCACGCTCCAGGCTCTGTTCCTTGAATCGGCTGACCCAGGAGGGTGCCAACGGTTTACTTAAGGGGGCGGACATAAGGACTTCGGTCAGTCCGCAATGGCTTCAGGCGCTTGCCGTGGGGCTGGAGCCGTCAGGGAAGTGATCTTGATCAGCAGGGCCAGGTGGCCGTTGTCGAGAAAGTTGAGTTGACCGTTTTTGGTGTGACTGTCCTGTCGCAGGCGTTCGCTTGAGGTGACCAGGCCATTGGCATCAATCTGATTGACCCAGAAGTCGGCCGTCACGTCGGTGAAGCGCCCGAGTTTCATCTCAAGCGTGCCTTCGATCGGGAACTGGCCGAACTGTTCTTTGCCGTCGCTGACAGCGACTTTGGTCGGCGCCTCGCCGAGGGTCTGCTGCCAGGCTTTGTGCATCAACACACTGTAATCGCCGCTGGCGGTGAGTTTGCTGGCAACGTCGCCGAGCGCGGGAGTGCGGTTGCTGTCATCGCCCAGGCGCTGGGCGCCGGCGGCCCAGTCTTCCGGCGCTGCGCGGCTGACGATGGCGGGTACGGCATTCTGACGTACCAGAATCATTTCAACTTGATAGGTGTCATCGGCAAATGCCGCGGGCGCTACCAAAGTCAGTAGCAAGGTCAGTGAGCGAAACAGGCGCATGCGGCGTCCTTCAAGCAGTTTTCGGAATGAGGCGCTCGAACAGCGCCTCTACAGTATTAAAGCGCTCTTCCGGGCGCTCCATCGGCACCTGGAACTTGAACATCGTGGCGCCTTCGAATTTGTAGCGTTTGGGCTGGCTCTGGATCAGTTTGATCAACGTCATCGGGTCAACCGGCGTCTGCGCGGCGAATTCGATACGGCCACCTTGCGGCCCGCCATCGACCTTCTTGATGCCCAGTTGTTCGGCCTGCAATTTCAGCGCAGTGATGCGCACCAGATTTTTGGTCGGCTCCGGCAGCAGGCCGAAGCGGTCGATCATCTCGACTTGCAAGTCCTTCAAGCCTTCCTCGTCAGTCGCCGAGGCAATGCGCTTGTACAGGATCAGTCGGGCATGAACATCCGGTAGATAATCTTCCGGAATCAGCGCCGGCACTCGCAGGTTGACCTCCGGGCCACCGCCGAGCGGTTGATCGAGGTTCGGTTGCTCGCCCTTGCGGATCGATTTCACCGCGCGCTCAAGCATTTCCATGTACAGCGTGAAGCCCACGGCTTGAATCTGACCGCTCTGGCCATCGCCGAGCAATTCGCCTGCGCCGCGGATTTCCAGGTCGTTGGTCGCCAGGACGAAACCGGCGCCAAGGTCCTGGGTATTGGCGATCGCCTCCAGACGCTTTTCTGCGTCCGAAGTGATTTGCTGGCGTGGCGGTGTCAGCAGGTAAGCGTAAGCCTGGTGGTGACTGCGACCGACGCGACCGCGCAACTGGTGCAACTGCGCCAGACCGAACTTGTCGGCGCGTTCGATGATGATGGTGTTGGCGCTTGGTACGTCGATGCCGGTCTCGATAATGGTCGAGGCGATCAGCACGTTGAAACGCTTGTGGTAGAAGTCGCTCATCACCTGTTCGAGGTCACGTTCGCGCATCTGCCCGTGGCCGATGCCGATCCGCGCTTCCGGCACCAGTTCGGCCAGATCGGCGGCGCATTTCTCGATGGTTTTCACATCGTTGTGCAGGTAATAAACCTGGCCGCCGCGCAGCAGTTCACGCAGCAAGGCTTCTTTGACCGTGCTCTTGTTCTGCTCCATGACGAAGGTGCGCACCGACAGGCGCCGTGCCGGCGGCGTGGCGATGATCGACAGGTCACGCATGCCCGAAACCGCCATGTTCAGCGTGCGCGGAATCGGCGTCGCGGTCAGCGTCAGGATGTCGACTTCGCTGCGCAGGGCTTTGAGCTGTTCTTTTTGACGCACACCAAAGCGGTGTTCTTCGTCGATGATCACCAGCCCCAGGTTTTTGATCTTCACATCGTCGGAAAGCAGCTTGTGGGTGCCGATGACGATGTCGATCTTGCCTTCGGCCAGATCGGCAATCGCAGCGTTGACTTCCTTGGCCGATTTGAAGCGGCTCATCACTTCCACGGTCACCGGCCAATCGGCGAAGCGATCGCGAAAGCTGTTGTAGTGTTGCTGGGCGAGCAGGGTGGTCGGCACCAGAATCGCCACCTGGCGGCCGCCGTGCACGGCAATGAACGCCGCGCGCATGGCCACTTCGGTCTTGCCGAAACCCACGTCGCCGCAGACCAGTCGATCCATCGGTTTCGGCGCGAGCATGTCTTCGCGCACGGCTTCGA
The DNA here is from genome assembly GCF_019733355.1 of Pseudomonas baetica. Classification (GTDB taxonomy): domain Bacteria; phylum Pseudomonadota; class Gammaproteobacteria; order Pseudomonadales; family Pseudomonadaceae; genus Aquipseudomonas; species Aquipseudomonas baetica_A. Next base: position 40,602 of record NZ_JAIHLQ010000034.1, on the reverse strand, counting down.
TGGTCGATTGCTGATCCGGCGTTTCTTCGAACGGGAAACCGGCACTGAACGTCGCGTAGTCGGCTTTCGGGTCGGCAAATGCGTAGCCTTCACGAGCGGCACGGCGGGCGTAGATATCGAGCAGTTCGGCAGCCACATCACGCACCTGTTCGGCGGCTTTGCGTTTGGCTTTCTGCCAGGTCTCGGAGCCGAGGCGGTGCAGTGGGGCCAGCGCATCGTCGCTGCCGGTGTAGCGAGCGATCAGGTGCAAGTTGGCGACGGGCACGTAAAGCTTGGCGTTTTCGGCGTATTCCAGGGTTAGGAATTCGGCAGCCTGATTGTCGATTTCCAGAATCGTCAGGCCCAGGTAACGGCCGACGCCATGGTCGATATGCACCACCGGTGCGCCTTCGCGCAGCTCGGTGAGGTTTTTGATCACCGCGTCGTTGTTGGCGTCGGTACGCTTTTCGCGACGGCGACGCTGCATCACCCGCTGGCCGAACAGCGGGCTCTCCGCCACCAGTGCCAGCGAAGGCGTGTCGAGCATCAGGCCTTCGTCGAGCGGGGCAATAGTAATCGCCAGGCGATCCTTGCTCGCGACAAAGTCCGGCCAACTGTCGACGGTTTTCGGCCGCACCTTCAAGCGTTCCAGCAGTTCCAGCAACACTTCGCGACGGCCCGCCGATTCGGCGGTGAACAGCACGCGGCCAGGGAACTCATCGAGGAACGCTGCAAGCGCCGCCAGCGGTTGGGTGGCTTTGGCTTCGATGGCCAGATTCGGCAGCGCTTGAGCGGGGAAGCGTTCGCGACCAGCGCCAGTGTCCACGTCCTGCTGACTGGCAACCACCCGCGGCCAGTTCTTGAGGCGGGCGAAGCAGTCTTCCACCGGCAGGAACAATTCCGCTGGTGGCAATAAAGGACGCGATGGATCGACGCGGCGTTCTTCATAGCGGTTGCGCACGTCGTTCCAGAAGTTCTCTGCCGCTTGCTCGATGCCCGGCAGCGAGAACACTTGCGTGTCCTGTGGCAGGTAATCGAACAGGGTCGAGGTTTCATCAAAGAACAGCGGCAGGTAATACTCGATACCGGCCGGTGTGATGCCACTGCTCAGGTCCTGAAAGATCGGGCAGCGACGGAAGTCGACATCGAAACGCTCGCGGAAACGCGCCTTGAAACGGGTCACCGCATCTTTTTGCAGCGGGAATTCCCGGGCCGGCAGCAGCTTGACCGAATCGACCTTGTCGATGGAGCGCTGGTTTTCCGGGTCGAAAGTGCGCAGGGTTTCGATTTCGTCGTCGAACAGATCGATGCGATACGGCAGTTTGCTGCCCATCGGGAACAGGTCGATCAGCGCGCCGCGCACGGTGAACTCGCCATGTTCGTAAACCGTGTCGACGTAGCGATAGCCGCTGGCTTCGAGCCGCGAGCGCATCTGTTCAACATCAAGTTTCTGGCCGACGTCCAGCACCAGGCTACTGCCGAGCAGGAATTTGGTCGGCGCCAGACGATGCAGGGCCGTGGTGATCGGCACCACCAGCACACCGTGCGCCAGTTCCGGCAGCCTATATAGGCTGGCGATGCGCTGGGAAATGATGTCCTGGTGCGGCGAGAACAGATCGTAGGGCAGGGTTTCCCAGTCGGGGAAATGCAGAACGGGCAAATCCGGGGCGAAGAAACTCAGCTCCTGTTCCAGTCGTTCAGCACTCTGGCTGTCGGCGGTCAGTAGCAGGGTGAAGCGCTTGGCAGCGCTGGCAGCCTCGGCAATCGCCATGCTCAGGGCGGCACCGGGCAAGTTGCCCCAATGCTGTTTGCCTGCCTCGGCAGGGAGAAGCGGTAGACGCAGAACAGGCACGGAAGGTTGAGCTCCAGGCGTTGCGACAAAGTCGGTAATTGTAGCGGCGTCAGGTGCTGCCTGTCAGTTGCTGACTGTGTCTATCTTCGCTGATTGCGCAAAATGTAGTGGTAACCATAAAAACGAGCGCTTTTTTAGCGATTATGTAGTGCCGAAAGTGGGTGGTGTTACGGAGGGTTACGGACATCGTCTAACAGTCGTCGAAAAATTGACTGCGCTGCAGGCCCCGGTTTTACTGGGCTCGAGAAGGGCGTGATTTTTTTGAACGGGATTTTGTTACCGATTGCGCGACAAGCGCGCATTGCTACAAGAGGCTCCCGGCGGCATAATGTAGCCCCTTTTTTCTGCCCCTACATGTGGAAGGTTACCGTGACTCAGAAGCCCGACCAGTGTCTTGGTGAATGGATCGACCGTGAAGCGCTCGCAGAAGCGATGATTCCGCTTATCGGTCAGCTCTACCGCAATAACAACGTGGTGAGCTCGATCTATGGCCGCAGCCTGATCAACCAGTCTGTCATCGCGATTCTCAAAGCTCACCGCTTTGCGCGCCACCGTTCCTCCGACGACAGCGAACTCTCCGTCCACGAAACATTCCCTCTGCTTAAAGCCATGAGCGAGCTCAGGCTCGGCGCGGCTTCGGTAGACCTGGGCAAGTTGGCGTTCAAATTCCGTAACGAAGGCAATGGCCGCACCGCCGAGCAGTTCGTTCGTGAAGAGATGGCTGACGTGGTTGGCCAGCAAAACGCTTCGGCCCGTAAAGGCACCGACGTTGTACTGTACGGCTTCGGTCGTATCGGTCGTCTGCTGGCACGCATCCTGATCGAGAAAACCGGTGGTGGCGACGGTCTGCGACTGCGCGCTATCGTGGTGCGCAAAGGCGCCGATAACGACCTGACCAAGCGCGCCAGCCTGCTGCGTCGCGACTCGGTCCATGGTTCGTTCAACGGCACCATCACCATCGATGAAGAAAACAGCACCATCACCGCCAACGGTAACCTGATCCAGGTGATCTACGCGAAGAACCCGACCGAGGTGGATTACACCCAGTACGGCATCAAAGACGCGCTGCTGGTGGACAACACCGGTGTATGGCGTGACGCCGATGGCCTGGGTCAGCACTTGGCGTGCCCGGGTATCGATCGCGTTGTTCTGACTGCGCCTGGCAAAGGCAAGCTGAAGAACATCGTTCACGGCATCAACCACGGTGAAATCACCGCTGACGACAAGATCGTGTCTGCCGCTTCCTGCACCACCAACGCCATCGTGCCGGTGCTCAAAGCTGTGAATGACAAGTTCGGCATCATCAACGGTCACGTCGAAACTGTTCACTCGTACACCAACGACCAGAACCTGATCGACAACTTCCACAAAGGCGATCGCCGTGGTCGTTCCGCTGCGCTGAACATGGTAATCACCGAGACCGGTGCTGCTACCGCTGCTGCCAAGGCCCTGCCTGAGTTGGCCGGCAAGCTGACCGGTAACGCGATCCGTGTTCCGACGCCAAACGTGTCGATGGCCATTCTCAACCTGAACCTTGAGAAAGCCGCCACCCGTGAAGAGATGAACGAGTACCTGCGCTACATGGCGCTGCACTCCGATCTGCACAAGCAAATCGACTTCGTCAACTCGCAGGAAGTGGTATCCACCGACTTCGTTGGCTCGCGCCACGCCGGTGTTGTCGACGCTGAAGCAACCATCGTTCAAGACAACCGCGTTGTTCTTTACGTCTGGTACGACAACGAGTTCGGTTACAGCTGCCAGGTTGTTCGCGTGATGGAAGACATGGCCGGTGTAAACCCGCCAGCATTCCCGCGCTAAGCCTTAGCTGCACATGAAAACGCCCCGACTTTGGTCGGGGCGTTTTTGTTTGTGCGGCTGTTGAAGGCGTCCTGTCAGGCGCCGCCGACTACCGAGGCTTGCGCCGTGCGCAGTTCATGCTTATTGCCACGAAACAGCACCAGCGTCGCAATCAACCCCAGTACCGCCGCACCGCTGAGCCAGATCCCCGGCGCAGCCTTGTTGCCCAATATATGGATCAGGTAAGTACACGCCGCTGGAGTGAAGCCGCCGAAGGTAGCCGTCGCCAGGCTGTAGGCCAACGAGAACCCGGTCGTACGAACCTCTACCGGCATGATCTCGGTCAGTGCCACCACCATCGCGCCGTTGTACGAGCCGTACAGGAACGACAGCCACAACTCCACGATCAGCAAATGACTGAAGCTTGGGTTTGCCACCAGCCACGACAGCGCCGGATAAGCCGTCAGAATCGCCAGAGTCGTCGCCGCCAGCAATAGGGGTTTGCGGCCGATCTTGTCGGATACAGAGCCCATCACCGGCAGCCAGAAGAAGTTCGACAGGCCGATGCACACCGTGACCAGCAACGCATCCAGATCCGACAGATGGAGTTCAGCCTTGCCGAAGGTCGGGGTGTAGGCGGTGATGAGGTAGAACGAAACCGTGGTCATCACCACCAGCGCCATGCCGGCGAGGACGATGCCAAAGTTCTGACCGATCGAGCGGACGATTTCCCGCAAGGTCGGGCGATGTTTGCGCGCTTGGAATTCCGGGGTCTCCTCCAGCGAGCGGCGAATGACGAAGATTATCGGAACGATCATGCAGCCGATCAGGAACGGCACGCGCCAGCCCCATTCGCCCATTTGCTCCGGACTCAGCCAGTGGTTGAGGCCGACGCCAAGCAGGCCGGCAAATACCACGGCCGCTTGTTGGCTGGCGGATTGCCAACTGACGAAAAAGCCCTTGCGCCCCGGGGTGGAAATTTCCGCCAGATAAACCGAGACACCGCCCAGTTCTACACCCGCCGAGAAGCCCTGCAGCAGGCGTCCGAACAACACCAGTAACGGTGCGGCGACGCCGAGCGTTGCGTATCCCGGTACGCAGGCAATCAGCACGGTGCCGGCGGCCATCATCGCCAGGGTAATGATCAGGCCTTTGCGGCGACCATGGCGGTCGATGTAAGCGCCCAGAAAGATCGCGCCCAGTGGCCGCATCAGGAAGCCGGCGCCAAAGGTGGCGAGCGAAAGCATCAGGGAGGCGAAGGCGCTGTCGTTCGGGAAGAAGGTCTTGGCGATGGCCGTGGCGTAGAAGCCGTAGACCATAAAGTCGAACATTTCGAGGAAGTTGCCACTGACAACGCGAAAAATCGCTTTGCCTTTGCCCGTTGTAGAGGACATGTGCAGGTACTCACTATTGAATTTTTATGAAGTCGTTGCGTTCGTTTGGGAGCTAGCGGGGTCTGTAGCCCATAATGGCTGGCGCGGTTTTGCAGGGAGATGAAGAATTGTTAATTGGACGCTGGGGGTGGCTCGTGGTGCTGGCTGGCATTTTGTCCGGCTGCGGCAACGGCGACGCCATGGAAAGCTTCGGCGGCCCTGCCATGGGTAGCACGTGGTCGGTCAAGTATGTGCGCCATGCCGGTCTTGCCGATCCGGCGAAAGTTCGCAGCGAAGTGGAAGGCATCCTCGGCGAAGTTGATCGGCAACTGTCCACTTACCGTAGCGACTCGGACATCGAGCGTTTCAACGCGTTGCCCGCTAACAGTTGCCAAGCCGTGCCCGCGTCGGTGCTCGAATTGATCCGGGTTGGCGAACAACTGGCAGAGCAAAGTGAAGGCACCTACGACCTCACCGTCGAACCGCTGATGAATCTCTGGGGTTTCGGCCCGCAAGGTCGCGAAGAAAAAATCCCCGACACTGCGGCATTGGCTGAAGTGATGCTGCGTGTCGGCTATCAGCATCTGCGCATTGAGGGCGATCAGTTGTGCAAGGACGCCGCTGTTGAAGTCGACTTCAACAGCATCGCTGCCGGTTACGCCGTCGACACAATCGCTGCCAGACTGGATGCCATGGGCATCCACGATTACCTCGCCGAGGCCACGGGCGAGCTGAAGGCAAAGGGTAAAAAACTCGACGGCTCACCATGGCGCATCGCACTGGAAGAGCCTCGCGATGATCAACTAGTCGCCCAGCGCATCATCAACGTCAATGGCTACGGCGTTTCTACCTCCGGCGACTACCGCAACTATTTTCTGCACAATGGCAGGAGCTATTCCCACACCTTCGATGCCCGTAGCGGTGCGCCGGTCCTACACAACCTCGCGTCAGTCACGGTGATTCATCCTCAAGCGTTGATGGCCGATGGACTATCGACACTGTTGCTGATTCTCGGCCCTGAAAGGGCGTGGGCCTATGCCGAAAAACATGACATTGGTGCATTCTTTGTGATTCGTGCCGATACAGGTTTCGTCATACGCACCACTCAGGCTTTCGAGCGGCTCAGTGGCACAAAAACTGACTGAAGACAGTACGAAAGCTGGCGTTGTAGTGCAGGCAAAAGTAGCCTACGACGCGACCAAGGGTTAATGTGCGCGGCGTTGACGCTTCTATAGACTGTGTCCGGGTTCATTATTGGCCCCCAATTGTTCCTTCGCGCCGCCATTCGGCGTGATTTAGCCGCAGGTGCTGCTGGCACCTCGGCCTGTTCTGAGGAGTACGCATGGCTGTCTACAACTACGACGTGGTGGTACTGGGTTCTGGCCCAGCGGGAGAAGGCGCGGCAATGAACGCCGCTAAAGCAGGGCGCAAGGTCGCGATGGTCGACAGCCGTCGCCAGGTCGGCGGCAACTGCACCCACCTCGGCACCATCCCGTCCAAGGCACTGCGTCACTCGGTGCGGCAGATCATGCAGTTCAACACCAACCCTATGTTTCGGGCGATTGGCGAGCCGCGCTGGTTCTCCTTCCCGGACGTGTTGAAAAGCGCCGAAAAAGTCATTGCCAAACAAGTTGCCTCGCGTACCGGCTACTACGCCCGTAACCGCGTCGACGTGTTTTTCGGCACTGGCAGCTTCGCCGACGAGCAAACCATCGAAGTGGTCTGCGCCAACGGTGTGGTCGAGAAACTGGTGGCCAAGCACATCATCATCGCCACCGGCTCGCGCCCGTATCGCCCGGCTGACATCGATTTTCATCACCCGCGTATCTACGATAGCGACACCATCCTCAGCCTCGGCCACACCCCGCGCAAACTGATCGTTTATGGCGCTGGCGTGATTGGTTGCGAATATGCCTCGATCTTCAGCGGTCTGGGTGTACTGGTTGAGCTGGTCGATAACCGTGGTCAGTTGCTGAGCTTCCTCGACTCGGAAATCTCCCAGGCGTTGAGCTACCACTTCAGCAACAACAACATCACCGTGCGACACAACGAAGACTACGACCGCGTTGAAGGCGTGGACAACGGCGTGATCCTGCACCTCAAGTCCGGCAAGAAGATCAAGGCCGACGCCTTGCTCTGGTGTAACGGCCGTACCGGCAACACCGACCAGTTGGGTCTGGAAAACATCGGCGTCAAGGTCAACAGCCGTGGCCAGATCGAAGTCGACGAGAACTACCGCACCTGCGTGCCGAACATCTACGGTGCTGGCGACGTGATCGGTTGGCCGAGCCTGGCCAGTGCCGCCCACGACCAGGGTCGTTCGGCCGCTGGCAGCATCGTTGATAACGGTAGCTGGCGTTTCGTGAATGACGTGCCGACCGGCATCTATACCATTCCGGAGATCAGCTCGATCGGCAAGAACGAGCAGGAACTGACCCAGGCCAAAGTCCCGTATGAAGTCGGCAAGGCGTTCTTCAAGAGCATGGCGCGGGCGCAGATTGCCGGCGAGCCGCAAGGCATGCTGAAGATCCTGTTCCACCGTGAAACCCTGGAAGTGCTGGGCGTTCACTGCTTCGGTTATCAGGCGTCGGAGATCGTTCACATCGGTCAGGCGATCATGAACCAGCCGGGCGAGTTGAATACCCTGAAGTACTTCGTCAACACCACGTTCAACTACCCGACCATGGCCGAAGCCTATCGAGTAGCTGCATACGACGGCCTCAACCGGCTTTTTTGACGGGCTCCGGCCGGTGGCCTGAGCCGGCCGGGGAGACCGATTTCAGCAATTCTCGAGGGTGGCAGTGGCCAAACCGGGAAAGTCTGTAATCAGGCTGTCAACGCCGAAGTCGGCGAGTCTGCGCATCAGCGCAGGCTCGTTGACGGTCCATACCGACACATGCAGCCCCTGACGCTGCGCCTTCTGCAGGCGTTCTGGCGTACACAGTGTCCAGTTCAGCGCCAGAATCTCGCAACCATAGCTTGCCGCGACCTTCAACGGATCGAGCCAGGCGTACTCGGCTACTAGGCCGCGCGACACGTCCGGCACCAGATCCAGCGCCGCTTTCAATACTTCCCGCGAACTCGACGTGATCGTTACCTTGTCCAGCAGGCCATGGCGCTGAGCCATTTCTCGAATCGCCAGTACCGTGGTCGCGGCTCGGGTGCGTGAAGCGCTTTTGACTTCAAGCTGCCAGTGCTCGAAATCGCACTTCTCGAACAACTCTTCCAGCGTCGGAATCGGGCACGGCTTGATCCAGCCCGGGCCGCCCTTGCGCGCGTCGTAGGTCACCAGTTCGGCGGCAGTGTGTTCGACCACTTTGCCGCGCCGCTCGGTGGTGCGCTTGAGCGTCGGGTCATGGATGACCATCAACTCGCCGTCCTTGGACAGATGCAGATCCAGTTCGCAACGGCGTACGCCGTGCTTGAGACATTCCTGAAAGCTGGTCAGGGTGTTTTCCGGTGCTTCGCCCTTGGCGCCGCGGTGGCCGTAGATGAGGGTCACGGTGCTTCCTTAATTTAAATGCCAGATTCGTTCTGTTCGCGGGCCAGACGTCGTTCCTGAGCCTGCTTCTGCAAGATATAGCGGGCGAGCAACTGCCGCTGGGCATCGGTCAGGTGCTCGAACTCGGTGCCGACGTCATGGCCTTCACCCTTGCGGTCGCAATGGGTAACGCGGGCGCGCAGCAGCAGGCCCAGCGCCTGAGGCATCAGCACCAGTTTCACCGACAGGTGCGCACCGACCGCAATCGGCGTCGGGTACTGAAAGTCGATCCCGCCTTCGGAGATGATCACCGGTTGCGGCTCGCCGATGTGGCCGAGCACGGTCAGGGCGACCACCTGGCTAAGCAGGTCGATGCGCTTGTTCTGCGATTTCAGGAACGCAGCGATGGCCCGGTCGCGTTCGCTGATCTGGCGCAACAGGTGCTGCGACTCGAATTCACTCAGGTGCAGTTCGCTGAGCAGGTTGAAGAGTGGGGAAGCATCCTGCAACACTTCCTGGCCTGCGGCTTCGGGAGCAGACAGGGGCCTAATTTCCAGTGCGATCGTGTCCTCGATACGGTAGTATTCGCGGCGATCTTCTTCATCTAATGTCGACATGGCGAACCCATGGTAGCGGCGGTGGTCTGAGTGTAAAGCTGGTTATCGACCCCCGCCACAAGGACGTTCCTTTTCCCTCCGAACAAGCCCCGACATGTTCAGACCTCTCTTCGTATTTATCGGCACGCGTTATACCCGTGCAAAGCGTCGCAATCATTTTGTGTCATTCATTTCCCTGACTTCGATGATCGGGCTCGCCCTAGGCGTGGTCGTGATGATCGTCGTGCTCTCGGTGATGAATGGCTTCGATCATGAGATGCGCACCCGCGTGCTGGGCATGGTGCCCCACGCGACCATCGAGTCCACCGAGCCGATCAACGATTGGCAAAGCCTGGCCACCCAGGTCAAGCAGAACCCGCAGGTGACGGCGGTAGCGCCGTTCACGCAAATGCAGGGTCTGCTGACCAACAATGGTCAGGTGTCCAAGGTGTTGCTCAACGCCATCGACCCTGCGCTTGAGCGCAACGTGTCGATCATCGACAACTTCATGAAGCAGGGCAAACTCGACGACCTGACGCCGGGCAGCTTTGGCATCGTTATCGGCGACAAGGCCGCGACCAAGCTTGGTGTGGGCATCGGTGACAAGGTCACCTTTGTTGCGCCTGAGGTCAGCGTGACCCCGGCCGGGATGTTCCCGCGCATGAAGCGCTTCACCGTGGTGGGCATTTTCCATGTCGGCGCCGGTGAGCTGGACGGCTTTCTGGGCGTCACCAACCTGCAGGATCTGGCGAAAATGCGTCGCTGGAAGACTGATCAGGTGCAGGGTATCCGTCTGAAGTTCGACGACCTGTTCCAGGCGCCGCGCGTGGCATGGAACATCGCCCAGCAACTTGGCGAAGACCATTACTACGCTCGCGACTGGACGCGCACCCACGGCAATCTGTATCAGGCGATCCGTATGGAAAAGGCCATGATCGGGCTGCTGTTGCTGCTGATTGTCGCTGTTGCGGCGTTCAACATCATTTCCACGCTGGTGATGGTGGTCAACGACAAGAAGGGCGACATCGCCATTCTGCGTACTCTTGGCGCGACACCGGGCACCATCATGCGCACGTTCATGGTGCAAGGCACGGTGATCGGCGTGGTCGGCACCGCCATTGGCGCGGTGGTCGGAATCCTGGCCGCGCTTAACGTCAGTGCTGCGATTTCGGCCCTTGAAGGCCTGATCGGCCACAAATTCCTTAATGCTGACGTGTATTTCATTGATTATCTTCCGTCGCAGGTGCAGAGCCAGGATGTGGTCATGGTCTGCGCCGCTGCGTTGGTCCTGAGTTTCCTCGCCACCCTGTATCCAGCCTGGCGTGCCGCGCGCACCCAGCCGGCGGAGGCGCTACGTTATGAGTGAGTCGGGCATGAGTGAACAAGCAATCTTGAGCTGCCGCAACCTGGGCAAATCCTACGAGGAAGGCCCGGAGTCGGTAGAAGTGCTGGCCGGTCTGCAACTGGAGTTGCATCCGGGCGAGCGTGTCGCAATTGTCGGCACCTCGGGTTCGGGCAAAAGTACTTTGCTCAACCTGTTGGGCGGCCTCGACACGCCAACCCAGGGCAGCGTCTGGCTCGATGGCGAAGAACTCTCGGCGCTGAGCGAGAAGAAGCGCGGCCTGCTGCGTAACCGTGCGCTGGGTTTCGTTTACCAGTTTCACCACCTGCTGCCGGAATTCACCGCACTGGAAAACGTCTGCATGCCGCTGTTGATTGGCAAGACGCCGATTCCGGAAGCCCGTCAGCGCGCTACGGCATTGCTGGAGCGCGTCGGCCTCGGTCATCGTCTTGAGCACAAGCCGGCCGAACTGTCCGGTGGTGAACGTCAGCGTGTGGCCATCGCCCGCGCCCTGGTCAACAATCCCGGCCTGGTGATGCTCGATGAGCCGACCGGTAACCTCGATTCCCACACCGCCCAAGGCATTCAGGATTTGATGCTGGAGCTCAGCACTTCGATGCGCACGGCGTTTCTGGTGGTGACTCACGACATGAACCTGGCTCGCCAGATGGATCGCGTCCTGCATTTGCAGGAAGGTTGCCTGACGCCCATCTGATTCGGCCCAAACCCGACGTCTGAAAGGCGTCGGGTCTTTTATTTTTATACGGTGCCCCAGCGAATGTTCAGACCGTTATCGATCTTTATCGGCGCACGCTATACCCGAGCCAAGCGCCGCAATCGCTTTGTTTCGTTCATTTCGATGACCTCGATGATCGGCCTCGCCCTTGGCGTGCTGGCGATGATCGTTGTGCTGTCGGTGATGAACGGCTTTCAGCGTGAAATGAGCTCGCGCATCCTCGGTATGGTGCCGCACGCGACCATCGTTGGCGTCAAGCCGATTGACGACTGGCGGCCCGTAGCCGCCGCCGCGATGAAAAATCCTGAAGTGACCGCCGCCGTGCCGTTCACGGAAATGGAAGGCATGCTCTCCTACAAGGGCTTGATGCAGCCGATCCAGATCAGCGGCGTCGATCCTGCTCAGGAAGGCAAGGTGTCGATTGTTGCCCAGCACATCGTCCAGGGCCGCCTCGATGCCTTGAAACCCGGTGAGTTTGGCGTGGTGATCGGCGAAATCACCGCCCGCCGTTTCCGTTTGAATGTTGGCGACAAGATCACCCTGATCGTGCCGGAAGTCAGCACCGCACCGGGGGGGATCACTCCGCGCATGCAGCGCCTGAACGTGGTTGGCGTGTTCAAGGTTGGCGCTGAACTGGACGGTTCCATGGGGCTGATCCATGTCGCCGATGCGGCGACCATGCAGCATTGGGAGCCGAATCAGGTGCAGAGCGTGCGTCTGGCGGTCAAAGACTTGTACGCGGCGCCGAAGGTCTCTGCGGACATCGCCGCAGACCTGGGCGCCGATTTCAAGGCTGACGACTGGACCCACACCCAAGGCAGTCTGTTCAGCGCCATGAAAATGGAAAAAACCATGATCGGCCTGCTGTTGCTGATGATCGTCGCGGTGGCGGCGTTCAACATCATCGCAACCCTGATCATGGTGGTGAACGACAAGGGCGCGGACATCGCGATCCTGCGTACTATCGGCGCTACGCCCCGGCAGATCATGGCAATCTTCATGGTGCAGGGCACGGTGATCGGGATTGTCGGCACCTTGATGGGGGGCGTGCTGGGCGTTATCGCGGCGCTGAACGTCAGTGAGATGGTCGGCTGGGTCGAGCGGGTGACTGGGCAGCACATCTTCAGTTCCGATGTGTATTTCGTCAGCAATCTGCCGTCGCAATTGCAGGCGGGGGATGTGCTGTTGATCTGTTCCGCCGGGTTCATCCTGAGCTTCCTGGCGACGGTGTATCCGGCGTGGCGGGCAGCGAAGATCGAGCCGGCTCATGCGCTGAGATATTCGTAAGCTGTTATAGCGCCTTCGCGCGCAAGCCCGCTCCCACAGAGGATTTGTGTACGACGCATATCCAGTGTGCGCGGGCTTGCTCGCGAAGGGGCCGTAACAATCGGCCTCAACTCTACTTCGGCAACTCAATCACAAACCGCGTCCAGCCCTGATCCGATTCGCAATGAATCTGCCCACCATGCGCCCGGACAATCGATTGAGTAATCGCCAGCCCCAGCCCTGCATGCTCACTGCTACCTTCCTGCCGCGCCGGATCCGCCCGATAAAACCGGTCGAATAAGCGTGGCAACAGCTCTGCCGAAACCCCTTCACCACTGTTCTCGACGGACACGCGTACAACATTCGTCTGATCAAGTATGGTCAGACGTACATGGCCTTGGGCCGGCGTAAACCGCAGCGCGTTATCCAGCAGATTCGACAGCGCCCGGCGCAACATGCTGCGGTCACCCTCGATTCGCGCATCCCCGTCACGGCTCAATTGCACTCCGGCGTCTTCTGCCAGTGGTGCAAAAAACTCCAACAATGCATCCGCTTCTTCCGCCAGTTCCAGCGGTTGACGCTTGGGCACCAGCAAGCCGTGGTCAGCCTTGGCCAGATACAGCATGTCGTTGACCAGTTGCGCCATCCATTGCAATTCTTCGAGGTTGCTGTGCAGCGCTTCGCGATAATCATCGATCGGCCGTGGGCGGGTGAGGGTGACCTGGGTGTGGGTCAGCAGGTTGGAAAGCGGCGTGCGCAGTTCATGGGCAATGTCGGCGGAAAACGCCGAGAGCCGTTGAAACGAGTCGTCGAGGCGTCCGAGCATGGCGTTGAAGCTGTGGGCCATTTCCGCAAGCTCTGGCGGCATTTGCGCTTCCGGCAGTCGGGCATTGAGCGATTGCGCCGATATCCCACGGGCCACCGCACTCATGTACCGCAGTGGGCGCAAGCCGCTGCGCGCGGCCCAGGCGCCCAGTAGCGCAGTGGCCAGCGCCGAGAGTCCGACGGTCAGCCAGATCAAATGCTGCATGCGTTGCAGGAAGTGCTGGTGATGAGTGATGTCCAGCAACAGGGTCAGTTGCGGTGAATCGGTTTTGTCCGGGTAGAGCGGGGCGTTGAGTACGCGATAGTCAGTGCCGTTATTGCGGATCGTCGACAGCCCGAGGTGTGACGGTAATTGCTTGGGGATCTGTGTCGAACTGTCGTACCAGCGTTGGCCGTCACTGCCATTGATGCGCAGGGACAGATCGGCTTGGCGGCTCAGTTCATCGGCCAGGCGCGCTTCGCGTTGGCCGGGTTGAACATCTTGCAGGGCGCGGCGCAGGCCGATGAGTTTGCCGTCCAGCAATTGCTGATCGAGTTCGACGAAATGCGCCTCGCTGGCGTGGTTGAACAGCACCCCGGCACACAGCGACACCACGGCGGTACAAGCAGCAAACAGCAAGGCCAGACGTGAGCTCAAGGACAACCGGCGCATCAGGCTGAGCGCTCTTCAAGCACGTAGCCCATGCCGCGCACGGTGTGGATCAGTTTATTGGGGAACTCGTCGTCGATCTTGAGGCGTAGGCGGCGAATCGCGACTTCGATGACATTGGTGTCGCTGTCGAAATTCATGTCCCAGACCTGCGAGGCGATCAACGATTTTGGCAGCACTTCGCCCTGACGGCGCAGGAGCATTTCCAACAGGGCGAATTCCTTGGCAGTCAGGTCAATGCGTTGGCCGCTGCGCTCTACCCGGCGGCGGATCAGGTCCAGGCGCAGATCCGCCAGTTGCAGGCTGGTCTCCTGTGCGGTGGCGCTGCCGCGACGTAACAGGCTGCGCACTCTCGCCAGCAACTCGGAAAAGGCGAAAGGCTTGACCAGGTAATCATCGGCCCCCAGTTCGAGGCCGTGAACCCTGTCTTCTACGGCGTCTTTGGCCGTCAGAAAAAGCACCGGCGTGTCGAGACCCGCACTGCGCACCGCTTGCAGGATTTGCCAGCCGTTACGCCCCGGGAGCATGACATCGAGGATCAGCAACGCATAGTCGCCGCTCAAGGCCAGTTGCTGGCCGCTGTTGCCGTCGGCCACCAGTTCGGTGTTGAACCCTGCCTCGGTCAGGCCCTGGCGCAGGTATTGGCCGGTTTTTACTTGGTCTTCGACGATCAACAGTTTCATGGGCGACTCGGGTTGATTCGGTGTGTAGGAACGAAAGCTTTATACCGTGGGACATCTCGGTAAGCGCTAACCTGACAAAGTTGTAATCTGCCTGTCAGGTAGATGCCAGCGCAGGCCGGCTAAAGTTTCCCACAGGCTGAACCCTATCTTGTTGGAGTACGACCATGTTTTTGCGCAAACCCCTGGCTTTGGCCGCATGTCTGCTGGCGTTGAGCTCGCCAGTGTGGGCCGCGTCGGCACACACCTATGCCTTCGGCGAACCCGCGCCTGCCGCCAAAGCCACGCGCAGCATCGAAGTGGTGATGGCCGACCTGTCGTTCGACCCGAAGACGATCCAGGTCAAGGCCGGTGAGACCGTTCGCTTTGTGCTGGTGAATAAAGGCCAGTTGCTGCACGAATTCAACCTGGGCGACGCGGCGATGCATGCCAAACACCAGCAGGAAATGTTGCAGATGCAACAAAGCGGCATGCTGACGCCTACCGGCATGAAAGAAATGTCCCACGACATGGCGGGCATGGATCACGGTGCGATGAGCCATGGCATGAAGCATGATGACCCGAACAGTGTGTTGGTCGAACCGGGCAAAACCGCTGAGTTGACCTGGACCTTCAGCAAAGCCACCCGCCTGGAATTTGCCTGCAATATCCCCGGCCATTATCAGGCGGGGATGGTCGGCAAACTGACTGTCAGTCAGTAAGCACTCAAAGGCGCAAGCAAAGGCTGGTAGAATCCGCTGATTCTTCAGTCAGGTTTCCGCCATGCATCCCGCAGCCGAACACTCGCCACTGGGCAAATCCAGCGAATATATCGCCACTTACACGCCGTCCTTGCTGTTCCCGATTCCGCGCACCGCGAAATGGGCCGAACTGGGCCTGACCGCCGATACCCTGCCTTATAAAGGTGTGGATTTCTGGAATTGCTTCGAATTGTCGTGGCTGCTGCCGTCGGGCAAGCCTGTGGTCGCGATCGGCGAGTTCAGTATCCCGGCAGATTCGCCAAACATCATCGAGTCCAAGTCGTTCAAGCTGTACCTGAACTCGCTGAACCAGACGCCGTTCGCTGATGTGGCCACGCTTGAAGCAACGCTGGCCAAAGATCTGTCCGCTGCTGCCGGCAAACCGGTGGGCGTGCGGGTTCGCAGCCTGAAAGACGTAGAAGCCGAAGGCGTCGTCGCGCTGCCGGGTGTGTGCATCGACGATCTGGATATCAGCGTCAGCAACTACGAGCATCCGCGGCCGGAGTTGCTGCGTTGCGATGAATCGCGGATGGTCGAAGAGAGCGTGCACAGTCATCTGCTCAAATCCAACTGCCCGGTGACCAGTCAGCCAGACTGGGGCAGTGTGGTGGTGGAGTACCGTGGCTCGGCGCTGGATCATGCCAGTCTGCTGGAATACATCGTCAGCTTCCGCCAGCACTCGGACTTCCATGAGCAATGCGTGGAGCGGATCTTCCTCGATCTGCAGCGGTTGTTGAAACCGGAGAAATTGACGGTATTTGCGCGGTATGTGCGTCGCGGGGGGCTGGATATCAACCCGTATCGCAGCACTGAAAGCGTGCAACTGCCGAACCATCGGCTGGTGCGTCAATAAAGATCCAGTGTGAGAGCGGGCTGCCTTTCAAATCGCGAAAACGAAAAAGCCCTGCCATTGCTGGCAGGGCTTTTTGCGTTTGGGGCGTCAGATCCCCATGCTGCCCAACGCATTGACGATGTTGCGCAGCGTGCCAGCGATCCCGGGGTGTTCGAGTTCAAAGCGTTCAACCGCCAGATTCACGCCGTCGGCGATGTTGGAATCCTGGGTTTTGGTTTCGAGTTCAAGTTCCGCTTCGATCTGTTGCATAAGGTCGTGCAGGTTAGCGCGCTCATCTTCAGACAGCGGTGGATTCTGCTCCAGTTGCTCGCGCAGGGTATTGAGTTGTTCTTGCAGTTCGCGGGCGGGCATGTTGGTTTCCTTTTATCGAGAGGCACTGGCATAGACCGCAGCCGCGCGCCAAAGGTCTATGGCTGGCCTTTAGATTAATCCACTCTCGGCTAACCTGCATGATCCCGATCAGGGCTTTTCGCCTTTGAGGCGGCGCAGGCTGATGTCCGCCAGACAGGTTTCGAGCTCACCCAGATGATCGATGACTGAATGCACGCCGAGTCCGAATAACTGCACGGTCGCTTTGCCGCGCCGTTGTTCTCGTTCTTTTTGGCTCAAGGCTTGCCATTCCCCCGGCGCCAGGCCGCACAACGAGCCGCAGGAGGCGAGGCCGATTGTCCATAGCCCGGCATTCAGGCCGGCCTGCAACAGTCGTGGCTCGCCGCTGACCAGTACGCATCCGTCCAGACTGTGGACGTTCAAATCCATGAGCGCTTGCCAGCAGGCGTTGGGCGCTGGCCATGGATTGATTGTTGCTGAATGTTGCGCGGGTTTGATCCAGTTCGGTAAGGCGGCTGACAGCGATTGCGCCAAGGCAGGGGACAGCTCATCCAGCCACGCGCATGGAATCTGCTGGCGCTGCAAATGGTGCAGGCTATCGAGTGCTCCAGGGGTGGCCTCGGCGTGCTCTGGCAGGATGGCCGCTTGTCGGCGGGCACGGGCACCGAAATCCACCAGGCATCCGCTGAGGCCGAACAGCACGGCGGTCAGGCCGGGTGCGGTGAGGGGCAAGGTTTCAGCATGTGACATGGCAACGTCCCTGAAATAGCGTTAAGGCTAGGACTTGCCGGTGACAGTTGGATGACAGCTGCGTTAAAGCCGTTGCAGGAATAGTCCTACAGGTCACTTCATTCGCAGACTGCCCAAAAGACCTTTTGCGCTTATACTAGCGCTCTTAACGCCTAGGCCTTGAAGCCCGCGCCAGTATAAATCCAAGGAGTTTTTCTATGCGCTGGAGCAACCCGCTCGCTCAGCTTTGTGTATATGCCGGCCTGCTGCTGGCTCCGTTCGCCACTCAGGCTGCAACGGAAGAAGACCCTTGGGAAAGCGTCAACCGTCCAATTTTCCAGTTCAACGACTTCGTCGATACTTACGCGCTGAAGCCTCTGGCGCAGGGCTATGAGTTCGTGACGCCGCAATTTCTGGAAGATGGCATCCACAACATGTTCCGCAACGTGGGTGACGTGACCAACCTGGCGAACAACATTCTGCAGGGCAAACCGGCAGCGGCGGGCGTTGATACTGCGCGCCTGATCTTCAACACCACGTTCGGGTTGCTCGGCTTCTTCGATGTCGGGACCAAGATGGGGCTGAACCGCAGCGACGAAGATTTTGGCCAGACGCTCGGCTACTGGGGGGTTGGCAGTGGCCCGTACGTGATGCTGCCGCTGCTCGGTCCAAGCACACTGCGTGACGCGCCTGCGAAATACGTCGACGGCTATACCGGTCCTTACCCTTACATCAACGATGTGCCGGTGCGTAATTCAGTGTTCGGCCTGAACATCGTCGACACCCGTGCCAGCCTGCTGTCGAGCGAGAAGCTGATCAGCGGCGACAAGTACACCTTCATTCGCAACGCTTACCTGCAGAACCGCGAGTTCAAGGTGAAGGATGGTAAGGTCGTCGACGATTTTTAATCTCGACCGATAAAATGAAGAGGGCGGCCTGTGGGCCGCCTTTTTTGTTTGCGCTTATTTCATCTGCAGAATAGTCAAACCGAGCTTTTGGCCACCGCCATCCTGTGCCCGGACCCAGACCACTTCGGTCTCGGCTTCAAGCCCGCTGAGCGCGGCATGTTCGGAGTCGATGCGCACGCTCAATCGGTCGCCGACCGCAAATTGCCTCGGCGCCTCTACCTGCATGCCGCTGCTGGAGAGGTCGATGCATACCGCTGACACCTGATCACCTGCGTGAATCAACACGACATCGGCATCGACCCGCATACGGATAAAATCGCGCTTTTCGCTGTAGTCCCGACCGGTTTGACTCATGGCTTCGTCCTTCCATTGGGTTACGGTTTGAGCTGTTCTTATAACTCTCTGTGATTTGACAAGTAAAGTCGTCAAGCGACCATCGGCACATGCTTGAAACACCCCGCGGATGGGAGTACCGTCTGCGCCTTAGAAGGGCACCTCTGGTGCAACCGTGTGCAGAGCAAACGCTCGAAAGCGGTGCAGCAGAGAGGCTAGAAAGCGAATCCAGTAGTCAGTGCAGGGCTGTAGCCCCGCCCGCTACGCCAACCTAATTCTGGCGCCGTTTGCCCACATGCCAAAAACCAGTGCCACGCTGCTGATAATCGATGATGACGAAGTAGTGCGCGCGAGTCTCGCGGCCTATTTGGAAGACAGTGGTTTCAGCGTCCTGCAGGCCAGTAACGGCCAACAGGGTCTTCAGGTATTCGAGCAAGACACGCCCGACCTGGTCATCTGCGATCTGCGCATGCCGCAGATGGGTGGTCTCGAACTTATCCGTCAGGTCACCGAGCTATCGCCGCAAACGCCGGTGATCGTGGTGTCCGGTGCCGGCGTGATGAACGACGCTGTCGAGGCCCTGCGCCTCGGTGCGGCGGATTACCTGATCAAGCCTCTCGAAGATCTGGCCGTGCTCGAGCACTCCGTGCGCCGGGCCCTGGATCGCGCGCGTCTGCTGCTGGAAAATCAGCGCTACCGCGAGAAGCTGGAAAAGGCCAATCGCGAGCTTGAGGCCAGTCTGAGTCTGCTCCAGGAAGACCAGAACGCCGGTCGCCAGGTGCAGATGAACATGCTGCCGGAAAGCCCGTGGAGCATTGACGAGCTCAGGTTTGCTCACCAGATCATCCCGTCGCTGTACCTGTCCGGTGATTTTGTCGACTATTTCCGTGTCGACGAGCGCCGGGTCGCGTTTTACTTGGCAGATGTATCAGGTCATGGCGCCTCTTCAGCGTTTGTGACGGTGCTGCTGAAGTTCATGACCACGCGCTTGCTGTTCGAGTCCAAGCGCAACGGCACGTTGCCGGAATTCAAGCCTTCGCAGGTTCTTGGTCATATCAACCGGGGGCTGATCAGTTGTAAGCTGGGTAAACACGTCACAATGGTCGGTGGAGTCATCGACGAGGAGACCGGTTTGTTGACCTATAGCATTGGCGGCCATCTGCCTTTGCCTGTGTTGTACACGCCTGACAGTGTTCGCTACCTCGAAGGGCGTGGTCTGCCGGTAGGGCTTTTCAATGAAGCCGCCTACGAAGATCACGTACTTGAGCTGCCGCCGACGTTCAGCCTGACGCTGATGTCTGACGGTATTCTGGACCTTTTGCCAGAACCTACGCTCAAAGAAAAAGAAGCGGCTTTGCCTGAGCGGGTGAAGTCAGCGGGCGGCAGCCTGGATGGCCTGCGGCAAGTGTTTGGATTGGCCACGCTAGGGGAGATGCCGGATGATATCGCCCTGTTGGTGTTGAGCAGGAATCTTCAATGAGTACCGGTAGAATCCAGTTCGCCGAGCAGGACGGCACCTTCGTCCTGAAGTTCGTCGGTGAAGTTCGCCTGACCCTGTGTTCGGCGTTGGATGCGACTATTGAGAAAATCTTCACCGCGCTGAATTTCAACGCGATCGTGATCGATTTGACCGAAACCCGCAGCATCGACAGCACCACGTTGGGTCTGTTGGCCAAACTGTCGATCCTGTCGCGGCAGAAGGTCGGCCTGCTGCCGACCGTCGTCACCACCCACGATGACATCACCCGACTGCTGCAATCGATGGGCTTCGAGCAGGTGTTCAACATCGTCAATCACCCGGTGCCATGCCCGGAGTGCCTGGACGACCTGCCTGATCAGGACCAGTCGGAAGAGGTGGTGCGGATCAAGGTGCTTGAAGCGCACAAGATCCTCATGGGGCTTAACGATTCCAATCGTGAAGCTTTCCATGATCTGGTGAATGCCCTCGAACGCCATTGATCCTCTGACGTCAGGTTGCCTGGGCAGGCCCCTTCGCGAGCAAGCCCGCTCCCACATTTGATCTGTGTCGAGAAAAGATCCCCTGCGGGAGTTTGTTTGCTCGCGAAAGCGTCAAATCTGACGATACATTTGCCAGTGCTGGCGCAATGAAAAAGGGCGAACCTGTGAGGGTTCGCCCTTTTTGCATTTCACTCAGTCAGATCACAACTTAGCTTGCAACAGCGCCTCAAGCTTCTCTTGGTCGCGAGCAAACTGACGAATACCTTCAGCCAGTTTTTCGGTCGCCATCGCGTCCTCATTGGACAACCAGCGGAATTGCGCTTCGTTCAGGCTCAGACGTGCTTCACCGGCATTGCCTGGCGCCAGTTTGCGCTCAAGTTTGCCAGTGTCCGCCGCCAGCTTGTCGATCAGGTCCGGGCTGATGGTCAAACGGTCGCAACCGGCCAGTTGCTCAATCTGGTTCAGGTTGCGGAAGCTCGCGCCCATGACTACGGTCTTGTAGTCATTGGCCTTGTAGTAGTTGTAGATGCGCGTCACGGACTGCACGCCCGGATCGTCGGCGCCGGTGTAGTCGTTGCCGTTGGCCTTTTTGTACCAGTCGTAGATGCGGCCTACGAACGGCGAGATCAGGAACACGCCGGCATCGGCACATGCCGCCGCTTGAGCGAAGGAGAACAGCAAAGTCAGGTTTGTCTGGATGCCTTCCTTTTCGAGGACCTCGGCAGCGCGGATACCTTCCCAGGTCGAGGCGATCTTGATCAGCACGCGATCGCGGCCAATGCCAGCCTTGTCATACAACTCGATCAAGCGATGCGCACGCTTGAGGACGCCTTCCTGATCGAACGACAGGCGCGCATCCACTTCTGTGGAGATACGGCCCGGGATAACCTTGAGAATTTCCTGGCCCACCGCGACGCCGAAACGGTCGCTGGCCAGGCCGACATCACCCTTGCAGTCGCTGACGCAAGCGTTCAGCAATTCGGCATAAGCGGGGATGGCTGCCGCTTTGAGCAACAGGGATGGGTTGGTGGTGGCATCGACCGGTTTAACCCGGGCGATCGCTTCGAAGTCGCCGGTGTCGGCAACCACGGTGGTGATTTGTTTGAGTTGTTCCAGCTTGGAAGTCATGTGTGTGCTCTGTCCTGTGGGTTTGACGACATTACCCGAGCGCTGACAGCCACTCAAGGGCGGGTGCGTGTATCGATGGCCCCTGCGGCAACAACCTGAAAACGATTGTTTGAAAGGTAGGGCGCGGTATTGATGAGTTCGATAGCGAAACCGCCCACAGGTTCAAAGCAACCGACCTGCGCACAGATCAGTTACGCCACGTCTACTGAGCATTCAAGAGCGTTGCGGCGGCCGTTTTTGCCGGTTTCGGCTGACCGCCCGAGGTCAGAAAACCGAAGTTCTTCTCGCGATCGTTGCTGCCCGAATCGCTGTTCTTCCATTCGTATATTGATGTCAGCGGGATGTTGAGCTTTTTTACATCGGCGATGAACGCACTGATTTTGCTGGCTTGTCCGTCGTTCCCACCGTTGGAGGTGAGTGCCGATACACCCCACTCACTGATGACACCCGGCAAATGGAAGTTCTGTTGAATAAAGGCCTGCGCGTTGCTGATTTGCGCGGCCGTCATGCCGTAGGGGTGATAGGAAATGGCGTTCAGGCATTTGGGGTACTCACTGACGATTCGGTTTAGCGCAACGGTCGAAGCCGAACCCGCCGTCGGCGCGCGGGCGAAGCCGTAACCGACCCGTGGCGTGGATTGGGGTTTGCCTTGCAGCGACTTGCACACCGCGCTCATGAACGGCACAAACGTCGTGTCGAAATGGCGCGTCGGCCAGTAGGTTTCGAGGTCGGGTTCATTCCAGATTTCAGTGGCCACCAGTTGCGCGCTGTAGGCGTTTTCCAGGCCCGCCAACACATTGGCAAACGATTCGCCGGCGGCCTTCAGCTGACTATTGTTGCCGGGCGTCGCGGTCAGCGGTTTGATCGCGCGCACGGTCAACAGGACCGGCAAACCAGCGGAACCGGCCGCCGCAAAAGCATCGCTGACCTGCTGCTGATACGCCTTGGCGCTGAGGCTGTCGCTCCACACACCGAAACGCACAAAGCTGAAACCTGCTGCTTTGATGTGTGCAGCATCGTCGGCGGAAAAGTTCTGGATCTTCACCTGAACACCGATGGTTCTGGCGGGGAGGTTGGGAAACAGTTCACTGGCCTGCACGTGAGTGGCGGCACTGAGCGCCAATAACGCCGAGGCACTGAATCGAATGAGATGGGCGGATTTCATGTCTGCTCTCCAATGAGAAGTGACAACGGCGAATAGTTATCTCGTGACATTCTTTTTGAAACTAACAAGAGCGCTAAGTGCGCGAATGTTATTTTTTGTCAGAAATTCATTATCTGAAAATCACAGTTATTTTTGGTCCGGTAATTCTGGTTGGGGCGCTTTTAGGGCTGTGGTACTTAATACGCTGTATTAACAGGGCGAATCTATTTCTGAGTGCAGGAAGATCTAGTGGGTTCATTTAAACCGCTCTAGATGTTGGCAGTTTGATATTACACAGGAAAGTACACCTTGTTCAGAAAGATCCTTGTCGTCTGCGTGGGCAATATATGCCGAAGTCCGACTGCAGAACTCATGCTGCGTAACGCGCTGGCCCCCTCATCGATCACGGTTTCCTCCGCCGGCCTCGCCGCGCGGGTTGGCGAATCCATAGAGGCTTCGGCTCGTCAGGTGCTGGAAGACCATGGGCATAGCGCCGAGGGTTTCAAGGCGCGGCAACTGACCTCGGACATCGTTAATGAATCAGACCTGATTCTGGTGATGGAAAAAGAGCATGTAAAACAAGTATTGAACATGGCCTCTCACGCGAGGGGCAAAGTGTTTCTGCTCGGTAAGTGGCAAAGCGAGCGCGAAATACAAGATCCGTACCGTCAAGGCAAGGCCGCTTTTATTCATGCCCATGCATTGATTGAAGATGCTGTCAGCTCATGGGCACAACGTCTCGCGCGTTGATGAATATTCTTCAGATCAATGAATGGTAAGAACAGACTTATGCAGTTACCGTCAGTAATCGGCACCCGAGACAATGATCAAGACAGTATTGATCTGCTCGGCATATTCGGCAGTCTGATTGACCAGAAATGGTTGATTGGCGCACTGACCGGCGCCTTCATGGTCACCGGCGTTGCCTACGCGGTGTTGGCCACGCCCGTGTACCTGGCGAACGCGCTGGTTCAGGTCGAGCCGAAAAAGAACGACATGCTCGGCTTCGCCGATCTCAACAGCATGCTCGGTGGGCAATCGCCGTCGGTGACCGAAATCGGCATCATCAAATCCCGCGCCGTGATTGGCAAAACCGTCGACGATCTGCGTCTGGATATCGATGTCACCCCCAAGACCTTCCCGCTGATTGGCGCTTTTCTCGCTCGCCGTTATCGCGGTGAGACGGCGTTCAGCGTTGCGCCGCCGCGTTTTGGCCTGAACAGCTATGCCTGGGGTGGTGAACGCGTGGAGATCGCTCGGCTCACGCTGCCGAACGCGTTGCTGGGCAAGAAGCTCACGCTGATCGCCGGCGAACAGCAGCGTTTCCAGTTGTTCGATGATAACGACAACCTGCTGGCGCAAGGCGTGGCTGGCGAAGCCTTTGTTGAAGATGGCGTTGAGGGGCTGATCGCTCAGCTCTCGGCAAACCCCGGCACGCGCTTCGAAGTGGTGCGCAACCCACGAATCGTGACCATCCAGGGTTATCAGGATGCGTTGGATATTTCCGAGCAAGGCAAGGAGTCGGGGATTATTCGTCTGGCCCTGGCCAGTTCCGACGCGCCCGAGGCAGTGAAGATCCTCAACAAGATCGCGGCGTTGTATGTGCAGCAGAACGTCCAGCGCACCTCGGCGGAAGCGGCGCAGAGCCTGGCCTTCCTGCAGAGCCAACTGCCTCAGGTCAAGCGCGATCTGGCCAAGGCCAGTGATGCGCTCAACGCCTATCAGACCCGCGGCAAAACGGTAAACATCTCCCTGGAAACCCAATCGGTACTGGGCCAGACCGTTGCGTTGGACACGCGTATCTCCGAACTGAAAATGCAGCAGGCGGAGATGGATCGCAAGTTCACGCGACAGCATCCGGCCTACCGTGCGTTGATGTCGCAGATCGCTGAACTGACCCAGCAACAGAAGTCGCTGGAGAGCAAAGTCGGCGATCTGCCGGCCACGCAGCAGGAGTTGTTGAACCTCACCCGCGATGTTGAAGTCGCCTCGCAGATCTACACGCAACTGCTGAACAAATCCCAGGAACTGGACATCGTCCGCGCGGGTGCGGTAGGCAACGTGCGCTTGATCGACACGGCGGACGTCGACCTGACCAGTCCGGTCAAACCGAAAAAAGCCCTGATTGTGCTCATCGCCACTTTCCTGGGCGCCTTTGTCAGCGTCGCGCTGGTGTTGCTGCGCAAGTCGCTGAGTCGCGGCCTGGAAGGGCCAGAAGCCATTGAGCAACTCGGTTTGCCGGTCTACGCGTCGATCCCTTACAGCACGCTGCAGCAGGAGGAGGACGGTAAGAAAGGTCGCGCTCGTGATGGCGTCGATAAACCGGCGTATCTGTTGGCCCTGCGCAACCCGACGGACTTGTCTATCGAGTCGATCCGCAGCCTGCGCACCTGCCTGCACTTCGCCGGGCTGGATTCGACCAACAACCGCATCATGATTTCCGGGCCGAGCCCGCAAGTCGGCAAGACGTTCGTCTCCTCCAACCTCGCGGCAGTCATGGCCCAGAGCGGTCAGCGCGTGGTGCTGATCGATGCCGACATGCGCAAAGGGCATTTGCACAAAACCCTCAACACCCCGATCAGCAATGGTCTGTCGGACCTGCTGGTCAAGCGCTGCAGCATCGAGCAGGCGATCAATAAGATCGAAGTCGACAACCTGCACTTCATCAGTCGCGGGCAGGTGCCGCCCAATCCTTCGGAGCTGTTGATGCACGTCAACTTCCGCGAATTGCTGGCGCAACTCAGCGAGATGTACGACGTGGTGATCATCGATACGCCGCCGCTACTGGCCGTGACCGACGCGGCGATTGTCGGCCGTGAAGCCGGCATCAGCCTGATCGTCACGCGCTTCGGCGTGAACCCGGCCAAAGAGATCGAGTTGACCATTCGCCGCTTTGCCCAGAACGGTATCGAGTTGAAGGGCGCGGTGTTCAACGGCGTCGAGAAGCGCGCAGCCAGTTACTACGGCAATGGCGGCTACGGCTATTACAACTACGAATACGCGTCCGACAAATCCTGAGTTGTCCTTACATGTTTGAAGTGGGTGAGTTGTGAAGAAAATACTGCACGTAGCAGAGACGATCAAAGGTGGCGTTGCGACCGTCATTCGGACGATCTCGGCATCGCCCGAAGGCGACGCGGCGAACTACCAACGGGTTTACCTGGTCCCGCAGGATCAGGAAAAAGAATTGCACGGCATTCCCGCGCCTCAGATCCGCACCTTCGCCCGAACCGGACGCAATGTGCCGTCGCTGCTGCGATTCGCCTGGCGTCTGGCCCAGGTGATGCTCAAGGAAAAACCCGACGTGGTGCATTTGCACAGCACTTTTTCCGGGGTGATCGGCCGTTGCGTGTGCGTGCTGTTAAGGCCATGGCGCAAGCCGAAAATCGTTTACTGCCCGCACGCCTTTTCGTTCCTGATGGAAAGTTCGCCAATCAAGCAGAAGGCCTATGCGTGGATTGAGCGCGTGTTGCAGAAGGTCACCGACGTGATCATTTGCGTCAGCCAGTACGAACTGGATAGCGCCGCGAAATTTGGCATTGAGCGCAAGCGCATGACGCTGATCTACAACGGCATTCATCAACGCGATAACGCGCCGAAAGTCGATAGCGCGGAGTCGATTCATCTGCTGTTTGTTGGCCGTCTCGACTACCAAAAAGGCTTCGACGTGTTGCTCAAGGCTTTCGCCAAGGTGCAGCGCAGCGATTTGAAACTGACGGTGGTCGGCAGTGCGGTTAACGAAGATTCGGTCGAATGCCCACCAATGGACGCCGTTGATTACCTGCCTTGGGTCACGCCCAGCGAAGTTCAGGCGCTCTACCAGAAAGCCGATGCGCTGATTGTGCCCAGTCGCTGGGAAGGGTTTGCCATGGTGCCGCTGGAAGGCATGGCCATGGGCTTGCCAGTGATTGCCAGCAACTGCACGTCACTGCCCGAACTGGTTACCAACGAGGTGTCCGGTTACGTCTTCCCGAGCGGTGATCACCAGGCCCTGGCCGACGTGCTGGCGAAAATCCAGAAGCCCCGATTGCTCGACCTCGGCAACGAAGGTCGCAACATCGTGCGCGAGCGCTTCAGCGCCGCGTTGATGATCCGCCAGACCTACGACGTGTATTGCGCCCCCACTTATTAAGTAGAACTCAGCTTATGAACGTAACGATTTTGCATGGCTACAGTGCGTCCAACTCCGGTGACGGCTTGCTCGTGGATCTGGCGATTGCCCTGGTGCAGCGCAATTTTGGCGACGACACGGCGATCAGTGTCGTGGCCTCCGATCCCGAATCCTTCAGCTACCTGCCGCACCCGCGTTTTGACGCGCCAGTGATGGCGGCCAAGGGATTGGGGCGGGTCAAGCAAGCGGTGTTCCTCAATCAGTCTTACGCAGGCCTTGCTGATCTGCTGAAGAAAACCGATCTGATTGTCGGCGTCGGCGGCGGCTACATGCGCTCCAAAAGTGCCTTCGAGCACATCAAGTTGAAACTGGGCCACGCCAAGCAACTGGAAACCGCGATCCTCAGTAACGTCCCTTCGATTTATCTGCCGCAAAGCATCGGGCCATTCCATGGCGAGAGCCGCAAGATCGTCGAGCACTACGCCCGCGCCGATGCGGTGTTCGTGCGCGACAACCGCTCCTCGGCGATGTTCGACGCCTGTGCAAACGTCTACCGCGCGCCCGATCTGGCGGTGCAGTCATTGGCCAGCAAAATCCTGCAGCAGCCGAAATTCACTCGCTGCGCGTCGTCGCCGGCAACCGTCTGCGTAGTACTGCGCAAGCCGCCGCAATGGAGCAAGGAAAAGAAAATCGCCTACGTGGCCAACCTGAAGTTGTTGCTGCAGCGGTTGAAGGGCAAAAGCAAAGTCGTCTGCGCCGTCCAGAGCGCCGTGCGCGGCAACGATGACGGCGCGTTTTATCGCGAACTGGGCATTACCGAAGACCTGCTGCCCTTGAAGGCGACGCTGGCCAAATATCAGCCGGATCTGGTGATCTCCGTGCGTTTGCATGGCGCCATCGAATCGCTGCTCAGCGGCGTTCCTGCATATCACATCAGCTACGAGCGCAAAGGCTTTGGTGCCTATCAGGACATGGGCGTGGAAGACTGGGTGATCAACGGTGGCGACATCCATGTCGACACCATCATCGACACGGTCTACGCGCCGAACGCACTGGTGAATTTCGGCAAGCGCCTGACCGACACCTGCCGCGAGATCGAGGCGAAAACCGTGGCCATGGACGACATCATCAAAGGTGTCGTTCGATGATATTTCGGCTACTGCTTCGCGGCGGAGCATTGGGCGCGAAGTTTTTGCTGGTGCTGGCCATCACCCATTTCCTCGGCTATGAGGCGTTGGGTTTTTACGGCGTGGTCATGGCGGCCTCGTTGATCGCGTCGAAGTTCTACAGCGTCGGTTTCAGTTCCGAGATCAATCGGTTGATCAGCGTCAGCGGCAGTTCGCGCCGGGTCGTCGACAAGGTCTTGCTGCTGTATCTGGCGGTGGGGTTGGTGTTGTCGCTGGTGACCGTGGGGATTTATTCACTGTTCCAGCAGGTCGAGGCGACGAGCGCGCTGATCCTCTGCGTGACGCTGGTGTTGCTCACTGAACATCTGTCGTTTGAACTCAACTCCTTCGTGTTTTCCGCGCAGAAAGCCACGGCGGGCGCGCTGCTGTTTTTCATCAAAACCGGGCTGTGGGCGGTTTTGGCGGTGGGCGGGATGATGCTCGGCTGGATCTCGGGGATTGTCAGTGTGTTGTGGCTGTGGGTTGCCGCCAACGTGCTGGTGATCGTCGCCGGTTACCTGATAGTGGTGAACGTTCACAAAGGCCGGACGAGCGGCACGCTAGCCACGGCCACCGTGTGGAAGGCCGGGTTGCCGTTTTATCTCGGCACCGGATTGATTGCGTTGAGTCAGTACGTCGAACGCTTTCTGATCATTGATCTGGAACCCTACGCCAGCCTCGGTAAATACGTGTACGCGTGGTCGGCGGCCAACACCTTGCAGGCTTTGTCTTACGCGGTGGTGGCGGTGGTGGGCATTCCGGTGCTGGCCAAGCGGTTTCAGGCCGATCAACAGCCGTTCACGGTCAAGCAATTGTTCGTGAACAAATGGGTGATGCGCTCGCTGCTGGTGTCTGCGGCGGTCGCGGTGGCGATTTATCTGTTCTTTAACGTGGTGCTCGATTACGTCGCCACCCCTGTGCCGCGTCCAGACAACGCGATCCTCGGCGTACTGATTTTTTCCTTTGCGTTGCGCGCCATTGGCGACATCGTCTGGGGTGGTTTGATCGCTTCGAAAAACAGCCGCGTATCACTGCTCAGTGCGGCCATTTGTCTGTTGATTTCGGTGCCGGTCAGCTACGTGCTGATCAAGCACTATTCGATCTACGGCGCCGCGTGGGGCAACGTCTTTGCGGTCATCGTTCAGCTCGGCGTCATTGCCGTGTTGACCCGTGTGACCCGGGCGAAAAAGGCTGCGCTGTCATGGGCCTGAAGCTGCCGTGCATCGAGTTTCGTGGCAAGAAACTCGATTCGTCGATCTCGTTCCTGATTTTGTTCACCGGGTTGTTTCTGTCGGTGGCCATGCCGCTGCTGATCCCCCGCGATCCGGGGCCGGATGCGATGACGTTGTGGTCGTCCTACGCCCGTGCCGACAACTGCAATTTCTGGAACCCGTTCTCGCCTGATCGCTCGTCCTACGAGTGTTCGGCGTTCCTGCTGCGGCCCACCGGGATCAACCTGACCAACGCCTGGGCCTACGGGATGTTCTGCAATTTTTTCCTCACGGCGATTCCGGTGGTGGTGTTCCGCCGCATGCCGCTGACGATTTTCGCCACCCTGTGCCTGTGGGGCATCGTTCGCTCGTTTTTCCTGGAAAACCTGACCAAGGAAATCATCGTGTCGGTGGCGGTGTTGAGCATTTTGCTCAGCTCGTTGACGCGCAAATACCGTGGCGGTTTTTTTCTGTCGGCGGTGATCTACGGCGTACTGATCCGGCCCTACTGGATTCTGTTTTCGCTGTCCTGGATCGGCGTCTGCGTGATGAAGAAGTACGTCTCGCGGTTTACCTTTTTCCTGATGCTGTTCCTGTTCTACCTGGCGGTCGCCATGGCCATTCAGGTGGCGCTAGGGTTTCCGGTGTCGTCGATCCGCGCCAGCAACAACGAGTTGCGCACGGCGGGCGAGGAGGGATCGAAATCGTTGATCGTGTCCTGGCTCAGCGGCAGTGACTTCGTCTCGCAAGCGCTGGACTCGATGATCATCTTCTTCCGGCTCTCGTTCCCGGTGGAGTTGATCCTGTTGTCCGGACCGGGGCAGGTGATCTTCGTCGCATTGATGATCATGACCGCGCTGCTGCTGTTCAAAGTCATCACTTCGACCGACTACAAAGGTGCGCCGATCCAGACCAAACCCAAGGAACTGATCGCGATACCGCTGGCGTTTTTGCTGGTGCAAGGCCTGTTCGAGCCGGACTTCGGTTCCTTCGCCCGGCACTTCTCCATGGTGGTGCCGGTGCTGTTTGTCGGTCTGGGATTGATGCTGCGGGCCAACAAACCCGTGCAGGTCGAATCAAGAATTCTGAATTGAGGCGGGTGCTTTATGTCGAGCAAGAAAAAGTCCCTGGAGATCGAAACCCTGCGCGGCCTGGCGTGCCTGCTGTTGGTGCTCTATCACGTCATCGGTCCGTTGGGCGGTGGTTTGAAAATAGACATCGGCTCGCCGTTTCGAGTGATCGCCGACTCGATGGTGTATGTGCGCATGCCGCTGTTCACCTTCATTTCCGGGTACATCTACGCCCTCTACAAAATTCGCGGCAATGACTTTTCCGCGTTCTTCGCCGGTAAGGTGCGGCGGCTGATCGTGCCGTTGTTCTGCGTGGGCGTGCCGTTCTCGGTATTGCAAGCGGTGGGGCCAGGGGTCAACAAGGACGTTGGTGTGATCGACGCATTGTTGTCGTTCTGGGTGCCGATCAACCACTTCTGGTTCCTGCAGGCGGTGTTCATCATTTTCATGTTCGTCGGCCTGCTGGAGTGGCGTGGCTTGCTGCGTTCGGCGACGCGCTTGTACCTGCTGTTTGCCTTCGCGGCGGCGCTGTTTCTGTTGCCGCCGTTCAGGTTCGATGCGTTCGGGATTAACGGTGCGATCTACCTGCTACCGTTTTTTGTGGCGGGGATGATTGGTCAGGCAAACGTCAGCCAGTTGAAGCAGACATTCAAGGTGATCGGTCCGCTGGTGTTCGTGGTGATCTCGCTGACGTTGCTGTACGTGGCGGCGGTGGATCGGGAGTTGATTGTCGACCGCCGTAGCCTGATCGGGTTGACCGTGGGCAGCGTCTCTTGCTTCGCGCTGCTGTCGAGTGACATGCGCTCGAAGTGGCTGACGTGGTTGGGCGGCTATTCCTATGCGATTTTCCTTTTCCATGTGCTGTTCGCCGCCACGTCGCGGTTCGTGCTGGGACGTTTGGGCGTGAAGGATGAAAGTCTTCTGGTACTCGGTGGCGTTGCGTGTGGCTTGCTGGGGCCAGTGGTGCTGTCGCTGATTTTCAGTCGATTCAACTTCACGTCTGTGCTGTTTTTGGGTGAGCGGTCGGCGGCGAAGAAGCCGGTGGCAACCATCGCACCGGTTGCGCAGATCAATAGCTAAAAGCTTCGCGAGCAAGCCCGCTTGTACACATTGAATCTGTGGTGTTCACAAATCCCCTGTGGGAGCGGACTTGCTCGCAAACGGGGCATCTCAGACTGAAGGAATTGATGCATGGTTGCAGTAGATGATGTCCAACCCGTTTCGGCGTCGGTGATCGAGGTGGGTGATGCGCGCGAGCGCTTTGCTCAGTGGCGAGAAGGCAAGGCCGGCACAGTGTTGTCGGTCTCGGTGATCGGCGACAGCTACAGCGCCGGGCAGGATTTTTATCTGAACAAACTGGTGCAGCGGGTGGCCGGGGAGGTCGGTTTCGCCGGGCCTGGCTACGTTGGATTCAACCACGGCGCAGCGTTGGGTGGCACGCATTTCAAATACACGCGCAGCAGTGAAAAGTACTTCGGCGGTGACTGGCGGGTATCCGGCCTCGGTCAGGCCAGCCCGGATAGCCGCACCCTCACTGGCCGGCCCGGTTCATGGCTGCAAATAGACGCCCGCCCGACACCGGCCATCGACACCGCGATCACTCAGGCAAAGTTGCTTTACCTCGGCAACGGTGAATCCAGTGAAATCCGCTACCGCTGGACGCCATCCCAGAACTGGCAACCGTTGAAGCTCGCAGGTGTCGGGGTTCAGGAGGTGCCATTGCCGGGCACACCGGCCTCGGCTGATTGGGCATTCAAACTGGAAGTCGTGAAAGGCGCGCCCACGCTGTTCGGCGTGTGGATGAGCAACGATCAGAACGGCATTCGCGTCTCCAAACTGGCGGCGTCCGGCGCAGCGTCCGCCGATTTCTATCACCGCGACCCACAGTGGCAGACGCAGTGGAAAGCCGTGGTGTCGAAGATCCCTGCCGATATCTACCTGATCATGCTCGGGGGCAACGATCAGGGCTTTGGCGTGACGCCTGCGCAATATCTGCAGAACGTTCAGGGCCTGGTGGGGATGATCCGCGAGATTCAACCGGCGGCGAGCATCAACCTGATCATGCGGCAGGACACCACGCGCTCCAGTGCCTATCCGATGTCGGCTTACGCGCAGGTTTTAGCGCCTTGGGCGCGGGCGCAGCATCTGGGTTACGCCAACCTGCAATGCGCGTTCGGCGCCGACGTCAAACGTTACGCCGCTACGATGATCGGCCCGGACAAGATCCATCCGCAGCCAGCCACGGGCGGCAAGGTGATTGCCGACTATTTCTACCGCTGGATCGTGGGCGGCGGGGAAGGCAACTGCAACGAAACACCTGCCCTGTGACCCACTTTGATCAGCTTGAAACGTTGTGTGTTCAAGCTTTTTCGAACGCATCCAACTGACTCAACAGTTCGGCGGTTTTCTGCGGCATCAACCGCGTATCACAACGGGTTTCCACGTTGACGATGATCGCCGGATCGTTGCAGCAGATACGCACACGAAAGCGCCAGTCGCTGAATATCACTTTCAGGCCATCGCGGTCATCCATCTCCAGCGCCTGCTCACCATAGATGTTTTTCAAATGCGCGAGCAGGGGATAGGGATCGGACATCGACCGGCGAATATCGCCGGACGAAGGAAACATGCCGATGCGCTCAACCAGCAAAATCGTGCCCAGCCACGACTCATTGGCGCTGGGCAATGGCTGATGACGTGACAACCAACTCATCACCCCTTGGTTGCCCACTTCTCGTTCAATGTCTGCCGAATGTTGTGCAATGTTCATGGTTGTCTGCCTGAAGTGGAGGGTGGGCGGGGGATGTGGCCGGTTTAGCGGCCCTTGAGGTACACGTTTTCGTAGCAGAAGTTGGTCGCCTGCAGATACCCTTCGGCGTCGCCGCAGTCGAAGCGCAAACCCTTGAATTTGTAGGCCAGCACGCAGCCGTTCTGCGCCTGTTTCATCAACGCGTCGGTGATCTGGATCTCGCCACCTTTGCCTGGCTGGGTGTCGGCGATCAGGTCGAAGATGTCCGGCGTCAGAATGTAGCGACCGATGATCGCCAGATTCGAGGGGGCGTCCTGCGGCGCAGGTTTCTCCACCATGTTGTTGACCCGGTAGATGCCATCGGAAATCAACTCACCGGCGATCACGCCGTACTTGTGCGTCTGGTCGGCCGGGACTTCCTGGATAGCGACGATCGAGCAGCGGAATTTTTTGTAGAGCTGGATCATCTGGCTGAGTACGCCGTCACCTTCCAGGTTCAGGCACAGGTCATCGGCCAGTACCACGGCGAACGGTTCGTCGCCGATCAGTGGGCGGCCGCTGAGAATCGCGTGGCCCAAGCCCTTCATTTCCACTTGGCGGGTGTAGGAGAAGGTGCAGGTGTCGATCAGCTCTCGGGTGCCGGCGAGGAATTTTTCCTTCTCGGTGCCGCGAATCTGGTGTTCGAGTTCGTAGCTGATGTCGAAGTGGTCTTCCAGCGCACGCTTGCCGCGGCCAGTGACGATGGCCATGTGTTGCAGACCGGCGTCCCGCGCTTCTTCAACGGCGTACTCGATCAACGGCTTGTTGACGATCGGCAGCATTTCCTTGGGCATCGCTTTAGTGGCGGGCAAGAAACGCGTGCCATAGCCGGCAGCGGGGAACAAACATTTACGAATCATAAAAGTATCCTGGACAGTCATGGAACACAGGCGACGATGGCAGGCCATAACAAATGGCTGCAAGTTTCAATGATGATTGAAGGTCTACTTTAATACCTGAGTCAGGTTGTTAATGGCAATGAATTGAGGGGTAAAACATGACAATGTTATGAGATGTCGGTCAGCGCGTTATTAGTTATTTTTAGTCGGTATCTGTTGATAGTGATAAGCGCACTTGCAGTGCTAATAAGTACCGGGCAATAGAGTGTGACCTGCAAAGATATTTATTGCCAGTCATTGAACCAGTTTTGTTTTCGGTTGTTGTCGCCTTATTTGTGTGGAGTGTCGCACAAAATCCAACAATGAGGCTTGACACACTACTTGGCACTTATTCAATAACGGACCGCGCTATGAAAATTCTAGTAACGGGTGGCGCCGGCTATATCGGCTCGCACACCACACTTGCGCTGCTTGAAGCGGGCTATGAAGTTGTCGTGCTGGATAATCTTTGCAACAGCAGTGAGGCAGCGTTGCATGCGATAGAAGTCATCTGCGGCAAAAGTGCCTGGATGATTCGGGGCGATGTCTGTGACAGAGCCTTGCTCGACCGGATTTTCCGCGAACACGCGATCGAGGCTGTGCTGCATTTTGCCGGGCTCAAGGCCGTGGGCGAGAGCGTGCGCAAGCCGCTTGAGTATTACGAAACCAACGTCAGCGGCAGCATCACGTTGTGTCAAGCGATGGCAGCGGGGGGGGTGTTTAACCTGGTGTTCAGCTCATCGGCCACGGTGTATGGCGAGCCTGAGCAAATGCCGATCCGCGAAGATTTCCCCACCGGCAATCCGACCAATCCCTACGGCCAATCCAAGCTGATCGTCGAGAACGTGCTGCGCGACCTGTGTCAGTCCGAGCCGCGCTGGAGCATCGCCCTGTTGCGTTACTTCAACCCGATCGGCGCCCACGACAGCGGCCATATGGGCGAGGATCCCAGCGGCATCCCGAACAATTTGCTGCCCTACATCAGCCAGGTGGCGGTCGGTAGCCTGCAAGAGTTGTCGATCTTCGGCGACGATTACCCCACCGTCGACGGCACGGGCGTGCGCGACTACATCCATGTCGTCGATCTGGCGGACGGGCATTTGAAGGCCTTGCAGTCCATCACCGGGCGCACCGGCATTCATACCTGGAACCTCGGCACTGGTGACGGTTACAGCGTGCTGCAAGTGCTGCACGCCTTCGAGAAGGCGAGCGGGCAGCCAGTTCCGTATCGGGTCATGCCGCGTCGCTCGGGCGATATTGCCGAGAGCTGGGCCGATGCCTCCAAGGCGGCGAGAGAACTGGGCTGGAAAGCCAAGCGCAACTTGCAGGACATGGTCACTGATACTTGGCGCTGGCAATCGAATCATCCCAAGGGTTACTTGCGATGATGGCCATTTAGCCCGATGTTATTTTCAGTCAGGTTGTTAGATAACGTCGGGAAATTACACTGGCAATGCTTATTGCAAGTCCGTAGATATAAACCTGCCGTTCGACTTTTATCAGTTGGGTAAGACTGTGAAAGAACAACGGATCTTGTTCGCGCTTTTTGCGGACTTGAACTCTACCACCTCTAGCACACACCCGATTTCGATCAGGTTGAATGTTAGAAAGGAGTTGATATGAAAAAAGTAATGGCAATTGCCCTGTTGACGATGTTGAGCAACTGGGCAGCCGCCGCTGAAGCGCCGCTGACAGCGGTAACCAATGTAGGTGGCAATGTAGCGGCTTCTCAAGCGCCTGCAGCCAGTACTGCAATGGTTGCCAGTGCTGTAGCGGCGTCCAACAGCGGTGGCAGTGCCAACGGCGGTACCACCGGTACGACGGGTACCACCGGTACCACCGGCACGCACAACTAACAGGAACATTTGTTAGTGCAGTACAAGGTCGCCCGACGTAAGTCGGGTGACTTTGTTTTTGGATTCGCCCTTGAATAGCGTAGTGCCATTATGACTCGTAGTTTTTCTCTTTTAATGTTGGCAAGTCTCGCTTTGCAAGGTTGCATGTTTTCCCCCGGCCAATACCTGAGCACCAGTGACATCACCCGCCAAGGGGCCAGTGAAAGTAGCCGGGTCGAGCTGATTCCGATCACCCCCAAACTGATTGCCATGAACCGTGCCACGCAAAAGCGTGAGCCGGTGCCGGCGGCACTGTTGGCAGCGCCGGCCGAGTACCTCATCGGCAACAACGATGTCCTGTACATCACGGTGTGGGATCACCCAGAGCTGACGGCCCCGTCCGGCGCGCAACAACAGATCGACGCCAATGGCCGTCTGGTGCGTTCCGATGGCACGCTTTATTACCCCTACATCAAGGAAGTCCAGGCTGCCGGGCGAACGATTCAGCAACTGCGCTCAGACATCGAACAGCGGCTGTCGGCCTTCATCGCCGAGCCGCAAGTGGATGTCGCGGTGTTGCGTTTCGCCAGCCAGAAAGTCGTGGTGACCGGTGCGGTGACCAAGGCCGGCCCGCAAGCGATCTCCACCAATCCACTGAGTGTGGTCGAGGCCCTCGGCTCCGCCGGCATCGACACCAACAACGCTGACTTGTCCGGCCTGTTGCTGACGCGCCATGGGCAAACGTATCCGCTCAATCTCGACTCGCTCAACCAGCCGGATTCCGAGTTGCAGAACGTCTACCTCAAAGGGGGCGATAAGTTGTATCTGCCGTACAACGACAACAAGCGCATTTACGTCATGGGTGAGGTCAATCAGCCCCGTGCACTGAGCTTCAAGACCGCGACCATGAACCTCTCCGACGTGCTCGGCTCGGTCGGTGGCTTGAGTCAGACCACCTCCAACGGCAACGCGGTTTACGTCATTCGCGGGGTGGAAAACCTCGATGTCGAGCCGGCGAAGATCTACCAGTTGGAGGCCCAATCGCCGACCGCCATGGCGCTCGCTTCGCACTTCCAGGTGCGTCCTCAGGATGTTGTTTATGTCGGGCCTGCCAACGTGACTCGCTGGAACCGCTTCATCAGCCAATTGGTGCCATCGGCATCGATTGTCGGTACGGGCGCTTCCGCTGCGAAGAACTGGAGCGGATACAGTAGCAACACCAAATAAGGCCGCCGACTGTGAACACGTTGAAAGTGGGCGTCTGCCTGATAGCGGCCACGTTGTTGTGTGGCTGCAACCCGTTGATGAGCGCTTCGTTGAACAACCTCAAAGCCGCGGTAATCGGCCCGGATGAAGTGAATGTGTCGCCGGATGAGGTGGCCGGGGTCAATTATCCGCAACTCAAACTGACCACGCCGTCCGGCTCCGGGGTGCTGGCGCTGGTGCGCGAGCGTGAGGATCTGCAGTTCTGGGTCGCCTCCGGCAAGCAGGTGTTGCTGCTGCGCAATGGCCTCGCCGTGCGCAGTGTTGGCCTGGGTCTGGAGGGCGATCTGGATGGCACGCGTCAGTCCGACGATTCGCCGTTCAAACAAGGCCTGCATCAGGTTGCGGATGGCTACACCACGCGGCGCTGGATCGACCTCTACAAAGGCCAGGAGGTCGGTGTCATCGTCAACAGCCGCTTCTCCCTCCGATCCACGCAAACCCTCAGAATTCTTGATAAGGACTACACCGTGCTGCGTGTCGATGAGCAGATTGACGCCCCGGCCATCGGCCTGCGGGCGACCAATCGTTATTGGGTCGATCCGCGTGACGGTTTCATTATGCAGAGCGAGCAACAACTGACCTCGCAGTTACGCGTGAAGATTGTGCAACTGACGCCTGACCGCAGGCACATCCCGTGAAGCGGCTCGGTATGTTATCGGCGAGTCTGATGTTGACCAGCGTAATGAGCCACGCCGCCGTCACCGTCAGTGGTGATGTCGCCAATCCCGGGCCGGTCGAGTTGCCGGCGAATGGGCGCTTGCTCGATGTGATCAACGAGGCCGTGCCCAATGCCGAGGGTTATTGGTTGGCGGGTGTGCTGCTGCGTCAGTCACTGCTGCAAGAGCAGGCGCGGCTCAAGGCCGGTGTGCTGTTTGATCTGGATGTGTTGCGGCGTATGGCCTTGCTCTTCGATCGACCGAGTCGCGCAGCGCTGGCTGCGCGGTTGATCGAGGACGTCCGGCAGATGCCGGTCACTGGCCGGCAGATCGCCGATCTCGATCCGGTGGCATTGGAAGTTGGCTTTGCGCGCAACATTCGTCTCGACGACGGTGATCGGCTGATCTACCCGAAGCGGGTCGACGAAGTTGAAGTGCTTGGTGCAGTCGCCGAGCCTTGCCACTTGCCGTATCAGCCCTTGCAGGAGGCTCGCGACTACCTGCAAGGCTGCACGATTCTGGCCGATGCCGAGGCTGACTATCTGTGGCTGATCCAGCCCAACGGGACTTCGCGGCGCGTTGGCATTGCCCACTGGAATCGCGAAAGCGGCCAGCTTCCCGTTGCCGGCAGCAAGATTCTTGTACCGGTAAAAAATGATGATCTTGATCCGCCTGTTCCTGAGCTGAATCAGCAGTTGGCTGAATTGATTGCCACGCAGTTGGTTGAGGTGGTTCGTTGAATTTACGGTTTGCAGCTGTGTTTTTATTACCGTGCGGGTTGGTTCATGCCGAGCCGCGCATTACCCAGAATGACTTCGGTGGCACGGGGCTGTTGCAAACGCCGACGGCGCGCATGGCGCCGGCCGGCGAGTTGAGCGTCAACGCCAACCGCACCGAGCCTTACAGCCGCTACAGCGTTTCGTTGCAGCCGCTGGATTGGCTCGAAGGTTCCTTTCGCTACACCGCAATCACCAACCGGCCTTACGGCTCCGAGGCGCTGAGTGGCAGCCAGAGCTATAAGGATAAGGCGGTCGACGCCAAAGTCCGGCTGTGGCAGGAGAGTCATTGGGCGCCCGAAGTGGCGCTGGGCTTCCGAGATATCGGTGGTACGGGGTTGTTCTCCAGTGAGTTCTTCGTCGCCAACAAGCGCTACGACAACTTCGATTTCAGCGCCGGTATCACGTGGGGCTATATCGGCAATCGCGGCGACTTCGACAACCCTTTGGGCTACGCCGATGACCGTTTCAAAACCCGCCCGGCAACTGAAGGTACCGGTGACGTCAACGCCGGTTCGTACTTTCGCGGCAGCCCCTCGCTTTTTGGCGGCGTGAGCTACCAGACGCCCTGGGATCGCCTCAGCCTGAAACTCGAATACGAAGGCAACGACTACAAAAGCGAACCGAAGGACAACGTGATCAAACAGGACTCGCCGATCAACCTCGGTGCGGTGTTCAAGGTCACCGATTCGATCGACCTCAGTGCGGCGTGGGAGCGTGGTAATACGGCGATGTTTGGCGTGACGTTCCACACCAATTTCGTCAGCCGCAAAGCCCCGGCCAAAACGTACGATCCAACTCCAGAGCCGTTGCC
This sequence comes from Pseudomonas baetica, assembly GCF_019733355.1. Taxonomy (GTDB): domain Bacteria; phylum Pseudomonadota; class Gammaproteobacteria; order Pseudomonadales; family Pseudomonadaceae; genus Aquipseudomonas; species Aquipseudomonas baetica_A. The sequence goes on along the minus strand of NZ_JAIHLQ010000034.1, from coordinate 1,331 downwards.
GGCAAAAATGCCGACCACGTCGATGGAGCAGGTCAATTGGGCCGACGTGTCGCAACGCCTGCAGCAGAATGCCGGCTATAAGGTCGAACGCATCAGCCAGCGGGATCGCGAGTTGGTCGTGTATGGCGAGCAACAGCGCTACTTCCATTCGTCCAAGGCTGTCGGCCGTGCGAGCCGGGTTCTCGACAACAGCGTCAACGACGACATCGACTGGTTCACCCTGGTCAACAAACGCTACGACCTGCCGCTGGAAGAAACCAGCGTACCGCGCCAGACCTTCCGTGAAGTGATCAACAACGAAGAGCCGCTGGAGTCGTTGCACCGTACCACCGAGATCAACCCGGCGATGCCGCGCAACGAGAAGACTCTCTACACCGAAGCACCGCAGCACTTCAGTTATGGTGTTGGATTGGGCTTCAAACAGAACGTTGGCGGCCCCGATGGTTTGCTCTATCAGTTCAGTGCCGATGCGGACGCCGAATACCGCTTCAACCGCAACACTTGGTGGAGCGGCCTGCTCAGTGCCAACCTGGCGAACAACTTTGACAAGTTCTCCTACGACGCGCCGAGCGGCTTGCCGCGTGTGCGCACGGATTTACGTCAATACCTGACCACCTCCGAAGTGACCATGCCGTTGTTCCAGGTCAGCCATGCCGAACAGTTGGATAAAGACCTGTACGGCATGGTTTACGGCGGGTATCTGGAGTCGATGTTTGCCGGGGTTGGCGGGGAAGTACTGTTCCGTCCGACGGGTGAGCGTTGGTCGGTGGGAGCGGATCTCAACTACGTGCGTCAGCGCGATTTTGATCAGGGTTTCGCGCTGCGTGACTACTCGGTAGTGACCGGGCACATCACGGGCTACACCGACCTGCCTTACGACACGCTGGCGGCCGTCAGCGTCGGCCGTTACCTGGCCGGAGACTGGGGCGGCACGCTGGACATCTCGCGTGAGTTTTTCAACGGCGTACGCTTTGGGGCCTGGGCGACGATCACCACTGCCGGCAGTGCCGAGTACGGTGAAGGTAGCTTCGACAAAGGCATCTACCTGTCCATTCCGTTCGACGAAATGATGAGCATGTCCACCATGCGTCGCGCCAACCTGGTGTGGGCGCCACTGACTCGTGACGGTGGCGCAAGGCTCAATCGCAGCTATCAATTGCACTCAATGACCGATAGCAGGGAAGGGGACATGTTCTATCGCAACTTCGAGAAGATCACCGAGTAACCCTCGCTAAACCGGTGAGAACCCCTGTGGAGCGGGCTTGCTCGCGACGGCGTCGGCACATCCAGCATTAAAGTTGCCTGACCCACCGCCATCGCGGGCAAGCCAC
>NZ_JAIHLQ010000033.1 GCF_019733355.1 Pseudomonas baetica | reverse complement strand
CCTATAGGACAGGTGCGTCCGCAGTATGGAAATTAAGGATTAATAAGTGCTTAAAACAGGCTTATTCATCGAAAAAAGTCGATATTTCTAGAGTTTCAGCGAAGTGCTCTCTTTTTTACAGCCTGACGCCCGATTTGCTGGAAAAAGAAGGTCTTACTTCAGACCTTCCCTAGGTTTTCTGGGTGTCTGGAGTTCGCTGGAAAATTCGGCGTACCCCAACTAGTAACTATAAATAAATCAGCTAGTTATGGCATTCAGTGGAATCGAATCCGGATTCAGCAACTTTCGGGACATTTGTGCAATTTGTACGCAAGTCGTTCAACGTCGACTATGTAAATCAAGTTTTCTAACTTCTATGGCGTCCGAGGCTCCACCGGCTTCCCATGAAGGGGGGCGTGTTCTTCTGCCCCGAGATGGCCAAATCGCTGTGTAACCCGCCTTCCTCGCTAATGAAGGAAGTGTCGCTACGCTTGCTCCAGTGTCGAACGTTACTTGGAGTGATGATGGCCTTATGCCGTTCATGACTAACGTTCAGCATTTTCATACGTTATGCTGTCAAAAAATTTGGTACGGCGGGGATATGACGGAGGCTCAGATCAAGGAAGCGATCTCGAAGGAATTTCTTCGAATCCTCGCTAACGGGCACGGATTTAAGGTTACGGAGCCCCCGCTTGACCATGGAGTAGACATGGTTGTCTGCCCTGTTACAGTGCGGCGCACTCCCCAGGGGGGATGCGTTATCTTGACTCCCCCTACAAGCTAGATTTTCAGCTCAAGGCAACTACATCTGCTGGAGTCACGGACGATGGCGATCAGATCAGGTTTGATCTCGAATCCAAGACCTACAATGATCTCGTCGCCCGACGACCTCAGTTTTTGCCTATGCACCTAATCCTCGTAGTGCTCGATTCAGCCCCACCGGACTGTATAGCTATAGACGAGTTCCAATTGTCTGTTGCTGGAAGCGCATACTGGTACCTACCAGATGAGGGGGTTACTGAGACCGAGAACACGCACCAAATTAGGATTTCGATTCCGAAGGCCAATCGTCTTGGGCTCGGTTTCGTCCGATCTTGCTACGAACAGCTGGGGATAGAGGTATGAGTCATAGATCTGAAGACCTGTCTATCCTCGCCGAAAAGCTCCAGACTTTTCTCACCGCCTCAGGATGGGTAGAAGGGCGCCAAGCCAAGGGACTTCGTTTTTTTTATCCACCGGCTGCCCTTGGGATCGAGGGGAAGTATTCCATCGCGCTACCCGATGACTCATCCAAGCCTGGTGTTGATACTCTTTTGCATGCAGCTGCTGACTCTCTACTGGATTTGTATGGTTACAGCCGCTTCGGCGAAATGGTTGAGAGCGCCGCTTCAAATGCAGATTCAAGTCCTGCTCGTATCTCAACACGATTCGTGGATTCGTCTACTCGGTGGGGTGCGATGCCGCTTTTGGCGTTTGGGGAGTTTTTGAATCATATGGGAGCAGGGTTATATGAAGGCGCCAAATTTAAGCTGGGTGGGGATAATAACTCTAATCGAGTAACAGCCAATACTTTCGCAAACGAATGTCTTTTGCTTAAAACTAAAGTCGGTAGTTTCATTGCTAGCATCGAGGTGCCGCGAACAACGCTCCGGCAGGCAGATTTATTCGGGCACGAGGCGATTGACTCGAATAAAGTTTGTTCGTCATTATTTTCGGCTATTGAATTCCTGAATGCTCGAGTACTCAACGATACAGAGTCCTTATACACCGAAGAGTCACTGGCGGATGCCATTTCACTATTTGATGTGGAACTGTTGGAAGCCTTATCGAAGATGATTTTAGGGCCTGGTATGGATACCATTGAGTTTTCTTTAGAAACAGGAGCTTCTATACGGACCTCTTCTACCGGTTGTATCACCGAAGATAAGATTACACGGTTAAAGGACTATGTCGCCTTTATCAAGAAGCACTTCCGGGGGGAAGATAATATAACGGTGACTGGCTCCATAGTCGAGCTTCGCTCGCGCGATCCTGAAGGTAATAGGAACTATATTCGGGTAGTCACAGACTTCCAGGGAGAACAAACTTTTATGTCTGCGATATTGACTAATGAACAGTATCAACGTGCTGTAGATGCCCACCGTACCAAGCGATCGGTGACCATTCGCGGTAACGGAATGCGATTGAAAACTCAGATTCGCATTACGAATGTAGCGGATTTTACTGCATAGCGGTTAAGCTGAGGCTGTGCTGACTTCAAAAATTTAGCCGCAAGCCGTTATATGTTATGCCTCTGGTAATCTATTTATAATTAATCATTACATTTAAAAATATTTTATTTGGTGAGATAGATGCCTGTACCAGTGAATACGCAATTGGCGGCGCTGCCGGCGATGCTTCCAGCGATGATCGCGGCGTACAACACACCGAACTCACGTACTGCTAACTATAATATTACATATGGAAACTTTATAGTTGGCAGAACACAAGGGATTGCTACCCATGGAAACCTCGCAAACTGGATTAAAAATGGGAGCGCCGCTGCGGAAATTCATAATCTACTGACCGCCTTTGGCATGAGCGCACAACGTTCGATTCTCGTCACTCTTCCAGTGCTACATGGGGTTCTAAATGGACTTCCTGCTGGGATCCTAAACTGGATACAAAATATCTCACTTCCACTGCCAACATCGCCTTGCACCATTATCAACTCCTCGACACATTCTACTTTATCAGTGGAGTTGCAGGACCTCTTTAACGTATTGGCCGCGCCGGGCTCAGTGACCTTGAGTGGCGGCTTTGTTGCAGCGAGCAAGACATTACATTGCTTGTTTCCAGATTTGGCCCCTATGATTGATGGGAGACACTCCGGGCTCTCGTACTTTCACATATCCCGAGCTACATATTTACCTCCACTCGGTTTGCGTACGTGGGACCAATGGAATGGCACTTTGCTTCTTGGCATACCAAATCCGAGCCCGCGGGGAGCCGGGCGAGCAAATTGGGACTCTGCAAGATTCGTTGCGGCTATAGGTATTAATCAGCATATTTATGAGATTTGGCGAAGTAACAACCATAATCCAAATCTGTGGGATTTTCTGGCACTAGACTCTACGCGTGGGACGACCGGAATACCACGAATCGTGGACAAATTACTGTGGTAACGGGCTAACTATTCATTACAGATGAGTTCTACGCTGAGTAGGTGGTAAAACTTATTGCCGGTCATTAGCGAAAGACTTTTTGGGAGGTCTGATTCGTTTCACGCTGGCTGCAGCGGTTCGACGTTCGAAACCTGATCTTGCTCGTTATTTCGGCGGTACAATTAACCTCGCAGGGTGGGCGAACCAAATAACAAAAACAACAAGGCCGGGATCATCCTGGCCTTGTCGCTATTAAAATATTCGCTTTTTTTAATACCCTCGACGAATCTTCGTCTTGAGTTCCGAGTGAAATTTGTCAGCGTTGCTCTTGTTTGTTTTATGGAGTGATTCGCTGCCCGTGATCGATTCAAGGCTTATCGAGCGTTCGGAGTTGAGTTCGCTTTTATAGGATTCGATGAATAAGTCGATATCTGTGGCCTTGGTCATTTTTGGCCACTTTTCAAGGTACTCGGGAAGCTCAGTTCCTCCAGTTTTGAAGGAGCAGATTCGTCGATTGCTGATTGTAGCCTCACCAATTTCAAATGGCACCCACCACGACAGTGCGGTTCTCTCCGAAACGACGGCGAGCAAATGTGTGCATTGGGTGATGTTACGGGTAATAACAGCTGTGATGTCTTCGGTGGATTGAGATTCAGCATCCAATACGTCTAAGTAGGTATTGATGTTTGCTTTTTTCAGTCGACTATTTATTTCTATGGCTTGGTCACGGTCGGTGTGGCGGTAGCTGATAAATACAGGCATCAGAAATGTCCTTTGATTGCAAGTTCTCGGTAATAGGCTCCTAGGGCAGTAAGACGACAGCCGGTGGAGTTGATTGCGGCGTAATACATGTGCTCAGCGCTCACTGGCTCTATCAAGCTGTGGCGATTACACTTTTGCAACTGAGCGAAGACGTCGCCTTTGTCAGAGTCGAACACTGCGGTTTCAGTAGGTTCGTAACTAGGGTCTAAGGGAAACTCAAAGCTTGCATCGGGAAACCAGTCGGGTAGTTTGCGCAGTATTTCCTCGGAAATTAGAGGTGCGACTTCTCGCAACGCAATAAATTGCGATACGTTGGTTTTGAAGACGGGCCGCTGTTCCCAAGCTCCAAGTGCATTGTCGACAAACGAGTAGACGCTACCAGGTGTGACCTTGCCGAGAACGTTAGCAGCTCCCCCGTGTAACGCCTGCAGAAGTAGGCCGGTGAATACGCCATGGCTGTTTTTCTCCAGCGCAGGCTCTGTTTTTTTGCAGGCTGTGAGGATAGTGATTCCTTCGCTCAACATGCTAGCTCCGCCCCTTAGAGCGCGACTATCTCCTGCACCACCGGCCTCGCAACAGTCCAGTATGATTATTTTGTTTTCAATCTGCGTGGCATCATGTGCCCACATTCAAAATGTCGCTGACTCGTAGACCGTCACCTCCTATTTTGTAGTCCTGCGGTATAAGCATCCCCTCATCAATATCCGTATCAAATTGACCATGCCCGGCGAAATACAATAACGCGACATCGCATTTTCCAGAAAATAGACTACGAATATTGTCTTTGAGTAACGTCAGACTCACGTCTTCTTCAGCCGAGGTCAAAATTTTATTGCTGAAGTTTGGTCGCCCACTGGAATGACGCTCCAGTACAGAAGCCATCGCCATGGCATCGTTGTTACAGCCGCTGAGTTTGGAAACATGGCTGTAGTTATTTATTCCGACAAACAGGCCTTTACGCATAGCTCGCCCTCCTTGTGCGTACAAATGGAATCTAAAGTAACCTAAGCTATCGATAGCTTATTAAAGGTCGCTTTACAAACCTAGAAGCAGCTTCTCTTAGAAGAAAGTTTATTTTGCGAGATTAGTGCCAAATGGTATTAAGATATTGGATGCTTCATCAAAGTCGCTAGTAATGGTTAGCTGTGACTTTGGGATCATCATCTGCGTGGTAATCATTTTTACTAGGTTGTCGTATCTGATTGGGTGAGCAGTAATATCTTCGTAGCTTTTGTTGAAAGTGAGATTAATGATGTTGGTGCCTTCGAAAAAAATCCCAGTGATCAGTTGTTCGCCTGAGTCGAGCTGCTTCGATTTAATGTCGATGCTGATCTGTCTGGGCTTTCCAGGTATGACATAAAATCGATTTTGGTACGTAATTAGCACGTCTGATATAAGCTCAAAGCTAGAGGCAAGAGACTCAATTTTTCGCAACTCAAAAAGCTGATCGAACTTTGATGTCTTAAATGCTTCTCTGATCTCACCTTTTGAATTGAAAAACACTTCAAATAGCATCCCGTCCAATATGGCTTTTCTGTTTTCCTGGGAAAGTTCCGAAGTTTTGTTATTAAAATCAACTATGTAATTGATTGCGTCGTTCGCCGAGCCACATGCGGCTTGATAGATGTTTCTGCCCAAAACGAACAGCGTGTTTATATCCGATGATTCAAGCCTTTCCTTAGTGAGCTTGGCAATGGCAGGATTTTGAGTATACCAATTCCTGGATTTTAAGTCGCGAATACATTCGGCAATTAATGTTCCAGCCTGAGGAGTGAACGTTGAGTCCGCGATAGCTGCTGCGCTATAGATTGTAAGTCGTCGCCCAGCGCTAATGTTAAAGAAAAAATCACCAGAAAGGGAAGTGTGCTCCCATGATGTCTGTTTGTTGGTCGTGGTGACGCTTAGCGTATTTCGAACTCGTTTGAAAAGATCTTCAACGGAAATATCTAGGGTGTTGATGTGCTTAAGGAGCGCCTCGGTGTAACTCCCATTACGATTTGGACCGTCTGCCGCCACTTCGCCTGGCGACGTGGCAAATGCGATCAGCGTTCCTTTCGGAGTATATACCGAGGCCAGCCCAGACAATTCAGGCCCACGATTCCAAGCTCGCACAAAAGGGTTGTTGCGACATGCATCCAAAATTATAAAATTTGTTGGATTTGAACAGTCATCCATAACTTCTATAAGCCGATTCAAAGCAAACGATGTGTGTTTTACTGAAATTTCATCCGAGAAGCTTGTATCGGTAGTAATTAGGTAGTTTTCGCCTTTTATCTGAATGCCGTGACCTGCAAAATAAAATAGCCCTACATCATTACTATTAAGATTATCCTTAAAGTTTTGTATGGATCTATCTATATCTTCAGCTGTGCAATCGGTCTTTAATATTACTGAAAAATCCAGAGTTTCAAGTGCTGAGGCCATATCGATGGCGTCATGCGTAGCGTTAGCTAAAGCTCCACCGTTAGGGTAGTTTGAAATTCCAATTACAAGTGCCGTCAAACGCCGTTTCATCCAGATTCTTCCTTGATTGGGTGGAGCCGCTCTGCGAAATGCTACTATTTTGACATCATTGTGTACAACGAATTGATAAGCTCATCCGCTTCACGTGTTCGTGATTTTGACCTTATGGCACTGAGCAGTGGACACTGTTGCGCCGCATTCCCAGCGTCTTACCCGGGCTCGGTACTTTCACATACAGATCACCGTGAAGCGTGGCCATAGTCCGACTCACACGGGATAACCGGTTTTGCGCAGTGGATGCCGATAGCACCTTGTTCAACTAGCTGGCGCAGATGCTCGGCGAAGTCCAACAACGTCTGCCGATCAATCTGTCGCGCATCGTTGGCGCCTGGCCCATCCTCCGACCGACACCAGGGTACAAACGCCTCCCAGCGGTCACTGTACGTCTTGACCGTGCCGTAATGTCCGCCGCCAAATAGACCTTTCAGCGCTTGCGGCCCGGCATAGCTCAGTTGTCGACCATAGCTAAAATTGCCGCCATCTCGCCTGTCGACCAATGCCATGATCCAACTCCTCTCGTTAAAGCCTTTCCCCCACGTTATCCCGCCAAGAATGCTGAGTGTTGTCAGGGATCAAGGCCCCTGCGACCTGTGAGGGTTGTCCGCTAACGCTGGACTGGTGGTTCCTTACGACCGGTTGAATCCACAGCTAAAAGCCGTAATTCAATGTGCGTACGAAAACAGGGACTAATCAGATTGCGCACGAGACAGGTGCCGCTAGCAAAATTTGTTGGAGTCAGGTATTACGAGAAACCCGCATGATGCCGGATCAAGGGATGGAGCAGATATGCCTATTTTTGTAAGCTACTCACACGTAGATAAAGAAAAAGTAGATTTAATAGCAGGGCACCTGCTCAGGAAACGAACAAACGTGTGGATCGACAGGTGGGAGCTCAAGGCTGGCGATTCGATAATTAGCAGAGTTCAAGAAGCAATCGAGGGGGCAAGTGCTCTTTTGATAATTTTGTCTAAAGCATCAGTTGAGTCAGAGTGGTGCAAAAGAGAACTAACGGCAGGTTTGTTTAGGGAGCTCGATGAGAAGCGTGTAGTAACGATTCCTGTTCTTTTAGATGATTGCAAGATACCCTTATTTTTGCGCGACAAGCTACATGCGGACTTTAGAGCTGACTTCGACTCGGGAATGTATGCGCTTCTTGAGTCTGTAGCTCAACACTCCAATCCCGACCAAAGTCGATTGGAGGATGCTGAAGGTTTCTTAGATTGGTCTTGTGATTACGGCGTCCTGAATGGAAAATACTTCGTTAATTATTATTTGATGCAAAGTTCGGAACACTTGGAAATGTCGTTTATCACTGAAATTCAATGCATATATAACGAGATCTCTACCCGTCGTCAAATGCGCTACGTAGATGCAGATGTGGGTTGGATGGGGCGTACAACAAATGCAATTATGTTGCTGGACTTCGCTGAAAAAGCAGAGAGTGAAATGTTTTTGATTCTCGACAGCCCTGCACCTCAAACCAAAAATTTTACATTCTCAGACGCCAAAACAGGTGCGAGCACGGAGGTCTTAGTCAAGTCTCGCAAAATGGGGAACGATAACGGTAAAGATCAGCTTATCAATATCACTGACTATTTTAGACGCTTCTTTAGCTATGTCGCCCAAACAGAAAAAAAACCTACAAAAGAAGAACTGGAGAAATTTAAGTCTATCCAAGTTACTCCGATTTAACCTTGCTCTTGGGTCATATGGCGGGGTACTCATGACGCTTTAAACGTCACGCCTCAACGATCGATGAACCGCAGTCGACAATGACGGTTCGACTCGTAGCGTAGCTAAAGTGCGCTGATTCAGTTGCGCTCTAGGTTGCAATCTCTGAACCTTCTGTTTTGACCAATTGCATCATCCCACGCAGGATGAGCGTTATTGCTTGGTCGATGTGCGGGGTATATGCGAGCGTTGCATTTTCCTCGTCGGTCAATCCGTTGTTAAGGTTCGCAGCAGTGAACGCTGCGAACTCAGGGCGATGAGCCCATGCAGGATTGGATGTGGGGCGAGGTTGTATTAGACCTAAGGTCTCGGCGATATCGCGAGTGCACCCTCCAAAACCACCGATCAGGAAAATCGCCTTGCCAGCCTTCAACGAAAGAAGCGCCTCTTCGGCAATACCCGGCATGGTCCCCTTGTAGTCCTCTACCCGACCACCAACAACGATTCTTGCGTCGGAGTCCGACATCATGGTGATACGCATAGACGTAAGCCCATCTGCCCACTCTTGCTCTGTGGGTACTTGAGACGGAAGGCCGCGACGCTCCTCAATGGGTAGCCCGCTACCGTCAATTCGAAGGCAAGCGAGTTCAGCAGAATCTTCAACTTCAGCGATTTGCGTTTCCAGTTCGGCAACTGGTTGAAGGATGTGGACTGGCCAAGCGAGATAGTTCGTGACTCCGGTACGGCTATCGCCCTCGTCAGCGTCTCGACGATGCCGGGCAACAAGTTCGAATAGTAGGTCGCTGAATCCATGCTGTCGTAGATCCCCTCCATAGATCAGCCTCGCCCCGAGCGCGAGCAAATGACGAGCTATTTCGGCCATGGCATCTCGCAGATGTTCGTCACCCAGGCCTAAGGCGGGCATGTCTGGGCTTTCCGAAATGGAGATCGCAATGGTCTTCTGCCCAAGAACCTCTTGGTAGCTCATCGCACAGCCCCCGCTTTCCATTCCGTCAGGCTTCGTAGCTGAACCCGTGGAGATATCTCTGCGAACAGCCGCTCTTCTTCTGCACTGAGTGGTGGATCCGGATAAACAATCATCGGATTTGTTACATCCGCCTCGGATGGCAGGCTCGCAAGTGAAATAAGCTCTGGTGGTCTGGGCACGAAAATGACTGCGGGATCGAGGTGTTCGTCCGCTAGCTCAAGCGCAATACGGCAACGCCATAGGAAGTTTTTCAGAACCTCGTCAAGCAGCCGGGCAATTACGAAGTCAATGCGATCGGCACCGCCTGGTTCCAGTCGGACCACCGGGACGTTGCCCATATAGGGGAAGCCGCGCTCGTCGATGTCGCTAATGCTATTGGCTACAACAAGAGGTACGTGCCAGCGCTTTGCCTCAATAATTTCTTTGCGACACCATTCACGTGACGAGTACGAATCAGTGTGGATGGCGACCATCGCGCTCACGCGTACCTTGTGGAGCAGTACTTTCTGAAAATGAAGGCCTGCTGGAATGTCGTAGACATCGAAGAAGCTGTCCATTCCTGGTGTGTTGTAGAGCCTGCTTCGGATGTTTTGGGCAATCTTCTCGCCATGCTGGTCGTGTTTTGAATGGCTAAGGAATATTTGTACCTTCTTTAGGTAGGCCTCAAGTGCCTCCTCTTCCTCTTCGGGACGCGTGAGGTGCTCCAGGTAATGCCGTAACAAACGGCAAAATGCGTATGTCAATGTAGCAGTCAATCGACGGCCACGTTCGGCAAGTTCCCCCTCCCAGCGCGCCCAAAGCAACGCTTGTTCATCAGTTCCTAGGCGCCCTAGCACACCGTTATCAATTTCGACGGGAAAGACCCTCGTTCCTAACCCTGCTTCCTCAGTACGATTACAGAGTTCTTGGACATAATCGGTCCAAGCAACATCGCCGACGAGGTTGTTGTCTGCGAGGACTACAATGGCCGCAGTGTTCGAATCCGCGAGGTCAATCGGCAGAGGTTGGCTGGATTCCGGTGCCACAACATATCGGTAAATAACGCTGAGCCCAGTACCTCCCGCGATATTCTCGTACAGCTTTCGACGAAAATGTTGTCGAAGGATCTCAGCAATGACAGGGCCGTCGGCAAAAGTCGGGTGCCAGACGACATACACCACCAGGAAAGGACGGGTCGATTCAGTCATTTGAACTCACCCATTGCGAACACGGCGCGTTCGAGTGTTATCGATGAGCGTAAGACTTCGGTTTTTTGCCTCGGCAATGTAGCCCTCCAGATTCGCCGTGCTGGCCGTAATCTGTGCCCATGTAAGCCACGATGCGAAGCCGGACCGGATATTGTCGTGAAGCCGATCAGGGACAATGACATGCTGATTGTCCGTAGTCATTCGAGCGGTCGGCAAACGCACACCAATAAGGGCGTGTTTTTTTTCCAGCGTTGCCGCGATTTCCCAATCGATGTACTTCCGCTTTGGGCTTTCTGCCCCAACGAGCACAATTGTACAAGAGGTGCCGGTGATATGATTTTCCCGAATACGGCGCATCACGTAATTGACGTCATCGCTATCGATGCTGCGTTCAAGGGAGTTGTCGTAAATAACGTCGTAGGTATCGTGAAACGCGTTTGAAAAAGCGTTGTAGTAGGCCTGATCACCGTGGTGATGGTAACTGACGAATACTTTGTGTTTCACCGGTGCACCGAAAATCCCATAACTCATTAGCTTTCCTTGGCAATTGCCGTCGATGGTGAAATGCGATTTCGCACGTTATTCCCCCGTGTTCAGGTTGTCCAGCATGAGAGCTTATGTCGTTTCTGCGCAGGTGCTGCCGCTGTTATTGTCATTTTCCCCCCCGCTTGGCAACGGTCAGTCTGAATCGCCCTTAATTTCCTAAACGTATTTGGCTGGCTGCTTTTGGCCGTTTTCTGACTTCGTTTAGCGGTTGAACTGCCAGGGTTTTCCTAAGCGATAAGTAAGTAAATGCATGGTCAGCAAATAGTAATAGCGCGTCGATTCAGTGTGCTGGTTTAGGTGGCGATTCAAAAACCACGCAAGGTGTTTTCTCTGCCAAGTCCATGGATTGTCGCGTTGCCAGCGATCAGCGATTGCTGCTTGGATAGTCTTTGCCTGACGAAGGTGGCGTTGGCGTGTGGTATGCGACCCGGTCAGGACACCTGATAGGAACAGCTCCATATCGAATGCCGTGCTCATGCTCGACCACCAATGTAAGCCGACACCACGTCGATACGGCCGTGTCCGAGTTCATAGCTGATTTGCACTCGGGCCTTCTGATCGAGGCGTCGGTCGAGTTGGTGGCAATGGCCATTGTTGATAGGCGCGGGATGCTGTGTGATTTGCTCATAGCGTTCGCATGCAAAGGCCGCCCGTAATTCATGAAAGCCTTTGAGGTTGTGCTTATGGAGGAGGTCTCGTGCGGCGCGGACGATTTCCCGTTGGAAATCGAAGTAGCTTTCGTTTGGCGCAAGCAGGTTGTGGCTACCGTCGAGTGAGACCTGTTCCGCAAATCTCAGCGCTTCGCGAATATGATCATCCACCGCAATCCAGCGAGGTGCCGAGGCACCTGAGCGGCCACCTTTGGTGCCGTCCTGGATATTGATCTTGCCGAATTGTTCAGCTTCACGCTTTAGGCGCGGAAGGTTGGCCAAAATGGTCTCGCGCAATCGCATGCCAGTGGCTCGCGCCAACTGCACGATGGCCACGGGGCGCGACATTTGGTGTTCGCAGAGCGCGTCGACGATCTGCTTCACGTGTTCGGGGTCTTGGCCTTGCGGCACCGATTGACGAACACTGGTGCGCTGCATTCCCAACGCCTTACTCGGGCTCGGCACTTTCACATACTGATCACCGCGAAGCGCGGCCAGGGTCCGATTCACACTGGACAACCGGTTTTGCGCAGTCGCGATGGCCAGCTCACCTCGTTCAACTTGTTGGCGCAGATGTCCGGCGTAGTCCAGCAAGGTCTGCCAATTAATCTGCCGCGCATCGTTAAATCCTGGTCCATCCTCCGACCGACACCAACGCACAAACGCCTGCCAGCGATCACTGTGCGCTTTAACGGTCCCATAGTGCCCGCCGCCAAACAGATCTTTTAGCGCTTGCGGCCCGGCATAGCTCAGTTGCCGACCATAGCCAAAATTCCGCCCGTCCCGTCTACCTACCAGTGCCATGATCAAACTCCTCTCGAAGCCAAACCTTGAGACTTTCCCCACGTCATCCCGCCAAGGATGTTGAGTGTTATCAGGGATCAAGGCCCCTGCGACCTGTGAGGGTTGTCCACTAACGCGGGATTGGCGGCTCTTTACGACCGGGAGCTTGGGCATCTCATGATCTGGCCTCCTGAGCACTTCCGAGGAAGTGGGCGGGTGGAGGCTGCGCTGGCTGACGAGACCGACGCCGCGAGATCTTGAGTCAGGTGAAGGCAGTGATGCGATGACCGGGGCATGCCTGACTGTCAGTCAGGTGCAGTCCATTCCTCGGGCTGCGGCACCATCATCTGCATCGCTGTTGCTGGTGACTTCGGTGTTTGTCACGCCGATTGTCACGAGGGGAAATGCCGAAAAGCCTTGTACGAGTTGGGCTGCAGCAGCGGTAGGAGCGCCCGTCTCTTTCCGGGAGAAAGAGACGGGCGCAGGTTGGCGCAAGGAAATGGCCAAGCGGATAGGTTGCTGCAGGGCAGCTATGAAAGGGGATGAGTTGCCGCAGTGGGCACACTGGTAAAAGTAGGCATCCATCACATCGCTGTGACCGTGCGAGCCGCCGGACGCTAATCGCACTTTGGGAGAACCACCACGGTGTGGCGTAGCCTTAAAGGTTCTGGCTACCTGGGTTGCTGTCAAAGACAGCGCTTTGCCCGATCTTTTCTACGCCTGTGGATAATTTGGGTCAAGGCTCGAATTTTCGGGAATTCTGCGGCTGTGGATGAAATTATCCACCGGTGGAAATCTATGGTTTTCCACAGACAATTGCGTGGGCTTTAGATTTTTTAAATGAGGTCCATCCAAGCAGGGCGGCTTTGCAGCCCCGCTTGGATGGACCCGCGTGGAAGGGCGGACAACGGTGATCTCATAGGCTTACCCACGTTTGGATGCGCCACGGCTATTTTGTAGGGCCGTGATGTTGTCGCCGACAGGGTGAGCGAATTCGTGGGGTGTCACATGCCCTTGGCGGTTGGCGTCGATGTAGTTGCTCCACCACGCCATGATCAGCCTGCGTTGTTCGAGGAATTCGGCCTTGTGGATATACGCGGCGCGCACGCGGTTGCGTTCCTTGTGGCTCATTTGTCTTTCGATGGCTGCGTCGGTCCATAACCCGGACTCCAGCAGGGCGCTACAGGCCATGGTCCTGAAGCCGTGGCCGCACACGTCCTTGCTGGTGTCATAGCCGACGTTGCGGAGCATGGTGTTCACCGTGTTCTCGGACATGGGCTTCCAGTATTTGTGGTCGCCCGGTAGCACCAACTCTGAAAAGCGACTGAGGCTGCGCAGGCGCTCCAGTATTTCGATGACCTGCGGCGATAGCGGAACCATTTGAATGTCGCCGTTCATCTTGGTCCCGCGTGTGGAGTTGCGTACCCCTTCAATCGGTGTGCGCGTATCGGGAATTTCCCACATGGCGCGTTGGAAGTCGAACTCACTCCATCGAGCGAAGCGCAACTCGCTGGAGCGGACGAACACATGCAGAGTCAGCAGCACGGCAAGGCGCGTCAGCTCGCGGCCGTTGTAGTTGTCGATACGGTGCAGCAGTTCGGGTAGGCGGTTGAGGGAGAGGGCCGGGCGATGGACTGTGTGCGGCGCGTGAATCGAGCCTGCCAGATCCAGTGCAGGATTCATGGTGATCTGCCGAGCCCTTTTGGCCCCGCGCATGATGGTGGATAAGTAGTTCTGTACCCGTAACGCCACGTCCATGGTGCCGCGTTCCTTGATGCGCTGGGTGATCTCTAGCAGGTCATGGGTATCGAGTTCAGCGATGGGTCGTTGGCCGATCAGCGGGAAGACGTGGGTACGCAGTCGACTCATCACGGTTTTTGCGTGTCCTTCGGTCCAGCGGCGGGACATATCGGCGTGCCACTCCAGGGCAACGGTTTCGAAAAGCAGTGCCGCCCGCTGGGCTACGATCTTGGCCTTCTTCTTTTCTTCCATTGGGTCGAGGTTGTCGAGCAGCAACGCCTTGGCTTCGTCTCGCTTACGTCGTGCGACGGAAAGGGTAACGATGGGGTAATTGCCGATGATGAGCGTACCTTCCTTGCCGTTGGGCTTGGTGTACTTCAAGCGCCAGGTCTTCACGCCATTGGGTTTGACGAAAAGGTACATGCCTCCGCCGTCGAACAGTTTGTAGGCGCGTTCGCGGGTTTTGGCGGTGCGGCATTGCAGGTCGCTGAGGGGGATCGCAAGACGTGGCATAGGGGTACGCGCTCCTGACCGGGAAATCGCAGTACCCCTAACATACCCTCGGGGAAGGGGGATTTTGTTGGATCCCGACAGAGGGTCCTGGAACGAAAAAACCCGCCAAATGGCGGGTTTTCGGGGCTTCCAGAGCATTCAGTAGAATACAATGGAGCCTAATGTGGTGCCGGCACCAGGAGTCGAACCCGGGACCTACTGATTACAAGTCAGTTGCTCTACCAACTGAGCTATACCGGCGTGTGGGCGACGATTATAGCGACTGGGTTAATTCTGTAAACCCCTGAATTCAGACTATTTTTGCATTCGGTCGAATCAAGCCCTGCGCAGTGCATTACGCAGCGTTTTTAGCGCCCGCACGGTGCGGCTGTTTTGCAGGGTGAGCAGTTGCGCTTCGGCTTGTTCGGCGCGGTGCAGAGCGTCGGCGAGTTGTTGCGAGGTTTGGAGTTCGCCGGGGCTCAGAGGGTGGGCGAGGGCGTGGCCCTGGCAGAGTTGGAAGTTATCGAGGTTGCAGGGCGGGATATCGAAGGCGGGTTTTAGGTTGAGGTGTTCGTCGGCCAGGAACCAAGTGTTAAGTCCGTCGAACAGGATCGCTTGATAGCCGGCCTCGGTCACCAGGTGTTCCCAGGTGTGGTCGCGTTGCCATGGGGTTTCGATGACGATGATCCACGGGCGGAAGCGGTTGAAGTCCATGCCACGCAGGACGGTTTCTTCGTGGCCTTCGACGTCGATTTTAAGAAAGTGGATCGGTCGGTCGCTGACGTACTGTTCGCAGATTGACGTCAGCGTACGGGCTTCGACGGTCAGGCTGCGCACGTCCATGCCGAGGTCCTTGCGCTGCTGGGCAACGGCCGGGTCTGCGGTGGAGAGGCCTGTGCCGGGGATACCGTAAAAGGTCACTTCGCCGGGTTGGTCGCTGGCGATGCATTGTACGGTCGCGTCGCGTGGGCGTTGTTGGCAGAGGGCGTCGTAGTAGTTCTGCATCGGTTCGACGTTAACGCCGTGCCAGCCGTGGTCGTAGAAGGCTTTGGTGACCGAGTCATGGCTCGGGTCATTGGCGCCGACATCGATATAGAAACCCTGTTCGAACGACTTGAGTGCACGCCATAGGCGGATGTCTTCGAAATTCTGCGCGTAGGAAATGAACGTCACGGGCGCTTCCTGTCCGTCGGATTATTGTTCTTTGTCCGTGCGCTACCGGCACGCTGTGGCCTTGTATAGCAAGGCTGGCGAGAGGTCGCAATTATTCACTTCGCTGGCCCGTTATTCGGCAGTTATGTCGTTTTGATTGGCGGCTTATGCACAACTGAGCGGCCCAGTACCCGGCTTAGGTCGGTTTTTGTGAAGGTGTTCTCATTTTGTGCGCAAACCCCTGTTTTCTCGGTTTTTTATCAATGTGAACAAAAAATGACCAGCAGGGTTTAAGCCTCGAAACAGCTATGGATATTGGATCCGTTAGAATTCCATCAACAGAGTTATCCACAGGCTGAGGCGTTTTTAAGCGCGTTCGGCGAGCAGTAGGAAATTGCGTGGGGTAAGCGGTGCCTTGCAAAAAGTCCCGAGGCGTACGACATATCCCTGCTCGACGAGGAAAAGTGCTCTATCAAGATTCAGCCAAAGCTCAAGCGGACGTCGGAAAAGTCCTCGAAGCAATTCGAGATTGCGCACTTCGGCCAACCGCTGCCATCCGGCGGATTCGAGCGCCTGCCAGTCTTGCGCACCGACTGTGGATAACGCTTTGAGGGAGGCCAGGTCGCAGCAGTAATCAGCGAACGGTTTGTCCAGCCAAGTACTGGGCAGTGAGGGGGTTGGCAAGTATTCGTCGACGCCGCGTAGCTGTCGTTGCCAAAGGTCGAAGGCCAGGCGTCGAGCCATCGATGCGTCGCGTTGACGTCGGACTCGTGCTCCGGCGGTGACGGTTTCGCTCATTGGCAGCGCCAGATCTTCCAGCGATAGCTGTAGGGCGGTTTCCAAACCAGCGCAGGACACTGCCTGATACGCAGTGCGGCTGATCCGGTTGTAGCAGCACGGCGCGATGGCGAGTTGTCGGCAACCGCTGGCGCTGGCGAGTTGCATCAGGCGCACATGCAGATCGCCACAGGCGTGGAGGGCAACGGGCGTGTGTGCGGCGTTCAATAACGTTACTGCATCCGCCGCCAATACATCCTGTTCAATGTGCAGGGCGTGCAGATGATGACGGTTGCTCAACGCCTGACCGCTGGCGACCAGCAAGGGATCGTATTCAACGCAGGTCAGTTGTTGCCCTTCGCGCAGCAGGCGCCGACCCAGGTGTCCCTTGCCGGAACACCAATCGAGCCAGTGCGTGGGCTGCGCGGTAAAAGACAAACGACTGGCAAACGCTTCAATCTGCTGCCACTTGCGTCCCGGCACATCGACATTCAGTCGATGCCCCGCGGCTTCCAGCGTATGCCCCGGCAACTCACCGACTGCACTCAATTGAGCCGACAACGCTGCCAACGCAGCGAACGGCTCCGGGGCTTCGGCGAGATCGGCAGGCCGGTTATGCGCGCGCTCTGCATCGTCCAGTGATCGTGCGCGTAGCCACGAAGACAATTGGGGGTAGGTGGTTTCCCATGGGAGCGAAAGATGGGTGAAGGGGCGAGGTTTCCACAGTGCCTGATGCTCAATCAAAAAAGCATCCAGTGCCGTGAAGCGGGCGAGTAGGTCCTCGCCCGTCAGCACGTGGGAAGTGTCAGCGCCCTTGGCAGGCATCGACGCGCAGCCAGCGCTCCAGCAGCTTGAAGCCGCGCACCAGCACGTAGGACATCAGCAGATAGAACACGCCCGCGGCGAAGAAGATTTCCACCGGCAGGTAGGTGCGGGCAATGATCGTGCGGGCCATGCCGGTCAATTCCAGCAAGGTCACGGTGCTGGCCAGGGCGCTGGCCTTGAGCATCAGGATCACTTCGTTGCTGTAGGCCGGCAGGCCAATGCGCGCTGCGCGCGGGAGGATGATGTAGAACATCGCCTTGGGTTTGGACATGCCCAAGGCCCGCGCCGCTTCGATTTCGCCCGGTGGAATCGCCTGAATCGCGCCGCGCAGGATCTCGGCGATGTACGCGGCGGTGTGCAGGGTCATGGTCGCTGTGGCGCACCAGAATGGATCGCGCAGGTACGGCCACATCGGGCTGTTACGGACGGCGTCGAACTGCGCCAGTCCGTAGTAGACCAGGAACAACTGAACCAGCAACGGTGTGCCACGGAAAAAGAAGATGTAGGCGTAGGGCAGCGCGCGCACGTACCACAGCTTCGAAGAGCGGGCGATGCCCAGCGGAATGGCCAGCAGCAGACCGGCGATCACGGCGATGGCCACCAGTTCCAGGGTCAGGGTCGCGCCCTGCGCCAGCTTCGGCAGCCATTTGATGATGACTTCCCAGTTCATTGGGTGCTCCTCGCGAAGCCGCGAGCGGCGCGTTTTTCCAGCAAGTGCATGCCGGTCATTGCCAACACGGTCAGGCCCAGATACATGAGCGCGGCGACCATATAGAAGGTGAAGGGCTGTTTGGATACGGTCACACCGATCTGCGCGTGACGCATGATTTCTTCCAGGCCAATCACCGACACCAGTGCGGTGTCTTTCATCAGGATCATGAACAGGTTGCCCAGGCCCGGCAGGGCGATGCGCCACATCTGCGGCATGATCAGCCGGGTGAAGATCCGCCATTTCGACAGGCCCAGGGCCACGCCGGCCTCACGGTGACCTTTGGGAATGGCGAGAATCGCGCCACGAAACACTTCCGTGGCGTAGGCGCCGAAACACAGGCCCAGCGCAATCACACCGGCGGCGAAGGCACTGAGTTCCAGGTCGGGATTGCCGAAGAACTCGCCGAGGGCGCGCATCAGATTGACCGTACCGAAGTAGATCAATAGCACCCAGAGCAATTCCGGGACGCCACGCACCAGCGTTGAATAAAAGCCGCCAAGCCATTGCAGCGGCTTGTACGGGGAAGTCTTGGCCAAGGCGCCGAGCAGACCGAGCACCAGCCCAAGGCACAGGGCCGAGAGTGCCAGTTTGACGGTCATCAGCGCGCCAGCGGCGAGCGCCGGGCCGAATCCGTAGAGGTCGATAATCATGGATTTCTGTTCAAATCGCGGCAGGCAGGGCCGGGAGCCGACGCCGTCGGATCACGGCGTCAGTCCGGCAGGTCAGGATCAGTAGATGCTGAACGGGAAGTACTTGTCGTTGATCTTCTTGTAGGTACCGTCAGCGACGATTTCCTTCAACGCAGCGTTCAGTTTCTCGCGGATCGGGTCGCCTTTACGCACAGCGATACCGATCTTGTCGCTTTCTTCCACCGGGTCACCTTTGAATTCGTAGGCTTTGCCGGCTTCGCTTTTCAGCCACTCGTAGTTGACGTACTTGTCAGCGAGGATGCCGTCCAGACGACCGGACGTCAGGTCCAGGTAGGCGTTTTCCTGAGTGTCGTAAAGTTTCAGCTCGACGTCCGGCATGTTGTCTTCCATGAAGGTGCCGGCCAGGGTCGCGCGTTGGGCGCCGATCACTTTGCCTTTCAGGGAGTCCTTGTCGGTCTTGAACTCTTTATCTTTCGGCGCGATGAATTGCAGTTTGTTGGAGTAGTACGGGTCGGTGAAGTCCACCGCGCCTTTGCGCTCGTCGGTGATCGACATCGATGAGATCAGGAAGTCGAACTTCTTGGCGTTCAGGGCCGGGATGATGCCGTCCCAGTCGGAAGTGATCACAGTGCACTCGACTTTCATCTTCGCGCACAGGGCGTCGCCGATGTCTTTGTCGAAGCCGACCACGTTGCCGCTGGCGTCTTTGTTGTTGAACGGCGGGTAAGCCGCTTCGATGCCCATCTTCAGGGTTTCAGCCATGGCACCGGCGCTGAATGCGAGGGTGACGGCCGCAGCCAGGAAGACCTTTTTATAGTTCTGCATGCATGTTGCTCCGTTAGCGGTTGCTGGACATGAATTGTTTGCAGCGCGCCGAAAGCGGGTTTTCGAACACCTGCTGTGGCGATCCTTGCTCTTCTACCAAGCCTTGGTGAAGGAACACCACTTCGCTGGAGACCTGACGGGCGAAGCCCATTTCGTGGGTCACGAGCAGCATGGTGCGGCCTTCTTCGGCCAATGCGCGGATGACACTAAGTACTTCCTGAACCATTTCCGGGTCAAGGGCGGAGGTGGGCTCGTCGAACAGGATCACCTTAGGCTGCATCGCCAGCGTGCGGGCGATGGCCGCGCGTTGTTGCTGACCGCCGGACAATTGCGCCGGGTAGGCGTGGCGCTTGTCGGCGATGCCGACCTTGGCCAGCAGTGCTTCGGCGACTTCGATCGCCTCGGCTTTGCTCTGGCCGAGTACACGGCGCGGGGCTTCGATGATGTTGTCGAGCACGCTCATGTGCGGCCACAGATTAAAGTTTTGAAACACAAAACCAATCTCTGAGCGCAGGCGGTTGATCTGCTTGCCGTCAGCGGCAACCAGTTCGCCATTCTTGGCGGCCTTGAGCTTGAGTTCTTCACCGGCCACCAGAATCTGGCCCTGATGCGGGTTTTCCAACAGGTTGATGCAACGCAGGAACGTGGACTTGCCGGAACCGGAGGAACCGAGGATCGAGATCACATCGCCGTCGCGGGCGGTCAGCGAGATGCCTTTGAGCACCTCAAGCTTTCCGTAGCGTTTGTGCAAGTTACGGATTTCAAGCGCGGGCGTGGCCTCAGCCATGTGCGTTCCTCATATATGTTGCGCTCCTGCTGTTGGTTGGCCTTCCTGGCGAGGCGGCCAAGCTAGCATAGCGTTTCAATAGCAGCCAACAGCGCTACGAGCGGTTAACGGGTGGCATGTGACAGGTTGTCGCATTGGCGCAGCAGACTGTCGCCCCATCAACAACCGAACGGGTGTTTAAACGTGGATTCCCGTGGGTGTCGCGTAAAAAAAGGCGCGATGTTGCCAGCTTTGACGGGGTGTTGGAAGCGCTATCCGGCCGAACGTTCCTGATTCGCCATTTTATTGTGCATCCCACACTTTTTAAGTGTGTTTTTGGTGCGCGGATTCGTCTTGAAAGTGAGTCGCAGGGTAACGTTCTGGCGAATTGCCATTGTTCTCAATGACTTGCGATGACCGTCCGGTCGCGCGCAAAGCCGCGGCAGCAAAGAGGTTGAAACATTTTGGCGCAAATATTGCGTGCAGAATAAGGAACGCCCCGTTGGTTTCTTTTTACGAGAAAGAAAAAACCAGACGGGCCGGACGCAATCGCTTTCCTCGCAAAGGTAGTTCCGATGAGCAGTACCCCAAGCTCCAACGGCCTCGAACAGGGGCTCAAACCGCGTCATGTGACCATGTTGTCGATCGCCGGTGTTATCGGCGCCGGTCTGTTCGTTGGCTCCGGCCACGCCATCGCCGCCGCCGGCCCTGCCGTGCTGTTGGCTTATGCCGCCGCCGGCACCCTGGTGGTGCTGGTGATGCGCATGCTCGGTGAGATGGCGGTTGCATCGCCTGACACCGGCTCGTTCTCGACGTACGCCGACCGTGCCATCGGGCATTGGGCCGGTTTCACCATTGGCTGGTTGTACTGGTGGTTCTGGGTGCTGGTGATTCCGCTGGAAGCCAACGCCGCCGCGACCATCCTGCACGCGTGGTTTCCAGGCGTGGGGATTTGGGCTTTCGCGCTGATCATCACCATGCTGCTGACGGTGACCAACCTGTTCAGCGTGAAGAATTACGGCGAGTTCGAATTCTGGTTCGCCCTGATCAAAGTGCTGGCGATCATTGGCTTCATCGCCCTCGGTCTCGCAGCGATCTTTGGCTACCTGCCAAACAGCCAGGTCAGCGGCGTTTCGCACCTGTTCGACAGCGGCGGCTTCCTGCCCAACGGCATGGGTGCGGTGTTGGGCGCGATCCTGACTACCATGTTCTCGTTCATGGGTACCGAAATCGTGACCATTGCGGCCGCGGAATCGAAGAACCCGGGTAAACAAATCTCCAAGGCTACCAACTCGGTGATCTGGCGGATCGGCCTGTTCTACCTCGTATCGATCTTCATCGTTGTGGCTCTGGTGCCATGGAACGATCCGACCCTGGCCAACCTCGGTTCCTACCAGACCGTGCTTGAACGCATGGGCATCCCGAACGCGAAAATGATCGTCGACATCGTGGTGCTGGTCGCTGTCACCAGTTGCCTGAACTCGGCCCTCTACACCTCGTCGCGTATGCTGTTCTCCCTGGGTAAGCGCGGTGATGCACCGGCCATGTCGACTCGCGTCAACAAAAGCGGTACGCCTTACTGGGCGGTGATGCTGTCGACCGGCGCGGCGTTCCTGTGCACCTTCGCCAACTATGTGGCGCCGGCGGCCGTGTTCGAGTTCCTGCTGGCCAGCTCCGGCGCGATCGCACTGC
Source organism: Pseudomonas baetica (assembly GCF_019733355.1). GTDB lineage: Bacteria > Pseudomonadota > Gammaproteobacteria > Pseudomonadales > Pseudomonadaceae > Aquipseudomonas > Aquipseudomonas baetica_A. The sequence continues at coordinate 64,550 of NZ_JAIHLQ010000033.1, read as the reverse complement.
TGGTGTACCTGGTCATCGCGTTCTCGCAACTGCGTATGCGCAAACAGCGCATGGCTCGCGGCGAGAAAATCGTCTTCAGCATGTGGCTGTTCCCGGGCCTGACCTACGCGGTGATCATCTTCATTGTCGCGGCTTTGACCATCATGCTGTTCCAGGAAGCGCACCGCGTGGAAATCCTTGCGACCGGCCTGCTGAGCCTGCTGGTGGTGGCTACCGGGCTGCTGGTGGCGCGTCGGCGTCGTAACGAGAAGTTGAGCGCAGCCGTGGCTCGCTGAATGTTCTGACTCCACTCCAAACGTTGCTCACCCACAGAGACGACCGCCATCAGAGATGATCGCGGTCGTTTTTACTTGGCAATTTGATGGACACAGTGGTGGCTAAATAGTAGCCTGCGCGACGAATATGTATCCCGCTGTTGCGGGATGCGATGGAGTTTCAGGACATGGATTGTTCGACGCCTTTAGCCTTCCTGGCTCAAGCTTACGATTCTTCCTTGCCTGCTCCCTCATCTGACGCTACGTACAGATGCGATTTTGCGTGCTTGCCGTTAAAAAGAGCTGCATGGAGTTAGCCCGGCCGTTCAGCCAACTCATTGGGGCTTCAAGGAGATAAGCATGGCGTTTACATCGGTTGTGTTCAAAAACCCTAACACCGGTGCCATGAAAGAAGCGCCAATCGGCTTCTCGTGGACCGTGTTTTTCTTTGGTTTTTTTCCGCCATTGTTCCGTGGTGATATCAAGTGGGCTGCGATCATGTTTCTCGCGGCGAGCTTCACTCTGGGCTTGAGCAATATCGTGTTCATGTTCATCTACAACAAGCTGTACGTGCAGGACTTGATCGCTGCAGGCTACAAGGCTCAATCCATCGCCAAGGGTGAACTGGATTACGCCGCGGCCAAGCTGGGGATTGAAATCCCGCGCTTGAGCGCTGCCGCAGCCTAAGGTTCAACGCTTCGATCAGGCAAAAAAAACGGGCGCAATCATGACTGATTGCGCCCGTTTTTTTTGCCTGAGATTTCAGCGTTTCAGACTGGCTCGTCTTTCGCTTCGGCGGTATCGAGCGACTTGCCGTAAGTATCCAGCGCAATCCCGAAGTCGGTGATGAACTGTGGCTCGGTCAACCAGGCCTGGGCTGTCTCGATGTCCATGCCATCGGCCCACATGCGGTAGTCGATCAACATGTCGGCGGCCAGGTGGGTGGCGGCCATGCCTTCGTTTTCGGCGTTTTCCATGTCCAGCAGGTCGGGGTGGTCGACGATGATGAACGCCAGTTCCCTGAGCAGCGTCAGCAGCATCTCGTTACGGCTGACCGCTTCGGCGTCGCGCATTTTGCTGAACATCGCCAGGGTGTATTCCGGGATCGGCTCGGCGAGGTGGCCGAGGTCGTCGTCCTGATCCAGCGGCTTGCGGCCGACCATACGGATTTGCTTGGCTTTGGCCTTGGCGCGTTTGGCGCGTTTGTGTTGCTTGTTCAGGGATGCCATGGGAACTCAGTTCTTCTGTTGGGTTTGTGCAGCGATCGCGTCGGACGCTGCCACATAGTCGGCCTGGAAGGCCGGCGATTCGATCCACGCCAGCGCGCCGGCTTCGTCGGTGTCCTGCGACCACTGGCGATACTCGATCAGCGCGGCGAGGATGAAGTCCATCGAGCCTTCTTCGCCTTCCTGCTCGTAGACCAGTTCCAGCAGCGGGTCTTCGAGGAACGCGGTGCACAGGGCTTGCTGGCTGATCTTCTCGGCGTCGATCATTTTCTTGAACAGCTCGGTCAGGTCCACCGACTCGAAATCAATGCGGTCATCGTTCGGATCGAGCTCAACCGGCGCCTCGGCGCGTTTGGTGCGGTTCTGCTTGGCCTTGGTCTTGGCCCGGGCGGCGCGTTTTTGCTGCTTGTTGGCGGAGGCCATGATGTGTTCCATCGTGCGTTGGAGGGGCTCAGCTGCGCGGGAGTTGCCGTCCGGGTGTGTCGGGGGCCAGTTCGCCGGTTTGCAGCCAGGTCAGAGCGATGGGCCATAGTGTGGCTTGGTATGCGCTGCGAAAAAAGGCGAAATGTCCGACTTGTTGTTCGCCGATGTCCTGCGGCTCGATGCGCAAGTGGGTTTTTGGCGCGTTGCTGAAGCAGTCGAGCAGGCGTTCGATGGCACGCAACCGTGCCGTAAGGGTCGTCGCTGATGCTGATCGCCAGGGTTTTAGCACGGACGTTGGCGAAGGGCATGTGGCCAGTTTTTGCCTGCATCGCCCGGCCGCTTGGGCGTCGTTCATAGCGCGGGGCAAGCGTGCTCCAGTCGCGCACGACACTCGCCGGCGTGTCTTCCAGTCGTCGGATAACCAGCCCGGATTCACCGAGTCCCGCTGCGCAGCCACCAAAAACAGAGTTGCGTGACGCAGGCGTGGGCAGCGCGGTCATGAAGAGCTATAGCGATAATCCATTCGCAAGAAATGGACGCAGGTACAATCCCGCGCCTCATGTTTTGTGACGTAAGGAAGCGCTGGTTTGAAAGGGATTTTGCGTATTGGCTCAGTAGCCAGTCTGGTTTTGATGTTGGCCGGTTGTGGAACGATGATCGGGCGATTGAACGGTGACTCTGCAGAGCCTTACTACAAAGGCGTCGATGGCAACTTGCACTTGCTTGGCGTGAGAGGAGGGGACGGCATGCCACATGCTGTCATCTGCTACTTCATGATCGTCTGCCCGCTGATTACGGTCGTATCTCTGCCGGTAGACGCGGCTTTGGACACGGTCTTGCTGCCGGTCGATTACGTCAACACTCTTTGAATGCGACCTGTGCTTAGCGTTGGCGCTTGCCTTTGGGTTTTTCCACAGGCTCCTGCACTTTGCGATAAATCCACAGCCCGAACACCCCGATAACCAGCAGAAATACAGTACCGATGCTTTGCCAAACGAACTCGAACCAAAACCGCCGAGGTTGCAGGGCCAGGGTGTAGGTGCTGCGCGGGCCGCGATTGTTGGTGGTGATGGAGCCAGTGACCCAGCTGTCGATCAGCATGTAGATCGATGCGCCGATGGCGAAAGCAATCATCACGGCAACGAACACTGTCAGCCAGTAAGTTGCGCGGCTTGGGCGATACGGCGGCGGATGGGGCAGTGGGATGCGCGTTCGTTTCTGGTTCATCGACGGGGTGACCCTCTTCCGTAAGGGGGGGCAAGTTATCGCGAATCCAGAGGTCGATAACAGTCCTCATCAAATCGCAGGCATAAAAAAACCCTGAATCTTGCGATTCAGGGTTTTCGGTATTTGGTGCCAGAGACAGAATCGAACTGTTGGCTGTGGGCTGCGTATTATCTGGAGTTGTTAGTGGATTTTGTTTCTATCTACTCACAAATCTACTCGCTTTTTACTTTGCTGCCCCTCAGTCGGTCGTTTTCTCCCTCTCGCTCATGGGCGGCTTTTCTTCCGATCAGCGTCAGGCTTAATCGATTGCCGGAGGGGCATCAGCCATAGTTGACTGGCCAACTCCAGAGGAAGGCTGTCACCGGTTACGTTATTGATCGTCAGTAGGCTGTAGCAAGTCCACAACATCCACGTCGAGTGCGAAAGCCAAACGTTCCAAACCATCAATGCTGATGTTGGTGACGCAGCGTTCTAGTTGAGAAACGTAGGTGCGGTGAAAGTCGGCAAGCTCTGCAGCTTTTTCCTGGCTTAGTCCGCGCTCAAGGCGCAGGCGCTTGAGGTTGCCAGATATGCGATGCCGAGCGGAGGTGGGGGAGGCAGATGTCATGCTTGATAGGGTGCCTGCCCCTCGTGTTAGCATCTACAGAGTATCGATCTACCGCTTTTGAATCTCTTTTGCTTGTGCCATTTGAGCGGCAACGCCGCTGCTCCCATGGCACCCCTAGTATGTTCTTGGTGAGTGCTAATCGTTCTCCTCCATGGTAGGCAGCGACAAGCTCACTGCGCGTTTTCAGTTGTCCGATCATTCAGGAAGAAAGAAATGAAGATTATTTTTGCTGCTGGAGCATTTGCGCTTTTGGCTGGCTGTGCCTCCGGCACGATTAACACGCTAAGTGCAGATCGTTACGAATGCAGTGCCATCGGGAGTTTTTTTGATTTCTCAGCGGATAATGCGATCGAAACTTGCCGTAGAAAAATCGACCAATTCTGTCAAGACAATGGCGCCCCACCCGTAATTGGTAAAGTAACGTCTGAGCCATCTGGAATGGCTCGTTACGCAAAGGCTGATTTGAATTTCCAGTGCATCAGCGCGAAGGATGAAGAGCTAAAACAACAGCAAATGGCCGACACCAAAAGGCAGCAAATGAAGGCGAATATTCAGAACGCCAAAGCAACATGTCAGCAGGACTTCGGGTTCACGCCAAACACCCCTGAATTTGGCAATTGCTTGCTTCAGCTGCAGCAGCAGAGTGCTGAAGATAAGCGCGAAGAGTTGTCCAGTGCCGCAAGTGATGAGCGTACAGAGGCTGCTTTGGCTCAACAGCGGCGAGAGGCTTCAGATAAAAATGCCATGGGAGCCATCCAGATGATCAACGACAGCAATAATCAAAACCTTGATCGGATGAATAATGCAGCCAGCAAGAACATAAGTTGTACAAGCTCTTCTTACGGGTCGATGGTCCAGACAAATTGCCACTAAGCCTACTGGTCGTGAACGCTGCGATCGCCCATTGGCGGCTGACTCATTCGGTGTGGGTGAGTCAGCGTTGAAATAGTGCCGCACCCAACGTGCCCAATCTGCGGTCGATGCTGGCGAGCATGGCCTCTGCGTCTGCCAGGGCGCCGGCATCCACTTGCTTGAGTAGTGCAATTTTGCGATTGAACGTCCGCCAGTGCATGCCCTTTGGCTTACATATGTACTCGGCTGGCATGGATAAAAATCCCTCATCACAACCGAGGCGGCGGCGCAGACTCCACGAGCGATCGGCAGCTCGGTCGCGCGTACTGACCTGCTGGCTCGCATAGTTCAAGCGCCAGCAGTGGCGGCAGGCAAACACGACGCCACCGTACAATTTTGCTACTCGGCGGCCACAGCTTGGGCAGCTAAACCATGGGCGACTGCCGCCTAGGTGACAAGACGTCCAGACTACCGGCACAACGTAGTCCTTCGCCTCTACTTGGCCCCTGCTCGTGGCCTGATAGCACAGGTGCAGCCGGGTCAAGCTTTCGACAGTGACGCCAATTTTCGCCCGCACTCCGCCGTTGCGTGACCATTGCCAATTACCGCTCCAGCCAGCCACCAGCACACCGGCACGATGCAGTGCTCGAACGTCGAGCGCTCGGTAATCCTCGGTCGCGTCTTTTTCCTTACGTCTGCTCATTTAGTGAACCTAAATCAATTGGGAAATTGAAAAGGTGTTTTCGTCCTGCGCCCCCTCAAATTGAGGTTCAGGGAATGGTCACGCACTGGCTGCGGCAAAGCTGACTTGCCTGCTCATTGCGTGATGCTTTGCACCGGCACAGACAACACCCATTGGTATATCTATAAAGGGCTTCACTTTTTAAAGCAGGCTAACCCCCACCATCGGTTCAATATCTAAAGCAGGTGGTTCCGTATTTCGTCTGTATTTCGCTGCTTTTAAGCCTTTTTTCCCGCTGCCAGCTTCAATAAGTGAATCGACTCGCTTCAATAGTTAAAGCGGGCGTTCTGCTCTTTTGGTGGCAAAACATCGTGGTGGCGCGTTGGTCGATTTGATCTCTAGGTCTGCGCCGGGGCAGTCGTCGATTGCATACCAGGTGACGGCATAAAGAGCGCAGCGCCCCCCTGGGTTGATAAAGCGCCCTTGGCGGGTGCGGACGATTAGGTTTTTATCTTGTAGTTCGCTAAGCACCTTTGTGAGCGTTGCGGTTGATGCAATGCCGCGTGGCTTGAGCTGCGTTATCGTCGCGGATAAGTTGCCGTTGTTTCTGCCGTTGTATTGACGAACAAGGCTGTGCAACACCTTGAGCGCGCTACCGGACAAACTTTGAAAGTCCGGGTGATCCTCGACAACGTGCAGGAACATCGAGAACCCACCGGCTTCCTTACGGCCTTTGGATTTCCCGTAGGACTTGGCCATGATTAAGTCCAGCCGAAGAGATGGGCCGTACCAGCCGTAAATAATCCCGACTTACGCCAACTGTCAAAGCAGCCAGCAGGGGGCGAGCCAGCGGATAACAAATACCAGCCATTGCAGGTGCCTTGCTTATCGCTCGGGACGTGGAGGCGATGGATATCGCCGTCTGGCTCTGGCAGCCAATCAAGCGGCCCGAGCGCGGCCTGTAGCGCGTCGCGGAGCTGAGTCACACAATCCATAAGGCCACCTCGATAGCGATCAATAACACCAGCTCAGCACCAGCCGGTGCCAGGGTGAACAGGTAGCGGTAAGCCAAATTTGGGCAAGCCTTCGGCGTCGGCGGGTTAGCGCCGTTTTGAATTTGCATGGGTTAAACCTCGGCTTGGACGGGGGCGGTGCTGGTGCTTAGGTAGTACAGGGCCACGCGTCGGTGCGTGCGTCCGTGCTCATCCATTCGGGTGATTCGGTGGGTTTTGATGGGATGCCCTTGCTCGCGTAGCTCTTTGATTCGTGGTGCTGGAGACATCACGTTCAACTCGCCACGAGCTGCGATTGTGTCTATTGGTTCGACTTGTAGGCGGCTCAGCAGGCGGGCGCGTTGTGCGCTGGTGCTGGTATCATTGTTGGGTGATTTGATAGGGCTGGCCGTTTGGTTGGCGCTTTTTTTTGCGTCCATTTATGCGACCTCCCCACGGCTGGCGGCAATGCGTTCATCGCACCACGCCAGCACCTCAGCTTCGATCCAAACAACAGACTTAGGCCCAAGCATGATTTGCGCAGGGAAAGTTCCAGCGGCAATGCGCCGGTAAAGCTCAGATGTGGATAGAGTGGTCAGCGCTTTGACTTCGCGCAGTTTGATGAAGCGGCGGGACTGTTCTGCGAGAACTGCTTGGGTTGGTGCGGCCATGATGTCGTCTCCTTGGGAGGTGTTGGGTCATGGCTTCGTCATTATTGGTGGAGGTTCAGGATCTACAACGCTAGTTTTTGTCCTCCGCCAATTTCCTCTTTCGGCGAGCGTTATTCGTATTTGTTGCGCAGTTCGCTCTATAGCGATCAGCGTCTGGTTTCAGCCCATCTATCTCAAGCTGTTTCGATTCTATTACCCCGTGGAGATGAATGATTCGGGCGTGTGCTTCTTCAAGCGTTTGGGGTAAAGCAGGGATAACAAGACCTTCACCCTCCGCTCGGATCTGTATTTTTGCCTCTCCAGATAGAGTTGGAAGTGGAAGGTCGTTAAGGCGGCTCAGCCAATTTGCTGGGACTGATCGTTTTAGGCCCCTTGCCCACTCCAGCAAATCACCACAACGATATTTGCGGTTGATCTGCTCTAACTTGCCCTGTCCATAGGCCGCTTCTATGCGCTTGCGCCAGCGACCTTTCGCGTCTGCCAGATCCTCGCCATTTTTCATAGCTCGGTGTGCTAGTAGTTCTGTTGCCTGTGCCGGTGTCAGCAGATCATTTGCATCAAACCGCTCTGTCATTGGCATTACCCCGGTCATGCTTTCCGCTTGATGTTCACCACATTGGCACCGGCACACAGGGCATCTATCGAATCAGCCCAGGCTTGCATCATTTCTCGGCGTTGCTCCAAGTAGGCGGCGTGGTTGTAGGTGGCGCGTATTTCGTCGCTATCGCCATGGGCCAGTTGGCGCTCTATCCAGTCTTTGTTGTACCCGCGCCCGTTTAATTCTGTGCTCAGCAGATGACGAAAACCGTGGCCGGTCTGGCGGCCTTCGTAGCCCATTAGGCGCAATGCCTTGTTGACAGTGTTTTCACTCATTGGACGGGCCGGATTTTGCTGGCCGGCGAACACCAGCGGGTAATGCCCGGTGATTTCTTGGAGCTGGCGCAGGATGGAAATGGCTTGGCGGGGCAGGGGCACCGCATGCGGGCGGCGCGCTTTCATGCGCTCTTTTGGGATTGTCCAGGTGGCGGCGTTTAAGTCGAACTCAGACCAGGGCGCGGCGCGTAGTTCGCCGGGGCGCACAGCGGTTAGCGTCAGCAAGCGAATGGCGCAGCGGGTCAGGATGTTGATGTTGGTGGTGTCGATTTTGCCCAGCAGTTCGGGAAGTTCGGCAAAGGTGACGTGCGGATGATGGCGAGCGGCCTTTGCGGGTGCTGCAACCACACTCAAGTCAGTGGCAGGATTGGCGTCTACGGCCCCTTTGGCCAGTGCAAAGCGGAATATCTGATGTAGCCATTGGCGAATCTTGCCGGCGGCGTTGAGGGTGCCGCGGGCTTCGACCGTGCGCACCAGTTCCACCAGCTCCGGGCGGGTGATGGCTTTCAGTGGTCGCGAGCCGATATTGGGGATTAAGTCGTTTTCCAGATATAGCTTGGCTTTGTAGGTGGTGCTTTCTGCCCAGCGCGGGGCGTTGTAGGCAAACCATTCGCGGGCCATTGTCTCGAAAGTCAGCCCTTCGGCCTTCTGCGCTTGCCTGGTGGCTTTTTTCTGTTCGCCTGGATCAATGCCATCAACTAGCAGTTGGCGGGCCTCGTCGCGGCGCTGGCGAGCTTTTAGCAGGGTGACGGCGGGGTAGGTGCCAAGTGCAAGCATCTTGGCCTTGCCGTTGAAGCGGTAGCGATAGCGCCACAACTTGGAGCCGGTCGGCGCCACTTCCAGGCACAGCCCGTTGGCGTCCGTGAGGCGATAAAGCTTCTCGGTCGGTTTGGCGGTGCGGATGGTGGTATCTGATAGCGGCATAGCAGCTCCCTCGCAGGCCCCACCTGGCAAGGGCTTGGCTCGCGAGGTGTGAGTAGATTTTTAGACCGAACCGGCTCTACTCACAAATCTACGCACATACGTTTGGGCTTACAAGGGAAGGTATGGGAACCGTAGAAAACAAAAAACCCGCACTAGGCGGGTTCTTTGGGGCTTTCGGGTGGTTTTGGCACCACCTGAAATTAATCAATGGTGCCCAGAGACGGAATCGAACCGCCGACACGGGGATTTTCAATCCCCTGCTCTACCGACTGAGCTATCTGGGCAACGGGGCGCATTAAAAGGTTTTTTCGGATTCTCGTCAACGACTTTTTTAAAATTTCTTAAATTAATTCCGTTGCTTACGATCCGACCCCCGATTTTGCGGGATTACTCGGCTGGCGGAACGTAGCCTTCGGCTTGGGCGTATTCCTCGCCGGAGAAGTACTTGTCCATTTCGCCCTGAAGATATTTGCGGTCTTCGGCGTTCATCATGTTCAGGCGTTTTTCGTTGATCAGCAGGGTTTGGTGTTTTTGCCAGTCAGTCCAGGCCTTGGCCGAGACGTGGTCAAAAATATCCTGACCTTTGGCGCCCGGAAACGGAGGGCGCTCCTGAGCGGGTAATTCTTGTTTGTACTTGCGGCACATTACGGTGCGGGTCATGGCGACTCTCCTGCATTCAATACGGCGGCCGCGCGTTCGAGCAAGGTTTTGACCGGGGCGGCGAGGCCCAGGCGCGGCGGGGTGGCGAGGTTATACCAGAGCCAGTCGGCCTCGGCCACGTGATGGCTGGCCTCCTGTACCTGAACCAGCCAGGGTTCGATGGATAACTGGAAGTGGCTGAACGTGTGGACAAGATCGGGCAATGCTTGTTGCTCGCCCAGCGCCAGTGAGTGTTGATCGGCCAGATGTTGCAGGTCGTCGAGGTTATCGAGTTCCGGCAGGCTCCACAAACCGCCCCACAAGCCTGTGGACGGACGGCGATAAAGCAGAATCGCACCGTCGCCATTGGCGAGCATCGGCATCAGCGTGCGTTTCTGCGGGATGGCTTTGCGTGGCTTGGGAATCGGATAGCGCGTCTCCAGACCCAGCATGTGCGCCTCGCAGCCACGTTCCAGCGGGCACAGCAGGCAACTCGGCTTGCTGCGCGTACATAGCGTCGCACCGAGATCCATCATTGCCTGAGTGTAGGCGTTGACCCGATCGTGCGGCGTAAAGCGCTCAGCGTTGGCCCACAGCTGTTTGGCGACCTTCGGCTCGCCCGGGTAACCCTCTTGCGCGGTAAAGCGCGCCAGCACGCGTTTGACGTTGCCATCGAGGATCGGCGCGCGCAGGCCCATGCTGATGCTCGCAATCGCACCGGCGGTAGACAGACCGATGCCCGGCAAATCCGTGAGCTTTTCGATGTCGCGCGGAAATTCGCCACCGTACTGGCTGACAACGATTTTTGCGGTCTTCTGCAAATTGCGCGCGCGGGTGTAGTAACCCAGGCCCGTCCACAGGTGCAGCACTTCGTCTTCCGGCGCTTCGGCCAGGGCTTCGACGGTCGGCAGCGAGGCCATGAAACGGTCGAAGTAATTGAGCACGGTGCTGACCTGCGTCTGCTGCAGCATGATCTCCGACACCCACACCCGATACGGGTTGATGTCTTGCTGCCAGGGCAGATCGTGGCGGCCTTGGCGGTCGAACCAATCCAGCACCGCCGTGGAAAACTGCTCCGCTTTCATCGCTTGAACAGCCCCTTCAATGCGTTTTTCAATTCCGGACTGACCTTGTCGCCCAGTTTCTCTTCAATTTTCTCGCTGAGCTTGTCGCCGGCCAGTTTGGTCGCGACCTGGCCGAGTCGTTCGTTGTCGATGCGACAAGCCTTGGCGCCCAGTTCCAGAGGGCCACGGCAGCGCAGCGGCCACTCGATACCGACGAATTTGTCACCAACCTGACAGGCCGGGTCGGGCATGGCGCTGGTGTCGCCCTCGACGATGATGCCGACGCGGTAATCCATGCCCAGTACGCGCAGGTCGATGTCGCCGTCGCCGTTGACGGTCATGCCGGGGATGCGCACTTTCAGGTCGGGGTTGCTGGCGATGCCGTTGCGCAACGTCAGGTTGCCTTTGAGCTCCTGGAACGGTGTGTCCTTGCCCCGTGGCTCGCCGCTGAGGGTTTTGCGGTTGAGGGTGGCGATGCCTTTGCACAGTTGTTGTTCAAGGTTGGCGTTGAGCAGCACGCCGTTGTTGATCACGAAACTGGCGTTGCCGTTGAGTGAGTCAATCAGCGCCTGTTGGCTGTTGCCGCTGCCAGTGACGTTGCTGTTGAGGGTCACGAGACCTTTGACCGGGGGGGTCTTGCCTTGGCTCTCAAGGATTTTTTCCACCGGGACACGGTTGATTTTGGTCTGCATGTTCAGCACTGGCGTGCTCGGACGGACGTCGAGTGTGCCTTTGGCTTCGAAAGTGCCGTTGTACAGTTCGCCGCTCAGATTGTTCAGGGTCAGCAAGCCGCCTTGGCCGGTGGCCTTGAGCGCAGCGTTCTGGATGGGCAGTTTGTCGAGCGTCAGTTGGCCGAAGATCAGGTCGGCATCCACGTCGAGCTTGGCCAGACGTTCCACCGGCAGCAGGCGCTCGGTGCTCCAGGCGCTTTTGCTCGGTTTGTCCGGCAGTGGCGTCGTGCCGGCGCCGGCCACGGCATTGGCTTCGGTACTGGCGACTTCAGCCTGACGCACTTGCGTGGCGCTATTGGCCTGAGCCGATTTCGGCGGCAGGTAGCGGTCAACGTTGAAGGTGTCAGCCTTGAGCGTCGCCCGCAGCGATTGCTTGGCAAAGTCGTCGACGGCGATTCGGCCGCTGAAGCTGCTGTCGTCGAGTTTCAGGTTGATGTTGTCGAACGCGACGCTGGTTGGCGTAGCGGACACGCGGCTGACCAGTTCGACCTTGCTCAGGCTGCCTTCGGCCATGGCTGGCAGTGTCTGGCCGATGCTGTCGACGAATTTTGCCAGATCGAACTGGGCGATCGAGAGGCCGCCAGTGATCTGTGGGGTCTTGTCGAGGTCGTTGGCTTTCAGTTCGCCCAAGGCGCGCAACTGGTTGGCGGAGATTTTGATCCCGGTCCATTCGGCGACGTTTGCTGCTTTATCGAGCAACATCTGGCCCTGAGCGGCGAAGGTCATGGCTTTGCCTTGCAGCGGATCGCCGGTCAGTTCGCCAGAGAGCTTCAGGTCTTCGAACTTGTAGCGTTGCAGGGCACGTTCGATGCGCAGTTCGCCATTGAGCTCGGTGCGTATCCGCAGCACGGGCTGATTGGTGCTGAGAAATGCGGTGGCCTTCAGCGGAATATTGGTCGAATCGTGCACCGCGCCGGTGCTCAACTGGATGCTTTCGGCGCTGAACTGCTTGCCGGTCTGCTCGTCGTTGTACTCAACGCGGGCGTTATTGACGGTCAGGCTGTCGATGTCGAGCCGGATCGGCTGCGGCGGTTTTTCCGCTTTGGCGGTTGTCTCGGCAGCGGGTTCGCTGGCAGGCGGCGGGCTACCGGCAGGTGCGGCGGCAGTCGGCAGCTTGCCGATGTCTTCCCAGTTGCCGTGGCCGTTCTTGTCGCGGTTCAGGCGCAGGTTCAGGCCTTCGACGCGTACATCGCTCATCTGCACTTCGCGGCGCAGCAGCGGCAGCACGCGCACGGACAGGCCGAGCATCTGCAGGTCAGCAAACGGTTCGGCAGGTTTGATTAAGGTCGCAACGCTGGCGTCGTGCAATTCCAGCCCGAGCCACGGGAACAGGCTCCAGCCGATATCGCCATTGAGCGTCAGCTCGATGTGGGCCTTGTCGCGGGCTATCTGGCGGATCTCGTCTTTGTAGTCATTGGGATCAAAGAGGTGGGTCAGGGCAAAACCTGCCGCCACAATGATCAGCAACAGCCCGAGAAGTACCAGACCCAGGATTTTGCCGAACGCTTTCATGGGCGAGTCCTTGTAGTTAGTCGAATTCGTAATTTAGCCGGGGAGTATAGCGCCGCATCTGCCCGGTTCGGTGTGAAGCTATGTTGCCAACACCTCCAGCGGCACAGGCAGCGTGGCGGCGATGGCCTGAGCTTAAAGGTGTTCGGCGGGTGCCGGCAGGCGCAGTCCGGCCCCCGTTTGCGACGCCATTTTCTGCGCTTGGTTCACCCATCGTTCAGCGACGCCACGGCGTCGGGTAACTTTTCGCACGCACAAATGGGACAGATACAAGGCGCTGCCGTGGCTCTGCAGGCGTCCCGTGCCGAGTAAGCGGTCATTGAAACGTCCGGCAATAAATGAACCACCAGCCAGGCGCTTTCGATCAGATGAGCTCTCCCGGAAAACGGCGCGAACAGCCATGCGGGAGCATCGCGGTAGATTTTCTGCAAGTCCTGCTGACCCTGATAGCTGGGGTTTTCAAGCGTTTGAAGGATGACCGGCATGGCGTTACCCGTGAGAAATGCTTTGTGCAGGACATCAGAAGACTGAAAAAAGGTGATATCAGTTTGGTTTTTCTGTCATCTGCAAATGGTAACCTTCGCGCGTTCGTCCGTCCTTCTGCGACTTAACGTCGCGCCTTCAAGGAGCTTCACCTTAAAAAAGGTCGTGCCTGCGTGCATAAGGCCGAGGGTGAGCAGTGGCTGACGAACCATTCTAATAATTGGGGGATACACAATGAGCACGAGCATAACGGCGGACGGCTTCAAAGCCGACCAGCCCGCGTTCCTGTCCAAGGAACGCATCATCGCCAAGCCGGGTTTCAACCGCTGGCTGGTTCCACCGGCCGCATTGGCCATCCACCTGTGCATCGGCATGGCCTACGGCTTTTCGGTGTTCTGGTTGCCGCTGTCCAAGGCGCTGGGCATTACCGCTCCGGTGGCTTGCGCGCCGGACATGAGCTTTATCGCACAAGTTTTTTCCTCGCAATGCGACTGGCCGATCTCGATGCTCGGCTGGATCTACACCCTGTTCTTCATCTTCCTCGGCTGCTCGGCAGCGATCTGGGGTGGCTGGCTTGAACACGCCGGGCCGCGCAAGGCTGGTGTTGTATCGGCGTTGTGCTGGTGCGGTGGTCTGCTGATTTCGGCGCTGGGTATTTATACCCACCAGATCTGGCTGATGTGGATCGGCTCCGGTGTGATCGGTGGTATCGGCCTGGGTCTGGGCTATATCTCGCCAGTGTCGACCCTGATCAAGTGGTTCCCGGACAAGCGCGGCATGGCGACTGGCATGGCGATCATGGGTTTCGGTGGTGGCGCGATGGTGGGGGCACCGTTGGCAACGGCACTGATGAGTCACTTCGCCTCGCCTGAAAGTGTCGGTGTGTGGCAAAGCTTTGCGGTCATGGCAGCGATCTACTTCGTGTTCATGATCGGTGGCGCCCTGGCCTACCGCGTACCGCCAACTGGCTGGAAGCCTGAAGGCTGGACCGCTCCGGCGAAAAAAGCCTCCAACTCGATGATCACCCACCGTCATGTACACGTGAATGTGGCGTGGAAAACCCCGCAATTCCGTCTGGTGTGGCTGGTGCTGTGCCTGAACGTGTCGGCGGGTATCGGCATTCTCGGCATGGCTTCGCCGCTGCTGCAGGAAGTATTCGGCGGCAAGCTGCTGGGTGTTGACGTGCCGTTTGGTCAACTGGACGCCGGGCAACTGGCTTCGATTGCCGCGATTGCTGCCGGTTTCACCGGTCTGCTGAGCCTGTTCAACATCGGCGGACGGTTCTTCTGGGCCTCGTTCTCGGACTACCTGGGTCGCAAAAACACTTACTTCGTGTTCTTCGCCCTCGGTTTTGCGCTGTACGCACTGATCCCCAACCTCGGCCACCTGGGCAACGTTGCGCTGTTCGTGGCGGCGTTCTGCATCATTCTGTCGATGTACGGCGGCGGCTTCGCGACCGTTCCCGCGTATCTGGCCGACCTGTTCGGTACGCAGATGGTCGGTGCGATCCACGGTCGTCTGCTGACTGCCTGGGCCGCGGCCGGCGTACTCGGCCCGGTGCTGGTGAACTACCTGCGTGAGTATCAGTTGAGCATCGGCGTTGAACGCGCCGCCGCTTACGACATCACTCTGTACATCCTCGCCGGCCTGTTGGTCTTGGGCTTCCTGTGCAACCTGATGGTGCGCCCGGTGGCCGACAAGTACTTCATGACCGACGCCGAACTGGCTGCCGAACAGGCTCTGGGGCACGACAAAGGTGCTGATGGGACCACCGTTCTGGAGTGGAAGGCCGCACCGGGCAGCAAGCCGCTGGCGATTGCTGCGTGGCTGGCGGTAGGTATTCCGTTGGCGTGGGGTGTGTGGGTGACCCTGCAAAAGACAGCGGTACTGTTTCACTGAGTCAATGGCCTGAGATCTCTCAGGCCAGCACTTACTTCTGTGGGAGCGGGCTTGCTCGCGAAGGCGTTCTGTCCGTCGACATCAATGTCGGCTGATCCAGCGCTTTCGCGAGCAAGCCCGCTCCCACAGTTGTTTTGGGGTGCCTGTAATGGCTTGTATGGACATGTCTACCCGCGACAGCCGGGGGTTCTATCCGTCAGCCATATTGCGTCTCGTGTTTCTGTTTCGGCCCCGCGCCCCTATAATGGCTGCCTTTTTCGCCCAATGATTTTGCGGAGCTGGTGATGGCCGAACGTAAGGCTTCTGTCGAGCGCGACACTCTGGAAACCCAGATCAAAGCCTCGATCAACCTTGATGGCACCGGAAAGGCCCGATTTGATATCGGTGTTCCTTTTCTTGAGCACATGCTGGATCAGATCGCCCGTCACGGGTTGATTGACCTGGATATTGAATGCAAGGGCGATCTGCATATCGACGACCACCATACGGTGGAAGACGTCGGTATCACCCTCGGCCAGGCCTTCGCCAAAGCCATCGGCGACAAAAAAGGCATCCGTCGTTACGGCCATGCCTACGTGCCGCTCGATGAAGCGCTGTCGCGTGTGGTGATCGACTTCTCCGGCCGTCCAGGCTTGCAGATGCATGTGCCATACACCCGCGCCACCGTCGGCGGCTTCGACGTTGACCTGTTTCAGGAGTTCTTCCAGGGCTTCGTCAATCACGCATTGGTCAGTGTGCACATCGACAACCTGCGTGGCACCAACACTCACCACCAGATCGAAACCGTGTTCAAGGCTTTCGGCCGCGCGCTGCGCATGGCCGTCGAGCTGGATGAGCGCATGGCCGGGCAGATGCCATCGACCAAAGGCGTTCTGTAATGCAGACGGTTGCAGTGATCGATTACGGCATGGGTAACCTGCACTCGGTGGCCAAGGCCCTCGAGCACGTCGGTGCCGGCAAAGTGCTGATCACCAGCGATGCGGATGTGATCCGCGAAGCCGACCGCGTGGTGTTCCCCGGCGTCGGCGCGATTCGCGATTGCATGGCGGAGATCCGTCGCCTCGGCTTCGATTCGCTGGTGCGTGAAGTAAGCCAGGATCGTCCGTTCCTCGGCATCTGTGTCGGCATGCAAGCCTTGCTCGACACCAGCGAAGAGAACGACGGCGTCGACTGCATCGGCCTGTTTCCGGGCGCGGTGAAGTTCTTCGGCAAAGACCTGCATGAAGACGGCGAGCACCTGAAAGTCCCACACATGGGCTGGAACGAAGTGAAGCAGAAGGTCAGCCACCCCCTGTGGCATGACATTCCGGACATGGCGCGTTTCTACTTCGTGCACAGCTACTACATCGCCGCCGCCAATGCGCGGCAGGTGGTCGGTGGCGGTCATTACGGCGTTGATTTCGCTGCGGCGCTGGCCGATGGCTCGCGTTTCGCCGTGCAGTTCCACCCGGAGAAGAGCCATACCCATGGCCTGCAATTGCTGCAGAACTTCGCCGCGTGGGATGGTCGCTGGTAAATGGCCGTCAAGAAATCCAAACCGCCGATCCTGACCCTCACTCCCGAGCAGGAGAGCGAGGCCAGTCACAAGATCAAGCGGTTCATGGAGGATCGTTTCGAACTTGACCTCGGGTCATTCGAAGCGGCGGAGATTCTTGAGCTGTTTACCCGTGAAATCGCTCCGCACTATTACAACAGGGCGATTTTCGATGTGCAGACCCACCTCAAGGAGCGGTTTGAAAGCATCGAAAGCGACCTGTGGGCGCTCGAGAAAAACTGATTTCCGAGCCAAGCTGAACATTCAAATTTGAAGGTTTGCCAGATGCTGATTATTCCCGCTATCGATCTTAAAGACGGTGCCTGCGTACGTCTGCGCCAGGGCCGCATGGAAGATTCCACAGTGTTCTCCGATGACCCGGTGAGCATGGCTGCCAAGTGGGTGGATGGCGGTTGCCGCCGTCTGCATCTGGTCGATCTCAATGGCGCGTTCGAAGGCCAGCCAGTCAATGGCGAAGTGGTCACCGCCATCGCCAAGCGCTACCCGAACCTGCCGATCCAGATCGGCGGCGGCATTCGTTCGCTGGAAACCATCGAGCACTACGTCAAGGCGGGCGTGAGCTACGTGATCATCGGCACCAAAGCCGTTAAAGATCCGGCGTTCGTCGCTGAAGCCTGCCGCGCGTTCCCGGGCAAGATCATCGTTGGCCTCGACGCCAAAGACGGTTTCGTCGCCACTGATGGCTGGGCTGAAATCAGCACCGTCCAGGTCATCGATCTGGCCAAGCAGTTTGAAGCCGACGGCGTGTCCTCGATCGTTTATACCGACATCGCCAAAGACGGCATGATGCAGGGCTGCAACGTACCGTTTACTGCCGCGCTGGCTGCCGCAACCAAGATCCCGGTGATCGCTTCCGGCGGTATCCACAATCTGGGTGACATCAAGTCGCTGCTCGACGCCAAAGCGCCGGGCATCATCGGTGCAATCACTGGCCGGGCGATCTACGAAGGCACCCTCGACGTCGCTGAAGCGCAAGCTTTCTGCGATTCGTATCAAGGCTGAGGACTGACCATGGCGCTGGCCAAACGCATCATCCCTTGCCTGGACGTGGACAACGGCCGGGTCGTCAAAGGTGTGAAGTTCGAAAACATCCGCGATGCCGGTGACCCGGTGGAAATTGCCCGTCGCTATGACGAGCAGGGTGCCGACGAGATTACCTTTCTCGACATCACCGCCAGCGTCGATGGCCGCGACACCACGCTGCATACCGTCGAGCGCATGGCCAGCCAAGTGTTCATTCCGCTGACCGTCGGTGGTGGCGTGCGTACCGTGCAGGACATCCGCAACCTGCTCAACGCCGGTGCCGACAAGGTATCGATCAACACCGCGGCGGTGTTCAACCCGGAGTTCGTCGGCGAAGCCGCGCAGCATTTCGGCTCGCAGTGCATCGTCGTCGCCATTGACGCGAAGAAGGTCTCGGGCCCGGGTGAAACCCCGCGCTGGGAGATCTTCACCCACGGCGGTCGCAAGCCGACCGGTCTCGACGCGGTCGAGTGGGCGAAGAAAATGGAAGGCCTGGGTGCCGGCGAGATCCTGCTGACCAGCATGGATCAGGACGGCATGAAAAACGGTTTCGACCTCGGCGTGACCCGTGCCATCAGCGATGCACTGGGTATTCCGGTGATCGCTTCTGGCGGCGTCGGCAACTTGCAGCATCTGGCCGACGGCATTATTGAAGGCCACGCCAGCGCTGTGTTGGCGGCGAGTATTTTCCACTTCGGCGAATACACCGTGCAGGAAGCGAAAGCGTATATGGCCAAACGCGGCATTGTGATGCGCTAAACCGTACAGGCCAGTGGACAGCATGGCGTACCCAAGGCACTCTTGGGCACGCCATGGATTCCGGTAGCCCGACATGATCAAACGCCTGCTTCTTGTTCTCGCCAGTGCCTCTGTGTTGTTGCTCAACTCGGCCCGGGCCGAAACCAGTCCCGACACCGATCTGGTGCTTCTCACCGAAAACTTCCCGCCTTACAACATGGCGAAGAACGGCAAGAACTTCGCCCAGGGCGAGAACATCAACGGTATCGCTACCGATATCGTGCGCGAGATGTTCCAGCGTGCCGGCATTACTTACAGCCTGACCCTGCGCTTCCCTTGGGAGCGAGTGTACAAACTGGCGCTGGAAAATCCCGGATACGGTGCCTTCGTGATGGCGCGACTGCCGGATCGCGAGAGGCTCTTCAAATGGGTCGGCCCGATCGGCCCCGACGACTGGATCATGTTGGCCAAGGCTGACAGCAAGATCACCCTCGAAACGCTCAATGACGCACGCAAGTACAAGATCGGCGCCTACAAGGGCGACGCGATTGCCGAGACGCTGACCAAACAAGGCTTGAAGCCGGTGGTCGTACTGCGCGATCAGGACAACGCCAAGAAGCTGGTCAGCGGCCAGATCGACCTATGGGCTACGGGTGATCCTGCCGGGCGTTATCTGGCGCGGCAGGATGGTGTGAGCGGACTCAAGACCGTGCTGCGCTTCAACAGTGCGCAGTTGTATCTGGCATTGAACAAAGATGTCTCGGACGAAGTCGTTGCCAGGCTTCAGGCCGCACTGGACCAACTGCGCAAAGAAGGCGTGGTGGACGACATCATGGCGCGGTATCTGTAGCCGTCGGCAATTCTGGCTCGGGTAACGGGGCGGCGGGTTCGTCGTTTGTTGCCTGAGTGTCGATGGTCATTTCCGCTTCTGGTTCCTGCTCGGGAACGACAATGACTTCAGGCTTTTCAGGTACGTACTGGCTGATGTGCAAGCTGTTGCCATCGGTGTAACTGAAACCACTGGTCACCGGTGTGCCATCGGTACGCAGCAGTCTGTAATCGCTCTGAATCAGGTAAATCGCCACGGACTTTTGTTTGTCCACGACCGCTACAACGTCAATGGCAACTGCGTTGAGCCATTCGTTCGAGTGTATTTCGCACTGGGTGAAATCATGGTTCAGCCTTGCCGAAAACAGGAATGGGTTGGGCAAGTTGGTTTGCCATTGAGCACCAAATTCGACAGAGGTGTTGTGGGTGAATGACCGCAGGCTTCCAGCTCGCTGCGCACGAGGCGCTACCCACCTGAACGTCCTGCTCTCGTTTTCGGTGTTGTGGGCATGGCCGACGAGCAAATACTGATCCGTGCGCTCCAGAAGATAGAAGGGCGATCTACTTAGCTGCTCGAGTGGCGACAGCAGAGGGTCTTTTATCGTGAACCACGGAAGTCTGGCGATATAGGTAGGCTGATCCGGTGCCTCTGGCTGGGTCGGTACTTCCCCGCAAAGCAGGGGGGCCGCAGGCTTCGGATTGACCGTGATCGGGATCTGCATGCGTAGCGAGTAGACGAGGAAACTCTCGGGTTTTGTGTAACCGGAAAATCCCACAAAGGTGCTGGGGGCCAGGTGGATTTCACCTGTTGCGGCGGTTGGCGGAACGGCATGCCAGGCGCTGATGCTTTGTCGTGCACCGCTCCCCTTGTCGTTCCATGCCGGTTCGCTGGTCGCTGACGCGATCACCAGATCGGCGCGGACGCAACGAACAGCGTTGAACGAAGGTTTTTCGTGGTCGTTTGAACAGACCGAACCCAGCGCCACGTAGCCTTCGGGGGGGATCGGCCGCCAAATCGAGAGGTCTCTCTTCGATCTCGAACCTGCATCTTTCCAGATCAACTCGAAATCGTCGGGGCGGCGCAGTGCCTTGCCTTTGCTGGGGTCAGCGCTGGGTGTGTCAGCTTCGCGAGCCACAACCACCACCCTTTTTCCGTTGATATTGCCATGGCCGACAGCGGCAACATCGCCCAAGGGGAAATAGCCTGGCAGTAGGTCGGGGGCAGGAGTGGGGTGCCAGAACGCGGCCGGTTTTGTACGCAGGCCGGCGGTATCCCAGACCCGGAGAAACTCCGTCGTGAAGTTGATCAGAAGGTTATCGATCTTTATGGAGTCAACCTGCCCTGCGGGCGAGGGGATTGGTTCGTGGGTCGTCATAGTCAATCCTGAAAGTAGAAAGGCGACTCAGCGGAGTCGCGACCTGTTGCAGGTCTCACTATCGGGAATTGGGCCAGGTGTCTGGCGGTAACTATGTATTGAGCAACGTATCAGGGTGTTACCGATAAATACCGTCTTTGCCATGGCCAACCATGGCGCGGTTACTGCGCACACTGATCATCTGCTTGATGTCGATCCACTCGATGCCCTGGGCTCTGAGTTTGGGCAGTTCGCGCTCCAGCACGGCGAGGGTCTGTGGATAAGGGTGGCCGATCATGACCGCCGAACCCTGCTTGCGGGCCAGGGTGATCGCAGTCTGCAACTGCGTGAAGATCGCCGCTTCAGTACGTTCGTCATCAAGGAATACATCCCGCGAAACACTCGCCAGATCAATCTTCTGTGCTTGTTGTGCGGCCACTGTCTGCGCGCTGGTGCGACTGTCGACGAAGAATTTGTGCCGGCGCTGCAACTCGCCCATCAGCCACGCCATCGCCGCCGGTTGGGATGTCATGCGGCTACCCATGTGGTTATTGATGCCGACCGCGTAAGGGACCTTTTTGAAGGCGGCGTTCAGGCGTTTCTCAAGTTCTTCGATAGGCAGTTCCGGAAGCCAGGCGTAGGGTCCGGTCGCGGGATCCATGGGCATGTGCAGGATAACGATCTTGCCAGCGCGATGGGCTTCGCGGGCAAACTCGGTGGCATGCGGCGTGTCGGGCATGATCGCGGTGGTCACCGGGCCGGGTAGCGCAAGCACACGGCGATCCCGGGGCAGGTTTTGCCCCAGATCGTCGATGATCAGTGTCAGGTAGGCTTTGTGAGGCGTTGAGCTGGCGGGCTCTGCTTGCACAGCGCCCGCCAGACAGCACAACAGGACGAAGACGAAACGCAAAGACATCCTCAACGGCCGGACGTAATGCTCAGGCCTTTGAGCAGGCTCAGGGCCTGGGCCAACTGATAATCGTCATCCTGCGGCATGGCCTTGGCTTTTGTGCCGGATTTGGTCGGTTTGTCGGCGCCGCCGTTACCGTTGCTCAAGTGGCCTTGCAGATCGGCTTCCTTGAAGTAATCGCCATCCGCCTCATTGGTGATCTTCGCCTTGCGCACTTCGATGTCCGGGACGATGCCCTGAGCCTGGATCGAGCGGCCGTTTGGCGTGTAGTACAGGGCAGTGGTGATCTTCAGCGCGCGGTCGTTGTTCAGCGGCAGTACGGTCTGAACCGAACCTTTGCCGAAACTGGTGGTGCCCATGATCACGGCGCGTTTCTGATCCTGCAGGGCGCCGGCGACGATTTCCGAGGCCGAGGCGCTGCCACCGTTGATCAGCACGACCATCGGCACCGCTTCGCTTTCGTCCTTGCCTGTGGCGGAGAAGCGCAGTTCGGAGTTGGCGATCCGGCCTTTGGTGTAGACGATCAGGCCTTTGGTGATGAAGTGGTCGACCACTTCCACCGCCGCCTGCAGCACGCCACCTGGGTTGTTACGCAGGTCAAGAACGATACCGCTGAGCTTCTTGCCATTGTCCTTGCGCATCTTGATCAGGGCCTTGGAAACCTCTTCGCCGGTCTTGACCTGGAACTGGGTGATGCGAATGTAGCCATAACCCGATTCCAGCAACTGCGCCTTGACGCTCTTCACTTGAATCACCGCGCGCGCCAGGGTCACGTCGAACGGCGTCCCGCCGTCGCGCACCAGGGTCAGGGTGATTTTCTGGCCGATCTTGCCGCGCATCTTGTCCACGGCTTCGGTCATGGTCTGGCCGCGAGTCGGCTGGCCGTTGATCTTGACGATGAAGTCACCGGCCTTGATACCGGCCT
Source organism: Pseudomonas baetica (assembly GCF_019733355.1). Classification (GTDB taxonomy): domain Bacteria; phylum Pseudomonadota; class Gammaproteobacteria; order Pseudomonadales; family Pseudomonadaceae; genus Aquipseudomonas; species Aquipseudomonas baetica_A. The sequence goes on along the minus strand of NZ_JAIHLQ010000033.1, from coordinate 42,160 downwards.
TCGATGCGGGCGTGTCGTCGATAGGCGAGACGACTTTGATGAAACCGTCTTCGGAGCCGACTTCGATACCCAGACCGCCGAACTCACCGCTGGTGCTTTCCTGCAATTCCGTAAAGTCTTCAGGACCCAGATAGGCGGAGTGCGGATCAAGATTGCTGAGCATGCCCTTGATGGCGTTTTCCAGCAGCGTCTTGTCGTCCACCGGCTCGACATAAGCGGCTTTGATCCGGTCCATGACCTCGGCAAAGGTGCGCAACTCTTCCAGCGGCAGCGGGGCCTTGGAGGTCGCGGCAGTGCCTGCCGGAGCGATGACCGGGGCCGGCTGAGCGGCGAACGCCAGAGGCGCGCCGATCACCAGGGCGATCGTCAGGGCCAGCGAGGTAAGACGGGACAAATGCAGCATGTCGAACGAACTCCTAAAGTTGGTGACTCAACGCCTATCCTTGCGCGCGGCACCATTGCGCCGGATCACTCGGGTGACCCTGCTGACGAATTGCGAAATACAGTGCGGGTGTGTCCTGGCCGCCACTATTACCCACAGTGGAGATGGACTCACCGGCTTTTACCACGTCACCGGCTGACTTGAGCAGCGTCTGGTTGTGACCGTAAAGACTCAGAAACCCGTTGCCATGATCGAGGATCACCAGCAGCCCGGCACCGCGCAACCAGTCGGCGAATACCACGCGCCCGCCATGCACGGCATGCACTTGGCTGCCGGCGGAGGCGCTGATCATCACGCCGTCCCATTTGGTGCGGGCATCATCGCCACGGCTTTCACCGAAGCGTGCCAGCAGTCGACCATCAACCGGCCAAGGAAGTTTTCCCCGGGTTGCAGCAAAAGGGCCACCGAAGGTCTCGCCGCGGCTGGACACCAAAGGGCCGGAGGTTGATCTGGCGGGTTTGCGTGGGGCATCGCTGTTTTCAGCTTGCGCCTCACGCAAACGCTTTTTTTCTGCTTCCTGCTGGGCGATCAGCGCTTTGTGACGCGCCTCTTCTGCCTCACGGGCCTGGCGGGCCAGAGTTTCTTCAATGGTTTTAAGGACTTTAGACAGGTCTGCCTGATCTTGCTCGCGAGCGGCGAGTTTCTGATCGCGTGCTTTCACGTCTTCGTTGAGTTTGGCGAGGACTTGCTGGCGTTCATTGCGGACTTTTTCCAGCTCTTCGCGCTGGGTGTCCAGGCTGCTTTTCTGTACCAGCAACTGCGCTTGTTGCATGGCGATGTCTTTTTCGACACTGGCCAGTTGGCGCAGGGTTTCGTTGAAGTTCTTCAACTGCTCCAGGCGGGCCTGGCTCAGATAATCGTAATAGGTGAGGGTACGGGCGAATTTTTCGGGATTCTGCTGGTTGAGCAGCAGTTTGAGATATTCCTGGCGACCGTTCTGGTAGGCCGCTCGGGCCTGGATCGCGATCAGTCGCTGCTGTTCAGTGCGCGCGCTCTGGAGTTTTTTTTTCTCCTCATCGAGCCGCTGCAGCTCGGATTCGCTCTTGCGCAGTTCTTTCTGCAGGGCATCGACTTGCTTCTGCAGCTTGCCCATCTCGGTTTCGGTGCCCTTGAGCTCCTTCTGCACGCCGGATTTTTCTTCCTGGAGTTTGCCCAGCAGCTTTTTCAGCTCGGCAATGTCCTGACGCGTGGCGTCCAGTTGCTGTTGAGTTTGCGCGCGCTCGTCAGCGAAGGCCGTTTGGAGCAGGCATGTCAGAGCAAGGGCGATCAGGACGCGAAGCATAGGGGCGGGCGGTACCAGGGTAAGGGACGGCCTAGTATGCCCGCCCGACGCTGCAAAAAAAACGCCCAATTGGGGCTGTGTGATAACTGGAGCCGATTCGCTATTGAAAATAGCGCAAAACCAATGTGGGAGCGGGCTTGCTCGCGAATACGGTGTGTCAGCAGCGTTGATGTTGACTGACACTGCGCATTCGCGAGCAGGCTCGCTCCCACAGGGTTTTGCGGTGCCTTGGCTATTCGTGGCTTATACCAGAATCGACGTCCCCGTCATTTCAGCGGGTTTTTCCAGGCCCAGCAGTTTCAGCATGGTCGGCGCCACATCCGCCAGCACGCCGCCTTCACGGACCGTGAGGTGGCGCTTGCCGACATAAATGAACGGCACTGGCTCGGTGGTGTGCGCGGTGTGCGCCTGGTGGGTTTCTTCGTCGGACATTTTTTCGCAGTTGCCGTGGTCGGCAGTGATCAGTGCTTCGCCGCCGACCTTTTCCAGTGCTTCGACGATGCGGCCGACGCAGGTGTCGAGGCATTCAACTGCCTTCACCGCCGCGTCGAACACGCCACTGTGGCCGACCATGTCGCCGTTGGCGTAGTTGACCACGATCACGTCGTAACGCTGGTTTTCGATGGCGTCGACGATGCGATCGGTCACCTCAGGCGCGCTCATTTCCGGCTGCAGGTCGTACGTGGCGACTTTCGGCGACGGGATCAGGATGCGCTCTTCGCCGGGAAACGGTTCTTCGCGACCGCCGGAGAAGAAGAAGGTCACGTGCGCGTATTTTTCGGTTTCAGCGATGCGCAGTTGGGTTTTACCGTTTTTCGCCAGATAGTCGCCTAGCACGTTTTCCAGGCTGCCGGGGGCGAAAGCCGATGGTGCCGGAATGCTCGCGGCGTACTGGGTCAGCATCACGAAACCGGCCAGTTTGGGTTGGCGGGCGCGCTCGAATTCCTTGAAGTCGTCTTCAACGAACACGCGAGTCAGCTCGCGGGCGCGGTCGGCGCGGAAGTTCATGAACACCATCGCGTCGCCGTCTTCGACCTTCACCGGCTCGCCAATGGTGGTGGCTTTGACGAATTCGTCGCTCTCGCCGCGTGTATAAGCCGCTTCCAGGCCTTGCTGAGCGGTCGCAGCGTTGAATTCGCTGTGGCCGTCGACGATCAGGTTGTAGGCCTGGGATACACGATCCCAGCGGTTGTCACGGTCCATGGCGAAGTAGCGGCCGACGATGCTGGCGATGCGTCCCTTGCCGAGCGCTTTGAACGTCGCATCGAGCAGTTCGATCGACGAAGCGGCGCTTTTTGGTGGGGTGTCGCGGCCGTCGAGGAAGGCGTGCAGGTAGATTTTTTCAGCGCCGCGCTTGAAGGCCAGTTCGGCCATGGCGATCAGGTGATCCTGATGGCTGTGTACGCCGCCATCGGACAGCAGGCCCATGAAATGCACGGCTTTGCCGGCGGCCACGGCTTTATCCACTGCGGCGCAGAGGGTCGGGTTCTCGAAGAACTCGCCGTCGCGGATCGATTTGGTCACTCGGGTGAAGTCCTGATACACCACGCGACCGGCGCCGAGGTTCATGTGGCCGACTTCGGAGTTGCCCATCTGACCGTCCGGCAGGCCGACGTCCATGCCGCTGCCCGAGATCAAACCGTTTGGTACGGTGGCCCAAAGGTGATCGAGTACAGGCTTTTTCGCCGCATAAACGGCATTGGATTCGTGGCTGTCACTGTGACCGAAGCCGTCGAGAATCATCAGAACCAAAGGTTTAGGCGTGGTAGTCATGGAATCCACTCGTGGCTAATAAAGAAGGGGGAGATGGAAAAGGGAGTAGGAGTTTAAAGCGAAGTTCCGACGGCGTCACCGCCGGACGGGGTTTGGCCCACCATAGTGGCTGTGTATACTGGCCGACATTTTAACGCCCTGGAACCTCCTTCGATGGTTGCTCACCTGATTGAATTTGCCACTAACCACTACATTCTTGTCGGTATCTTCGTCGTACTGCTGGCTCTGCTGCTGGCGCACACGATGCAGGGCGGCGGTAAAAGCCTGAGCACCGGCGAGCTGACCGCGCTGGTCAATAAAGATGCAGGCGTGGTGGTGGACATCCGTCCGGCGAAAGATTACGCCGCTGGCCATATCGTTGGCGCGATCAACATTCCCCAGGACAAGCTGGTTGCTCGTATCGGCGAGTTGGAAAAACACAAGGCCAAGACCATCATTCTGGTCGACGCCCAGGGCCAGACCGCTGGCACCCACGCCCGCGAGCTGCTGAAGTCCGGCTTCACCGCCGCCAAGCTGTCCGGCGGGATTTCCAGCTGGAAAGGCGACAACCTGCCGCTGGTGAAGTGATATGAGCGAAGTCATCGTCTACTCCAGCGATTACTGCCCTTACTGCTCGCGAGCCAAGTACCTGCTGGCGAACAAAGGCGTGGCCTTCAAAGAGATCAAGGTCGATGGCAAGCCGCAGGTGCGCGCCGAAATGACCCAGAAAGCCGGACGCACGTCCGTGCCGCAGATCTGGATCGGCAGCAAGCACATCGGCGGTTGTGACGATTTGTATGCCTTGGAGCGCGCGGGCAAGCTCGACGCGCTGCTTAAGGCCTGAACGGCTGCACCCACGTACAGCACTCCCTAAAGACCCAAGATCAGAAAGGATCTGAGATGACTGACCAACAGAACACTGCAGCCAGCGAAGAAGAAACCGCACCGCAATTCTCCTTGCAGCGCATCTACGTACGCGACTTGTCCTTCGAAGCCCCGAAAAGCCCGGCGATCTTCCGCCAGCAGTGGGATCCGAGCGTCGGTCTGGATCTGAACACTCGCCAGAAAGAGCTGGAAGGCGATTTCTTTGAAGTCGTGCTGACCCTGTCCGTGACCGTGAAAAACGGCGACGAAGTGGCCTTCATCGCTGAAGTGCAACAGGCCGGTATCTTCCTGATCAAGAACCTCGACCCATCGTCGATGAGCCACACCCTGGGTGCGTTCTGCCCGAACATCCTGTTCCCGTACGCCCGTGAAACCCTGGACAGCCTGGTGACCCGTGGTTCGTTCCCGGCACTGATGCTGGCTCCGGTGAACTTCGATGCCCTGTACGCGCAAGAGCTGCAGCGCATGCAGGAAAGCGGCGAGACCCCGACCGTTCAGTAAACGGTTAAGCAACACCCATGTGGGAGCGGGCTTGCTCGCGAAAGCGGTGTGTCAGGCGACATTGATGTCAGCTGATACAGCCCCTTCGCGAGCAAGCCCGCTCCCACATTTGTTTTGCGGTGTTATTTGAAACCGTTCTGGCGCCAGGCTTCGTATACAGCGACGGCCACGGTGTTGGACAGGTTCAGGCTGCGGCAGCCTTCGCGCATCGGCAGGCGCAGGCGCTGCTCTGACGGCAGGGCGTCGAGTACTTCTGGCGGCAGGCCACGGCTTTCCGGGCCGAAGATGAACGCATCGCCCGGGACGAACGCGGCATCATGAAACGGTCGCGAGCCCTTGGTGGTAAATGCAAACAGCCGTGGATTGCCCAGGCTTTCCAGGCAACTGGCAAGGTCGGCGTGACGTTGCAGCGTGGCATATTCGTGGTAGTCGAGACCGGCCCGGCGCAAGCGCTTGTCGTCCATCTCGAAGCCCAGCGGTTCGATCAAATGCAGGTGGCAGCCGCTGTTGGCGCACAGCCTGATAACGTTGCCGGTATTCGGCGGAATTTCTGGTTGAAAAAGGATGACGTGAAACATGCACGGCTCCGAAGGTAAAGATGACGCGCATTCTACGCCGCAAGCGGACCCGCGTTCGAAACTATTCCCGCGGGTGATCGGTTCGCTGGCGATTGTCGGTTTGATGATCGGTTTGATGATCGGTCGCCTGACCACGCCGGATCCGAGCGTGCTGCAGCAGGTCGACGTCACCGACGATGGCTTGGTGGTGTGGTTCAACAACGAGCCCAAGTTGCACGGCGAGATCGTCGACGGTGCGGTGGCGTTGTTGTTTCAGGCTGAAGGCCGCGCGCAGAAAGGTCAGCTCAAGCTCAATGGCAAGGACGTGAACTGGCGTACGCGAGCGAGTGATGGTGGGTTGTTGCTGACAGTGCTGGCGGCGCGGCCGCTGCAAGCAGACTGGGTCGGCCGCCGAGTCGATGACCGCTGGCGGCTGGAGATCCATCTCCGAGAGCAATAAAAGCGGGAATCCCTGACCTGCCTGTATCAGGGTTCCCAAAAGCGTGGGCGACGCTTGCACGTGCGGCCCCGTGTAAAGAGGGAACCCCCGGCCTGCCTGTACCAAGGATCCCAAAAGGGTGGGCTCGTCGCTTTGCGGTATGAGCCCGGTGTAAAGAGGGGAATCCCCGGCCTGCCTGTACCAAGGTCCCCGAAACGGGTGGTAAATCGAATCACCTGTAAGAGGTATTGCAGGGGGCGTGCCAGCTTTTAGTATTCGGAAATAGAAAAAATCCTCAGATACACGAAAGCCCCGTAATTCGGGGCTTTCGCGCTTCTGTAGCTTGGCGGTTTGAGTTTTGCCTGGATGTTTTTTGAACAGGCTGCGATGCCCGATCACGGGTCAAAGTGCATTAGGTTGGTGCGTGTAGGGCTAAATGTGGGAGCGGGCTTGCTCGCGAAGGCGTCGTGTCAGTCACTATCACTTTTAATGAAACTCCGCTTTCGTGAGCCAGCCCACTCCCGCATTGGGTCGTGGCTGATCAGCCCTCATCCCCCTCATCCTCATCGCCACCATCGACCTTCATCCCCAACTCCTTGATCTTGCGTGTCAGGGTATTACGCCCCCAACCCAGCAACACCGCGGCATCACGCCGACGCCCGGCGGTATGTTTCAACGCTGTCTCGATCATGATCCGCTCGAACGCCGGCACCGCGCTGTCGAGCAGGCTCGACTGGCCACGCGCCAACGCCTGATCGGCCCACTGACGCAAGGCTTGCTCCCAGTTAGTCACCGGCGCCGAATCCTGCGGCAAGCTCAGTAGCTCCGGCGGCAAGTCGCTGATGTGCACTTCGCGCCCGGACGCCATCACGGTGATCCAGCGGCAAGTGTTCTCCAACTGGCGCACGTTGCCGCCCCACGGCAGGTTTTTCAGGTATTCCTCGGTCTCGCTCTTGAGCAGTTTCGGCTCGACCGCCAGTTCCTGCGCGGCGCGGCTGAGGAAGTGCTTGGCCAGGGTCGGGATGTCTTCGCGACGATCCGACAGCCGTGGAATGTGGATGCGGATCACGTTGAGGCGATGGAACAAGTCCTCGCGGAATTTCCCGGCATGCACCAGGGTTTCCAGATTCTGGTGCGTCGCGGCGATGATCCGTACGTCGACTTTGACTGGCACATGCCCGCCAACGCGATAGAACTCGCCGTCGGCCAGGACGCGCAGCAGGCGAGTCTGGGTGTCGGCCGGCATGTCGCCGATTTCATCGAGGAACAGCGTGCCGCCGTCGGCCTGTTCGAAGCGTCCGCGACGCAGGTTGGCCGCGCCGGTGAAGGCGCCTTTCTCGTGACCGAACAGCTCGGACTCCATCAGATCCTTGGGGATCGCCGCCATGTTCAGCGCAATGAAAGGCGAGGCCGCGCGCGGGCTGTGGCGATGCAGAGCGTGGGCCACCAGTTCTTTACCGGTGCCGGATTCGCCGTTGATCAGCACGGTGATGTTGGAGTGGCTCAAGCGGCCGATGGCGCGAAACACTTCCTGCATCGCCGGCGCTTCGCCGATGATTTCCGGGGTGCGGGTCAGCGCCGGCACCACTTCCAGGCCTTGTTGCTCCTGCGCATGCTGATTGGCACGTTTGACCAGCGAAACCGCTTCATCAACGTCGAACGGCTTTGGCAAGTATTCGAACGCGCCGCCCTGATAGGAGGCGACGGCACTGTCCAGATCGGAGTGAGCGGTCATGATGATGACCGGCAACCGTGGATGCTGTTCGCGAATCCGCGCCAGCAGATCAAGGCCGCTGGCACCCGGCATGCGGATGTCGGAAATGATCACGTCCGGCTGCTGACGGGCCAGACGACTCATCACGCCGTCGGCGCTGTCGAAACTCTGGGTGGTCATGCCTTCTTGCTGCAGGGCCTTTTCCAGAACCCAACGGATAGAACGGTCGTCATCGACGATCCACACGGTTTCACTACGGCTCATGTCGATGTGGCTCCTTGTTCCAGTGGCAGAAAGATCGAGAACGTGGTGTGGCCTGGATGGCTGTCACACTCGATCAGGCCCTGGTGCTGGCTGATGATGTTCTGAGTAATGGCCAGGCCCAGCCCGGTACCGTCCGGACGGCCGCTGACCATGGGAAAGAAAATGGTTTCCTGGAGTTCCGCAGGAATGCCCGGCCCGTTATCGATGATCTCGATCTTGGTCACCAGGCGATGGCGGATATGGCCGATGGTGAACTGGCGCATGGCACGGGTGCGCAGGCTGATGCGGCCCAGGCGCAACTCGTTCTGGCTGCTGATCGCCTGCATCGCGTTGCGGACAATGTTCAGCACCGCCTGAATCATTTGTTCGCGGTCGATCAACACGTCCGGAATGCTTGGGTCATAGTCACGCACCAAAGTGATGCAGCCCTGACTTTCGGCTTCAACCAAATGCCCGACGCGCTCCAGGACTTCGTGGACGTTGCACATGGCCAGCGACGGCAGCTTGTTGGAGCCGAGCATGCGGTCGACCAGATTGCGCAGGCGATCGGCCTCTTCAATGATCACATTGGTGTAATCGCGCAGGCTGTCTTCCGGCAACTCACGGGCCAGCAATTGCGCTGCGCCACGGATGCCGCCCAGAGGGTTCTTGATCTCGTGGGCGAGGCCGCGCACCAGCATCTTGCTGGTTTCCTGCTTGGAAATTTGCGCCTCTTCCTTGGTGATCCGCAGCAAGCGATCACGCGGGTGGACTTCCAGCAGCAGAAGGGTCGCGCCGTTGCTGAGGATCGGCGTCACCGCATAATCCACGGTCAACGTCTGGCCGGTGAGGGCAGTGAGCATCGCTTCGCGCTTGGTGAACGGGTGCGCTTGTTCGACCGCCTGGCGCAATGAATTCAGCGCCTCGGTGGATTCGGTGAACAGCTCGCTGATGAACTGCCCATGGCTGCGCTGACCGCTGATAGCCAGCAGCATTTCCGCCGCCGGGTTCATGTACTCAAGGCGCAATTCGGCATCGAGCAGAATGGTGGCGGTGGTCAGGTTGTCGAGCAGCAAGCGTGGGATTGCGTCGCTAATAGTCATCAAGGCCTCTTTTGGGGGCGGAGCGTGCGCAAGAAACAAGCGTGTTTAGATGGAAAATGCAAAAACCAAACCAAGGCTCCGAAAAGAAGCGTTCAACCCCTGAAACGGGCGTTTGACGCTCGTTTGCGTGGCGCTTTGCCAGCTTTTGCGGGTACTTTCGAACCAAAATGGGTTGGAATGTGGGAAGCGTGCAGTTTGTTGCACCAATATAGTGCGCAAAGCGCAGCGGCGTTAGAAGAAACGCAGGAAAGGGTTTTTCGGTTCTTCAGGTTTGTCTTTCAGCGGACACTCCGGGCGCACGCCGTAGTCCTCAGTAACGCAGGGTTTGACCTGGCGTTTCTGCGCCAGCGAGATGCGCAGCATGTGGAAGGGCTGGTTGGCAGTGCGCTCGACGGTGCGGCCCTGAGCATCAAGAATTTCTATCGAGAGGCTGTGGCTGCCACGGTCGATATTGCTCAGCGGAAAAACCGGGCTGACGCCGGGCTCGCCAGTGGCTTTGCCGTCCAACAGCAAGCGATACAGATGGCCCTTTTGCAAGCCGGGCTCGCTGGTGACGCTGACGATCAACTCTCCGGCACTGCTGCGAATTGTCGCGTCGGGCTCGGGCACCAGAACGCGCAGCATGTCGTAATGGAACGGTGGTTGTTCCGGCGATTTTTTCGCGGTGCTCATCGGCGCAGCAGCCGTAGGGTTAGCCGGCATGCGATTACTGGTGGACAGCGGCACACGCTTGGCGTTGCCGCGTGGCTGATCGGTGTAGACACGATTGCCCTGCGCATCGATATAAGTGAACACCTCGGCCGAAGCGTGCAGCGCCGTCATGGCCAGCACGGCGATCAGCCATGCACGGATCATGGCTTGTGCACCCGTTGCACGGTGAAGACTACTGGCAGGCTCTGCTGGATGATCGTTTCGCCGTCGATCACCTGCACGGCCAGACGATGCTCGCCACGGTCGACATTCACCAGTTGCAGGATCGGCACGTTGCTCGGTTGGCCGTAGGGTTCATCGTCCAGTACCAGTCTTAACTGATGCGGCACTTGCAGGCGCGGCTTGATCAGCACGTTGACCGTGAAGGTGCCGTTGTTGGCGCGCAGGGCTTCTTCGCTGGGCAGGCCGGCGAGTTCGAGAATGTTATAGGCGCTGCGCGGCGGTTCGCTGGTTTCGGCGGTGGGCGTGGATGGTGTGCTCGGTGTCTGCGGCTCCACGGTGTTGAGTGGCGGCAATTCCACTGACTGAGCCTTTACACCGTCCGGCGAATGATCGCTGTAAACCGTGTGGCCGTTGGCGTCGGTGTACTTGTAAATCTGCGCGGCCGCGGGAACGGCGACCAGCAGCAGGATGGAGAGAAAGAAGCGACCCATGAAATCGACCGGGAATGAACGCGATGGGTTGCAGCATAGGCCAGGTGCGGCGGTAGGCCCAACCCTGGACATATCCAGAGATTATTTGCCCGCCACAAATCCCTTGTGGGAGTGGGCTTGCTCGCGAACGCGGTCGGTCACTGAAGGATATGGTGACTGATAAGACGCCTTCGCGAGCAAGCCCGCTCCCACAGGGTGGTGCGTCGCCAATGAAATCACGGGCAATAAAAGAGGCCTCCCGAAGGAGGCCTCTTTTTGTCACGCCGCGTAGCGCGGCGCTACCGGATCAGCAGCTGTAGTACAGCTCATATTCCAGTGGGTGTACGAAGGTGCGGACCTTGATTTCTTCTTCGGATTTCAGCGCGATGTAAGCATCGATGAAGTCGTCGGAGAACACGCCGCCCTTGGTCAGGAACGCACGGCCCTTGTCCAGCTCTTCCAGAGCTTCTTTCAGGCTGCCGCAAACTTGTGGGATCTCTTTCGCCTCTTCAGGCGGCAGGTCGTACAGGTTTTTGTCAGCGGCATCGCCTGGGTGGATCTTGTTCTGGATACCGTCCAGGCCGGCCATCAGCAGTGCTGCGAAAGCCAGGTACGGGTTGGCAGCCGGATCCGGGAAACGTGCTTCGATACGACGGCCGCGTGGGCTGTTGACATAAGGAATACGGATCGAGGCGGAACGGTTGCGAGCCGAGTAGGCCAGCATGACCGGAGCTTCGAAGCCTGGCACCAGACGCTTGTAGGAGTTGGTCGCCGGGTTGGTGAAGCCGTTCAGCGCTTTACCGTGCTTGATGATGCCGCCGATGAAGTACAGAGCGGTTTCGGACAGGCCGGCATAGCCTTCGCCAGCGAAGGTGTTCTTGCCATCTTTGGCGATGGACATGTGAACGTGCATACCCGAACCGTTATCGCCGTACAGTGGCTTCGGCATGAAGGTCGCGGTGCGACCGTAAGCGTCGGCAACGTTGTGGACAACGTATTTGAGGGTCTGAACTTCGTCAGCTTTCTTCACCAGGGTGTTGAACTTGACGCCGATTTCGTTCTGGCCGGCAGTCGCCACTTCGTGGTGGTGAACTTCAACGGTCTGACCCATTTCTTCCAGTGCGTTGCACATGGCAGTACGGATTTCGTGGTCGTGGTCGAACGGCGGAACCGGGAAGTAACCACCTTTGATGCCTGGACGGTGGCCTTTGTTGCCGCCTTCGATGTCCTGGTCGGACATCCACGAACCTTGTTCGGAGTAGATCTTGAACATCGAGCCGGAGATGTCCGACTTGAACTTCACTTCGTCGAAGATGAAGAATTCTGGTTCTGGACCGGCGAAGACGGTGTCACCGATACCGGTGGTCTTCAGGTATTCCTCGGCGCGGTGAGCGATAGCGCGCGGGTCACGATCGTAACCTTGCATGGTCGACGGTTCGATGATGTCGCAGACCAGGATCAGGGTCGCGTCTTCGGTGAACGGGTCGAGCACGGCCGTTTCGTCGTCCGGCAGCAGGATCATGTCGGAGGCTTCGATGCCTTTCCAGCCTGCGATGGAGGAACCGTCGAACATCTTGCCGACTTCGAAGAAGTCGTCTTCCAGCGCATCGCGAGCCGGCATGGTCACGTGGTGCTGAGTGCCTTTGGTGTCCGTGAAGCGCAGATCAATCCACTTGACGTCATGATCTTTGATGAGTTGAACCGACTTCGACATAGTGTCCTCCGGGTGGCTTAGGGCTAGTAATGGATGCCCTTAATATGGGTGATGCCGGCGCGAATACTCTGCCAAGGCAACCTGCCTCACAAGGGAGCAAATTGCATGCCAGTGCCCCAGCATGGGTTTTTTGCCCCAAATTCACGCTTCTAAAGGTTCCAAACGTCTTAAAGGCGAAAATACTGCCCCTTAATGTAGCGCCTTAAATGAAAAACGACCTGTTTTGGTGCGAGCAAAACCTTCTGCACATTAACTGGTTAAACCTTGAGCAATTTCCGCTATAATCCGCGCCCCCCTTTTTCGGCTGGCCCAGCGCGCGCTGTTTTCATGAAACTAATCGTAAAAGTCTTCCCCGAGATCACCATCAAAAGCCGACCTGTCCGGACGAAATTTATCCGCCAGTTGGCCAAGAACATCCGCACCGTGCTCCGTGACCTGGACCCGGCCGTGGTGGTGAACGGTGTGTGGGACAATCTCGAGCTGGAAACCCGCGTTACCGACCCCAAAGCCTTGAAAGAGATGGTTGAGCGCCTGACCTGCATGCCCGGCATCGCGCACTTTCTGCAGATCGACGAGTACCCGCTGGGCGACTTCGACGACATCACCGAAAAGTGCAAACAGCACTATGGCGATGCGCTGGCCGGAAAGGTTTTCTCGGTGCGCTGCAAGCGCGCGGGCAAGCATGCGTTCAGTTCGATGGACGTTGAAAAATACGTCGGCAGCAAGCTGCGTCGCGAGTGCGGCGCTGCCGGAATCGACCTCAAAGCACCGCAAATCGAAGTGCGCATGGAAATTCGCGACAAACGGTTGTTTGTCATCCACAGCCAGCACAACGGCATCGGCGGTTATCCGCTTGGCGCACTTGAGCAGACCCTGGTTTTGATGTCCGGCGGCTTTGACTCGACCGTTGCGGCCTACCAGATCATGCGTCGCGGCCTGATGGCGCACTTCTGCTTCTTCAATCTCGGTGGTCGTGCCCACGAATTGGGCGTGATGGAAGTCGCGCATTTCATCTGGAAGAAGTACGGAAGCTCGCAACGCGTGCTATTTGTCAGTGTTCCGTTCGAAGAAGTGTTGGGAGAAATTCTCGGCAAAGTCGATAACAGTCATATGGGCGTCGTATTGAAGCGTATGATGTTGCGCGCATCCACGGCCATTGCCGACCGCCTGCACATCGACGCGCTGGTCACCGGTGAAGCGATCTCCCAGGTGTCGAGCCAGACGCTGCCGAACCTGTCGGTGATCGACTGCGTGACCGACAAACTGGTCTTGCGTCCGCTGATCGTCGCCCACAAGCAGGACATCATCGACACGGCCAACGAGATTGGCACCGCTGATTTCGCCCGGCACATGCCGGAATACTGCGGTGTCATTTCGGTCAATCCGAAGACCGCTGCCAAGCGTGGTCGCGTTGAGCATGAAGAGAAAGAATTCGACATGGCGGTGCTCGAGCGAGCGCTCGAGAACGCCAAACTGGTGCCGATCGATCGGGTGATCGACGAATTGGGCCAGGATTTGCAGGTTGAAGAAGTCGGCGAAGCGCTGGCTGGTCAGATCGTTATCGACATCCGTCACCCGGATGCCGCCGAGGATGACCCGCTGGAACTCGCCGCAATAGAAGTACAGACGATGCCGTTCTACGCAGTGAACGCTCGTTTCAAGGAGCTGGATCCGACTCGCCAGTACCTGCTGTATTGCGACAAAGGCGTGATGAGTCGCCTGCATGCTCACCATTTGCTCAGTGAGGGGCATGCCAATGTGCGCGTTTATCGACCGAGCTAAGTGCCCGGGGCTGTTTGCCTGTGGCCTGCGTCACCGGCCCCCCGACACCGCCGTCAAGCTGTAACGGCCATGCCGGACACTACTGTTAATCGCTGCCAAGACTTGTCAGCAAACCGAATCCTCTGATCGAGATACACAAGTGATCGAAAATCTACGCAACATCGCCATCATTGCTCACGTTGACCATGGTAAGACCACCCTGGTAGACAAACTCTTGCGTCAATCCGGCACTTTGGAGCGCAACGAGCTCAACGACGAGCGCGTGATGGACTCCAACGACCAGGAAAAAGAGCGCGGTATTACCATTCTGGCGAAAAACACCGCCATCAACTGGAACGGCTACCACATCAACATCGTGGACACCCCGGGCCACGCCGACTTCGGCGGCGAAGTTGAACGCGTAATGTCGATGGTTGACTCCGTTCTGCTGCTGGTTGACGCTCAAGACGGCCCTATGCCGCAAACCCGTTTCGTGACCAAGAAGGCTTTCGAAGCCGGCCTGCGTCCAATCGTGGTGATCAACAAGGTTGACCGTCCAGGCGCGCGTCCGGACTGGGTTCTGGACCAGATCTTCGACCTGTTCGACAACCTCGGTGCGACCGAAGAACAACTGGACTTCCAGGTTGTTTACGCCTCGGCCCTGAACGGCATCGCCGGTCTGGATCACACCGCCATGGCTGAAGACATGACCCCGCTGTACCAAGCGGTCGTCGACCACGTTCCAGCGCCAAAAGTTGACCGTGAAGGTCCGTTCCAGATGCAAATCTCGGCACTGGACTACAATAGCTTCCTGGGTGTTATCGGTGTTGGCCGTATCGCTCGTGGTAGCGTCAAGCCGAACACCCCGGTTGTTGCTATCGGTGCCGACGGCAAGAAGCGTAACGGTCGTATCCTGAAGCTGATGGGTCACCACGGTCTGCACCGTATCGACGTTGAAGAAGCTTTTGCAGGCGATATCGTTTGCGTCAGCGGTATGGACTCGCTGTTCATCTCCGACACCCTGTGCCACCCGGACACTGTCGAGGCGATGAAGCCTCTGACCGTTGACGAGCCAACCGTTTCGATGACCTTCCAGGTAAACGACTCGCCATTCTGCGGTAAAGAAGGCAAGTTCGTGACGTCCCGTAACATCAAGGACCGTCTGGACAAAGAGCTGCTGTACAACGTTGCTCTGCGCGTTGAAGAAGGCGACACCGCTGACAAGTTCAAGGTTTCCGGCCGTGGTGAACTGCACCTCTCGGTACTGATCGAAACCATGCGTCGCGAAGGCTTCGAACTGGCCCTGGGCCGTCCGGAAGTGATCATTCGTGAAGTGAACGGCGTCAAGCAAGAACCGTTCGAAAACGTGACCATCGACATCCCTGAAGATTCGCAGGGCAAGGTCATGGAAGAGATGGGTCTGCGTAAAGGCGACCTGACCAACATGGTGCCGGATGGTAAGGGCCGTGTTCGTCTGGAATACAACATCCCTGCTCGTGGTCTGATTGGTTTCCGTAACCAGTTCCTGACCCTGACCAACGGTGCTGGCATCCTGACCTCGATCTTCGATCGCTACGACACCGTGAAGTCGGGCCACATGTCCGGCCGTCAGAACGGCGTTCTGGTTTCGGTTGAAACCGGCAAGGCTCTGACCTACTCCCTGGAAACCCTGCAGGCGCGTGGCAAGCTGTTCGTTGAACACGGTCAAGAGATCTACACCGGTCAAATTGTCGGCCAGAACAGCCGCGACAACGACCTGGGTATCAACCCAACCAAAGGCAAGAAGCTCGACAACATGCGTGCTTCGGGCAAAGACGAAACCATCGCTCTGGTTCCACCAGTGAAGTTCACTCTGGAACAGGCTCTGGAATACATCCAGGAAGACGAGCTGTGCGAAGTTACTCCTAAGTCCATCCGTCTTCGCAAGAAGATCCTGGACGAAAGCGAGCGTACCCGCGCTGCCAAGAAAGCCAAGATCTAAGTATTTAGTTCTGGCTGAATGAAAACGCCCCCGGTCGCGAGACCGGGGGCGTTTTTGTTTGTCTGGGGATTATTCGGTGTGTTTGTCGGCCTCTTCGCGAGCAAGTCCGCTCCCACAGGGGGGAACGCATTCCAAATGTGTGCGGGCTTGCTCGCGAAGGCGGCCGATCAGCCACCGAAAATCTTAGGAGGGATCAAAACTTCTCGATCGCGCGGAAATTCTGCTCGCGCACCACTTCCTTCGGCTTGTAAGCGCAATACCCCGGTCGCGGGCCGATCTTGGGGTGATTGCGGCAGGTGTCCGGGCGCTTGTCATAAATGGTGCACAGGCGCGACTTACGATCCAGGTAGTAGCAATCGTTGTTGCTCATGCGCTGCAGGGTGAAGATCCCCGACTTCTGATTGAAGCGCTCGACCAGTCCTTCCTTTTGCAGGCGCTTGGCGATGTTCTTCGGCGGATCGCCCAACTCGAACTCGTCGACCACGCCGATGCGCACCAGATCCTTGATCTTCACCTCGACCGGCAGCGTGCAGCAGCTGGAGACACAAGAGCCGCACATCGGGGCCGAGTATTTGGCCCACGTATCGAGACGATCGATCTCGGCGGCGGCAATCAGGTTGGGCTTCATCATCGGGAGTTACCAGGCGTGTGCATCAGGGCGCGCGATCATACCGGGACGGGTGGATTTTTGAACAACCTTTCGCCAGATATTTTCTGTATACCGCCATTTGACCGGACAAATCGGCACGGCCCCTGCATTCATTGGGGTAGATGCCAAGCGATTGCCGGGCTATCTCACAGTCCCGGGAAAAACTGCCGAACCAGAGCCGCTACCGTCGGTCAGACCGTCTAGGCTCAGACAATTCCCCGCTCGCCCGAGGTCGTATCGATGACTCAAGAACCATTAGTTCGCGAAGCAGAGGTGGCCGCATTCCGCGACGCCGTCCTGACCAAACTCACCTACGCGGTGGGCAAAGACCCCGATCACGCCTTTGACCATGACTGGTTCGAAGCCATTGCCCTGGCGGCGCGCGATCACATGGTCGAGCACTGGATGGATCACACCCGGCAGATCTACCGCAAAGGCCAGAAGCGGGTGTATTACCTCTCGCTGGAATTCCTCATCGGCCGCTTGCTCTACGACAGCCTGAGCAACCTCGGCCTGCTCGACGTCGCCCGTGAAGCCCTGACCGAACTGGGCGTCGATCTGGAGCGCATCCGTTTGCTGGAGCCTGACGCAGCGCTGGGCAACGGTGGTCTCGGACGATTGGCCGCGTGCTTCATGGAAAGCATGTCCACCCTCGGCATCGCCGGCCATGGCTACGGCATTCGCTATGAACACGGCTTGTTCCGTCAGGCCATCGTCGACGGCTGGCAGCAGGAACAGACCGAACACTGGCTGGATTTCGGCAACCCGTGGGAGTTCGAGCGGCCGGAAGTCGTCTACTCCATCGGTTTTGGTGGCAGCGTTGAAACCGTCACCGATGCCAGCGGTAAAACCAGACAGGTCTGGTCGCCGGCGGAAACCGTTCGGGCGATTGCCTATGACACGCCGGTCGTCGGCTGGCGCGGGGCAAGCGTCAACACCTTGCGCCTGTGGCGGGCTCGGGCCATGGAAGATCTGCACCTGGAACGCTTCAACGCCGGTGACCACTTGGGCGCCGTGGCCGAAGTGGCCCGTGCCGAAAGTATTTCCCGCGTGCTCTACCCGGCGGACAGCACCGAAGCGGGGCAAGAACTGCGTCTGCGCCAGGAATATTTCTTCGTCGCCGCATCTTTGCAGGACTTGCTCCGTCGCCATCGCAACATGCACACCTCGGTGTTGACCCTGGGTGATCATGCTGCCATTCAACTTAACGACACCCACCCGTCGATCGCTGTGGCCGAACTGATGCGCCAACTGGTCGACGTCTACGACGTGGCGTGGGATGCGGCGTGGCAAGTCACAGTGGACACGCTGTCGTACACCAACCACACGTTGTTGCCCGAAGCGTTGGAAACCTGGCCGGTGGGTTTGATGGAGCGCATGCTGCCGCGGCACATGCAGATCATTTACCTGATCAATGCCCAGCACATCGATTCATTGCGGGCCAAGGGTATTCACGACTTCGACGTACTGCGTGCGGTGTCATTGATCGAGGAAGACAACGGCCGCCGGGTGCGCATGGGTAACCTCGCCTTTCTCGGTTCGCATAGCGTCAACGGCGTTTCAGGGCTGCATACGCAACTGATGCGCAAAACCGTGTTTGCCGAATTGCACAAGCTCTACCCGGAGCGGATCAACAACAAAACCAACGGCATCACCTTCCGCCGCTGGCTGTTCCAGGCCAACGCCGAATTGACCTCGATGCTGGTCGATGCGCTTGGCCCGGACATTTTGGACAACCC
This sequence comes from Pseudomonas baetica, assembly GCF_019733355.1. Taxonomy (GTDB): domain Bacteria; phylum Pseudomonadota; class Gammaproteobacteria; order Pseudomonadales; family Pseudomonadaceae; genus Aquipseudomonas; species Aquipseudomonas baetica_A. The sequence continues at coordinate 24,055 of NZ_JAIHLQ010000033.1, read as the reverse complement.
GGAAGAACGCCTGCTCGACCTCGAACCGTTCGCAGAAAAACCGGCCTTTCGCAAAGCCTTCGCCGAGCAGCGGTTGCACAGCAAAAAGGCCTTGGCTTATCTGATTCACGAACGGCTGGGGATCGCGGTCAACCCGGCGGCGATGTTCGATGTGCAGGTCAAACGGATCCACGAATACAAACGCCAGTTGCTCAACCTGATGCATACCGTGGCGTTGTATCAGGCGATTCGCGCCGAGCCTGAAATCGACTGGGTGCCGCGAGTGAAAATCTTCGCCGGTAAAGCGGCGGCCAGTTATCACCAAGCCAAGCTGATCATCAAACTGACCAACGACATCGCCCGGGTGGTTAACAACGACCCGACCGTGCGTGGCTTGCTGAAAGTGGTGTTCCTGCCCAATTACAACGTCAGTCTGGCGGAGAGCATTATTCCGGCGGCGGACTTGTCAGAGCAGATTTCCACCGCCGGTTTCGAGGCTTCGGGCACCAGCAACATGAAGTTCGGCCTCAACGGTGCGCTGACCATCGGTACGCTGGACGGCGCCAACGTGGAGATGTGCGAGCGTATTGGCGCCGAGCACATGTTCATCTTCGGCCTCAGCGCCCAGCAGGTCGAAGCGCGTAAACAGAACCACGAGTTCAGCGCCGCGCCGGACATCGCCGCGTCCCATCGCCTTAACGATGTGTTGCAAGCGATCCGCAGCGGGGTGTTCTCGCCGGACGACACCTCACGCTACACCGGGCTGATCGACTCGCTGGTCGATTACGACCGGTTCCTGGTCTGTGCCGACTTCGACTCCTACTGGGAGGCGCAGAAGCGCGTTGAAGAGCTTTGGCACGACAGCAATAACTGGTGGCGTTCGGCGGTGCTCAACACGGCGCGGATGGGCTGGTTCTCCTCGGACCGGACGATTCGCGAGTACGCCACGGATATCTGGAAAGCGCTGGAGTAACTTTGCGCAACAAATGTGCGTAAGGCCCAACGTTTGTTGGGCCAGATCGATATACTGAGCGCCGGTTACCGGATGTATCAGTCACCACAAGCCCCCGGTGGGAGCCGGCTTGCTCGCGAAAGCGATGGATCAGTCAATTTTAATATCGACTGACGACGCCTTCGCGAGCGAGCCCGCTCCCACCGTTAGATTGTGCCTAGACTGAAGCAACTGCCGGGATTGCCCCTTTAAGGGGCCGCTTAGGGATATCGACCATGCAATGGATGTTCATGTTGATCGGGCTGGTGCTCGGCTGGCTGCTTGACGAGTCGTTCAGCACGGCGCTGTTGGGTGCGCTGCTGGGACTTGCGATTGGGCAAACGCTGCGCATCGCCCGGATCGGCAAACAGGCCGCCGAACAACAGCGTCAACTTGAACAGGCAAAGGTCGCCTTGCAGGCGGTCGAGCAGCGGCTGTTCCTGCTCGAAGGCACGCCCGTGCAAGCCGCACCGCCGTCGAGTGCGGCACCGGCCAGTGAACCTGTCGTCGAACCCGCAAAAATCGTTGAACAGGCGCCGGCACCCGAACTCGTTTGGGAACTGCCGCCCGAACTCGTACCGATCTCCGCCGCTGCCCACGAAACCAATCAACCGCTGCCGGACGATGTCTGGCGCCTCGAAGCCGTTACCACCGAACCTCAACAACCCGCCGAGCCCCGTGGTCCGAACCTGATCGAGCGTGGCATCAGCGCGGCACGCAACTGGCTGTTCGGTGGCAACACCGTGCTGCGCGTTGGCGTGGTGTTGTTGTTCTTCGGCCTGGCGTTTCTGCTGCGCTATGCCACTGAAGGCATGGTGGTGCCGATCGAACTGCGTTACGCCGGGGTCGCTGCCGCGGCACTGGGCTTGCTGGCGCTGGGCTGGTGGCTGCGGCACCGCAACAGCAGTTATGCGTTGATGCTGCAAGGCACCGGCATCGCGGTGTTGTACCTGACAGTGTTTGCGGCGATGCGCCTGCATCCGTTGCTGGAGCCGTCCGCCGCGCTGGGCTTGTTGGTGGCGGTGACGGTGTTCTCGGCGATTCTGGCGATTACCCAGGACGCCCTGGCGCTGGCGTGTGTCGCCGCGCTCGGCGGTTTCGCTGCACCGATTCTGACTTCGACCGGCGCTGGCAACCATGTCGCGCTGTTCAGTTATTTCGCGCTGCTCAACGCCGGCATCCTCGCCATCGCCTGGTTCAAGGCTTGGCGCCTGCTCAACCTGATTGGCTTTGTTGGCACCTTTGGCATCGGTTTCGCCTGGGGGCTGCGTTCTTATGCGCCGCAGCTTTTGTGGAGCACCGAGCCGTTTCTGATTCTGTTCTTCTTGATGTACCTGGCCATTGGCTTGTTGTTCGCCCGCCGAAAACTACTCGACATGCCTGATGCTCCGGCAGACGGAGACCGTGAGGCGCTGCTGCACTGGTCGGCGCGCAAGGGTGATTACGTCGATGGGACGATGCTGTTCGGCCCGCCGATTGTCGGCTTTGGTTTGCAGTTTGCGCTGGTGCAGCATCTGGAATTCGCTGCGGCATTCAGCGCCCTTGCACTGGGCATTATCTACATGGGCCTGGCCAAAGTGTTGATGGCCGGGCGTGCCGTGCTGCTGGGCGAAACCTGTCTGGCGCTGGGGGTGATTTTTGCCAGTCTGGCGATTCCGCTCGGGCTCGATGCACGTTGGACGTCTGCGGCGTGGGCAGTGGAGGGCGCGGGGATTTTCTGGCTCGGCTTGCGTCAGCATCGCCCATTCGCCCGGGCCTTTGCTTTGCTGTTGCAACTGGGGTCGGCGCTGGCGTTCCTCAGTCAGTTGCGCATCGGCGAGAGCAGTCTGCTCGATGGGGCACCGTTAGGTGCGCTGATGCTCGGCGTCGCGTTGTTGTTCAGCTTCTATCAACTGCGCAAAGCCACGCCGGAACAGGCCTCGCCTTGGGAGCGCCATGGCCTGCCGGTGCTGGCGTGCCTGGGCCTGACGTGCCTTTACCTGCTGGCGCCGCTGTACTTCTTCATTCAGGGCACGGCGATCAGTTGGGCGCTGGCCGGTCTGGCGACGTTGTTCGTCGGTCTGCGCCTGCAATCGCGCACGTTCCTGTTCACGGCGTTTGCCGTGCAACTGCTGGGCGGCGCGTTGTTCCTGCTGCGCTTGCAAGGCGGGGGCGTAGATTCGGCCGCGGTTTTCAGCGCCGGCTGGAGCGGTTTGCTCAGTGCCTCTTTGATCGGGCTGGCCTTGATCGCCGGCATGTTGCTGGCCGCTCGCGATGAGATGGTGCGCGCCGATGTGCGTCTGCTGCGCGGCTTGTCGGTGGTGTTGCTGGCCGGTCTGGTGCTGATCAATCTGGCGGTGCTGTTTGTCCTGCCGTGGCAGACCGCGAGCGCAGTGTGGGCGGCCAGTGGTTTGTTGATCATCTGGCTGAGCCTGTACCTCAAGCAGCGGGTGAGTTTTGTCTTCGGTCTGCTGTTGCAGGTGATCGGCGGCGCGGCGTTTTTGCTCGCCGGTTCCGAGTGGTTTGGGCCGTTGGCCAGTGAAGGTTACAAGCCGTTGGCGCACGGCGGATTCTGGACGCCGTTGGTGCTGAGCCTGGCCGCGATGATCGGCGCTTGGCGCCTGCAACTGGGTCATCACGCGTCGGCGTTTGATGTGTTGAGTTTGCAGCGTTTGTCCGAGGTGTTGCTGGTGTGGGGCGCCGGTTGGTGGACGTTCGCGTGGGTCAATGAAGTGCTGGGCTTTGCGCCAGTGAATCTTGAAGACTCTCTGCTGTTGCTGGTCGCGGCACTGAGTGTGGCATTGTGGACGCTGCTGTCACTGCGCTTGAAATGGCCGGCGCTGGGTTTGCTGTGCACCTTGTTGATGCCGGCCGCCGGGCTGGTTTTGCTCACGGCTTGGCATTCGCGTTATCACCCGGCGGCAGACGTCGGCTGGCTGGCGTGGGCTGTGGTGTTCGCGGTGCATTTCCTCAGCTTGCGGCGCTTGGCGCCGATGCTGTCGGCGCGGGCCTTGAGCACTGCGCATGTGCTGGGCTGCTGGCTATTGATCGGCGTGCTGGCGCTGGAACTGCGCTACGGCTTGCTGCTGTTGTCCGAGCAATACAACGCTTGGCGTTGGTTGGGCTGGGCGATTTTGCCGAGCCTGTATCTGTTGCTGGCGGCCGCACCGCGCAATTGGCCGTGGCCCGTCGCCGCGTTTGCCCGTCAATACCGCTTGTACGCCGCTGCACCGTTGGCGGTGTTGATGCTCGGCTGGTTCTGGCTGGCCAACGGGATCAGCGATGGCAACGCCGAACCGCTGCCTTACGTGCCGCTGCTCAACCCACTGGAACTGGGCCTGCTGTTTGCGCTGTTCGGCGTTTATGTCTGGTCGCGCAGCACGGTGTCGCAGTTGTCGATCCGACAGGACTACGCCGATTACGCCACGCAACTGATCGCCGGAGTTTCGCTGTTCGCCTTCTGCACCGCGTTGGTGACTCGCGCCGCACATCATTGGGCCGGGATCCCGTTCGAACTCGATCAGTTGCTGGCGTCGATGCTGGTGCAGGCGGGGTTGTCCATTGTCTGGACGCTGATGGCGCTGGGACTGATGATCGGCGGGCATCTGCGTCATCGCCGCGAAGTGTGGCTGATCGGCGCGGCGCTGATTGCGCTGGTGGTGGCCAAACTGATTTTTGTCGAATTGAGCAACCGTGGCGGCCTCGCCCGGATCGTCTCGTTTATCGGCGTTGGCGTGTTGCTGCTGGTGGTCGGCTACTTCGCGCCGCTGCCGCCCAAACGCACCGAAGCTGACCCGGTGGCGGACAAACCGACCCCGAACACCGAAGGAGTTTCATCTTGAGTCGTATGCTGAATCTGGGTTGGTTGGCGTTGGGCGTGGTGATGACTGCCGGCGCCCAGGAAAAACCGGCGGACTTCACCACGCAGGTGCCGCTCTCAGTGACTGGGGCTGGCCCGTGGTATCGCCTCGAACTGCCGCTGAATGTGCAATTGCAGGCGCGCCAGACCGATCTCAGCGATCTGCGCGTATTCAATGCCGCCGGCGAACCGCAGGCTTACGCCTTGGCCCGCGAGTCGGCGCAGACCCGCGACGACGGGCAGTTGCATGACGTGAAGTGGTTCCCGCTGTACAACGCCGCCGACGCCTCGGAGCACGCACCGAACGTGCGCGTGCAATCGACCACCAACGGCACGCTGGTCGAGGTGCAGCCGTCCAGCCAATTAGAGGCGGGCGAAGAAGTGCTGCGCGGGTGGTTGCTCGACGCGAGTGCGATCAAGGCGCCGTTGCAGCAATTGATTCTCGACTGGACCAGCGAACGCGACGGCTTCCAGCGCTTCAGCATTGAGGCCAGTGACGACTTGCAGCACTGGCAGCCGTGGGGCGAAGGCCAAGTGGCGCGCCTGACCTTTTCCGATGAGCGCATCGAACAGCACGACGTGACGTTGCCGGGGCAATCGGCGCGCTATGTGCGCTTGCTGTGGGATTCACCGAGTTCGGCGCCGAACCTGACGTTGGCGCAAGTGAAAAGCAGCGACCCGCGCAATCTACCGCTGCCGTTGGTCTGGTCTCAGGCATTGGCTGGCAGCAGCACCAAGGCCGGGGAATACACCTGGCAGTTGCCGATGGGGCTGAACGTCGAACGGGTGCAGGTTGAACTCAAAGAGCCGAACAGCCTGGCACCGGTGACGTTGGCGGGACGGCGCGAGAGTAGCCTGCCGTGGCAGACGTTGAGCAGTGGCTTGCTGTATCGCCTGACACAGAATGATCAGGACGTGGTGCAGAACGAAATGTCGCTTTACGGGCAGACCGTTCAGCAGTTGAAACTGACCGTAGATGAGCGCGGCGGCGGCTTGGGAGAGCAGGCGCCGAGCTTGAAATACGCAGTGCGGGCGACGCAGGTGATCTTTCTGGCGCGTGGCGCAGGGCCTTACAGCCTGGCGCTGGGCAATCCGACGGTGAAAACGGCGAACCTGCCGCTGGCTACGCTGATTCCCGATTTCAAACCGCAGAAACTGGCGACGTTGGGTAAGGCGACGGTAGAGGGCGAAGCCATCAACACGCCCGCCTCGACAACAGCCACTACGGCAGTCGTTGAAACCAACTGGAAGAAGTTGGGGCTGTGGGCGGTGTTGTTGTTGAGTGTGGTGTTCCTCGGGGTGATGGCGGCGAGTTTGCTGCGCAAGCCTCCTGCCAACTCCTGAGAATGGCTGGCGCTGCGCGCCATTCGCGAGCAAGCCCGCTCCCACAGTTGATCTTCAGTGGACACAAGTCCGTATTCAAGGGAGATCTTTTGTGGGAGCGAGCTGGCTCGCGAAGACGGCCAATCGGTCGACAAGAATCCCGAGCTACCATCCATCCCGTTTCCAACTACGCTAAATCCGGTGCCTGAACTCTCCGGGCCCGATCACGTCTGATAGATGCAATTGAACCCCAACGCACGTTACCGGGCGTCTTTGCTCGCTACGTTTTCAGACTCCCTGTAAACTGCGCGGGTTTTCAGCCCACCATTCCACCGGAGCCGTCCATGTCCCGCGTTACCTTGAGTCGCTATTTGATTGAGCAGACCCGCAGCAACAACACTCCTGCCGATCTGCGCTTCCTGATCGAAGTGGTGGCGCGTGCCTGTAAGGAAATCAGCCACGCCGTGTCCAAAGGCGCCCTGGGCGGTGTTCTGGGCAGCATGGGCACTGAAAACGTGCAAGGCGAAGTGCAGAAGAAGCTCGATGTGATCTCCAACGAGATCCTGCTCGAAGCCAATGAATGGGGCGGTCACCTGGCCGGCATGGCGTCCGAAGAAATGGACAACGCCTACCAGATCCCGGGCAAGTACCCCAAAGGCGCCTACCTGCTGGTGTTCGACCCACTGGACGGTTCGTCGAACATCGACATCAACGCCCCGGTCGGTACCATTTTCTCGGTATTGCGTTGCCCGAACGAATACCTGAGCCAGAACGAAGCGCTGAACGAAAAAGCTTTCCTGCAGCCTGGCACCGAGCAGGTCGCTGCCGGTTACGCGATCTACGGGCCGCAGACCATGCTGGTCCTGACCCTGGGCGACGGCGTCAAAGGCTTCACCCTGGACCGCGAAATGGGCAGCTTCGTCCTGACCCACGAAGACATCACCATTCCTGAGTCTACTCAGGAGTTCGCCATCAACATGTCCAACCAGCGTCACTGGGAAGCCCCGGTGCAGCGCTACGTCGACGAGTTGCTGGCCGGCGAAGATGGTCCACTGAAAAAGAACTACAACATGCGTTGGGTCGCGGCGATGGTTGCCGACGTGCACCGCATCCTGACCCGTGGCGGTCTGTTCATGTACCCGCGTGACAGCCGCGAGCCGTCCAAACCAGGCAAATTGCGTCTGATGTACGAAGCCAACCCGATGTCGTTCCTGGTGGAACAAGCGGGCGGCGCGTCCACCGACGGCCACCAGCGTATCCTCGACATTCAGCCGGAAGGTCTGCACCAGCGTGTTGCGGTGTTCCTCGGTTCGAAAGAAGAAGTCGCACGCGCCACGGCCTACCACAAGGCTTAAGCCATGAACGCGCCTTGGCAGCCGTTGCTCGATTGGTGGTTCGGTCACGCCGAATCACCGGACGAGGTTTCGGCTGACAAGAGCAAGCTGTGGTTCGGCAAGAAAGACAGTCAAGACCTCGAAGCGCGTGAGCGGTTCGGGGTCTTTGTCGATCAGGCCCTGGCGGGCGAACTGACCGAGTGGACGCAATGTCCCGAAGGTTGGCTAGCGGTGGTGCTGTTGCTCGATCAACTGCCGCGAATGATCTATCGCGATTCTCCCAAAGCGTTCTCTGGTGATCTGCGCGCGCAGAAATTCGTCGCGCAAGGCATTGCTGCGGATTTCGACCGGCAACTGAAGCCGATTCAACGGGTATTCATCTATCTGGTGTTCGAACACTGCGAAAACCTCGCGGTGCAGAACGAAGCGGTTTCGCGGCTTATCGAATTGGTGGCTGAACAGCCGGAGGCAGAGCGTGCGGTGTTTGCCGACAATCTGGATTATGCCGAGCGGCATCAGAAAGTGATTGCAAGGTTTGGACGGTTTCCGCATCGCAATGCGGTGTTGGGAAGGGCGTCTACGGCTGAAGAATTGGAGTTTCTGTCTGGGCCGGGGTCAGGGTTCTAAATCTTCATCGCGACTCAATCCCTCTTCGCGAGCAGGCTCGCTCCCACAGTTGAAATGCATTCCAATGTGGGAGCGAGCCTGCTCGCGAAGGGGCCAGTGGCAGCGCTTTAAATGCGGAAGCTGCCGACCAATTGCTTGAGACGCGCCGCTTGCTGTTCCAGATCCGAGCACGCCCGCAACGTCGCCTGCAAGTTCTCTACTCCTTCCTGATTCAGCGTGTTGATCTCGTTGATGTCGACGTTGATCGACTCGACCACAGCCGTCTGCTCTTCAGTCGCGGTCGCCACCGACTGGTTCATTCCGTCGATCTCGCCAATGCGTTGGGTCACGCTGCCCAGGCGCTCGCCGGCCTGGTTGGCGATGCCGACGCTGCTTTCGCTCTCTCGCTGGCTCTCGGTCATGATGTTGACGGCCTGACGGGCGCCGACTTGCAGCTCTTCGATCATGCCCTGCACTTGCTGCGCCGAATCCTGAGTGCGGTGTGCGAGGTTGCGCACTTCATCCGCGACCACGGCGAAACCACGCCCGGCCTCACCCGCACGGGCCGCTTCGATCGCGGCGTTGAGCGCGAGCAGGTTGGTCTGCTGCGAAATGCTGGTGATCACCTCCAGAATCTGGCCGATGTTCACCGTATTGCTGTTCAGGGTTTCGATGTTGCCGCAGGAGTCGCTGATCTTCGCCGACAACTGCTGCATGGCGTGGATGGTTTTATCCACCACCTGCTGACCGTCGACGGCCAGGCTGCGCGCATCGCTGGAGTGCTGCGAGGCGAGGGCGGCATTCTGGGCGATTTCCTGGGCGGCGGCTCCGAGTTGGTTGATCGCGGCGGCGACGCTGTTGGTACGGCTCGCTTGCTGATCGGAGTTGTACATCGAAGAGTTCGACGCGGCGACCACCCGCAGGGCGACTTCATTGACCTGGCCGGTCGCGGAGGCCACTTCGCGGATCGAAGTATGGATACGTTCGACGAAACGGTTGAACGATGTGCCCAGCGCGCCGAACTCATCGTTGCCGTGGATCACCAGACGTTTGGTCAGGTCGCCTTCGCCTTCGGCGATGTCGTGCATGGCGCGGCCCATGGTCAGCAGTGGTTGCATCAGTACACGGATCAGCATGCCAAGCAGCGCGATGATGATCACCACGGCGATGACCATGGCGATCAGTGCCGAGGTGCGGAATTCGCTGAGCATCGCGAACGCGGTGTCTTTATCCAGCACCAGCGCCACGTACCAGTCAGCCGATGGCACGCCATTGACGTGAGTGAAGGAGATCAACTGCGTCTTGCCGCCGAACTCGACTTCCTTCAAACCGGGGCTGACGTTTGGCGCACCGTTCGGATAGGCCTCGGCGAGGGTCTTGAGCACCAGTTTGCTGTCCGGGTGGATCAGGATCTTGCCATCGGCGCTGACGATAAACGCGTGACCATGGCCGCCGAAATTCAGCGAGTTGATGATTGCGCTGACGCTGCTCAGATCGATATCGGCACCGGCGACGCCAATCATCTGGCCTTGGCGCTGCACCGGGGTGGCAACAGTGATGACCAGTTTGCCCGACGAGGCGGCGATGTACGGTTCGGTGACGATGGTTTGCTGCGCACTGTCGGCCGCTTTGTACCAGCCACGGGCGCGCGGGTCGTAATCCGGCGCGCGATTGCCGGCAGGCACGGAGAACATCACGCCATCCGCACCACCAAAGTAGCTGAGCTGGAAATTACCGGTGTAGGCCGGCAGGTCGATGATGCGTTTCAGGCTGGCCGGGGCGTTACCGTCGATGGCTACTTGCTGGGAAAGCGATTGCAGCAACTGAATGCGGCTTTCCAGCCAGGTCTGGATGTTGCTGGTGGTCAGGCTGCCCAGCTCCTGCATTGTTGCTTCGGTGCTGCTGCCCAGGGCTTCGCGTTGTCGATAGTCATTGAAAAAGATGAAACAGGCGAACGCAATGGCCACCACGAGGGCGGCAGCCAACAAGATTTTGTGGCTGAATTTCAGGTTTCTGGTCATCGAATGAACTACCGCGAAGGGGCTGGTCAAGAAAGGGCGGCAATTTGCCACACTTGGGGGCTTTGCGCTGCTCTTATTTCGACCGCTGCGCGCCAAAGATTAGGCGGCTTTGATGAAAGGCGACGAAATGCTCAATAGCCTTACAAAGTCTCTGATTTAAAGGCAAAAGCCAGACGGGCGGGCTAATAAATAGCCGTTCGCTCACGGAACCAGAAGCAGGTTTTCTCTTCTAAGCTTCTGGTTGGCACCCTGCCATCCCCCCCTCGTTTCAGGAGTTACACCATGTCGCTGCGATCTATCGCCCTGCTGTCGTTTTGCGTGCTGTTGGCCGCATGCAGCAAGGTCAATCAGGAAAACTATGCCAAGCTTTCGGCCGGCATGGCCAAGGCCGAGGTTGAAACCTTGCTCGGCAAACCCACCGATTGCTCGGGCGCGCTCGGCATGTCCAGTTGCACCTGGGGCGACAAGAACAGCTTTATCAGCGTGCAGTACGCCGGTGACAAAGTGCTGATGTTTTCCGGCCAAGGCCTGAAGTAAACCGGGGCTTCGCGCCCACGGAGAAGAAGAATGAAGCGGTTATTGCTAATCCTTTTTGCCGGCCTGGTACTGGCCGGCTGCGCCACGTCCGGCGTGGACCCTTTGGCGCCGAAAACCGTCAACAGCGTCAATCTCAAGCGTTACCAAGGCACCTGGTATGAACTGGCGCGCTTGCCGATGTATTTCCAGCGCCATTGCGCGCAATCCGAAGCTCGCTACACCCTTCAGCCCGACGGCAACATGGGGGTGTTCAACCGCTGCCTGACAAAAGACTGGGAGTGGCAAGAGGTCAAGGGTACGGCTTATCCACAGGTGCCGGGCAAGACCGACAAGCTGTGGGTCGAGTTCGACACCTGGTTCTCACGGCTGATACCGGGTGTGGCGAAGGGCGAATACTGGGTGTTGTACGTCAGCGATGACTACAAGACCGCCATCGTCGGCGACCCGAGTCGCAAGTACATGTGGTTGTTGTCGCGTACGCCGACTGTCAACGGCGTGGTGCGTGAGGATCTGCTGAGCAAGGCGCGGCAGCAGGGTTACGACACCACTCGACTGATCTGGCGCACCACGGACCGGCAGATGGCCAAGACTTCGAATTAACCAACACCGTCTATCAAATGTGGGAGCGGGCTTGCTCGCGAAGAGGGCGTATCAGTCGACTGAAGTGTTGACGGATACATCGCTTTCGCGAGCAAGCCCGCTCCCACATTTTTTGCGTTGTGTCAGCCCAAGAGTTCGCGCAGGACCTGGGTGAAGGCGCGACTGCTGTCCTCTTCCCCGGCATGCCGTCCATCGCGCACCACCCACTGGCCATTAACCAGCACGTCACGCACCTGACGATCACCGCCGGCAAACAACCAGCGATTCAGAATCCCGTCTCCACTGGCCGTCGCCAGGTACGGATCGTTGCCATCAAGCACAATCCAGTCCGCCCGCTTACCGACTTCCAGCGCCCCGATCGGTTGCCCCAGCGCTTGAGCACCGCCATCCAGTGCCGCGTCATACAACGTGCGCCCGACCATCGGCTGATCCGTGCCATACAAGCGGTTGCGTCGTTGATCACGCAGACGCTGACCGTATTCCAGCCAACGCAATTCTTCCACCACGCTGAGTGACACATGGCTGTCAGAGCCGATACCCACGCGGCCACCTTGAGCGAGGAAGTCCACGGCCGGGAAAATCCCGTCGCCCAGGTTGGCCTCGGTGGTCAGGCACAAACCGGCGATGGCGCGACTCTTGGCCATCAGCGTGACTTCTTCCGGGTTGGCGTGAGTGGCGTGGACCAGGCACCAGCGCTGATCGACTTCGGTGTTTTCATAGAGCCATTGCAGGGGGCGGCGACCACTCCAGCTCAGGCAGTCATCGACTTCCTTTTGCTGCTCGGCGATGTGGATGTGCACCGGGCACTGCTTGTCACTGGCTGCCAGCACTTCGCTGATTTGCTGCGGGGTGACCGCGCGCAACGAGTGGAAGCACAGGCCGAGCGATTGCGCCTTTTGCTGCGCCAACAGCGGCTGCAAACGCGATTGCAGCTTCAGGTAGTTTTCGGTGCTGTTGATGAAGCGGCGTTGGCCGTCATTCGGGGGCTGGCCGCCAAAACCAGCATGGCTGTAGAGCACCGGCAGCAGCGTCAGGCCGATGCCGCTGTCACTGGCGGCCTGACTGATGCGCAACGCCAGTTCGGCCGGGTCGGCGTACGGCTGACCCTTGCTGTCGTGGTGTACGTAATGAAATTCGGCCACCGAGGTGTAACCGGCCTTGAGCATTTCGATGTACAACTGGCGGGCGATCACGCCGAGTTGATCCGGGCTGATTTTTCCGACGAGCCGATACATCAGGTCGCGCCAGGTCCAGAAACTGTCGTTGGGATTGCCCGCCACTTCGGCCAGTCCGGCCATCGCCCGCTGGAACGCGTGGGAATGCAGATTGGGCATGCCCGGCAGCAACGGCCCGCTCAGCCGTTCAGCGCCCTCTGCGGTGGAATCGGCCTGGATTTGGGTCAGCACGCCATCGGCGCTGACCTCAAGACGTACATGATTGGCCCATCCGTTAGGCAGCAGCGCGCGTTCGGCAAAGAAAGCGGACATGGTTCAGCACCCCATCGTGTGTTATTTGTATATACATATACAGACGTTTGCCTGCTCGGTAAACTCCGGCAAGCTAGCCACTTCTACCGACGAACAAGGATTCACCGTGCCGACTCCGCCTCCAGTTTCCCCGTTGGCCGCGAACATGGGCGACAGTCCGGCGCCCTTGTACGCCCGCGTCAAACAGATGATCACCCAGCAAATCGACAGCGGTAACTGGCCGCCGCACTATCGCGTGCCGTCGGAAAGCGAACTGGTCAATCAGCTCGGTTTCAGCCGCATGACCATCAACCGCGCGCTGCGCGAGATGACCGCCGACGGGCTGCTGGTGCGCATGCAAGGTGTCGGCACTTTTGTCGCCGAACCGAAGAGCCAGTCCGCGCTGTTCGAAGTGCACAACATCGCTGATGAAATCGCCTCCCGTGGTCATCGCCATACTTGCCAGGTCATCACCCTTGAAGAAGAGGCCGCCGGTTCCGAGCGGGCGCTGGCGCTGGACATGCGCGAAGGGCAGAAAGTCTTTCACTCGCTGATCGTGCATTACGAAAACGACATTCCGGTGCAAATCGAAGACCGTTTCGTCAACGCGCTGGTCGCCCCGCAATACTTGAAGCAGGACTTCACCCTGCAAACGCCTTACGCCTACCTCAACCAGGTCGCGCCGCTGACCGAGGGCGAGCATGTGGTTGAAGCGATTCTTGCCGAACCGTCGGAGTGCAAGTTGCTGCAGATCGAAAAAGGCGAGCCGTGCCTGCTGATTCGCCGCCGCACCTGGTCGGGGCGTCAACCGGTGACGGCTGCGCGTCTGATTCACCCAGGTTCTCGTCATCGTCTGGAAGGACGCTTTCATAAATGAATGGTTTGAAAGTTTTACGCGCCGAAGGCTACCCGCGCATGCCGTGGAAGAACGGCGGCGGCAGCACTGAAGAAATCACCCGTGATGCGGGTGCCGGTCTGGATGGTTTTGGCTGGCGCCTGTCGATTGCCGATATCGCGGAGTCGGGCGGTTTTTCGACCTTCGCCGGTTATCAGCGGGTGATCACCGTGTTGCAGGGTGACGGCATGACCTTGTGTGTGGACGGTGACGACACCCAGCCTCTGTTACCCCTCGACCCGTTCGCTTTCGGGGGGGAAAGCCAAGTGTCCTGCACGTTGCTTGGTGGGGCGATTCGCGATTTCAACCTGATCTATGCTCCGCAGCGCTACAGCGCACGCTTGCAATGGCTGGACGGCGCGCAGCGGTTTTTCAGCTCGGCGGGGACGGTGCTGGTGTTCAGTGTCAGTGAGTTGCTGCACGTGACGGTCGGTGAGGAAACGGCACAACTTGGCCGGCATGATTGCCTGCAACTGGACGGTAACACCGGGTTGGTAGAAGTCTCCGTCAATGCCGGTTGCTGCGTAATCGAACTGACGGCACGCTAACCTGAATCGGGTCACACATCCTGTGGCGAGGGGATAAATCCCCTCGCCACCCATGTATTCACACTTCTTGTTTCCCCGGCGCACCAACTTGTTACCGAACGCCCCAGCGTGGCGCAAAACCACGCTTTCGTAACAATCTCGCAACGCCCTGAACACCCCCCGCAAAAAATTTAAACCACGCCAGAACCCTTGATTCAGGCGTCCTCCAACCTCGTCCGCTATGTTTCTTGAACGGCCCTTCAACAAGTTGGCCGCTTGATTGCATATGCTTGTATGTACAAGTAAAGACGTATGCGTATGAGTCGCTTGAGACTCTCCGCAGCGTCCACTGATTCGCTTGTCGCGCATTGAAGCGCACAGGCTGCTTGCCCACTACCAGGGTTGGTTTGAATTGATCGCTGAGGAGTCTTTTTCGTGACTGACAACAAAATGACCACTGCCCCTTTTACAAAGCACCGTGACGTCGAAATTCGTGCCGCACGCGGTAACAAGCTGACCGCCAAAAGCTGGCTGACCGAAGCGCCGCTGCGCATGCTGATGAACAACCTTGATCCGCAAGTGGCCGAAAACCCGAAAGAACTGGTGGTCTACGGTGGCATCGGTCGTGCGGCACGTAACTGGGAGTGCTACGACAAGATCGTCGAGAGCCTGACCAACCTGAATGACGACGAGACCCTGCTGGTGCAATCCGGCAAGCCGGTCGGCGTGTTCAAGACTCACAGCAACGCCCCGCGCGTACTGATCGCCAACTCCAACCTCGTCCCGCACTGGGCGAGCTGGGAGCATTTCAACGAACTCGACGCCAAAGGCCTGGCCATGTACGGCCAGATGACCGCCGGCAGCTGGATCTACATCGGCAGCCAAGGCATCGTCCAAGGCACCTACGAAACCTTCGTTGAGGCCGGTCGTCAGCATTACAACGACAACCTCACCGGCAAGTGGGTCCTGACCGCCGGTCTGGGCGGCATGGGTGGCGCTCAGCCTCTGGCTGCAACCCTGGCTGGCGCTTGCTCGCTGAACATCGAATGCCAGCAGGTCAGCATCGATTTCCGCCTGAAAAGCCGTTACGTCGACGAGCAAGCCACTGACCTCGACGACGCCCTGGCGCGCATCGCCAAGTACACCAAAGAAGGCAAGGCAATCTCCATCGCGCTGCTGGGCAACGCCGCTGAAATTTTGCCGGAACTGGTCAAACGCGGTGTGCGTCCAGACATGGTCACTGACCAGACCAGCGCCCACGATCCACTCAACGGCTATCTGCCGGCCGGCTGGACCTGGGACGAATACCGCGCCCGCGCCAAGACCGAACCGGCCGCTGTGATCAAAGCCGCCAAGCAGTCGATGGCAGTGCACGTCAAAGCGATGCTGGAATTCCAGAAGCAAGGCATCCCGACCTTCGACTACGGCAACAACATCCGACAGATGGCGCAGGAAGAAGGCGTCGAGAACGCGTTCGACTTCCCGGGTTTCGTACCGGCCTACATCCGTCCGCTGTTCTGCCGTGGCATCGGCCCGTTCCGTTGGGCGGCCCTGTCGGGTGATCCGCAGGACATCTACAAAACCGACGCCAAGGTCAAAGAGCTGATCCCGGACGACGCCCACCTGCACAACTGGCTGGACATGGCCCGCGAGCGCATCAGCTTTCAGGGCTTGCCGGCGCGTATCTGCTGGGTTGGCCTGGGCCTGCGCGCCAAGCTGGGTCTGGCATTCAACGAAATGGTCCGTAGCGGTGAGTTGTCGGCGCCGATCGTGATCGGTCGTGACCACCTCGATTCCGGCTCGGTGGCCAGCCCGAACCGCGAAACCGAATCGATGCAGGACGGTTCCGACGCTGTGTCCGACTGGCCACTGCTCAACGCTCTGCTCAACACCGCGAGCGGCGCGACCTGGGTGTCCCTGCACCACGGCGGTGGCGTCGGCATGGGCTTCTCGCAGCACTCGGGCATGGTGATTGTCTGCGACGGTACGGACGAAGCGGCCGAGCGAATCGCCCGCGTGCTGCACAACGACCCGGCCACCGGTGTCATGCGTCATGCCGATGCCGGTTACCAGATCGCCATCGACTGCGCGAAGGAGCAGGGGCTGAACCTGCCGATGATTACCGGTCAATAAACGTAACTCTGTGGGAAATGCTTTGGGTGGGAGTGGGCTTGCTCACGAATGCGGTGGATCAATCAGCACATGTTTCGAATGTGCCGACCCCTTCGCGAGCAAGCCCGTTCCCACCAAAAGCAACCCACGCAAGACGCTCAGTGAACTCGAATAACAATCCACAGAGGTTGAATCATGGCTGTTAACCCCGATCGTGCAGGCAACAAACCGTTGATCGAAAGGCGTTCGATCGACTACATCCCGGAAGCGGAAAGACACGGTCGTCTGTTTAGCCAATTCACCCTGTGGATGGGTGCCAACCTGCAAATCACCGCGATTGTCACCGGGGCGTTGGCCGTGGTGCTGGGCGGTGATGTGTTCTGGTCGTTGATCGGTCTGTTGATCGGTCAACTGCTGGGCGGCGGGGTGATGGCGCTGCATGCGGCGCAAGGGCCGAAACTGGGTCTGCCGCAGATGATTTCCAGCCGCGTGCAGTTCGGCGTTTATGGTGCGGCCATCCCGATCGTGCTGGTGTGCCTGATGTACTTGGGTTTCACCGCAACGGGCACGGTGCTTTCCGGCCAGGCGCTGGGCCAGTTGTTTGGCGTCAGCGACAGCATCGGCATTCTGATCTTCGCCAGTGTCATCGTGCTGGTCACGGTGATGGGGTATCGGGTGATCCACTGGATTGGCCGTGTCGCCAGCGTCATTGGCGTGATTGCTTTCGTCTTTCTGTTCTGGCGTCTGATGAGTCAGACCGACGTCGGTGCACTCCTGCAAATCCGTCACTTTAGCTGGAGCAGTTTTCTGCTGGCGGTGTCGCTCGCGGCGTCCTGGCAGATCGCTTTCGGCCCTTATGTGGCTGACTATTCCCGCTACCTGCCGAGCAAGACGTCAGCGGTGAAAACTTTTTTCGCTGCGGGCGCCGGTTCGGTGATTGGCGCACAAGTGGCGATGATCCTTGGTGTGTTCGCTGCGGCTTCGGCCAACGGCCAGTTCGCCGGCCATGAAGTGGCTTATATCGTCGGTCTGGGCGGAACCGGTGCCACCGCTGCGTTGCTGTATTTCAGCATCGCGTTCGGCAAGGTCACCATCTCGACGCTGAACTCCTACGGCAGCTTCATGTGCATCGCGACCATCATCAGTGGTTTCAAAGGTCATCTGCAGGTCTCGCGCTTGCAACGTCTGGTTTTCGTGGTGGTCATCGTCGGTGCGGCAACGCTGATCGCGTTGCTCGGTCAGCACTCGTTCCTCGGTGCGTTCAAGTCCTTCATCCTGTTCCTGCTGGCGTTTTTCACGCCTTGGAGCGCGATCAACCTGGTCGACTACTACTGCATCACTCGCGAGCGCTATGACGTGCCGGCGCTGGCCGATCCGAATGGTCGCTATGGCCGCTGGAACGTCCTCGGTATCAGCGTCTATGTGTTCGGTGTGCTGGTGCAACTGCCGTTCATTTCCACCAAGTTCTTCACCGGCCCGCTGGTGGCCGCCCTCGGCGACGTGGATATTTCCTGGATCATCGGCCTGGTGCTGCCCGCCGCCGTTTATTACGTGTGCGCAAAAAAATGGCACAGCACGGTGCCCGATCACCTGATTCTGCCGGTCGAGCAGGACAGCGATGCACAACCTGAGAAAAACAGGGCCAGTCGCGCTGCGGCGCAGGCCTGATTGGACGTGAACAGGGCTGGATGCCTCTTGACTGCCGTAAGCCCAACTCATGATTAGGAGCGTCACGACAATGAAATCGAACAAGACCCTGCTGACCACACTGCTTTCGATGGGCCTGCTTGCCAGTGCCGGCGCCACCCAGGCGGCCGGCTGGTGCGAATCGGGCAAACCGGTGAAATTCGCCGGTCTGAACTGGGAAAGCGGCATGCTGCTGACCGACGTGTTGCAAGTGGTGCTGGAGAAAGGTTACGACTGCAAGACCGATAGCTTGCCGGGCAACTCCATCACCATGGAAAACGCTCTGAGCAGCAACGACATTCAAGTGTTCGCTGAAGAGTGGGTCGGCCGCAGCGAGGTCTGGAACAAGGCCGAGAAGGCCGGCAAGGTCATCGGTGTCGGCGCGCCGATCGTGGGCGCCGTTGAAGGCTGGTACGTGCCGCGCTATGTGGTCGAAGGCGATGCCAAGCGCAAGCTTGAGCCCAAAGCCCCTGACCTGAAAAACATTGCCGATCTGGGCAAATACGCCGCCGTGTTCAAGGACGCCGAAGAGCCTTCCAAAGGCCGTTTCTACAACTGCCCGGCTGGCTGGACCTGCGAGCTGGACAACAGCGAAATGCTCAAGAGCTACGGTCTGGAAAGCAGCTACACCAACTTCCGTCCGGGCACCGGCCCGGCGCTGGATGCGGCGGTGCTGTCGAGCTACTCGCGTGGCGAGCCGATCCTGTTCTACTACTGGTCGCCCACCCCGCTGATGGGCCAGGTTGATCTGGTCAAACTCGAAGAAAAACCGGGTGTCGACAAGACTGTGAGTATCAAGGTCGGGCTGTCGAAAACCTTCCACGACGAAGCCCCGGAACTGGTGGCCGTGCTGGAAAAGGTCAACCTGCCAATTGATCTGCTCAACCAGAATCTGGGGCGCATGGCCAAGGAACGTATCGAGTCGCCAAAACTGGCGAAAATCTTCCTCAAGGAACATCCTGAAGTCTGGCACAAGTGGGTGAGCGACGACGCCGCCAGGAAAATCGACGCGGCCTTGTAGGTTGAGCTTCTCCGGCTGCCGGCATCGGCAGTCGGACGCTTGATCGCAACCCCTTGATTGAGAGTCTCTTATGTTTCCCGAAAGCTTTACCTTTTCCATCGCCGACTGGGTCAACGGTTGGGTCGATTCGCTGGTGACCAATTACGGCGATGTGTTCCGCCACATCTCCGACACGCTGCTGTGGGCCATCGTCAACCTCGAAGGCATGCTGCGTGCGGCACCGTGGTGGTTGATGCTGGCGATCGTCGGTGCCGTGGCCTGGCATGCAACACGCAAAGTGGCGACCACCGCGGTGATCGTCGGTTTGCTGTTCCTGGTGGGCGCTGTCGGCCTGTGGGACAAGCTCATGCAAACCCTGGCGCTGATGATGGTCGCGACGATCATTTCGGTGCTGATCGGCATCCCGCTGGGGATTCTCTCGGCACGCAGCAATCGCCTGCGTTCGGTGTTGATGCCGCTGCTCGACATCATGCAAACCATGCCCAGCTTCGTGTACCTGATCCCGGTGCTGATGCTGTTCGGCCTGGGCAAGGTGCCGGCGATTTTCGCGACCGTCATCTACGCCGCGCCGCCGCTGATTCGCCTGACCGATCTGGGCATTCGCCAGGTCGACGGCGAGGTGATGGAAGCCATCAATGCTTTCGGCGCCAACCGCTGGCAGCAACTGTTCGGCGTGCAACTGCCGCTGGCCCTGCCGAGCATCATGGCCGGGATCAACCAGACCACCATGATGGCCCTGTCGATGGTGGTGATCGCCTCGATGATCGGTGCCCGTGGTCTGGGTGAAGATGTACTGGTGGGCATTCAGACCCTCAACGTCGGGCGCGGTCTTGAGGCCGGTCTGGCGATCGTGATTCTCGCAGTGGTCATCGACCGCATTACCCAAGCGTATGGGCGGCCACGGCATGAGGTGAGCAAATGAGCGACGCAACCGTGAGCAAGATCGAAGTCAAAAACGTCTTCAAGATTTTCGGCAACCGCGCCAAGGATGCACTGGCCATGGTCGGCCAGGGCAAGACCAAGGATCAGGTGCTGAGCGAGACCGGTTGCGTGGTCGGGGTCAACGACCTGTCGCTGAGCATCGGCACGGGCGAGATCTTCGTGATCATGGGCCTCTCAGGTTCCGGCAAATCGACGCTGGTGCGCCACTTCAATCGCCTGATCGACCCGACCAGTGGCGCGATCCTGGTCGACGGCGTGGACATCCTGCAATACGACATGGATGCCCTGCGCGAATTTCGTCGGCACAAGATCAGCATGGTGTTCCAGAGCTTCGGCCTGCTGCCGCACAAGACCGTCCTCGACAACGTCGCCTACGGCCTGAAAGTGCGCGGCGAGAGCAAGCAGATGTGCTCTGAACGCGCGCTGCACTGGATCAACACCGTGGGCCTCAAGGGCTACGAAAACAAATACCCGCATCAGCTTTCCGGCGGCATGCGTCAGCGTGTCGGCCTGGCCCGCGCGTTGGCGGCGGACACCGACATCATCCTCATGGACGAAGCATTCAGCGCCCTCGATCCGCTGATCCGCGCCGAGATGCAGGACCAGTTGCTGGAGCTGCAAAAGACCCTGCACAAGACCATCGTCTTCATCACCCACGACCTCGACGAGGCCGTGCGCATCGGGAATCGCATTGCAATTCTCAAGGACGGCAAGCTGATTCAGGTCGGCACGCCACGCGAGATCCTGCACTCGCCGGCGGACGAGTATGTCGACCGCTTCGTGCAGCGGCGGGCGGCGGTGGTTTAGGCAGTTTTGTGTTGGCTGGTCCGGCCCCTTCGCGAGCAAGCCCGCTCCCACATTTGGAATGCGTCCCCTGTGGGAGCGGGCTTGCTCGCGAAGGCGTCGGTAAAGCTGCATCAATATTACGGTTGAGGTTTTAGATGTCCCAGGCTGAAAAAATCGTTATCACCGGCGCCCCTTTGAGTTGGCAGGACGTGGTCGCCGTCGCCCGGCACGGCGCACAACTTGAGCTGTCGAGCGAGACCTGGGCGCGCATCGAAAACGCCCAGGCCATCGTCCAGCGCATCGTCGTCAGCGGTGAGCGCGCTTATGGCGTCAATACCGGTCTGGGCGGGTTGTCCAACGTCTCGCTCAAAGACGAACAACTCAGCCAGTTGTCGCGCAACACCTTGCTCAGCCACGCCTGCGGCGTTGGCCCGGTACTGCCTGACGAACAGACCCGCGCGATCATCTGCGCGGCGGTCCGCAACTTCAGCCAAGGCAAGTCCGGCCTGCATCGCCGGGTGGTCGAAGCACTGCTGACGCTGCTCAATCGCGGCATCACCCCGCAAGTGCCGTCGCAAGGCTCGGTGGGTTACCTGACCCACATGGCGCACATCGGCATTGCGCTGCTGGGCGTGGGCAATGTCAGCTATCGAGGGCAGATCGTTGCTGCGCAACAGGCGTTGGCTGAAGAGGGGCTGCAACCGGTGCAACTGGGGGCGAAGGACGGTTTGTGCCTGGTCAACGGCACGCCGTGCATGACCGGCCTCAGTTGCCTGGCGATTGCCGATGCCACGCGTCTGGTGCAATGGGCCGACGTGATCGGCGCGATGAGTTTCGAAGCCCAGCGCGGACAGATTGCGGCGTTCGATGCCGAGATCATCGCGCTCAAGCCGCACCCGGGCATGCAGCAGGTTGGCGTCAATCTGCGCGCGTTACTGGATGGCAGTGAAGTGATCGCCTCAAACAAAGGCATTCGCACTCAGGACGCCTTGAGCATCCGTTCGATCCCGCAGGTGCATGGCGCCGCTCGCGATCAGTTGCAACACGCAACCAAACAGGTCGAAGCCGAACTCAACGGCTGCACCGACAACCCCCTGCTACTGGGTACGCCGGACGATTTCCGGGTCATGTCCCAGGCCAACCCGCACGGTCAGTCGGTGGCGATGGCCGCGGATTTGCTGGCGATTGCCGTGGCCGAAATCGGCTCGATTGCCGAGCGTCGTCTCGATCGTCTGGTCAACCCGCACGTCAGTGGTTTGCCGGCGTTTCTGGTGGCCAACCCGGGGGTGAACTCGGGGATGATGATCGTGCAATACGTCGCCGCGTCGCTGTGCGCCGAAAACCGTCAATTGGCGCAACCGGCGGTGCTCGACAACTACATCACCTCAGGCTTGCAGGAAGACCACCTGAGCATGGGCACCAACGCTGCGCTGAAGCTGCATCGCGCCCTGGAAAACTGCACGCAGATCCTCGCCATCGAATATCTGCTGGCGGCGCAAGCGTTTGAATTCCTCAAGGAGCAGCGCTTTGGCGCGGGCACTGATATCGCGTGGCGACTGCTGCGTGAGAAAGTCCCGGCCTACGATCAGGACCGCTGGCTGGCGCCGGATATCGCCGCGGCTGCGAGCGTTTTGAAGGACACGAATTTGCTGCACAACGTATTACCGAATTTGCACTGACCATTACCCATACCAGCGTGCCAAGGCGTGGATCGCCCAAAAGACGAGAAACGACGGATAACGGAATGCTCCGGAGCGACTGGTAGTTAATAACAAACTCTCAAAAGGAGCATTTAAATGACTGCGCTAAACCTGATCCCCGGCCAACTGAGCCTGGCCCAATTGCGTGACGTTTTTCAAAACCCGGTCAAGCTGAGCCTCGACAACAGCGCCTCGGCACAGATCGAAGCCAGCGTCGCCTGCGTCGAGCAGATCCTCGCCGAGAACCGCACGGCCTACGGCATCAACACCGGTTTCGGCCTGCTGGCCTCGACCCGCATCGCCAGCGAAGACCTGGAAAACCTTCAGCGTTCGCTGGTGTTGTCCCACGCCGCCGGTGTCGGTGAGCCGATCAGCGATGCGCTGGTGCGGCTGGTTATGGTGCTCAAGGTCAACAGCCTCAGCCGTGGTTTCTCCGGCATCCGCCGTGTGGTGATCGATGCGCTGATCGCGCTGATCAACGCCGAGGTTTATCCGCACATTCCGCTGAAAGGTTCGGTCGGGGCTTCAGGCGATCTGGCGCCATTGGCGCACATGTCGCTGGTGCTGCT
Organism: Pseudomonas baetica; assembly: GCF_019733355.1. Lineage (GTDB taxonomy): Bacteria > Pseudomonadota > Gammaproteobacteria > Pseudomonadales > Pseudomonadaceae > Aquipseudomonas > Aquipseudomonas baetica_A. Next base: position 1,122 of record NZ_JAIHLQ010000033.1, on the reverse strand, counting down.
GGGCGAGGGCAAGGCACGGTACAAGGGCGAGTGGATGGAGGCGACCGAAGCGCTGAAAGTCGCCGGTCTGACACCGCTTACGTTGGCGGCGAAGGAAGGTCTGGCGCTGCTTAACGGTACTCAGGTGTCTACTGCGTATGCGTTGCGCGGTCTGTTTGAAGGTGAAGACCTGTTCGCTGGCGCCCTGGCGCTGGGCGGTTTGACGGTTGAAGCGGTGCTCGGCTCGCGCTCGCCGTTCGACGCGCGTATCCACGCCGCCCGTGGCCAGAAAGGCCAGATCGACGCGGCTGCCGCTTACCGTGATCTGCTCGGTGAGCGCAGCGAAGTGTCCGACTCGCACCAGAACTGTGAAAAGGTTCAAGACCCTTACTCGCTGCGCTGCCAGCCGCAAGTCATGGGCGCGTGCCTGACCCAGTTCCGTCAAGCGGCTGAAGTGCTGGCGATCGAAGCCAACGCCGTGTCGGATAACCCGTTGGTGTTCGCCGCTGAAGGCGATGTGATTTCCGGCGGTAACTTCCACGCCGAACCGGTGGCCATGGCCGCTGACAACATGGCCCTGGCCATCGCTGAAATCGGCTCGCTGAGCGAACGCCGCATCTCGCTGATGATGGACAAGCACATGTCGCAACTGCCGCCGTTCCTGGTGGCCAATGGCGGCGTGAACTCTGGCTTCATGATCGCCCAAGTGACGGCGGCGGCACTGGCCAGCGAAAACAAGGCGCTGTCCCATCCGCACTCGGTGGACAGCCTGCCAACTTCGGCCAACCAGGAAGACCACGTCTCGATGGCCCCGGCGGCCGGCAAGCGTCTGTGGGAAATGGCCGAGAATACCCGTGGGATTCTCGCGGTGGAATGGCTGGCGGCGGCCCAGGGGCTGGACTTGCGTAACGGTCTGAAAACCTCGGCGAAGTTGGAACAGGCCCGGGCGATTTTGCGTAAGGAAGTGCCGTTCTATGAGAAAGATCGGTTCTTTGCGCCGGACATCAATGCCGCGACTGAGTTGTTGGCATCGCGTTGCTTGAGCGAGCTGGTTCCAGCCAAGCTTTTGCCGAGCCTGTGATGGCCTTTTCGCGAGCAAGCCCGCTCCCACAGGGGAACGCATTCCAAATGTGGGAGCGGGCT
>NZ_JAIHLQ010000032.1 GCF_019733355.1 Pseudomonas baetica | reverse complement strand
ACCGCGAGCCAAGTGGTGATTGATGCCGGGACAAGCCTGACGCTGACGGCGGGCGGCCATCACATCGTGATCAATTCGGGAGGGATCTTCAGCAGCGTCGCTATCGTCGAGGGCGGCGCGCCAGTGGTGGGTGTCACGGCGCAGACAGCGTTGGCGGCAGCGCCCGAAGATCCACAGGCGCTGATCGCGCTGTCCATCACCACGCAAATAGCCGCGCTGGCTCAGGCCGCAGAGCAAGCCGCTTCAGTCTGCGCCGCGTGCGAAAAACTGGCGCAGGTGAACGCATGAGCCGGGCTTATCTGTTGCTGGATCGAATCCAGATCGAAAAACTTTCGGATCGCCTGTTCGAGCTGACGGGCGGCACGCCTGTTCACTCGCTTTATCAACGTACCGCCTACAGCGCTTTGGACAAGGCCGGCCCCGTGCTGATCGGTGTGACCCCCGATAGCCCGTTGGCAACGGTTTTTTGGCAGGAGTGGAGTGCAACGGCGGGCATCTGGCTGGAGTCTGAGGCCGACGAAGATCAAGTGTTGGCGCATGTGCGCAGCCTGATCCACGCGCGGGTCGACGGGGCTGCGACGGTTTTCTTTCGTTTCTATGACCCGCGTATTACCGCGTTGTGGCTGAAGGATTTGCCCGCGCCTGAGCGTGATCGATTGATGGGGCCGATGCGGCTGATTCGTCTGCCGGGTTTACAGATTCATCAGCAAACCGAGCACCCCGCGATCCCGTATGCGCAGAAGCCTTGGCTGGTGCTGACGGCGGAACAACTCGATCACCTTAACGCGGCCAAGCGTCAGTCTTTCGCCCGGCAGTTGATCGAACACGGTCAACGCTATTTCGCCACATACCTCAACTCAATGGATTCGACTGCTCTGCAGCAATGGGCCATGGACTGTCAGGCCAGTGCTGCACGCGGCGGTTTCAGTGCCGTCGATGAAGTCCTTATCTGGGCGCGTTTCTACGCATTACTGGGCGCGGACTTTCCCGATGGCCCGGAGCACGGTGCATACAGGCAGTTACTGGTCGAACCCGGACTCCTGCCGCGCCAGCGTCTGGACAACCTCAACAGCGCATTGACGCACCAATTGCTGACCGACAAGGACTTCGCCCGATGAGCGCCGAAAAACTGGCCATGGTCGACGAGGCCGCTCAGGCCGAACGCGAGGCCAAAGCCCAGCCACACGCTGATATCAGTTGCACGGTGCATCCGTGTCCCGCCAGTCAGCCCGAACTGTTTGTGGTGCCGGTGCGTTACGCGCTGGCGCACGAAAAGGCTGAACACGCTTGTTGCGTTCCCGGTATTACGCCGCAGAGCCGACCGATGGCAGCACGTCGTTTGCGCGCAGGGTTTGTGTACCTCTGGCAGCATCAGGGGCCGGTCAAGCGTTTTGCTATTTCGCCGCAGGGGTTGTTGCAGGAACAGGCGCTGGACGCGGCGGCCACTCCGGTAGCCGACGCCACACTCACGGGCCTGGCGCTGCAAAAAATCCACGACGCCTGGATGCTTTACAGCGAATTCCCCTTGAACGTCGAGCACTGCCAGTCACTGAGCGACAGCAGCGCCAAACGCAGTCAGCACATGCGCCACATTGCCCTGCGCACGGTGGCCGATGAGTTACAAGCTCCGCACTGTCCGCCGTTGGACAAGTGCGATGAGGTCTTGGCCGAACTGATCCCCGACACCTACGCCCGGTCGATGAAAGCCGATCAGCAAAAAAACGCCGAGGACACCGACGCCCTTGGCGCAACGCTGTTAGACGACCCCACTCCATCCAACATCAAAGCCTACACAGACGCCAAGCACCGTATCCGCGAGCGTCACAAGGTTCTCGATCAACATCCTGACGCCAGCGACGAGCCGCCGGGCGAATGGAGCGCCGAGTCATGGGACGGGCAGGGCACGCGGGATTGGCTGGAAAACGCCAAAGCGCAAAGAGAGGGATTGTTCGCCGTCTTCGCCTGTCTGGACGATGACTTGGGTGTGTTGCGCGACATCAACCACGAACAGGAATGGCTGGAAGCCGGCCACGAAAAATGGCTCGGCGAAAACAATCTGCGCCTGAGCATCGGCGGCTTTGTGCGCAGCTTGATCAGCGAGGATGGCGCCGAACTGGCCGGTAATCTCAGTTATCGCTACAAGGATCGCGACATCAGCCTCACGCCCGAGCAGGGCCAGATCATGCTCGACACCCAGGATCGGCTGAATGAGGAACTCAGGGTTGAAACCCGGGATCGTCAATACGGCGGTCGGCCGACCCAGGCCGAAGCGGCCGCCCGTGATGCGCGTATCGCAGCCATTGTCGGCCCGGTGCGGGCGTTTATTCCGGCCGATCTGTACTACGAAGCGGAGGAAGTGGTTCGGCAATACCGCGCGGAAAAACACGCCAACCTCAACAATCACGCATTCAGCGCCAAGGTCGGCAAGTACATCGACCTCGATGCCATGGACACATGGTTCACCGACACCGCCGCCGGCCACTTCCAACAACTCGAACAACGCCACACGGCGTTGTTCGCCGACCGTGGCGTGTACCTGAAACGCTCGGCCAGCGGCACCTGGTTTGTCGATTACGACGACCTGCCGACGCGCCAATGGCTGACCGAACTCGCCAGCGGTTGCCTGACCGCGCAATGCCTCCGCGCCCTAGGCGCCGAGCAATACGCCGACTATGTGCGCGCCGCCGACGGTGGCGCACTCCGGCAACTGTTCAACGCCTGGACACCGTCGCTTGAGGCCGCAGTCAACAACGCCTCGCGCCTTGGCGAGTTGATGGCCGCCCTGTCCGCCGACAACATCAGCGCCACCCATCAGGCCCTGGCGCCGTTGAGTGTGGTGCTGCTGGATGACATCGCGACCATGGCCCGCGAGGCCGACAGTCAATGGAATATGCTGGTCAATCGACTGGGTGCAGCGTTGCTGTTGCTCAAGAGTGACAAAGGTTTCAGTGCCTCGTGGATGAGCATTTTTCTTGCCGCGAGGTTGGGCGGAGAAAGCCGTTTGCAGTTCGTGACCGAGGGCACGCGGCAGGTGTGGAAGTTGTTCGGGCAACGGGCCGAGGCGTTGGGTGAATGGGTGAACAAGACGGGGAAAGCCATTGGGGTTGGGCGGGTGGAGCGGATTGTGAATTCGCCCGTGGTGGTCAACAGCGGGGGAGTGGTGCCGTTGGCGGCGTTGTTGGTGAACGTGGTGAATGTGCAGAACTATTTGAGCGAGGCCGGGGTGCTGGAGGGGATGGATGCCCGGCGAGTGAATGACACGGTGTCGGCGAGTTTGTATGGGGCGGCGGCGTTGGTGGCGGTGGTGGATAGTCAGGTGCGGATGGGGTTGGGGAGGGATCGGTTTTTTATTCGTTCATCTGCGGCGCCGGCGCTTACGTTGTTTGGTGGGGTGATTGGTCTGCTATCTGCCGGTGCAGCATTTTCAGAGTTCAAGTCTTTGCAAGTACAGATCGAGAGCGCCCAAAACCGAGTCGATCCTTGGCTGAAGATGCGTCAGATCGCGGTCGGAGGACAGGTTGCAGCCTTCGGCGCCCAAGCGATGTTAGGGCTTGGCTACACCGCCCACGCCTTGGCAGGTTCAATAACTGCGGAAGTCGCCATCTTGCGCTACACGCTCTACATGGGGCCGTTGAACTGGATCATTTTGGGGTTCGGCGCACTGTACTTGACAGCCTGGCTCTTCGAGAAAACGCTGCTGCAAAACTTTCTGAACAACTGCTGTTGGTCGAAGGCGCGGGCTATTGACCTTGATCCCATCGCCCCGAAAGCTCAACAGGACGAACTCGACCGTTTGTATCTCATCCTCTATACGCCTCGGGTCACCATGCAAAGCAGTTCTAATCAGGCGCCTGATAATAGTCGCTCGGGTCTGGCGTTCGTCAGCGCCATTGATTACCTGACCATCGACTTGCCAGGCGCCGAGCCAGACAGCGTTTACCTGGAACTGAGCATGGTCGGTGACCCGGTGGATACCCTCGCAAACCGGTACCTGATCAAAAACAGTCCGACAGACTATTTCAGGCCTCCCCGTCCGTGGCGTGATATGACGCCCTATTGGTTGTCCGACAGTAGTTGCCAGTGGATACCGTTCGAGGAGGGGCAGGGCCTGCGTATAAGCGGTCCTTTCAAAGAGGTGAAAGACTTGCTGAGCACACCACCCAGCACGTTGTCGCTAAGGTTGCGTTATCGCACCCCACTGATCGCGATACTCGGCGCTCGAAGTTTTATCGGCGGGGAGGGAGGTTTGGCTTTTACCTTGAACAACTCCACGGGTGTCGTAGCGCTGCGAGCCGACCCAACGCCTGAACTTGATCGTGTGCCGAACTACCCGCTCGGAGAGGATCACCCCGGCGCCATTTACCTGCAACCCAAGGACAAACGATGAGTACGCCACCGGCGGGCACTACGAAAAAAAGAATGTTTTCGCGCAATGATTACTTGGCGCCATTGCCGATTCCAACCGGTAGAAAACCCTCTGATGTGCTGAATATCATCTGGCGCAAAAACGAGGCGTTTCTCGATGTGGGTAACTACAGCATCGGTTCTGCGGTGATGGTGATGTGGCCATCGCTGATGGTGGTTCTAGCGATGTCATTCTTCACTCGAAATCTCGACTCTGAATTCAGCCGCGAAATTCTGATCCTTGGGGCAATTATTTTGGGCGTTCCTACGCTGATTTTGATCCAAGGCCTGTTCCGCGAAGTCCCCTTACCCATACGCTTCAATCGCCAACGCCGCGAAGTCTGCGTCCCCCGTAACAGTGGCGAGTACTGGGTTGTCCCCTGGGAAACCGTGACGGCGGCCGCCACCCAGCAATCGTCGGTCAGTCAGGCCGGCAAAGCCACGATAGGTCTACTGGTCATCGGTTTCGAAAACCCCGACCCGCACGCTACGGAAGACAACAAACACTTTTCACTAGGCTTTAACTGTGGCGGCGGCACCACGGCGATGGCTCTGTGGGAATGCATGCGCAGTTATATGGAGATCGGGCCAGAGGCTGTCGAGGATCAAACCGCCCGTTTCGACAGGTCAAAAGGAATCTGGGCGACTTATCTGGATGATCTGATCAAAGCCGCGAAGTTGAGAGGCTGGTTCGTAACCGTTCTCTGGGAGGGGTTCTGCGGAATATTCATATTCAACACGCTGCTGATCGATGTGCTGGAGCGTTGGAAGTTGAACCCGCCTCCCGATTTGCCTTACCCCGACATCATCGAATGGTCGAAACCACTCCCGCCGGAACAATGGGCCAAACGCTCTCCAGAGCTGGAAGCAGCCATCGCCAAACGCGAGGCTGAACTGGCCGCGCAGGTTCAAAGCGAGTTGGCTTGAGGTCGGATGCTCAGATCTATCGGCATTTGATCAAGAACAGCCCGACCAATAGCTACAAGGTGCCGAGGCTGTGGCGTGACATGACGCCCTTCTGGTTGTCCGGCAGCAGTTGCCAGTGGATACCCATCGAGGAAGGTCAGGGGCTGCGTATAAGCGTCCCTTTCAAAGAGGTGAAAGACTTGCTGAACACACCACCCAGCACGTTGTCGCGAAGGTTGCGTTATCGCACCCCACTGATCGCGATACTCGGCGCTCGAAGTTTTATCGGCGGGGAGCGAGGTTTGGCTTTTACCTTGAACAACTCCACGGGCGTCATTGCGCTACGAGCCGACCCAACACCTGAACTTGATCGAGTGCCGAATTACCCGCTCGGTGAGGATCACCCCGGCGCCATTTATCTGCAACCCAAGGACAAGCGATGAGTACGCCACCGGCAGGCACAACGGAAAAAAGGATGTTTTCGCGAAATGACTATCTCGCGCCATTACCTATTCCCACCGGTAGAAAACCTTCTGATGTGCTCAACATCATCTGGCGCAAGAACGAAGTGTTTCTCGATATCGGTAATTACAGCATCGGCTCGGCAGTGATGGTGATGTGGCCCGGAGTGATGTTGTTTTTGGGGCTGGCATACGTTTTCGATGACCCTGACGCGTTGATATTGGGAGCTTGTATCATGGCTCTCCCTATTTTTTGGTTGATTCAGGGTCTGTTCCGCGAAGTTCCTTTACCCATACGCTTCAACCGCCAACGCCGCGAAGTCTGCGTCCCCCGCAATAACGGCGAGTACTGGGTTGTCCCCTGGGAAACTGTTACAGCGGCTGCCACCCAGCATTCATCAGTCAGTCAGGCCGGCAAGGCCACCATGGGTCTACTGGTCATCGGTTTCGAAAACCCCGACCCGCACGCTACGGAAGACAACAAACACTTTTCACTAGGCTTTAACTGTGGCGGCGGCACCACGGCAATGGCGTTGTGGGAATGCATGCGCAGTTATATGGAAATTGGCCCGCAAGTTTTGCCACAGACAAATGACTTCGAGGGCGGACGAGAAAAGCTGCGGGGCAGAGGCGTCTTTTGGGGCATTTGTTGTGAATATGTGGATGGCATCAGACATCATTTGGTCGCGCAAGAGGTTGGCAAGGCAGCGTGGCTGATCATTGCTGCAGTGCTCTTGGGGGCACCACTGGCGATGATGTTGCAAGAGTGGAAGTTATCGCCACCGCCCGAGCTTTCTAATCCCGACATCATCGAATGGTCAAAACCACTCCCCCCGGAGCAATGGACCAAACGCTCCCCGGAGTTGGAAGAAGCCATCGTCAAGCGCGAAGCCGAGTTGGCCGGGCGAGTGGAGGCGCAGTCATGAGTACGCCACCGGCAGGAACGACGAAAAAACGGATGTTTTCGCGCAATGACTATCTGGCGCCGTTGCCGATTCCAACCGGTAGAAAACCCTCTGATGTGCTGAATATCATCTGGCGCAAAAACGAGGCGTTTCTCGATGTGGGTAACTACAGCATCGGTTCTGCGGTGATGGTGATGTGGCCATCGCTGATGGTGGTTCTAGCGATGTCATTCTTCACTCGAAATCTCGACTCTGAATTCAGCCGCGAAATTCTGATCCTTGGGGCAATTATTTTGGGCGTTCCTACGCTGATTTTGATCCAAGGCCTCTTCCGCAAAGTCCCCTTACCCATACGCTTCAATCGCCAACGCCGCGAAGTCTGCGTCTCCCGCGACAACGGCGAGTACTGGGTTGTCCCCTGGGAAACCGTGACGGCGGCCGCCACCCAGCAATCGTCGGTCAGTCAGGCCGGCAAAGCCACGATGGGCCTTCTGGTCATCGGTTTCGAAAACCCCGACCCGCACGCATCGGAAGACAACAAACACTTTTCACTAGGCTTCAACTGTGGCGGTGGCACCACGGCAATGGCGTTGTGGGAATGCATGCGCAGTTATATGGAGATCGGGCCAGAGGCGGCACCGGATGCCGCAGCGCTTAATTCAGGGGCAAACCTGCGTTACTACATCGATTACATGAAGGATAAAGCCAAAGAACGTGGCTGGTTTTTGACCCTGTTGTGGGAAGGTGTCTTTGGCGTATTCATCTTCAATGCTCCTCTCGCCACCTACCTGCAAAGGAAGAAGCTTTACCCACCACCCGATCTGCCCTATCCCGACATCATCGAATGGTCAAAACCACTCCCGCCGGAACAATGGGCCAAACGCTCTCCAGAGTTGGAAGCAGCCATCGCCAAACGCGAGGCTGAACTGGCTGTAGGATCGTTCTGAAACTCCTGGGCAATGGTTCTAAATCTCACAGACTCTGCCTATAGTCCTTTCTGTCACTGTTCAATTAGCCGGTCGAACCAAGATGGAATGTCCATAAACCATTGGAGTTTGACCATGGCTATTGATCGTCCGCTGCAAGGCAACATAAGCACCACCCCCACGCTCTACATCGACACCGAAGCCAAGGCCTCGGCCCTTCTCGAAACCGCAAAGCATCGCTTGAACATCCTGCGCAATATGCTCAACAGCGTCAGTTGCCTGTGCGTCAAAGATGCCGAAGGTCATGATCTGGAACATTTCGCCAGCGCCGCGCATCTCCTGCTTCAGGACGGCTGTGACGCACTGGATGCGTTGGGCTGGAAGCTGGATAGAGTCGCACCCGGACTTTGAAAGTAAAAAGCCGCGATGGTGTCGCGGCTTTTTTACGTCTGTCAGAACCCCCGCCGAATCCGGTTTTTCAGTTGTTCATGGAAAATCTCGGCGTTGCGTTTATAGGTTCCGCTAAACGATTCGTTGCTCGAATCCAGCATTATCGAGCGCTTGGTCGACACTTCCTCACGATACGCATCGATAAAGAAATTCAGATCACTGGCTGTGCTCAGCTTCGGCCACTTATCCAGGTACAACGGCAATTCCGTCGGCCCGGTCTTGTACGAACAGATCCGCCGGTTGCTGATGGTTGCTTCGCCGATTTCGAACGGCACCCACCACGACAGCGCGGTTTTTTCCGAAACCACCGCCAACAGGTGCGTGCATTCGGTGATGTTGCGGGTGATGACCCCGGTGATGTCTTCGGTGGTCTGGGATTCCGGATCCAGTACGTCGAGGTAGGTTTTGATGTTGGCCTGCATCAGTCGGGTGTTGATGGCGATGGCGTGGGCGCGATCCATGTGGCGGTAGCTGATGAAGACGGGCATCAGAAGTGTCCTTTGAGGGCGAGTTCGCGGTAGTAGGCACCGAGGGCGGTGAGGCGACAACCGGTGGAGTTGAGGGCGGCGTAATACATGTGCTCGGCATCGACCGGTTCGACCAGGCTGTGGCGGTTGCACATTTGCAGTTGCTTAAAGACGGCGCCGTGATCGGGATCGAACGTTGCTTCGGTGGGCTCGTAGCTGGGATCGAGCCTGAAGACGAAACTCGGCTCGGGGAACCAGTCCTTGAGTTTGCGCAGGGTTTCTTCGGCAATCAGCGGTGCTACCTCGCGCAAGGGCACGAACTGCGACACGTTGGTCTTGAACACCGGGCGCTGCTCCCAGGCACCCAAGGCATTGTCGACAAACGAGTAAACGCTACCCGGCGTGACCTTGCCGAGCACGTTGGCGGCGCCACCGTGCAGGGCCTGTAACAGCAGGTCGGTGAATACGCCGTGGCCGCGACTTTCGAGGGCGGACTGTTCTTTTTTGCACGCGGTGAGAATGGTCATGCCTTCGCCGATCACACTGCTGCCACCGCGCAAATTGCGCATGGCGCCGGCTGCGCCTGCCTGACAGCAATCGAGAATTATGATTTTGTTCTTGATGTGCGGGGCCTTGTCCGCCCACTCCAGAATGTCGCTGATGCGAATGCCTTCCCCGCCGTGTTTGAAGTCCTGTGGAATCAGCAGCCCTTCGTCGATGCTGGTGTCGAACTGGCCGTGGCCGGCAAAGTACAGCAGCGCCACATCGCAGTCGCCCGAGAACAGACTTTGAATGTGCTGTTTCATGGCCGTGAGCGTCAGGTTCTCCTCGGATGAGGTCAGCACTTTGCTGCTGAAGTTCGGGCGCCCGCTGGCGTGACGCTCCAGCACCGAAGCCATGGCCATTGCATCGTTGTTGCAGCCGCTCAGTGGCGTGACGTGGGCGTAGTGGTTGATGCCGATAAACAGTCCCTTGCGCATGATTACACCGCCGTATGCAGGCGAATGGCCGCGACGATGCTTTTGGTGCTCCACGCGCACTCGGCATCAGCGGCGTTGCGTACGACGGTGGAAATCCGCTCGGCCCCGAACGGCTTGATCGCGATGATCACTTTGTCCATGCGCTTGGCGATTTCGATTTCCTTGTTGATCCACTTGCTGTATGTCGAGTACATGCCGGCCATGATCAGCACTGCCGAGCAAGGGCGGATCTTGTTCTCGATAGCCTCTTCCAGTTGCTTGTCGGTTTGCGCGCCCATGATCGGGTTGTGCGGTGGCACGGAGAAATTCTTGAAGGTGAAACCGGGTTGCGCGCTGAGCAGGCGTACGAGGTTGTCGTGGGCGTGGGAGTAGTTCCACGAATGGCTGATGAACAAATGATAGGTTTGCATGGGGTTCCTCGGAGGTCGCGACTGTGCGAAGGAGGAACTGAATGTAGGCATCTGCGTGAGGCCTACAAGGTGCTGGCGGTAAAAGAGAAATGTCCTGCAAACAGGCGTGCTAAAGCCCTACAGAAAGGTCTGACGTTTAGGCGTTCTGAGGATTTGTCAGGCGTGATCCTACAGCCGGCAGCCCTGTGTTTCAGGGCTGCCGGTGCGCCTGTTTAATAGCCGTTTTCAGGCAGGCTGGCGATGATCGAGCGGTAGCTGTTCATTCGTTGTTGCTGCACGCGGCCATCTTCCAGAGCCTTGAGCAGTGCACAACCCGGTTCGCGATCGTGCTTGCAATCGCGGAAGCGGCAGGTGCCGAGCAGGTCATTGAACTCGATGAAACCGGCTTCGACGTCGGCGCGGCTGACGTGGCCGAGGCCGAATTCACGGATGCCCGGGGAGTCGATCAGTTCACCACCGCCCGGAAAATGGAACAAGCGCGCGGTGGTCGTCGTGTGCGTGCCCTGACCGGACAGCTCGGACAACGGCCCGACGCGGGTGTCCACCTCAGGCAACAAGCTGTTGACCAGCGACGACTTGCCGACGCCGGACTGGCCGACGAACACGCTGATGCGCCCGTCGAGCTGCTGTTGCAGCTGTTCCATGCCGTTGCCGTGATGCGCAGACACTTCCAGCACCGGATAACCCAGCGTGCGGTAAACGGCCAGCAGGGCGTTGAGTGCCGGGGCATTCTGCTCGTCGATCAGGTCGAACTTGTTCAGCAGCAACAGCGGACGGATGCCGGCGTGTTCGGCCGCTACGAGGTAGCGGTCGATCAGGTTGGCGTGGGGCTCGGGCAGCGGGGCGAAGACGATGACGATCATGTCGACGTTGGCCGCTACAGGCTTGAGCTGGCCACGGCTGTCCGGACGGCACAGTTCGGTGGTACGCGGCAATTGCGCGACGATCACACCGATGCCCTGGTTGCCGGCACGCCATACGACCTGATCGCCGGTCACCAGCGCTGGCAGATTGGCGCGTAAGTGGCAACGGAACACCTGGCCTGCGAGTTCGCCGTCCTTGGCCTCGACCTCGACCTGCACACCGAAGTGAGCGATCACCAGGCCGTGTTGCTCAGGGCCGAGATCGCCACCTTCGAGCGCCTCGACTGCCGAGGACTCACGTTTGGCGGCGCGTGCGGCGCGCTCGCCCTGAATCTTTTCGATGCGCCAGTTTTGACGACGATTGAGTTGGCGTTTGGCCATGGGTGTTCCGTCTGAAGAATGCAGCGATTAGGTAAAACGGCCGCGAGTTTAGCACGCCGGGGCACCGGCCTAGGCTAAACTGCGCAGCATTGCCTAGGAGCCGAAATATGCAGAACCCACAGAATCTGATCTGGATCGACCTGGAAATGACGGGCCTTGATCCGGATAACGACGTCATCATCGAAATGGCCACCATCGTCACCGACAGTGACCTCAACACGCTGGCCGAAGGGCCGGTGATCGCCATTCACCACAGCGACGACGTGCTGGCGCGCATGGACGAGTGGAACACCCGCACCCACGGTAACTCCGGCCTGACCCAACGCGTTCGCGACAGCCGCATCAGCATGGCCGAAGCCGAAGCCGAAACCATCGCGTTTCTGGAGAAGTGGGTGCCCAAGGGCAAGTCGCCAATCTGTGGCAACAGCATCTGCCAGGATCGCCGCTTCCTTTATACCCACATGAAGGCGCTGGAAAGCTACTTCCACTACCGCAACCTCGACGTCTCCACGCTCAAAGAGCTGGCCGCACGCTGGGCGCCGGATGTACGCGACAGCTTCAAGAAGGGCAGCACTCACCTGGCGCTGGACGACATCCGTGAATCGATCGCCGAGCTGCAGCATTACCGCAAGCATTTCATCAAGTTCTGATTCTGGGCTGACGGCTTGGTGTGGCGTGTGTTCTCGCCCTCTTTTGGTGCTGCACCGAAATGGCTAGACTGCGCGCCTTCCTGCCAGGATCGCCACCATGTTGCTAATGCTCTATTTGATCGCCATTACCGCTGAAGCCATGACGGGCGCCCTGTCTGCGGGCCGTCGCGGCATGGACTGGTTCGGCGTGGTGCTGATTGCGTGTGTCACGGCGCTGGGCGGTGGTTCGGTGCGTGACGTGCTGCTCGGGCACTACCCGCTGACATGGGTCAAACACCCGGAATATCTGGTGCTGACCTCCGCTGCAGCGATGTTGACCGTGTTCACTGCACGTTGGATGCGGCATCTGCGCTCGTTGTTTCTGGTGCTCGACGCCGTCGGTCTGGTGGCGTTTACCCTGATCGGCTGCATGACCGCTCTGGAAATGGGCCATGGCATGCTGGTGGCTTCGGTCAGCGGTGTGATCACCGGAGTCTTCGGCGGCATCCTGCGCGATATCTTCTGTAATGACATCCCGCTGATCTTCCGCCGAGAACTGTATGCCAGCGTGTCGTTCGCCGCAGCGTGGTGTTACATGTTGTGTCTGTATCTGAACGTGCCAGGCGAGCAAGCCATTCTGATTACCCTGTTCGGCGGGTTTTTGTTACGTCTGCTGGCCATTCGTTTTCATTGGGAAATGCCCAAGTTCGTTTATAACGATGAGCATTGATTCAGCCTGCTATCGAATAAAAATAGAGTGTTGCCGGGTTTTGCGAATTGAAGGTGGCGGCGGGTTCTATCTGTTTTAACCGGTTGTTGAGATTTCTTGTCTTTCTGCTTAAGCGAACTTAGTGGGCCCATGTTGTTTCTGAGTCTTGCCGCTAATTCAATAGGAGGCTGGAAAAAACCTTGCGAATTGATGGGCGAGCCAGTAATGAAAAGGTACGTTGTACTCTGGCAGTACCGAACAGCTTCGCTGTAATAAACAGTGTGGATGATGAAGACGAGGATGATTCGAACCAGCCTTGTATATGTACGTTCCGGGTTTCCAGCGAAAGCGTGAAGCCCCTTCAGATCGGTGCCTCCATCAAGTTCAACGGGTAGATTGTCCGCAGCAATGGCGGTACTTTGTCGGGCCGGCATTACAGCAACATCGAAATGACTCCATTAAGTGACTGCTCAAGTTTGCGGCCCTGCGGGATGTGAGTTGCCGGTATTTGTGTCGGGTACTTATATGTTGGCCAGTACCTGATGGCTAAAAAAAACAAACAGATCTACTGGGCTGCCGATAGAGTAGTGGTTGATGCTGACTGCGCTTTCGCCTGCGTCAATAAGCTTCGCGAATCACACACCAATAATTAAAAGGCGTCATTGCTCTTGAATGCGATGAATGCAGTACACATATATACCGGGTTACACCGGGTAAACCGATAAACTGATTGTCCTGACAGTCATGTATTGGCGCGTCAGCATACTTTCTGGGCCTGCAATGTTATGGGGCCCCAACTAACCAAACCTCAAGGATGAGCATTCATGGCTGGCAAACTGCCAAAGATCAAACCTGTTCCTGCCCCTACCAAAACACGGGATTTCAGCGCGAATGAACCACATCGGCCAGCGTACTCCTCTCCAGCAATACCGCATTTGCCTCTATCGCCTCACCCGGAACCGTTGCACCCCGCCAACCGGCCAGACTCGGCCGCGGTGACGCAAGCGGCCAGTTTGAGTGTGAGCCCGATGTCTTCGGCGTTCGGTGATTTTGCGATGCTTGCCGCGACGTCCTCGCTGACAGATTACTGGATACACACGGACAACAACTTCGGCGAGGCCGATGCGCAGGGCATCCGGAGTTTCAAGCAGCGTCAGTATGTGGCCGTCGCCGACAACCATTTCGTGCAAGTGGTCCTGGACGCCGAGAGTGGTCTGTTTCGCGCCACGTTAGCCAGAGAACTCAACCCTTCCGGCCCGCTACTGAAACAGGATAGCGAGGGCAGCTTCTGGATCCCGCTGGAGAGCAGTGATTCGCGTAATCACCTTGCAAGACTCAATTCGCTACGGGGGCGAACGGCTGAACTTTTTCACCGCATCGGGCATTCAGTGGACGGCTTTTCCGAGGTCACGATTACACGCATTCTTGCCGTAAGTGGGATGGATGAAACGCTGACGCGCGATTCCCCCGCTTACGCTCGGTCCCTCGTCTTGCTGCAGGACTCCCTCAGGCGCTTTGGCCTCGATCAGAAAATCCACACGTTCATCACACAAATGCAACATCCCGATCCGTTGGTGCGCGCCCAGGTCGATCCGCAATTGCAGGCTCTGCTGCAGTTGCGCGAGGGCGAGCTTGGCGCAAGCATTGCCCAGCGAGACCGCGCCGCGCTCTTTCAGGATCATGAGCGTGCGTTCGAACTTGACTGTGATGAAAACACGTTGCAGATGCGGCGGATTTTTCCTGACCTGCCCAAAACGGCAGCCGAGGCCTTGTGGCGCGATGCAAGTGCCGCCGACCGTCTGCATATGCACAACCAACCGGGAATGCCACGGCAAATGGCAGAAGAGGCGCTGTTGGTGCTGCGCGATGTTCGTCTCGCACGGGCCTGTGAAGGGATTTATCTGGATTCGGTATCCAGTCCGGACAGTGACCGACTGGCGTTGCATATGATCGGACGTCTTGCGCAGTGGCCGCGAAATGTTCGTCTCGAGATTCGTCAGGGTGTGTCGGACGGGAAGGTCTTGACGGCTATCGGCGATGTGCTGACTTCGTTCCATCACGTACTGGTCCGGCAGGACGCCGGGTATGTCATCAGCAGCCCCGAGGGTTCATCGTCCCAAGGCATGAGCGATCTGTATTCGGCTCTCTGGTTCCTGTTACTGCCCGTGCAGCGTCAGGCCCTCGGTGTGGCGGATGGAGGAGGGCAAGCGCTGCAGCGATTGATTCGTGCACAGCCGTTGCCATCGCGCCACGCCGTGAGCGAACTGCTGGGGCTGGCGCCACTTCCGATGACTGTCGACCCCGCCGCCGCGCACTACAGGCAAGCGTGGAAGCTGCGAGGCGGCGCCGATAACAACCCGACATCGGCCAAGACCGTTGTTGACCGTGTACATGATCTTTATCCCCAGCTTTCAGGTGAGGAGGTGACGACGTTTATCAACGAGCGTTTGAAGAGCGATCCTGCCGGCGTAATGATGAGGCTGGAAAAAGAGTTCGCGACGTTGTGTGATGAATTGTCGATATGGAGTGCCGATAAGCCGTCACTTCATGCGGATTCGCCGGGACAGGGGAGAGCGCCAACACCCGCCGGGCAACGTCAGGCTCGCGAGCAATTCAGCGCAAAGCTGCAAGATATCTGGCGGCGCAAGTCTGTTTCGAGATGGGGGTACGGTGACTATCAATTTTCTTCCAGCGTCGATTTTTCCGGTGAGTTACCAAGGCTGTCTGCCAGGTTCGAATATGTAACAGAGTTAATATTGACCGCAGAAAAACCAGGCGCACGGATAGGGACGTTTCTTGACAGTTTTCCCAATGTTCAATACTTGAGGGTGACGGGCGTAAAGATGCAGGCGTTCCCGTCAGGGGTCTTTCAAATGCGTGAACTGCGGCAACTCACGTTGAATAAGTGCTCGCTAAGACTTTCTGAGATGACGGCTGAAGGGCTGGCAAGAATGGAAACGCTTACATTGTTGAACCTGGCACACAATCCTCTGACAGTCGTTCCGCCTGTAGGCTTCATGCCGGATTTAACGGAATTGATGCTGTATGACACCAATCTTTCCAACGTTCCTTCAGGCATAGATTCGCTGAAAGAGCTCAAGGTGTTGGCGTTGCAGAATAATAATATTTCAGAGGTAGGGGATGAATTGTTCGATATCCCGGATACGCAGGATTTATTTGTTGGTCTGGTGAATAATCCCTTGAGTGAAGCGTCGAGGCAGCGGATTACCCAGTATCTGGAGAACGCCAGTATGGACCGGAAAATAGAAATTGAAATGGATGAGCCACTTTCGGATGTAGAGTCTGACAGTGAATCCTCGGAGAGCGGATTCTCGACGGGTTCAGAGAGTGACTGAATGTTGGTGGAAGTAACGGTTTTCTTGCAGGTCTAACATAGTCTGATAAATATAAATAACGCGTTGACTCCCCTTCTGCTTTTGGTATGGCCCTGATCAGGAGGGGAGGAACATCTGGCAAGGCCGGAATTAAAGGGCCGGCAGGCGTGATGTTCAATCGGATGACATGAAATCTGATTTTTTCGAATGTTTGAGAGTTTGTGTGTGTTGTGGGTTTTTATGTTCAGGTATTTCCTTGGTTTTAATTTGTCGAATGTCCCGGCTTTTATTGTTTTTAGTGTCGTGCCTCAATGCATCGGCGCGTCCTGAGGGAGGCGAAACTTATTAATTAGCCAAGGTGTTATTGAATGTTCGATGAGCAACTTAGTATTTCCCGTATTGAGGTGAAAACCGACTCCACACGGTCTGGTCAACATAAGGTTCTTTACGCCAACGGTCGCATGCAAGTACGCGTATTGGTGCTTTTACACGGTGTCGATAACAATGGCGACGGCGCCTCACTGTATGGGCATCCCGCATTACAAACACTGCGGCTGATTGCCTATAACGGCGCTCGACCTCTTGAAGGTGACTGGAGCGTATCCGTGCAGGAAAATCGCTATGCCCACGAAATGTCGGGCGGGGCACCGCGGGCTACAGAAATTCCGCGTGTTAATGACAATCGCAAAAGTGACGTTTCTGATCCGGTACAAATTTTTGAGTTTTGGGTTTCCGCCTCCAGGCCCGGAGTCATGGAAGTCGCTGCCGAAATCGTCATGGACGAAGGGGTGTTGCGAAGTAATGGAATCGGCTTTGACAGCAGTGTGACGCTGGAGGCGATTCCGCCAAAAGAGTATCCGCTGAGCAGTTTTTCATTGAGTCAATATGATCAGAAACAGCAGCGAGCCCAATATGACTGGGTCCAGCATTATCATATTGCTCTGCAAGCGGAGGGCCGGCAAATTCATCTCCTTGACTGGTATAGCAGCGAGGTGAAACTTGACCCTTATGATTCCGAAAATGCGGTGCAGGTGTATGTGTCCGGCAATATTCCCGACACACAGGATGGTCGCAGATGTTTTTATGGTTATATGGCGCCGGTTTATGGGCTGAAAACAACGTTTCGCAGCCCTCTCGGTTACATAACCGTACCTATTAATAAAGTGCCTGGGCAGTTGACGCTTGTTCAGTATGTTTCCGCGGACCTGCAAGTGGCGCGGGAAAATGAAAGCGCATTCGAGTTTGCAGTGGTCGATGAGTTCGGTTCGGAACACCGGCTTAGTATTGATGGTGATAAAGAACAACGTACTTTTATTCTGGGTGAATCCAAGCGGTCAATGAAACAGCTTGTCTGATTTCGATACATGGCCAGCGAGTTTTCGCTGGCCAACCTGATTTGCCAATATCTGAATTTGGAAATAAAGGACGTTTTCAATGAAAAGTAATTCATCTTCCGCTGTTCACTCAAATGCATTCAATTTTGGTGAGTTTGTTTCCGGTGGCGTTGACCCCCGCACGGGCATGTATACGTGCGCCTTTTCGTTAGGCAAGTTGTGTTCGGCGGATCTCAATGGCCCTGAGGTTGCACTTTCACTGGGTTTCAACCCGCTCAATCAGGTGGATGCCGGTTTCGGCCTTGGCTGGTCTTTGGCCATGACCCAGTATGACGTGCGCAGCAAAGTCATGACGTTGTCCAACGGTGAGCGCTACAAGGCTGTCGAGACGTCTGCCGGCCTGAAGTTCAAGGAAATGAAACTGCAAACCGCCAAGGTACGGGTGACGGGGGCAGGGCGCTATGAGGTCCGATACCGGGATGGTCGGCGTGAATTGCTTAAAGTTCAGGCCGGCACTCACGTCGCGGTAGCAGAAAAAATCGTCGCCGCGAACGGTGTGAGCATCACGCTCAAGCATGAGATTTTCAATCAGGTTGCCATGTTGACCGAAGTCTGTGACGCCAAGAGATGCCTGTTGAGGATTACGCGCAAGGCAGGTCAGGTGACATTGACCCGGCATCCCGATACCTCGTCCCGTTCCGACTACAACCTGATCTTGAAAAATAGTCGGGTAACGGCAATCGAGCTTCCGCTCGGCAAAGGTTGGGATCTGGAATATGAAGTCATTGATGAGGCCAGCTATCTGTGCCGCGTCGCCAATCCATTGCGCGGCGTAGAAATCATTCGCTACAAGCGTCAAGGTCACCGCTTCGTAAATGGCGTGGAGCAGACACTGCCGTTTGTCATCGCTCACGATATTTACCCAGGCCGCCGCCAACCTAGGCTCTGCAAGGCATACACGTATTCCGACCATAATTTTCTCGGGCAGGGCCTCATCCCGGCCAGGGACAATGACATAGACCCTCTCTACTTGGCGCCCGACCACTACGTCTACACCTCGGACGAGAAATTAGTGGTCAACGGCAAGGTACACACCCGGATTAACCGTACCTACAACAAATTCCATTTGCTGGTCGCAGAGGTCACGACATGTGGCAATGCCCAGACCACAATCGCCACTGAGTATCATTGTTCTGTCACCAAGCTGTTCAATGAGCAGCCGGCTCAGTTCCGCATGCCGAAGGTTCAGACGGTGACTTATTTCGATCGGCGCACCCAACAGAAGCGCGAGGAAACCACCGTCACCGAGTTCGACGGCGAAGGCAACCTGCTCAAACATGTCGAGCCGAGTGGGGTGACGACTTTGTCTGAGTTTTATCCTGCCAGCGGTGGGGACAACTGCCCGGAGGATCCGCTGGGTTTCACCAGGTTCCAGAAAAAGAGAACGGTCAGCGCTGCGGCCGCGAGTGGCGCCTCGTCTGTCACGTACTACGACTATGCGCTGCATCCTGCGCTGGAAGGCGCGGAACTGGCATCTGTCTTACCGGTTGAAGAGCGTTATTTCGAGCTCGTGGAGGGGGTTGAGATCCTGCGCTCGAAAACCGAAAGAAATTACCTGAATACGCCAAGGGACCCGCTCAAGCACGGGGCCATGAAAGAGCAAAGCATTACCCGTAACGATAAAAAGACCTGCACGGAATTTTCCTATGAGCTTGAGGGTATCAGGCTGCGGGTGAAGTCCAGCACGCGCGGCTTTGATGGCTCGCTGCAGACCCGTGAGGCCGTGCTCTCGACGCTCACTGGACTGCAGGTGTCAGAAATCGGTACCGATGGCGAGCACATCGAACATGAGTACGACGCGATCGGCCGAGCAGTGTGCAAAACGGTTGCCCCCGGCACCCCCTACGCGGCCGCTACCAGGTGGGCCTTTTTGGCCGCCAGCAAACAACAGCCGGCCACGATGATCACCAAGGATCCCGCCGGCGGCGAACAAAGAGTGACCTATGACGGCCTGGAACGAGTGATTGCCGTTCAGGAAAAGGACTGCGACCGTCCGGACGAGGATGGGCTCATTGCGTCTCGCACTCTTTATTGCGCCCTTCATGATTCGGCGGGTCACAAGGTAGAAGTGACGCTGACCGATTGGCGCGATGGCAAGCCTTATCCGGTGATCACCCGCTACGAATTCGATAACTGGGGCCAAGTCTGCAAGACGTTCCATGCCGATGGGCGTGTCGAACATAGCGAGGCTGATCCGGTCGTTCGCCAGCAAACGTATTGGCTTCAGGGGATGGGCAAGACCGTTACCCTCTTCAACGAATTTGGTAAACCGCTGAGTGTCGAGAGCTTCAATCTGAAGAGCAAGAGTCTCGGCAAAACCGATTACACCTATGACGGATTCGGGCGTACAACCAGCCAGACCGATCCGGCCGGCAATACCACTCGATATGAGTACGACGTTTTTGACCGGATGATTCGCAGTGTCCTGCCCGACGCCAGCGAGGTGGTAACCGACTACGCCGATCACAGTGACGAAGCGCTACCGGTCGGCATTCAGGTCGATGGCAAAGTGTTGGGCCAGCAAACCTATGATGGGTTAAATCGCCTGACGGAAAGTACAGTAGGCGGACGCAAGTCCGAGGCCGGTTATGAAGCAGGTTTCAGCCAGCCGCAGTGGTACAAGAGCGCTGACGGCAAGAAAATCGAATTCACGTATTTGCGCGATATGGGCGGTTTACTGACTGAGCGCAAGGCGGGGGCATTGCTCACGACCCTGACTTACGACCCCGTCAACGGCCATCCCTTGACCTGTATCGAAAATGGCGGAGAGCGTCGTTTTACGTATTACCCTTCCGGTCGCGTCAAATCCGAAACGACGACCTACGGCGCTATCAGTAAAGCAACCTCCTTTACCTATTCCCTGGAGGGGCGACCGATCACCTACGTCGATGTACTCGGATCCGAACGCCGATCCGAATACGATGACCACGGCCGCTTGCAATCAACCTTGCAGGGGTCGCTGAAAACCGAATTCCACTACAACATCCAGACGGGGATGCTGGAATGGACGAAGACCGAAGAGACGTCGATCAAGCGTCAAATGATCACGCGGTTTACCTATGATGATATCGGTCGTGAAATCTGCCGTACGTTCGAGGTGAAGGGCCAGCCCGACCAAACGCTGGCGTCTACTTATACGCTCGCCGGCAAACTGGCGCAGAAAGTGTCCAGGCGTGGTACGCAAGTGTTGCGCGATGAGCAATTTGTCTACGATGTGCGTGGGCGTCTGATCCAGTACGACTGTGCCGGCACCCAAAAGCCCCGGGACCCGTACGGCAAAGAGATTGGTCAGCAGACGTTCACATTCGATGCGCTGGATAACCTTCTCACCGTACAGACGCGGTTCCCAATGGGTGTGAACCTGACCACCTTCAGTTACGACAATCCGGACCCTGTACAAGTCAGCGCAGTCAAACATTCACATGTCGACTATCCACCGGCCGTGACCCTGGAATACGACGCCAACGGCAGGATGATCAAGGATGACCAGGCGCGAAACCTGGCCTATGACGCGTTTGGACGTCTGGAGCAACTGAGCAGTGCAGGAGGTTCAGTTATTCGTGGCTACCATTACGACGGTTTCGACCACCTGGTTGAACTGTCGCAACCGAATACGGCAACTGCCCAGCGTTATTACCACGAAGGCCGGGTCACCCATGAAGTCAGTGGTAAAAGCTCATCCAGTGTTGTGCGTCACGGTGGATTGCTGGTGGGCCAGCAACAATTCGGATTGAACGCTGAAACGCAGTTGTTCGGCACCGATCAGCAGCAAAGTGTGTTGGCAGAACTGGGTGAAGAACAACTGACCGATTGCGCTTACAGCCCTTATGGGCATCGTCCCGCCGAGGGTGGGGTGTTCAGTCTGGCGGGGTTCAACGGCGAGCCAATGGACCGGGCAACCGGCCTTTATCTGCTGGGCAACGGTTACAGAGCCTATAGCCCGACACTGATGCGTTTTCTCAGTCCCGACAGCATGAGTCCATTCGGTGACGGCGGATTGAATGCCTACGCTTATTGTCTGGGCGATCCTGTCAATCGGGTTGACCCCACCGGGCATATATCCTGGCAATTGATCGCGGGAGTCGGACTCAGTGTTCTCGGGATTGTTGCCAGCGTGCTGTCGGCGGGCGCTGCAACGCCATGGGCGGCGGCGGCGCTGGGGCTGACCGTTGCTTCAGGTTTGGCGGGTATCGCCAGCGAATTGGTCGATCACTATGCACCGGATTCTTCAGCAGGAGAGGCATTGGGCTGGATCAGTGCTGGGCTAGGCTTGGCTTCGCTGGGTACCGGTCTGGCGGCCGGAGCCAAGGCTGCTGTCAACGCGGGCAGGAAGCTGGCTTCAGCCTTTCAGTCAGGGCTTAGTTCACGAGGTGCGGGTAAAGCGGCCAAAGCTTTTGCCAAAGGAAAAGGCGCCAAGGCTGCGGCAAAAGCCCAGTCTGCGAAAGCCACCGCGCGGGTTGAGGAAGAGGTCGAACAGAAATGGACATTGGTCAGGCCCAAAGACAAGATGAATCTTCTCAAGATAGAGGCGCGGGAGGCCTCGGAGGCGAGGGCCGAGATATTCATGCAGCACATTGAGGCGGGTAACTCTCCGACCTCCGCTGCCACGCTCGTTCACGCCGAATACACGCCGTTGAAAGGTCCATCCGGTTCATCGTCCAAGTTGATGCATCTTTATTTGTCGAAGGGTGATCGCGTATATCTCACTGAAAATGCGAAGGACAGGATTGTCACCATCAAACAGCTGGGTGGCCACTACAACGAAAAAAAATAAACATAAATAACGCGGCGAGGCAGTGTTAAGCATGAGCCGAGAGCCTCAATGTCCCGGCCAGGATTTGAGCACTTTACTGGCCGGTTCTGCGTGCACAGGTCGGGCATGCTGTTCCAGCGCCCACGCCACATGCTCTCTGACCAACTCTGACGGATAATCCCGTCGCGCCTTCAACGCTTCCAGCACCGCAATCGTTGAGGGCGCATTGCCCAGCCCCACGGCCAGATTGCGCAGCCAACGCTCGTACCCCGCTCGCCGCAACGGCGAACCTTCGGTGTTGCTCAAAAACTTCTCTTCATCCCACAGAAACAGCTCGGCCAATTCGGCGTTGTCGAGGTTGTGCCTTGGCTTGAAATCGCTTTCCCCGGAGGGCTTGGCGAAGCGGTTCCACGGGCAGACGATCTGGCAGTCATCACAGCCAAATACGCGATTGCCGATCAGCGGGCGCAGGTCTTCTGGAATGGCGCTTTTCAGTTCGATGGTCAGGTAGGAAATACAGCGACGCGCGTCCAGCACGTAGGGGCCGACGAAGGCATTGGTTGGGCAGATATCGAGGCACGCGGTGCAGCGCCCGCAATGTTCGGTGCTGTATGGCTCGTCCACCGGCAGCGGCAGGTCGACGAACAGTTCGCTCAAAAAGAAATAGCTGCCGGCCTTGCGGTTCAGCACCAGTGTGTTTTTTCCGATCCAGCCCAGTCCGGCCTGTTCGGCAATGGCTTTCTCCAGCACCGGGGCACTGTCGACAAACGCACGGAAACCGAACGGGCCGATCTCGGACTGAATCTTGTCTGCCAATTGTTGAACGCGTTTACGGATCAATTTGTGGTAATCGCGGCCCAAGGCATAACGCGACACGTAGGCTTTCTCCGGTTGGGCCAGACGTTTGGCCATCTCGGTATCGCCCGGCAGGTAGTCCATGCGCAGGGAAACCACGCGTAAAGTGCCCGGTACCAGCTCTTCGGGGTGCGAGCGTTTGCTGCCGTGGGCGCCCATGTAGTCCATTTCGCCGTGGTAGCCGGCTTCGAGCCAGCGCTGCAGGTGCTGCTCATGCTCGGCCAGGTTCAGGCCGCTGATGCCGACTTGTTGGAAGCCCAACTCGCGGCCCCATTCCTTGATGGATTGGGCGAGGGCGGGCAGGTCTGTGGTAATGGCGGACATGAGGCGAGAGAAACCGGAGCTGAGGTGCGTATAATTCTGCCAGACATCGGAGCCCGAAGACGCATGCCGCATACGAAAGATCAATTACCCGACGCGCTGTATGGCGCCGCACAGTTGCGCGAACTCGATGCTCGGCTGATCGCTGCCGGCACACCGGGCTTCGAATTGATGCAACGCGCGGCGCATGCGACCTGGCGTTCGCTGGTTCGGCAGTGGCCCACCGCCAGCGAGCTGACAGTACTTTGCGGCCATGGCAACAACGCCGGCGACGGTTATCTGGTCGCTGCCTTGGCGCGTCGGGCCGGTTGGACGGTGCAGGTGTTGGCGGTCGGCGACCCACAACGCTTGCAGGGTGACGCAGCACAGGCGCACGCCGAGGCTTTGGCCGAGAGTGTCGTTGTGCAGGGCTGGAGTGCCCGGCGCGAGTTGCGCGGAGTGGTTGTCGATGCCTTGCTGGGCACGGGTTTGAATGGCGAAGTGCGTGAGCCTTATGCCTCTGCCATCAATGCGATCAACACCAGTGGCTTGCCTGTAACGGCGGTCGATATTCCTTCGGGATTGTGTGCTGATACCGGGCGAGTGCTGGGTGTTGCCGTGCGTGCCGATCTCACGGTGACGTTTATTGGCTTGAAAGTGGGGCTGTTCACGGGCGGCGCGGCGGATCATGTCGGCAAGTGGGTGTTCAACGATCTGCAGGCCACGGCTGAAATCTACAGTGACATTGCTGTCCGTGCCCGGCGCCTCAACGTAGCTAATCTTGCGCTACTGGCCCCTCGCGAGCCGACATCTCATAAGGGTTGCTTCGGGCATTTGCTGTTGGTTGGCGGCGATCATGGCTTTGGTGGGGCGATTCTGCTCAGCAGTGAAAGTGCTTTGCGCAGCGGCGCGGGTATGGTGTCGTTGGCGACGCGCCCCGAGCATGTGCCGGCGGCGCTGACCCGCGTTCCTGAAGTCATGGCGCTCGGCGTTTCTTCGGCCAATCAATTGATGGGCTTGCTGGAAAAGGCGTCGACGCTGGTCGTAGGGCCGGGGCTTGGACAGGCGAGTTGGGGCCGGGCGTTATTGTCAGCCGCCGCCAATGCGCCGTTACCGCAAGTATGGGATGCGGACGCGCTGAATCTGCTGGCGAGAGGTTTCGTCAGTCTGCCCAAGGATTGCGTGATCACTCCGCATCCCGGCGAAGCTGCACGGTTGCTGGGAATCAGCACCGCCCAGGTGCAGGCCGACCGCCCCGCAGCAGCGCTGGCATTGAGCAAAAAATACACCGCAGTGGTGGTGCTCAAAGGTGCTGGCAGCCTGATCGCGCACCCCGATGGACGTCTGGCGTTGTGTCACCAGGGGCATCCGGCCATGGCCACTGCCGGACTCGGCGATGTGCTGGCAGGTTTGACCGGCGCGTTGCTGGCGCAAGGCATGGGCGGTTTCGATGCCGCCTGCCTGGCGGTCTGGCTGCACGCCAACGCCGGGGCGCAACAAGGAAAATTGGGCCGTGGGCTGGCGGCCAGTGATCTGATTCCAGCCATTCGTCAGTTGTTGGAGGAGCTTGCACCGTGTCTGAAGTAACCCTGTACCTGGCCGATGAACAGGCCATGAGCGACTTTGGCGCACGGATCGCCCGCGTTACCCAAGGCCATGGCCTGATTTTTCTTGAGGGCAATCTGGGAATGGGCAAAACGACCCTGTCCCGGGGGATTATTCGTGGGTTGGGGCATGTCGGGGCTGTAAAAAGTCCGACCTTCACATTGGTCGAACCGTACGAGATGGGGGACATCCGCGCCTTCCACTTCGACTTGTATCGACTGGTCGATCCGGAAGAGCTGGAGTTCCTCGGCATTCGCGATTACTTCGAGGACGATGCCCTGTGCCTGATCGAGTGGCCCGATAAAGGTGCAGGCTTTTTGCCAAAGCCGGACCTGACCATTACCATTAGCCCGCAAGACAGCGGGCGTTCGCTGAAAATTTTATCCCAAGGCTCGCGTGGCGAGGCTTGGTGTGCCGCTTTGGCATTGGAATCCAATTAAATGATGGGGTTAGGTATGCGCTTTCGCGCGTTGGTGGCTGCCGCTGGACTGTTGTTGATGGCAGTAACCGTCAACGCTGTGGCCGACTCAAAGGTCAACAGCGTGCGCCTGTGGCGGGCGCCGGACAACACGCGACTGGTTTTCGACCTGAGCGGCCCGGTGCAGCACAGTGTCTTCACCCTGACCGCCCCGGACCGGTTGGTAATCGACATCAATGGCGCCACGTTAGGTGCGCCGTTGAATGCACAGACTGCAAACACGCCGATCACAGCGATACGCTCGGCCCAGCGCACGCCGACCGACCTGCGTGTGGTTGTCGACCTGAAGAAAGCCGTCACCCCGAAAAGCTTCTCGCTGGCGCCGAATGCGCAGTATGGCAACCGTCTGGTGGTCGACTTGTTCGATAACCCGGCCGACGCCGCGCCGCCGCCAGCACCAACGCCATCGGTGGCCACCGTACCGGCGGTGCCAGTCACCCCGACAAAGCCCGAAATCAAGTTACCGCCAGCTCCAGCCGGCAAGCGCGACATTATTGTGGTGATTGATGCCGGCCACGGCGGCGAAGACCCGGGAGCATCCGGTTCGCGCGGTCAGCGTGAGAAAGACGTGGTATTGCAGATCGCCCGCGAATTGCAACGTCAGGTCAACGGCATGAAAGGCTTCCGTGCCGAATTGACCCGCACCGGCGACTATTTCATCCCGTTACGTGGTCGTACCGAAATCGCCCGCAAGAAGGGCGCCGACCTGTTCGTTTCGATCCACGCCGACGCTGCGCCCTCCGCGGCAGCCTTTGGTGCTTCGGTGTTTGCCCTGTCTGATCGCGGTGCTACGTCGGAGACCGCCCGTTGGCTGGCCGACAGCGAAAACCGTTCCGATCTGATCGGTGGTGCCGGTAACGTCAGCCTTGACGACAAGGACCGCATGCTGGCAGGTGTGCTGCTCGATCTGTCGATGACCGCGTCGCTGACCTCCAGCCTCAACGTCGGCCAGAAAGTCCTGACCAACATCGGGCGTGTTACACCGTTGCACAAACAGCGCGTCGAGCAGGCCGGGTTTATGGTGTTGAAGTCGCCGGACATTCCGTCGATTTTGGTTGAAACCGGCTTCATCTCCAATGCCAACGAAGCCTCGAAGCTTGCTGCATCGAGCCACCAGCAGGCGTTGGCACGGTCGATCAGCAGTGGCGTACGCCAGTTCTTCCAGCAGAACCCGCCGCCGGGAACTTACATTGCCTGGCTGCGTGATTCGGGGAAAATCGCCAAAGGACCTCGGGATCACCGGGTAAGTCCGGGTGAAACGCTCTCCATGATCGCCGTGCGTTATCAGGTGTCGCCAGTCACGTTGCGCAATGTCAACAATTTGAAAAGCGATGAACTGAAGGTTGGTCAGCACTTGACCATTCCTGGCACCGAACTGGCGTCCAAAGAATGAATCAGGAGTTGAGCGCAGCCCGCATCGAGCTGCTCAGTCCACGGCTGGCGAACCAGATCGCCGCTGGTGAGGTGGTTGAGCGTCCGGCTTCGGTCATTAAGGAGCTGTTGGAAAACAGCCTCGATTCTGGTGCCAAGCGCATCGACGTCGATGTCGAGCAGGGCGGCGTCAAATTGCTGCGAGTGCGTGATGATGGCAACGGCATTTCTGCCGATGATCTGCCGTTGGCTCTGGCCCGTCACGCCACCAGCAAGATCCGCAATCTTGAAGACCTCGAACAGGTCATGAGCCTGGGCTTTCGCGGTGAGGCGCTGGCATCGATCAGCTCTGTCGCGCGTCTGACCCTGACCTCACGCACCCGTGATGCCGATCAGGCCTGGCAGGTCGAAACCGAAGGCCGGGACATGGCGCCTCGGGTTCAGCCGGCGGCACACCCGGTCGGTACGTCGGTGGAAGTGCGTGACCTGTTCTTCAATACCCCGGCGCGGCGCAAATTCCTCAAGACTGAAAAAACCGAATTCGATCATCTGCAAGAAGTGATCAAGCGCCTGGCGCTGGCGCGTTTCGACGTGGCTTTCCATCTGCGCCACAACGGCAAGACCATTCTCAGCCTGCACGAAGCCCATGATGACGCGGCCCGCGCACGGCGTGTGGCGGCCATCTGTGGTTCTGGTTTCCTTGAGCAGGCGTTGCCGATCGAGATCGAGCGCAACGGTTTGCACCTGTGGGGCTGGGTCGGGTTGCCGACTTTCAACCGAAGCCAGGCAGATTTGCAGTATTTCTTCGTGAATGGTCGTGCGGTGCGCGACAAACTGGTGGCCCACGCTGTGCGTCAGGCGTATCGCGATGTGCTGTTCAACGGCCGTCATCCGACCTTTGCGCTGTTTTTCGAGGTCGATCCCGCGGCGGTGGACGTCAACGTGCACCCGACCAAGCACGAAGTGCGCTTTCGTGATGGACGCATGGTGCATGACTTCCTCTACGGCACGCTGCACCGTGCTTTGGGCGATGTGCGTCCGGAAGACCAACTTGCCGGCTCCGTCACCACTGCCGTGGTCAGGCCAACGGGCCTTGATGCCGGTGAGTTCGGCCCGCAGGGCGAAATGCGCCTGGCGGCCAATGCGCTGCTCGAGCAACCGCAGGCGCAACCGACGCTCAATGCCTCCTCTGGCGCCAGCGCGGGCGGCGCTTATCAGTATCAATACACGCCACGCCCGCAATCTGCGATGCCGCCGGCCGCCGAGGCTCAGGCCGCCTATCGGGAGTTTTTCGCGCCGCTGCCTGAAGCGAATGCCAACGCGCTGCCCGCCGGACAGGAAGACATTCCGCCGCTCGGTTACGCGCTGGCGCAGCTCAAGGGCATCTATATCTTGTCCGAGAACGCCCAAGGCCTGGTACTGGTGGACATGCATGCCGCTCACGAGCGGATCATGTACGAGCGCCTTAAAATTGCCATGGCCAGCGAAGGTCTTAGCGGCCAACCGTTGCTGGTGCCGGAGTCGCTGGCGGTCAGTCAGCGCGAAGCCGACTGTGCCGAAGAGCATGCTGCGTGGTTCCAGCGTCTGGGCTTTGAGTTGCAGCGCCTGGGCCCGGAAACTCTGGCGATTCGGCAGATTCCGGCCTTGCTGAAACAGGCTGAAGCCAACCGTTTGGTCGGCGATGTGCTGTCGGATCTGATGGAATACGGCACCAGCGACCGGATTCAGGCGCACTTGAACGAACTGCTCGGCACCATGGCCTGCCACGGCGCGATCCGCGCCAACCGGCGCCTTGCCTTGCCCGAAATGAACGGCCTGCTACGTGACATGGAAAACACTGAGCGCAGCGGTCAATGCAACCATGGCCGGCCGACCTGGACCCAATTGGGCCTGGACGATCTGGACAAACTGTTCCTGCGCGGTCGTTGATGAAGCAGCTTCCTCCAGCGATTTTCCTGATGGGCCCGACCGCTGCGGGCAAGACCGACCTGGCCATCGAATTGACCAAGGTGCTGCCGTGCGAGCTGGTCAGCGTCGATTCCGCGCTGGTCTATCGAGGCATGGACATTGGCACGGCCAAGCCCTCGAAAGAGCTGCTGGCCGAATTTCCGCATCGTTTGATCGACATTCTCGACCCGGCTGAAGCCTATTCGGCTGCGGATTTCCGTCGCGATGCCCTGCAAGCTATGGCCGAAATCACCGCGCGCGGAAAAATTCCGCTGCTGGTCGGCGGCACGATGCTCTATTACAAGGCTTTGGTTGAAGGGTTGGCGGATATGCCGGCAGCGGATCCCGAAGTTCGCGCACAGATCGAAGAAGAGGCTGCACGCCTTGGCTGGCAAGCCCTGCACGATCAATTGGCGATCATTGATCCGGTGTCTGCGGCGCGTATTCATCCGAACGATCCGCAACGCTTGAGTCGGGCGCTGGAAGTTTATCGGGTCAGTGGTCAGAGCATGACTGCCCTTCGCCAGCAACAATCTGTGCAAAGTACTGAAGCATCAGCTTCTGGACAGCAACAATTGCCCTATACTGTCGCAAACTTGGCCATTGCCCCGGCAAATCGCCAGGTATTGCATGAGCGTATTAAACAAAGATTCACAAATATGTTGGAACAGGGGTTCATTGACGAGGTCGTAGCCCTGCGTAAAAGAAGTGACCTGCATTCAGGGTTGCCGTCTATACGTGCGGTAGGCTACCGCCAAGTCTGGGATTATCTGGATGGCAAGCTGACGTTGGCCGAAATGCAGGAGCGCGGTGTCATCGCCACGCGCCAGTTGGCCAAGCGCCAGTTCACCTGGCTGCGCAGCTGGGAAGATTTACACTGGCTGGACAGTCTTGATTGCGACAATCTGCCACGCGCCTTGAAATACCTTGGGACCATCTCCATATTGAGCTGAGTCCTTGCAATTGCCGTCTATCCTTGGGGGTGTGACGGCCAAAGCCATCTGAATTACCTATTTTTTATTATTGAATCCTTAAAGGAGTGCGGCACATGTCAAAAGGGCATTCGCTACAAGACCCTTACTTGAATACTTTACGTAAAGAGAAAGTTGGGGTTTCCATCTACCTGGTCAACGGTATCAAACTGCAAGGCACGATCGAGTCGTTCGACCAGTTCGTGATCCTGCTGAAAAACACCGTCAGCCAGATGGTTTACAAACACGCTATCTCGACAGTAGTGCCGGTTCGTCCAATTCGTCTGCCTAGCGCAACCGAATCCGAAGCAGGTGATGCTGAGCCAGGTAACGCCTGATAGGAGTCTCCTTTGTTCTTTGAGCGCCACGGTGGTGGTGAGCGAGTGATCCTCGTTCACTTGGATGGACAGGACCCTGAGGCGCGCGAAGATCCGCAGGAGTTTCAGGAACTGGCTAATTCGGCGGGCGCCGAGACCGTTGCGTTTTTTAACGTGCCGCGTCATCGGCCAACCGCCAAATTCCTGATTGGCAGCGGCAAGGTTGAGGAACTACGCGACCTGGTTCATGCCGAAAAGGCCGATCTGGTGATTTTCAATCACATCCTCACGCCCAGTCAGGAACGTAACCTCGAACGTGTTTTCGAGTGTCGCGTGATCGACCGTACCGGTCTGATTCTCGATATTTTCGCCCAGCGCGCCCGTACCCATGAAGGCAAGCTCCAGGTCGAACTGGCCCAGCTTGACCACATGAGCACCCGCCTGGTCCGTGGCTGGACTCACCTTGAACGTCAAGGTGGTGGTATCGGCATGCGTGGTCCGGGTGAAACCCAATTGGAAACCGACCGCCGTCTGCTGCGGGTTCGCCTGCGACAGATCAAGGGCCGGCTGGAAAAAGTACGCAGCCAGCGCGAGCAATCGCGACGCGGCCGATCGCGTGCGGATATTCCTACCGTCTCATTGGTGGGGTATACCAACGCCGGTAAATCGACGCTCTTCAATAACGTGACGAAATCCGACGTGTACGCGGCTGACCAGTTGTTTGCCACGCTGGATCCGACCTTGCGCCGTCTGGAACTGGACGACCTGGGGCCGATCGTTCTGGCCGACACTGTGGGTTTCATACGTCACTTGCCCCACAAGCTGGTCGAAGCATTTCGGTCTACGCTCGAAGAGTCGAGCAACTCTGATTTGCTGTTGCATGTGATCGATGCGGCCGAGCCGGATCGCATGTTGCAGATAGAGCAGGTGATGGTGGTGCTGGGTGAGATCGGGGCGCAAGACTTGCCGATCCTTGAGGTATACAACAAACTCGATTTGCTTGAGGGTGTTGAGCCGCAGATCCAGCGCGATGCCGATGGCAAACCGCAACGGGTCTGGTTGTCGGCACGGGACGGTAGTGGTCTGGAGTTGCTTGAGCAAGCCATTGCCGAGTTGCTCGGCAGTGATTTGTTTGTGGGGACCTTGCGCTTGCCGCAGCGATTCGCTCGACTGCGTGCGCAGTTCTTTGAGCTCGGTGCGGTGCAGAAAGAAGAACACGACGAAGAAGGCATCAGTCTGCTGGCCGTTCGTTTGCCCCGGGTCGAGTTGAATCGACTGGTAAGCCGCGAAGGATTGCAGCCGATGGAGTTCATCGAGCAACACACTTTGCAATAAAAGCCTGAAAAAGCGGTTGTGCCGTGAAGGCAGGCATTCTGTAGCATTGGTCGGCGCGCCGTGGGTGCGTCTTTGCTTTATCAGATGGAGAGCGCTATGGCTTGGAATGAGCCGGGTGGCAACTCGAACAATCAGGATCCTTGGGGTGGCAAGCGCCGCAATAATGGCGACCGCAAGGGGCCACCGGATCTCGACGAGGCCTTCCGAAAGCTGCAGGAAAGCCTGAACGGGTTGTTCGGTGGTGGTAAGAAACGTGGTGATGACGGCGGTGGTTCGGGCAAGAGTGGAGGCGGCTTCGGCGGTCTGCTCGGCATCGGCCTGGTCGTACTGGCGGCTGTCTGGCTGTACAGCGCGGTCTACGTGGTGGACGAGCAGGAGCAAGCCGTCGTGCTGCGCTTCGGCAAATACTACGAAACCGTTGGCCCGGGTCTGAACATCTACTTCCCGCCGATCGATAAAAAGTACATGGAAAACGTCACGCGTGAGCGTGCCTACACCAAGCAGGGCCAGATGCTCACCGAAGACGAGAACATCGTCGAAGTGCCGCTGACCGTGCAGTACAAGATCAGCAACCTTCAGGACTTCGTGCTGAACGTCGATCAACCTGAAATCAGCTTGCAGCATGCGACCGACAGCGCCCTGCGCCATGTGGTGGGTTCGACCGCCATGGACCAGGTGCTGACCGAAGGTCGTGAGTTGATGGCCAGCGAAATCAAGGAGCGTCTGCAGCGCTTCCTCGATACCTATCGCACCGGTATCACCGTTACTCAGGTGAACGTGCAGAACGCGGCAGCCCCGCGTGAAGTGCAGGAAGCCTTCGATGACGTGATCCGCGCGCGTGAAGACGAGCAGCGTTCGCGTAACCAGGCAGAAACCTACGCCAACGGCGTCGTGCCGGAAGCGCGTGGTCAGGCCCAGCGTATCCTTGAGGATGCCAACGGTTACCGCGACGAAACGGTCTCTCGCGCCAAGGGTGAGGCAGATCGCTTCACTAAACTGGTCGCCGAATACCGCAAGGCACCTGAAGTTACCCGTGAGCGTCTGTACCTGGACACCATGCAGGAAATCTTCAGCAATACCAGCAAAGTGCTCGTGACTGGTAACAAGAACGGCCAGAGCAACCTGCTGTATTTGCCGCTGGACAAGATGATTCAGAGCGGTTCGGGTAGCAATGCACCGGTCACCGGTTCGGCTGCTGCCAGTAAAAACTCGGATGTCACGCCGCATGTCACTGACCTGCCGCAGTCGCGTACAAGGGAGACCCGCTGATGAGCAATAAATCGCTGATCGCCCTGATCGTTGGCGTCGTTGTGGTATTGGTTGGCTGGAACTGCTTCTACATCGTGTCTCAGACCGAGCGCGCGGTTATGCTGCAATTCGGTCGCGTGGTAGAGGCTGATGTTCAGCCGGGCCTTCATGTGAAAGTGCCTTACGTTAACCAGGTGCGTAAATTCGACGCACGTCTGATGACGCTGGATGCACCGACGCAGCGTTTCCTGACCCTGGAAAAGAAAGCCGTGATGGTCGATGCCTACGCCAAGTGGCGCGTGAAAGATGCCGAGCGCTTCTACACCGCGACTTCCGGCCTCAAGCAGATCGCCGACGAGCGTCTGTCCCGTCGCCTGGAATCCGGCCTGCGTGACCAGTTCGGTAAACGCACCCTGCATGAAGTGGTATCCGGTGAGCGCGATGCGCTGATGGCTGATATCACTGCTTCGTTGAACACGATGGCGGAGAAAGAGCTGGGTATTGAAGTGGTCGATGTCCGGGTCAAGGGTATTGATCTGCCGAAAGAAGTTAACCGCAGCGTGTTCGAGCGTATGAGCACCGAGCGTGAGCGTGAAGCTCGCGAGCACCGCGCCAAGGGTAACGAGCTGGCTGAAGGCATCCGTGCCGACGCCGATCGTCAACGCCGCGTTTTGCTGGCTGAAGCCTATCGTGAATCCGAAGAGGTTCGCGGTGACGGTGATGCCCAGGCTGCTGCGATCTACTCCAAGGCCTACGGTCAGGATCAGGAGTTCTACGCTTTCTATCGTAGCCTGCGCGCCTACCGTGAAAGCTTCGCAAACAAATCCGACGTCATGGTTCTCGACCCAAGCAGCGACTTTTTCCGTTACCTGGAAAAGTCCAAGCCTTGATACGACGTTGACCTGAATCACTCCGCCCGGCGGCTAAAATCTCGGGCGGGGTGATCCTTGGGGAAAACGTGTGTATGATGCGGCAGCCGGGAAATTCCCGGCTTTTTTGCGTCTGCACGTTTGATTGCTGTTTTTGCTGCAGAACATCGGGCTGAATAGCTCGACAGTTTTTCGAGGAAAGTGATGGGCGAGGCCGGTATCAGGCCTTTCGCTGCGTCGTTCATGCGCGTGCGTTTTGAATGGCCCGATCATTTTCTGCTTCACTCAAGGCTCGCCCTAGTGCTGGCCGCCCGGATCAAAGGGGAAGGCGTAATGGCAACGGTAGACCGCTGGCTGCTGCCAGATGGCATCGAAGAAGTACTGCCACCGGAAGCTGCGCGCATTGAAGTGGCGCGTCGTCAGGTGTTGGATCTGTTCCAGAGCTGGGGTTACGAGTTTGTCGTGACCCCCCATATCGAGTACCTGGAATCCCTGCTGACCGGCGCGGGCCAGGATCTGGATCTGCGTACCTTCAAGGTCATCGACCCGCAATCGGGCCGGCAGATGGGGTTCCGTGCCGACATCACGCCACAAGTGGCGCGCATCGACGCACACACCCTGCGTCGCGAAGGCCCGAGTCGTCTGTGCTATGCCGGCAGCGTGCTGCATGCCCAGCCGCGTGCACTGTCGTCTTCGCGCAGCCCGATCCAGTTGGGGGCCGAGTTGTACGGCGATGCCAGTCCGAGCAGCGACGTTGAAGTGATCAGCCTGATGCTGGCCATGCTGCACCTGGCCGATGTGCCTGATGTGCACATGGACCTTGGTCATGTCGGCATTTACCGAGGTCTGGCGCGCGCCGCCGGCCTGTCCGGTGAAGTTGAGCAGCAGTTGTTCGATGCGCTGCAACGCAAGGCGATCGACGAGGTCATTACTTTGACCGAAGGCTTGCCGGCCGATCTGTCCGGCATGCTGCGTGCGCTGGTCGACCTGTGTGGTGGCCGCGAAGTGCTGGTCGCCGCCCGTGAGCGTCTGGCCAATGCGCCGGCGCCGGTGCTGGCGGCACTGGAAGATTTGTTGGCAATCGCCGAGCGTCTGTCGGCGCGCTTCCCGCAGTTGCCGCTGTACTTTGATCTGGGCGAGCTGCGCGGCTACCACTACCACACCGGTGTAGTGTTCGCGGTGTTCGTGCCGGGCGTTGGCCAGTCCATCGCTCAGGGCGGTCGTTACGACGACATCGGTGCTGACTTCGGTCGCGCCCGTCCGGCGACCGGCTTCTCTACCGATTTGAAAACCCTGGTGACCCTGGGGCGTGCTGAAATCGAGCTACCGTCTGGCGGTATCTGGATGCCTGACAGTACGGATGCGGCACTCTGGCAGCAGGTTTGCCAGTTGCGCAGTGAGGGTCAGCGTGTTGTTCAGGCGTTGCCTGGACAACCTTTGGCCGCCGCCCGTGATGCGGACTGCGACCGGCAATTGATTCAGCAGAACGGGCTTTGGCAAGTATCGCCACTGGCTTCTTGAGTTTTCCTGCCGGCCATCGCCGGCACCAAGTTTGCGCGAATGAGGACAAGTGTTATGGGTAAGAATGTCGTAGTCCTGGGCACCCAGTGGGGTGATGAGGGCAAAGGCAAGATCGTTGATCTGCTGACCGAACATGCTGCCGCCGTAGTGCGCTACCAAGGTGGCCACAACGCTGGTCACACCCTGGTGATCGACGGCGAAAAAACCGTCTTGCACCTGATCCCGTCGGGCGTATTGCGCGAAGGCGTGCAGTGCCTGATCGGTAACGGCGTGGTGGTTGCACCTGACGCGCTGATGCGGGAAATCAACAAGCTGGAGGAGAAAGGCGTGCCGGTGCGCGAGCGCCTGCGTATCAGCCCGTCTTGCCCGCTGATCCTGTCCTACCACGTTGCGCTGGACCAGGCCCGTGAAAAGGCCCGTGGCGAGCTGAAGATCGGTACGACCGGTCGCGGCATCGGCCCGGCTTACGAAGACAAGGTTGCACGTCGCGGTCTGCGCATCGGTGACCTGTTCCACCGCGAGCGTTTCGCCGCCAAGCTGGGCGAGTTGCTGGATTACCACAACTTCGTACTGGTCAATTACTACAAAGAGCCGGCCATCGACTTCCAGAAGACTCTCGACGAGTGCATGGAATACGCTGAGCTGCTCAAGCCGATGATGCTCGACGTCACTGCCGAACTGCACGACCTGCGTCGCGCCGGCAAAGACATCATGTTCGAAGGCGCCCAAGGCTCGCTGCTGGACATCGACCACGGTACCTACCCGTACGTCACCAGCTCCAACACCACGGCTGGTGGCATCGCCACTGGTTCCGGTGTTGGTCCGATGTTCCTGGACTACATCCTCGGCATCACCAAGGCTTACACCACTCGTGTGGGTTCGGGACCTTTCCCGACTGAACTGTTCGACGATGTTGGCGCATTCCTGGCCAAACGTGGCCACGAGTTCGGTGCAACCACCGGTCGTGCCCGTCGTTGCGGCTGGTTTGACGCCGTCATCCTGCGTCGCGCTATCGATGTGAACAGCATCTCGGGCCTGTGCCTGACCAAGCTGGACGTACTGGACGGTCTGGAAACCATCAACATCTGCGTTGGCTACAAGAACGCTGATGGTGCAGTGATCGATGCACCAACTGACGCTGAT
This sequence comes from Pseudomonas baetica, assembly GCF_019733355.1. Classification (GTDB taxonomy): domain Bacteria; phylum Pseudomonadota; class Gammaproteobacteria; order Pseudomonadales; family Pseudomonadaceae; genus Aquipseudomonas; species Aquipseudomonas baetica_A. The sequence goes on along the minus strand of NZ_JAIHLQ010000032.1, from coordinate 50,884 downwards.
AGCTACATTGGCCTTGAGCCGGTGTACGAGCAGATGCCGGGCTGGAGCGAATCCACCCTGGGTGCCAAGACCCTGGAAGAGCTGCCACAGGCTGCGCGTAACTACATCAAGCGCATCGAAGAGCTGGTCGGCGCGCCGATCGACATTATTTCGACGGGCCCGGATCGCAACGAAACCATCGTTCTGCGCCATCCGTTTGCTTGATAAGTCGTTGATGTAAAAAACAAAGGCCCCTTAATTGGGGCCTTTGTCGTTTATGCCTGTTGGACGGCATGACCTTTGCTGTGATTCTGTCTACAAGAGTGCCATCAAATTAATGGCGTCAGAAGTAGAGGTATTCACAGTGTCGGCCGTTCTCTCACTGTTACAAAGCCGTTTATTGCGGCCTGTATTCGTTACCCTTGGTATCGCCCTTTTGGTGCAGGTGTTGGTGGCTGTCGCCCTGACACGGAGCACGGTCACCGCGCTGGAAGCTGATCTGGCGGTGCGGCTCGGTGCTGACAGCCAGAAACTTTCCGGCGAACTGGAGCAGGCTGGGCGTGAAGTCACGTCGAGTCTTGACGCCTTGTCCGCCAACACTCGTCAGCGGCTGACCGCTGGTCTGTCGTCGCGTTTGAAGGAAGAGCAGGCACAACTTCGCGCGACACTGGAAAAGGATCTGCAGGATTCGGCCAATGACATGGCCCAATTGCTGGCTTCCGTTGCACCTCGCGCGATGTGGGATAGCGATGTACCGACTTTGTCCGAATTCGCCCGTCGCGCCCAGCGCAACCCCAACGTGCTGTTCGTTGTGTACGACGATGCGACCGGTCAGCACCTGACCCGTTATCTCAACCGCGAAAACCCGATCAACAAGGCCTTGCTGGAAAAGGGTCAAGGTGAGCGTGCGCTGGATAAAGTGCTGAATGCGGCGAAGAACGACCCTTCGGTCTATTACCTCGAAGCGTCGATCAATCCCAATGGCGTGGAAATCGGCAAGGTGTTGATGGGGGTCTCCACGGCGTCCGTAGAGACCGATCTGGCGGCGCTGGATAAACGCTTCTCGGCGTTGATCGCCAGCAGTGATCAGTTGGTTGGTGACAGCCTCAAAGGCGCGGCAGCCGACAGTGCGACCGCCATGCGCGCGCGCCTGCAATCGGCGCAGTCGACTGCGGCAGAAATGAAAGCCAATACCGCCAGTACCGTGCAGGACGCCGCTGCAACTCTGCGCTGGCGGATCGGCATGGGCCTGGCGTTGGTCGGTGCTGGTGTGCTGCTGTTGTTGGCCGTGGTGCTGGGTCATCGTGTGGTCAATCGCCTGAAGATGCTCAATGCTGCGATGGATGATCTCGCTGCGGGTGAGGGCGATCTGACCAAGCGTGTGCAAATCAACAGCAAGGATGAGATCGGCGACATGGCCTCGGCGGTCAATCGCTTTGTGGATAAGTTGCAGCCGATCGTGCGCGAGGCGGGCGACGTGGCTCAGCGCACTGGTGTGGAAATCGGTGCGATGACCCTGCGCAATGCCGGCGCGGATGCAGCGGCCGGGATGCAGCGCGACGAAGTGGCGGAAAGTCTGCGCGCACTGTCGCAAATGGCTGATGAGGCGCAATCGGAAAGCCATGCCATGCAGGCGGCGTTGAAGCAGGTGGTCGACATTCGACAGGCCACCGATGAAAACACCCGTACGTCGGCCAAGGTCGGCAGCCTGATCGAGGCGCTCGCCGGACAGGTCGATACCGGGGCAAAAGTCATCGAGCGACTGGCGCAGCAGAGCGAGCAGATTGAAGTAGTGCTGACAGTGATTCACGGGATTGCCGAGCAAACCAATTTGCTGGCGCTGAACGCTGCTATCGAAGCGGCGCGGGCGGGCGAGACCGGGCGCGGTTTCGCCGTGGTGGCAGACGAGGTTCGTGCGCTGGCGAGTAAAACCCAGAGTTCTACCGGCGACATTCAAGCGCACATTGTGGCTTTGCAGCAGGGCGCGCGTGAGGCGGTGGAGGCGATTGGTCAGGCTGGGCGTCAGGCCAGCGAAGGTTTGCTGGTGCTGCGTGATAGCGCGCGCTTACAGCAATCTGTGCAGGTGTCGGTCGAACAGGTGCACGCGGCAATTGGTTTGGCCACGCAGGCGGCGGCGCATCAGGCGCAAGGGGCTCAGGCAGTGCGTGGGCGGGTCGAGACGATTCATGCTCAAGCCGAGAAAGCCGCTCAAGCGGTGGTGGAGACCACGGCCAGTGGCAAGGTGCTGGATGGTTTGGCGGCCCAGCTCAAGGCGAGCCTGGGGCAATTCAGGGCGTGATTCAGGCCCGATTGCCAGTCGGCTCACTCCCACAGGGGAATGCATTCCACTCTGGGAGTGAGTCGGCTCGCGATGGCCGTTTCAGCGGCTCAGGTACATCCGGGTTGTCAGCAGATAAACCGGCAATCCAGAAACCACAATCAACAGCGCCGCATAAGGCGCTGCGGCTGCAAACTCGACATTCGCCGTATGCGCCCACACCTCGGTTGCCAACGTATTGAGACCGGTCGGACTCAGCAGCAAAGTCGCGGTCAATTCCTTCATAGCATCCAGAAACACCAACGCAAACGCTGCGCCCAATGCCGGGAAGATGATCGGCAGGGTCACCCGGCAAAACGCCGTAAACGACGATGCGCCCATTGTGCGTGCAGCCTCTTCCAGCTGCGGTGCTGCCTTGTTCAGTGCTGTGCGGATCGGAGCCTGAGCCAGCGGCAGGAACAACAGCGCATAAGCGATCAGCAACAGGCCGGACGTCTGATAGAGCACTGGTACGTAATGCAGGGCGAAATACACCAGCGTCAGCGCAATCACCAACCCCGGCAACGCATGCAGCAGATACGGCAAGCGTTCGGCCCAGATCGCCAGTTGGCCTTTATAGCGCACCACCAGCAGCCCGACCGGCACTGCCAGCAACAGGCACAGTGCCGCGCCACCCAGCGATAACGCCAGCGATGACAGCAGCGCCTCGGTAATGGCCGCAACCGGGAATGCAGCCGAAGAGCCCACAGCCAGCCAGTACGCCAGCATGCCCAGTGGAATCCCGCTGCCAATGATCGCCAGGATCAGGCAATACAACTGGCCGACCGCCGCCCAAGGTCCTAGCAGAACCTGTTCAGCCTGACGCGCCGCACCTTGCCCGGTGCGCACGTGCCGGCCCTTGCCGCGCACTCGCAGTTCCAACCACAGCAGCACCAGGCACAGCGCGAGCAGCACGGCGGACAGCATTGCCGCATTGGCGTTGCTGAATTCCAGTTCGAATTGTTGGTAGATCGCCGTGGTAAAGGTTTGCAGGCCAATGATCGACAGCGCGCCGAACTCCACCAGCATGTGTAAGGCGATCAGCAGCGAGCCGGCCAGCAGTGACGGCCAGAGCAGGGGCAGGGTGACCCGGAAAAAAACGCCCCAGCGATTCTGCCCCAGGGTGCGGGCTGACTCTTCGAGAGAAGGATCGAGATTGCGCAGAGTTGCCGCCACTGGCAGAAAGATCAGCGGGTATTTCGACAGGCTCATCACCAGAATCGCCCCGCCGAGGCCTTCGAACTGTGCGCTCAGCGAAACCCAGGTGAAGCTGCTGACAAACGCCGGAACCGCGAACGGCAAGCACAGGATCACACCCCACAAACGCCGCCCCGGCAGATTGCTGCGCTCCAGCAGCCAGGCCAGCGACAGACCGATCACGCCGCAGGTGATCGTCACGCCGACCATCAAGGCCAGCGTATTGCGCAGTAGACCGAAGACATAGGGGCGCCACAACAAATGCAGCGCCTCGGCCCAGCCGGCCTGCCAAGTCTTTATCCCAACGTAGGCCAGCGGCAACAGGCTCATGACCACCAATAACAATACCGGCAGCACCAGCCAGATCGATGGTCGCTTGCGCCGTGGCACGTAGCCCCCGCGCGCGGCGGGGGCGGATAACGATGCGGCCATCAGTTCAAGCCAACTTCACGTTCCAACTCCAGTGCCTCTTCGGCGTTGCCCAAATCGGCCGGCGTGACGTTCGGCCCTTCCAGTTCGCTGAACGGCTTGAGGCCGCGATCCGATTCCATGCCTTTGTGCAGCGGGTATTCGGCGGTGGTTTGGGTGATCACGCGCTGGCCTTCTTCGCTGGCCATGTAGGCGAGCAATTGCTGCGCTTCTTTTGGGTGTTCGCTGGATTTCAGCACGGCAGCACTGGAAACGGTAATCAAGCCGCCGACATCGCCACCGGTGAAGTAGTGCAGTTTGGAATCCAGTTGGCCTTTCTCGCGTTGCAGGGCAAACCAGTAGTAGTTGTTCACCAGTACAGCGGCAACTTCACCGTTCTCGACGGCTTTGAGCGCGACCATGTTGTTGCTGTAGGTCTTGCCGAAAGCGCGCAGGCCGGTCAGCCATTCTTCGGCGGCATCACGACCGTGCATCTTGATGATTGCTACGGCCTGTTCCTGGAAGGCGCCGCTGGTTGGCACAAAGCCGATCTTGCCCTGCCATTTCGGCTCGGAGAATTCCATCACCGACGTTGGCAGGTCTTTTTCGTCGATCAGTGTCGGGTTGAACGCGGCCACTCGAACGCGAGCGGTGACGCCGATCCAGGTACCGTTGCCAGCGACGTATTTTTTCGGCAGTACGGCCAGGGTGGCGTCATCGGTCTTGGCCAGCAGGCCCTGTTCGCCGAGGTTGTTCAGTGGAGGGGATTCTTCGGTGTAGATCACGTCGGCGGGGGAGCGGTCGCCTTCTTCGATGATCTGGCTGGCGAGCTGATTGCTGCTGCCTTTGCGGACATTGACGTGAATACCGGTCTTGGCTTCAAAGGCTTTGGCGATCGCGTCGCCGACTTCCTTGTGTTGGCCGTTATAGAGAGTCAGGGAAACCGCATCGGCAGCCTGGGCGAGGGGGGTGGCGAGTGCCAGGCCGAGGAGGGTGAAGGTAAAGCCTCGGCGCAGGGTATTTCGAAACGTCATTCGCAGGGTTCCTCACTGTCGCATTGCAAAAACTTGCAACAATGATAAACGATATTGTTTCTCAAATGCGCCTTGTGGCGTGGGCACAGGTTTGCTATCGCGAGGGGAATGGATTTTCAAATGCCAGAAACGCAAAAACCCGCTTTCGCGGGTTTCTGTGAAATCCAAGGCCTTAACCTTGAATTTGAATTGGTGCCCAGAAGAAGACTCGAACTTCCACGACCGTAAGGTCACCAGCACCTGAAGCTGGCGTGTCTACCAATTTCACCATCTGGGCAATCATCGCTAGCGTTGCCGCTGTTGATGTGGCGCACTATACGGAGCGCGTTTTAATCTGTAAACCCCTGATTTAATTTTAATAAATCAGTTTTAAGAAAACCGTTCCTTAGAATGCAAAAAACCCGCTTTCGCGGGTTTTGTGTGAGCCTTGAAACTGATCTAGTCTCAAGCTCTAAATTGGTGCCCAGAAGAAGACTCGAACTTCCACGACCGTAAGGTCACCAGCACCTGAAGCTGGCGTGTCTACCAATTTCACCATCTGGGCAGTATCGGCAGCGCATCTGCGTCATCGATGGCGCGCACTATACGGAGCGTCTTTTTAACTGTAAACCCCTGCCAGCAAAAAAAATGGTTTTTTTACCGGCGGTGTTCAAAACGGCTTTCCAGCTTCGATACAGGGCTTCAGAAGGGCCTTATAGAGTCGGAAATTTCCCGTTTGATGGCGCCTATGCCAAACTAACCCGTATATAGACAAGGTGAAAACTATCTAATGGCCGATTGGCAGTCCCTCGATCCCGAGGCCGCTCGTGAAGCGGAAAAATATGAAAACCCTATTCCTAGCCGCGAACTGATCCTGGCGCATCTCGCCGATCGGGGTTCGCCTGCTGCCCGCGAGCAACTGGTCGAAGAGTTTGGTCTGACCACAGAAGACCAGGTCGAAGCCCTGCGCCGCCGCCTGCGCGCCATGGAGCGCGACGCTCAACTGATCTACACCCGTCGTGGTACTTACGCACCGGTGGATAAGCTCGACCTGATCCTCGGTCGCATCAGCGGTCACCGTGACGGCTTTGGCTTCCTGGTGCCGGACGACGGTAGCGATGACCTGTTCATGAGCCCGGCGCAAATGCGCCTGGTGTTCGACGGTGATCGCGCGCTGGCCCGTGTTTCCGGCCTCGATCGTCGCGGTCGCCGCGAAGGTGTGATCGTTGAAGTGGTGACCCGTGCTCACGAAAGCATTGTCGGTCGCTACTTTGAAGAGGGCGGCATCGGCTTCGTCGTTGCGGACAATCCGAAGATCCAGCAAGAAGTGCTGGTGACCCCGGGTCGCAATGCCAACGCCCAGGTCGGCCAGTTCGTTGAGGTGAAGATCACTCACTGGCCGACGCCACGCTTTCAGCCGCAAGGCGATGTGGTTGAGGTGGTCGGCAACTACATGGCGCCGGGCATGGAAATCGATGTCGCCCTGCGTACCTACGACATTCCGCACGTCTGGCCTGAAGCGGTTCTCAAAGAAGCCGCCAAGCTCAAGCCGGAAGTGGAAGATAAAGACAAAGAGAAGCGCGTCGATCTGCGCCATCTGCCGTTCGTCACCATCGACGGCGAAGATGCCCGCGACTTCGACGATGCGGTCTATTGCGAAGCCAAGCCTGGCAAGCTGCGTCTGTTTTCCGGTGGCTGGAAGTTGTACGTGGCGATTGCCGATGTTTCCAGTTACGTGAAAATCGGCTCGGCGCTGGACAACGAAGCCCAGGTGCGCGGCAACTCGGTGTACTTCCCTGAGCGCGTAGTGCCGATGCTGCCAGAGCAGTTGTCCAACGGCCTCTGCTCGCTGAACCCGCATGTCGATCGTCTGGCCATGGTTTGCGAGATGACCATCTCCAAGTCTGGCGAAATGACTGACTACTGCTTCTATGAAGCGGTGATTCATTCCCACGCTCGTCTGACCTACAACAAGGTCAGCGCGATGCTGGAAACGCCGAAGGTTGTCGAAGCGCGTAAATTGCGTGGCGAATACACCGACGTCGTGCCGCACCTCAAGCAGCTTTATTCGCTCTACAAAGTGTTGCTGGCCGCCCGTCATGTGCGTGGCGCGATCGATTTCGAGACTCAGGAAACCCGGATCATCTTCGGTTCCGAACGCAAAATTGCCGAAATCCGTCCGACCATCCGTAACGATGCTCACAAGCTGATCGAGGAATGCATGCTGGCGGCCAACGTGGCCACCGCCGAATTCCTGAAGAAGCACGAAATCCCTGCACTGTACCGCGTTCACGCTGGCCCGCCGCCGGAGCGTCTGGAAAAGCTGCGCGCCTTCCTTGGCGAACTTGGCCTGTCCCTGCACAAAGGCAAGGACGGTCCGTCGCCGAAGGACTATCAGGCACTGCTGGCGAGCATCAAGGATCGTCCGGATTTCCACCTGATCCAGACCGTAATGCTGCGTTCGTTGAGTCAGGCAGTGTACAGCGCTGAAAACGATGGCCATTTCGGCCTGAATTACGAAGCCTATACCCACTTCACCTCGCCGATCCGTCGTTACCCGGACCTGCTTACGCACCGCGCGATCCGCAGCGTGATCCATTCCAAGCAAGACACCCCGCACGTTCGCCGTGCCGGTGCCATGACCATTCCGAAGGCACGCATCTATCCGTACGACGAAGCGGCGCTGGAGCAACTCGGCGAGCAATGCTCGATGAGCGAGCGCCGTGCCGATGAAGCGACCCGCGACGTAGTGAACTGGCTCAAGTGCGAGTTCATGAAGGATCGCGTGGGCGAATCGTTCCCGGGCGTGATCACCGCAGTGACCGGTTTCGGCCTGTTCGTCGAACTGACCGATATCTACGTCGAAGGCCTGGTGCATGTCACCGCGCTGCCGGGCGATTACTACCACTTCGACCCTGTGCATCACCGCCTGGCGGGCGAGCGCACCGGTCGTAGCTTCCGTCTCGGCGACACCGTTGAAGTGCGCGTGATGCGCGTCGATCTTGACGAGCGCAAGATCGACTTCGAGATGGCTGAAAAAACCATCAGCGCACCGATTGGTCGCAAAAAACGCGGTCACGAAACTGCAGCTCCAGCGTCCAGGGCTTCGGAAGAAAAGGCGCCGGCAAAAACCGCCAGTCGTCGTCCGGCCAAGGAAAAAGCTGCCGAAGCCTATCGCCCGAGCGATGCCGTGGCGAAAAACGCCGAGCTGCGTAAAAGCCGTGAAATGAAGAAAGCGCTGCTTTCCGACGCCAAAAACGGTGGTAAAGCGGCGTCCGGGGGAAAGACCGGGCGGTCGGCGCCTGAAAAGGCGACCGGCGGCAAACCAGCCAAACCGAGCAAGCACCGTAAAGGCCCGCCGAAGGCGGGTTCTGCTCCAGCCAAAAGTGGCGGAGCACGTAAACCGAAGGCGAAGTCATGAGTCAGTTGGAAAAAATCTACGGCGTTCACGCGGTAGAAGCGTTGCTGCGTCACCACCCTAAGCGCGTCAAGCAGATCTGGCTGGCTGAAAGCCGCAACGATCCGCGTGTGCAGACCCTGATCGAACTGGCCAATGAGAATCGTGTCCAGGTCGGTCAGGCTGAGCGACGTGAAATGGACGCTTGGGTTGAAGGCGTGCATCAGGGCGTGGTCGCGGACGTGAGTCCTAGCCAGGTCTGGGGCGAGGCGATGCTCGACGAGTTGCTTGATCGCACCGAAGGCGCGCCGCTGTTGCTGGTGCTCGACGGCGTGACCGATCCGCACAACCTCGGCGCCTGTCTGCGTTCGGCGGATGCTGCTGGTGCGCTCGCCGTGATCGTGCCCAAAGACAAGTCGGCGACCCTGACGCCCGTCGTGCGTAAAGTGGCCTGCGGTGCGGCGGAAGTGATTCCGCTGGTGGCAGTGACCAACCTTGCGCGCACACTGGAAAAGTTGCAGCAGCGTGGGCTCTGGGTTGTCGGTACGGCGGGCGAGGCCGAGGTCAGCATTTATGACCAGGACCTGACCGGCCCGACCATCCTGATCATGGGCGCCGAAGGCAAAGGCATGCGTCGCCTGACTCGCGAACATTGCGACTATCTGGTCAACCTGCCGATGGCCGGTAGCGTCAGCAGTCTCAACGTGTCCGTGGCGACGGGTGTATGCCTGTTCGAAGCGCAGCGCCAGCGTGGCGTCAAAGCCAAGGCCTCCGCCAAGAAATAAAGTTGTATGCAATCAATTGTGGGAGCGGGCTTGCTCGCGAAAGCGCAGTGTCAGTCGACAACAATGTTGCCTGATGTATCGCATTCGCGAGCAAGCCCGCTCCCACATTGGTTTGTGGTGAAGGCAGGATTGGTGGTTGTTCAAATAATCACCAATTGCCTTGCACCTCTGCAGTCCCTTCTCTACAATTGCGCCCCTTGCTGTCACGGCAGGCACGCATGTGCCCCGCACCGGCAAGTCCATAAGTGTCATTCACTCCTTGTCTGACCGTTTTTGAGCGGCAGGCTACAACCCGTAAGGAGCATTCATGCGTCATTACGAAATCATCTTTTTGGTCCACCCGGATCAAAGCGAGCAAGTCGGCGGCATGGTTGAGCGTTACACCAAGCTGATCGAAGAAGACGGCGGCAAAATCCACCGTCTGGAAGATTGGGGCCGTCGTCAACTGGCCTACGCAATCAACAATGTTCACAAGGCTCACTACGTGATGCTGAACGTTGAGTGCACTGGCAAGGCCCTGGCCGAGCTGGAAGACAACTTCCGCTACAACGATGCAGTGATCCGTAACCTGGTCATCCGTCGCGAAGAAGCCGTTACCGGCCAATCCGAGATGCTCAAGGCTGAAGAAAACCGCAGTGAGCGCCGTGAGCGTCGCGACCGTCCTGAGCACGAAGGCGCTGATAGCGCTGATAGTGATGACAGCGACAACAGCGATAACGCTGACGAGTAATCCACGGACCTTTTAAGGAGCCTATCAAATGGCACGTTTCTTCCGTCGTCGTAAATTCTGCCGCTTCACCGCTGAAGACGTGAAAGAGATCGATTACAAAGATCTCAACACTCTGAAAGCCTACGTATCCGAGACCGGCAAAATCGTTCCAAGCCGCATCACCGGTACCAACGCTCGTTATCAGCGTCAGCTGGCCACCGCTATCAAGCGCGCCCGCTTCCTGGCCCTGCTGGCCTACACCGACAGCCACGGCCGCTGAGACCGGGCAGTCGACAAGTAGCAAAGGATTGAATGCATGCGTGCCTTAGCTGAGTTCATCATGCGAGGCCGTATGCAGGCCACTCTCGTGGTGGCCGGATGTGCAACATTGCCGTTGTTGTATTGGTTGGGTGCTGCCGCCGGGAGCCTTGTGCTTCTGCGGCGCGGATTGACGGACGCCCTTGGCGTTCTGTCCCTGGGGCTGCTGCCGGCATTGGTCTGGTGGTTGTATGCCGACGATCCACGCGCACTTTTAGTGCTGCTGGGGTCTTCGGGGCTTGCGTTGGTTTTGCGCGCAAGTGAATCCTGGGTTCGCACGTTGCTGGTCAGCGTAGCAATTGGAGTGGTGTTTTCAGTGGTGCTCGGGGCGGCGTTTGCAGCCCAGATCGAGATGCTCGCGCAGGCCCTTATAAAGGTCATGCCAGCGCTTCTCGGTGAGACCTACAAGCAATTGTCGGTCGAAGAGCAAGCGCGTTTCGCGTCCCTGATTGCACCGGTCCTGACCGGGCTGATTGCGGCTTTGTTGCAGATCGTCAGCGTGCTGAGCCTGATTGTCGGGCGTCATTGGCAGGCGTTGTTGTACAACCCGGGTGGTTTTGGTCGCGAGTTTCGCGCCATCCGAATCCCGCTGGGGCCGGCGATGTTACTGCTGGCGTTGATGCTTCTGGGCCCGAATCTCGGTGCACAGATGGCCATGTTGACGCCGTTGTGCAGTGTACCGCTGGTGTTCGCCGGACTTGCCCTGATTCACGGGCTGGTCGGGCAGAAGCGACTGGCCGGTTTCTGGCTGGTGGGGTTGTACGTCACGCTGTTGCTGTTCATGCAGCTGATCTATCCGTTGCTCGTGGTTCTGGCCATTGTCGACAGCCTGATTGATTTTCGCGGTCGTCACGTGTCGAAAGACACCGACAGCGCGAACGGTGAAGGTTAAAAGTTAAGAGGATTTCCACATGCAACTGATCCTTCTGGAAAAAATCGCCAACCTGGGCAACCTGGGCGACAAAGTAAACGTTAAGGCCGGTTACGGCCGTAACTACCTGCTGCCTTTCGGCAAAGCTACCGCTGCGACCGCTGCCAACCTGGCTGCATTCGAAGAGCGTCGTGCTGAGCTGGAAAAAGCTGCCGCAGACCGTAAAGCATCGGCTGAAAGCCGTGCTGCCCAACTGGCCGAGCTGGAAGTGACCATCACTGCCACCGCTGGCGACGAAGGCAAGCTGTTCGGTTCGATCGGTACTCACGACATCGCTGACGCACTGACCGCCTCCGGCGTTGAAGTTGCGAAAAGCGAAGTTCGTCTGCCGAACGGCACCATCCGCAACGTAGGCGAATTCGACGTAGCCGTGCACCTGCACGCCGAAGTTGAAGCCACCGTACGCGTTGTCGTGGTAGCAGCTTAAGCAACACCTGATCGGCTGGCGGCTTGCCCGTCAGACGGTTAACATCGGGCACGATCCTGTTTACAGGTCGTGCCCTTTGTCTTTCTGGTACTCCCGTTTTCAACCCTGACTCCAAGTGGCCATGAACGAAATCTCCGCTCCTGAGCAATACGATCTGCAAACCGCTGCCCTGAAGGTGCCGCCGCATTCCATCGAAGCCGAACAGGCTGTACTCGGTGGCCTGATGCTGGACAACAACGCCTGGGAACGCGTGCTCGATCAAGTCTCCGATGGCGATTTTTATCGACATGACCACCGTCTGATCTTCCGTGCGATCGCCAAACTGGCCGATCAGAACTCCCCGATTGACGTCGTGACCCTTGCCGAGCAATTGGACAAGGAAGGTCAGACTTCGCAAGTCGGTGGCCTCGGTTATCTCGGCGAACTGGCGAAAAACACGCCGTCCGTCGCCAACATCAAGGCCTATGCGCAGATCGTTCGCCAGCGAGCGACGTTGCGCCAACTGATCGGCATCAGTACCGAGATCGCCGACAGCGCTTTCAACCCGGAGGGCCGCACCGCCGAGGAAATCCTCGACGAAGCCGAGCGCCAGATCTTCGCGATTGCCGAGGCTCGCCCGAAAACCGGTGGCCCGGTGGGCGTGAATGACTTGTTGACCAAGGCCATTGATCGCATCGACACCTTGTTCAACACCGACAACGCCATCACCGGCCTGTCCACCGGTTACACCGACCTCGACGAGAAAACCAGCGGGCTGCAACCGGCCGACCTGATCATCGTCGCGGGCCGTCCATCGATGGGTAAAACCACCTTCGCCATGAATCTGGTGGAAAACGCCGTACTGCGCAGCGACAAAGCGGTGCTGGTGTATTCCCTCGAGATGCCAGGTGAATCGCTGGTCATGCGTATGCTCTCCTCGTTGGGGCGGATTGATCAGACCAAGGTGCGTTCTGGCCAATTGGAAGATGATGACTGGCCGCGCCTGACCTCGGCGGTAAACCTGCTTAACGATCGCAAACTGTTCATCGACGATACCGCCGGCATCAGCCCGTCTGAAATGCGTGCGCGTACCCGACGTCTGGCGCGGGAACACGGTGACATCGGCCTGATCATGATCGACTACCTGCAACTGATGCAGATTCCAGGATCGGGCGGTGACAACCGAACCAACGAGATTTCCGAGATCTCGCGTTCCTTGAAAGCCCTGGCCAAGGAGTTCAACTGCCCGGTGGTTGCGCTGTCGCAGCTCAACCGCTCCCTGGAGCAACGACCGAACAAGCGACCCATCAACTCCGACCTCCGGGAGTCCGGAGCGATCGAGCAGGACGCCGACGTCATCATGTTCGTGTACCGGGACGAGGTGTATCACCCGGAAACCGAGCACAAAGGCATCGCCGAAATCATCATCGGCAAACAGCGGAACGGGCCTATCGGCTTTATCCGCCTGGCGTTCATCGGCAAATACACGCGTTTCGAAAACCTCGCGCCGGGCAGTTACAACTTCGACGACGACGAATAATGGCTGGCCGAAATCATTCGGCCAGCGCTCCTCCTTTCGTGCGTTATTCCGTTGTGCCGCCTGCCTCCTCGTCAGTGTTGGCGGCTGGATGCTCACTCAGTTCCTGTCGAGACAACGACTCGATCAGCGCCTCTTCCTCGGTCGCCAGTGATTTTTGCAGCGCCTTGGATTGCGCGTCGTAATCGTTAAACCCAAGCGTGTTGGCTGCGTGCGCGTCGTCGAGGGTCGCTTGTCGATCCTGGAACGTCTGGCGGTGTGCTTCGAACTGCGACCGGTACTTGTGAGTGACGAATTCCTGCCAGAACTCCCTCGACACCAGTGCCTCGAACTCTTCAGGGGAGTTATCCATAGCGATGACTTTTTTGTACGCAGCATTCAATTGCGCTTTTGACACATTGGCCAGCCGGGCAAATCCCATTTGCTCGGGTTGTCCCGGCAGTTGCAGCCGGTCTTTCAGGAAGTATCGATAGGCGAGTCTGATTTCGACTTCCTCTGGTACGTGTGGCGCTGGAAGGGCCGCGTCTCTCTGAGGTTCCATCGCTTCGATGATTCTTGCCTCCCGCTGCGCAATGTCCGCCGATGCGATTTTGTCGACCTCATGCAAGCGGAACAATGCTTTGGACAGCGCAGACAGTTGCGGGCCCTGTGCTTCGTCCTGAGCCTGGGCACGAGCATCGTGCGCCATTGCCCGGGTTTCCAGATTAGCGAACGTGAAGGCCGCCCGATCACAGCAGGCCGCTTCGCCTGCCCGATCAAACACCTCCTTGCGCAGGCGTTCGGACGCCGGACTGTTTTCGGTAATGCTGTCGATCAGCTTCCAGACTCGGCGCTGAAGCTCGTTGTGGCCGGCGGGAACCTCGATCAAGCGTTCAAGCGTATTGAACAGACCATCCGAGCGTTGTTCATCACGCAGTGTTTGCCATTGGATTCTTCTGGCTGATACCTGATCTGCCGATAGCCCGATTGTCCAGCGCGTCATTGGATCATTTGCTGGAGCCCGGATGACTGCCCGGACATGGCCGCGCGCCGTAGCGACCAGATCGCGCTGGCTAGTCATCGGTATTTCGGCTTCGATAAGACGGTTGTTGTATTGTTCCAGCCGCGTGCGGGTGGCCGCTGACAATGGATTGTTAGTGATGCTGGTCACGTTATTGACCCGCGCGCTGTTTGCGAGTCGTTCGGCCGGTGGGGTTATGACCGCATCGGGGATTTCCTCGATCCGATTGTTGTTCAGATTCACGATGCCCAGCAGTGGCTGATCGGCAAGGCCGGCAGGGAAGGTGTTGATGCCTGTGTTTGCCAGATCAAGCTCGCGCATGTCGGTTATCCGGGTGAAATCCGGGGTGATACCGAGTTGCGGATTTTCATGCAGCCACAAGGCTCGCAATGTTGTGCGCTGTGACAGAACGCGGGCAGTGTCGGCGGTCAGGATAATCCGGTTTTTTTGCAGAAACAGACGAGTCAGCCCGTTCATTTCTCCACGCGCTGGAGGCAATTCACGCAGTTGGTTGTGCGACAGATTCAGCCAGCGCACATGGCGGAAATGGGTCAGAAAACCTTCTGGTGAGGTGCTCAGATTCATGTTGTTCAGTTTGAGCGAACCGACGTGACTGAAGTCCGCGTCGATGTCTGGCAGGCTCGGCAGGCGCAAGCCGCCGAGATCCAGTTCCAGGCCGATGGGGGTACCGTCATTGGCATGTTTCTGCGGTGTTTCCCGCCTCCAGCAACTGAGAATCCTCTCACTTGCGGTGACACGGTCAGGACGGGTTTGCGCATTGACCGCTAACTGATTCGCCCGAATGTAGCCTGCGCGGTTGCCTCCTCCAGAAAAAACCCAATCGTCGAGCTGACTTTTCAATACGCCGTGTTCCCGTTCAAGGCTGTTGAGTTTCGTTGCTGCCGCGGTATCACTCTCAAAACTCCAGAGGTATTCCCTGCACTCCTTGATGTCCTTGCCTGGAAATAGTCGCCGATACCGCTGCGCGGGGGAGTTATCGGTATCAAATATCACTCCATGGTAAGAGGTCAGAAGATCGGGATGTTCCTCGTTCACTCGACGCCAGTAGTCGTCGAATTTTCTCCAGTAATCGGCAGGGAAATTGTTGCCACCGAGTGACGCGGTTCTATTGATCTGGGCGATCGTCAGCAACTGTTCGGGCGCAGGATTGAGAAATGCCTGCGGCACTTCACTCAAGCGGTTATCGCGCAGATCAAAAATGAGCAGGCCGGTCTTGTCCTGCAATCCAGTCGGCCATTGATTGATTCCCGTGTTATTCAGCACCAGGTATTTCAGCTTGGACATCTTGCTGAAGTCAGGGGTTAGCGTGAGCGTTGGATTGTCAGAAAGATTGATGATCTCCAGATGACTCATGGCGCTGAGCGTTGCAGCGCTTTGCTCGTCCAGTGCAAGGTAGTTGTTGCTCAGGTCCAGGTTGTTCAATTTGTCCATCGCGCCAATTTGCCCCGGTAACGTTTCAATCCTGGATTGGGTGATGGACAAGCGCTCCAGATTGGGAAAGCTGGACAGAAATGTATCGGCATCGCCCGACCAGATAACAGAGCTGAGACTGAGGTGCTTTACATGACTGAAGTCCACGCTCAGCGCCGGGAGTGGCGCGTTGATGGAAGACAGCCTGAGCATTTCCCCCGAGTCCTGAAGCCAGCAGTCCTTGAGGGTTTGGGCGACACGTTGCGCTTGTCTTTTCGCGGGTGTGTCGACGGCGGACGGCTCGAGTTGACTGTCGGCGACATAGGCATCGAGCTGGCTTTCCAGTAAATCCAGTTCTTGAAGGCGTCGACCCAGTGTTGCTTCTGCCTCAGGACCCAATCCGATAAAAAACTCTCTGGCCTCTTGTGCATTCTTCTCCGGATGCAGCCGCTGCACGTTGGCGACCTCCGGGATATCACCGTCAAGCCTGAACGCGCCGGGCAGGCTGTTGTTGCCCAGTTCAGGATGATCGGCAGTGACGCGTTGCCAATACACTTCAAGCGTTTTCCAGTAGCCGGCAGGAAATGGATTGCCTTCAAACTGCGTGACGCCGTTGATCCGGGCGATAGCTTCGAATTGATCGGGTGAGGGGGAAAGGATGGCCGATGGCACTTCGGTCAGCCGGTTGTTGCGCAGGTCGACCTGTTTGAGTCCGGACTGGTGCTGCAAGCCGATAGGCCACTGATCCAATTGTGTATTGCTCAGGTTCAGCGTTTTGAGTTCGCTCATGCCGGTGAAATCAGGTGGCTTGCCCAGCGGATTGCCCGATAGATCAAGGTTTTGAAGTTGGTCGAGTGCGCTCAGCTTTGCCGAGGTTTGTGCATTGAGCACAATACGGTTCGAACTCAGATCCAATGTGCTCAGGTGGGGCATGTGCGCTACGGCGGCAGGCAGTGTATCGAGCGAGGAGTGGGTCACTGTCAGACGTTCCAGTCCGGAGAACCCACTGAGGAATGTTTCGGCGGTGTCTGACCAAGTGACGGCGTCCAGATCCAGGCGCCGGATATGGCTGAAATCCGCTGTTAATGCTGGCAGCGTTCCACCACCCGGCTCAAGCCTGAATGAATCCCCGGTCTGCTGGCGCCAGCAGCGCTTGATGTCATTGGCGACCTGTTGTGCCCAGCCTTTTGCTGTTGCCTGAGGCGAAGCGTTGGAGGTGTTTCTGATCCAGACCTTCAGTTCGGCCTTGAGTGTCTTGTAGTCGGTTTCGCGACGGGTCAAACCGTCGCGTACATCACTGCCCAGCGAACGAATAAAGTCGCTGATCTGATCCTCGGTGTGGTCCGGGAACAGTTTTTGGGCGCGGGACTCTGGGCTGCGCAGTCGGTTGAGCATCAGCGAGAGTCTGTCCGGCAGGCTCAAGGATGCTGTGGGGTTGCCGTCACTGCGCACCATCCCGCCGGCACCGGCTACCGTTATCCCGACCCAGCCTTGTACGGCATCGAAAACGATGGGTTCCGACCTTCCCGGACGTGTCGCGACATACAGATTGCCGTTGTCTCTGGACACAGGGTCTTCGCTTCGCACGATGCGCATTACGGTGGCCAGCGGGGTTGATGCTTCTGGGTCGTGCAGCACCTGGTACGTGTGATTCTCGATCACCACGTAGAGTTTGCCGTCGAACTGATGCAGGCCATTGCTATCGGGGGTTGCGTCGCTCAAGTCCAGTCCGGTGCGCAAAGCCTCCAAGCGTGTGGAGGATAACGCGAAGGTCATGGGCTCGAAGTCTTCCAGCGGGTGCCACAAGCCGCTGGCGGTGTCACGCAGCATCACCGGACCTGTCGGTTTCGTCTCTTTCGGCAGTGCGGCCCGGTACAGTCCCGTGTCCGGATCTCGCTTGACCGGCACGATTGCGCCCCCTGGTTCGTCGACGTATCGGCGTCCCTTGTATGTCCTGAAACCCTCGGCATCGGCGACCGCCAACGTGGGCGGCGCGCTGATCCGGTAATGCTCCAGCGACTGAACGGTTGGTGTGGGGGTGGCGCCGAGAGTCATTGTTTCAGTTGTTTCGTGAACCGTGACCGGCGGTGCCGGCCTGATTGCATCGAGATCGACACCGCCGGTGTTTCTGTTCGATACCAACGGATTTTCACCCAGGCGCAGGGGGGGCGCGCCAGTGTTGATGCGCGGCGGATTTGCTTGCGGCGATGGGCCTGGGCGCTGGTGTACATCGACAGAGGCGTTGCCTCTGACAGGTGGTTTTGGCGACATTGTTTCTTCCTTGATGGGGCGCTTATCAGTCCCCGCGAGGGCGC
Organism: Pseudomonas baetica; assembly: GCF_019733355.1. Lineage (GTDB taxonomy): Bacteria > Pseudomonadota > Gammaproteobacteria > Pseudomonadales > Pseudomonadaceae > Aquipseudomonas > Aquipseudomonas baetica_A. Next base: position 33,141 of record NZ_JAIHLQ010000032.1, on the reverse strand, counting down.
GCTGATAAGCGTTCGGCGTCATTGCCTGTTTGTCCTGGGGCTACATCAAAGCCCGCTGCTCGGGCTTTGCGCATTTACTCGGGGGCGGCTGCGTGACTGTCTGCCAAGGCAAATATTTTGCTCGCTGTTCTGCCATCAAACCGTTGCCGCCAGATGCCGACGTGCGGCAAACCGGCCCGATCATCTCGGCGTTGAGACTCGATACCCCGTCTGCTTTGTTCAAGCGTCTTGAGATGAGCGCCATCGATCTTGAAGCTCAGGGGCAGACTCTTCTCGGCATCGTAGTGAAAATGCGCGTGCCACAACGGCGTGTTATCGGTGCTGTCGCTGATCGAATAAACGTCCAGAAATGACCTTTTCTGGCCTTTGCCCGATAGCTTGCGATCAACGATCTTGCTGACCTTGAGCTCGTTACGATCCAGCAGATAATTCAGGCGCATGATGTCCAGCACGTCTTTGTTCTTGTACATCCGCACCAGCGTTTTCTGGCCTTGGTCGGTCAACGAATCGGCTGCGGCGCGCAACTGTCCGGCCAGGTTGATGATCACTCGATCTTCAACATCTGTTTCGTGGTTTTCCAGTTGTCTTGCCTGTTGGTTGAGCAAATCGGTTTCCTTGCCCAGGTCTTCGACGATCTTTGTCGGGTTAGTGTTTTGGGCTTCTTGTGTTCTCGCGTTGGCAGCGTGATCTTCGACCCTGGCCAGTAACCGGTTTGCCTCGCCAATGAGTTGTGGCCGCGGCGTTCGGATAAGCGGAGGAAGCACTGGCAGCCATTCGTCTTCTATTTTTTTGTAGCGCCTGGGAGGTGAATCGGGTCGCAGCAGGTCGGGAACATTGATCGTGATGGTGCCGTCCGATGCGGTTTCCGTTTCCCCGACCATCACTCTGTAAGTGCCGTGCTGGCGGGTGCGGAATATTTTCCTGGCACGCGCGGGTGGGGCTAGCGCTTCGTTGATGGGTTGCGGCGGGATAAAGTCGTAATCAATGTCTTGGTCGAGGCTCGGCAGATCGTTCGTTCGCTCGGACGCGTCAAGAATTTCGGTCAACTTGTTTTCGATTTTTTTCTCGATGGGATCGATCAGGGTAACGATCTCCCTGATGTATTCGGCGTTGGGATGCTCCGAGGCGAGCAGCGTTTCAAAGCGGGTTTTATCTCCCTTGATTTGATCAAGGGCCAACAGTAGCGCCATTGGATGCTCTCGTTGCGGAGCGTTTTGCAAATCTCCGGTGATCAGGTCGATGGCCGAGAGCGAGGGCATGGTCGTGTTTGGCGCATAGTCGGGAGCGTCCGCAAACAGGTGAACGTAAAGGGTCAGTTTGTTGAAGTTGATGCGCTCGGTATCGGGCACCTGGAGGCGTAGCTCGGCGAGTCGCGGGGCTGCTCCGGGCGAGGCTTTTCTGATCTGCTCCATCACTGCCTGGCGCTCTTCGAGAAACTTCAGTTTCTTGTTCAGATGCTTGATGGTTTTCTTGCAGTTCTCGGCACTCAGATCTGTCACCGCAGGCCGGACCCTGAGATCCATGACGGCCATCAGTCTGTTGAGATATTCCACTCGTTCTATCCGGAAGGTATGCAGTTCTTCCTTGAAAACCCCGCTTGCTTTGATGAGAGGTAGCCAATCCTTGTTATCAACGAGCGACTGAACAAAGTCCGTCTGCTTTTTGATGTGCTTGAGCAGGTGTACCTCAAGCGCAATCAGGCCTGCCGTCTTGGCCGCGCCATCAGGCAGATTGCGGGCCCGGCCCCAAAGAGTGTCGTAGTGTTCAGATGATTCGGTCAGAGCCCGGTGAGCATCCGCGAAAGGTTGGTAACGTTGCATCAGGAACGCCAGGTTGGCTTGCCGGCCCTCATTGCGGTGCATGCCGCCCCTCAAACCCGTGAGGATGGAAACCCAGGTGTTCTCCTCGTTCCGAGTGATCGCCCGGGTTTCGCCACTGCGACTGGCGCGGTAGATGTTCGCGCTATCGGAGGCAACGGGATCCTTGGGGTTCACAATACGCCACACCTTTTGAGCCGGCGTGGACGCGTCAAGGTCCTGCATGACCTGATACGCGTGGCTGTCGATGACTACATAGAGCTTGCCCTCGTGGCGAAACAGGCCGTCACTGCCAGGCTCGACACCGCTGAAATCCAGGTCCGAGCGAAAAGTGTTCAGCCTTGCCTCCGTCAGTGGGAGCGTGCTTGAGTCAACGTCATTGAGCGGATGCCAGAGGCCGCTGTTGGTGTCGCGCAGCAATACCGGGCCGGAGGGAAGCAATTCGCTCGAAAGTCGCGCCCGATACAGTCCGGTGTCCGGATCCACTGCGACAAGAACGGTACCGCCATCGGGCACGTCGACATACCGGCGTTTGTTGTAAACCCTGAAACCTTCGCTGTTGGCCGCCGGTAACTCTGTCGCGGCTTTGAGCCAGTAGTAATTCAGCGGCTGAGGGATGACGGAAGGCGCCGCAATGGGAGCCGGCGTCAGGTGAATCGTGACGGGAGGGGCCGGTAGTATTGCGTCAAGGTCTGTATCGCCCGGTAGTCTGGCCGGCGGCTTCGCAGGGTCGACAGAGATCCACGGATCGAAGAATTTGCGGCCCGTAGCGTCAGGATGCGGTACGTCGATGTCCGTTCGTCGATTCGGTCTGATGTGGGCATCCACATTCAAGTGGGGGGCATTGCGAGGTGGTTTTCCTGCCATGTTTTTTCATCCTTGAAAAATGACCCCCGGCTTTCGCGCAAGGGCTTGTTTTATTTGGCATCGTGCCGGTTTGCATGATTGCGCAGGTGGCGCTGGAGCTGCCGGCAGAACCCATCCATGGGCGCCTGACTGGCGTTTGGCATCATTGCCAGTGTCTGGCGGGTCGAAAGCCGCCGTAGCATTTTCTGCTTGAAGCACAGAAGAGGGAGCTGAGATTAACAACCGACCATTGCCGTCGGAATTGGTCAAATTTTGTGCTATATTCCGCGCCCGCGATTTTTCATCTCAACACCGGTCGTCGACATGCAAGCAGCCAAGCCGTTATTTGACTATCCAAAATATTGGGCCGAATGTTTCGGACCAGCGCCATTCCTGCCGATGAGCAGGGAGGAGATGGATCAGCTCGGCTGGGATTCGTGCGACATCATCATTGTTACGGGAGATGCCTACGTCGATCACCCGTCGTTTGGCATGGCAATCATCGGCCGGCTGCTGGAGTCTCAGGGCTTTCGCGTCGGGATCATTGCGCAGCCGAACTGGCAGTCCAAAGACGACTTCATGAAGCTCGGCGAGCCAAACCTGTTCTTCGGGGTCGCGGCCGGCAACATGGACTCGATGATCAACCGCTACACCGCGGACAAAAAGATCCGTTCCGACGACGCCTACACCCCGGGCGGCATGGCCGGCAAACGTCCGGATCGCGCCAGCCTGGTTTACAGCCAGCGCTGCAAAGAGGCGTACAAACATGTGCCGATCGTGCTCGGCGGCATTGAAGCCTCCCTGCGCCGCATCGCTCACTACGACTACTGGCAGGATCGCGTGCGCAACTCGATCCTGATCGACGCCAGCGCCGACATTCTCCTGTACGGCAACGCCGAGCGGGCCATCGTCGAAGTCGCCCAGCGTCTGTCCTACGGTCACAAGATCGAAGACATCACCGACGTGCGCGGCACCGCGTTCATTCGCCGTGACACGCCGGCGGGCTGGTACGAAGTCGATTCCACCCGTATCGACCGTCCGGGCAAGGTCGACAAGATCATCAACCCGTACGTGAATACCCAGGACACCCAGGCCTGCGCCATCGAGCAGGAAAAGGGCCCAGTGGATGATCCGGAAGAAGCCAAGGTCGTGCAGATCCTGGCCAGCCCGCGCATGACTCGCGACAAGACTGTGATCCGTCTGCCGTCGGTAGAAAAGGTTCGTGGCGATGCCGTTCTTTATGCCCACGCCAACCGCGTGCTGCACTTGGAAACCAATCCGGGCAACGCCCGTGCGCTGGTGCAGAAGCATGGCGAAGTCGACGTCTGGTTCAACCCGCCGCCGATTCCGATGACCACTGAAGAAATGGACTACGTGTTCGGCATGCCTTACGCGCGCGTTCCGCACCCGGCGTACGGCAAGGAGAAAATTCCGGCCTACGACATGATCCGTTTCTCGGTGAACATCATGCGTGGCTGCTTCGGCGGCTGCACCTTCTGCTCGATCACCGAGCACGAAGGCCGGATCATCCAGAACCGCTCCGAAGAGTCGATCATTCGCGAAATCGAAGAGATCCGCGACAAGGTACCGGGTTTCACCGGTGTCATTTCCGACCTCGGCGGCCCGACCGCGAACATGTACCGCATCGCCTGCAAAACGCCGGAAATCGAATCCGCGTGCCGCAAGCCGTCCTGTGTGTTCCCGGGTATCTGCCCGAACCTGAACACCGACCACTCGTCGTTGATTCAGCTGTACCGCAGTGCGCGTGCGTTGCCGGGTGTGAAGAAGATTCTGATTGCTTCCGGCCTGCGTTATGACCTCGCGGTCGAGTCGCCGGAATACGTCAAAGAGCTGGTGACTCACCACGTCGGTGGTTACCTGAAGATCGCCCCGGAACACACCGAGGAAGGTCCGCTCAATCAGATGATGAAACCGGGCATCGGCAGCTATGACAAGTTCAAGCGCATGTTCGAGAAGTACACCAAGGAAGCAGGCAAAGAGCAGTACCTGATTCCGTACTTCATCGCCGCGCACCCGGGCACCACCGACGAAGACATGATGAACCTGGCCCTCTGGCTCAAGGGCAACGGCTTCCGTGCCGACCAGGTGCAGGCGTTCTACCCGTCGCCGATGGCCACCGCCACCGCGATGTACCACTCGGGCAAAAACCCGCTGCGCAAGGTCACTTACAAGAGTGACGGCGTGACCATCGTCAAGAGCGAAGAGCAGCGTCGTCTGCACAAGGCGTTCTTGCGTTATCACGACCCGAAAGGCTGGCCGATGTTGCGTGAAGCGCTGACCCGCATGGGCCGTGGCGATCTTATCGGGCCGGGCAAGGATCAACTGATCCCGCTGCATCAGCCGTCCACCGACAGCTATCAGAGCGCCCGTCGCAAGAACTCGACGCCGGCAGGCAGCCATAAAGTGGCAAAAGAGGGCAAAGAGAAAACCACCAAGATTCTCACCCAGCACACCGGTCTGCCACCGCGTGCCAGTGATGGTGGTAATCCGTGGGACAAGCGTGAACAGGCCAAGGCGGCGGCGTTCGCCCGCAACCAGCAGGCCGCCAAGGAGCGCAAGGACGCGGCCAAGGGCAAAGGGCCGAAGCCGGCGCGCAAACCGGTGGTGCCACGCTAAGTCGCTTTTTAGCTCAACAGAACGCCAACCTTCGGGTTGGCGTTTTGCATTTCAGGGTTTAGGAAATGTGTTGTAACCACTGGTGCCATCGCTGGCAAGCCAGCTCCCACAGGGATATTCAGTGGCCACCGTTTTATGAACGACAGATAAAACCTGTGGGAGCTGGCTTGCCAGCGATGGCGTCAGGTCAGACACCCAATCAACACCTGCCCGCCACATTTAGGCGCAACTTCGCTCAACCATTTCCCCGCATCGCCCGATTTTGGTGCTGTACTGCCCAAAGCATTCCGGGAAAGCGCCCAAGCCTCTGTATGGCATAAGTCTTGCGCGCTTTCGAATACGCTTAGGCTCGCAGGAGGCACGCCGTGTCGATTCATGTCGCATTGCATCACGTCACGCATTATCGCTACGACCGCGCTGTCGAACTCGGCCCGCAGATCGTTCGCCTGCGCCCGGCCGCCCACAGCCGCACGCGAATTCTCTCGTATGCGTTGAAAGTCTCGCCCGAGCAGCATTTCATCAACTGGCAACAGGACCCGCAGGGTAATTACCTGGCGCGATTGGTGTTCCCAGAGAAAACCGATGAGTTGCGCATCGAAGTCGATCTGCTGGCCGAAATGGCCGTGTTCAACCCGTTCGACTTCTTCCTCGAACCTTACGCCGAGAAAATCCCCTTCGCTTACGCCGCCGATGAGCGCAAGGAGTTGGCGCCGTACCTTGAAACCCTGCCGCTGACGCCGAAGTTCAAAGCCTATCTGGACGCGATCGACCGCACGCCGCTGCCCGCCGTCGACTTTCTGGTGGCACTCAATCAGCGTCTGAGTGAAGACATCGGCTACTTGATTCGCATGGAACCGGGCGTGCAAACCCCGGAACACACCCTTGAACACGCCTCCGGCTCCTGCCGCGACTCGGCGTGGTTGCTGGTGCAACTGCTGCGCAACCTCGGACTGGCGGCGCGTTTCGTCTCCGGTTATCTGATTCAGCTCACTGCCGACGTAAAAAGCCTCGACGGCCCCAGCGGCACCGACGTCGACTTCACAGACCTTCACGCCTGGTGCGAGGTGTATTTGCCGGGCGCCGGTTGGATCGGCCTGGACGCCACGTCCGGGTTGTTCGCCGGTGAAGGGCATATCCCGCTGGCCTGTAGCCCCGATCCCTCCTCAGCGGCACCGATCAGCGGCATGGTCGAACCTTGCGAAACGCAATTCAGCCACGAAATGTCCGTGGAGCGAATCTGGGAGGCGCCACGCGTTACCAAGCCCTATACCGATGAGCAATGGCTGGCGATTCAGGCGTTGGGCCGGCAGATCGATGCCGACCTGCTGGAAGGCGATGTGCGCCTGACCATGGGCGGCGAACCGACCTTCGTGTCCATCGATGACCCGGATGGCGCCGAATGGAACACCGCCGCGTTGGGGGCGGACAAACGTCGGCTCTCCGCCGAACTGTTTCAGCGCATGCGCAAGCATTACGCGCCGAAGGGGCTGGTGCACTTCGGTCAGGGCAAGTGGTACCCCGGCGAGCAACTCCCGCGCTGGTCGCTGAACTGCTATTGGCGCCGCGATGGTGCGCCGATCTGGCACAACGACGCGTTGATCGCCGACGAGCAACAGGATTACGGCGCCGATGGCGAGTTGGCCGGACGCTTTCTGGCGAGTGTCGCCGAACGCCTGAAACTGCCCACACATTTTGTATTCCCTGCCTATGAGGACAATTTCTATTACCTCTGGCGCGAGGGTTCGTTGCCGAGCAACGTCAGTGCCGAAGATTCGCGTCTGGAGGAGCCTTTAGAACGCGCACGCCTGCGCAAAGTCTTCAGTCAGGGCCTGGATAAAGTGATCGGCCAAGTGCTGCCGCTCGCACGCACTGCCAAAGGTGATCAATGGCAGAGCGGGCGCTGGTATCTGCGCGACGATCATTGCCGCTTGGTGCCGGGAGACTCGCCGCTGGGCTACCGCTTGCCGCTCGGCTCGCAGCCCTGGGTGAAGGCGGCGGAGTATCCGTTCATCCATCCCCAGGACCCGAATCAGGACTTTCCCGAACTGCCGGACGCCGCGCAACTGAACAGTCACGGTGAGCCCGCCATGGCTGACGAGCGCGCACCGAAAATCGATGAATCCGCCGATTGGCTGACCCGCACCGCGTTCTGCGCCGAAGCCCGCGAAGGGCGGTTGTACCTGTTCATGCCGCCGCTGGAACGGGTCGAGGACTATCTGGAACTGGTCGCGGCCATCGAGGCCACCGCCGAAGAACTGCATTGTCCGGTGCTGCTGGAAGGCTACGAGCCGCCGAGCGATCAGCGTTTGAGCAACTTGCGCATTACTCCGGATCCGGGCGTGATCGAAGTGAACGTGCAGCCTTCAGCGACCTGGGACGAGTTGGTCGAGCGCACCGAGTTTCTCTATGAAGAAGCGCGGCAAACCCGCCTGACCACCGAGAAGTTCATGATTGATGGCCGCCACACGGGCACCGGTGGCGGTAACCATTTCGTCCTCGGCGGCGCGACACCGGCGGATTCGCCGTTCCTGCGCCGTCCGGATTTGCTGCGCAGCCTGATCAGTTACTGGCACAACCACCCGTCGTTGTCGTATTTGTTTTCCGGGTTGTTCATCGGCCCGACGTCCCAAGCGCCACGGGTCGACGAGGCGCGTAACGACGCGTTGTATGAGCTGGAAATTGCCTTTGCGCAGATGCCTGAACCGGGTGAGGAGTGCGCGCCATGGTTGGTGGATCGGCTGTTGCGCAATCTGCTGATCGACGTCACCGGCAACACCCATCGCGCCGAATTCTGCATCGACAAACTCTATTCACCGGACGGCGCCACCGGTCGCCTCGGGTTGCTGGAGTTGCGCGCCTTTGAAATGCCGCCGCACGCACGCATGAGCCTGGCGCAGCAATTGTTGCTGCGGGCGCTGGTCGCACGCTTTTGGCGCGAGCCTTACGCGCCGCCGAAACTGGCACGGTGGGGCACTGAACTGCACGATCGCTTTCTGTTGCCGCACTTTATCGAACAGGATTTCGCCGACGTCATCGTCGAACTCAACAGCGCCGGTTATTCGTTGCGCGCCGAGTGGTTTGCGGCGCATCTGGAGTTTCGTTTTTCCAAGGTCGGTGACTACGCCGTCAACGGCATCGAGCTGGAACTGCGTCAAGCGCTTGAGCCGTGGCATGTGTTGGGCGAGGAGGGCACGGCGGGTGGCACGGTGCGTTACGTCGATTCATCGCTGGAGCGTTTACAGGTCAAGCTCAAGGGCTTACCGCCGCAGCGGTATCTGCTGACCTGCAACGGCATTGCCGTGCCGTTGCACCCGACCGGACGTGTGGGCGAATTCGTCGCTGGTGTGCGCTATCGGGCCTGGCAACCGGCCAACTGCCTGCAACCGACCATCCCGGTACACGCCCCGCTGGTGTTCGACCTGCTCGACACCTGGATGCAACGCTCGTTGGGTGGCTGCCAGTACCACGTCGCCCACCCCGGCGGGCGTAATTACGAGACGCTGCCGGTCAACGCCAATGAAGCGGAGAGTCGGCGCATGGCGCGTTTCTTCCGCATCGGACACACGCCGGGGAAACTTCCCATACCTGATCTGACAATCTCCGACGAGCTACCGATGACGCTCGATTTACGACGTTTCTAAATCGTGCGCGACGCCCGGATTTTTCGTATATCCGGGCGTCATGTGCCTGCGTTAGTCTGACCGTTCCTTGCTGTCTGCCGAGCTTTCCATGCCTGACCTGCTAGACCGCTATCCGCTGACGGCGGGCACCTATCACGAACTGCTCGATGGCAGTGGTGCGGTGCGCCCGCACTGGCAACGCCTGTTCGACCAATTGCAGCGCAGCAGTCCGGCGCTATTGCTGCAGCGTCAGGCTTTGCTGGCCCGGCAGATTCAGGAAAACGGTGTGACTTACAACGTCTATGCCGACCCCAAAGGGGCTGATCGCCCGTGGGAGCTGGACCTGCTGCCGAACGTGATCGCTGCTGATGAGTGGCAGCAATTGTCGGCGGGGATCGCTCAGCGTGCGCGACTGCTCAATGCAGTGCTGGCGGATCTGTACGGCCCGCAACGGTTGATCAGTGAAGGCCTGCTGCCGGCGGAACTGGTGTTCGGGCACAACAATTTTCTCTGGCCGTGTCAGGGCATCACGCTGCCGGAGCAAGCCTTTATGCATCTGTACGCCGTGGATCTGGCGCGCACCCCGGACGGTCGCTGGTGGGTCACGGCGGATCGCACTCAGGCGCCGTCCGGCGCCGGTTATGCGTTGGAAAACCGCACCATCGTGTCGCGGGCGTTTCCCGAGATGTATCGCGATCTCAAGGTGCGGCATCTGGCCGGTTTCTTCCGCACCCTGCAAGAAACCCTGGCTCGTCAGGCGCCTTGCGATGACGACGCACCGCTGGTGGTTTTGCTCACGCCGGGGCGCTTCAACGAAAGCTATTTCGAACATTTGTATCTGGCCCGCCAGCTTGGCTATCCCTTGGTCGAGGGCGGCGACCTGACGGTGCGCGATGCCACGGTGTACCTGAAAACCCTCAGCGGTTTGCGCCGGGTGCACGCGATCATGCGTCGGCTCGATGATGACTTCTGCGATCCACTGGAGCTGCGCACGGATTCTGCACTCGGTGTTCCGGGGCTGCTTGAGGCGGTGCGTCAGGGCCGGGTGCTGGTCGCCAATGCGCTCGGCAGCGGCGTGCTGGAGTCCCCGGGGTTGCTGGGGTTTTTGCCGAAGATCAACCAATACCTGTTTGGCGAAGAACTGATCCTGCCATCCATCGCGACCTGGTGGTGCGGTGAAGCGCCGGTGTTGGCCCAGGCTTTGGAAAAACTGCCGGAATTGTTGATCAAACCGGCCTTTCCCTCGCAAAGTTTTGCACCGGTATTTGGCCGTGATCTGAGTGAAAAGCAGCGCAAGAGCTTGTCCGAGCGCATGCAGGCACGGCCTTACGCCTATGTAGCGCAAGAATTGGCCCAGTTGTCCCAGGCACCGATCTGGCAAGCCGAAGACGGCCAGTTGCAGCCCCGCGCCATCGGGATGCGCATGTACGCCGTGGCCGGTAGTGACGGGTATCGGGTGCTGCCGGGTGGTCTGACCCGAGTGGCGGCCGACGCCGATGCCGAAGTGGTATCGATGCAGCGCGGCGGGGCGAGCAAGGACACCTGGGTGCTGGGTGATCGAGCGCCAAGCGGCGAGCAATGGAAGACTCAACGCAACGTCGGTGTACACGATCTGGTGCGACGCGACCCTTACCTGCCGTCGCGGGTGGTGGAAAACCTGTTCTGGTTTGGCCGCTACTGCGAGCGTTGCGACGACAGTGCGCGACTGCTGCGGATCATGCTGGCGCGTTACGTCGACGGCGATGACCCGCAAGCCTTGCTGGCAGCGGTCGACCTCGGCGAGCGACTGGCGCTGTTGCCGGACGAAGGTGAGCTGCCAGAGCGCTTGCTGGCTGCGTTGCTCGGCGAGGACTGGTCGTTCAGCCTGCGTTCCAACTTGCAACGCCTACAGTGGGCCGCTTCGCAGGTGCGCGGCAAGCTCTCGCGGGAAAACTGGCAAGCGCTGGTGGAATTGCAGCGTGAAGCCACGGAACTGGATACCGACGAGCCGGACTTCGGCGAGTTGCTGGATTTCCTCAATCGTCTGGTGATGTCGCTCGCGGCGCTGTCCGGGTTTGCGCTGGACGACATGACCCGTGATGAAGGCTGGCGCTTTCTGATGATCGGCCGGCGCATCGAGCGTCTGCAATTTCTGAGCAGCAGCCTGGCAGCGTTTCTGCGTGGCGCAGGGGCGTTCGATCAGGCGGGACTTGAATGGTTGCTGGAGCTGGGTAACAGCAGCATCACTTATCGCTCTCGCTACCTGGCGGTGGCGCAGTTGATTCCTGTGCTCGACCTGTTACTGCTTGATGAGCAGAACCCGCACGCGGTGTTGTTCCAGTTGAAACTGGTGACCCGCACGTTGAAACGCCTGAACGATGATTTCGGTGTGCCAAGGGAGGCCGGGCTGGCACAACTGGTCGAGCGCCTGGGGCGTTTTGATCTGGGCTGTCTGGAGAATCCGTTGTTTGGTGAGTCCAGCGTGCGGTCGGCGCTTGATGGTCTGGCGGATCTGCTGCAAGCGATCGCCGACGCCAGCGGGCAAGTATCGGATCGTCTGGCCCTGCGCCATTTCGCCCATGTCGATGATGTCAGCCAGCGCACGGTGTCCGTCTGATGAACGCGCATTACCAGATCTTCCACGACACCTGTTATCACTACGACAGCCCGGTGTCCCTTGCGCAACAACTGGCGCACCTGTGGCCGCGTGAGTGCGCCTGGCAGCGCTGCACCGAACAGCAATTGTTGATCAGTCCAGAGCCGACCGCGCGTCGTGATGAACAGGATGTGTTCGGCAATCCATTGACCCGACTGGCGTTCGAGCGGCCCCACGATGAATTGCAGGTCAATGCCCGGCTCACGGTTGAAGTGCTGGCGCGACCAGTACTGGATTTCAATCAATCCCCGGCGTGGGAGCTGACGCGCAATGCGCTGACCTACAGCAGCCAGCCGCTGCCTGCCGACCTGCTTGAGGCGTGTCGTTATCGATTCCAGTCACCGTATGTGCATCTCAAGCGCAGCTTCGTCGAGTTCTCCCAAAGCTGTTTCCCGCCAGGCCGGTCTTTGCTGCTGGGCGTGCAGGATCTGATGCAGAAGATTTTCAGCGAATTCACCTTCGATGCCGAGGCGACGCAGGTGGCGACGCCGCTGGTGCAAGTGCTGGAGCGGCGACGTGGGGTTTGTCAGGACTTCGCTCATCTGATGCTGGCGTGCGTGCGTTCACGCGGATTGGCGGCGCGTTACGTCAGCGGGTACCTGTTGACCCAGCCGCCTCCAGGGCAGCCACGGTTGATCGGCGCCGATGCGTCGCATGCCTGGGTTTCGGTGTTCTGTCCGGTACTGGGGTGGGTGGATTTCGATCCGACCAACAACGTGCAGCCTGCGCTGGAGCACATTACGTTGGCGTGGGGGCGGGATTTTTCCGATGTGTCGCCATTGCGGGGGGTGATTCTGGGCGGGGGGAGCCATGATCCGGATGTGCGGGTCACGGTTATGCCACTGGAGTCATAACAATCAAATGTGCGAGCGGGCTTGCTCGCGAAGGCAATTTCTCAGTGACATTCAGGGGTGAATGTCACGACGCTTTCGCGAGCAAGCCTGCTCCCACAGGGACTCTGTTCAAGGATTGCGCAAACGGCTCAGGCGTCAGGCGCCTGATCTTTCGGTGCATCAACAGCATCATCTGTCGCCACTTCACCGTCAGGGTTCAGTGCCGCGTCTTCAGCTGATTGTTTCTTGCGCTGAAGCTTTTCCTCTTTCTTCTTTTCCTTTTCCAGGTCTCGTTGACGTTTGGCGAAGGAGTAATTGGGTTTGGCCATGAGCGATCCTCTGGGGTCGAAGGTGAGGTTGAGCGGCGCGTATTCTGCCCTGTATCGGTGCCTGGCAGTTAGCCGGGTTTTTGGTCGACCCACTTTGGCGTGACGGTCGGCCTCCAGTTATCCAGGGAATCGAGCAGTGTTTGCGGCGATTCGCTCACTTGCAGCATGTCACGGTGTGGCCCGCGAACGAAGCCTTCGCCGACGATGTGGTCGAGAAATGCAGTGAGTTTGCTGTAAAAGCCGTTCACTTCCAGCAGGCCCAGCGGTTTGCCGTGGTAGCCGAGTTGGCCCCAGGTCCAGACTTCAAACAGCTCTTCCAGCGTGCCGAGGCCGCCGGGCAGGGCGATAAACGCGTCGCTCAGCTCAGCCATGCGTGCCTTGCGGGCGTGCATGCCATCGACGACTTCAAGGCGAGTCAGGCTTTTGTGGCCGATCTCCTTGTCCATCAGGCTTTGCGGAATGATCCCAATGACTTCGCCGCCGGCGGCCAGCGCTGCATCGGCGACGATGCCCATCAAACCGACGGCGCCACCGCCGTAGACCAAGGTCAACTTGCGTTCGGCCAGCGCCCGACCAAGGGCGACGGCGGCTTCGGTGTAAGCCGGATCAGTGCCAGCATTGGCACCGCAAAACACACAAACGGATTTCAGGGACATGCCTTTCTCCTGGGGCGATCAGTCGCACAGGGTAATGGCTGGCACGCCTCGCTCCAAGGTCTAAACTTCGCGCTGGGGCGTTTCGCAGGTGCCACTGGCACCACAGGCATACGCGGCAAGCAAGCTGCACAACAGGCTGTTAAAGATCATGACTGGCGCTCCGTATCAATGAGATGGGCCGATCATAGGTTTTGTCGGCTGATCTGGCCGTTAGATTGTCTTGATGAGTGTCATAGCCTGAAAGTTGTATACAATTTTTGACTCAAGTCATAGGAACTTGCGAAGATTTCAGGCAGTCTTCCAACCATTAGTGTTTTTGTTAACCCTGCCTTGGAGATTCACCATGTTTTCCAAAGTTGTTGCGGTATCCCTGCTGGCGCTGGCCAGCAGCCAATTGATGGCTGCCGAGTGCAAAACCACCGTTGACTCCACCGATCAGATGTCCTTCAACACCAAGGAAATCGTGATCGACAAGAGCTGCAAGACGTTCACCGTCGAGCTGACTCACTCCGGTAGCCTGCCGAAGAACGTGATGGGCCATAACCTGGTCATCAGTAAAGCGGCCGACATGCAGCCGATCGCTACCGACGGCTTGGCGGCTGGCATCGACAAAAACTACCTGAAAGACGGTGATGATCGCGTGATCGCGCACACCAAGATCATTGGCGCTGGCGAGAAAGACTCGCTGACCTTCGATGTATCTAAACTGGCTGCCGGCACCGATTACGGCTTCTTCTGCTCGTTCCCGGGCCACATCTCGATGATGAAAGGCACCCTGACCGTCAAGTAAGCAGGATCACCGCGTCATCGTTCTTCGCGAGCAGGCTCGCTCCCACAGGCTTGGTGTCGGTCACATGTTCTGTGAACAACTCAAACACTGTGGTCGCGGGTTTGCTCGCGAAGAGGCCATCAGCGTCGATAAAGTGATTGGCCAAAAAAAAAGCCCGCTGAGGATCGCTCCCCAGCGGGCTTTTTCGTTCACTTACCGATCAAGGCGCAAACGGCATGACCCGTTTGTGATGGGTCTTGTTGTAGGTCGCGACAATGATGTCGAACGCTTCCTGACGCACCGCCTCGCCATGCAGGAAGGCATCGATCTCGGCATACGTCACGCCGTGGGACGCTTCGTCCGGCTTGCCCGGCGACAGGTCCTCCAGATCCGCAGTCGGAACCTTCTCAACCAGCGACTCCGGTGCACCAAAGTGGCGGGCAATCGCGCGCACCTGGTTTTTTACCAAACCGCTGAGCGGTGCCAGGTCGCAGGCACCGTCGCCGAACTTGGTGAAGAAACCCATCACTGCTTCCGCCGCATGGTCAGTGCCGATCACCAGCCCCTGCGCCGCGCCAGCGATGGTGTACTGAGCCACCATCCTCATCCGCGCTTTGGTGTTGCCGAGGACGAAATCCACCGACACCGCGTGTTTGCCTTCAAACGCCGCGACTTCACTGGCCAGCGACTTTACCGCCGGCCCGATATTGACCGTGTGGCGCTCGTCCGGGGCGATGAAATCCACCGAGGCTTGGGCATCGTGTTCGTCGAACTGGGTTTCGTACGGCAGGCGCACGGCGATGAACTTGTAGCGGTTGTCGCCACTGCGCTCACGCAGTTCACGCATGGCGCGCTGGGCCAACAAACCGGCAGTCAACGAGTCGACGCCGCCGCTGATGCCCAGCACCAGGGTCTTGAGTCCGGAATGGGTCAGGCAATCCTGGATAAAGGTGATGCGCCGGGCAACTTCGGCCTCAAGGGCTTGGTGGTTGGCGAACGGCGGCTGGACCTTGAGCTGTTCAGCAATCTCACGCTGTACGGCTTGCATGAATTCACTCCTTGCTAGATGGACTGGAATCGGCAGGAACCTGGAAAACATGTCGCAAATAGGCGACGAAATTCGGGTCTTTGCATTGCGACTTGCCTGGCTCGTCGGAGATCTTCGCCACCGGTTGGCCGTTGCAGGCGGTCATTTTAAGCACGATGCTCATCGGTTCAACACCCGGAATGTCACAGGTCAGGTTGGTACCGATGCCGAAGCTCACGTTGATCCGACCGTGCAGCGCGCGGAATATCTCCAGCGACTTGGGCAGGGTCAGGCTGTCGGAGAACACCAGCGTCTTGCTCATCGGGTCGATACCGAGCTTGTGGTAATGGGCGATGCACTTTTCGCCCCACACCACGGGATCTCCGGAATCGTGGCGCAAACCGTCGAAAAGCTTGGCAAAGAACAGGTCGAAGTCACCGAGGAAGGCATCGGTGGTGATGCAGTCGGTGAGGGCGATCCCCAGCAGGCCACGGTACTCGCGCACCCAGCAGTCGAGGGCGGCAATCTGGCTGTCGATCAGCCGCGGGCCGAGTTGCTGGTGCGCCATGATCCATTCGTGGGCCATGGTGCCTAGCGGCTTCATGTCCAGTTCGCGGGACAGGTGCACGTTGCTGGTGCCGACGAAACGCCCGGGGAAATCGTGCTTGAGCACGTTCACCACTTCTTCCTGCACGCGATACGAGAACCGGCGACGGGTGCCGAAATCCGCCACCTGCAATTGCGCCAGTTCGTCTGCCGAGGCGTTGGCGGTCAGCCAGTCGAACTTGCGGTAGAGCTGCTCACGCGCTTGTTCGAGCACGGTTTCGCGGTAGCGATAGCGGTTGCGCACTTCGCTGACGATGGCCAGCAGGGGCACTTCGTAAAGGATCACATGCAGCCAGGGCCCACGCAGGCGGATGAACAGCTCGCCGTTCTCGATGCCGGTGTGCACATAACGCAGGTTGAAGCGGAACAGCCCGAGAAAACGCAGGAAATCCGGTTTAAGGAAGGAGATGCGCTCAAGGAAACTCAGTTGATCGGCGCTCAGGCTCAGCTCGGCCAAACGCTCGATCTGATAGCGAATTTCCGCCAGATACGGGCGCAGATCCTCACTGTTACGGCAACGGAACTCCCATTCGACTTCGACGTTGGGATAGTTGTGCAGCACCGCCTGCATCATGGTCAGTTTGTAGAAGTCGGTGTCGAGCAGGTTCTGCACGATGCGATCGGCAAACACACTCTCGCTCATAGCGGGTCTCCAGGTACGCCGCGCCGTTGCGCGGGCTCAATCAGTGGCGCTAGTGGCGCATATCAGCGGTGGGGATTGCCAGCGCTTTTTTGCTTTCAGCTGAAAGATCCTCTGATGTCATACATCTCAGCCCGCAAAATTTATATGTTTTCGGTTGAACCTCCAGCGCGGCTTGAATGACTTGCTCAAGTCGTTGGCCGCTGGTTAGGTGATCGGCCAATAGCGAGTGCCTTGGTATGAGGTTGATTTCAACTGCTTTAATAAAAGCTGCTCTGAGCATTTCGTCGGTTACTATTTTATACATGAAAGACGCCTCCCTTGAAGTTGATCTGTTCCAGCGTATCGACACCGTCCTGAAGTAGTACATAAGCAGGAAGTATCAAGCGATAAAAGTCGGAGTCGTTGGTGCCCTTAATAGTGACTGATGTAAAAGTCTCCAAAAGACTCACGGCGGCGCGAATTCTAAAACAGGCGTCCTCAAATAGTTGGTTAGGGGCGGCGTGTGAATCTATAAAAAAGGTCGGAACATGGGTTGCGTTTGCTTTGAGTGGGTAAACCGATTCATGGGATACAGTCCTTCAGGTTGTTTTAGGCGTAACAGATCGAAGAAAGCATTGTTCTTTTAGTTTGGTGGTTATGGAGTGTTGATTTATCTGTTGCAGAACCATTACTTGGCGTAATGGCTCTGCATCTGTGCGACCTATGCTTGGGCGGGCTGCTTGCTGACTCTCGAGCAAAGAGCAGGCTCGCTATGATTCATTGCGCTTGGGCTGTCAGGCTGCGGCGGCCACGCTAAAGGATCGAGATCCAGATCCAGGAATTTACTCGAGTCGAAAACCGGTGCCTTGACTCCGGCGCGGCGTTGTTTGTCATAGTCGTTCAAGACACGCATGCCGACTTTGAAGAGCAGAGCCATGGCTGTCAGGTTGACAAGTGCCAGCAGCGTCATGGTGATGTCGGCAAAAGCCAGGACAGTGGACAGATCCTGGATCGATCCCCAGAACACTAGAACCAACACCAGCGCCCGATAGAAAATCAGTGTTTTTTGAGGCTTCCCCAATATGAACCGTAAGCTGTTTTCTCCCAGGTAATAGTTGTAAAGCATTGCGGTGAATACGAACAACGCCAGTACCACGCTTATAAACATCCGGCCCCATTCCCCGACGACGGCTGCCAGCGAGTTCTGTGCCAGAGCAATCCCATCACCTTCAAATCCAGGTGCGTAGAAACCTGATAGCAAAATCAGTAACGCAGTACAGGTGCAGATCACGAATGTATCGATGAAAACACTCAGTGCTTGTACCGCGCCTTGTGCAATCGGGTGGTCGATCTTCGCTACTGACGCGACATTGGGAGCGCTGCCCAGTCCTGCCTCGTTGGAAAATACGCCCCGTCTGACCCCCATGATGATTGCACTGCCGACCATTCCACCAAAGGCCTGATCCAGACCGAATGCGCTTTTGATAATGGTCATCAGCATTGCTGGAACCTGATCGAACTGCAGAACGATCACGTAGGCTGTCACACCGATGTAGGCGAGAACCTTTATAGGAACCAGAAGGTCGGCTACTGCCGCTATACGTTTTATCCCGCCAACGAAGACCGCTCCCAGCATCAAAGAAATTGCGAGCCCCGACCACATAGGCGGCAGACCAAATGCATCTTTTAGTGAGTGTGATACCGCATGGGACTCGAGGCCATTGATTGCAAAACCAAAGGTCACCAGCAATAACACGGCCGCGACCATCCCGAGCCAGCGCTTGTCCAGGCCGTACTGGATGTACCAGGAGGGTCCCCCTCGATACAGGCCATTTCCATCGCTGCGTTTATAGAGTTGTCCCAACGTACATTCGAAGAAACTGCTCGACATGCCCAGGAGAGCGGTCATCCACATCCAGAACACCGCACCCGGACCACCCATGCTCACTGCAATCCCCACCCCGACGATATTGCCGGTACCGACACGTCCGGCAAGGCTGAGTGTCAGCGCCTGAAATGAACTCAATTGATGGCTGCCGGCGCGCCAACTGTCGTGTAAAACTCCGAACATATGGGGGAAGTACCTGAACTGGACAAATCTCGACCGGAGGGTGAAATAGCTTCCCAATCCAAGAACCAAAGGTATCAGTACCTTACTCGACAGAAACTCGTTGATGACGTCTAGCATTCAAAGCTCCTTGCTATTTAGAGTGCTGGCGAATTAATTGTGTTGTCAGTCCTGAAGCTTTTCAGGGGGAGTAATATCCAGCCATATTTAAATCAACGCAATTTCGCAAGTTGCTTAAATGTGATGCGAGTTGCTGCTATGGTTGCCCTTTCTTGAATTTTGTTGGGTCATTGTATGTGTGGGTTTCTTTCGGCTAACTTAAGGCTGCTGTGTAGTCATTACAGATCTGTCGCGGAAGTTTGTAGGAAACTTCGAATTAATCGTGGGCAATTCAATAAGTATCTGTGTGGGAAAAGCATCCCCACACCTTTTAATCTCAAGCGAATCTGTGATTTTTTTGGCGTGGAAGAGTTCGAAATAGTGCTGCCATCGGAGCAATTTGTCGCCTTGATTGGCGTTAAGGCCAATAAGACTGAGGCGTCGGGGGAGGTGGTGGCATCACGGGTAATGCACGAACACCTGCGCGAACAGTCCTCACCTGAACTGAAATCTCATATCGGTTATTACTACGAGTACTACCATGCAATGACTGAACCTGGCTCCATTTTGTGTTCGCTTGTGCATGTGCGAGAGGACGGTCATGACGTTGTTTATGAACGAAACGAACGCTTACAGATAGCCGGGGCGGGAGGTGAATTCGAACAGTATCGATATCTGGGTATCGCCTATTACCTGCGGGACCGCTTGTTTTTTGTCGATTATGAATCGCTGACTTCAAACGAGATCAGCCAAACCATCCTCATCCCGAGTTTCAAAAGCTGCATCACACGGCTCAATGGTTTGAAGATGGGGGTTTCTGCTGCCGACGACCGTGCTCCTGCTTGTTCAAGGGTTGTCTGGGAGTATCTCGGGCAGCAAATCAATCAGGCCGATGCCTATCGTCGCGTTCGGCTATATAAACCTGATGATTGCGCTATCGACGCCGATCTACGCGCACGTCTCGCTCAAGCTCAGGTTGTGGATGGCCTGTTTGTTATCGCCTGACAAATTCCCGCAGTTCACTCAGCCGTGGGGCTATCGATCTGTTCCAGCATCCACTTCACAAAATCGCGGACCTTGGGCACTTCCGCCGAGTGTTCCGGGTAGGCCAGGTAATAGGCGTCGGTGCTGGGCATTGCATGCTGCCAGGGAATGACCAGTTTGCCGTCGGCCAATTCCTCTTCCACCAGAAACCGTGGCAACAACGCCACACCGCAGCCAACTTGTGCGGCGCGGATGCACATATAAAAGGTTTCGAAACGCGGGCCGTGGTAGCTGTGTTCGGTCTGATGGCCCTGACTGTCGAACCAGTCGTGCCAGGCCTGTGGGCGCGACGCATTTTGCAGCAGCACCAGATCGGTGAGTTGCGTCGGGTCAGTAAACGGTGTTTTCGGCAGGCTGCCGGGCGCGCAGACCGGTACCAACTCTTCGCCGAACAGCTTCAGGCATTCAGTGCCGGGCCGCGAACCCTGACCGAAATAGAACGCCAGATCACTGCGCCCTTGCAGCAAATCATCGGCTTCCTGCTCGTTGCACAGATCCAGATGAATCGACGGATGGCGCAAACGCCAGCCCTTCAGGCGCGGCACCAGCCAGCGAGCGCCGAAGGTCGATGGCGTCGAGACGCGCAGGACTTCGGTCTCACCGCCGTAGGAGCGCAGGTAATGGGTCGACATTTCCACCTGTGTGAGGATTTTTCTGACTTCGACCAAGTACAAATCCCCGGCGGGCGTCATCTGCAAACGGCGACGCACGCGACGAAACAACAAGTGCTGCAACAGTTCCTCAAGCTGCGCGACCTGTTTGCTGACAGCGCTCTGCGTCAGGTTCAGCTCCTCGGCGGCGCGGGTGAAACTCAAGTGCCGGGTCACGGCCTCGAAGCACTGCAACGCGGTGATCGATGGCAAGTGGCGTTTGTTCAGCATGGGTGATCCCTTTTTCTTGTCTTTCTATGCCTGGCATGAATAAACGGAATGATATCTCGCGTAAAGGTCGTTTGTTGCCTTGCCTTTGGGACGCTACAACTAAAGGCCTGCCCGGTCGTGAAAAAGCGGCCGCACACATTCAGCTTTTTGCTTGAGGAGTGACCCATGGTTGCCGCATTGCTTGATCGTCTTGGTGTAAACCCGGCCCTTTATCAGAACGGCAAAGTGCCGGTGCATTCGCCGATCGACGGCAGCCAGATTGCCGCCGTGAACTGGGAAGGTGCGGCCGAAGTCGAGCAGCACATCAGTCGCGCAGATCATGCGTTCGAGGCGTGGCGCAAGGTGCCGGCGCCGCGTCGCGGTGAACTGGTGCGTCAATTCGGCGAAGTGCTGCGTGAATACAAAACCGATCTCGGCGAACTGGTGTCGTGGGAAGCCGGCAAGATTACTCAGGAAGGCCTGGGTGAAGTGCAGGAGATGATCGACATCTGCGACTTCGCCGTCGGTCTGTCGCGCCAGTTATACGGTTTGACCATTGCTTCCGAGCGCCCGGGCCACCACATGCGTGAAACCTGGCATCCGCTGGGCGTGGTCGGGGTGATCAGTGCGTTCAACTTCCCGGTCGCAGTGTGGGCGTGGAACACCACGCTGGCGCTGGTCTGCGGTAACCCGGTGGTGTGGAAACCGTCGGAGAAAACCCCGCTGACGGCACTGGCTTGCCAGGCACTGTTTGATCGCGTCGTGAAGAATTTCACAGATGCTCCGGCCAATCTCTGCCAAGTGATCATTGGTGGCCGTGACGCCGGTGAAGCCCTTGTCGACGACCCGCGTGTGGCGCTGATCAGCGCCACCGGTAGCACGCGCATGGGCCGCGAAGTGGCGCCGAAAGTCGCTGCTCGATTCGCCCGCAGCATCCTTGAACTGGGCGGCAACAACGCGATGATCCTCGGCCCAAGCGCTGATCTGGACATGGCGGTGCGCGCGATTCTGTTCAGCGCGGTGGGCACCGCCGGTCAGCGTTGCACCACGTTGCGTCGCTTGATCGCCCACGAATCGGTCAAAGAAGAAATCGTCACCCGCCTCAAAGCGGCTTACGCCAAAGTGCGCATCGGTCATCCGCTGGAAGGCAATCTGGTGGGCCCGCTGATCGACAAGCACAGTTTCGAGAACATGCAGGATGCGCTGGAGCAGGCATTGAGCGAGGGCGGTCGCGTGTTTGGCGGCAAGCGTCAACTGGAGGATCAATTCCCCAACGCCTACTACGTCTCGCCGGCCATCGTTGAAATGCCGGAGCAGAGTGATGTGGTGTGCAGCGAAACCTTCGCGCCGATCTTGTACGTGGTTGGCTACAGCGATTTCCAGGAAGCGCTGCGTTTGAACAACGCGGTGCCACAAGGTCTGTCGTCGTGCATTTTCACCACTGACGTGCGTGAGGCCGAGCAGTTCATGTCGGCAGTCGGCAGTGACTGCGGCATCGCCAACGTCAACATCGGCCCGAGCGGCGCGGAAATCGGCGGCGCGTTTGGTGGCGAGAAAGAGACCGGCGGTGGTCGTGAGTCGGGCTCGGATGCATGGCGCGCGTACATGCGTCGCCAGACTAATACCGTGAACTACTCGCTGGAATTGCCGTTGGCGCAGGGCATCACCTTCGACTGATACCTTCAGTCAGATGGATAACCCCTTGTGGGAGCGGGCTTGCTCGCGAAGGTGTCGGGTCAGTCGACTTGGACGTTGTCTGATATACCGCTTTCGCGAGCAAGCCCGCTCCCACATTGTTGAACAGTGTGTTTGTTAGGTTTCTGTTGGAGTCTGGCAATGCCGTTACGTGAAGAGTGTCTGTGGGAAAAACTCACGCCGCAAAGGCCCGATAACACGGTGCTCAAGGGTGAGGTCAACGTCGATGTCTGCGTGATCGGTGCCGGGTTTACCGGGTTGTCGGCGGCGCTGCATCTGTTGGAGAAAGGCAAAAGCGTTTGCGTGCTGGAAGCCCATCGCGCCGGTCACGGCGGTTCCGGGCGCAACGTCGGATTGGTCAACGCCGGTATGTGGATCCCGCCGGACGAGATTGAAGCCGGGTTCGGCGAAGCCGTTGGCAGCCAGCTCAACCGCATGCTCGGTGCGGCGCCGGCGCTGGTGTTCAGCCTTGTGGATAAGTACAACATCGATTGCCAGTTGCGCCGCGAAGGCACCCTGCACATGGCCCACAACGCCAAGGGCGAGGCGGATCTGCGCAGTCGTGAGCAACAATGGAAACGCCGTGGTGCCCCCGTCGAATTGCTGACCGGCAAGGCTTGCGAGCAAGCCACCGGCACACAAAAGATTGCTGCTGCGTTGCTCGACCGGCGCGCAGGAACCCTCAACCCGATGGCCTATGTCACCGGGCTGGCGAATGCGGTGATGGGGCTCGGCGGGCAGATGTTCGATCACTCCCCGGTCACTCGTCTCGAGCGTGTGGGCCCCAAATGGTCGGTGCAGACCGAACAGGGGGCGGTGCTGGCTGAGCAGGTTGTCATCGCCTCCAACGCCTACACCGAAGGCGACTGGACCGAGCTCAAACGCAACTTCTTCCCCGGTTACTACTATCAGGTCGCCTCGGTACCTTTGAGCGAAGACGCCGCGCAGGAAATCCTTCCCGGTGGGCAAGGTTCGTGGGATACCCGCCAGGTGCTGAGCAGCATCCGCCGCGACAAAGACGGGCGGTTATTGCTCGGTAGCCTGGGCAACGGCAATCAGAAACCGACCTGGTTCCTCAAGGCCTGGGCCGACCGGGTGCAGCAGCATTACTTCCCCAATCTGAAGCCGGTCGAGTGGGAGTGCACCTGGACCGGGCGCATCGCTTTTACGCCCGATCACTTGATGCGTCTGTTCGAGCCGGCACCGGGGCTGGTGGCCGTCACCGGTTACAACGGCCGGGGTGTGACCACGGGCACGGTGGTCGGGAAAGCCTTCGCCGACTATTTGTGTAACGGTAATCCTCAAGCCCTGCCGATTCCCTTTGCACCGATGCAGCCCCTGTCTGGCTTGGGTTTGCGCAGTTGCCTGTACGAGGCCGGATTCTCGCTGTATCACGCGGGCCAGTGCCTGCGCATTGTCATTTGAATGTTGAAAGATGTTGCGTAACGCGGCGCTTTTGCGCGTAGCGACTAGCCTGTAATGGTGCGGGTTGTAGCAGTCCCGCACCAGCAGTGTGCAGTTCGGTGACGCGAGCGGTTACAGGCTGGTTGCACGTCGTTTGGTGCCGCGGTTGCAATGATGGCGCATGCGGGTTGCGCCTGAAATTTTAAAAGGTTTCACCTTCCGCGGTTTAGACGGTTGCACGCCCAATGAAAATGGGAACGAAACAGTCGAAATAACAAGAAAGCAGCGACTTTTTGAAGAATAAAAAACCGATGGCACGGCCCTTGCTCTGAGCATTCAGTGAAATGAAGTCGCAGTGCCAACTAAAAAAAACCTTGGAGCACCACCTCATGTCCCAGACGTTTTACAAGAAAGGCTTTCTGGCCCTCGCAGTCGCTACTGCGTTGGGTGTTTCTGCGTTTGCTCAGGCTGACATCAAAATCGGCGTAGCGGGTCCAATGACGGGCGCCAACGCGGCATTTGGCGAGCAGTACATGAAGGGGGCCCAGGCGGCGGCCGATGCGGTCAACGCGGCAGGTGGCGTCAACGGGGAGAAAATCGTTCTGGTCAAGGGCGATGACGCCTGCGAACCGAAGCAGGCTGTGACGGTCGCCAAGGACCTCACCAACCAGAAAGTCGCCGGCGTGGTCGGTCACTTCTGCTCCTCTTCGACCATTCCAGCGTCGGAAATCTACGACGAAGCCGGCATTATTGCGATCACCCC
Source organism: Pseudomonas baetica (assembly GCF_019733355.1). Taxonomy (GTDB): domain Bacteria; phylum Pseudomonadota; class Gammaproteobacteria; order Pseudomonadales; family Pseudomonadaceae; genus Aquipseudomonas; species Aquipseudomonas baetica_A. Next base: position 8,811 of record NZ_JAIHLQ010000032.1, on the reverse strand, counting down.
GGGCTCCACCAACCCGCAAGTGACCGAGCGCGGCCTGAGCGCCATGTTCCGTATGTGCGGGCGTGACGACCAGCAGGGCATCGTCGCGGGCGACTACATTGTTGACGTGCTCAAGGGTAAAAAAGTTGTTGTTCTGCACGACAAGGACACCTACGGCCAAGGTCTGGCTGACGCCACCAAGGCTCAGTTGATCAAACGCGGTGTGACTCCGGTTCTTTACGAGGGCCTGACCCGGGGCGAAAAAGACTTCAGCACCATCGTGACCAAAATCCGTGGCGCTGGCGCCGACGTCGTCTACTTCGGTGGTCTGCACCCGGAAGCCGGTCCTCTGGTTCGCCAACTGCGTGAACAGGGCTTGAAAGACGTCAAGTTCATGTCCGACGACGGCATTGTGACCGACGAACTGGTGACCACCGCCGGTGGCCCGCAATTCGTCGATGGCGTCCTGATGACCTTCGGCGCCGACCCGCGTCTGCTGCCAGACAGCAAGGCGGTCGTCGATGCGTTCCGCAAGGCCGGCACCGAGCCTGAAGGCTACACCCTCTACGCTTACGCCTCTGTACAAGCCCTGGCTGCCGCCTTCAACGGCGCCAAGTCCAATGACGGCGAAAAAGCGGCCGTATGGCTGAAGAAAAACCCGGTCAAGACCGTCATGGGCGAGAAATCCTGGGACGCCAAGGGCGACTTGAAAGTCTCCGACTACGTGGTTTACGAGTGGGACAAGGACGGCAAATACCACCAGTTGGAAAAACAGAAGTAAGGGCTGACGCGATTAACTGAACGCCATAAACCCCTGTGGGAGCGAGCAAACCCGCTCCCACAGGAGGCGGTGGCGATAGGTAAATCGCGCTCTGACATTGCTCCGACGTAAATCTGTATTTTTCCTAGAAGAGCCGCGCACCTCAGGGTGTGCAGGTTCTCACTGCGTGAGATTGCGTTATGGATGGTATTTTCCTGCAGCAACTGGTCAACGGCCTGACCCTCGGGTCGGTCTATGGCCTGATCGCCATCGGCTACACAATGGTCTACGGCATCATCGGCATGATCAACTTCGCCCACGGCGAGGTTTACATGATTTCCGCTTACCTGGCGGCAATCAGTCTGGCTCTGCTGGCTTACTTCGGTATTGAATCCTTCCCACTGCTGATGCTCGGCACGCTGATCTTCACCATCGTCGTCACGGCGGTCTATGGCTGGGTCATCGAGCGTGTTGCCTACAAACCCCTGCGTAACTCCACCCGACTGGCACCGCTGATCAGCGCCATCGGTATTTCCCTGATCCTGCAAAACTATGCACAGATCGCCCAAGGCGCGAAGCAACAAGGCGTGCCGACCCTGCTGACCGGTGCCTTGCGTGTCGACATCGGCACCGGCTTCGTGCAACTGACCTACACCAAGATCTTCATTCTGGTCGCGGCGTTCGTGGGCATGGGCCTGCTGACCTACGTGATCAAGTACACCAAGCTCGGTCGTATGTGCCGCGCGACCCAACAAGACCGCAAGATGGCTTCGATCCTGGGGATCAACACCGACCGGGTGATTTCCTACGTGTTCATCATTGGTGCGGCCATGGCGGCGCTGGCCGGCGTGCTGATCACCATGAACTACGGCACGTTCGACTTCTATGCCGGTTTCATCATTGGCATCAAGGCGTTTACCGCAGCGGTGCTTGGCGGGATCGGTTCATTGCCCGGTGCGATGCTCGGCGGGATCATCCTCGGGATCTCCGAGTCGCTGTTCTCCGGCCTGGTCAACTCCGACTACAAAGACGTGTTCAGCTTCTCGCTGCTCGTACTTGTTCTGGTCTTCCGGCCGCAGGGCCTGTTGGGCCGTCCTCTTGTGTCGAAGGTGTAAGCGATGTCTTCAACCACTCAAAAAAACATCGATATCAAAAAAAGCCTGGTTGAGTCGATTCTTGCCGGCCTCATTGCCTTGGTCGTGTTTGGCCCGATTGTCGGCGTCGTACTCGACGGCTACAGCTTCAACCTCGAACCGACCCGGGTGGCGTGGATTATCGCCATCGTCATGGTTGGCCGATTTGCCCTCAGCCTGTTCCTGCAAACGCCCAAGGGCCTGAAGATTCTCGACGGATTCGAGAGCACGAGTTCCGGCGTGCATGTGCTGCCAGCCGATCACAAATCAAGCCTGCGCTGGATCATCCCGCTACTGATTCTGCTGGCCGTGGCCGTGCCGTTCTTCTCCAACTCCTACCTGCTTGGCGTGGTCATCCTCGGGTTGATCTACGTGTTGCTGGGCTTGGGCCTGAACATCGTGGTGGGCCTGGCCGGTTTGCTCGATCTGGGTTACGTGGCGTTCTACGCCATCGGTGCCTACGGGCTGGCGCTTGGTTACCAGTATCTCGGTCTGGGCTTCTGGACCGTGCTGCCACTGGCGGCGATCACGGCTGGGCTGGCCGGCTGCATCCTCGGTTTTCCGGTGTTGCGTCTGCATGGCGATTATCTGGCAATCGTGACCCTGGGCTTCGGTGAAATCATCCGTCTGATCCTCAACAACTGGTTGTCCCTGACAGGAGGCCCGAATGGCATGTCGGCACCGCTGCCGACCTTTTTCGGTCTGGAGTTCGGCAAACGGGCGAAGGAGGGTGGGGTGCCGTTTCACGAGTTCTTCGGCATCGCCTACAACTCTGACGTGAAGTATTACTTTATCTACGCGGTGTTGTTCCTGGTGGTGCTGGCCGTGCTGTACATCAAGCATCGTCTGGTGAAGATGCCGGTCGGCCGAGCCTGGGAGGCGTTGCGTGAAGATGAAATCGCTTGCCGTTCGATGGGCCTGAACCACGTACTGGTCAAACTTTCGGCGTTCACCATCGGTGCGTCGACGGCCGGTCTGGCCGGTGTGTTTTTCGCGACCTACCAAGGTTTCGTCAACCCGACCTCGTTTACTTTCTTCGAGTCGGCGCTGATCCTGGCCATTGTTGTGCTCGGCGGCATGGGCTCGACCATCGGTGTGGTGATTGCGGCGTTCGTGCTCACGGTTGCCCCGGAACTGCTGCGCGGCTTCGCCGAATATCGCGTGCTGCTGTTCGGCATCCTGATGGTGTTGATGATGATCTGGCGACCACGAGGGCTGATCCGCATCAGCCGTACCGGGGTCAAACCACGCAAAGGTGCCATTCACTACGAGAGGACTGCGCCATGAGTGAAGTCGTACTCTCTGTTGAAAAACTGATGATGCATTTTGGTGGCATCAAGGCGTTGAGCGATGTCAGCCTGAAGGTCAAACGCAATTCGATCTTCGCGCTGATCGGCCCCAATGGCGCCGGCAAGACCACGGTGTTCAACTGCCTGACCGGGTTCTACAAAGCCTCCGGCGGCAAGATCGAACTCAATGTGCGCGGCCAGAAGACCAACGTCATTCAATTGCTGGGCGAGTCGTTCAAACCGACCGATTTCGTTTCGCCGAAAAGCTTCCTCAGCCGGATGTACTACAAGATGTTCGGCGGCACCCATCTGGTGAACCGCGCAGGCCTGGCCCGCACGTTCCAGAACATTCGCCTGTTCAAGGAAATGTCGGTACTGGAAAACCTCTTGGTGGCTCAGCACATGTGGGTCAACCGCAACATGCTCGCCGGCATCCTCAACACCAAGGGCTATCGCAAAGCCGAAAGCGACGCGCTCGATTGTGCGTTCTATTGGCTGGAAGTGGTCGATCTGGTGGACTGCGCCAACCGTCTGGCCGGTGAGCTCTCCTACGGCCAGCAACGCCGACTGGAGATCGCCCGGGCCATGTGCACGCGGCCGCAAATCATCTGTCTCGACGAACCGGCCGCCGGCCTCAACCCTCAGGAAACCGAAGCGCTGAGCGCGATGATCCGGCTGCTGCGCGACGAGCACGATCTGACCGTGGTGCTGATCGAACACGACATGGGCATGGTCATGAGCATTTCCGACGACATTGTGGTGCTGGACCACGGCATCGTTATCGCCGAGGGCGGCCCTGAAGCCATCCGTAACGATCCAAAAGTGATTGCCGCCTATCTGGGCGCTGACGAAGAGGAGCTGGTATGACTCAACCGATCCTCGAGCTCAAAGACCTCGACGTGTTCTACGGCCCGATCCAGGCACTCAAGGGTGTTTCGCTGCAGATCAACGAAGGGGAAACCGTCAGCCTGATTGGCTCCAACGGCGCGGGCAAGTCGACGTTGCTGATGTCGATCTTCGGCCAGCCGCGAGCGGCGAGCGGGCAGATCCTTTATCAAGGCGTCGACATTACCCACAAGACCTCGCACTACATCGCCTCCAACGGCATTGCGCAGTCGCCAGAAGGGCGGCGGGTATTCCCCGACATGACCGTCGAGGAAAACCTGCTGATGGGCACCATCCCGATTGGCGACAAACACGCGAAAGAGGATATGCAGCGCATGTTCGAGCTGTTTCCACGGCTTGAAGAGCGGCGCAACCAACGGGCGATGACCATGTCTGGCGGTGAACAGCAGATGCTCGCCATCGCCCGCGCCTTGATGAGCCGGCCAAAGTTGTTGCTGCTCGATGAGCCGAGCCTGGGCCTGGCGCCGATTGTGGTGAAGCAGATTTTCGCCACTCTGCGCGAGCTGGCGAAAACCGGTATGACCATTTTCCTCGTCGAGCAGAACGCCAACCATGCGCTGAAGCTGTCGGATCGGGCGTATGTGATGGTCAACGGCGAGATCCGCCTCACGGGTACCGGTAAGGAGTTGCTGGTGAACGAGGAGGTGCGTAACGCCTATCTGGGCGGGCACTGAGTTATCCCCAGATACACAAAGCCCCGGCGACGCAAGTCCCGGGGCTTTTTCATTCCTCAAACCACCACAGCCCCTTGTGGGAGCGAGCTTGCTCGCGAATGCGGTGTATCAGCCACCTCATGATCTGGATGTACCGCCACCTTCGCGAGCAAGCTCGCTCCCACAGTTGATAGGTGCAAGTTCGAGAATTGTGGAAAACAAATTCCCCAACCTGCCAAAGCGCGACATATAGACGCTGCAATTGACTGTTTTTCCACAGCTTTGACTTGTCCCCGTTTGCTGTGGAGCTGGCTGTGAATAACGTGGGAGTAGCTGGCTGCAAGCCTTTGAAACCGTGGCTTTCAGGCGTGTGGCTGTTTTTTGATCAGGCTTTTTTGCGAGAGTAAGAGGCGCCGTTGTCAACCTTTTTATGGGGCCGGTTTTGCAATCGTTTAAAGGCTGGTCGGGCTGTGGATAAGTCTGTGATTAAACTCTGGAAAGACTCCGCTAAGCGGCGTAATGACTGGCCTCGCGCGATCACTGCGATGACTGGGCAGTCGTGCAAAATGCCATGTCCCGCACATCTGCCGCTTCAGGGTCAAGCAAAAAACTTTCTATTTCTCCCGCAAAGCCTTGTGTGGCGCGGCTTTACGCGTTTCCACTTGCCCCCGGAAACTGTGGAAGGGCCTGTGGATAACGTGCGTGCACATGGCTACAAGCCACGTTCGCTATAGCGTTGGCGCTGCTGGTTGTTTTTTGTACAGTTCGCGAGTGTTGCTCGTGATTGCGAGGCCGGGCATGCTGCCACCTGATTTTCTATTTCAAGGGCTGCCTTGGCGGCCGAAGCAAGGAGAACACGATGTCCAACACCCTGTTTATCACTGGCGCGACGTCCGGTTTTGGTGAAGCCTGTGCCCGCCGTTTTGCCGAGGCTGGCTGGAAACTGGTGCTGACCGGCCGTCGTGAAGAACGCCTCAATGCCCTGTGCGCTGAACTGTCCAAGCAAACCGAAGTGCATGGCCTGGTGCTTGATGTGCGTGATCGCAAGGCGATGGAGGAGGCGATTGCCAACCTGCCCCCATCGTTCGCCAAGTTGCGCGGCCTGATCAACAACGCCGGTCTGGCACTGGGCGTCGACCCTGCGCCGAAATGCGATCTGGATGATTGGGACACGATGGTCGACACCAACGTCAAAGGCCTGATGTACGCCACGCGTTTGTTGCTGCCGCGCCTGATCGCTCATGGTCGTGGCGCTGGCATCGTTAACCTTGGTTCTATCGCCGGCAACTACCCGTACCCAGGCAGCCATGTGTACGGCGCGACAAAGGCGTTCGTTAAGCAGTTCTCGCTGAACCTGCGTTGCGACTTGCAGGGCACGGGCGTGCGGGTCAGCAACATTGAGCCGGGGCTGTGTGAAAGCGAGTTTTCGCTGGTGCGTTTTGCCGGAGACCAGGAGCGTTACAACGCGACCTACGCCGGTGCCGAGCCGATCCAGCCGCAGGACATCGCCGAGACGATTTTCTGGGTCATGAATGCGCCGGCGCACATCAATATCAACAGCCTTGAGCTGATGCCGGTGAGCCAGACCTGGGCGGGTTTTGCCATCGAGCGTAACAAGGCCTAAGACCGCGCTGAAGCTAATCGCCAGCAGGCTGGCTCCCACATCGGAATGCAATCTATGTGGGAGCCAGCCTGCTGGCGGAGAGGCCAAAACGGCCAAAATATGGCAGTAATGTAAACTCCTCTCCCAACAACCCCACCGCACCCCGCGGTGTTCAAGGTTTTTCGAGGAGGCTACGTGAGTAACCGAGGTGAGCAGTCGCTGCTCAAACAATCGACCATCCTGATGTTCGCCGTGGCGATCGCCGGGATCGTCACAGGTTTTGTTTCCGGCTCCCAATCCATCCTGTTCGATGGCTTTTTCTCGCTGATCGCCACCTTCATCAAAGTCCTGATGCTGATCACGGCGAAGTTGATCGCCAAGCAAAGCAATCACCGCTTCCAGTTCGGTTTCTGGCATCTGGAGCCGATGGTGCTGCTGATCGAAGGCAGTTTCCTGCTGTTGATCGCCATCTACGCATTTCTCAACGGTGTGTTCGGCATCATCAACGGCGGCCGCGAGATCGAACTGGGTCTGGTGATCATCTACGCTGCGGTGTTCACCGTGGTTGAGTTCGCCTACTTCTTCTATGTGCGCCGGCGCAATCGCAAGCTCAAATCCACGCTGATCCAGTTCGACAACATCAGTTGGCTGGTGGACGCGATGCTCTCGGTCGGCCTGTTGATCAGTTTTCTCGCGGCGCTGCTGCTCAAGGCGCAGGGCTATGGCGAGTGGGCGAAGTTTGTCGACCCGCTGATCCTGATCGTATTGGCCCTGACCATGCTGCCACCGGCGTTCAAGATTCTTGGCCCGGCGCTGCGCGATGTGCTCGGTATAGCGCCGGACACGCTGGACGATCAGGTGCGACAGGTGATGGACGCGGCGAAGGTCGAGCATGGTTTCGACGATTACGTGTCCTACGTGCAGAAGCACGGGCGGGCCCGATTTATCGAGATTCATGTGGTCTTGCCGGCGGACTATGCGCTGAGCAGCGTCGGTCAGTTGGATGTTTTGCGCGAGGAAATTTCGGCGAAATTGGGTGAGCCGGAGGCGGCGCGGTGGTTGACCATCAGCTTTACCGGAGACAAGAAGTGGATTGCCTAGAGGCCGTGTAACGGTTACCCGCTAGCAGGCTGGCTCCCACAGGGGAATGCATTCCCAATGTGGGAGCTAGCCTGCTAGCGATAGCGGTAAATCAATCAGCGAAGATATTCAGCCAAGCCGTGATAGCAAGTCGCAAGGTGGTACGGCGTGGTCGAAGGCATGTCCTTGCGGCTGACGTCACCCTGTTCATCGCGGCACTCATGCCAGCCACCGGCATGCAGGAAGCGCTGTTGCAATGCCTGCAATTGATGCAGCACCACAGCGTCGCTGTCGGGGCGTAAGGTCAGCGCCCGCAGATATTCCGCCTGCGCCCAGATCCGTTGAGTCGAATCTTTCGGGCGTCCGTCCAGTTCCAGATCAAGCATCGCCCGCACGGCGCCGCACGGCTGCTGCACACCGAATTGCTCGGTAAACGCGAAAGCCTTGTCCAGCGCCGAATGCAGTTTCGAGCCGCGCAACAACGCCGAGGATTGCAGCAGGAAGTACCACTCGAACTGGTGCCCCGGCTCATACCAGTTATCCACAGCCCCGAGCGGTTTCTCCATCAACACGCCATGTTGTGGATCGATGAACCGCTTGTGCATGGCTGTGCATAACTCAACGAGCGCTTGTTGCGTTGCCGCGTCCTCACGCACTGACAATGTCGCGAGAAAGGCTTCAGCCAAGTGCATCAGCGGGTTCTGCAGCGGGCCGGTTTGCAGGGTGATCCAGTCGCGCTCAAGGCACGCTTCGTACAAGCCGTCACCGGTCGCAAAACGGCGGCCGACGATTTCCAGCGCGGCATTGAGCGTCGATTCCACCAGCGGCTCACGGGACTTGTCCCAGTAATGTGCGCAGGCGAACAGGATGAAAGCGTGGGTGTAGAGATCCTTGCGCTGATCCAGCGGTTTGCCCTGCGGATCAATGCTATAGAACCAGCCGCCATGTTCGGCATCGTGGAAGTGTCGTTGCAGCGAGCGAAACAGCGCCGCCGCGCGATCTTCGGCGTTATCCACAACCCCGATCAGGCTGGAAAACAGATACAACTGCCGCGCGCAGGCCATCGCCCGATAGCGTTGCGGTGGCAGCGGCTGATGTGCGGCGTCCAGCGCCTCGTAAGGCAGCGCCATGTCGGCGTTCCAGCCCGGGCCTTGCCAGAGGGGCACGATCACGTTGACGAAATGCTGTTGCACGTCGCTGAACAGGGCGGTCAATTCAGGCAGGGACTTGGAGCGGGAAGCGAGGGGCATGGGCGGACGTCGTCACGGCTGGGGCGATTGCGCGACATGGTAGCAGACAGCATGGGGGGAGCGATGCGGTGTCTGATCGGCCGTCATCGCGAGCAAGCCCGCTCCCCACAGGTTTTGTGTGCACCATCAATCCATTGTGGGAGCGGGCTTGCTCGCGA
>NZ_JAIHLQ010000031.1 GCF_019733355.1 Pseudomonas baetica | reverse complement strand
AAATGCACTCGTAGCTCAGCTGGATAGAGTACTCGGCTACGAACCGAGCGGTCACAGGTTCGAATCCTGTCGAGTGCACCATATACCGAAAAGCCCGCGTTTAACGCGGGCTTTTTGCTGTACGGGATTTGGCTGTTCCTTTGACACACCCTCTCTCATCAAAATCGACTAGAGCGCTGCGGCCTCGTTTGAGATCGTATCGATAGCTTGTCGTCGAAGTCCGAATATTCACTTTGTCCGGTTTGCCGAGCGCGCTTTCGACATCCTGTTGGTTCATGCCGGCAATGACGCGTCGATTAATGATCGCTTCACGCCGTTGTCTGGCATCGATGAGATTTCCGCATTTGTCTTCTGCTTTGCCAGCAACGCCAGGTTCTCTGTCGTTGGTTTTCTTGCCGGATGTTTCTTCGTGATTGAGCGCTGGCATCACCGCGACCACTGAGCCGGGGAGGTAGGGGTGAACTTCCTGCGCTGAGAGTCTTTCTCCGCTCGCACAGCTCATCGACGTGAACGTGATGCTGCCGTCAGGAGCTTCGCAGCGATGAAGGCTGGTCGCGGCCCCGGCGGTTGGGAGGCAGAATAGGCTGGCGAGTAAAAAGCGGGATGTTTTTGATGGCATTCGACGTCCTCCGTGACGGTCTACGCTCAAGGGTAGCGGCTGCATTTTTTAATGTCGGTGTGTTTTCTTTTCAGGATGAGTCGTCGCATCTGCATGGATTAGGGCTGCGCTCAGGTTTGTCTTGCAAGCGCTTGTTTCAGCCGTGATTTTTTAACGTTTTAAACCGTCAGGCGGTGTATCATTGCGCCCGTCAGCCCCGCCGGGGCTTGTGGAAAACTTCCATGGACTTACCCAGTAGTTACTCAGTACCCCGTTTTACCAATCATGAATTGACTGATTGATCCTTCCGGCGTGCCCCGCTGCTGGGAGTGGAGTTCGCCTATGTCTGAAATCGAAGTAAAGAAAACACAGGAAAGCCTGCAGGACCGCCTGGCTCAGGTCGTCGAGTTGCTGCAGCGTCAACGGGTCGTTGAAGACCTGACTCACCGCCAGGAAGGCGCGCATCAGGACCGGGTGGAAAGCCTGGTTCACCGACAAAATCTCGTCGAGCTGCAACGCAAACTCGATGATCTGCACTCCGCCGACGTTGCCTATATTCTTGAAGCCTTGCCGCTGGACGATCGTCTGACGCTTTGGCAACTGGTCAAGGCTGATCGCGACGGCGACATTCTTCTCGAAGTATCCGATTCTGTCCGTGAAACGCTGATCGCCGACATGGATGATCACGAGCTCCTGGCTGCGGCCAAGGACATGGATGCCGACGAACTTGCTGACCTGGCCTCTGAGCTGCCGCGAGATGTCGTCCATGAGCTGATGGAGAGTCTGGATAACCAGCAGCGCGAGCGTGTGCGTTCGGCACTGTCCTATGACGAGGAGCAGGTCGGTGCGCTGATGGACTTCGAGATGGTGACCATCCGTGAGGATGTCAGTCTCGAAGTGGTTCTGCGTTACCTGCGTCGCCTCAAAGAGCTTCCTGGTCACACCGACAAACTGTTCGTGGTCGATAACGACGGCGTGCTTAAAGGCGTACTGCCGATCAAGCGTTTGCTGGTCAATGACCCCGATAAACAGGTTGCTGAAGTCATGGCCAGCGATCCGGTGAGCTTCCACCCGGACGAAGATGCCTACGACGCTGCTCAGGCATTCGAACGTTACGACTTGATCTCTGCCCCGGTAGTCGACAAGAACGGCAAGCTGATTGGCCGTCTGACCATCGACGAAATGGTTGACTTGATCCGTGAGGAAAGCGAAAGCGAAGTCCTCAATATGGCGGGTTTGCGTGAAGAGGAAGATATCTTCGCCTCCGTGTGGAAATCCCTGAACAACCGTTGGGCGTGGCTGGCGATCAACTTGATCACGGCGTTCTTCGCTTCCCGGGTGATCGGCCTGTTTGAAGGCTCGATCGAGAAGCTGGTAGCGCTCGCGGCACTGATGCCGATCGTGGCGGGGATCGGCGGCAACTCCGGTAACCAGACGATCACCATGATCGTCCGTGCCATGGCGCTCGACCAGGTCAGCACCGGCAATACTTCACGCCTGATGCGTAAGGAGTTGGCGGTTGGATTGATCAATGGCCTCGTCTGGGGTGGGGTGATCGGCGTGGTTGCCTATCTGCTTTACGGCAGTTGGTCGCTGGGCGTGGTGATGACAGCAGCGATGACTCTCAATCTGTTGCTGGCGGCGCTGATGGGGGTCTTGATCCCGATGACGCTGGCGAAGATGGGGCGTGACCCGGCGATGGGTGCCAGCGTGATGATCACCGCGATGACCGACAGTGGTGGTTTCTTCATCTTCTTGGGGCTGGCGACAATCTTCCTGCTTTGATCTGCCATAAATAAACGGCCCGCCAACCCAATTGGCGGGTTTTTTAGAGAAAAGGGAGAGCCTGAATTTCAGGCAAAAAAAAGCCAGCACTGATGCTGGCTTGAGGTGTTCGGTATGGCTCAGGACGCGTCTGCAGCCATTTCAGCGTCGTGGGCGATCAAGGACACCAGTGCGTTCTGCTGACGGTGAGAAAGCTGGCGGAAGCGTTGCAGCAACTCGCGTTCGTGCAACGACAGCTCCGGGCTGTCCAGGCGCATGCTCAGCTCTTCGCCCAAAGCACCTTCCTGAATAAGACTCTGCTCAAGACGCGCAATGATCTCGGAGTTCATGCTGCGATGATGATTGCGAGCCACCTCGGCAATGCGTTCACGCATTCCGTCTGGCAGACGTACGACGAACTTGTCAGCCGTACGGCTGGAATAAATTGCCTGTTTCAATGGGCGCATATATTTAACCGGTTAGTTCAGGGGAGCGGTTCTCGGGATTGGCCGCAGATGTGTGGTAGGACAAGCATCCGCGCCAAATGGTTCAACCTGAATTGTTAAGAGGCTCGCATCATGCCTCAAAATTGCCAGATCATTGGCGTCAATTCTGTGACAAATATTGAGCTGGGTAAAGGCGTAATGCCAGCACCAATTATCAGAAATGCGGACTGGTTTGAAAACTTTGCCCTGGCCCGCATCAAAGACCGCCTCCTGATGCACGTCCTTTAGTGTTCTAAGACGTCAGAACGTGCATGCTATGCGGCTTTCGATCCTTGTTCCTTACCTGTACAGGATAGTGGCAATTTGCCGATTTACTAGGGGCAAACACCTGCTGGAGGGCGTTTTCAGGATGTATGGCAAGCTTATTTACCTGATGGGACCGTCCGGCTCGGGTAAGGACAGTCTGATCGAGGCCGCTCGTGAGCCATTGTGGGCTTTGAACTGCGAAGTCATGCGCCGGGTGATCACGCGATCTGCCGAATCGGTGGGCGAGGATGCGATTGGCGTAACGCCGCAAGAGTTCCAAAGACGTCAGCGCGCCGGTGATTTTTCATTGGCATGGCAAGCCAACGGCCTCGCCTATGGCATTGCGGTGGAAATGGATCAATGGTTGCGAGCCGGGCGACATGTGTTGGTCAACGGCTCGCGTGCCAATTTACGGCAAGCGCAGGAGCGCTATCCCTCACTGTTGCCGGTTTTGCTGACGGTTGGTGATGAGGTGCTGCGAGAGCGCTTGCTCAGGCGCGGTCGAGAGACGCTTGAGCAGATCAATGCACGCGTTGCTCGCAACGCTCTGTTCAAGGATAGGAGGTCAAGTGACCGGCCTGTGCACCTGATCGACAATTCGGGCGACCTGGCGGACGCCGTCAATCAGCTTCTGGAGCTGGTCCGGCTCAACGTAGTACCGGATCAAACTTGATTCTGCGCCCTGCGACCAGCGCCAGAACAAACAACACCGCAAACACGCCACAGCTAATCAGCGGCAGAGTGATTTCGGTTTCCTCGAACAGCGAAAAATGCACAACGCCACTCAATAAGGCGAGGATCAGAAATCCTGCTGCTGATTTGGACATGCTGTACTCCTGCAGATATTTCAAAAAACCAGACGTTCGGTCGCTAGTGCTGGCAGTGCCTGCTGAGACTCGCTGACCGCTTGCGGTGCGAAGCTCTGATCACTCAACACTGCCAACTGCGGCGCTTTCTGCACCTGCAAGTAATGCGGCATGCGCTGAGCAACTCGTTCAGCGCTCTCGGGGGTAAAGTGAAAACCTACCAAAATCGCCAAGGCGATCGCGTTTGCGAGCAAGAGAGTGCTGTTCATGAGGCGGACTCCGTTTGTTCTGTTATGAGAACAGACAAAGCAGCCGTCGTGCCAACAGTCTATATGCTGTTAAGTCCTTTAAAAACAAGCATTTGGAAGGTTTTTTCAGAGGGCAAAGGTTGCAATCTGCAATGATGGCTTTTTGGGGGAGTGCAAAATGCACGGTAAATCTTCCCGCAGCCTTGCCGGGCGCCTGCCTACACTTAAAAAGCCCTACGGATGACATGACAAATCAGGGCCTGGCCGTTAACATGCACGCCGTCCGTCGCGCAGTGTTCATCTCGTGACAACCCAGTGTCTCAGTAGCTCAATTGGATAGAGCATCCCCCTCCTAAGGGGAAGGTTGGCAGTTCGAACCTGCCCTGGGACACCATATATTCGGGCCTTCTGGCCACTCTTCTGACCACTGCGTTTCTCTGTGACAGCCGTGTTGGCAGGAGAAGCAGTCAAGCCTCTTTCAGAGTGATTTGAAAGGGGCTTTTTCGTATTCGCGGCTTAAGGAAGATGCCGATGGAAGGCCTTTTGGAATTCTTTTCAAGTGCTGCAAAACGCAAGAAGGCTAAGTGAGGCATGAAAATACTATTCATTGCTTCGCTTGGTTTTTTATCGCTAATTCAGGCGCCGCTGTCTTTTGCGGACAATGCCAACGGGAAAAACCTCTATTCACAGCGGTGCGCCATGTGCCACGGAGTAGATCTGAAGGCATCAGGACCCCTGGCTAAAAAAAGCAATCCACCGACGCCTGATCTGACAGCGTCCTTTTTCAAGCAAAGACTCAAGGAATACCCAGGCGTTATTGTGTCGTCAATAATACTTCGTCCAAACGGAGACTTGATTCCAAGAACATTGAAAGAGACCGGTGTAAAGCTGCCGCCTCACGCTTGGACGGTTAAGGATTTTCGCGATTTGAATCAATACATGAGTGGCGTGATCTCAAGAGGTCGATGATTTTCAGATAGAAAACTCGCGCGGTTTCATCTGTCCGGGCTTTTCATGGGCGGGCGCCGGGGCTATTCCTCAGCGCCCCCTCCAGGTTTGCCAATTGAGGTGCTTATCCCGGTCATGCGTCGACGTCCATTGACCTTGTAGTCGCGCTTCTGTTCTTTCGCGCCCGGTTTGCGCAAGGTCACTTGCGCATAGAGTCCATCCTTGGCGCTGTAGGCGCCGAACCAGTCATTCATTCGCGCGATAAAGCATTTGCTACCGATGATCACCGGGAAGTCGGCGACCTGCTCGATGGCGTAGTAGCCTGCTCCGTAGCCGTAATATTCGTCGTTGTCTGTGGCGGACGCAGGAATAGGGCAAATGGGCTTTCGCTCTTGCCCGTTGTCGGACGAATCTTGTTCGACCGTGGCCAAGCCATCGGTGAGTGCGCGGTGCAGGTCCGGCTTCAGTTTATAAGTGGTTTTGTGCTTATCATCAGGCTGAGTTCGGGGGATGCTGAGTCGATAGCGATAGTGGACGGTCAACGTGGGCACTTCGCGGTTCACCTGCAAAGGGCTGAGCAGATAGACATCATCGACGCCATAACCACTGTTGCGATAGGCGGCATAGACCTTGCCGCGAAGGCTGATCCAGCTCACGGACTGGTTGGAGCCACGCTCATTGATGGAGTAGAGGGAGCCGCCAATGGATTCGCCGTCGGATGCCGGCGTTCTACGGGCGAATCTGTCGCCGTCACGGCGGAAGGTTTCGACGAAAGTGTAAAGGCCGGTGCCGCCGGTGTAGGTCTCGACGATCAGGTCACGTTGCCCGTCGCCGTCCAGATCCCGCAGCGTGAACGAGGTTCGACCCAGTGCGGTGTCAGCGTCGAAGTTGGTGGCACTCAACGCCTGCCACTCGCTGCGGGAAACACCTTTGGGAGGGGATGTTGGGAAGTGCGTTTTTTCGGCGTATTGATCGGCGTCGGGCTCTGCGGAAAACTGGGTTGCAACGCTTTTCAACGCCAAGGACGCGAGTGTCCGTTCGAGAGCAAACTCCGGATCATTTTTACGGACTGCGCGAACGCGGTTTTGCAGATCATCCAATAGCTCTTTTTCGGCGCCATCCGGCTGATGGGCGAGGGCTTCTGTCCATTGCGCTTGCAAGCGTTCCAGTTGCTCGCGATAGCGCTGATCCAGACACGAAACATCCTGGGCGCACTCGTTGCGTGTTTTCAGCCAACGTCGTTGCGCGTGTATTAAGTCTGGTTGTGTTTGTGCGCAGACCTTCAGTAAATCCCGATATACCGTCGCCATCTGCGCATCCAGTATTCGCGCAGATCGCGTTTTCCACGGCAGTCGCCGCTTTTGTGCAGTCCATTGCGGTCGCCATTGCGTGCTGGATAAACAGCAGCGCACTGGCGGACACGATGTAGCGTCCTTTGATGTACACGAGGTCGGCCTTGCAGTGAGAAGTTGGCAGGCGCGCAGGTGAATCGCTGTGTGTGGAATCTTGAAGCGTCGGCTTCAGGGAACGCCACTTCTGGCCGATAACCCAAACGGTGAGTTCAGACTTGCGCGAAATCGCTTGATAGCATTTGGCCTCCAGCTATCATCTGCGCGCCTGAAAATCGCCCTCGGTTCATCTACTTCAATTGCCTGGAAATCCTCGATGCTGTCGTATCACCAAAAGAGTTTTCTGATCGTCGATGATTTCTCGGATTTCCGCAGTTCCGTGCGCTCGATGCTGCGTGAGCTGGGGGTCAAGGACGTGGACACCGCTGACACCGGTGAGCAGGCGCTGAAGATGTGTGCGCAGAAATCCTACGATTTCATCCTGCAGGATTTCCACCTCGGTGACGGCAAGAAGAACGGCCAGCAGGTTCTTGAAGACCTGATGCTGGAAAAGCTCATCAGCCACGAAGCCGTGTTTGTGATGGTGACGGCCGAGACCAGTCAGGCGATGGTGCTCAGTGCTTTGGAGCATGAGCCAGATGCCTACCTGACCAAACCGTTCAACCGCTCGGGCCTGGCCCAGCGGCTGGAGCGTCTGGAGCAGCGCAAGACGTTGCTCAAACCGATTCTGCAAGCGCTCGACCGTGGCAAACCGGTCGAGGTGCTCAACGCCTGCATCGCCCTGTGCAAACAGGACATCCGCTATTCGCCGCTGTGTCTGCGTTATCGCGCTGATGCCTTGCGCGACTTGAACCAGAACGAAGCACTGGAACGCCTCTACGACAGCATCATTGCTGACCGGCCGTTGCCGTGGGCCTTTGCTGGATTGGGCAAGTTGCTGTTCAAGCGTGGGCAAGTGGCGCAGGCCAAAGGCGTGTATGAAAAGGCCTTGAAAGTATTCCCGATGATGCCTTCGCTGTACGACGGCATGGCTGATGTGCTGGTGTCCGAGGGTGATACCAAAGGCGCGCAGCAGGTGCTGGAAGAAGCGATTCGCCTGTCGCCGCTGGCGGTGCGTCGGCAGGCGTTGCTCGGCAAACTGGCGATGGCCAACGAAGATTTCGACACCGCCTCGCGGGCTTACCGTCAGGCTGTGTCGCAGGGCGCGCAGTCGCGCTTCAAGGATCCGGAAAGCAACCTCGGCCTGGCCCATGCGCTGATCAGCAAAGGCAGTGAGCGCGGTCTCGATACGCGCACGCGCCTGGAGATCAACACCACCCTCAGCGCTGTTGCCAAAGAGAACCCGACCGACCCTGGTTTGCAGATTCGCGCGCGTTTGATGAAGGCAACGAGCCTGCTGCTCAACGATGCCGAAACCGCCGACAAGCTCACCGAGCAAGCACTGATGCGACTCGACGGCATGGAACAGTTCATGAGTCCGGAGGCGGCGCTGCTCGTCGCCAAGCAGTTGCAGATGCTCGGTCAGGCCGAGGCGGGCACGTCGATGCTCAAGAGCTGCGCGGAAATCTACGGTGACGATCCGGCGGTGATGAAAGACATTGCCAAGCTCACCGATGACCCGACTATCCTCAGTTCGAGCAATGCCGCCGCCGACCTCAACCGTCAGGGCGTGCGGGTGTACAAGACCGGCAATCTGGTTGAAGCCCGCGAGGTCTTCCGCAAGGCGCTGAAGATGCAACCGAAGAACATCAGTATTGCGCTGAACATGGCCCAGTCGCTGCTCCATGGCACCGACACCAGTGTGCCTTCGGCGGAGCTGGAAGAATGTCGGGCCTGCCTGAAAATGGTCGGCCTGATGCCCGACACCGACGCGCGTTTCTCGCGCTATCAGAAGCTGAAAAGCAAGGCGTTTGGCGAATGAACCAAGACGAGCAGGCATTGGATTTTTCCACGGTGATCGCCTCCACCGTTCACGACATGAAGAACTCGCTGGCCATGCTGATGCAAGCGCACAGCCAATGGCTGGCGCGTTTGCCGCAAGCGCAGCGCGAAGGCGCGGAGCAGGGCGTGATCGACTTCGAGTTCGCCCACCTCAACGGCATGCTGGTGCAGTTGCTCGGGCTTTACAAACTCGGCGTCAACCAGATGCCATTGCAGCCGGCGTATCACGAACTGGATGATTTCATCGAGGCGCAACTGGCAGCGCATCAAGAGGTATTCGCCAGTCGCGGCATCATCGCCACTTATGAAGTTGATCCACTGAGTCCGCTGGGTTTCTTTGATCGTGAACTGGTCGCCTCGGTGCTGGGCAATTGCATCAATAACGCCATTCGTTATGCCCGCGAGTCGCTGCTGATCACCGTCAGTGACGAGGCCGGGCAACTGGTGCTGAGCATCAACGATGACGGCGACGGCTATCCGGTCGAAATGCTCGAACGTCAGGCTGACTATGTGCAGGGCATCAATCACAGCAGCGGCAGTACCGGGCTTGGCCTGTATTTCGCTGCACGCATTGCCGCGTTGCATCAACGCAATGGTGTCGAGGGGCGCACCGAAATCCGTAATGGCGGCCCCTTGGGTGGCGGGATCTTCAGTCTCTACCTGCCGTGATCCGAGGCTTTTTGTTTGACGCTGCTTGATATTCCGAACAGCCGAAGCCTATTTTGTTCGGGTCGCCGTTCGCGGCTCGTACAACAACAAGGATTGCGTCATGACAACCGATGGCCAGCGTTCACTCGCGCAGCGATTGACGGGCATTGATGAGATTGAATGTGTCACGCCGGATTTGAACGGCGTACCACGGGGCAAGGTGATGACCGCTGAGGGTTTTCTCGAAGGGCGGCGTCTGCAGCTCGCGCGGGGGGTGCTGCTGCAATGCATCATGGGTGGATATCCGCCGGCGCGGTTTTACGGCAGCGATGACGGTGATCTGGCGCTGATTGCTGATCCAGAGCAGATCCATCCGTTGCCATGGAGTGACGAGCCCCGTGCCCTGGCCATTTGCGATGCCGATGAACTGACCGGCGAAAGCTCCAGCCTGTCGACCCGTGGCCAGCTCAAGAAAGTCATCGCGCGTTACAAGGCGCTCGGTCTGGCGCCTGTGGTGGCGACCGAACTGGAATTCTTCGTGTTCGCTCCAAACACTGATCCGACCCAGCCGTTCCGAGCGCCAGTCGGCCTCGATGGCCGCCGCGAGGATGGCCTGTCGGCGTTCAGTGTCAGTTCCAACAACGGTCTGCGACCATTCTTCAGTGAAGTCTATAAATGCATGGCGGCCCTTGGTCTGCCGCGTGATACGTTCATGCACGAAATGGGCGTTAGCCAGTTCGAGATCAACCTGCTGCACGGTGATCCACTGTTGCTGGCCGACCAGACCTTCCTGTTCAAACACCTGCTCAAAGAAGTCGCGCTCAAGCATGGCCTGACCGTGGTCTGCATGGCTAAACCGCTGGCGCACACGCCGGGCAGCTCGATGCACATTCACCAGAGCATCGTTGATATCGCCAGCGGCAAAAACGTCTTCAGCGACGATAACGGCCAGCCGACGGCGATGTTCCGCCACTTCATTGGCGGGCAGCAGGCAGGCATGGCGGATTTCACCGCGCTGTTTGCACCGAACGTGAACTCCTACCAGCGTCTGTGCCATCCGTTCGCTTCGCCGAACAATGCCTGTTGGTCCCACGATAACCGCGCGGCCGGGCTGCGGATTCCGGCCAGTTCACCGGTCGCTCGTCGGGTCGAAAACCGTTTGCCGGGTGCCGACGCCAATCCGTATCTGGCGATCGCCGCCAGTCTGGCTGCCGGTTTGCACGGGATCGAACACGAACTGGAGCCGACCGAGGCGATTCAGGGCGAATTCGACGTGCCGGATAATCTTTCGCTGCCGTGTACCTTGCATGCCGCACTCGAACGTCTGAAACGTAGCCAATTGGCCAGGGAACTGTTCGGACAGGAGTTCATCGAAGGCTACATCGCTTCGAAGACCATGGAACTGACCAGCTTCTTTGATGAAATCACTCCCTGGGAACGGCGTGTTCTAGCAGCCCAGGCCTGACGTACCGTCGCCATCGGGCTATCGTTTGATAGCCCGATACTTACTGCAAGGAGCCGCTCGGAACGCCGATGCGCCAAATCTGGAAATCCTTTCGAGCGCTGTATTTTGCCTCGCTGATGATGTTGATCGGCTCGGGTCTTCTATCTACTTATCTGGCCCTGCGCCTGGCGGCTGAAGATGTCGACGGGCTGTGGGTCGGTGCATTGATGGCGGCCAACTATTTCGGTCTGGTGCTGGGCGGCAAGATCGGCCACCGGTTGATCGCCCGGGTCGGGCATATCCGCGCGTATTCGGCGTGTGCCGGGATCGTCGGCGCAGCGGTGCTGGGGCATGGTCTGGTGGACTGGCTGCCGGCATGGCTGGTGCTGCGCACGATTGTGGGTCTGGGCATGATGTGCCAGTACATGGTCATCGAGAGCTGGCTCAACGAGCAGGCCGATGCCAACCAGCGTGGTCTGGTGTTCAGCGGCTACATGATTGCGTCGTACCTTGGCCTGGTTTTGGGGCAGTTGATTCTGGTCATGCACCCGGGGCTGGGTCTGGAGCTGCTGATGCTGGTCGCTCTGTGCTTTGCATTGTGTCTGGTGCCGGTGACCCTGACCCGACGGATTCACCCGGCGCCGCTGCATCCGGCGCCGATGGAGCCGCGTTTTTTCATCAAGCGCGTGCCGCAATCGTTGAGTACGGTGCTCGGGGCGGGTTTGATCATTGGCTCGTTTTACGGTCTGGCGCCGTTGTATGCCTCGCAGCAAGGGCTGTCGACCGAGCAGGTCGGTCTATTCATGGGTACCTGCATTTTTGCCGGATTGCTGGTGCAGTGGCCGCTGGGGTGGTTGTCTGACCGATATGATCGCGCGCTGCTGATTCGTTGCTTTGCCGGTTTTCTGGCGGTTGCCGCTTTACCGCTGGCGATCCTGCCGCAGGTGCCGCTGGAGGTGCTGTTCGTGGTCGGCTTCCTCTGCTCGCTGGTGCAGTTCTGTCTGTATCCCCTGGCGGTGGCGTTTTCCAACGACCATGTCGAGGGTGATCGCCGGGTGTCGCTGACGGCGATGCTGCTGGTGACTTATGGGGTCGGCGCCAGTATCGGTCCGCTGGCCGCTGGTGTGTTGATGAAATTTTTCGGTAGCCAAAGTCTTTACGCGTTCTTCAGCTTCTTTGCGTTGGTGCTGGTGTGGCGGATCCGCCCGAAGGCAGTGACCAATCTGCATCAGGTCGACGACGCGCCGCTGCATCACGTAGCGATGCCGGACAGCATGTCCAGCTCACCGCTGGTGGCAGCCCTCGACCCGCGTGTTGACGAGCAGGTGGTGCAGGAGCAGATGCAGAACACGCCTGAGCCAGAGCCTGAGTCAGAGCCAGAATCGCAACCTGAAAAAGAACCTGAGTCCGAACCTGCAGCCAATCCGGATGCTGACAACGATAAACCCGCCCCGGATATCAGTGGCGCCAGGCCTTGAGACACAGTCGAAAATAAAAAAGGGCAGTCACCGCAAGGTGACTGCCCTTTTTATTAGCCGTTTCGAATCAGAGATCGTCTTTATCGAAACGCCGTGCTTCACGTTGTAGCTGATACACAAAACGCTCGACGTTGCGTGCAGCCTGACCGCTGATGTTGTGGAAGCGCAGGCCGGCAAACGTGATGTTGAGTTTTTCTTCGAAGTGCAGATAACGCAGTTCGACGGAAGTCGGCTGGTTGCCGAACAGTGGCGGGGCGATCAAGCGATCGTAGACCTGGCCCAGTTGCAGGCGGTCGGTGATGTCGCCTTCGAAGCGCAGCTTGCAACCGGTCGCGGAAATATCCAGCAGCTTGCCGTTGATCGGCGATTTGAGCTTTTCGCCGCCCAGTTCAACGTTGACCAGATCGGTCAGTTTCAGTGCCGCGCGAAAGGCGTTGCGGCGCTGGTGATACACCACTTCGGTCGGCAACTCGCCGGTATAAAAGCGATCACCTTCGGACTCTTGGATGTTCAGCGTGCCAGTGCATTCCCAGGCAATTCGCACACCCTCATGAAAGCCTTCAACCTTGAAAGACTCGCCGGCGAGCAGGAAGCGTTCGCCGTCGCGCGGGATCATTTCATCAAGGGCGATGGAGGCGCTGTCACGGTCGACTTTGATCAGGTAACTCTGGAAGCGCTGGCTGCGTTCGTGGAACGTGATGATCAGCGGATCGTGGCTTTCTTGCAACTGACGCAGGTTGCTGGAGATTTCCAGGGGCGTGGTGAGCACCTTTGGGGGCTGCGGAGCATCATCCGCGCTTAGGGCGTTTGGCACGTTTTCTCAATCTCCAGACAAAATTTGACTACGACTGGCCAGTATTTTGCCAGCATGTTTCTCGTGTTGATAGTGCGGGCTCATCGAACGGCTTACGCCTGGCTGAACGTACGCGGCTTGACGGGTTTGGCGAAAGCACCACTGGCGTCATACAGCGCTGGCGGTTCACCCCCGGTGAGGATTTTCAGCTGATTGGCCGTAGCGGCCTGCTGTACCCGGATCGACTGGCCATTGTTGACATTGGCCGCCTGGCATTGGGCGATGAGATCGGTCAGGAAGTCGCTCTGGCTGAGCAACTGGTCGCCGAGGCTCGACTGGCTGGCGAGTTGCTCAAGCCCCTGCCGATTGGTCGGCAGGTTGAGGCTGGCGAGGATTTCGCTGCGTTTGCGGCCATGCTGTTCAAGCAAAATGATCAGCGCCTGTTTACGCGCCAGAATTTCTTCCAGCAAGGGCATGTCGCGACCATGCAAAGCGAGGGATTCGGTTTGCAGCAATTCCAGCAATTGTTGAGCTGGAGCAAAGTCGTCGATGATCAGTTGCAGTAAATGAGTGTCGTGCATGGCTGGCCTTGGGTTTTAAGCGTCCAAAAGCCTGGCGCAGGCAAAAGCCTAGCGCTGGGCTTCGAAGTTGAGCAGTTTGCTGGCTACACGGTTGCTGTCGACTTTGTAGCTGCCATCGGCAATCGCGGCTTTCAACTCGGCCACTCGGGCTTTGTCGACAGCAGGCTGATCGCGCAGCTTGTCAGTGACCTTCTGCAACTGTTGAGCCTCATTGCTGAGGTGTACCGATTCCCCGCTTTTTACGGTACTGGCCGGTTCGGCCTGGGTATTCAGCGGCGCGGAGGTGCCGGTTTCGGCGGTTTCCCTGGCGTTGCTGGTACGTGTACTGCCCGTAAGTGACGAGGAGCTGTTCAAACGGCTGAAATCGATGACCATGTTAAAAACCTCTGGGAATTTGGACGCTTGCCATGTTTTCGGCCATCCCCTGGAAAACTTTAGGCCCATTTAGCAATAGGCCCTGCATGCGCCGGCGCGTGTCCTGCTGCCGCACAGTTTAGGGAACCGACGAGGTCCGCGCCAGTTTTCTCATGAGCGTTTTACATGGCCACTTCCACTTGGCCTGGCGCGATGACTTGCGCCTTGATGACCCGGTTGGAGTTGAGGTTTTTCACTCGGATCTGTTCTTTCAGGCCGCCGTTGGACAGGGCTTCTCCCGGCATACGCACGGCGAGTGTGCCGGTGCGGGCGATGATGACCACTTGATCGCCCTTGCGCACGACTTCCGCCTGTTCCAGATGCACGAGCGTGATGACCTGATCGGCGACCGTTGGTCGGGTTAATTTTTGCCCGATGGCTTGATCCACCGACGTCAGAAAACCTTGATTGATTGTGCTGACGTCACGCTCTCGCAAGGTCACATCCTGCGGCTCGATAATCCCGGCGCGTTTGAGTGGTCGTGTGGTGGTCACAATCTCGCGAAACAGGCGGACTTGAGCGGGTACGAACACGGTCCAGGGCGAGCTGCCCTCACAGCGAACCTTCACGGTTACCCGCCCCAGCGGACGTGCCGGACTCTCCAAAGTCGCTGTCAATTCCTTGTCGCACATGGGCATGTGCATACGGGGGTCGAGCTGGTTGACTTCGATTTCGTAGCGGCCTTCCGTTTGACTGGTAGCCAGATAGTCTTCTACGGTGAACTCAAGAAAGCCCTGAGTGACGCCGATAAGCATGTCAGGCAAGGTAACCGCATCAGCAATGGCAGGGCTGCCGGCGAAAAAGAGGCAAACGGCGGACATCGCGCAAAGCCCTCTGCGAAGGGGAGATGTCAGGCGTCGGAAAAATGTCGTTTGAGCGTTCATACGAGTTAAAAAGCAAGCGCCGTGCCGTTTAGCAATGAATGTGCGTCGCAACAACACTTGGCGTTGGTGTAGGAGTCTGGGCATGGCTGGTGTAATGGATTCGGTGAACCAGCGCACGCAACTGGTAGGGCAGAATCGCCTGGAGCTGTTGTTGTTCCGTCTCGACGGTCAGCAGCTCTACGGGATCAACGTGTTCAAGGTTCGGGAAGTGCTGCAATGCCCGCAACTGACGCTGATGCCCAAGTCCAGTCCTGTCGTGTGCGGGGTGGCAAATATTCGGGGGGCGACCATTCCGATCCTTGATCTGGCAATGGCTACCGGTTCCGGGGCGTTGAAAGACAAGAAAAATCCGTTCGTGATCATCACGGAGTACAACACCAAGACCCAGGGTTTCCTGGTTCGCTCGGTGGAGCGCATCGTCAACATGAACTGGGAGGAGATCCATCCACCGCCCAAGGGCACGGGGCGCGATCATTACCTGACCGCTGTGACTCGGGTGGACAATCAGTTAGTCGAAATCATCGACGTCGAAAAGGTGCTGGCGGAAGTTGCACCGACGCCGGAAGCGATTTCGGTCGGTGTGGTCGATGTCGAGACGCAGACCAAGGCATTGTCGCTGCGGGTGCTGACGGTCGATGACTCGTCGGTGGCGCGCAAGCAGGTTACGCGTTGCCTGCAGACGATCGGCGTCGAAGTCGTGGCGTTGAACGACGGCAAGCAGGCGCTGGATTACCTGCGCAAGCTGGTCGACGAGGGCAAGAAGCCGGAAGAAGAGTTCCTGATGATGATTTCCGACATCGAGATGCCGGAGATGGACGGGTACACCCTGACGGCCGAAATCCGCGGCGATGCACGCATGCAAAAGCTTCATATCATCCTGCATACTTCGTTGTCGGGGGTATTCAATCAGGCGATGGTCAAGAAAGTCGGTGCCGATGACTTTTTGGCCAAGTTCCGCCCTGATGACCTGGCATCCCGGGTAGTCGACCGGATCAAAGCAGCAGATATCAGCTAGGGACCTTTTGTCCCTGGCGGTCAACACGATTTAAGAGGCGGCATCAATTTGTCTACGGGTAATTTGGATTTCGAACAGTTCCGGGTCTTCCTGGAAAAAGCCTGTGGCATTTTGCTCGGTGAAAACAAGCAGTACCTGGTCTCGAGCCGTCTCAACAAACTGATGGAGCAGCAAGGCATCAAGTCCCTGGGTGAGCTGGTTCAGCGCATCCAGACCCAGCCGCGCAGCGGTTTGCGCGAGCAGGTAGTCGATGCCATGACAACCAACGAAACCCTGTGGTTTCGTGACACCTATCCGTTTGAAGTCTTGAAGAACAAGGTGCTGCCCGAAGCCATCAAGGCCAGCCCCAACCAGCGTCTGCGGATCTGGTCGGCAGCCTGCTCGTCGGGTCAGGAACCGTACTCGCTCTCGATGTCTATCGATGAGTTCGAGCGCGTCAACCTTGGCCAGTTGAAGATGGGCGTGCAGATCGTTGCCACCGATCTCTCCGGCAGCATGCTGAACAACTGCAAGACTGGCGAGTACGACAGCCTGGCAATCGGTCGCGGTTTGTCCCCCGATCGTCTGCAGCGTTTTTTCGATCCGAAAGGACCAGGGCGCTGGGTCATCAAGGCGCCGATCAAGAACCGGGTGGAGTTTCGCTCGTTCAATTTGCTCGACAGTTACGCCAGCCTGGGTAAGTTCGACATCGTGTTCTGCCGCAACGTGTTGATCTACTTCTCTGCTGAAGTGAAGAAAGACATTCTGTTGCGCATTCACAGCACGCTGAAGCCGGGTGGTTATCTGTTCCTTGGCGCTTCCGAAGCGCTGAACGGTTTGCCGGATCATTACCAGATGGTCCAGTGCAGCCCGGGGATCATTTACAAGGCCAAGTAATCTGCAAATCGGCAACACAAAAACGGGAGTCCGCAGGGGCTCCCGTTTTTTTGTGCCTGGCGTTTCTCTGAAGTCGCCGCAAACCCTGTGGGAGCGGGCTTGCTCGCGAGGGGGGGCAGAAAAACAGATATTGACTGACTCGACGCTTTCGCGAGCAAGCCCGCTCCCACAGTGGGGCTGTGGTGTGGGTGGGAGGGGAGAGGCAAGCGGCAGAAAAGCGGCATCTGGCGGAAACCCGTTGCCGCTTTTCTGGCATTGCCGCTTTACCTGTTACCCGCAAAGGCCCGGTTTCCGGAGGTTTCTGTGTTTGGCACGCCGCTTGCTAAAGCTCAGTTACGAAAAACCGGTCACCCGAAGGTTCCCGACATGAGCATCAGCTTCGATAAAGCGCTCGGCATTCACGAAAAAGCACTGGGCTTCCGCGCCCAGCGTGCTGAAGTGCTGGCCAACAACATCGCCAACGCCGATACCCCGAACTACAAGGCTCGGGATCTGGAGTTCTCCAAAGTGCTTGAAGCACAGAGCCAGAAAAACGCTAACGGCACCATCGCCCTGAACATGACCAACAGCCGTCACATCGAAGCTGAAGGTCTGGGCAATGGCGACGAGTCGCTGATGTATCGCACGCCGATGCAACCGTCGATCGACCAGAACACCGTGGACGCTCAACTGGAACAGTCCAACTACGCGGAAAACGCCGTGGGCTTCCAGGCCAGCTTCACGCTGCTCAACAGCAAATTCAAAGGGCTGGTATCAGCCCTGCGCGGAGAGTAACCCATGTCCCTGTCCAGCGTTTTCAACATTGCCGGCAGCGGCATGAGCGCACAGACCACGCGTCTGAACACCGTGGCGTCGAACATCGCCAACGCCGAAACCGTCTCGTCGAGCATCGACCAGACCTACCGCGCCCGTCATCCGGTATTCGCCACCATGTTCCAGGGCGGCCAGAACAGCGGCAGCAACTCGCTGTTCCAGAGCCAGGATGCCGCCGGTCAAGGCGTGCAGGTGCTCGGTGTGGTCGAAGACCAGAGCAACCTTGAAGCGCGCTACGAGCCGAACCATCCGGCCGCCGACGCCAAGGGCTACGTCTACTACCCGAACGTCAACGTGGTGGAAGAAATGGCTGACATGATTTCCGCGAGCCGGTCGTTTCAGACCAACGCTGAAATGATGAACACTGCCAAAACCATGATGCAGAAGGTACTGACCCTCGGTCAGTAATAAGGGGCGACTGCCATGAGTGTTTCCGATTCCACCAGCGGCGTAAATATCAAGGACGTTCTGGCCAACTCCTCGGTCAAGACCGGCACGACCGCTGATGGTCTGGCTGCGGCCACCAACAGCGCCGCCGGCAATAAGGCCTTGGGCAAAGATGCGTTCTTGCAACTGCTGGTTACCCAGCTGAAGAACCAGAACCCGCTCGACCCGCAAGACAACAGCGAATTCGTCGCCCAATTGGCGCAGTTCAGCAGTCTGGAAGGCATCACCACGCTGAACGACACCGTCAGCGGCATTGCCGGCAACTACAACTCCTCGCAAGCATTGCAGGCGTCGTCTCTGGTGGGCCGCTCGGTCATCGCCCAGACCGACAAGGCAGTGGTTGATACCAGCAAGAGCCTCAACGGCACGGTGGTGGTTCCGTCTTCCGGGGCTGTTTCGGTCACGATCAAAGATGCCGATGGCAAGGTCGTGCGCACCCTCGACATGGGCACCCAGAACGCCGGTAACGCCAGTTTCATCTGGGACGGCAAGAACGCTTCCGGTGAGGTCGCGAACGCGGGCACTTACACGTTCACCGCCAACGCGACTTACGACGGTCAGGCCACTTCGCTGATCACTTATCTGCCAGCGACCGTTAACAGCGTGACCATCAGCCAGACCGGCGGTGAGTTGATGCTGAACCTGGCAGGTTTGGGCAGCGTCGCGCTGTCCAAAGTACAAACCATTGGTATATAGAGCCGACTAACCGGCACAAAGGAGTGGAATATGTCTTTCAATATCGGCCTTAGCGGTCTCTATGCTGCCAACAAGCAACTGGATGTGACCGGCAACAACATCGCCAACGTTGCGACCACCGGTTTCAAAGCGTCCCGTGCAGAATTCGAAGACGTGTACTCGGCCACGCGCCTGGGTACCGGCAGCAAGACCGTTGGTAACGGCGTGCGTCTGGCCAACGTTTCCCAGCAGTTCGGCCAGGGTGACGTGAACAACACTGGCAACGTGCTGGACATGGGTATCCAGGGCAATGGTTTCTTCATCCTCAGTGATAACGGTTCCTTGAGCTACACCCGTGCCGGTGCGTTCAAGACCGACGCTCAGAACTACGTTGTCGATAACAACGGCAACCGTCTGCAAGGCTATGGCGTCGATGCCAACGGCAAGATCATCAGCGGTGTGCTGACTGATCTGAAGATCGACACTTCGGCCCTCAAGCCGAATGCGACGACCAAGATCGACCAGACCATGAACCTGAACTCGGAAGACATCAAGCCTACCGTGACCCCGTTCAGCCCAACCAATCTGAACAGCTACAACAAGACCATTTCCACTCCGGTCTACGATACTCAGGGTAACGAGCACCGCATGGATCAGTACTACGTGAAAACGGGTACCAATGCCTGGAGCGTCTACACCTACATGGATGGTCGTACACCATCGGATCCGGCCAACAACACCCTGACGCCGCTGACCCACGACATCACCTTCAACTCCGACGGCACGATCAATACCGTGACCGCGGGCGCTGGCTGGACTCAGAACGGCAACACCCTGACCATGACGGGTTGGGTGCCGGGCGTTGTGACCAACCCGGCGACTACGCCAGTGACCTGGGGCCCGAATGGTTCTGTGGCCAACCCGGCCGGTATCGCGTTCAACATGACGTTGACCACTTCGTTCAATTCTCCTACCGCGCGTACTGCGCAGTATCAGGATGGTTACGCCACTGGCCAGATTTCCAGTCTGACCATCGATTCGACCGGTGTCATGACCGCCAACTTCAGCAACCAGCAGACCAAGGCTATTGGTCAGGTGGCGGTAGCCAGCTTCGCTAACGAGCAGGGCTTGCAGCCGATTGGTGGTACGCGCTGGAAGGAGACTTTCGCGTCGGGCGTGGCTGGGGTTGATGCGCCGAAGACCGGGACGCTGGGTTCGATCGTGTCGAACTCGCTGGAAGAATCGAACGTTAACCTGACCAATGAACTGGTGGATCTGATCAAGGCGCAGAGCAACTATCAGGCGAACGCCAAGACCATTTCGACCCAGAGCACTATCATGCAGACCATTATTCAGATGACCTGATTCTGGTTTTGGTTTGTGAAAGGGGCCCCTCGTTTGAGGGGCTTTTTTTTGTGCGCCAGGCATGGCGCGTTGCGCGCAAGCGCACCCAGCATGGCTGTGGTGACCATGCGGGTGCGCTTGGAGGTGAAAGTCTGTCGCCGAGCTAACACTCATCCTGTTGAGTGGTGAGAAGCGTGCGATTGGCTATTGCTCTTTTGCAGGAGTGAGCCTGCTCGCGAAGGCGGCCTGAAAGCCAGCCAATCTCCGTCAGATGTACTCCGTGTCATTTTTTCCTCGCCCAAAAGAAAACCCCCGACAAACCAGAGGTCTGTCGGGGGTTTCTCGTTCAGGTGTCTCGCGACGCCTGAATCAGCTCAGCTTATTGGCAAGCTTCGCAATCCGGCTCGTCAATCGCACAAGCCTTGGGCACTGGGGCTGGACCGGCTGGAGCAGCCAGAACCGAATCATCACCATGGTTGCCGCCGCTGGAAACGGCGTTCAGCTTACCGGTGTTGATGGTCGACTTCTCGGTGCTGGTCGCGGCCAGGGCGCGGAGGTAGTAGGTGGTTTTCAGACCACGGTACCAGGCCATGCGGTAGGTCACGTCGAGCTTCTTGCCCGATGCGCCAGCGATGTACAGGTTCAGCGACTGGGCCTGGTCGATCCACTTCTGACGACGGCTGGCGGCGTCAACGATCCACTTGGTGTCCACTTCGAATGCGGTCGCGTAGAGCTCTTTGAGTTCTTGCGGGATGCGCTCGATCTGCTGAACCGAACCGTCGTAGTACTTCAGGTCGTTGATCATGACCGAGTCCCACAGACCGCGAGCCTTGAGGTCGCGAACCAGGTACGGGTTGATCACGGTGAATTCGCCCGACAGGTTCGATTTCACATAGAGGTTCTGATAGGTCGGTTCGATCGACTGCGATACGCCAGTGATGTTGGCGATGGTCGCGGTCGGTGCGATGGCCATGATGTTGGAGTTACGAATGCCTTTCTGTACACGGGCGCGAACCGGTGCCCAATCCAGGGTTTCGTTCAGGTCGACATCAATGTACTTCTGGCCACGTTGTTCGATCAGGATCTGTTGCGAGTCCAGTGGCAGGATGCCTTTGGACCACAGCGAACCGTTGAACGTCTCGTACGCGCCACGCTCGTCAGCCAGGTCGCAGGAGGCCTGGATCGCGAAGTAGCTGACCGCTTCCATCGACTTGTCGGCGAATTCGACGGCAGCGTCGGAGCCGTAAGGGATGTGTTGCAGGTACAGCGCGTCCTGGAAGCCCATGATGCCCAGGCCGACTGGACGGTGGCGGAAGTTGGAGTTCTTCGCCTGCGGTACCGAGTAGTAGTTGATGTCGATCACGTTATCGAGCATGCGAACGGCAACATCGATGCTGCGCTTGAGCTTGGCGGTGTCCAGCTTGCCGTCCACGATGTGGTTCGGCAGGTTGATCGAGCCCAGGTTGCAAACGGCGATCTCGTCCTTGTTGGTGTTCAAGGTGATCTCGGTGCACAGGTTCGAGCTGTGAACCACGCCGACGTGCTGCTGCGGGCTGCGCAGGTTGCACGGGTCTTTGAACGTCAGCCATGGGTGGCCGGTTTCGAACAGCATGGACAGCATTTTGCGCCACAGGTCTTTGGCCTGGATGGTCTTGAACAGCTTGATCTTGCCCGGATACTGGGACAGGGCTTCGTAGTACTCGTAGCGCTCTTCGAAGGCCTTGCCGGTCAGGTCGTGCAGGTCCGGCACTTCGGATGGCGAGAACAGGGTCCACTGACCGTCGTCGAAGACGCGCTTCATGAACAGGTCAGGGATCCAGTTGGCGGTGTTCATGTCGTGGGTACGACGACGGTCATCACCGGTGTTCTTGCGCAGCTCGATGAACTCTTCGATGTCCATGTGCCAGGTTTCCAGGTAGGCACACACAGCGCCTTTGCGCTTGCCACCCTGGTTAACGGCGACGGCGGTGTCGTTCACGACTTTGAGGAACGGAACCACGCCTTGCGACTTGCCGTTGGTGCCTTTGATGTACGAACCCAGTGCACGAACAGGTGTCCAGTCGTTGCCCAGGCCACCGGCGAATTTCGACAACATGGCGTTGTCGTGGATCGCGTGGTAGATGCCCGACAGGTCATCCGGCACGGTGGTCAGGTAGCAGCTCGACAGCTGTGGACGCAGGGTACCGGCGTTGAACAGGGTCGGGGTCGACGACATGTAGTCGAAGGACGACAGCAGGTTGTAGAACTCGATCGCGCGGTCTTCTTTGTTCTTCTCTTCGATGGCCAGGCCCATGGCCACGCGCATGAAGAAGATCTGCGGCAGTTCGAAACGCACGCCATCCTTGTGGATGAAGTAACGGTCGTACAGGGTTTGCAGGCCCAGGTAGGTGAATTGCTGATCACGCTCGTGGTTGATCGCCTTGCCCAGTTTTTCCAGGTCGAAGGTGGCCAGCACAGGGTTCAGCAGTTCGAACTCGATACCTTTGGCGACATAAGCCGGCAGTGCCTTGGCGTACAGGTCGGCCATTTCGTGGTGAGTGGCGCTTTCGGCCACACCCAGGAAGCCCAGGCCTTCGGCGCGTAGGGTGTCCATCAGCAGGCGGGCGGTCACGAACGAGTAGTTCGGCTCGCGCTCAACCAGGGTACGGGCGGTCATCACCAGGGCGGTGTTGACGTCTGTCAGGGCCACGCCGTCGTACAGGTTTTTCAGGGTTTCGCGCTGGATCAGGTCACCGTCGACTTCTTCCAGGCCTTCGCAGGCTTCGGTCACGATGGTGTTCAGGCGGCCCATGTCCAGTGGCGCCAGGCTACCGTCGGTGCGGGTGATGCGGATCGACGGGTGAGCGTTGACCGCTGCTTCCGCCGGGGCGTGGGCTGCGCGTTCTTTGGAACGACCGTCGCGGTAGATCACGTAGTCGCGTGCCACTTTCTGCTCGCCGGCACGCATCAGGGCCAGTTCGACCTGGTCCTGGATTTCTTCGATGTGGATGGTGCCGCCCGAAGGCATGCGACGCTTGAAGGTCGCGGTGACCTGTTCGGTCAGGCGGGCAACGGTGTCGTGGATTCGCGACGAAGCGGCAGCGGTGCCGCCCTCAACTGCGAGAAACGCTTTGGTGATAGCGACGGTGATCTTGTCATCGGTGTAAGGAACGACAGTGCCATTACGCTTGATCACGCGCAGTTGACCAGGCGCGGTGGCTGCCAGATCCGAAGTCGAATCAGCGGCCTGCGGCAAGGTGCCCTGCGGGTTCTCGCGAGTTGTGTCGGTTTGCATGGGTGTCTCCACGTTCTCTATGTTTGTTTGGGCACCATCACGGTGCCCACCGTTCCGTCCTGAAGCACTACAACCGGCACGTGCCGGGTATAACGACTTCGGGACAGTTCAGGAAGAAGGCCTTGTGGGCGCCGCTTCCATGCCGAAGTCTTCGGTTCGCGCGATACGCGTGAGACCGCATTCCTTTCGGGGAGCAGTTTCGCCACTGCAACACCCGTACCGTTATCGTCGTGATCGACTGAAAAACGGTAGCCATCCGCAGGCGCGGTTTGGGCTTGTAAAAATACGTTTGGTTCAACCTGACAATGGCAATAAAAAGCCTTGAATTCACTGTCCGGTTTGTGTTTGGTTTTTTACGCAAAACCCTACATGTAGGGTTTTTTTGCGAACGGGCTACAAGATAATGCGTTTCAGGGGCGGATTGCAACGCACAGCTTGTGGATAACCCTGTGCGTAAATTGTGTGTGAAACAGGGAATTCCCGTGTAGGCCGCGAACCTGCTGAGCTAGACCGTTTGTCACTGTTTTTTCGCCTGGAAAAACGCTTCAGCGGATTTTTAAGGGCGCGAACCCTATCACAAAAAACGGCCTTGTCCGAACGCATTTACCGACTTGTGTTCTGGCTGGACGCCGTTTATACAATCGGCCCATGCGTACGCATTCTTATCCTCCGAAAAGATGACAAAAAGACCGGAGGATCCTTCCTATATTCGTAATTCTGGCAAGCAGAGGTCACCGGTGGAGCAACAAGCCTTTCAGGTATTGATAGTCGAGGATGATCAGCGTCTGGCCGAACTCACTCGCGACTACCTGCAAGCCAATGGACTGCGCGTGGACATCGAAGGCAACGGTGCGCTGGCGGCGGCGCGGATCATCAAGGAGCAACCGGATCTGGTGATCCTCGACCTGATGCTCCCCGGCGAAGATGGTTTGAGCATCTGCCGCAAGGTGCGCGACCGTTATGACGGGCCAATCCTGATGCTTACGGCAAGAACCGACGACGCCGACCAGATCCACGGCCTCGACCTCGGCGCTGACGATTACGTGTGCAAACCGGTGCGCCCGCGACTGTTGCTGGCGCGGATTCAGGCGTTGCTGCGACGCAGTGACACGCCCGAGCCGACCACGGAGAAATCCCGGCGCCTGCAATTCGGCCCGCTGGTGGTGGACAACGCCTTGCGCGAGGCCTGGCTGAGCGACAGCGGCATCGAGTTGACCAGCGCCGAGTTCGACCTGCTCTGGTTGTTGGTCTCCAACGCCGGGCGCATTCTGTCACGCGAAGAAATCTTCACGGCGCTGCGCGGCATCGGCTACGACGG
This sequence comes from Pseudomonas baetica, assembly GCF_019733355.1. Classification (GTDB taxonomy): domain Bacteria; phylum Pseudomonadota; class Gammaproteobacteria; order Pseudomonadales; family Pseudomonadaceae; genus Aquipseudomonas; species Aquipseudomonas baetica_A. Next base: position 63,352 of record NZ_JAIHLQ010000031.1, on the reverse strand, counting down.
TCAGGACCGCTCGATCGATGTACGCATTTCGCGCATTCGCCCCAAAATCGGCGACGACCCCGACCATCCGCGTCTGATCAAGACCATCCGCAGCAAAGGCTACCTGTTCGTCCCTGAGGCCTGCGCAGACCTGGCGCTGTGAACTCGATCTTCCTGCGTATCTATGGCGGCATGTGCGCAGCCTTGATTCTGGTGGCCGTGCTCGGCGTGCTCGCACTGAACCTGCTCAATCAGGTGCGCAGCGAGCAGTACCGCGAGCGCCTGGCCCATGGCACGTTCTCGCTGATGGCCGACAACCTGCAACCGATGAATGAAACCGAGCGTCATCGTGCGCTATTGGTTTGGGAGCGATTGCTCGGGATTCCGCTGGCGCTGAAGACCTTTGCCCAGACCGGCCTGGACCTCACCCAGCGCACTCGCGTACTGCGCGGCCAAGCGCTGGTCGAGCAAACCGGGCCGCATGCGGCGAAGGTCTATCGACTGGTCAGCGACAAAGAACAACTCGTACTCACCGGCGAGGTGCAACAAATCAGCGAACAACTGGCCCGGGCGACTATTTACCTGCTGGCCGATGAACTGGTGCGCGTACCGGTGGGCGAGCAGCCCAAACGGCTGGCGCAAATAAAGAATGAGAAGGGCTTCGGTTTCGATCTGCAGCTGGTCACGGTGAATGACGCCGACATGGACGAAGACCAGAGTCGCCGGGTGTCCGAGGGCGATACGGTGATGGCGTTGGGCAAGGGCGGCGATTCGATCCGCGTGTTTGCCGGCATGGTTGGTACGCCCTGGGTGCTGGAGATCGGGCCGCTGTACCAGATGAATCCGTATCCACCGCAATGGCTGGTGTTGATCGCCGCGCTCGGGCTGACCTTGATCGGCCTTATCGTTTATCTGCTGGTGCGCCAGCTCGAGCGCCGTTTGCGAGGCCTTGAAGCAGCGGCTACGCGCATCGCCAAGGGCAGTCTGGAAACCCGCGTGCCCGCGCGCGGTGCTGACTCGGTCGGGCGACTGGCTTCGGCGTTCAATGGCATGGCCGAACACCTGCAACAGTTATTGGCGATCCAGCGTGAACTGGTGCGTGCGGTGTCCCATGAACTGCGCACGCCGGTGGCGCGGTTGCGGTTTGGCCTGGAAATGATCGGCTCGGCAACCACGCCGCAAGCCCTGGAAAAGTACCGTGAGGGCATGGATCACGACATTGAGGACCTCGATAAGCTGGTCGATGAAATGCTCACTTATGCGCGGCTGGAGCAGGGGGCGCCGGCGCTGACGTTTCAACGCATCGACCTCGACGCGTTGGTCAATCAGGTGATCGAGGAGTTGGCGCCGTTGCGCGCCGAGGTCACGGTGCAGCGTGGCTTGTGTCTGTCCGCCGCCGATAACGACGATGCCTGGGTCGAGGCTGAGCCGCGTTATCTGCATCGGGCCTTGCAGAATCTGGTGAGCAACGCCATGCGCCATGCGCGCTCGAAGGTCACGGTGAGTTATCAGGTCGGGCAACTGCGCTGTCGGGTGGATGTCGAGGATGACGGGCCGGGTGTGCCAGAAGTGGCGTGGGAGCGGATCTTCACGCCGTTTTTACGCCTGGACGACAGCCGCACCCGGGCGTCGGGTGGGCATGGGTTGGGCTTGTCGATTGTGCGACGGATCATCCATTGGCATGACGGGCGGGCCATCATTGGCAGGAGCAAGAGTCTGGGAGGGGCTTGCTTTAGCTTGAGCTGGCCGCGCAATCAGGAGCGGCGCTGAGCCTTGTGGTGGCTTGGCTGGCCAGCGATGAGGCCCTGGCAGCCAATAAAGATCTTCAGGCTTTGATGCTGACCAGACTCAACAATTGCCCATCCTGCACCCCGAACTGCGCCTCCAGCTCTGTCCCGTTGCGCCATTCGCCGGACAGGTCCGTCAACAGGCGCAAACGTACCTGACCCTGTTCAGTCCACTCCAGGACTTCGGCATGCTCGAAGTAAAAGCGTTTTTGCACGATCGGGTACAACGCCTTGAACAGGCTCTCTTTCACCGAGAATGTCAGCGTGACCAGCAACGCCAATTGATCCCGCGCGCCAGCGGCCATGCGCTGCATTTCCGCCGGTGTGAGGATCTCCCCGGCCAGGCGCTCGGCACGCTCGATGTTGAGCAGGTTTTCCAGATCCATACCCAAGCCGCGCCAATGTCGCTTATTGGCGACAATCGCTGCCGCACGGCCGGTGCTATGGGTGATCGAGCCGCTGATGTGCGCCGGCCACACGGGGGCCCGGTCTTCGCCAATCGCTGGAACCATGCCACTCCCTTGCAACTGTTGCAGCGCCGCCCGGGCGCAGAGGCGTCCGGCGAGAAACTCGGCCTGACGTTTGGCCACCGAACGCTGAATACTTGGCGGTGGCTCGATGGCGCTGCGTTGAAAGTCATCGCCGAGCAGTTGTGACGGATCGAAACGGGTACTTAGCAGCACCGTGTCGGATAGCACCGTCGGCAATGACCAGTGGGCATCGAGCGGGGAGCAGCAAGCGGGGAGGGTTGGGGTGAGATTCATGGCGGGCATTTTGCCGGTTAGTCGATGCAAGGTCGAGATCGGTGGTGAAGCTATCGCGAGTAGACCCACTCCAACATGGGCGCGTATTCCCAATGCATGAGTGAGCCCGCTGGCGATGGCCGCACCGCAGTTGTTCTGATCAGCCGAAGATTTTTTTGAAGAACGCTTTCATATCCGCCCAGGATTTTTCATCCGCAGCCTTGTTGTAACCAATGTCCGGGCCGCCGTGTTCGCCATGGCTCAAGCGATCGGCATCCGGATTGGTAAAACCATGCTTGGCGCCCTCCAGACTGACGAACGTGTAGTCAGCTCCCGCCTTGTTCATTTCCGACTTGAACGCGGTGACGTTGTCCGGTGTGACCATGCTGTCCAGCGCGCCATGCTCCACCAGAATCCTCGCCTTCACGCTGCCGGGCGTGGCCGGCGTCTTGGTCGCCAGCGCGCCATGGAAACTCACCACCCCCGCCAGCGGCACACCTTGGCGCGCTGCGTTCAACACGACGCCACCGCCGAAGCAATAGCCGATGGCTGCGAGTTTATTCACGTCGGTCTGGGGCTGTTTTTTCAACAAATCCAAGCCGGCAGCGAAGCGTTTACTGGCGGCGTCGGCGTCCTGGGTCGCTGCCTGCATGAACGCCATCGCATCTTTCGGATGCTCGGTATTTTTCCCTTCGCCGTACATATCAATCGCCAGCGCGCTGTAACCGAGCTCAGCCAGATCGCGCGCGCGGCGCTTGGCGTAATCGTTCAAGCCCCACCATTCATGCACCACGACAATGCCGGGACGGACGCCTTTGATAGCGTCGTCGTACGCGTAGTAGCCCATCAGCTTGCTGCCGTCGGCGCTTTGGTAGGGGATTTCTTCGGTCTTGATCGCCGCTTGGGTGAGGCAGCTTGCGGCCAGCAGGGTGAGGGCGAGGAACAGGCGCATGGTCGGTCTCCATATCGAAAAGTGGTCAGAGCAGCCTAGTCGATTTGGTTCAGGTCAGGTTCAGAGAGTGTTCAGGGGCGGTACAGGGGAGGGGCAGTAACCTTGCGTCATACCCAAACAGCACTGTGAAAGAGGAAATACCATGACTCGTTTAAACAAACTGTTGCTGGCATTTACCGTAATGAGCGCCAGTATCGCGGCCCATGCCGACACCACTTCGAACTTCGCCGGCCTTACCTTCGGCCAGACCAGCGACAAGATCAAAAAATCCCATGCCCTGAACGACAACCTCGATCACCCTAACGCCACTGGCGCGATCGACGGCAACAATACCTACGGCGTACGCCTCGGTCAGCAAAACAGCCAGGGTCGCTACTACGCCACCTACGACAACGTGTCGGGTTCGCACAATGGCATTAAACTGCGTCAGGAAAACCTGCTGGGCAGCTACGATCTGTTCTACCCGGTGGGCAACACCACCAAATTGTTCGGCGGTGCGACGGCCGGTTTGACCAAGCTGACTCAGGAATCGCCAGGCTACAGTCGCGACAGTGACATCGGTTATGCGGTCGGCGGCCAGTTCGGTGTTTTGCAGCAAGTGTCGCAAAACACTTCGGTAGAACTCGGTTACCGTTACCTGCGTAGCAACGCCAGCACCGAGATGAGCGAGCGCGGCGGCAGCAAACAGGGTTCGCTGGGCTTGACCAGCAGCGCCCAGACGTACCTGTCGGCCAACTACTCTTTCTGATAGAGCAGTCAGCCTGAATGTGGGAGCGGGCTTGCTCGCGAAAGCGGTGGATCAGTCAATGAAGATGTCGACTGACACATCGCCTTTGCGAGCAAGCCCGCTCCCACAGGTGTGTTGTTGGAGATTTTGATTTACTCAGGAGAGCGATATGAAACTGTTGGTCGTCGAAGATGAAGCGCTGTTGCGTCATCACCTGCAAACCCGTCTGACGGAGAGCGGTCACGTGGTCGAGTCCGTGGCCAATGCCGAAGAGGCGCTGTACCAGACCGGGCAGTTCAATTTTGACCTGGCGGTGATCGACCTCGGTCTGCCGGGCATGGGCGGCCTCGACCTGATCCGCCAGTTGCGCTCAGGCGGCAAGACCTTCCCGATCCTGATCCTCACCGCACGCGGCAACTGGCAGGACAAGGTCGAAGGCCTGGCCGCCGGCGCTGACGACTACGTGGTCAAACCGTTCCAGTTCGAAGAGCTCGACGCGCGCCTGAATGCCTTGTTGCGACGCTCCAGCGGTTTCACTCAATCGACCATCGTCGCCGGCCCGTTGCTGCTTGATCTCAATCGCAAACAGGCCACCCTCGACGAGCAACCGCTGGCGCTGACCGCCTACGAATACCGCATCCTCGAATACCTGATGCGTCACCACCAGCAAGTGGTGCCCAAGGACCGCTTGATGGAACAACTCTATCCGGACGATGACGAGCGCGATCCGAATGTGATCGAAGTGCTGGTCGGCCGCCTGCGCCGCAAGCTCGAAGGTCCGGCCGGGTTCAAGCCAATCGACACCGTGCGTGGTCTCGGCTACCTGTTCAATGAGCGCTGCACTTGATTCGTTCCCTTCGCGTTCGCTTGATGCTCGCCGCCACCACGTTGGCGGTGTTGTTCATGCTCGCCTTGCTGCCGGCGATGCAAGGCGCGTTCAGCCTCGCGTTGCAGGACTCGATCGAACAGCGTCTGGCGTCGGACGTCACCACGCTGATCTCCGCCGCACGCATTGAAAACGGCCGGCTGGTGATGCCTTCGCAGTTGCCGGATGAGCGCTTCAACCTCACGGACCTGCGCCTGCTCGGTTACATTTATGACCGTTCAGGGCATCTGGTCTGGCGTTCGAAAGCCACCCAGGAAGAGCAGATCAACTACAAACCGCGTTATGACGGCCTCGGCAACGAGTTCGCGCGGATTCGCGAGGCCAGCGGCCAGGAATTCTTCGTCTACGACGTGGAAGTCAAACTGCTCGGCGGCAAAAGCGCCGCGTTCAGCATCGTTGCCTTGCAACCGGTGCGCGAGTACGAAAGCACCCTTGAAGGCCTGCGCGAAAATCTTTACCTGGGTTTCGGCGCAGCCTTGCTGGTACTGCTGGCGCTGTTGTGGATCGGTCTGACCTGGGGCCTTAAAGCCCTTCGCCAACTCAGCCAGGAACTCGACGAAATCGAAGGCGGCACCCGCGAAAGCCTCACCGAACAACACCCGCGCGAACTGCTGCGACTGACCGGTTCGCTCAACCGCTTGCTGCTCAGTGAGCGCCAACAACGCAGCCGCTATCGCGACTCGCTCGATGACTTGGCCCACAGTCTGAAAACGCCGTTGGCGGTGCTGCAAAGCGTCAGCGAAGACATGGCTCAGCGCCCCGAAGACCGCGATCAGGCTTGGGTGCTGCAAAGCCAGATCGAACGCATGAGCCAACAGATCAGCTATCAACTGCAGCGCGCGAGTTTGCGCAAAAGTGGTCTGGTGCGGCATCAGGTGCGGTTGCAACCGGTGCTCAAAAGCCTGTGCGACACGCTGGACAAGGTCTACCGCGACAAGCGTGTGCGGGTGGCATTCGATCTGCCCGAGCATTGTTATGTGCCGATCGAGCAGGGCGCCTTGCTGGAGATGATGGGTAACTTGCTGGAAAACGCCTATCGCCTGTGTCTGAGTGAGGTACGCATCAGCGTGCGCGAGACCATGGCCGGGGTTGAGTTGTGCGTCGAGGACGACGGCCCGGGCGTGCCGCCTGATCAGCGTGCGCGGATTCTTGAACGTGGCGAGCGGCTGGATCGTCAGCATCCGGGGCAGGGGATTGGCTTGGCGGTGGTCAAGGACATTATCGAGAGCTACAACGCCAAGTTGATGCTGGGGGATTCGCCGATGGGCGGGGCGGCGTTCAGGATTCATTTTCCTCCCGTTTGATCGCTGGCCTTTCTGGCCCCTTCGCGAGCAAGCCCGCTCCCACAGGGGGAACCTTGAACGCCACACAACCTTGTGGGAGCGGGCTTGCCGCGAAGGCGTCCGTGCAGCCCACGCAAGGCTTACTGTTTGTCGTGCTCAACGATTTGGCCGGGCTGATCTATTGCTCTTAATGTTCCTGCGCCCGATAAGCCCCCGGCGTCAGCCCTGTCCATTTCTTGAACGCACGGTGAAACGCCGACGGTTCGGAAAACCCCAGTTGCTCGGCGATCTGTTGCAACGACAGATCCGCCCGCCCCAAATGGTAGATGGCGATATCCCGCCGCAACTGATCTTTCAACTCCTGAAAACTGCTGCCTTCCTCGCGCAAATGCCGACGCAGGGTCTGCGGGCTGATGTGCAGGTGCGCGGCCACCGCTTCCAGATCCGGCCAGTTCGCCGTGTCGCGGCTGAGCATGCGACGCAAGCGGCTGCTCAGGCTGTCGCCGTCATCCGGGCGTGACAGCAGATCCGCCGGGGAGCGTTCGAGGAAATGCTTGAGGGTGCGTTCGTCCTGCAGCAAGGGCATGGGCAGGTAGCGACTGTGAAACAGCAGGCTGCTTTGCGCGGTGCCGAACGTCGTGGGGCAGGGGAACAGCAGATCGTATTCAGCGCCATGCGCCGGTTTCGCATAGCTGAACGTGGCGTGTTCCAGGCGAATGCGCTGGCCGATCAGCCAACTGCCCAGGCGATGCCAGATCACCAGCAGGCTCTCGCTGAGAAAGTGATCCGGGTCCCATAACGGCGAATCGTCGAGGCTCAGCCGCACCCATTCGTCTTCGCGGCTCAGGGTCAGGCGCGGGGCTTGGGGGAACAGGCTGTAGAACAATAAACCGCGTTGCAGGGCTTTCTCCAGATTGCGGCAATGAATCGAGGCATGGCACATCATGGCGAAGCTGCCGGGTTTGCTTGGTGCGTTGCCCAGTCCCAGGTACTCGTCGTCCAGCGCCAGCCACAGGCCCTGGATCAAACGGGTGAACTGCTCCGGGGCAATGCGCGCACGAGGCTCGTCGAGCAGCTCGGAGCTGATCCCCAGTTGCTGCAACAGGTCCGAATAGTCGAACCCTGAGCGGCGTGCGCCACCGAGGGCGGCACGGGCGAAATGGCTGGCAATGGTGCGTTCGCGCATAAGCGGCAAATCCTTTCTCAGGCGCCGGATGGTAGCCGGGGTCCCTGAACGGCAACAAGGCGGATTTCCGCCAAATTGTAGGACGAGAACCGGTGAGTTGGCGGAAATCCGCCAGGACGGGGTCGATGAACGCTGACATCGATGAGCCTGCAATCCCTGATATCAAAAGGCTTGCTGCGAAATGCACCAAAGTGGCACGACGCTTGCGATAGGAGTGTCAGAAGCGTGCGTTGATCCGCAGGATAAAGCGCCATTCGACACAACAAATCCCTCCAGTGCAGGAGGGTTCGCAATTTAAGGTTTTGCAGGCAACAGATGGATGTTGCTCTGCGGGACGCTTGAGGACACTTGCAATGACGACTCGTCAGCCACTCTACAAATCCCTGTATTTCCAGGTGATCGTTGCCATCGCCATCGGCATTCTGGTCGGTCACTTCTATCCGCAGACCGGCGTGGCGCTCAAGCCGCTGGGTGACGGGTTCATCAAACTGATCAAAATGGTCATCGCACCGATCATCTTCTGTACCGTTGTCAGCGGTATCGCTGGTATGCAGAGCATGAAGTCGGTGGGCAAGACCGGCGGCTACGCGCTGCTGTACTTCGAAGTGGTTTCCACCATCGCCTTGCTGATCGGTCTGGTCGTGGTCAACGTTGTGCAGCCGGGCGCCGGCATGCACATCGACGTGACAACGCTGGATGCCTCGAAAATCGCCTCTTATGTGACGGCCAGTAAAGACCAGAGCATCGTCGGCTTCCTGCTCAACGTCATCCCGAACACGATCGTTGGCGCGTTTGCCACCGGCGATATCCTGCAAGTGCTGATGTTCTCGGTGATCTTCGGTTACGCCCTGCATCGCCTCGGCTCCTACGGCCGGCCGCTGCTGGATATCATCGATCGCTTCGCGCATGTGATGTTCAACATCATCAACATGATCATGAAACTGGCGCCGCTCGGTGCGCTGGGTGCCATGGCCTTCACCATCGGTGCTTACGGTGTCGGCTCGCTGGTGCAGTTGGGTCAACTGATGATCTGCTTCTACATCACCTGCGTACTGTTCGTCGTCGTGGTGCTGGGCTCCATCTGCCGCGCGCATGGTTTCAGCGTGTTGAAACTGGTTCGCTACATCCGTGAAGAACTGCTGATCGTGCTGGGTACTTCCTCGTCCGAGTCGGCCCTGCCACGCATGCTGATCAAGATGGAGCGTCTGGGCGCGAAGAAATCCGTTGTGGGTCTGGTGATCCCGACCGGTTACTCGTTCAACCTCGACGGTACTTCGATCTACCTGACCATGGCGGCCGTGTTTATCGCTCAAGCGACCGACACCCACATGGACATCACTCACCAGATCACCCTGCTGCTGGTGCTGCTGCTGTCCTCCAAAGGCGCTGCCGGTGTCACCGGTTCGGGCTTCATCGTGCTGGCGGCTACGCTGTCGGCGGTCGGGCACCTGCCGGTGGCCGGTCTGGCGCTGATCCTGGGTATCGACCGCTTCATGTCTGAAGCTCGCGCGCTGACCAACCTGGTCGGTAACGCCGTTGCCACCCTCGTTGTGGCCAAGTGGGTGAATGAGCTGGACACCGACGTGCTGCAAGCCGAGTTGGCCTCGGGCGGTCGTGGTATCTCCGATGTGCGTGAAGAAGATGACCTGGGTGTGGCTGAAGGCCCAACCCCTAACAGCGTCAGCTAACTCGCGCTGGCATGAAAAAAACCCGCTTCGCAGACTGTGTGAAAACACGCTGAAGGCGGCCTAAGCAAACGCCCCGACTTGTTCGGGGCGTTTGCTTTTGTGCAGGTAACAGAAAAAAGGCTTTTCAGCCCATCAACTCCATCATTCGGCGTACACCCAGCACATTGATCGCTCTTTTGAGGTTGTAGGCGTTCACCGCCAGGGCCATTTCCGCTCTTGCCCCCGCTAGCTGTCGCAGCAGGAAGCGGCCGTTTCCAAACAGCCATTGTTTAAGGCATGCCGAAGGGATGCTCAACGATGGACCTTCGGCTCACCATCATTTCGGGATGCGCCTGCATGCGCTGCTCCATTCGCTCGAAGGCATCTTCGTGGGCGTGGCGTGAGACGTATCGGCGCTGAGCGTCGGTGCATTGCCCTTTCAGTGGGCAGCTGGCGCAGTCGCTGATAGCGGCATGGTAAATGCGCTCACCTTTGTTCAGCTATTTGAGCGTCAGCAGTTTGCCAGCAGGGCATTGGTACTGATCCTGCTGCGCATCGTAAGTAAAATCTTTTCGTTCGAAGAGCTCCTTCTCCTTGCTACGAGGGTTAACCGCTCGATTGGGCGGTATGTACACCGTAATGCCCGCCTCTTCACACGCTTGGAACTGCTTGCCGTTGGAGTAGCCCGCATCGGCGGTCACGCTCAGCTCGCTCTGCTGCAACTGTTCTTTGGCCGCCTTGGCCATGGGCTCAAATTGCTAGGTATCGTTGCCGTCTTGTGTCACGTCGTGATGCAGGATCAAGCAGTGTTCAGCGTCCACGGCGGTTTGTACGTTGTAAGCCACTCGCGGGCCTTTGGGCGTGCGCATCATTCGGGCATCGCTCTCGCCGGTGTTGAACTGCTCGATCCCCATCGAATTCATCAGCGCCTGGCAGGTCAGGTTGTTCAATTGCCGGGCTTCAAGTTGCTCCAGCGCTGTCTTGATGGCGCTGCGATCAATGGTTTCACCCGATTCAGCTTTATCGGCCTCATCCAGTTCGGCCAGATATTGGGCGATGCGCTTGTCCAGTTTTTCCTGCTGGCGCTTGAGCTGTTTTACGTTCAGATGGCGCCGCGAAGAGGCTACCGCCTGAAATTTACTGCCATCAATGGCAACCAGATCGCCAGCAATCAAACCGACTGTACGGCAGAACTGGACAAAGGCCCGACAGGTTGCACTGAACGCCTGCTTGTTGTTCTTGCGAAAGTCGGCAATGGTCTTGAAATCGGGTTTAAGGCGGTTGAGTAACCACATGACTTCGATGTTGCGCTGGCATTCGGCTTCGAGACGACGGGAGGAACGGATACGCTGGAAATAGCCATACAGATAGAGCTTGAGCTGATCGGCCGGATCGTATGAGGGACGGCCTGTGTTTTTGGGCACTGCCTTGTCAAACCCCAACCGTATGAGATCGAGCTTGGCAACGAAGGCATCAATCACGCGAACGAGGTGATCCTCAGGGATTAAATCTTCCAGAGAAACTGGGAAAAGACTGGTCTGATCGCGCGCTTGACCCTGGATGTAAGCCATAACAAAAATGCCCCGTATCTTTCGATGCGGGGCATTTTCTTAAACCGCGATGCAGATTGCTAGGTTTTCACACAGTCTGTTCGGCGGGTTTTTTTTGGCCTGCGATTTGAGCGCAACGGTCATGTTTACTGACACATCCGGTGATTGCTGCATGGCGGTTAGCTGCCTAGGCTGAGTGCATCGCACAAGGAGTTCGCCCATGTCCGCACCGCTGGCCTCACTTAAAATTCTGGATTTCTCGACATTGTTGCCGGGGCCGTTCGCCTCGCTGCTGCTGGCGGACATGGGCGCCGACGTGCTGCGCATCGAATCGCCCTCGCGCATGGATCTGTTGCGGGTGCTGCCGCCCCATGACAGCGGGGTATCAGCCAGTCACGCGTATCTCAATCGCAACAAGCGCAGCCTGGCGCTGGACCTCAAACAGCCCGCAGCGCTGGACGTGATCAAACAGTTGCTGGGCGATTACGACATCGTGCTTGAGCAGTTTCGCCCCGGTGTGATGGAGCGTTTGGGGCTGGGTTACGAGGCGTTGAAAGCAATCAATCCGAAGCTGATTTACGTGTCGATCACCGGTTACGGCCAGACCGGGCCTTACAAGGATCGAGCCGGCCACGACATTAACTATCTGGCCCTGGCCGGGCTGTCCAGTTACACCGGCCGCGCCGACAGCGGGCCTTTGCCGCTGGGCATGCAGGTGGCCGATGTCGCCGGCGGCTCGCTGCATGGAGTGATTGGTCTGTTGGCGGCGGTGATCGCGCGTCAGCAAACCGGGCAGGGCACGCATCTGGACGTGAGCATGACGGACTGCGCCTTCAGCCTGAATGCCATGGCCGGCGCCGGCTATCTGGCTTGCGGCGAGGAGCCGGGATGGGAAGACCAGATGCTCAATGGCGGCAGCTTCTACGACTATTACCGTTCCCGCGATGGGCGCTGGATGTCGGTGGGCAGTTTAGAGCCGGGTTTCATGCAGCCACTGTGTATGGCGCTGGGCCGGCCGGAGCTGGCGGCGCACGGATTGTCACCCAAGCCTGAGCAACAGCAGGCGCTCAAGGAGGCGTTGAAGGTTGAATTCGAGAAGCATGACTTTGCCGAACTGTGTGCGTTGTTCGCCGGGATCGATGCCTGTGTCGAACCGGTGTTGAGCCTGGGTGAGGCGGTGCAGCATCCACAGTTGCAGGCGCGGGAACTGGTGACGCAGGTGCCGCGGGGGGATGGCACGACGCAGACGCAGATGGCTTGTCCGCTGAAGTTTTTCGAGGCTTTACCGGCGCCGCGGCATGTCGGGGCGGTGTTGGGGCAGCATACGGATCAGGTGTTGGGGGCGTTGGGGTTTAGTGCTGAGCGGATTACCGAATTGCGTGTAGCCAAGGTAATTCTTTAGTGCCTGTGCAGGCTCTATCGCTGGCAGGCTAGCTTTCACACTGGATGTGTCTGCGGCGCAGTCAATGTGGGAGCCAGCCTGCTAGCGGTGGGGCCAGTTCTAACAACACTTATTCCACCCGCATCTCACCACTGAACACCAACGTGTTGCGGCATCTGCGGCACAAATACCGCCGCCCCTGCCGTACCAGGCTATGACGCTGCGCCGAAAACGGAAAATCGCTGTCTGCACACGGGCATTTATAGATATAGCGCGTCACGCTGCGGCGTTTGACTTGATAGGTATGGCAGCGATCCGGCGGCAGTTCATAAACGCCGCGCATGATCAGTTGCCACTCCTCGCCGTGGGGCTGAATGCGGTCGCCAAACAGTTGATGGGCGATCAGGTGCGCGACTTCATGGGCCACGGTCTGCTTGAGGAAATGCTCGGTGTTTTCCCGGTACAGCTGTGGGTTGAAGCGCAGCAGGTTCTCGTGCAGATGCGCGACCCCGGCTTTTTGCCCGCGCAGCTTGAGGCTCACCACAGGGCGTTGGAAGTGACGTTTGAAAAAGGATTCAGCGAGTTGGTAACAGTCTTCGACGCGGGTATTGAGTTGCTCGGGCATGCTTGATGGATCTCCAGAGGTGTCGAGTATGCCGCAACCCTTGGGACTTGCGAATCGCCGAACTGCCGAATGGTCGTCACCCTCACGAGAAGGCCGCCTTGCGGCGGCCTCTATTGGCAGGTCTGGTTTTTCTCAGGCAGGACGCTTTTCTAGTTGGTATAGACCGGGCCGACGCCCAGCCCCCAGACGATCACGGTGAACGCCATGATGGCCACGAGCACCACCAGGCCCACCGCCAGCACCGAGCTGGAAAACAGAAAACCCTCGTCGGATGGAATATTCATGAAGGTCGGAAGACCGACATAGAGCAGATACACCGTGTAGCAGATGGCCGCCGTACCGACGATCATCCCCAGCCACATATGCGGATACAACGCCGCCAACCCGCCCACGAACAGCGGTGTCGCGGTGTAAGTGGCGAATGCAACACAACGGGCCAGGCTCGGGTTGGCGTCATAGGTGCGCGCCATCCAGTGCACGAAGGCCCCCATGACCGCGACGCCGCCAAGCATCGCCAGGTAGGACATGACCGTCATCCAGATCGCGCTTTCGACCGTGAGCATCACGGGGGCGCGGTTGCCGATCACCCAGCCGACCTGGGTGGTGCCGATGAAGGCCGAAACAGCCGGGATGGCCGCCAGGATCAGCGTGTGCGTCAGATACATGTGGCTGATGCTTTCCTCTTGGTCGCCACGGATTTCTTTCCATTCCTGATCGGGGTGGGTAAAAAGTCCCACTACGTGATGGATCATGCCAGTCACTCCTCTTGTTATTGCCATCGCCCCCCAGCGGAGCGCCTACGGGCCAATGAGGCCGAGCAAGTTCAGGTCTTCAAATGTGTGCGACCTTACGACGCAGTATAGAAAGGTCTTAACCGCACCGGGACTAGGGGCTTAGAGCAAATCGCGCTGTAAACACAGGGGTTAATCGCCGTGGGGTCTGTAAAGGACGAATCGGCCAATGGCGACAACCTGTGACCACAAACTCAGGGTTTTTGCGTAAAATGCCGGCCTTTCGTCACACCTCACGGATTTCGCGTCATGGGCACTCTTACGGTCAACCAGAACAAACTGCAAAAGCGCCTGCGCCGCCTGGCCGGCGAAGCGGTCGCCGATTTCAACATGATCGAAGATGGCGACAAGGTCATGGTCTGCTTGTCCGGGGGCAAGGACAGCTACACCATGCTCGACGTACTGATGCACCTGCAGAAGGTTGCACCGATCAAGTTCGAGATCGTCGCCGTGAACATGGACCAGAAGCAGCCGGGGTTCCCCGAGCACGTGCTGCCGGCCTACCTCAAAGAACTGGGCATCGAGTACCACATCGTCGAGAAAGACACTTACTCGGTGGTGAAAGAACTGATCCCGGAAGGCAAGACCACGTGCTCGCTGTGCTCGCGCCTGCGTCGTGGCACGCTGTACACCTTCGCCGATGAAATCGGTGCGACCAAAATGGCCCTCGGTCATCACCGCGACGACATCGTCGAAACGTTCTTCCTCAATATGTTCTTCAACGGCTCGCTCAAGGCGATGCCGCCCAAGCTGCGCGCCGACGACGGTCGCAACGTGGTGATCCGCCCGCTGGCGTACTGCAACGAGAAAGACATTCAGGCTTACTCGGACTTGAAGGAATTCCCGATCATCCCGTGCAACCTCTGCGGTTCGCAGGAAAACCTGCAGCGTCAGGTGGTCAAGGAAATGCTTCAGGACTGGGATCGCAAGACCCCGGGCCGCACCGAAAGCATCTTTCGCAGTTTGCAGAACGTGGTGCCGTCGCAACTGGCTGACCGCAATCTGTTCGACTTCACCAGTCTGAAGATCGACGAGACGGCGGCTTCGCGCTTCGTCAATATCGTCAACCTGTAAACACCATCCCTGTGGGAGCGGGCTTGCTCGCGAAGGCGTCGTCTCAGTCGACATATGTGCTGAATGACACAACGCCTTCGCGAGCATGCCTGCACACATTGGTTTCTTCGCTTCATTCAATAGGAGAGGGCATGCGCGATTACAAGTGGCTGCACGAATACTGTCTGAACCGCTTTGGTTCAGCGGCTGAACTGGAAGCCCATCTGCCCGTTCCCAAGACCCCGGCGCAACTGCGCAAGATCAGCGACGACCGCTACCTCTCGACCATGGCGCTGCGCGTGTTTCGCGCCGGGCTCAAGCACAGCTTGGTCGACGCCAAGTGGCCGGCGTTTGAAGAGGTGTTCTTCAAGTTTGACCCGGAAAAAGTCGTGCTGATGAGCGCCGAGCACCTTGAGCGGCTGATGCAGGACGCGCGGATCATCCGCCACTTGGGCAAGCTCAAGAGTGTGCCGCGCAATGCGCAGTTTATTCTGGATGTGGAGAAGGAGAAGGGCAGTTTCGGCGCGTTGATTGCCGAGTGGCCGGTGACCGATATTGTCGGTCTGTGGACCTACCTGAAAAAGCACGGCCATCAGTTGGGCGGACTGTCGGCGCCGCGCTTTTTGCGCATGGTCGGCAAGGATACGTTTGTGCCGAGCTACGACGTGGTCGCGGCTCTGAATGCACAGAAGATCGTCGACAAGGCGCCGACCAGTCTGCGCGATCTGGCCATTGTGC
This sequence comes from Pseudomonas baetica, assembly GCF_019733355.1. Lineage (GTDB taxonomy): Bacteria > Pseudomonadota > Gammaproteobacteria > Pseudomonadales > Pseudomonadaceae > Aquipseudomonas > Aquipseudomonas baetica_A. Next base: position 48,004 of record NZ_JAIHLQ010000031.1, on the reverse strand, counting down.
AGAATGTGTTCAACCAGTGGCATGAAGAGAGTGGCGGCCGGCCGATGAGCCAGATTTCGATGATGCTGGCTTATACCGTCAATCACTGACACCGAGTCCGCCCCTTCGCGAGCAGGCCCGCTCCCACAAAGGATCTGTGGCGTCCACAAATCTCCTGTGGGAGCGGGCTTGCTCGCGATGGCGCCGGCTCAGGCGACGGAAATCTCGCCTTCACCCGCCAGCTTGCGATTCAACTGATACCGCCACCGCACATACAGCAGCGCCGAGCAGAACACCGCCAGGCTCGCGAGCATCTCCAGAATGCCGAACAACTGCCGGTTCGGGTCATACGCCGCCAGCGCGCCTTTGATGAAATAAAGATTCACCACAAAGCACATCCACGAATGGCCGCGAGCGCTGCCCATGATCATGGCCGGTGCGAGGACGATCCACGGGATCAGCTCGACCAGCAGAATCACCCACGGTCGCGCACCGTGCAGGTCGGCAAAGATCAGGTAGTAAGCGGCGAGCAATCCGGCCAGGCCGAAAAAGCACAACAGACTGATAATCCGCATCGCTTTGACGCGCGGCTCGAGCCACGCGACGGAGGGCAGAATCTTCGGCTTCCTGGCCATGTCAGTCCTCCAGTTTTTGGGCAGTCTTGGCCAGACGCAGGCCGAGTGCGCGACACAGTGCCACTTCGTGCTGATCGAGACCGCTTTTACCATCAGCCCCGGCATGATGGCTGGCGCCGTAAGGCGTGCCGCCGCCCTGGGTTTCCAGCAGCGCCGATTCGCTGTACGGCAGGCCGGTGATCAGCATGCCGTGGTGCAACAGGGGCAGCATCATCGACAGCAACGTGGTTTCCTGACCGCCGTGCAGGCTGGCGGTGGAGGTGAACACGCCGGCTGGTTTGCCGACCAGTGCGCCGGTCAGCCACAGATTGCTGGTGCCATCGAGGAAGTACTTGAGCGGTGCGGCCATGTTGCCAAAACGGGTCGGACTGCCCAGCGCCAGACCGGCGCAGTTCTTCAGGTCATCAAGGGTGGCGTAGAGCGCGCCTTCGTCCGGGATGTCCGAGGCCACGGCTTCGCATTCGGTGGAGATCGCCGGCACGGTACGCAGGCGTGCTTCAAGACCGGCCTGCTCGACGCCGCGGGCAATCTGCCGGGCCATCTCGTTGGTCGAGCCGCTGCGGCTGTAATACAACACCAGAATGTAAGGCGCGCTCACGGCAGCAACTCCAGGATCTGTTCCGGTGGACGGCCGATGACGGCTTTGTCGCCGACTTCGAGAATCGGTCGCTCCATCAGTTTTGGATGCTGGGCGATGGCGGCGATCAGTTGATCTTCGCTGAGGCTGCTGTCGGCGAGTTGAAGCATTTTGTATTCATCTTCCCCGGTGCGCAGCAGTTGCCGTGCGCTGATCCCCAGCTTGCCGAGCAACGCCTTGATGTGCGCCGCGTCCAGCGGGGTTTCGAGGTAACGCACGACGTTCGGGGTCAGGCCGCGGGCTTCCAGCAGTTCCAGTGCGCCGCGGGATTTCGAGCAGCGCGGATTGTGATAAAGCGTCAGATCGGTCATGGCGGGTCGCTTCTGGCGTAAAGTGGCGGCTATTCTAACTGTGCAGCGCACAATCCAGAACCTTCAGAGACGATGGGTCGCAGGCGCATTCAAATTTTCACAAGGAACACGACATGACACGGCGATTGGCAGCGGCATTGACCATAATCGGGGCGTTGATGCTGGGGGGCTGCGGCAATGATTACGGCATCGACCAGAATGGTCAGAAGGTGGCGTCCGAGCGCCTGGACAAACAATGGGTGGTGCTCAACTACTGGGCCGAATGGTGTGGGCCGTGCCGGACCGAAATCCCGGAGCTCAACCATCTGGCAGACGAGCTCAAGAGCAAGAACGTCGGCGTGTTCGGGGTCAACTTCGACAACGTGCAGGGGGAAGAGTTGAAGAGCGCCAGCGAAAAACTGGGCATCAAGTTCACCGTGCTGGCGCAGGATCCGGCGGAGTTGTTCGAGTTGCCGCGCAGCGAGGCGTTGCCGGTGACTTACATCATCGACAACAAGGGCAAGGTGCGGGAGCAGTTGCTGGGTGAGCAGACGGCGGCCGGGGTGATGGCCAAGCTTGAGGCGTTGCAGGCCACCCAGTAGGCACGCCGAGCCTCTGTGGCCAGTGAGCTTCTGTGGTGAGGGGGTAAATCCCCTCACCACAAATGATCAACCCTCTTCCAGCCACCAGCGCAGCGGTTTGCCTTGCGCCGGCCAGAAGCGCATCTGCTCGATGGGCGAGATGTCCCAGCGCTGCACGCCTTCCAATGCCTGCAGGAAACGCTGCTCCTGCTCCATCAGTGCCGGCGCGCACAGCTTGCGGGTCTTACCGATCTTGCCGAAGCTCAGCTTGTCGCCATCAAGCGTGTAAGGCGCGAACCAATGGTTGCAGCCGCCGTTGCCATAGGCGCGACCATCATCGCCAAGGGTCACGGTCAGATGGCTGTAATCCATCAATGGCCGCTCGCCGATCCACTCCAGAATGTAGCTGCGGTTCTGTTGCAACTGCACAGGCTCCGCGGCGCAGCCCATCAGGCCAACACCGACCAGAGCGGTCAGGGCAAGGCGTTTCATCACGCAGGCTCCTGGCATTTCGGGCACAGGTGCTTGTCGCCAACGGCTTTCCAGCCCAACTCGGCGATGCGCGCGGTGGCGGCCGGTTTTTCTGCGGTTTTGCCCAGCTTGGCGTCGACGGCGAATTCAAAGCTCAGCTCTTTGGCGCAGCTGTCGCAGTTGACCTGCCAGGTGTGAATCGCCAGTTCGCCGAACACCGGGCCTGTGGTCATCGCGGTCCATTGGCCCGGCGGATTGATCAGGTGGCGGACGGTTTCGACGGTCAGGCGCATGGACAAGTCCTTGCTGCCTTTGAGGGTGACCAACAGGGCATCACCGATGCGGATCGAGCCACCATTGCCGGTGACCTGATAGCGGCCCGGAACGAGGGCGCGGCATTCGGAGAGGGTGTGTTGCGGGTTCATCAGGTTGTAGCGGAAATCGTGTTCGACCATGGGTCCTCCAAATATGCGCGACATGCTAGCACGGGCCACGTTGCAGAATGACGCACGCATGTGACCTTCGATCAGGTTCAAATCGGCTTGCACACATGGCAAACTGCCGCCCTCGACTCTGAAGGAACGGAACATGGCGCTTATCGAATGTTATGAATGCAAGCGCAGCATCAGCTCAGAAGCCTCGGCGTGCATTCATTGCGGGGCTCCGATGGCAGAGCAGCCAACCCACGCACAAGCGCAGACCGCAGCGGCACCCGTTCAGCCTTCGACGATTTCATTCGGCAGTCTGCCGCGCAACCAGGCTGTGCCCGAGGCATTTGTCCCTCCCGCGCCTGAGCCTTTGCCAAAAGTCATGCCGGCCGCAGCGGGGCGTCGGCGGCGACAACAGGCTGAACAAACGGTTGCGCCGCCCATGAATGAAGATGGCAGCCGTCCGGTGGAAAGCTGGCTGAAGATCATGGTGTTCCTGTTGCCGATGGTTTTCGTCTGGTTCCTGCTGCGCAGCGGGCACTCGGCGAAGCAGCGGTTTTTCGGCTTCGGCTGGCTGGCGCTATTGATTCTGGCGTCCTCGCTATCACCGAAATAAAACGTTAAACCCTCAACCCTCGACCTGGTTTTGCGGCGATCCTGCCGCCCAGCTCGCGATGTTGTGCAGGGTCGTTGCGGCAATCGCGCCCAGCGCCTCGTGCGTCAGAAACGCCTGATGCGCGGTGATGATCACGTTCGGGAAGGTCAGCAATCGCGCCAGCACGTCGTCCTGCAACGGCAGGTCGGAGCGATCCTCGAAAAACAACTGCGCTTCTTCCTCATACACATCCAGCCCCAGATAGCCGAGCTGGCCGTCCTTCAAGGCGTCGATCAACGCTGGAGTGTCGACCAAAGCGCCGCGTCCGGTGTTGATCAGCATGGCGCCGGCTTGCATGTGCGCCAGTGAATCACGGTTGATCAGGTGTTTGCTCTGCTCGTTGAGCGGGCAGTGCAGGCTGACGATTCGCGATTGCGCGAGCAACTCCGGCAGGCTCAGATAGCGTGCGCCGAGCGCCAGGACGTCGGGGTTTGGATACGGATCGCAGGCCAGCAATTCACAGCCGAAACCGTGCATGATTTTAGCGAACGTGGCGCCGATCTGCCCGGTGCCGACGATGCCGACCGTCTTGCCGACCAGATCAAATCCGGTCAGCCCATGCAGGCTGAAATCGCCCTCGCGGGTGCGGTTGTACGCGCGGTGCAAGCGCCGGTTGAGGGCCAGGATCAGCGCGACAGCATGTTCGGCCACGGCATGGGGCGAGTAGGCCGGGACACGCACGACGGTCAGGCCGAGACGTTTGGCTGCGGCCAGATCGACATGGTTGTAACCGGCCGAGCGCAAGGCAATCAATCGAGTGCCGCCGGCGGCCAGTCGCTCCAGCACCGCGTCGCTGAGATCGTCATTGATGAACGCGCAAACCACGTCGTGTCTGTCGGCCAACGCGGCGGTGTCGAGGCTGAGCCGGGCAGGTTGAAAATGCAGTTCGATGTCCGCCGGGCAGTCGGCCGCGAGAAAGCTGTCGCGGTCGTAGGCCTGGCTGCTGAAAACGATCGTGCGCATGAAATCCTCCTGGAACATCGACTCGGGTTGAAGCACCCGAGTCCACTTTAGCCGGGGCTGCATCGAACGGCATTGCGCTGGATCAGGCGCTGATCCTCGCTTGCGCTGCCAGTCGGTTCATCGCTCGCTCCAGTTCATCGAGCGCCTGCGCGGCTTTCGGGTCGTCCTGTTTGAGCAGGGTTTCGCTGCGCTGACAGGCGGCGCGCAATTGCGGTACGCCGCAGTAACGTGTGGCGCCGTGCAGGCGATGGACACGTTCGATCAGTGCATTCTGGTCGTGGCTGTCGCGTGCATTGCGGATGGCTTCGCGGTCGGCCTCCAGCGAGGCCAGCAACATCGCCAGCATGTCTGCCGCCAGATCTGCTTTACCGGCAGCCAGACGCAAACCTTCCTCGTGATCGAGTACCGGCAGTTCGTTTTGGCCGGCAGTGTTTTCGCTGGCCCGCTCCGGCCCCTGATTGCGCAGGGCCAGACCGGTCCACTTCAACACGACCTGCGCCAGTTGCCGTTCGCTGATCGGTTTGGTCAGGTAGTCGTCCATGCCGCTTTGCAGCAACGCACGTTTTTCGTTGGCCATGGCGTGGGCGGTGAGGGCGACGATCGGCAGCGGCGTGCAATGCCGCTCACTTTCCCACTGGCGGATGGTTTCGGTGCTCTGGCGACCGTCCATACCCGGCATCTGCACGTCCATCAATACCAGGTCGAAGGATTCGGTCTGCACCGCTTTGACAGCGGCGTAACCGCTTTCCACGGCGAGGACCTTGGCGCCCATGTCTTCGAGCAAGGTTTGCACCAGCAAGAGGTTGGCCGGGTTGTCATCGACGCAAAGCACTCGCGGCGCGCGACTCGACAGCGGCTCGCCGGGTTCGGTGCGCGGTTGGCGCGGGTTGGCCAGATCCGACAGCGCCCGGCGCAGTTTGCGCGTGCAGGCCGGTTTGGCTTGCAACTGGCTGTGCGGATTGGGCACCGACAGATGGAACAGCGTCTGCTCGGTGGTCGGGCACAGTACCAGCACTTTGCAACCCAGGTGTTCGAGGTCCCAGATGTGCTGGTTCAGACGTTCCGGCAACATGTCGTTGCTGGTGATACCGATCACCGCCAGATCAATCGCCTGATCGGTCTGATGCGCGCCGGTGACGCCATTGGTCAGGCTTTCCAGGGTATTGAACGGTGTGACGTTGAGGCCGCAGTCTTCCAGTTGATGCTGCAAGGCCTGACGCGCCAGTTCGTGGTTTTCCAGCACCGCCACCCGACGTCCGAGCAGCGGCGCCGAGGGCAGGTCTTCGGCATCGTCGCGGGCCTTGGGCAGGCTCAGGCTGATCCAGAATTCCGAGCCTTCGCCCGGCGTGCTCTCGACGCCGATTTCGCCGCCCATCTGTTCGATCAGTCGCTTGGAAATCACCAGACCCAAACCGGTGCCTCCGGGTTGGCGCGACAACGAGTTGTCAGCCTGACTGAAGGCCTGGAACAACGCCCGTACGTCCTGGCTCGACAAGCCGATGCCAGTGTCCTGAATGCTGATGCGCAGTTGCACGCTGTCCTCGTGCTCTTCCTCAAGCATGGCCCGGGCGACGATGGTGCCTTCGCGGGTGAACTTGATCGCGTTGCTGACCAGGTTGGTGAGGATCTGCTTCAGGCGCAACGGGTCGCCGACCAGCGACAGAGGCGTGTCGCGGTACACCAGGCTGACCAGTTCAAGCTGTTTGGCGTGGGCGGCCGGGGCAAGAATCGTCAGGGTGTCCTGCAACAGATCGCGCAGGTTGAACGGGATATGGTCGAGCACCAGTTTGCCGGCCTCGATTTTCGAGAAATCGAGGATCTCGTTAATGATGCCCAAGAGGCTGTCGGCGGACTTTTCAATGGTGCCCAGATAGTCGAGCTGACGCGGCGTCAGTTCGCTTTTCTGCAACAGGTGAGTGAAGCCGAGAATGCCATTGAGCGGCGTGCGAATCTCGTGGCTCATGTTGGCGAGGAACTCGGATTTGATCCGGCTCGCCTCCAGCGCCTCTTTGCGGGCCAGGTCCAGTTCGATGTTCTGGATTTCGATGGTTTCCAGGTTCTGGCGCACGTCTTCGGTGGCTTGATCGACGCTGTGCTGCAATTCTTCGCGGGCGTTTTGCAGGGTACCGGCCATGCGGTTGATGCCCGACGCCAGTTCATCGAGCTCCTGGCTGCCAAGGGGGGGCAGGCGGGTTTCCAGATGACCGTCCTTGAGCTGCGCGACGGCTTGTTTGATCTGGCCCAGCGGGCGGTTGATGGTGCGCCCCATGCGCAACGCGAGCAAAGCCGCGCCGGCGAGGCCTGCGGCGATCAGCAGCAGGCTGGCGAACAGGCTGCGATAACCGCGCAGCAGCATGCCGTTGTGGGACAGCTCCAGTTCGACCCAGCCCAGCAGGCGGTCGGACTCTTCGGGGATCACCTCGCCGGCAAGGTTGCGGTGTTTGCCGAAGACCGGCATCAGGTAACGAGTTGCGTCATTGCCGCTGCGCCGTTGCAGGTGGGCGCTGTCGCCGCTCGGCGCCTGATTGAGCATGGTGGGGCCGGCGTGGGCCAGCGGCGTGCGATCCGGCGCGAGGAAGGTCACCGCGCGCATGTCCGGTTGTTCGAGGGACTGGGTGGCAATGCGTTCGAGCAATTCGTTGTTGCCATGGCCCATGGCGGGAGCTACCAGCGGCGCCAGTTGCTCGGCGATCATTTCGCCACGCTGCATCAATTGGGTCTGCAAGTCGGACTGCTGCGTCCAGGTGAAATAACCACCCAGCACCAGCGCCATCAGGCTGGTCGGCAACAAGGTCAGCAGCATCACGCGACCTTTGATTCCCAGTTTCTTGAGCACACCTGTCTCCCGCATCCCGCTGATCTGTTGACTCATGCGTGCATCCGGCACGCGGCATGGGCGCAGTGTAGCGATTTGCTCGCGGGCAATCTCCGGAAAAATGGTGTCGTGGTCGGTCTGTGCATCGGTGCGCGTTTGTCCGGCAGGTCAAGCTTGGGTTGCCCGATGTCCCTCAATCTTGAATAATTGCGCTCAACTGAGAATTATTTGCAGATAGTCATGAATCCTGTTTCCGTCGTTCAGCCACGCATTCTTTCCATCGAAGACGATCCGGTCCTGGGTGCCTACGTTCACGAACACCTGGGCCGCAGCGGCTTTCAGGTGACGTGGTGCCAGAACGGCCAGGAAGGTCTGAACATCGCTCAGCATCAACCGTTTGACGTGGTGCTGATGGATATTCTGCTGCCCGGGCTGGACGGTCTCAAGGTGCTGACCCAGTTGCGCCAGAGTCATTCGACACCGGTGTTGCTGATGTCGGCGCTGGGAGCCGAGGCTGATCGCATCAGTGGTTTCCGCTTGGGCGCCGATGACTATTTGCCCAAGCCGTTCAGTATGGCCGAGTTGCATGTGCGCATCGAAGCGATTCTGCGGCGGGTGGCCCTGGATCGTCGCCCGGCGGCTGTCGCGGTGCCCATGGCGCTGGGTACGCTGCGTTTCGACGATGAACAAAGCGATGTGTTCTTTCGCGAACAACCGGCGGGGCTGACCCGCAGCGAATTCCGCCTGTTGGAAACCCTCGATCGCAATGATGAGGAGGTGCTGAGCAAGGCCTTCCTTTATCAACATGTTTTGCAACGCGGTTACGCGGCCCATGACCGCAGCCTCGACATGCACATCAGCCAGATCCGCCGCAAACTCAAGGCCATCGGTTATACCGAGCGCGAAGTGCGCACGGTCTGGGGCAAGGGCTATGTGTTGAGTGCCGCTGATGAGAGTGTCTGAGCTGCCTGGGCGTCATTCGCTGTTCTGGAAGCTGGCCTTTCTGTTGGTGGCGTTCTGTTTGCTGATGATCTGGCTGAGCTGGTCATGGGGCCGGTACATGGAGCAACGCAATCAGTTTCTCTCCAACGAGGCGCGTGGCACCTTGATGCGTTATGCCAGCGAAGCCGAGCAGGCGTGGCAGCGGAGCCGGCGCGAAGGCGTCGATAGCTGGTTGCAGAGCATGGAGTTGCGCGAAGCCGCCTGGGTCGGCGTCATAGGCAGCAACTTGCAGTCGTTGAGCAATGAGCCGCTCAATGATCAGGAAATCCAGCACCTGACCTTTCTGCGCGGGCTCGACTGGCCGATACATAAGCAGGGCCGGCCGTGGCTGCGCATACCGTTTCCCCAAGAACCCTCCGTTGGCAGTCTGGTGATTGAACTCCCCGAGCGTTTTCTGCCGGGCAAATATCGAGTGTTCTGGCGGGTGATCACCAACGGCGTGATTCCCGGTCTGTTCACTTTATTACTGTGCGTTGGCTTATATCGCTTGCTGGTGGTGCCGCTGAACAACCTGCGTGAACAGGCCAACGCCTGGCGTGCCGATCAATTGAATGTGCGGCTGTCGAGCGGTATCACCCAGCGACCGGACGAACTCGGCGAGCTGGCCCGAGCCTTCGACTCGATGTCCGAACGTTTGCAATCGAGCGTCGCCCTGCAACAGCAATTGCTGCGCGACCTCTCCCATGAACTGCGTACACCGCTGAGTCGACTGCGCGTGGCCAGCGAAAGCGAGCAAAGCCTGGTGCAATTGCGCGAGCGCATCGGCCGTGAAGTCGACGGCATGCAACGGCTGGTCGAAGACACGCTGCAACTGGCCTGGCTCGACACTGATCGGTCGCCATTGCCGGATGAGGCCATCCAGATCCAAGCACTGTGGGAAATGCTCACTGATAACGCCTGTTATGAAAGCGGCTGGTCGAGTCTGCAATTGCAGTGCTCCGTCGAAGCGTCGTGCTGGGTGCGCGGCAATCTCAATACGCTGGCGCAGGCGCTGGAAAACATTTTGCGTAATGCCATTCGTCACTCGCCTGAGGGCGGGATCGTGCGCCTGGATGGGCGGCGGGAGGGGAATTATTGGCATCTGTGGCTGGAGGATCAGGGTGGCGGGGTGGCTGACGGGGATCTGCAGCGGATTTTTGATCCGTTCATTCGACTGGATGGGGCGCGGCCGGGCAATGGCGGGTTCGGGTTGGGGTTGAGCATTGCCAGGAATGCGGTGCAGCGCCAGGGCGGGACGTTATGGGCGGAGAACAGCGGGACGGGGTTGCGGCTGAATTTGCGGTTGGTTGCTGATGAGGGGGGTGCTTCGACTGACGCTTTCGCGAGCAGGCTCGCTCCTGCATTGGGGTTGTGTTCGCCGCTGACTGTGTGAAGGAAACGGTTCCCTTGTAGGAGTGAGCCTGCTCGCGATGTAGTCCCATGGAATGTCCATTTCCGCCGACTTTGCGGGAGTGCTCTCGTATTTTTGTACGATATTTCCCAAGCAGGATCGGCGGTCATTTGAAGGTTCGTTGAGCGTTTAAGCTCGCGCTTCACCTCATCTTCAAGGAATTGCGCATGAATGCCTCCAGCGTTACCGGTATCTCGGATGGCGATCGTTTTAACGAAGTGTTAGCGCTGATCAACAGTGCCAGGCACCAGGCCATGCAGACCGTCAATACACAACTGATTGAGCTGTATTGGCAGGTCGGTGCACATATCAGTCGCAAGATTGAGCGGGCGGAGTGGGGGGATTCGGTTATTTCGCAACTGGCTGCACATTTGGCTCAGACGCAGCCAGGATTGCGCGGTTTTACCCGGCCAAATCTGTTTCGTATGCGCCAGTTTTATGAGGCTTATCGAGACGACGTAATTGTCTCACCACTGGTGAGACAATTGCCGTGGACTCACAACATCATCATTTTGAGCCAAAGCAAACGCCCGGAAGAGCGGGAGTTTTACTTGAAAATGGCGGTTCAGGAAAAATGGTCGAAGCGCGAACTGGAGCGCCAATTCAAGTCAGCCCTGTTCGAACGAAGTGTCACCGATCCGGCGAAGGCATCTGCTGCTTTAAAGCAAGCTCACCCAGCAGCACTGGAGATATTTCGCGACGCCTACATGGTCGAATTTCTCGACTTGCCCGGCGTCCATGCCGAGACCGATCTGCACCTGGGATTGCTGAGGCGACTGAAGGCGTTCCTGACCGAGCTTGGTCGCGACTTCTGCTTTGTTGGCTCTCAATACCCCCTGCAAGTCGGCAGTCGGGATTTCGCGCTCGATTTGCTCTTCTTTCACCGTGGGCTCAACTGTCTGGTGGCCATCGAACTCAAGGTTGGGCGCTTTGAACCAGAGTACCTCGGCAAGCTGGATTTTTATCTGGAGGCGCTGGATCGCACTGTCCGCAAGCCCCACGAAAACCCGGCCATCGGTGTGCTGCTCTGTGCCAGCAAAGAGGACGAGGTCGTCGAGTACGCCCTTAATCGCAGCCTTTCACCTGCCTTGATTGCTGAATACCAAACGTGCTTGCCGGATAAACAATTGTTGCAAGCCAAACTGCACGAGTTTTATGTATTGGATACGGCGCACGCAGAAAACACGGACTAGCGTTTCCTTATTCCCATAAACCATAAGCACCGCACTTTGCGTGATATGGCCTGCGCGGGTTTGCCGGTATGATAGGCGCCCCCGCACGTCTGGATTGCGAATACGCCATGACCTTGCAGTACCCAACCATCGCCGATTGCGTCGGCAACACTCCGCTGGTGCGTTTGCAGCGCCTGCCCGGAGCCACCAGCAACACCCTATTGCTCAAGCTCGAAGGGAATAACCCGGCGGGTTCGGTCAAGGACCGTCCGGCGCTGTCGATGATCACCCGTGCCGAGTTGCGCGGGCAGATCCACGCCGGCGACACGCTGATCGAAGCGACCTCGGGCAACACCGGGATCGCTCTGGCCATGGCTGCAGCGATCAAGGGTTACAAAATGATCCTGATCATGCCGGACAATTCCAGCGCCGAGCGCAAAGCGGCCATGACCGCCTACGGTGCCGAGCTGATTCTGGTCAGCCAGGAAGAAGGCATGGAAGGTGCTCGCGATCTCGCCCAGCGCATGGAAGCCGAAGGCCGTGGCAAGGTGCTCGATCAGTTCGCCAACGGTGACAATCCTGAAGCCCACTACACCACCACCGGTCCGGAAATCTGGCGTCAGACCCAGGGCAGCATCACTCATTTCGTCAGCTCTATGGGCACAACCGGCACCATCATGGGCGTGTCGCGCTACTTGAAAGAGCAGAACGACAACGTGCAGATCGTCGGTCTGCAACCGATGGAAGGCTCGGCCATTCCCGGCATCCGTCGCTGGCCGCAGGAATACCTGCCGAAGATCTATCAGGCTGACCGCGTCGACCGCATCGTCGACATGGCACAAAGCGAAGCCGAGGACGTGACCCGTCGTCTGGCCCGCGAAGAAGGCATCTTCTGTGGCGTGTCCTCGGGTGGCGCGGTGGCAGCGATGCTGCGTCTGTCCCAAGAAGTTGAAAACGCGGTGATCGTCGCGATCATCTGTGACCGTGGCGACCGTTACCTGTCGACCGGCATTTTCGACGCGCCCAACTGATGGCCAAACACGAGAGAGGCCTGCGCTTCCAGCCCACGGGTGGCAGCAAGGCCCCGCAAATCCCGACCGGCAAAAAACAGCGCTTGAACATCGAGCGTCTGGCCAATGACGGTCGCGGCATCGCGTTTTTCGAAGGCCGCACCTGGTTCGTCCTCGGTGCCCTCGCCGGTGAAGAGGTCGAGGCGCGGGTGCTCGGCGCCCACGGCAAAGTGGTCGAGGCGCGTACCGAACGCGTGTTCAAGGCCAGCGAGTTGCGCCGCCCGGCGCCGTGTCAGCACGCGGGCCGTTGTGGCGGTTGCAGCGTCCAGCATTTGCCCCACAGCGAACAGCTTGCCCTGAAACAGCGCATGCTCGCCGAGCAATTATCGAAGGTCGCCGGTGTCGAATCGCAAGAGTGGGCGATCCCGTTGACCGGCCCCGAGTTCGGCTATCGCCGTCGCGCCCGTATTGCCGTGCGCTGGGACATCAAAGCGAAGCAACTTGAGGTGGGTTTCCGTGCTGCCGGCAGTCAGGACATTGTCGCGATCAGTGAATGCCCGGTGCTGGTACAGCCCTTGCAGCCGATCATGACTTCTTTGCCGCAGATGCTCCGTCGTTTGAGCAAACCGCAAGCGCTGGGGCATATCGAGTTGTTCAGCGGTTCATCGCTGGCGGTGTTGCTGCGGCACATGGCGCCGCTGTCGGAAGCGGATATGACGATCCTCAAGGATTTCTGCCAATTCCATGAAGCGCAATTGTGGCTGCATGGCGAAGGCGGGCCGCAACCGATTGATGCGAACCAGTCGCTGGGTTATCGCCTGGAACAATGGGGGCTTGATCTGGCTTACCGGCCGGGGGATTTCATTCAGGTCAACGCCGGTGTTAATGAAGCGATGGTTGCGCAGGCGCTGGATTGGCTGAAACCGACGAGCGAAGAGCGTGTGCTGGATCTGTTCTGCGGCTTGGGCAACTTCGCTTTGCCGCTGGCCAGAACCGTGCGCGAAGTGGTGGCGGTCGAAGGCGTGCAGACCATGGTCGAGCGTGCCGCCGCGAACGCCGCTAGTAACAATTTGCATAACACAAAGTTTTTTCAAGCCGATTTATCCCAGCCTTTGACCGATGCTCAGTGGATCGGAAGCGGCTTTTCTGCGGTACTCTTGGACCCACCGCGTGACGGTGCTTTCGAGGTGGTGCGCAAGCTCGCGACCCTGGGTGCCAAGCGGTTGGTGTATGTGTCGTGCAACCCGGCAACGCTGGCGCGCGATACGGTCGAATTGATCAAGCAGGGCTACCGGTTAAAACGTGCCGGGATTCTCGATATGTTTCCTCAGACGGCACATGTCGAAGCCATGGCGTTATTTGAAGCGAGCCAGGATGGCTCGTCTGATCCGTCCGGTCTGTCCGTGACGCGCTCGCGTTAGCCCCGCGAGTGCCCAGGGGCATAGAAGACCAGCGATTTGACGCATTGAATCTGCGTCGTAGGGAAGGTAAAGCAAGATGGTACAGGTGAGAGCACACCAGCCGATCAACAATGACGGCAGTATCAATCTCGAGGCTTGGCTCGATCACGCGGTCAGTGTCGATCTGGCACTGGATCGCGAAGCCTTGAAAGAAGCCTGCGAGTTCGCTCGCGAGGCTGAACAACAGTCCAACGCCGCCAAGAATCTGTGGGCCGAGGGCTCCGGCAGTTTCCGCACCGGGCTTGAGATCGCCGAGATCCTTGCCGACCTCAAGCTCGATCAGGATTCGCTGGTCGCTGCGGTCTTGTATCGCGGTGTGCGCGAAGGCCAGATCGAACTCGCAGCCGTCAGCCAGCGCTTCGGTCCGGTGGTCGCCAAACTGATTGACGGCGTGCAGCGCATGGCCGCCATCAGCGCCAGTCTGAGCCCGCGCCAGTCGATGGTCATGGGGGCGCAAGGTCAGGTGGAAAACCTGCGCAAGATGCTCGTGGCAATGGTCGACGACGTGCGCGTTGCCCTGATCAAACTGGCCGAACGGACCTGCGCAATCCGCGCGGTGAAAACCGCCGACGATGAGAAGCGTAACCGTGTCGCCCGGGAAGTCTTCGACATCTATGCGCCGCTCGCGCACCGGCTCGGCATCGGTCATATCAAATGGGAGCTGGAGGACTTGTCCTTCCGCTACCTGGAACCCGATCAATACAAACAGATCGCCAAGTTGCTCCACGAGCGACGGCTGGATCGCGAGCGTTTCATCGCCGACGTGATGACCCAGCTCAAAGACGAATTGCAGGCCACGGGTGTCGACGCCGACATCAGCGGCCGAGCCAAACACATCTATTCGATCTGGCGCAAAATGCAGCGCAAGGGTCTGGAATTCAGCCAGATCTACGACGTGCGTGCGGTACGCGTGCTAGTGCCGGAAATGCGCGATTGCTACACCGCGCTCGGCATCGTCCACACCCTGTGGCGGCACATTCCGAAAGAGTTCGACGACTACATCGCCAACCCGAAAGAGAACGGCTACCGCTCGTTGCACACCGCAGTGATCGGCCCGGAAGGCAAGGTGCTGGAGGTGCAGATCCGCACCCATTCCATGCACGAAGAAGCCGAACTCGGCGTCTGCGCGCATTGGCGCTACAAGGGCACCGACGTCAAATCCGGCTCCAATCACTACGAAGAGAAGATCTCCTGGCTGCGTCAGGTGCTCGAGTGGCATGAAGAACTGGGCGATATCGGGGGCTTGGCCGAACAACTGCGCGTCGATATCGAGCCGGACCGGGTCTACATCTTCACCCCCGACGGTCACGCCATCGACTTGCCCAAAGGCGCGACGCCGCTGGACTTCGCTTACCGCGTGCACACGGAAATCGGTCACAACTGCCGTGGCGCGAAGATCAACGGGCGCATCGTACCGCTCAACTACAGCCTGCAAACCGGTGAGCAGGTCGAGATCATCACCAGCAAGCACGGGACGCCGAGTCGCGACTGGCTGAACTCGAACCTGGGGTACGTCACCACTTCCCGTGCTCGGGCCAAGATTGTTCACTGGTTCAAGTTGCAGGCCCGTGATCAGAACGTTGCGGCGGGCAAAACCCTGATCGAGCGCGAACTCGCGCGTCTGGGGCTGCCTGCGGTGGATTTCGACAAGTTGGCGGACAAGGCCAACATGAAAACCGCCGAAGACATGTTCGCCGCCCTCGGTGCTGGCGATTTGCGTTTGGCGCAACTGGTCAACCTGGCGCAGCAACTGGTCGAGCCGGAACGCGGCAACGAACAACTGGAGCTGATCCCGCGCAAAGCCACTGGCTACAAGCCGGGCAAGCGCGGCGACATACAGATCCAGGGCGTCGGCAACCTGATGACGCAGATGGCCGGTTGCTGCCAGCCGCTGCCGGGCGATGCGATTGTCGGTTACATCACTCAGGGCCGTGGCGTGAGCATTCACCGCCAGGACTGCGCCTCGGTGCTGCAACTGGGCGGGCGCGAGCCTGAGCGGATCATCCAGGTCAGTTGGGGGCCGGTGCCGGTGCTCACCTATCCGGTGGACATCGTCATCCGTGCCTACGACCGGTCCGGTCTGCTGCGAGACGTTTCGCAGATATTGCTCAACGAGCGGATCAACGTGCTGGCGGTCAACACCCGCTCGAACAAGGAGGACAACACCGCACTGATGTCCCTGACCATCGAGATTCCGGGTCTGGATGCGTTGGGGCGGTTGCTGGGGCGGATTTCGCAGTTGCCGAACATCATCGAAACGCGGCGTAACCGTACTCCGTGAAGACCAACGCCGATCAACTGTGGGAGCGGGTTGGCTCGCGAAAAGGGCGTCTCAGTCGACATCATTGTTGCTGACACACCGTATTCGTGAGCAAGCCCGCTCCCACATGGGTTTTGTGGTGAGAGATAAATGATGTACAGCCTTGAAGACCTGCTCCACCTGATGAGTCGCCTGCGCGATCCGCAGTACGGCTGCCCGTGGGACATCAAGCAAACCTATGCAACCATCGTCCCGCACACCCTCGAAGAAGCCTACGAAGTGGCCGACGCCATCGAGCGTGGCGACTTCGATCACTTGCAGGGCGAGTTGGGCGATCTGTTGTTCCAAGTGGTGTATTACAGCCAGCTTGCACGGGAGGAGGGGCGATTCGAGTTTGCCGGGGTGATCGACAGCATCACCCGCAAGCTGATCCGCCGTCATCCCCACGTCTTCCCCACCGGCGATCTATATGCGCCGCTCGACGTACCGCGTTTGAGTGAAGAGCAAGTCAAGCAGCGCTGGGAGGAGATCAAGGCGCAAGAGCGCGCCGAGAAATCCGCTGCGCCAGAGCAACTGTCGCTGCTTGATGACGTACCGGCGACGCTGCCTGCGCTGTCACGCTCAGCCAAATTGCAAAAGCGTGCGGGGCAGGTCGGCTTCGACTGGCCAGACGCCTTGCCGGTGCTCGACAAGGTGCGTGAAGAGCTCGATGAAGTGCTTGAAGCCATGTCTGAAAACGATCCCGCCGCGGTGGCTGACGAGATCGGTGATCTACTGTTTTCCGTGGTCAATCTGGCCCGGCATCTGAAGGTCGATCCGGAAACCGCACTGCGTGGTGCCAACGGCAAGTTTGAAAGACGTTTCCGTTTTATCGAACAGGCATTGCGCGACACCCACCGTCCCATGGAAGATTGCACCCTCGAAGAGTTGGACACCCTCTGGGGTGAAGCCAAACGCCAGGAAAAGAATTTGCCCAGCTGCGGCTGAGCAACTGCCCAAGTGAGTAAGCACCATGAGTATTTCCCTTCGCGATCAGTTGCTCAAAGCAGGGCTGGTCAACCAAAAGCAGGCCAAGCAGGTCAGCAAGGACAAGCAGAAGCAGCAGCGTCTGGCCCACAAAGGTCAGGTCGAGCTGGATGACTCGCAGCAGCGTGCCGCTCAGGAAGCCATGGCCGAGAAGGTCAAGCGTGACCAGGAGCTGAATCGTCAGCAGAAAGAAAAAGCCGAGGCCAAGGCGCGTGCGGCACAGGTCAAGCAGTTGATCGAAGTCTCGCGTCTGCCGAAGCTGACCACCGAGGACTACTACAACTTCGTCGACGACAAGAAGGTCAAGCGCCTCTCGGTCAACACGCTGATGCGCAACAAGCTCAGCAGCGGTTCGCTGGCGATCGTGCACCATGCCGGCGGCTATGAAGTGATCCCTCGTGAAGCGGCCCTGAAGATCCAGGAGCGCGATCCGCAGCGCATCGTTCAGCTCAACGTACAGACCGAAGAGGTCATCACCGAGGACGATCCGTACGCGGCCTACCAGATCCCTGATGATCTGATGTGGTAAATCGGTAAAGCTGTCACTACGACAAACCCCGCCATGGCGGGGTTTGTCGTTTTCAATGCTGTGGGTGGTTCAGGCGGTTCGCAAATCCCGTTGCTGTTCTTGCAGTTCCAGTTCGGCCTTGTAGTTGTGGGCATCGATTTCGTTGTGGAACATGCCGACCAGCAAGTCTTGTTGATGCACATCCCAGATTCGTACACCGGCGGCTACGCCTTCATGGGACATGTGTGAATCGTCGCGTTCAGTTACTTTTACAGTCATCTGCTAGCTCCAAATCTCAAGTTATCTGCAGCAAGGCGTGTGCAGGACTCTTTTATATGATTTGTTAGTTTGCTAAGTAAACGGCTGATTCGTGCAAGGTATAGTTGCGAATTCTGCAACAGTGCTGGAGGCCGCTAAAACCGCGACATTCGGTCGCAGGGTGGGAAGTTGCATGACAGAAGTTTCATTTTCAGAAGCTCCGCAAGCCCACTTGTGGGAGCGAGCAGGCTCGCTCCCACCGGGTTTTACGGTGTAACTGCCATTTCCTTCAGGCCAAAAAAAAACGCCCCGAACCAGTCGGGGCGTTTTCATGTGTGGCTCAGCAGCGGGGAATTACTTGCCTTCCCAGCGCTTCAGTACCAGCGTGGCATTGGTGCCGCCGAAGCCGAAGCTGTTGCTCATCACGGTGTTGATGGTGGCGTTCTCACGGGTCTTGGTCAGCACCGGCATATCGGCCACTTCTGGGTCCAGCTCGTCGATGTTGGCGGAACCGGCAATGAAGTTGCCTTCCATCATCAGCATGCAGTAGATCGCTTCGTGAACGCCGGCGGCGCCCAGGGAGTGACCGGACAGGCTCTTGGTCGAGCTGATGGCAGGTGCCTTGTCGCCGAACACTTCACGCACACCTTTCATTTCCGCGACGTCACCGACCGGAGTCGAAGTGCCGTGGGTGTTCAGGTAGTCGATCGGGGTATCAACGGTGGACATCGCCATTTGCATGCAGCGGATCGCGCCTTCGCCGCTTGGAGCGACCATGTCGTAGCCGTCGGACGTCGCGCCGTAGCCAACGATTTCGGCGTAGATTTTCGCGCCACGGGCCAGAGCGTGTTCCAGCTCTTCAACCACGACCATGCCACCACCGCCAGCGATGACGAAACCGTCACGATCAGCGTCGTAGGCACGGGAGGCTTGTTGCGGGGTGTCGTTGCGCTTGCTGGACAGGGCGCCCATCGCGTCGAACAGGAACGACTGGCTCCAATGCTCTTCTTCACCGCCACCGGCGAAGACGATGTCTTGCTTGCCCATCTGGATCTGTTCCATGGCGGTACCGATGCAGTGAGCACTGGTGGCGCAGGCAGAAGCGATGGAGTAGTTCAGGCCCTTGATCTTGAAGGGCGTGGCCAGGCAAGCGGAAACGGTGCTGCTCATGGTCCGCGTGACGCGGTATGGGCCAACGCGCTTAACGCCTTTCTCGCGCAGGATGTCCAGCGCTTCCATCTGGTTCAGCGTGGAAGCACCACCGGAACCGGCGATCAGACCGGTACGCGGGTTGGACACTTGCTCTTCGGTCAGGCCGGAGTCAGCGATAGCGTCTTTCATGGCCAGGTAGGCGTATGCCGCTGCGTGGCCGACGAAGCGATAGATCTTGCGATCGATCAGCTCTTCAAGGTTGAGGTCGATGGAGCCGGAAACCTGGCTACGCAGACCCATTTCGGCATATTCCGGGTTGAACCGGATGCCAGGGCGGCTTGCACGCAGGTTAGCGGAGACGGTCTCTTTGTCATTGCCCAGGCACGAAACAATGCCCAGACCAGTGATAACGACGCGGCGCATGCGGATAACCCTTAGAAGTTTTCAGTGGAAGTGAACACGCCGACCCGGAGGCCTTCGGCGGTGTAGATTTCGCGGCCATCGACACTGACCGAACCATCGGCAATGGCCAGGTTCAGCTTGCCCTTGAGGACGCGTTTGATATGAATGTTGTAGGTGACTTTCTTGGCGGTCGGCAGCACCTGGCCGAAGAATTTCACTTCGCCCGAACCCAGCGCACGGCCGCGGCCCGGCAGGCCTTGCCAGCCCAGGAAGAAACCGACCAGTTGCCACATGGCATCCAGACCGAGGCAGCCCGGCATCACCGGATCACCTTCGAAGTGGCAAGCGAAGAACCACAGGTCAGGATTGATATCCAGTTCGGCGACCAATTCACCTTTGCCGTACTTGCCGCCTTCTTCGCTGATCAGGGTGATTCGATCCACCATCAGCATGTTCGGGGCGGGCAGTTGCGCGTTACCTGGGCCGAACAGCTCACCGCGACTGCAGCGCAGCAGATCTTCCCGAGTAAAGGCGTTTTGTTTGGTCATGCGAGCTCCTCAATAATCCCATGCGGCAGGTGGGGCAAATCTTCCCGACCGTTCGAAGCGTTCATGCCTCGAACCGGCAGCCTACTCATAGACTATTGCGTTGTGGTGAAAGTCACAGCACCAAGGACATGAATGTACACTTGTGCACTGAAATTTTTATTCAAGCCCCTTTTGAGGCTCGTTCGGGTGCCTAAGACTGCCGCACTTTCGCTTTTCACGCCAGTCGCAGATGGTCGAAAAGCCGTCACTACGACACCCAGCGCTGCAGAATCTGCTGTAGGTCATTGCGTTTGAACGGCTTCGCCAGATAATCGTTCATGCCCGCCGACAGGCAGGCCTCCCGGTCACCCTGCAAGGCGTTGGCGGTCAATGCGATGATCGGCACCGCGTTGCGTCCGGGCAAGCGGCGAATCTGCCGGGTCGCTTCGTAGCCATCAATGATCGGCAGACGGCAATCCATGAGAATCATTTCGAAATCGCTTGCTTCGGCATTTTGCACCGCTTGTGCGCCATCGGTGGCAACACTGACAGTAAAGCCCAAACTGCGCAGCATCGCTTCAATCACGGTTTGGTTAACCGGATTGTCTTCCACGAGCAACACATGACGCCCCTCGCCGTGACCGCTGCTGTTCAATGCGCGTGGCGCGGTCAGTTGAGGCAACGCCTGCTTATAAAGAGCCAGCGGAATTTCCAGGGTGAACACCGAGCCACGACCTTCCTCGCTCTGCGCGCGCAATGTCCCGCCCATGCGCTCGGCGAGGGTACGGGCAATCGGCAGGCCGAGGCCGGTGCCGCCGTAACGCCTTGAAATAGAACTGTCGGCCTGCTGGAAGGCGTTGAACATCAACTCCAGGCTCTCGGACGAAATGCCGATGCCGCTGTCGCGCACCGAACAGGTGAACCACAGCAGTTCGTGATCCAGTGACTGCCACTGCGCCTCGATGCTGACCCGACCCTGTTCAGTGAATTTCAAGGCGTTGCCGACCAGGTTGACCAGAATCTGCCGGATCCGCGTCGGATCGCCCTGTACCTGCAAACCGCGCATGTCTTCGGGAATCCGCAGGTTGAGCGCCAGGCCACGCTGCACCGCGCTGTGCTGGAACGACTGGGCGCAGGCTGCGATGAGTTCGGCGAGATTGAACGGGATGTGCTCCAGTTCCAGTTCCGAACGCTCGATGCGCGAGAAGTCGAGAATGTCGTTGATGACCTTGAGCAGGTGTTCGGTGGACTCCGAGGCAAGCGCGGCGTACTCGACCTGCTCCTCGGTCATGTCGGCGGTTTCGAGCAATTGCAACATGCCCAGCACGCCGTTCATGGGGGTGCGCAGTTCATGGCTCATCATCGCCAGGAAATCGGATTTGGCGCTGTTGGCCTTTTCCGCTTCCTCACGGGTCTGGATCAGTTGGGCCATGGCTTGATGCTGTTCACGACTGGCCTGTTCCAGCGCCTGAGCGAGGTTGTTGATGTGCTGCGACAGGGCGCCCAGTTCGGTGTCGTCGACAATCGGTAGCGGCGTTTTATAGTCGCCTTCCTGAATCGCCTTGACCGCATTGCCGATATCGCGAATCGGCCGCGACAGGCTGCCCGCCAGGCGCCGCGCGACGATGAAGGTGAAGAGCAGGGCAAACAGCGCCAGAATCCCGGCCTTGAGCAGGATTTCCTGCTGACGCTGACTGAAGGCATCGTTGGACAGACCGACGATCACTCGCCCCAGATAATCCTCGTTGGCCGCGCCATTGCTGACTTTGGTGTCCTGGAAAAAATCATTGTGCAGGGCGATCCGTTGCAGCCTTACCGGCGCTTGAAAAACTTCGACCTGATGCGCACGGCTATGGACATTCGCCGGTTGCTCGACGTAGACCAGAATCCGGTTGGCACTGTCCTGCACTTCGATAAAGCGCACGTTGGGGGTTGCCAGCGAGGCTTTGAGCAGGCTCTCCAGTACTTCGTTATTGCCGGAAATCACCCCGTACTCGGTGGCGGGCGCCAGTTGGTTGGCGATCAATTGGCCGGTGTGGTTCAGCTCCTGGCGCAAATCCTGAATGCGCACGAAGGTAAAAAAGCTGATCAACAACAAGGTCAGCAACAGCGCCGGGCCCAGGCTGATCAACTGGGTGCGGGTGTTGATGTCCCAACGGCGACGGAAACTCATGGGCGGCTTTCTCCTTCAGCCAACGCTCTGGCGACTGACGCGTCATTTAACGGTTCGATCCCAAGGGAACGAGCCACCTGCGCATTACTTGAGACTTTAAAACGTTTGGGGTAGAGCGTTCGCGGCCAATTGCCCGGCGGCTGGTCGAGCAGTTGGTCGAGCACCGCCAGCCAGTCGCTCTGATCGCTGTAGGTGCTGACCAGGCTGCCGGCGCGGACGAACGCAACGTTGGGTCCCACCAGCGCCACTTGCTGCGAGTAACTGCTGAGCAGCAGGTTTTTCGCGGTTTTCGGGTTGTACAGATCAGGATCGTCGAGGCCCAGCAGCACGTCGCTGTTTTTCAGTACTGCTTGCAGGGGGCGGTTGTCGTGGGTGTTGTCCCAGCGTTGGCTGACGATTTGCAGATTTAGCGACTGAGCGGTCAGGCGCAGTTCCTTGAGCAGGAATTCGCTGTGCGGGTTGAACAACACGCCGACCCTGCGCGCCTGCGGCAGCATCCGCCGGATCAACTGCAATTGACGGCCCAGTGGCGGATCACTCCACAGCAGACTCAGTTGCGACGGTTGTGCCGAGCCGAAACGCTGATGTGCTTGCACGCGGCTTATACGCAGCACCAGCGTTGGCGGGCCCTTTGAGTCTTGCAGGCGCCAGTCGAGGCTTGGCAGATCGAGCAGAATCAGGCGCAGGCTGGTAGGTAATTTTCCCGGTACCGGCAGACTGACCAGCGGCTGGAAACGCACACTGTCGGTTGGACGCAACTCGCTGAGTGCCTGAACGAAAGCCTGCACGCCGGGACTTTCTTCAGCCCCCGTGAGCAGAATATCGGCCGCTTGCACTGCCATGCCGTGCAGCCACAGGGCCAGAAACAGGCACAGCCCGGCCAGGCAGTGGCCAAGGGTTGGCGTCTTCCGTGACAGGCCGTGGCGCATCCTAGAACTCCAACTCGGCGCTGAAGTACATCACCCGGCGTTCGTCGTATTGGTTGTCGACGAACGTAGTTGGCTCGTGATCAAGGCGCTGTTGCAGCACGCCGGCCAGTTGCAGTTGGGCTTTGCCCAGTGGGATGCGTTTGGCGATCCGCGTGTCGACCCGTTCAAAGCGATAGCCGTTGAGCGCGTTGTCGCCGTAATAGAAGAGGGCGCTGTTCCAGCCTTGGCCCCAGTCGCGCAGCCAACCGGCCGAACCGCTGTTGCGCGAGGTGAATTGCTGATCCAGCGGATTGCTCGCTTGGGCGTCGACGTAGGCGTAAGTGAAACGCAAGCGGTCGACCCTGCTCACGCGCCAGTCGAGTTGGGTTTCGGTGCCGCGAAAACGTGAGCTGTTGGCATTGCTGGCGATGTATTGGTTGTTGCGCAACGGCTCGCTGATCATCCCGGTGATTTCGTCGTAGAACAGCTTCACATCCAGTCCCAGTCCCCACTCTGCGAAATAGCCGTTGTAGCCCAGTTCACGCGAGCGCATGTGTTCCTGATCGAGATCGCCGGGGCCACGGGTCTTGACGAAATAACGCGCTGACGACTGACCGTACGCCGAGGGCCGCAGGTTGGTCACCTGATAGCTCCAGTTGACGTTGTTCTCGAACATGTCCGGCGAGCGGATCGCCTCCGAGTAGACCGCACGCAGACCATGGCGCGGGTTGATCAGGTAGTTGATCGCGAAGCGCGGGGTCAGCGAACTGCCGATCAGTTGCGTGTCTTCGAACATTGCACCGCCCTGCAACAGCCAGTGTTCGGTCGCGCGCCATTCCAGTTGGCCGAAGGCGCGCCAAGTGGTGTCATCCAGCGTGCCGTTGAAGTAGGTCTCGGAATCGGCCCGGTCGTAACGATAGTTCATGCCGCTGACCAGGCGCAGGCTGTCGGACAGGCTGAGGGTGTCCTGCAATTCGAGGTCGTAACGCGATTCCCGGGCACTCTGGTCGATGTCACCGCACAGGGTTCGACTGGCGCCGTTGCGCCACTGATCGAGTGCCCGATTGGCCAGCGCCATTTTCTGCGGGCTGCCGGGCTCGGCGCCGGGGCCAGTGAATCGGGTGATGTTGCGCGCCAGGCGCTCGGTGTAATTGGGGTCGAGTTGCCACAGCTGCGTCAATTCCGGGCTGAACGACACTTCGGCGTCGCAAGCGCGCCAGGTTTGCTGACGATCCCAGTGCTGCGCCGATCCTTGTACATAAAGGCTGTGTTCGGGATTGATGTCGAGATTCCAGCGCACCGACCCGGCGTAGTCCTTGGCCACCACGTCGGAGTTGTTCCCCGCGTCCGTAATCCCTGAGAACACCGGTCGGTAGGTATAGGGCCGCTGGTTGGTGCCGTCCTTCGCGTTGACCTGCCAGTCGAGGCTCTGGCTGTCGTTGAGGGTATGACTGACCGCGAGACTGAAACGGCTCAAGCGGCGGCTGTCACGATAGTCCGCACCTGTGCGATCGCTGTCGAAGCCGTCGTCTTCTTGACCTGACAGCGACAGGCGCAGGTCGCCGCCATTCCAGTTCGTGCCCTGGCGGGCATAGAAATCGTTGATACCGCGCTGGCCTCGACTGATCTTCAGCCGTGTGCCGTGGCTGTTCGCCGGGTGGCGCGTGATGATGTTGACGACCGCCATCAGTGCATTGGCGCCGTAGCTGACAGTGTTCGGGCCTCGGAAGACTTCGATGCGCTCAATGTCTTCCATGGCCACCGGAATATCGCTCCAGTCCACCGTGGCCAGCCCCGCGCGGTAAACCGAGCGGCCGTCGATCAACACCTGCATGCGCCGTGCTTCGCTGGCGTTGGTGCCATGGTAATTGACCACAGCCTGATTGCCGCTGACGTTGCCGACCATCATCCCGGGCACCAGGCGCAGCAGTTCGCTGATGTCGCGGGCGCCGCTGGCGTTGATCAATTCGCTGTCGAGAACGGTCATGCTTCCCGGCACTTGCGCCGGTGTCTGTTTAAGGCGTGTGGCCGTCAGCACCTGCGGTAGCGACTCGCTGTCCATGAACAGGTCATCTGCCTGCACGACCGGGCTGAACAACAGCGCGAGCAACAGGGACGAGCGCGATGAGGGAGAAGCAAAGAGCACGACACAGCCTATAGAGCGAAGAATTGGCGGGCATGTTAACCGAGGGCAGCGACTTTTCCAGTCACGTTATAGGCATTTTCCTAGGTTTTGTTGGTCTTCTTCCTACAAGTATCGGTAATTGACGCGGGGGCTGGCCGCGACGGGGTCGCCCCGTATAATGCCGACATCGCCACTGGTATGGATTAACGGATTGCATATGACTGAACAGCGCCCGATTGCGGTCCTGGGAGGCGGAAGTTTTGGTACCGCCGTGGCCAATCTTCTGGCCGAGAACGGCCATCAAGTCTTGCAGTGGATGCGTGACCCCGAGCAGGCCGAGGCCATCCGGGTCAATCGCGAAAACCCGCGTTACCTCAAAGGCATCAAGATTCTGCCGGGCGTGACCGCCGTCACCGACCTGCAAGCCACCCTCGATGCCTGTGATTTGTGCTTTGTCGCCCTGCCGTCCAGCGCGTTGCGCACGGTTCTGGCTGCCCACGCCGAGCGCTTGAGCGGCAAAATGCTGGTCAGCCTGACCAAGGGTATCGAAGCCCACACCTTCAAACTGATGAGCCAGATCCTCGAAGAGATCGCTGCGCAAGCGCGCATCGGCGTGTTGTCCGGGCCGAATCTGGCGCGGGAAATCGCCGAGCACGCACTGACCGCCACCGTGGTCGCCAGTGAAGACGAAGACCTGTGCAAACAAGTGCAAGCTGCGCTGCATGGCCGCACCTTCCGCGTGTACGCCAGCGCCGACCGTTTCGGTGTCGAGCTGGGCGGGGCGTTGAAAAACGTTTATGCGATCATCGCCGGCATGGCGGTGGCTCTTGAGATGGGCGAGAACACCAAGAGCATGCTGATCACCCGGGCCCTGGCCGAGATGACCCGGTTTGCGGTGAATCAGGGTGCCAACCCCATGACCTTCCTCGGTCTGGCCGGCGTCGGTGACCTGATCGTGACCTGTTCGTCGCCCAAGAGCCGCAACTATCAGGTCGGTTTCGCCCTCGGCCAGGGGCTGAGCCTCGACGAAGCCGTGTCGCGCCTCGGTGAAGTTGCCGAAGGGGTAAATACCTTGAAAGTGCTCAAGGCCAAATCCCAGGAGGTGGGTGTGTACATGCCGCTGGTCGCCGGGCTGCACGCCATTCTGTTCGAAGGGCGCACGCTGGATCAGGTCATCGCGTTGTTGATGCGGGCCGAGCCGAAAACCGACGTCGACTTTATTTCCACCAGTGGTTTTAACTGAATCAGCAGGGAACGACCTATGAACGATCCAAAAACCGACACAAAGTACGAGTCCATCCTCCTGCGGGTGTTGTGGATGATTATTTACGTGCTGGTCTGGCAAGTGGCGCAGTTCATCCTTGGCGCAGTGGTGCTGGTGCAACTGATCTATCGTTTGATCTATGGCGCTCCGAGCGCCGGCCTGATGAATTTCGGCGACAGCCTGAGCCAGTTTCTGGCACAGATCGGCCGTTTCGGCAGCTTTCACAGCGACCAGAAACCATGGCCGTTCGCCGATTGGCCTGCACCGCGCACCCCCGAAGGTGAAGCGCCGCACGCCGTGCCGCCAGCACCGCATCCGGCCAGAGATGAGGAACCCAAACTATGAAGCTCTGGGTATTGCGTCACGGTGAAGCCGTGCCTTATGGCACGTGCCCCGATGCGGAGCGGGAGCTGACCGAGCATGGCCGCCAGGAAGCCTTGAGCAGTGCCGCCCGACTGATGGGCCAGCCGCTGACCGCGATCTACGCCAGCCCCTATCTGCGCGCGCAACAGACCGCGCAGATTGTCCGTGAGGCGCTGGGTTTCGAGCCGCCGATTCGCACGGTCGAGTGGTTGACGCCGGAGGTCGACCCGGACAAGGTCACCGATCAACTGGTTTCGGTGAGCAATGTGCTGCTGGTCAGCCATAACCCGCTGGTGGGCAATTTGCTCAGCTATTTGCAGCACGGCGCCGGGTATCCGCCGGAGAAGGTCAGTACGGCGGGTTTGGCTGAGCTGGAGAGTCCTGAACTGCTGATCGGCTCGATGACCCTCAATAGCCTCAAGCATCCATAACGCTGATCCCTTTGTGGGAGCGAGCCTGCTCGCGAAAGCGGAGTGTCATTCACAACTTATGTGCCTGACACCCTGCATTCGCGAGCAGGCTGCTCCCATATTTTCTCTGTGTCGTTGGAAATTATTTGTGTGAATTTTCCAACCAAGCACTTGCTTGGTTGACTACGCTTGCTCCAGACCCAAAAAACAGGAGCGAGTCGCATGTCTGCCGCATTCCGTTTGCCGCTGGACGTGTTTTACGAACGCGAGGCACGGCATCCGCGCCAGCGCTTCCTTGTACAGCCAATCGGGGGCGGGCAGGTCGAAACGCTGACCTGGGCCGACGTCGGCCATCAGGCCCGCTGCGCCGCGCATTGGCTGCGAGCGCGCGAGTTGCCGCAGGGCAGCCACATCGCGCTGATCTCGAAAAACTGCGCGCACTGGATCATCGCCGATCTCGCCATCTGGATGGCCGGGCACGTCTCTGTGCCGCTGTATCCCAACCTGACCGCCGACTCCGTGGCTCAGGTGCTCAATCACTCGGAAAGTGTGTTGGCGTTTATCGGCAAACTCGATGACTGGTCGGGCATGTCCAAGGGCATGCCGGCGGGTCTGCCCACGATCAGCCTGCCGCTGCATCCGATCGGCGACTTCGATTTCAGTTGGGCCGACCTGCAACGCCGCTCACCGATCCAGGACGACCCGCGTCCTGCCGCCGAGCAACTGGCGACCATCATCTACACCTCCGGCACCACCGGCCTGCCCAAAGGCGTGATGCACAGCTTCGCCAATCTCGGGTTTGCGACGACCCATGGCACGCAGTTATTCGGGCTTAACGAGCATGATCGATTGCTCTCCTACCTGCCGCTGTGCCACGTCGCCGAGCGGATGTTTGTAGAGTTGGCGTCGATCTACATCGGGCAGACGGTGTTCTTTGCCGAAAGCCTCGAGACTTTTATCACTGACTTGCAGCGTGCGCGCCCGACCGCAATGTTCGGTGTGCCGCGAATCTGGACCAAATTCCAGATGGGCGTCTACAGCAAGATCCCGGCAAAGCGTCTAGATTTGCTCCTCGGCCTGCCGTTCATCGGCAAGCGGGTCGGGCACAAAGTGCTCGCTGGCCTCGGGCTGGATGCCTTGCGCGTCGCCCTGTCGGGCGCCGCGCCAGTGCCGCAAACCTTGCTTACGTGGTATCAGAAGCTCGGGCTCGACGTACTGGAGGTCTACGGCATGACCGAGAGCTGCGGCTATTCGCACATCTGCCTGCCGGGTCAATACAAGCAGGGCTGGATCGGCAAACCGTGCCCGGATGTTGAAGTGCGTATCGATGAGTCCGGTGAAGTGCAGGTACGCAGTCAGGCGAACATGCTCGGCTATTTCAAGGAACCGCAGAAAACCGCCGAAACGATCACCGAGGACGGTTTTCTGCGCACCGGCGACAAGGGCGAACAGGATGCCGAAGGGCGCCTGCGCCTGACCGGTCGACTCAAGGAGATCTTCAAGACCAGTAAAGGCAAATATGTGGCTCCGGCGCCGATCGAAAATCGGCTGGCGGTGCATTCGCGTATCGAACAGGTCTGCGTGGTGGGCGATGGTTTGAGCGCGCCGCTGGGCTTGTGCGTGCTCTCCATTGTCAATCAGGAAGAGGGGCGGGCGAGTCTGCATTCGAGCCTGGAAAAACTGCTGGAGGAGGTCAACGCGGTGCTCGACAAGCACGAGCGCCTGCGTCGACTGGTGGTGGTCAAGGACAGTTGGGCGGTGGAGAACGGGTTTCTCACGCCGACCCTGAAAATCAAACGCAACGTCATCGAAGACACCTACGGCGCGCGCTTCGAAGAATGGAGCGAGCGCAGCGAGGCGGTGCTGTGGCAGGATTGAGCGACCACTAAAACAACAAAGGAAGTCTGTGATGAGCCTGTGGCGCACCACTCCCGACATCGAGCAGTTGAACGCAATCCAGAAAAACACCATCGGCGAAGTGCTGGATATCCGTTTCGAGGCGTTCGACGAACAATCACTGACCGCGAGCATGGTCATCGACCATCGCACCCACCAGCCTTACGGCCTGCTGCACGGTGGCGCCTCGGTGGTGCTGGCTGAAACTGTCGGTTCTATGGCCAGTTATTTGTGTATCGATGCCAGCCAGTTTTATTGCGTGGGGCTTGAGATCAACGCCAACCATTTGCGTGGTTTGCGCAGTGGCCGGGTGACGGCTGTGGCCAAGCCGATTCATATCGGTCGCACCACGCATGTCTGGGACATTCGACTGACCAGCGATGAAGGCAAGGCCAGTTGTGTCTCGCGCTTGACCATGGCAGTGGTGCCGTTGGGGCAGACACCACCCTCGAGTTGAGTCATACGCTACGTCGTCTGATAACACTCATGGGCAGGTCGCCCACGTCCGGTGTTTCCGGGTGATAACCGGCGGGTGTCGCATCTCTCCAAATCCGGTTCGCTGGAGTGAAACGATCCAGAGTGAAGTCCCCATCGTCGTACCTGGCCAGCTCGAAGGCGCCACGCTGCACATGCTGGCCCAAGTATGTGCGGGCCTCGGTGGGGGTGGCCAGGCTTTCGACGACTGCTGATTGTAAATGGGCGTTTTCGATTGTGTTCGTTAGAGGTTCGGCGAGCAATGTCAGTGAGGCGGTCAAGGTTGAGCCGGCGGTGCGTGTTACGACGCCGTATAGCCATTGCGCGGCATTCGGCACAGAAAGCCGATTGCGTTCCGGGCTGCTGTAGTCACCTCCACGCAATGAGTTGATCGTGGTTGTGGACGCTCCATCCAGGCCTTCCACGGTAGCGGCGACAGTGATATCCACGCCAGGTGGCAGATTTGCCCCGAGCGCACCGTCAGCAAAAAGAACTGCTCCATAGAAGGCGGTGCGCCAAGCGGTCGTGGTACCGCTTGGCGCAATCGTGACGCTGGGGCCGACGCTGGCGAACGCGCGTTGGCCTGCTTCCCTTGTCATGCTCTTCGGCACACTGGCAAGTATGCTGATGGCTGTCATGTTCAAGGTTTCCCGCTCAGACAGGTACGCATACAGTGGAGCGGCGGCTCCCGCCGCAGCGCCCGCCAGCCCCAAGATACCGGCCATGACTTTCTGTGTGGTGCGGTTGTAGTTGCGGCTGCTGGCAATACGACTGCCTGCTCCTATCCCCATGGAGCCACCGGCCAACGCACCCGCCATGCTGCCTGCTAGGGTCAATCCCAGATTGACGCCCGGGTCTGGCGGTGTGTCCGGATCGCCGGTTGCCCATTGCTCCAACCCTCTTGCAGCAAAATATTTAACCGCTCCTGCGGCCAGTGCACTCACACTGTCCCGGCCAAAGGTTGCCAGAGCGGCGCCCACGCCTTCTTTCAGTGTGACCAGTCCCTGGAAGTCCACGTTCCCGACAGGGTTGCCGTGCACCATGGCAAACAGATTCAGTCCGTCCTGCACCCCCAGCGGGTCCGCATTCAGCCAGCGCTGAAGCCATGGCGTGTAGTAACGAAAACCGTAGTAATACAGGCCACTGGCATCCCGTTCCTTGCCCGAGTAGCGCAGGGTCTTGTAGCTCGCTTCGACCAGGCTTCGGCCCGCCCACCAACAGGTACCGCCAAACGGGTAATAGCTTTCCCGGGAGATCATCTGTGCCTGGGCGTCCAGTTCAATGGTGCTGGAGTTCAATTGATCGGTGAAGCTGTAGCGCTGCTGATGCTGGGGTATGCCGTGTGGTGGCGGTTTTTCAAAGTGCAACACCTGGATTGTCGCGCGACCGGCCTTGACGGTGATGACGTGTACGGTCTGATTCGGATCGGTGCGAATTTCCAGACCGGGCAAGTAGCGCGTTTCACTGAGTCGTTGCACCGATGCGGTATAGGCCTGACGGATTTTTCGCTGGCGTTGACCGCTGCCGTCATAGATGTAGAACTCGCAATCATTCGGCTCACCCTCTCGAACCACCTGATCAACCTGTTGCAATTCATTGCGTCGACCCCACTGCAGCGTTTGCCCTTCGTCTTGGAGAAACACGCGGTTGCCATTGGCGTCGTAAGCGGCGGCAATCGCCTGCTCATCGGGCAAATGGCCGTCGGGGCTTTCCGGCAGGCTGCGATTGCTGGCGCGGGCCACAACCGTGCGCTCGGTGCGGTTTCCACTGGCGGCGCGGTGCTCCATCAACAGCAGATTGCCGGACGGATCATAGGTGTAAGTGCGCGTGTAGTTTTCCAACTGCCCCGGGTCGGCAGGAGAGGCAAATGCCGGCAGCTGTGGCCCGCCCGCAGCGTTGCGGATCTGCCGGCCACTGGCCTCGATCAAGCGCGAGAGGCTGTCGTAACGGTAGCGGCAGATCGCGTCTGTTCGCTGGTTACGGTGATAGACAGCCGCCTCTGCGCTATCGCTGATGCGAGTGATATTGCCGACCGCGTCGTACGCGTAGGACAGATCCTGGAGGATCGAGCCATGACTGGTCTGGCTCGTCAGACGTTGCAGGCGGCCATCGTCGAGGCTGAATGTCGCTTGGGAGATCACGTCATTTCCCGCGCGTTGCTGCTCAATAAGCCCAAAGGCGTTGTAGTGGATATCGCTGACCAGCGTCTGGCTGTCGTCGTTTGCGGCCAGTGTCAGACGGGTTTCTTTCACATGGCCCGCCACGTCTTGAAGCTGTATCTGCCGGTTTCCCAAGGCATCTGTCTGACCAACCGACTCGCCAAGGGCGTTGTAGCTGAAGTGGGTCGTGGCCGATCGGGTTTCCAGAAAAAAATCGCGATCGACTTCCACTTCCGGCCAGTCCACCGCCCACGCGGGATCGGCACTGAAGGTGCGACGAAGTTGCAGTGGTTGCCCGCTCATACTGAGTTCAGTGAAGTGCAGGGTGCCTGCGGTGTCGTCATGTCGAATCAATCGGCCACGGCGGTTATGGTGGACTTCAACCGCATCATCGAAATAGGTGAAGCGCTCCGTACAGTGTTCAGGCTCGTCCGCAGACTGCTCGAAAGTGGCGCTCGGTCGTCGCAGAGCATCATGGTGGGTACGGCTGTGGTTGCGTTTCTGATCCCATCCGTCAATGTGAGCGCCGTCCTCTGCGAGCAAGCTCAAGCGCCAGCCGGCATCGCTGTTTTCACTCGACAGCATGGCGCCTGACAGGCTGAACACATTGCTCTGATTCGCCGGGCCGGGTTTTTCAGGTGTGTGCTCGCGGAACAGTCTGGGATCGCGACTGAATACCGTGCGCCCCGCGGCATCATGCGTCTGGTGAGTGATGTAACTCTCGGGCGCCAAAGTCTCATCGCGACGATGGTAATTCACGCTGCGTAATACCAGGCCTCGAGCGTCGAAGGCCTGGATGGCGGGTGTATTCGCGTGAGTCATGGGCGCCGGCAGCTTTAATGAGGGTGATCCTCTTATCAGCCTGAACACGGCGTGGGTCAACTGACAGAACTGACAGTTGACAAAAACACCCATACGGCGGTGCGTCGGATATAGCCATGGCGCGACTGTCATCATTCCTGGCCGTTACGGTCATTGCTGTGAGACGCACTCTTACGGACAATCAACGCCACGTTTCCCGCTCATGGATCTCCCCGCATGTCGCAACCGATCTTTTTCGCCCACGCCAACGGATTTCCTTCGGGTACCTATGGCAAGTTGTTCGCGGCGCTGGCGCCCGAGTACCGGGTCGCGCATCTGGAGCAGCATGCCCATGACCCGCGGTTTCCTGCGGACGATAACTGGTACAACCTTGTCGACGAGTTGATTCACCATTTGCAGCAGCAGGATCAACCGGTGTGGGGCGTCGGCCACTCGTTTGGCGGCGTGCTGCACCTGCATGCGGCGCTGCGTTGCCCTGAGTTGTATCGCGGCGTGGTCATGCTCGATTCCCCTGTGCTGACCCGTACCGATCAATGGGTGATCCGTGCGGCCAAGCGCTTCGGCTTCATCGACAGACTGACTCCGGCTGGACGCACCTTGGGCCGGCGCGAAGAGTTTGCCGATCTCGACAGCGCACGCAGCTACTTTGCCGGCAAGACATTGTTTCGCGGTTTCGATCCCGAATGTTTCGATGCCTATCTGCAACACGGTTTGCATCAGGTGGGCGACAAGCTGCGGTTGCGCTTCGACCCGGCCACCGAGATCAGCATCTATCGCGGGGTGCCGCACACCAGTCCCGGCCTTACCCGACAGTTGCAAGTGCCGCTGGCGGTGGTGCGAGGGCACAAAAGTCGCGTGGTGATGCGTCATCACACCCGTTTCGTTTCGCGTCTTGCCCAGGGCGAGGCGCTGAGCATGCCCGGTGGCCATATGTTTCCGCTTGAACGCCCGCAAGACACGGCGCGGTTGCTCAAGAGCCTGTTCACTCGCTGGGAAAACCGTCAGGACAAGGATTGCGCATGAGCCCGACCTTCGAAGAAGTACGCCTGAGCCTGCCGCATATCGAGTTGGCCGCGCACTTGTTTGGGCCCGAGGACGGTTTGCCGGTCATCGCTCTGCATGGCTGGCTCGACAACGCCAACAGCTTTGCCCGCCTGGCGCCGAAGCTCAAAGGCTTGCGCATCATTGCCCTGGACATGGCAGGGCACGGGCACTCCGGGCATCGACCGAGTGGCGCCGGTTACGCGTTGTGGGACTACGCCCATGACGTGCTGCAGGTTGCCGAGCAGATGGGCTGGAAACGTTTCGGCCTGCTCGGGCATTCGATGGGTGCCATCGTGTCGCTGGTGCTGGCCGGTTCTTTGCCGGAGCGCATCACCCATCTGGCGTTGATCGACGGCGTGATTCCTCCTACAGACAAAGGCGAAAACGCTGCCGAACGCATGGGCATGGCCCTGCAAGCGCAACTGGAACTGCGCGAGAAACGCAAACCGGTCTACAACAGTCTCGACCGAGCCATCGAAGCGCGGATGAAAGGACTGGTGGCGGTCAGTCGTGAGGCGGCGGAACTGTTGGCGCAACGGGGATTGATGCCCGTGCCCGGTGGTTACACCTGGCGCACCGATAATCGCCTGACCCTGCCGTCGCCGCTGCGCCTGACTCAGGAGCAGGCGATGGCTTTCGTCCTGCGCATCGGCTGTCCTGCGCAATTGGTCGTCGCGGCCGACGGCATGCTGGCCAAACACCCAGAACTGCTGGAGCGTCTACCCTTTAACCGGGAACAGCTGCCTGGCGGACACCATTTGCACCTCAACGATGAGGCCGGTGCCGATCTTGTCGCAGACTGTTTCAATCGGTTCTTCGCCATTCCTTGACTTGCTGCGGGCAACTGTCGAGGCTGGGCGGGTTGAAATGGGAGATAACCATGATGGATCTTTACACCGCTACGACCCCGAATGGCCAAAGCGGCACCCAGGCCATGTCTATCCGATGAACCTATCCATGCGTTCACTCAGTCTCTTGGCACTGTGCTGTTTCAGTTCCTTTTCAATCGCGGACGATGTGCCGGGCAGTCAGGATCTACCGATCGTGCCGCGTCTGGCCGATGCACAAATCGTCGACTATCGTGCCCCGACCGAACTGGAGCGTGTCTATCCGCTCGGATCGATCCGCAAAATCAGCGGCAAGCTGCGCTTCGAAGGGCAGGTCAGTGCCAGAGGCCAAACCACGTCAGTGACCTACGAACTGCCACCGGAACACTCCGCCAACGAAGCTTTCACTGCCGCCCGTGAAGCGCTGCAAAAAAAACAGGGCGCCGAGTTGCTGTATTGGTGCGAGTCCCGTGATTGTGGCGAAAGCAGCCTGTGGGCCAATGAGGTCTTTGGTAACTCGAAACTGTTTGGTTCCGATGAGCAGCAGGCCTATTTGTTGCTAAGGCTGGCGGCTCCAAGGGATAACACGCTGATAGCGCTCTACAGCATTACGCGCGGCAATCGCAGGGCTTATCTGCATGTTGAACAGTTCGTTGCCGAAGCGCCGCTGGGCGAGTTGTTGCCGACGTCTGCGACCTTGTTGCGGCAGCTCAAAAGCACCGGTGAACTGGACTTTCCAAAGTTGGTTGGCGATCCGGACGACACCTGGCTGCGGCTGATTTCCCGTGGCTTGAACCTGGATATTACGCAACGGGTGACAGTGTCGGGCCCCAAGGCCGAGGCTTGGCGACAAGCACTGATCGAGCAGGGCGTGCGCGCGAGGCGGCTGGAAGCCGGTAGTGTCGAAGGCCCTGGCTTGCACATTAATCTGTTGCGATAAGGTGTATCGGGCGGGCACGCTGTGTGTTCGCCTATTTTTTGTCTGACTGACTTTTTCGAGACCTTACATGCTCAATAACGATCGGCTGTTGGTGCAAATCCTTCTGCTGGTGCTGTTTGGTGCCAGCCTGTGGGTGATGGCGCCGTTCTGGTCGGCGTTGTTCTGGGGCGCAGTGCTGGCGTTTGCCAGTTGGCCGCTGATGCGTCTTCTGACCCGCTGGCTCAATGGCCGCGAATCGCTGGCTGCCGCCATTCTGACGTTGGGCTGGATGTTGCTGGTGGCGGCGCCGCTGGTCTGGCTGGGGTTTAACCTGGCGGATCACGTGCGCGATGCCACGGCATTCATCAAGGATGTGCAAGTCGATGGTTTGCCGGAGGCGCCGACGTGGCTGGGAGGTTTGCCGTTTGTGGGTGAGCGGCTGGTCGGGCTCTGGAACAGCATTGATGAGCAGGGCGCCGCGTTGATGGTGTCGATCAAACCTTATCTGGGGCAGGTCGGTAACTGGTTGCTGGCGCGCAGTGCGCAGATCGGTGGCGGGATTCTCGAACTGACGTTGAGCATTGTCTTTGTTTTCTTTTTCTATCGCGACGGGCCGAGGCTGGCGGCGTTTGCTCATCGTTTGCTGGAACGCTTGATTGGCGAACGCGCCGGGTACTACATCGAGTTGGTGGCGGGCACGGTTCAGCGGGTGGTCAACGGCGTGATCGGTACGGCGGCGGCGCAGGCGATTCTGGCGTTGATCGGCTTCCTGATTGCCGGCGTGCCGGGGGCGTTGGTATTGGGGATTGTGACGTTCCTGCTCAGCCTGATTCCGATGGGGCCACCGCTGGTATGGGTGCCGGCCACGGCTTGGCTGGCCTGGAAGGGTGAGTATGGGATGGCGGTCTTTCTCGGGATCTGGGGGACGTTCGTCATCAGTGGCGTGGACAACGTGCTCAAGCCGTACCTGATCAGTCGCGGGGGGAACCTGCCGTTGGTGATTGTGTTGCTGGGGGTCTTTGGCGGGTTGATTGCGTTTGGGTTTATCGGGTTGTTTATCGGACCCACGCTGTTGGCTGTTGCTTATAGTTTGCTGACGGACTGGAGCAAGAGTCAGGCTCGGGTTGAAGACCGCCGTTAGTTTATTGGGTGTGGCGGCATGCGCCGGCCTGACAACTGACCTGTTTCTGGCAGGTCTACCCAGTCCAGACTGTGCGAGCGGGCTTGCTCGCGAAGAGGCCTGTTCTGGCTGCTGATCTCGTCCAGATGTACTCAATTAATCGTTCCCACACCCCGGCATCACTAGTGTCCGGTAAAAACTGAAGGGGGAGCTTGCTCCCCCTTGCTGTGCCTGCTCCCTGAGCAATAATCAGGTTTTTCAGACTCGATTTTCGCCTATGTTCAGCAGCACCCGATTTGCACAGATGCTTCAAGCCCTTCCTCATCAGCTTTTCAAAGCAGCGGTCAAGCGCTGTGGTGCTGATCGGTACGCCAAGCAGTTCACCTCCTGGATCTGCTTGTCACGCTGATTTATGGCCAGATTACTCAGGCCAACAGCTTACGTACGCTGGCGACAGCTTCGCAGTCACTGGAACCTCATCGCCACCATCTCAACGCTAAAAACATGGTTCGCTCCACCCTTTGTGATGCGCTGAACAAGCGCAGTTCAGAGCCCTTTCGGTTGGCCTGCGAGCACCTCCTCAAAGGCATCGTTCGTCAACAGCGCAAGTCTCTTGAAGCAATGATCACCTTGATTGATTCGACTTCGATCAGCTTGCGCGGCCCAGGTTTTGACGAATGGACCACCGCGACGAAAACCCGTATCACCCATGGCCTGAAGGTGCATGTAGCCATTGATCCAAGGCAGACAGCCCCAACTTACGTAAACATCACGGCGGCAAACGTCAACGATCTAAGCGATGCGCTGACAATGCCACTCGAAGCGGGCATGACTTACGTTTTCGACAAGGGTTACTGCGATTACAACGGGTGGCACCAGATTGATCAGACAGGTTCTTTCTTCGTCACTCGCTTGAAGAAAAACGCCAATCTGAAGTTGGTCGAGAATTTGAAAAAAGAGGACGCAGCAGAATCTAGGTGGCTCTGGGTCTATTTCCAGCTTCGTCATTCGGCTAGCCCACACGCTGTTCGAACGGCCATCAAGCATCGAACATCTTGAACACCGAAGGCAGAAGCGAACGGAGCAGAAGGCAGCTCAAGGCTGCCTTCTGCTATGAAACAGGTTTTACCGGACACTAGTGACACCCCGGCATGGGAACGATCGCGGTTCACCCGTTCAACTCAAGTCGCTACGTTCAGGTACTTGCCCACAGGCGCTGCATTATCCAGCGAGTATTGCTTGCTCAAGTTGGCAATCATGCGGTTCAACGCTTCTGAGCTGGTCTGGGTGCTGGCGGTCGGTTGGTCGTCCGGGCGTTCGCGTCCTTCCTGCAAGGCCGCTTTCAATTCATCGCTGCTCACGTCACCACTGCTGTCGCTGTCCAGAGCCTTGAGCAGTGCGGCGCTGGTATCGGTGCTGCCGGCGCTGGTGAGGCCGCTGCTCAGTTCGTCGCTGCTAATGGCGCCGTCGCCGTCGGTGTCGAGCGCGCTGATCAGGGCGTCGGCCAGGTCAGTGTTGGGGGCTTGGTCTTTTGGCGGCGGTGGCGGCGCCATGGCAGTCATTTCTTCGGAACTCAGGCTGCCGCTGCCGTCGCTGTCCAGATCGCCGAACTGTTTGCTCAGACTGACCAGCAGGCCGTCGTCGGACTTCTGCGACAGGGCGCTTTTCAGCTCGTCCTGATCCACCGCGCCATCGCTGTTGCTGTCGAGTTTGGCGAACAGTTGTTTTTGCAGTTGCTGGCCTCGGGCGTTTTGCGTGGAGGCGCTGCTGGTGCTGGTATAGCTCGTGTAGTTGCTGACGCTACCGATCATCGGACTCACTCCTGGACTGGAAAACCGGTGGGTGTACCGGCTTAGGCAGCCTCAAGGGGCAAGTTGTCGCAGGTATGTGAGGTTTGTACCGGTGGGTACACAAGAGGGTGGAGTTCTCAGGGGCGAGGCAGGCGGATGACTGCCGTGAGGCCGCCACCGGGGGTTTCTTCCAGGTTCAGATGTCCACCCAAACGCTGCGCCGCTTCGCGGGCAATGGTCATGCCCAGGCCGACGCCGCCGGAGTTGCGGTTGCGCGAGCCTTCCAGGCGATAAAACGGTTCAAACACCGCCTCGCGCTTGTCCTCGGCAATTCCCGGCCCATGGTCGATCACGCGGATCAGCAGTTGGTCGCGCTGATCCAGCAGTTCAATGCCTGCCTGCCCGGCATAGCGCAGGGCGTTGTCCATCAGGTTGTTGATGCATGAGCGCAGCGCCATCGGTTGTACCGCAAGTGGTGCGCAATGGCCGCTGACCTGCACATCCGAGCCTTGATCCTGGGCGTTTTCGCACAGAGATTCGACCAGCGCCTGCACGTCCATCAATTGCAAGGCTTCGCTGGTGCGCTGTTCGTGCAGGTAGGTAAGGGTGGCATCGAGCATGCCGATCATGTCGTTCAGATCCTGGCGCATCTGGCTTTGCAATTTGTCGTCGCTGATGTTTTCCAGGCGCAGTTTCAATCGCGACAGCGGTGTGCGCAGGTCGTGGGAGACAGCGCCGAGCATTCGCGAGCGTTGCTGAATTTGTTCGCGTATCCGTTGTTGCATCAGGTTGAAGGTATGCGCTGCTTGCCGGGCTTCCCGCGGGCCGGATTCGTCCAGCGGTGGGCTGTCGAGGTCTTCACTGAGGCGCTCGGCGGCGTCACTCAAGCGCTGGATCGGACGACTGAGCAACTTGGCGCCATACCAAGCGGCGATCATCAAGGTGATGAACTGAAAGGTCAGTGGCACCACCGGGCCGCCGAACCAGGGGCGCGGTGGCCGTTGCGGATAGCGCGGATCCTGGTGAGGCCGTTGCCCCTCGGCGTTTTGGGAAAACGCCGGGGGCGGCGGAGGTGGCGGCGGGCCGTAGAGGTGAAACCAGGTGAACGCCAGCAGGTGCGCCAGGACGATCGCCACGAACAACACGCCAAACAGGCGGCCGAACAGGGTGTCGAAGCGCACCCGCATCAGCCGATGTCTCTTGCGTCGAACAGGTAACCCTCACCGCGCACGGTTTTGATCAACTGCGGAGCTTTCGGATCGTCGCCGAGTTTCTGCCGCAGGCGCGAGACCAGCAAGTCGATACTGCGGTCGAACGCTTCAATCGAACGGCCTCGGGCGGCATCAAGCAATTGTTCGCGGCTGAGCACCCGGCGCGGGCGCTCGATGAATACCCAGAGCAGGCGGAATTCAGCGTTGGACAGCGGCACCACCAGGCCATTGTCGGCGATCAGTTGGCGCAGAACGCTGTTCAGGCGCCAGTTGTCGAAACGAATATTGGCGCGCTGCTCGGTACGATCGTCGCGCACGCGGCGCAGAATCGTCTGAATCCGGGCGACCAGTTCACGCGGTTCGAACGGTTTGGCCATGTAGTCATCGGCACCCAGTTCCAGGCCGATGATGCGATCGGTGGGTTCGCAGCGGGCGGTCAGCATCAGGATCGGGATGTCCGATTCGGCGCGCAGCCAACGGCACAGCGACAAACCGTCTTCGCCGGGCAGCATCAGATCCAGCACCACCACATCAAAATGTTCGGCTTGCATCGCCTGGCGCATCGCCGCGCCGTCGGTGACGCCGCTGGCGTGGATATTGAACCGGGCAAGGTAATCGATCATCAGCTCGCGGATCGGCACGTCATCGTCGACGATCAGGGCGCGAATGCTCCAGCGCTTGTCGTCTTTTGGCTCATCCGTTCCGGTGGTTTGGGTGTTGTGCATGGGGCTGTTCATCTGCCATTTGGCCGCCAACCACAAAGATGGGCTGCGAGGTTGTGGTTTCAGCATAGGCGTCCGGCCGTGAGGCGGGAAGTGCTGATGTAAGGACGTGTTGCGGCTGGCGAGGCTAGCGCGGGCGCTTGTTGGCGACATGTCGGTTGTGTATCGGAGTCGACACAATAGCGTCGAACGCTATGCTGATCACGTTTGGCGCGACGAATTACCGATCATCGGGTGCCGCGCCGCCGCCGGTTCCGCTACAATGCGCGCCGATTTCGACTTGCCTGAGAGCCCATCCATGTCCGCCTGCCAGACTCCTATCATCGTCGCCCTGGATTTTCCCACCCGTGACGCCGCACTGAAGCTGGCCGACCAGTTGGACCCGAAGCAGTGCCGGGTCAAAGTGGGCAAGGAACTGTTCACCAGTTGCGCCGCCGAAATCGTCGGTACCCTGCGTGACAAGGGTTTTGAAGTCTTCCTCGATCTGAAATTCCACGACATTCCCAACACCACCGCTATGGCTGTGAAAGCCGCCGCCGAGATGGGTGTGTGGATGGTCAACGTGCATTGCTCCGGTGGCCTGCGCATGATGGCCGCCTGCCGTGAAGAGCTGGACAAACGCAGCGGCCCGCAGCCGTTGCTGATCGGCGTGACCGTGCTGACCAGCATGGAACGCGAAGATCTGGCCGGTATCGGTCTGGATATCGAGCCGCAGGAGCAGGTGCTGCGTCTGGCGGCACTGGCCGAGAAGGCCGGGCTGGACGGTCTGGTGTGCTCGGCGCTGGAAGCCTCCGCACTGAAAACGGCGCATCCGTCGCTGCAACTGGTGACCCCGGGGATTCGCCCGGCGGGCAGCGCGCAGGATGATCAACGCCGCATTTTGACCCCGCGTCAGGCGCTGGATGCCGGCTCCGATTATCTGGTGATCGGCCGTCCGATCAGCCAGGCGGCGGACCCGGCGCAGGCATTGGCTTCGGTCGTAGCCGAAATCGCCTGATCAAACGCTGAAGATCCAAAATGTGGGAGCGGGCTTGCTCGCGAAAGCGTTGGGTCAGTCGATATCAATGTCTTCTGACACGACCTCTTCGCGAGCAAACCCGCTCCCACATTGGTTTTTGGTGGCTTAAACCTTCAGCACCAACTTGCCGAAGTTCTCACCGCTGAACAGTTTCATCAGCGTCTCCGGGAAGGTCTCCAGGCCTTCGACGATATCTTCCTTGCTCTTGAGTTGACCCTTGGCCATCCAGCCAGCCATTTCCTGCGCCGCACTGGCGTATTGGGCGGCATAGTCCATCACCACAAAACCTTCCATGCGCGCACGATTGACCAACAGCGACAGATAGTTGGCCGGGCCTTTGACCGCTTCTTTGTTGTTGTACTGGCTGATGGCGCCGCAGATCACCACGCGCGCTTTCGGCGCCAGGCGGCTCAGCACAGCGTCAAGGATATCGCCGCCGACGTTATCGAAATACACGTCCACGCCTTTCGGGCATTCGCGTTTAAGCCCAGCCACCACGTCTTCGCTTTTGTAGTCGATAGCGCCGTCGAAGCCCAGTTCATCGATGAGGAATTTGCACTTGTCGGCGCCACCGGCAATGCCCACTACACGGCAACCTTTGATCTTGGCGATCTGTCCGGCAATGCTGCCCACTGCGCCCGCAGCCCCGGACAACACCACCGTGTCGCCAGCCTTAGGCACGCCCACCTCAAGCAGCGCGAAGTAGGCGGTCATGCCGGTCATGCCCAGTGCCGACAGATAAACCGGTAGCGGCGCCAGTTTCGGATCGACTTTGTAGAAACCTCTGGGCTCGCCGAGGAAATAATCCTGCACGCCGATGGCTCCATTGACGTAGTCCCCGACGGCAAAGCCCGGGTTGTTCGACGCGAGCACTTTTCCTACGCCGAGCGCACGCATGACTTCACCGATGCCGACCGGTGGGATGTAGGACTTGCCCTCGTTCATCCAGCCACGCATGGCCGGGTCGAGGGACAGGTATTCGTTCTTGACCAGAATC
The DNA here is from genome assembly GCF_019733355.1 of Pseudomonas baetica. Lineage (GTDB taxonomy): Bacteria > Pseudomonadota > Gammaproteobacteria > Pseudomonadales > Pseudomonadaceae > Aquipseudomonas > Aquipseudomonas baetica_A. The sequence goes on along the minus strand of NZ_JAIHLQ010000031.1, from coordinate 6,141 downwards.
TGTCCCGCAACCGGTTCACCGACCGGCACTTCCTGATAAGTGAAGGTCTCGCGGGTGGCAGCGCCCACCGGGCGTTTGGCGAGCAGGAACTGGCGATTGGTCTGGGAAGTCATGGCAGGTTCTCGAATTGAATTAAGCCTTGTTGATAGACCTTCACCGGCGATGTCGCAAGGTTGGCTGATTCGGCGAATGCATGTCGATCCAGTGGAGTGATAGTGATCCATGGGGTTCTATCACTGGGGCGCATAGGCGCATAAACAGGCTTTTGATAGTGCTGACGTCTGGCAGAACCCTGTGGCTATGCTGCACTTCGACCCACCCCCTGCATTTACCCGTTCGAGGACATAACAATGAGCATGACGTTTTTCGGTCAGGTTGCCGTAGTCACTGGCGCGGCCAACGGCATCGGCCGTGCGACCGCACAGGCATTCGCCTCCGAAGGCCTGAAAGTGGTGGTGGCCGATCTGGATGCGGCAGGGGGCGAGGGCACGGTGGCGCTGATTCGTATAGCGGGCGGTGACGCCACCTTCGTGCGTTGCAACGTCACCGACGAAAACGATGTAAAAAACCTGATGGCTGAGGTGATCAATATTTACGGCCGCCTCGACTATGCCTTCAACAATGCCGGGATCGAAATCGAGAAAGGCAAGCTGGCCGAAGGCTCGATGGATGAGTTCGACGCGATCATGGGCGTCAACGTCAAAGGCGTCTGGCTGTGCATGAAGTACCAGTTGCCGCTTTTGCTGGCGCAGGGCGGCGGAGCGATCGTCAACACTGCCTCGGTGGCCGGGCTGGGTGCTGCGCCGAAGATGAGCATCTACGCGGCATCGAAACATGCGGTGATCGGTCTGACCAAATCGGCAGCCATCGAATATGCGAAGAAGAAAATTCGCGTCAACGCGGTATGCCCGGCCGTGATTGATACCGATATGTTTCGCCGTGCCTACGAGGCTGATCCGAAGAAGGGCGAGTTTGCCAACGCCATGCATCCGGTAGGCCGCATCGGCAAGGTCGAAGAAATCGCCAGTGCCGTGCTGTATCTGTGCAGCGATGGTGCTGCGTTCACCACGGGACATTCTTTGGCCGTGGACGGTGGCGTCACCGCGTTCTGAAAAAGCGCCGCTTGAAAGAACCCGCCTTCGTGCGGGTTTTCTTTTTTATGGATCGCCGTCAGTTCCGTTAAACCGATAAACAATGTGTATCAAATGATTAGAACGGTCGCTTTTGGCGGCGTTGTCGCACAGCCTGTGCGGCGTGGCTGTGATTTACTGCCGCCAGCAAAACGGACAGGAGTTTGCTTGCTCATGGAATTGAGAATTGATCGACAGGCAATGGTGCCGGTCGTACAGCAGATTGTTGACGGGCTGACTGACTGGATCCTGCAAAGCGGGGTACCGCCGGCCACCCGCTTGCCCTCTGTTCGGCAAATCGCCCGGGGTAATCTGCTCAGTCAGTCATGTGTCGTCGAGGCATGCGAGCGGTTGGTAGCGCAAGGCGTTCTGACCACGCGTCAGGGCGCGGGGTTTATCGTGGCGCCGTCGCCGTCGAACCAGAGCCTGGAGGAGGAGTCGGTGCCATGCGAGGGCCGGCAGGCCTGGTGCGATACCGTGTGCGGCACTTCAAGCGGCTTGAAACTCGGTGGTGGTGGTTTACCCGAAAGCTGGCGCGAGCCCGACGACCTCAGCTATGCATTGCGTGAAGTGGCGCGTACCGACATGGCGAGCCTGTTCAACTACAGCACGCCACTGGGCCTTGCAGCGTTACGCGAACAGATCGTCAAGCGACTCAAACTGTTCAGCATTGAGGCCTGCAGCACGCAGATACTCAGCACTGGCGGTGCCAGCCATGCGCTGGATCTGATCGTTCGTACATTATTCAAGGCCGGCGATTGTGTCGTGGTCGAAACACCGGGATATGCACCGCTGTTCGACCTGTTGCGGCTGCATGGCGTGCGCATGCTCGAAGTGCGTCGAATGCCGAACGGGCCGGATATCGAAGCGCTTGAGGCTCTGCTGCGTCAGTTTCAGCCCAGTGCGTTTTTCATCAACAGCCATCACCACAACCCCACCGGCAGTTCCCTGACACCGGCAGTGGCTCAGCGCATCGTGCAGTTGAGCAGGACCTACGATGTGCGCTTGATCGAAGACGATGTCTACGCGGACTTGCACACTGGCAATGGTACGCGCCTGGCTGCACTGGACGATGAGGAGCGGGTCATCTATGTCGGCAGCTTTTCCAAGACACTGAGCAGCTCTTTGCGAGTGGGGTTCGTATTGGCCGATAGCGAGTTGGTTGCACGGCTGGCTCGGGTCAAGATGATCAGTGGTCTGGGATGCTCAAGATTTTCCGAGGCGGTGCTGGCCAGCCTGATGTCAACCGGCGCATACCGCAAACTGGTGCAGCGTCAGCGGCAGCGCTTGAATGCCGATCGCGCAGCGGCGTTACAGGCTCTGGAGGATGCTGATTGGGAGGTTTTCGGCAAACCGACGGGCGGATTGTTTATCTGGGCGCGTGCGCGAATGACCGATCAGGCTCGAGTGTCCAGGCAGGCCCAACGCTGCGGAGTGTTGCTTTCAGCTCCAGATGCCTTCAGCCCCAGTGGCGAGGCTGGCGAATGGCATCGCATCAACGTGGCCTACGCCTGTGATCCGCGCGCCCGCCAGTTCTTTCGCAATACCGGTTCGGATCGACCTCAAGTGTTCTGAAAACGACGCGGGCGTAGCTTTTTGCCATTATTCCGACGCCAGAGACTTGTGCTGGTTCATGGCCATTGCGACTCTTCATCAACAGACTTTGGCAGGGGACTACGCGCAATGATTTCGGCCGTGCAAGCACGTTTTGCCAACCTTGGTATGGCAAAAAAACTGGGTATCGGGTTTGCGTTGGTCTTGCTGCTGACCGCGCTGGTAGCAGCCATTGGTGTCTGGTCTCTGCAAACCATCAGCCAGCGTTTCGACGGGCTCAAACAGATGTCCTCGCTCAATAGCGGCCTGCTCAACGTTCGCTTGCTCGAGCAGGAATACGCCTTGCGCGGTGATCCTAAAACCGCCGATGCCGTGCGTGAGGGCGTGGACGGGCTTATTGCCCGGGCCAATGAGCTCAAGGCGCAATCATCGGTCAACGTGCCAGTGATGACGGATGTCGAGCAGTCGCTGGCGGCCTATCGCAAGGCATTTGATGAGTTCGTTTCGCTGACCCAAGCCAAGGATCTGGCGCTGGAAATGGCCAGTTGGTCGGTTTCCAGTGTGGCCAACAATCTCGACTTGTTGCAGGCCGGGCTGGCGGACGACGGTGCGTATACCTTGAAGGATTCCGAGGGCAAGGATGGCGCGCAATTCATTGAGCAGGCCAGTCAGGTCAGTCAGGTGTCGAAGCTGATGCTGCAAGCGATGAATGAGGCGCGGGTTCGACTGGATCAAAGCCGCAAAGGTGATGCCGACAATGCCGACAAAGGCAAAATCGAACAGGCTGCCCAAGCCCAGGCGCAGGCTGATGAGTTGAAGTCCACGGTCAAGGACGAAGGCTATCTGACGGTGCTCAACGAAGTCTTGGGGCACATCGCAGGTTTCAACGAAAAACTGGCTGAGTACACCGGGCTGCTGGCTCAGGAAAAGACTGTTTATGAACAACTGCACGAGCGTGCCGCGCAGGTGGTAGAGCGGGTGAATCAGGCTTATGTCGCGCAAGACAGCGCGATGCAGGCTGAGCTGAAGAAGAACGCGCTGCTGATCATTGGCTCATCGGCGCTGGCACTGCTTGTCGGTTTGATCGCTGCGTGGGTGATTACCCGTTTGATCGTCGCGCCGTTGCGCAGCGTGATTCAAGTTGCGCAGCAGATCGCTGCCGGAGATCTGAGTGCCACGGTCGAGGTCACCCGTCGTGACGAGATTGGTCAACTGATGTTGGCGATGCAGCAGATGGGGGCGGGCTTGAGCAAGATTGTCAGCGGGTTGCAGGCCGGTATTGAGCAGTTGGCCAGTTCGGCACAATCGCTGTCGGCCGTGACCGAACAGACCAACCTAGAGGTCAGCAGTCAGAAGGAAGAAACCGAGCAGGTGGCCACGGCCATGAATCAGATGACCGCCACTGTCCATGATGTTGCGCGCAACGCGGAAGAGGCTGCGTTGGCGGCGCAGACGGCGGATGACAAGGTTGAGAGTGGTCAGCAGGTGGTACGCCAGAGCATGGCGCGGATCGAGCAACTGGCTGATTCGGCGACTTCGGCCAGTTCCAGTATCGAAAGCCTCAGTGCCGAAATCCAGAATATCGGCACGGTGCTGGGGGTGATCAAAAGTGTGGCCGAGCAAACCAATCTTTTGGCGTTGAATGCGGCGATCGAGGCGGCGCGGGCCGGGGAGCAGGGCAGGGGCTTCGCGGTGGTGGCCGATGAGGTTCGCGCTTTGGCCAAGCGTACGCAGCAATCGACCGAGGAGATCGAGCGTTTGGTCAGTGCTTTGCGCTCGGCGGCGCATTCTTCGGTGCAGCAGATTCAGAGCAGTGGTGAGCTGGTGAAGCTGGCCGTCAGTGATGCCTTGCAGACGGAGAGTGCGTTGGGGAGTATTGCGGCGGCTGTTTCGTTGATTCAGCAGATGAATCAACAGATTGCGGCGGCGGCCGAGGAGCAGAGTTCAGTGGCGGAGGAGATCAATCGCAGTGTGACGAGTATTCGCGCGAGTGCCGATCAGTCGTCGATTGCAATGCGTGGGAATGCAGCCTCGAGTGTTGAACTGGCGCAGTTGGGGGGCGAGTTGCGCGGGATGGTCGGGCATTTTCGGCTTTGATGACTTGACGACCTGGCAGGTGTACTCGGTTCAAACTGTGGGCTTGCTCGCGAATTGGGATGTAACTTCTGTGAGGCTGGGCCCCAACCACATGTCCACAAAAAAGCCACCTCTCGGTGGCTTCACTTTCAACGTCAGCGATCAGTCGTAGATCACTTTCTTCTTCCAGTCCGCATCGGTTTCGGCATCTTTGAGGCCAGCGGTCAGTTGGTTCTCTTCACCTTCAACTGGCGCAATCTTGTCCATGACTTGGGCGTTGGCGCGGGCGAGGAGTTTTTCCAGGTATTGCAGTTGTTCGGAGTAGATCTGCGGATCCTGCTGTTTGCGCAGGTATTGCACGCCGCGCTCGAAGGCGAGGCGGGCCTGGCCTGGTTGGTTTTGTTGCAGAGATTGTTGGCCGAGGTTGTTGAAAAACTCAATGTGCAGCAGCACCAGAATGTGGCGGACTTCGCGAACCCAGTGCTTGGCTTCGTTCGGTGGCAGGAACCCATCATGGGCGGCACGGGTGATCTGGCCGTGGAGGGCTTCGAGCAGGAAGCGCACGTCTTTGGCTTTGGCTTCGGTCAGGATCGGTGCCGGCGGATTGTTGATCGGGATCGACTCGCCCTGGGCTACCAGTGCGCTCAGTTCAGTGATGCGTGCTTTAGTCGTTGCACTGGTTTTCTCAAGGTTTAACAGACGCTGGCAGACGTTGAGTTCCAGGCGGGTTAGCAGCAGCTTGAGTGCAGGCGTCATGAATTGGCCTGGAAAAGTCTCGGTCAGTTCGCCGCAGCGACGCAGGCGGTCGTTGAGTTCGACTTTGGTGCGGGCCTTCTCCAGTTTGCTGTTTTCCACCACATGGTTCATATAGCCAATGGCGATCAGAATTGCGATCCCGGCTATGACTAGCAGGGTGATCATGAGTGGTGTCACCGGTAAGACCTCTTTATAGGGTTCGCATGCGAGTGTAGTGGCTGGGCATTTGTGCGCCTAGCGCCGCTCGACGAATTGGATCGGCAGGTGCAATCTGTATCGGCCGTTTGTTGCATATATGAATGCTGGCCCTTGATGTGCAGATTGCCATCACTGTGCGGTGGACTATAACGCCTTGGCGACCGCCGGAATATAGGCGTCAAACGCCGGGCGACGGAAAAGCCCGATTGGCCTCGTAAAGCAGGTCGAAGTCATTGATTTAAATAAATTTATATCAGGGGGTTGACGACCTCTCAATCCATCCATAGAATGCGCGCCACTTGCAGCGTAAAGCACACAGCGAAACGAAGCAGGGAGTGAATGTTGTAGTGTGTCCCCTTCGTCTAGTGGCCTAGGACACCGCCCTTTCACGGCGGTAACAGGGGTTCGAGTCCCCTAGGGGACGCCA